>CAJTDL010000001.1 GCA_910575035.1 Lachnospiraceae bacterium
CTGACTGCCACTAATAGGTCGAGGGCTTGACCAAGGGAAGGAAAGGCGTAAGGGATGGTGCCTGGCAGTATGCCAGTTTCTGTATGGGTTTTTGAAGGTATATGAAATTAAGGCTTTACAAAAGCCAAATAATTTGGTATACTTGTATAAGTGGCCTAGTGGCTCAGTTGGTTAGAGCGCCGCCCTGTCACGGCGGAGGTCGAGGGTTCGAGTCCCTTCTGGGTCGTCGCATAGAGCACTTGACGAATATTTTGTTTTGTGCAAAAGCGTAAAAACAAATATGGGATCTTAGCTCAGCTGGGAGAGCATCTGCCTTACAAGCAGAGGGTCATAGGTTCGAGCCCTATAGGTCCCATTATTCATGTAAAATCATGCATAAGCCGATGTGGCTCAATTGGCAGAGCAGCTGATTTGTAATCAGCAGGTTATCGGTTCGAGTCCGATCATCGGCTCTGAGTAGTATTTATTATGGATGGATTCCCGAGTGGCCAAAGGGGGCAGACTGTAAATCTGTTGGCGACGCCTTCGAAGGTTCGAATCCTTCTCCATCCATTCGGATGATTTTTTATCCAATTTATATAGCGCGGGGTGGAGCAGTCTGGAAGCTCGTCGGGCTCATAACCCGAAGGTCGCAAGTTCAAATCTTGCCCCCGCAATTTTTTACTTTACTTTTATAACATTGGAATCCATAGGTATCGCAGTAGCGGTATTTATGGTTTTTTTGTTTTATGGCCAGGTATGGTTGTATTTTGGGGCGGGTGTATGTATAATGATTATAAGGAGTAGGATTGACTATCAGGAATACCATTCCTTAGAATAAAGAACGTATAAGGCAGAAGAAAGAATGATTGGGGAGAAAGCAGAATTGCGTTGGATGATGGGACTGTAAAGATATTCCTGAATTCGGAAGGGAAAACGGAGGCACGAGTATATGACATTATTAATGCGGGATCAGGAAAATATTGAGAAAGGAAGGCTGGAAGGCAAATTGATTCATATAGAAATTTGCAGAAAGAATTGTATTGTAAAAATTTATGTGATATACTTGATAAAGATGAAAAGGAAGAAAACAAAAGAGCACCTTCCCTGATGTAGTATAAGTGGTATCTTATGGGGAATGGGAAGCATATTTTGACATATGAAAATACAGAATGAGTATAAGTATTTTTGTGGAATATGCCGAAAAAGTATTATAATATCGTTACAGCAAATGGATGAAATGGGAGGAACAGACTATGCAAAAAAATGTTGCCAGAAGAATATTGGCGTGGGTTTTAAGCGTCTGCATGATAGCCGGGATGGTGGATTTGTCCGGCTTTACTGTGCGTGCGGCAGATGCAGAACATACCATTGACCATGTTGAAGTTAATGGGACTTATACTTATACGGGGGGGCAGATACAGCCTGCCAAAGAGAATATCAAGGTTTATAACCTTAATGATGAGATTATTGGATCAGATGATTATGAAATTACGGCGTATGGTGAGAATACCAATGTCCGTGATGGAGGAACCGTTACAATTACAGGCAAAGGTGATTATGATGGGACGGCAACCGGAAGGTTTGCCATTGCTCCCAAAAGTATAGACGATGGGGGAATTACTGCAAATGCTAGAGATGTCAGTGTGACACAGGCAGGCAGTAATATCCAGACAGATGTCTCTGTGATAGATGGGCAGAGAACCCTAACTGGTAGCACAAGTATAAATCCTGGCGCTAATGTGGATTATACTTATACTTATGAGTCTAATGCAATAGGTGGGGAGGATACAGCTGACACGCAGGAAGCTAAGGTTCATATTGTAGGATGTAATAACTATACAGGGACTAGGGATGTCACATTTACAATTAAAAGGTATGATGCCAAAAAGTTATCCCTTAACTTTACATCATCAAGCACTCCTACGTTTGGGTATACAGGAAAAGAGATAGTGATACCAGAAGCGCAATTCACTGTGCAGTATGAAGGTGATTCAAATCCTATTCCAGCAAGTCAGTATAAGGTTAGCTATAACAATAATCGTAATGCAACAACAGAAGCACAGATTATGGTTACGGTAACGGAAGGGGAGTACAGGGGGCTTACGGCAACGAATACATTTACGATTAGAAAGAACATAGGCGGCGGGAATTATGACAGTTCTTTATTTGTTGCAGGAACAGTTGAAGATCAGCCATTTAAGGGTAGTGGAGTCGCTGTGACACCTGGGGTAGATGACATTGTGTTAATTGACCCAGATTATAAGGACAGACCTATTCCAAGCAATAAGTATTCTGTGGTAAGTTACCGCAATAATACAACCATTTCTACAGACAGCACAAAGGCTTATGTAACAGTACGTGGTCAGGAAGAATATTCAGGGGATTTGGAAATACCTTTTAATATTGTGGCGGCAAAGCTAACACCTGAAATCATACATATTGATGACAGCGCATGTGTATACGATGGCTCAGATCAGCTTGGCAAACTGGAGATAACAGTCGGTGAAACTGGTGACAAGTATGAAATAGGTAAAGATTTCACAGTTGAGAGACTGAATAATGACAGTTATGTAACTGCTGGAAAACATACAGTAAGAATCAAAGCGGTTGACGGCGGGCAGCTGCAGCCAGGCTATGTTGATATGGCTTTTGACATTGCAGCCAGAAATTTTAACGACTCAGATATTCATGTAGAACTGGCATCGGATGTTCCAATTGATGGCTATACATACACTGGATCAGCATTTAGCCCTAAACTGGTGGTTCAGTATAAAGATGACACTTTGAAAGAATATACCGATTTCAACCTATCTTACACGAATAATACGAATGCAGGCACAGCTACTGTGATGGCTACAGGTGTAGGCAACTTTATAGGGACAGTTACCAGGACGTTTGTGATCAATCCGCAAGAGCTGACAAGTGACAATATTACTTTTGTTGGGTTGGCAGAAACGCAGAAGTTCACAGGAAACCCCATTGAGCCAAGTTTTAATGTGCGGCTGAATAATAACAGGAATCTTACCAGGGGCACAGATTATAACGTTGTTTATGAGAACCAGACAAATGTTGGGGTGGCTTCGATCAATATTAGTGGTATAGGAAATTATGTGGGAAACGTCGGAACAACATTTGAGATTGTAAGGCGTGCCATTACAGATGGAACCAGGATTACCGTTCCAAATTCCTTGGACTATACAGGGAATCAGCTTATGCCAGAAGTTACGATTACCCTGAATAACGTTGCGGTAAACCCAGATAATTATGATATCAGCTATGGAGAGAATATCCAGGTGGGTACAAATGCTGGGACGGTTACAATTACTGGTAAGAATAATTACGAAGGTGAGACCACAGTAACTTTTAATATTAATAGAAGGAACATCTCTGTGGGAAATTTTCTGGAAGTGAAGAGCACGGATGGGCCAGATGCAATTGAGTATGATTTTATCAATGATCCTTTGGATCAATTATATTATCGATATGACGGCACAGACAAAGAGCCGAAGCTGCAGGTTTCATTCGGTGGAGAAGGCTCTGGAATGGACAGCACTGCCCTTGTAGAAGGGGAGGATGCAGATTATACCGTTACATTTAGCAATAACTGTGAAGTGGGGACTGCGCAGGCGACGATCACAGGCCAGGGTAACTTTACTGGGAGCAAGACGGTTCAGTTTAAAGTAAAAGGTAATCTGGAGGATTACAGCCAGACAAATGGATTTACAAAAATCAATATCCCAACACAGGTTTATACCAGAAAAGAGATCATACCAGAGAATACAGAGATCAAGTTTGCAGAATATCCAGATGCATTAAGGCTGAATACAGATTTCAGGATTGAAAGATGTGAAGATAATATAAATGTTACAGATGAGAATCACAAAGCCAAAGTCTGGATTGTGGGAATTGGTGATTATTATGGAGAGATAGATGCTGCAGAATTTGAAATCCGCCCATTGTATTTAGATGGAAGTGATGATCTGGCAGCAAATAAATATATAATTACTGGTATCAATGAAAGCTATATTTATTCTGGCTTAGAAGAGGGCATTATGCCACAGCCGTCCATTACGCATAATGGAGACACACTGCTTGCAGGCACGGGCGGTGATTATACTTTTGATTTCTTCCAGAAGGGCGCATTAGAAACAGCCATCGTTCCTGTAAATGTAGGGAATTATACCGTACAGATTACAGGCGACGACCAATATTACAAAGGCTCTACAGAACAGGATTATGAGATTAAGCCATATGATATTAGCGCTTCTTATGCAAGGGATAAGATTGAAATCCAGGGTGTGGAAGATGTTATTTTGGATGCGGTAAAGGATCCGGAGGCATATGGGTATACTGGGAAAGCCGTTATGGATGGAGATGCAGTCATTCAGTCTGGGCTCAAAGTAATGTATACACCAGTTGCTATGGATGGTACGCCAGGGGAGCCAAGGGAACTTACCGAAGATGAGTTTACTATATCCTATGAGAAGGACGGAGAACTTACAAATACAACCATTGGTACTGCAACCATTACGATTACTGGTATAGGTAACTTTGAAGGAACTATTACCAAGGAATTCCAGATTCGGGGCGACCTATCAGGGGAAAATACGGAAGTTACTGTAGATGACTGGACTTATACGCCTGAACGGAATGGGCAGACTACCAACTGCCCAGAGCCAACGGTGATTTATACGATCCATTATACAGATGGCACAAAAGAAGCGCTTACCCTGGTTGCCAATACAGATTATAAGATAGAATATCAGGGAAATGAGAACGCAACTTCAGGTACAGAAAAAGCAGCATCTGTTGTGATTTCGGCAGTAGAAAATGGAAATTACCTTAACAGTGCAGAGCCAGTAGCATTCCAGGTGAAGCAAAGGGATATTGCTGAGGCGGCTGCAGAGGGCGAGGATAAGCTTTTAACCATGAGCGGCCTTGTGGAAGAGGGCTATGAATACAATGGAGAGGCTCAGGTGCCAGATCTGGTACTTTCCTATTTAGGGGCTTATGCTGGTACGAATCTTACACGTGGCACAGGTGATGGTGTTTATGATTATGAAGTTACAGCAGTGAACAATGTAGATGTTTATACATATGTCCTGGGATCAACAGGCGAGCGGGAACGTCTTCATCCAGAAGCTACTGTTTCTGCCCGTAAGGATGAGGAAGGGAATTATGTAGGCAATTACTATGGGGAATTTAAACTGCGTTTTCAGATTAATCCGAGAGAGATTTCAGATGCTACAATAGAAATTGCAGGTGTGGAAGAAATTTACGCATATACTGGCGATCCAATCCGTCCGGAGTTGGCAGAAGATGCTGTTACATGGAGCAAAGGTGGGAGTGCAGATAAGGTAGTTTTAGTACCAGGCACAGATTATTCTGTTTCCTATGGCGAGGCAAAGGACAATATCAGGATTGGCGAAGGAAAAGTTACTGTTACAGCCGTTCCAGAAAGCAATTATGCGGGGACAGCAGAAAAAACCTTTAAGATTATGGCAGACTTGGAAGCTGGGCGCGTGTCCAATCCACCTTACATTATTCTAAGGTCTAAGGGTGTGGATCCAGATGAATTTGAAGCTCCCTACGGCGCAGGCGAAAAAGTGTATCCAGATATGGTTTTTGAGGATTGGTCTGGCGTTTATTGCGAATTGGAGAGTGAGCCCAAGGAATTGCAGATGGGCGTAGACTATGAGATTATAGAAGAGGCTAATAATACCGATGTAGGGGAGAAAGACGCAGCTTATATCCGCATCCGTGGAAAAGACTATTACATGGGAGAAATTGAGATCCATTACACGATCACCCCAATGAACCTGTCTGAAGATACGGAGAACCATGTAACAGCAGAGTTCCGCAACAGCATTAACGATGAGGAACATGAAAATGCCTATATTTACACTGGCGAGCCGATTACACCGGAAATGATTATCCGCAATCGTCTGAGCATTATGGTGCCGTCCAGGGATTATGAGGTTGTGCGTTATGAGAACAATACAGATATCTCCACAGAGGACGCAAAGGCCAGGGTATTGATCCGCGGTATTGAAGGCACGAACTATACAGGCGAGAAATGGTTTGAATTTAATATTATACCGCGTTCCATTGAAAATATGGAGCTCACTGTTGACAGCCAGCCGCAGGTATTCAGCAGGACAGAAAAACGGCCGGGAGTATCAGTTTCCTTCCGCAATGAAAATAACCAGCTGATCACCTTGACAGAAGGCGTGGATTATGATGTTGCTTATGCCAACAATATACTTCCGGCGACAGCAGACAGCGGAGAAACAGCGCCTACCATTACAATTACCGGAAAAGGGGCTTATGGCGGTGAGGTGACGGCTACATTTACCATTGAGCCAGAGAGCTTTGCAGAAGAAAATGAAGATATTGTGATTACAGGCAGTAATGTGTTCTATACAGGCGATCCGGTAGAGACGACATTCAGCGTCACTGCTTTGGATGGAACCGTATTAGAAGAAAATGTGGATTATGAAATAGGTGAGTATTCTGAGAATCTTGAGCCAGGAACTGGCTATGCAGAGATTAAGGGAATTGGCAATTATACAGGAAGCCGTAAAGTGGCATTTTTGATTGTGCCTCCAGAAGGGGATTTCATTATTGAGGATATCCCAGACCAGACTTATAATACCTTTAAGTTTGAGCCGGAGATTCAGGTATCCTTCCATGGTGAGGAGATCACGATTCCTGTAACAGAAGGCAAGGATTACAGAGTGGAATATGGGGAAGGCAACACGGATGTGGGTACCGGAACTGTAAGGGTTATTGGATTGAACAGCTTTGCAGATATTGATGCTGCCACAAAGAGCTTTACAATCCTGCCGAAGAATATTGGAACGCCGGATAACCCAGATCCCAATATGGTTCTCAGTGCAGCGGATCAGATCTTTACAGGCCGCAGCGTGAAGCCAGAGATTCAGCTTGCATTCCGCAATGGGGCAAACAGCAGCGTTTCATTGGAAGAAGGAAAAGACTATTCTGTAAACTGCAGCGGAAATGTGGCGGTTGGGATTGCAACGGCTACGGTAATTGGTACTGGGAATTATATAGGCGTGCTGCAGACGCAGTTTAGAATTGTAGGAGATTTGAAGGATGCCACAGTAGCAGAGATCCCCATCCAGGAATATACAGGACAGCAGATCCGCCCAGTGCCAAATGTAAGTTTTGCAGGGGAAGAGCTGTTGGAAGGAACAGACTATACCATTGAGTATGGTGAAAATATAGAAGAAGGAACAGGAAGCATTGTCCTGACAGGAACAGGGGCAAGCGCCCGTGCAGGTGAAAAATCCTACATAGGGACAAAGACGGTTACATTTGAAATCAGCAGGGAACGCAATTTTAGCGAAGACACCATTGTTGTTGGCGTAGCAGAGGCATATCCTTATACAGGGGAGGAAATCAGGCCTGTAGTCGTGCGGGTAGAAGATCATGGAAATGTCCTGACAGAAGGCGTGGATTATTCTGTAAGCTATCGGGATAATATCAATGCTGGAACTGCGTCTGTGGTTATCACAGGTATGGACCGTTACAAAGGCGAGAAGGTGCAGACTTTCCAAATCCGCCCAATGCAGATTGCAAGGGCACAGGTATCTGCCATTGCAGACCAGACATACAATGGCCAGGAAATCCATCCAGCCGTACAGGTACAGTCGGCAGATGGCAGCATAGCCCTGACGGCAGATACAGACTACACCCTGGTATATGTAAACAGCAAGACGCCTGGAAAAGCCAGTGTGATCGTCAGAGGTATGGGCAATTATACTGGGGCTCAGACAGTAAGCTTTAATATTCTGGTTCCTAAGCTTAGCGGCGTAAAGGTTTCCGGTTATGGTTCCGCCAGCCTGACATTCTCCTGGAAGAGCAACCCGGTTGTCAGCGGATATGAGGTTTACAATTCAGATAACCGGCCGGCAGGAAGAGTGGAACGAAGCGCAGCCACCAGCCTGAAAGTGAATAAGCTAAAGGCAGCTACTACTGCAAACTACCGTGTAAGGGCATTTGTTATAGACGATGGGCAGTATTATTATGGGCCGTTTACCACAGTGAAAGGGACTACAGCCCCTCAAGCTGCGAAGATAAAGAGCGTTGTTTCCAAGAAATCCAAGCAGGCCGTGATCAAATGGGGCAAGGTATCAAAAGCAACCGGCTATCAGGTATACAGAGCCACATCCAAAAACGGCACATACAAACGGATAGCAACAACTACAAAAACGTCCTATACAGATAAGAGCGCAAAAGGCGGAAGGAAGTATTTCTATAAGATCCGTACCTACCGCAAAGTCAGCAGCAAAAATTATTTCAGCGGCTATTCATCTGCGAAATCTGTAACCACAAAGAAATAGCAGAGGATGATAGTTATGAAAAATATCTGCCGTTCTGGCAAGCCAGAACCAGCAGGGAAGAAAGGGAGTTGATACCATTATGGGCAAGATTTATTGCATTGGCAAATTTCAATTTGATTCCTACAAAGAGTATCAGGAAGCGCTGGATGATATTGATAAAATCCGGGAAATTTCAAGAAAAATGGATATCAATGAAACTGGAGTGGCGGAACGGCTCTATACACTGATCCGGGAGGGTAAGATCCATTTTAGGAGCGAGGTAGTAGGGAATGACTACCTCCTCTACCTATCGGATATGATGGTGGAAGATTATAAATCCCTCTCCAGGACATCCGTCGCCAGGCGGTTCACTCGTCGGCTGCAGCAATTGTCCCCTGGCCAGGTGGTAGGGACAATCTGCATGGCAGGCGCCATTGTCTGCTTCTTAATATTCTTTGGGAGTGAGTATCATGACCAGCAGAAGGTCAGGGAAATGGAACGGCTAAAAAGTGAGCAGGATATTTCTGCAGCTTCCGACTGGCTGTCCACCAAAGTGATTGAGGCATTGCGCTCGGACAGCGGAGAGGATGAGCCTCTGCTGGTGCAGACAGAGACAGTGAACAATGAAGTGCACAGTGTGGGGCTGGAGGAAGAAGGTACAGAAATCCTCCCGGAATTCCAGAAGCTGTACCAGAGAAATTCAGATTTTTCCGGATGGATTACCATCGAAGGGACTGGCATTGATTATCCCGTCCTGCAGCCTGTGCCGGAGAACAGTGAGTTCTATCTGGATCATGACTATGATGGAGGGAAGGATATCAATGGCTCTATTTTCCTAGATGCCAGAAACAACATCCAAAGCCCGGATGACAATTTGATTATCTATGGGCACAACATGAAAAGCGGCTTGATGTTCGGAGGATTGGAACAGTACCTGGACGCAGCCTACTGGAAAGAGCATAAAGCCGTTACCTTTAATACGATTTATGAGAGAGCAGAGTATGAAATTGTAGCCGTATGTCTGTCAAAAGTAGCTGCTGGAGGGGAAAATGACTTCCAATATTATGATTTTATCAACGCAGGAAGCGAAGAGGCCTTTCAGCTCTATCTAGAACGGATTCAAGGTATGAATGTTTTAGGCGGAAAGCTGGATATATCCTATGGGGATAAGCTCCTGACCCTTTCCACCTGCAACAATTATACACAGGACGGAAGGCTGTTCTTGGTAGCGAAAAAGCTCTCCCCGCAGTAAAGTGGATTGAAACAAGGAGGAAAAGAGAATGAAAAAACGATTTGGCAAATGGTTCAATTTAATATTGATTTTAGCCGTAGCCTTTGCCTTATATCCTACACAGACTGTAAAGGCTACAGATTTGACAGATTTTACCATGGAAGGAACCGTAGTCACTGGTTACACAGGCCCAGGCGGGAATATTGCAATTCCCTCCACAGCCACAGCCATTGCTGACAATGCTTTTGCTGGAAATGGAAGCATTTCCAGTGTGACGATCCCTGCAAATGTGACCAGCGTAGGCAATTATGCCTTTTCTGGCTGCACGGGTCTGGGAAGCGTTACTTTTGGCGGTTCTGTAAGCCTTGGCGGCGGCGTGTTCTACGGATGCAGTTCTTTGGGTTATGTGGAGCTTCCGGCCATGACTTCTATTCCTACGGAAACCTTTGACGGATGCAGCAGCCTGGCTTCCGTAGCGATTCCGGAAGGCGTTACCTTTATTGGCGCACAGGCGTTTAATGGGTGCAGCAGCCTTACTTCCCTGGCGCTTCCCTCCACAGTATCTGAAATTGGGAGCAGCGCTTTTAATAATTGTACCGGCCTTGGCTCCATTGCCATCCCATCTTCAGTGACTTCCATGGGAAGCGGCGTATTGGCAGGGTGCAGCGGCCTTACATCAGTCACCCTTTCCGAGAGTATGTCCTCTATCCCAGAGTTGACCCTATATGGATGCAGCAGCCTGTCTGGCGTTAACATTCCGGGTTCTGTCTCAAGTATCGGCTCTCAGGCCTTTGGAAATTGCAGCGGCATGAGCAGCATTACCATCCCTGCTTCTGTTTCCTCTATGGACATGAGCGCTTTCAGCGGATGCAACAATTTGGCAGAGATTAACGTAGAAAGCGGGAATGGCAGTTATGCCTCCCATGACGGTGCAGTTTACAATGCATCCCTGACCCAGTTGATTTACTGCCCGGTTGGCAAGTCCTCATTGGAGCTTTCTCCCAGCATTACTACCATTGGGGCGGCGGCATTCAAGGATTGCCCTTATGTATATGACCTGACTATCCCAGACGATTCAGTAACGACGATTGAGGCTGACGCTTTTACAGGAAGCGGTATCGCTTCTGTGCGTATTCCCAAAAGCGTTACCTCTATTGGTTCCCAGTCATCTTGGACACCAGATGTGATTTATGGCTATAAAAATTCCCAGGCAGAGCAGTTTGCAGATGATAATGGATATATTTTCCGGCCTTTGGACGATGACGGGGATGATGATCCAGGGAAGGATGATCCGGATCCAGGGAAGGATGATCCGGATCCAGGGAAGGATGATCCGGATCCAGGGAAGGATGATCCGGATCCAGGGAAGAATGACCCAACGACCCCCAACAATACTGGAAATAATACAAAAAAACCAGGCAGCAGTAATTCAACAGGCACAGGTGGAACAACCCAAACTGGCACAGGTGGAAGGACGACAACTTCCGCGTCCCGCAGTGTAGGGACTGCCCAGGTTGGCAGCGCAACACCTAAAACAGGCGTGCCTTTTGATGCCAGGTACCTTCTTTGCGCAGGCGTATTCCTGACAGGCGCATATTTAGTAATATCCAAGAAAAAAGTGGGGAATCATGTGAAGTAAGGGGCTGTTGCCCGCTTTTCAGGAAGTTGGCATAGGATGAAAGGCAGATAGCAAATATAATTTTTATGGGAAAGCCGATTTGTCTAAGGAGATTCGTTTTTAAATTTTAGAAATGGATTTCCATGGATGGAGCGGCTTTTTGCGTCCATATAAATTCCCCAATTTTCTAAAGTTTCCCACTAAACAACCGATAAATAAACTATACAGCAAGTCAGAAAATGCAATATCAGTTGAAGACACAGCGGATCACACTGATATTAAGAAAGGAGATGCCCCTTATGCGTATAGAAGCATATAACCAGATTATACAGACTTACAACAGCACCAGGCCTTCCAAAGCCAAGAGCGCCGCAAGCACGGATTGGCGGGATCAGGTGCAGATTTCCAGTAGGGGATACGATTATCAGATCGCAAAACAAGCCGTGGCAGAAACACCGGATATCAGGGAAGATAGGGTTGCGCCATTGAAAAACAGTATTGCTTCTGGGAGTTATAAGGTAGAGCCAGGAGATTTTGCTGCCAAATTGATTGAGAAGTACGAGGCTTATAGATAATCACTTCCCAGTAATCATATAGAAATGAGGTTTCCAGATGGCTAGTTTAATGGAAAATTTTATGGATATATTAGAAAAAGAAAACGGGGAATACGAGCGCCTGGTGGAGCTGTCCCGTCAAAAGACGCAAGTCATTATTGATGGGAACGTCCCCGCTTTGGATAAGATTACAGAACAGGAGCAGGAGATAACCGGAACCCTGATCAATTTGGAAAAGAAAAGAGAAGAGATTGTCAATGATATGTCTATCGTACTTAGTAAAGACCCCAGTGATCTGACGGTCACTAATATGATAGCATTTTTAAGTAAGCAGCCGCAGGAGCAGCAGAAACTAAAAGATATCAAGCAAAAGCTGCGGGATACCCTGAACCAGATGGCACGGCTCAATGAGCAGAATGAGTCTTTGTTGCAGCATGCCATAGAAATGACGGAGTTTGACCTGACTCTTTTCAAAAGCATGCGCCAGGCGCCGACGACTGCCAATTATGACAAACGTGCCAATAATACAGGCGATATCCTAGGTGCTGGCGGCTTTGACGCCAAACAGTAGCAGCCAGGCCGGGGCATGGTAATAGTAGTGGAGTTTAGTTATGTAATTTATATATGTTTTACAGCAAATAATTTGCGCAATACGCCAGGGAGGGCATTATAGCATACAATGGCGCGTTGCGCTTAATTTTAGGCGGAAAACAAGGTTGAATATGAAACGGATTTCTTTCACATCTTGTCAATGCCTGTACAAATAGTGAAAGGAATGGTTAAAGAATATGGCAAATGGAATGGGAAGCCTGTATATTGGCGCCTCTGGCCTGCAGAACAGCCAGAACGCCTTGAATACAACGGCGAATAACCTTGCAAATGTCGATACTAAGGGATATGTCAGGCAGCAGGTGCTTTTTTCGGATCGGGAGTATTTAAACCTTGGCCAGTCCGCAATTAGCAAACAGCAGACAGGCATGGGCCTGAACATTGCTGACGTAGTGCATACCAGGGATTATTTTTTGGATCGGTATTACCGCACAGAGAATGGCCGGCAGGCATTTTATGAAGCCAGCGGTGAAGTGGCAGACGGATTGATTGATGTTTTCCAGGAGCTAGAAGGAGAAGCTTTTCAGGATACATTGACAAACCTGATTAACTCTTTTCATGAGATGGCGAAAGGGCCGGAAGTGGAAGTGCATCAAAATCTGATCATTTCGAAAAGTACGCTGTTTTTACAGCGTGTCACAGAAATGTACGGTGACATGAAGGAATATCAGGACAAGGTCAATATTCAGATCAAGGAGAGCATTGACCGGGTCAATGAGCTTGGGAAGAAAATCCTGGATCTGAATAAAGAGATTGTCCGTGTGGAATCCGGCGGCATAGAAACAGCTATGACATTGCGGGATGAGCGTGACAATGCGCTGGATGAGCTATCTGCCTTGGGAAAGGTTGATTTCTCAGAAAATATAGATGGTTCTGTGCGGGTGAAGTTTGAAAACGTGGAATTTGTAGACGAATTGCATATGTATGAGATCCAGGGGATGAAAGATCCTCTGACAGGCTTTGTGAACCCTATTTGGCCTCAGTTATCAGATATAGGGCGCGGCCAATATACGGACGTATTTAATTTTACAGTGGATATTTCTTCTGAATTAAATACAGATATTGGACGTTTGAAAGCCCTGGTGCTGGCTCGGGGTGACAAGGCGGCGACTTATAAGGATGTCAGCGGCCTTTCAGCAACGGCTTTTAATGACGGTGTGGGCATGTCTATTATGATGGAGGGCCAGGCAGAGCTGGATCAGCTGGTGCATAATATTGTGACGGCGATCAATGACGTCTTAAGCCCTACCAAGGTAGTGAGCTTTACAGGCATGGACGGCACGGTTTACACGAATGCAAGGGTATGGGATGAGGAAAATGCCTGCATTGGCGCGGACGGCCAGAAGCCAGGCCAGGAATTGTTTGTAAGGAGGGGCTGCGACCGTTATACAAAGGTACAGGCTACTGACGGCACCATGTATTATGTGTACAATGAAGAGGATCCTACAGACACTGCTAAGATGTACTGCATTGAAGGCCTTATGATTAACCCGGATTTGGTGGAAGAGGAATCACGGTTCCCGCATTTGCACCAGAATGGGGAGCCGGCATGGGGAGAGATTGCAGAAAAGATGGTGGCTGCTTGGGAAAAGAAGAATCAGATCGTCAACCCCAATAATATAGCGCCCTGTAACTTTATGGGATATTATGAGCGGATGATTATAGAGCTTTCTACAAAGGGATCTGTCTATAACGGTTTGGCCAGCAGCCTTACTACTGAGGTGGCCAGCATCGACAACAACAGGCAGCAGGTGTTTGGCGTTTCTTCAGATGAAGAGCTGAGCAATATGATCAAATACCAGAGTGCATATAATGCGGCAAGCCGGTTTATCAATGTGGTTTCAGAGATGCTGGAGCATCTGGTGACCCGGCTGTAGAACAGAATGTGTTAGGAGGAGAATATGCCATCAACTTTTTTCGGATTGACAATTGCAGGTTCTGCCTTAAATTCCTTCCATGTGGCGACCAACACAATTGCCAATAATATATCAAATGTCAATACAAAGGGCTACTCCAGGCAGGAGGCTGTCCATTTGGCCGCTGACCCTATGCGGACAAACCAAAAATACGGCATGGTAGGAACCGGTGTTACTACCCCAGAAATTATCCAGAAGCGTGATTTTTACTATGATGTGAAATACTGGGGCATCAATGCCAAGGTAGGGCGGTATGAGGCAGAATACTACTATATGGAACAGATTGAGGATTATTTGCTGGATGAAGATGGAGCCAAAGGCTTTGCGACCATCTTAAATGAAATGTTTGCTGCCCTGGAGACTTTGAAGGGGACGCCGGAGAGCCTGGATTCCAGGAAGGCTTTTATTGGGGCTAGCCAGAATTTTACCAGCTTTTTTACCAGTATGAGCGCAGGCCTTACCCAGATCCAGAACGATTTGAATGAGGAAATTACGGCACAGGTAGAGGATATTAACAGCATTGCACAGAAAATTGCCCTGCTGAACAAGCAGATTAATGTGATCGAACTGCAGGGGACAAACGCCAATGAACTGCGGGATAAGCGGGCCTTGCTGATCGACCAGCTGTCTGAGCGTGTATCTGTGGAAGTGGTAGAGACAGAGGTGCCGAACCGCAACTTTCCAGATATCTATACAGGAGCCACCAATTACCAGGTAAAAATCAACGGCCATACCCTGGTGGATAATTTTGAATATAATACCCTGAAATATGTACCCCGGGACAAGAAGGTCAATCAGTCCGATTCAGAAGGTCTTTATGACCTTTATTGGTCTGACACGGATATGCCTTTCAGCGCGGCAGGTTCAGGCTTTGAAGGCAGGCTGAAAGCGCTGTTTGCCATACGTGACGGCAACAATGCGGAGGCGTTCCAGGGAAGGGTGCTGTCGGTTGAACCAGGAGGCCGCGGGGATGTTGTTACCATCTCTAATCCAAGCATTACAGACGTCAACAGCATGACCATGCCAGCAGAAGGCGTGATCACCATCAATAATACAGAATACCACTATACAGGATTTTCCTATGACGCTACAACACAGACTTACCAATTTCAGTTAAATAAGCCCCTTTCCACGTCAATGCGGGAAGAGCTTTGTGGCAAGGGCGCGATTATAGGCCAGAATATTGATACCATGGGAATCCCCTATTATCAGGCACAGCTCAATAATTTTGTGAGGGAATTTGCAAAACAGTTTAATGAAATCCAGAAGTCGGGCGTGGATATGTATGGGAATCCCGGAGGCGCTTTCTTTGTGGCTAAGAGCCCGGCAGATGGGACAGAATATACCTTTGAGAACTACCAGGAAAATGGCAGCATGAATGTATATGACGATTCCTACTATCTGCTGACAGCCGCCAATTTCGCTGTGGCAGGCGAGACGGCAAAGGATGCTAATAAAATGGTAACCTTAGAAAAGAAAGATTTGGACGATGGGGTAGCCACCCAGGAGCTTGTGACCAAGATGCTGAGCTTGAAGAGCGAAGTGGTGATGTTCCGGGGCGGGGGGGCTGATTCCTTCTTAAAGTGCCTGATCAATGACAATTCCGTAGATACAGAAAAAGCTAAGCTCTTTTTGAAGAATTATCAGAATATCTCACAGACTGTTGAGACTAGGAGAATGTCTATTTCAGGTGTGGATGAGGACGAAGAAGCCTTGGATATGATGAAATTTCAAAATGCATATAATCTTGCATCCAGGATTATTCAGACTATGACAGAGATGTATGACCGCCTGATCCTGGAAACCGGCGTATAAGGAGGTATTTAAATGAGAGTCACAAATAGTATGATCAGCAAAAACAGCATGAACAATATGAACAATAATAAGATATCTGTGGATAAGCTGAATAACCAGATGTCTTCCCAGAAGAAAATTTCAAGGCCTTCTGAGGATCCGGTCATTGCCATTCGTGCCCTTCGCCTGAGGAGCAACCTAAGCGAGCTGAATCAATATTATGAACGTAATATACCAGATGCCCAGTCATGGATGGAAGTGACAGAGGGCGCTTTGACCAATATGGAAAAGATTTTAGAGGATGTTTATGGGAAATGCGTGCAGGGCGCCCATGATACACTGACAGAAGAAGACAGGGCTTCTATCCTGAAGGATCTCCAGTCCCTCCGCCAGCAGGTCTATGCAGAGGGAAATGCAGAGTGCATTGGCAGGACGGTGTTCACAGGCTATAAGACGAACAGCAAGCTTACTTTTATGAAGGATGAGAAGGATATAGCCTATGAGATCACAGAGCCTATTTCTTACCAGAACATTGATGAGAAGCGTTTTTACAGCAATTATGTGGATGTGCCGGGTTCCAAGGAAGATCTGCTGCCAGGCGTTTCGATGGATCAGATGCCGCAGGAATACACGGTTAATCGGATTCGCCTGTCCTATGAAGGGCTTGGGGATATTACGGCGGATGATATTTGCTATATAGACGCAAATGGGAACAAGCATAGCTTGGCAGATCTCTCTTTCCCAGTAGAAGGTATGGAGATGTATACCAATGTGACAACAAATAAATCTTATAATGACTGGGTAAATGAGGATTATAAAGTAGGCGACAATGAGGTGATTTTCTTCAAAGAGACTGGAGAGTTGATTTTAGGTAAGAATGTTGCTAACTATATGGGGAATAACAAGACCCAGTTAAGTATTACCTATACGAAAACAGGCTTTGCTGAAGGTGAACTCCGCCCAGAGCATTACTTCGACTGTAAGAATATTACAGATCCAGAGCACCCCATTGAGTATACCAAGTCTAACCAGGAGATTAATTTCACCATTGCCTTTAACCAGGATATTGTAGTAAATACCCAGGCCAGCGATATGCTCAGCTCTTCCATTGGCCGTGATGTAGATGAGATGACCAATGCTGTAGAAGCTGCGATTGCAGCCCATGATAAGGTAAAACAGATAAAAAATATGACGACCCTGGCACAATATGCTGACGAGGAATCCCAGGCAGCCCTGGCACAGTGGCTGGAGGCAGCGGAAAAGGAAGCTTCTTATGCAGATGACAACCTGCAGAAGGTATTTGGAAGGGGAGAGACTAATTTCCAGAAATACAAGAATGATATCGTCCTTGCCCGGACAGACTTAGGAAGCAGGGAGAGCCGCCTGAAGCTGACAGAGAACCGCATGTCCAATCAGCAGGCCACCTTGGAGAAGCTGAAGTCCCGGAACGAGGATAAGGAACTGTCTGATATTATCATTGAGTTTACAGCGGCTTATAGTGCATATCAGGCATCCCTGCAGGCGTCAGCTAAGGCCAACGGCCAGACGCTGTTGAGTTACCTGTAAGGCAAAATTGGCTATAGGCTGCAGTAGGGCAGGGTTGTACTGCCCTGCGGCTTGTGGGAAATCGGAAGCTGGAGGAAGAAAATGCAGTTAAACACAAGGTTATTTGGAGAGATAGAGATAGAAGAAGAAAAGATTATCTTTTTTGAAAAGGGGATTATTGGCTTCCCGGACTGCAATCAATTCACGTTGATTTCAGACTTGAAGGAGGATGGAACCCCAAAAGGGATTTCCTGGCTGCAGTCTTTGGATGAGCCAGCCTTTGCGCTTCCAGTGATGGATCCGCTATTGATTAAGGAAGACTACCGTCCCTGGATTGCAGAGGAGATGCTGAAGCCTTTGGGAAATCTGAATGAAGAGAATATCTACATTCTGGTGTCTGTTACAGCTACAGAGGATATTACACAGCTCAGCGTAAATTTAAAGGCGCCTTTTATTATTAATTCTGAAGAGCGCAAAGGCCACCAGATTATTGTGGAGGATGATTTTCCTGTAAAGTTTAAGATTTATGACATATTGAAGGCAAAAAAAGAAGAGGCAGGTGAATAGGATGCTGGCATTGACCAGAAAAAAGGGAGAATCCATCATTGTTAACAATGATATAGAAATCAGTATCCTGGAGCTGCGCGGAGACCAAGTGAAGATCGGGATCAGCGCCCCCAAGGAAGTCCCTGTTTACCGTAAAGAGGTTTATCTTCAGATTCAGAAAGAAAACGAAGCGGCATTGTCAGCAGACAGTATCACAGCACTGAAGGAGATCCTGTAAGGGTCCAGATAATTTGCCGGTTGTTCTAAATTTTCGTCTCAGGCAGCCGATATATATTAGTAGAAAAATAGCAAAAAGAAATGTTTCACACGGAGGTGATTTTCAATGGAGGTTGGAAAAATAAACACACCAACTGCGGTCTATCAGGGAAGTGGGCCGGAGCTGGCTGCGAAAAAAGAGACAGAAGTTAGTTCTGATGTACAGGCTGAGAGAAGGCCGGTATCAGACAACGCTGCAGTGATAAGTTCGGCGAATACAAACACTGCGAAATCCGAAGAAGACAAACAGAATGGAGCAGATGCCCAGGACACTGCCACTATGAATCAAATCAAGCGTGCAGTGGATGAGGTAAACCGCAAGGTAAAGAATAACGAGCTGATTTTTGGGATTCATGACGCAACAAATCGTGTAACGATTAAGGTGGTTGATAAGAGCACCAAGGAAGTGCTCCGTGAGTTCCCGCCAGAGCAGACATTGGATATGATCGCCAAGGTATGGGAACTGGCAGGAATTATGGTAGATGAGAGAAGGTAGCCATTTCGCGATGGCAGATGCAGCAGTATTTTGGATAGATAGGAGGGATATCATATATGCCAATTAGAATTACTGGATTGAATTCAGGTTTGGATACAGATTCCATCGTTCAGGAGTTGGTATCAGCATACCGCACCAAACAGGATAAATACAAAAAAGAGCAGACCAAGCTTTCCTGGAAACAAGATGCATGGAAAGAGATGAATACGAAGATTTACAATTTTTATACCAAATCTTTGTCCAATATGCGCCGTGTGGGTAATTTCAATAAAAAAATCACTACAGTGTCCGACAGTACCAAGGCTACGGTTACCGCAGGCTCAGGCGTGATTAACGGCACCCAGACGTTGAAAATAAATCAGCTTGCGACAGCAGGATACCTTACAGGAAGCAAACTGACAATGTCAGGCTCCAGTGACAAGATTGATGCGAATACCAGTTTATCTTCTTTAGGCGTAAGCGGCGGAACCTTAACCCTTGAAGTAGGCGGGGAGAGGAAGAGCATCAATGTTACTTCTGATATGACGGTCAGAGACTTTACAAAGGTTTTGAGTGAGCAGGGAGTTACTGCGAATTTTGATACGACGCAGCAGAGGTTTTTCCTAAATTCTGTAGAAAGCGGGACATCAAATGATTTCAAGTTTGTAGTAAACAATGGAGATACAAATACATTTAACATGTTGAACAGCCTGGGGTTGGCAACAGAGGATAATTATAAGGAGGCATTTGGCACCACTGTTCCGGATGCTGATAAGAAAAAATATTCCTTTGCCAATAAGCAGGATGCAACAAATGCTGAAATTGAATTGAATGGCGCACTTTTCCAGGGCGAGAGCAATACGTTCTCGATTAATGGGTTGAATATTACTGCAACAGGCAAGACAGATAGCGTCATGACCATTACGACTTCTACAGATGTAGACGGCATTTACAATATGGTCAAAGACTTCCTCAAAGAATACAATGAGGTAGTAAATGCCATGGAGAAAAGCTACAACGCCGCTGCAGCCAAAGGCTATGAGCCTTTGACAGACGATGAGAAGGCAGAGCTTTCTGACAAGGAAGTAGAGCAATGGGAACAGAAGATCAAGGATTCCATCCTGCGAAGGGATGATACCCTGCGTTCTGTCCTGAATGGGATGTCCACCAATATGTCAAAGACATTTGAAGTAAATGGCAAGAAATACAGCCTTTCTTCCTTTGGCATTAAGACAGCAGGCTATTTTAGTTCTGCTGAAAATGAGTCTTATGCATACCATATTGACAATGACCCAGATGATTCCGTTTCTTCTGCCAACGAAGATAAGCTTCGCAAAATGATTGAGGAAGATCCAGATGCAGTAGCAAGCTTCTTTACCCAGCTGGCCACCAGCGTTTACGATGATTTACATGAAAAAATGACTGCCAGCCCTACATTGAGCAGTGCATACAAGGTATACAACGACAAGCAGATGCAGAGCGAGTATGATGAGTATACAAAGACCATTAAGAAATGGGAAGAAAAATTAAAGGATATGGAAGACGCCTACTATAAGAAGTTTTCCGCAATGGAAACCGCATTGGCTAAACTGCAGTCTCAGACAAATTCACTTTCTTCACTGTTAGGCGGCTGATAAGGAGGATATAAGGTGATAGCAAACAGAGGATATGATGCTTATGCCAAAAATAAGATTTTAACGGCATCCCCTGCTGAGTTAACTTTGATGCTTTATGAAGGGGCAATTAAGTTCTGCAACATTGCAATTGTTGCAATTGAAGAGAAAAATGTGGAAAAGGCGCATATTAATATTACGAAAGTAGAGAATATTATTGCAGAATTTCTGTCAACCCTGGATCATAAGTACCCGGTAGCCAAGGATTTTGAGAATGTTTACAATTATCTGATGGAACGCCTGCTGGAGGCAAACCTGAAAAAAGATAAGGAAATCCTGGAGGAAGTGCTGAAGCACCTGCGTACCATGCGCGATACCTGGAAGGAAGTTATGGAACGGAACAAGACCAAAAAGGCGAACTGATATGGGAAATGAGTATTTAAATGTGATGATTCAGAGCCTTCAGAAAAAATCGAAGATTCTGGATGGCATTATTCAGATGAATAAAGAGCAGCATCAGATTTTAAGCCAGGATGAGTTAGATGCGGATGCATTTGAGAAAAATATCCAGGAAAAAAGCGATTTGGTAGACCAGATTAATTTCCTGGATGAGGGCTTTGAGGAATTGTACAGCAGAGTAAGGGCTGTTATTGAAGCAGAAAAGCAAATGCATAAAGATGAAATCCTACTTATGAAGAAGCTGATTGCAGAGGTTACGGAGAAATCTGTATCTATCCAAAGTGAAGAAGTGCGCAACCGCAGAATGGTGGAAGTAAGATTTTCGCAGGAACATAAAAAAGTTCAAGTCAAAAGGAGCAGTTCTGCGGCAGCGAATCAGTATTATAAGAACATGGCGAAATTGAATTATATGGATGCCCAGTTTATGGATAAAAAGAAGTAAAATATGGGTCTGAAAGCCGGTGCGGGAGTGCATCGGCTTTTTGGGTGAGTAGGAAGACAAGATAGGACAGGTTTTGGAAGGACTAGGAAGGCAAGACGGGATAGGTTTTGAAGGAATAGGAAGGTGTGTGAGATGAAATATAAAATTCAGAACGGATATCTTTTGTTTCATACAGGAGATGGGTTTCAAGCTGAGAAAAGGGATTTGTATATTGAGGGGGATAAGATTGTTAAGATTGGCGGGATAGGGGCAAATAGAGGGAACCAGGCAGATCCATCTGACATGACAGATGAGAGGGAGTACCAAGTTGTAGACGCCAAGGATAAGCTGGTGATGCCAGGGCTGATTAATATGCATACCCATGCATATATGACGGTTATGCGGAATTATGCAGATGATGTGGATTTTAACGAATGGCTTTTCCAGCGGGTTATGCCAGTGGAGGATCATCTCCCCCAGGAAGCGGCCTATTGGTCCTCTTTGTTGGGGTGTATGGAAATGATCCAGACTGGGACTACCAGCTTTGTAGATATGCATATGTTTCATGGGCAGTCCCCCAAGGCAGCTCAGCAGGCGGGAATTCGGGCGTTTATTGGGAGAGGGTTAGTTGGGGAGGATTTGTATCAGGATGGCTATAGCCGATTTAAAGAAGCCTTGGAGGAAAAGGAGGCCTATGAAAATGATCTGACGAAATTTATTTTGTCGCCCCATGCTATTTATAGCTGTTCTGAGAAGCTTTTGGGACAGGTGGCAGAGGAAGCGGAAAAATTAAATATGCTAAAGCAGATCCACTTGTCAGAAAGTCAGACAGAAATAGAGAATGCTATTGACAAATATGGAAAAACTCCTGTAAAATACCTATCAGACTTGGGATTTTTGGATAAAAATACAATTTTAGCCCATTGTGTGAAAATGCAGCAGAATGATATAGAGATTCTGCATGGCCATCAGGCGAATATTGTGACAAATCCGGCCAGCAATGCAAAGTTAGGCAATGGCTTTGCGCCCATCAATGAAATGGCAGAAAAAGGGCTTAATATTTGTATTGGGACAGATGGGACAGCCAGTAATAACACCTTGAATATGTTCCGGGAAATGGGGCTGCTTTCTTTGATCCATAAGGGGATTGCCCAGGATTCTACGGCGGCTCCTGCACAATTCGTAATTAAGGCGGCTACTTTAAATGCGGCGAAAGCCCTGTCTATGGAAGGGAAACTGGGTGTGATTGCGGAGCAGGCATGTGCAGATTTGATTTTTATAGATTTGCATGCAGCTTCATTGTTCCCGAACAATAATATTGTTTCTTCCCTTTGCTATTCTGCCAATGGCTCCGAAGTAGAGAGCGTAATGGTAAATGGCAGGTTTGTTATGCGAAATCGGCAACTGCTCACTATCGACGCAGAACGGGTATATTATGAGGTGAATAAAATTGTAAACCAGTGCCTGTAGCGAATGTGGTGCTATTTATAGCCTAAAGCTCTTTGTAGCAACGGTTCAGGGCAATATTTCTATCATATGGTTAGTTCAAAAAAATAATATCTATAAAGTTAGAAAAGGAGAAATTCAAATGAGTATTGTAAAAGATCCCTCACTGGCGCCATCCGGAAGGAAAAAAATTGAATGGGTCCGCTCTTTTATGCCAGCCTTGACAGAGATTGAGAAGAAATTTGAAAAAGAAAAGCCTTTTAAAGGGCTTAGGATTGCCGTATCTGTCCATTTAGAGGCTAAAACAGCTAATCTGGGATTAGTTCTGGCAAAGGGCGGAGCAGAAGTATTTTTAACAGGCTGCAACCCCCTTTCCACACAGGATGATGTGGCAGCAGCCGTAGCAGAAATGGGAGTGGAAACCTTTGGCATAAAAGGCGTTTCTGCCCAGGAGTATGAAGATCTGTTAGTGAAAACACTGGCTTGCCACCCACATTTAGTCGTAGATGATGGCGGCGACCTGATTAATTTGCTGGGCGGCCGCTGCAAGGAGTATGCAGACCAATTAATTGGCGGCTGTGAGGAAACCACGACTGGGATCCTCCGTTTAAAGGCGCGGGAAAGGGAAGGCGTCCTCCCATGCCCAATGATGGCGGTGAACGATGCTAAGGCAAAGCATTATTATGATAATAAATATGGCACAGGGCAATCCGTTTGGACTGCGATTATGGATACCACGAATTTGATTGTTGCTGGAAAAACAGTGGTAATTGCCGGCTATGGCTGGTGCGGAAAAGGAACGGCTATGCGGGCGAAAGGCATGGGCGCGAATGTGATTGTCACAGAGATTGATCCATTTAAGGCGTTGGACGCTACTATGGATGGGTTCCAGATTATGCCAATGGATGAGGCGGCGAAGTATGGTGATATTTTCGTGACAGTGACAGGATGTAAGGATGTGATTGTGCCAAGGCACTTTGAAGTGATGAAGGATAATGTAATCCTGTGCAATGCGGGGCATTTTGATTGTGAAGTGGATGTGGCGTCTTTGGCTAAAATGGCTGTAAAGCAGGAGACACGCCGTAACAATATTGTAGGTTATGAGCTGCCGGACGGGCGTACATTGAATGTGTTAGGTGATGGGCGTTTAGTGAACTTAGCCTGCGGCATGGGGCATCCAGCAGAGATTATGGATATGTCATTTGCAGTACAGGCGTTGAGTTTGCATTGGTTGGTGCAGCATAAAGAAGAATTAGTTACCAAGGTTTATAATGTGCCGGATTTAATAGATGATGAGATTGGGAGGTATAAGCTGGCAGCTATGGATCTGCGTATTGATAAATTGACGGCAGAGCAGGAGGCTTATCTTTCTGGGTGGGCAGTAGATTGATGTTTTAAGGGGATGGGGGTGCATGCTTAGATATGTAGGGGGTGACAGCTAGGACGCAGGATACAGAGGCTTTTCTGCGAAGTTACAGCCGCAGGGAAAAGCTTCTGTATCCTGCTGGTACTGGCAAGCGAAAAGATTTTCTGCATATAAGCGTGTTGGCATATTGGGGCGCATATAGTTTTATTCTACAATATAAGTATCCAACATCCGTTCCTGGTATGCGGCGCGTGTTTCTGTTAATAGGCATTGTTTGATTTCCAGCAGTTCTGGGATATCAATTTTGTCTAATTTTTTTAGCCTGTGAGGGGGAACTGTCAAATCTGACATGGCTTGCTTATAATGCTCTTTTGTATAGTTCCATAATATCAGGCGTTTGCCATAGCGTTTTTTTAGGCTCTGGGCAATCTGCAGGCCTTCCGGGTCGAAATCCCCTGCATAATAGAACGTATACGTTTCTGGAAATAAATCCATTGCGGCATAACTGGCAAGCTTTAACTGTCCAGTAGTGCATAAAAAAGCCTGCAATGGGTATTTTTTTGTTAAGTAGGAAAAAACGGCTGGATTTTCCAAAATATATATTTTAAAGTTCTGATGGCTCGTATCAATATTATGGCAATTATTTTGGGAGCCATGGCGGCCTGTGCTGAAATTATGGTGTCTTGCCTCATCCAGGGTAGTAAGCTGTGTCAGTTGGCTTAGGGTGTTCAGTGTGATCTGCAGAGCCTGTCTCTCATTGGCAAATCCCTGCAGCCCTTCATGGATGCAGCCATTTTCTTTTCTGCCTGTTATGCCATAGGCCAGGCAAGTGTTGGACAGGTCGTCTTTTATAATACCCATTTGGTAAAGGATAGATTCCCGCTGTTCAATTCCGGATAATTTTGCATCTGCCTGGCCAAACCGATAAGTTCCATAATTTAGCAGCAAATTGCATGCGGAGGTTCCATCGTCAAAATAATGTGGATTACCAGTTATTTCTGCTGAAAAGACAGGCAGTAATTGCCGTTGGGAATATTTTACAGGCAGATGTTCCAATGCATCAATCACATGATGCAGTAATTTCAGCAGGGCTCTGGCGTCAGAAGCAAATTGCTTTTCTATAATACGGTATCCATTTGCCTGGTTTGACAATAGGCCTGTCAGCCAGGCTTTAACATTTTTTTCTGTGCAGATGGACAGGCAGCTTTTCAGGAATGCGTCTTTTTCCTCTTTTTGCAGCAGGCGCACCTCTTTGTTAATAGATAAAGGCACCCCATAATATGCCGTCAGTATTTCTTCCCATGTAAATATTCCAAATCTACTTCTCCTTAAAGCGGCCTTGAGCTTTGCATAAGAAATCTTTACAGCACTTGCCTTGGCGAAATCTATGCCCATAAAGCCCGAAAGTGTATTTTGTTCTTCCAGTGTTAAGCCACGCAGTTCAAAAGTGCCGCCCAATCGCCCAAGGCTGGCATATTTTTGTTTCATAAGGAAAAAAAGCTTCTCATATACACTATATTTCTGAAAATAGGAGAGAGCCTCTTCCAGTTGCTTCTTGTCTTGCATATGTGTGTTCGCTTTCTATAAATATATGTTAGAATCCAGCGTGTCTGCACGCTTATTTTTGCATTAACATCCTTCCCCATTATCTGATAAAGCCATTTAGGCTATTTTCCACTTCTGCATCCGATGTCCAGGCCGCAAAATCACCACCCAAATATACAAAACCTATTCCAATAATACCTTCCCCTTCCCATTCCAAACATATTTCATCACTGTCACGCATTTTGCATTCAGCGGCCGGATCAAATGGTAAATCGCCAGTTTCGGCACAGTATCATAATCCCCCCAAAGTACCTGGGAGTTAATAATAAAATTTAATTCTAAATGCACCATCAAGCGGAACATATCCTTAATATTCATTTCATCCACCCCGGCAAAAGCCTCATCCAATGAAATAATCCTAGGTGCATCCATATTTGCCCCCTTGTACTTCGCAACAACCGCAGAAAAAAGAGGCACATACATGGACATCGCCTTTTCGCCGCCGCTAAAAGTAAAGAACATCCGGTCTGTCATCTCCTTTTTCTTCTCCCCGGCCTTCTGGAAATATAGCTGAAACTCAAACCATTTTCGGTAGTCCAGTATTTCCCTCATGATCACATGGAAGGATTGCAGGTTTGATTCCTCCTTAGATAGTTTCCGAGCCTCCCGGATGCAGCTTCGGAAATGCCCGGAGATTTTGTCGATGTCCTCCTGCCGCATGATTTCCGCATCTGTCTGCAACAGAGCCACCAGCTCTTTCGTATCCAGCTGACCTTCCTTATCTGCCTTCTTTGGCTGCCATTTCAGGCTTAAAGTCAATCCGCTGGATGTTTCCATGGATTCCATCATGCGGTTCATAGCCTCTACCCAGCGGTTGCTTTCATGGATTTTCGCACGGATCTTCTTGCTGATGGTATTGGAAAGGATATCCTCATAAAGCTCCCGCTCCTTTTCACTGAGAAGGTGGCTGAGGTTTTCCACATCCGCATGGAGCTGAGATACCAGCTTTAAAAAGGGGAGATCCACGCCTCTGTACTTTGCCTTAATGTCAATACGGCTTACCCGTTCCGATGGCAGATGCGCCAGATCCGAATGTGCCAGTTCCCCGAATATGCCATTTTGGATAATGAGCTGGTATTCACTTAAAACGCCCCTTTTTTCATGGTAGGCATTCTGCAGGTCGCTAAGCAAATCATAACGGGTCTTAGAGCCAAGCTGTCCATGCAGCGATTCCTGCACCTTTTTGGCAATATCATACATATCGGACATAGCTGTTGCCTGCAATGTATGGTTTTCAGAAGCTTGTGTATTGCTGCCATGCATATTTTCCATAAAATCACAAGCCACATATCCTAACCCATACTCACTGGAAAATACCAGGCACCATTGACTGCGGAGCGCATCTGCCTGCTGCTGCTCCTTTCGGCACTCTTCCAATCTATCTTCATGATATTCAATTTCCTTCTCCAGCTTACTCCGCCTTTCAATAGAAATTTCTTTCTCCCTGGGTATCCCATCCAGTGTATTCAGCCGTTTGCGGCAGCGCTCCAACCGTTCCCTGACAGCTTCATAGTCTGTAAGCTGCAATTGCTCCCGGACAGAGTGCAGGCTGGCCTGGCATACCTTCAGCCGCTGTTTCATCCGGAACTGCTCGCTCATCAGGTCATCCAAATCCATAGACAGCCCTTCAATCTGTTCATTTCTGGCCTCTATCAGCGTAAGACGGTTCAAATATTGCCCATGCAGCTCCTTCATAGACCGAAATTCCTCCCAATATTCCTCTAAGGAATCCCATTCCTGCTGATACGCATCCAGCCGGTTCGGTAACCCGATTTTCCCACAAGTTTCCTGTGCTTGGATCTGTATTTCCTTGAGCTTTTGCTCCCATTCCTGTAAAATGGTTAGCTGCCTTTTCACATCCTCCTCTGCCTGCTCAAGTAAATGGCTGACCCGGCTGGCTTCACGCAGGGCCACTTTCAGGTCGTCCACGCGGGGAAATGCTGCAAATTCCTGCTGTAATTCCTCCAAATGCAGGTTTTCTGCCTGGATTGCAGCGGCAAGCCCCTCCATTTTTTCCTCTATGCCCTGCAGATCCTCTTTCAGCTGGGCAATGCATGACAGGCGGTGCTGTTCCCTGGCAGTGGTTCCAATCAATTTTGCTACATAACGGGAAGAAACCGTACCCTCTAATATGCCAATGCCGTAATGCCCATCCTCATCCACCCAGGTAGAGGTATTCTGTATGGGTTTCCCTGGTATTGCATCCCTTTGGGAGTTGTTTCCAGCCATAGGATATCCAATTCCAGAAAGTATATTTTGTGCCTGCATATAGAGCACAATGTCGCCGCTGTCAGCATTCTCTGCTGTAAATAATTCCATTAAGCTTTTCTGCAGCCGCGGCGCATCTGTAAAGAGGTATCTGTCACATCCCTCTTGATCCATTTCCAAAATTTGTTCCCTGTAATCCGGATCCAGGATCAGCGCGTCCAAAATCCCCATCTGGGATAATGCTGCCTCCAGGCAATTGCATTGCTTCTGGGTCAATCCAGAGTCAAAATCCACTGCTCTATAAAAAGGCACTACTGGAATCCCCAGAGTTTTCAAAAACTCCCGGTTTTGCAAAACCTCTGCCGGCCGTTCCGGCTCCACCTCCTCTGCCTGCTCTAATTTAGCAATTTCCTCTGATACCCGCTGTTTCTCCGCCTCCTGTAATTTGAAATCCCGCTCCAATAGGCTCCGTTTGTCTAACAGCCTGTCTTTGGTTTCCTGCCGTTTTTGATCTGCTGCGCCTCGGATTTCGGAATAATCATCCTCGTATTGAAATGCTTCAATCTGCCTGTCCATCTGCTGCAAAGCCAGCGTATCCAATTGAATCCACGTATTCTGGCCAGACCATACATGGATACGTTCAGTAAGCTCCCCCTTTTGCTCCTGCACCATCCCTTCATATTGCCGCCATTCCTTTTCCCGCGCGTCACGGTTTTCCTTTCTCAGATCCATTTCCTGTAAGGTGTCCCCATATTTTTTCTTAATATCCGCCTCCTGTTTTAATACATCCATCCCTTCGCGGATCCGTTTTTGATACTCCTTCAGCAAGCCTTCCTGAAAGGAAAAATCATAAGGCTTTTCTTTCTCTTTTTGCAGGTCCTGGATCAAAAACTGCCAGTCTGGGAAATAACTTTCTGCCATGCAATCCCCTATCGTTTCAAAACAATCCTCCACATCCCCCCAAATTTGCCCAGCTTCATCTGCCAGGGATTTTAACTGTATTTCCTTTTCCCGCAATTCTTCCTTTTTGGCGTCGGCCTTCCCCTCCTTTTGCTGCAGGAGCCGGCGCTGTTCCCCTTCCTCCGCCAGCAGCTTTTCCTCCTGCTCCTTTAGCTTTGCAGCATCGCTTTCCTGCAGGCTGCGGTATTCTCCCTCCACTACCTTATGTTCATTTTCCAACGCCTGGTAATGGCTGCATTCCTCCGCCAAATCCTGCCGCGCCTCTGCCTGCTCCCGTTCCAGCCGCTCTGTATTTTTTTTCTTTTTTCCAAAAGCCTGTTCTGCTTCCAGGTAGCTCTCTGCCTTTTCCAGCAAAACAGCTTTATTATACTTATCATATACCTTTTGGATGTCTGCGGCTGCCTTCGCTGACTCCTCCATGGTATGCAGGTTTGTTTCCAAACCGTCCATATTTTCAATGGCTTCTGACATTGGCCGCAGGTCGTCCTCCGACAGAGTTTGTAAAGACCGGCTTAAAATCTCGTTGATGACAGAAGGCTTGAAATCTTTAGAAAGCTTTGGCGTCCGAAGCTGGATCAGCAAAGCCAAAAGCTCCCGGTATTCCTCCACCGTTTCAAACCCAAAAAGCAAGTCATTGACACGCCCCTCATATTCCCCCTGGCTTTCAATCACGCTTCCCCCATCCCCAATCCGGTTCCGCAGTTCCGTCTTAGTAAGCGCCAGTTTTTCCGAGCTTCCCTTATATAAAAAGAAATCCTTCCCCACACGCCTCCCATCCTGGATATAAAAATACCAGGTTTCCAGCTTCTTCCCCTTCCTGGCGCGGATTCCCATTCCAAAGGTAAGGTAAGTCTCAGACTCTTCACGCTTAAACTCCATATACAGGTACCCTGTCCGTTCCTCCCGGGTATCCTCCTCCTCCAAAAGGTAGTTTTCCATTTTACGCGCCTTAGAGCCAAAGGGATCCAACCGCTCTGGCCGCATATTCCCATCCAGCAGCAAAGGCACAAAACTCTGCATCGTAACAGATTTCCCAGACCCGTTCGCCCCCCGCAGCAGCATGCGCCCATCCAAAAACTCATATTCCTGGTCCCCATAATACCAAAAGTCCACCAGCCCAATCCGGCTTCCAACCCACCGACTATTTCCCATTGCATCCTCCTATTTGTGATCTTTTTATCCTGCGTGAAATGTATCAGTAATAAAACATTAAGAACCCTTCGGAAAGCCCTCTGGATACTGTCCCGCCATCCGGCAAAACCCTCCGCGGATCCTTACCCGCCCATCCTGTATTTCCACAAATTCCATCCGTAAAAGATATTCCATCACTACCCGGCAAAATTCTTTGGTGGTCATTTCCCGGTACATCTTCGCAAATCCTTCCTGGTACTCCTTCTTACAATGCTCAATTACATTTAAAAATTGGTTTTCCAACATCCACCCTTCATCCTGCATATTAATTTCCAGCTTCCCTTCCGCCGCCAGCTCCCGCACCAGATAGCTGCAGAGCAGGGCAATATCCGCCAAATTATTCCCATCAGGAAAGTATTTCCCCATATTGCAGTCCTCTCCCAATACTAAAAATGCATGGTTCCGGTAAATCTGCAATTCACAGTCAAAATACCTGGAAAAATCCTTCTCCACATGCTTTTTCCCATAATTACGGATATACAGGAAATCTTCCTCTGTTTCCTCCGTCCGCTCCATCCCCATAGAAAGCAGCAGGCGGCGGTACACCCTCTGCCGCCGTATAATTCCCCGGTCCGCATCCATCCCAACCCAATCATCCCCAATAAATTCCTTCGGCGAAGTAACTCCCATAATATCCTTTGTAAAATTCCGCATAAAATAGCGCGAAACCCCTGTATTCAAATACAGCACATCCGCCTGGCTGTCATTCTTGAACCTGTCCTCACTGCCGTCATACACCTGCAGGATCCCGCATTTGACGCAATATTTCAGAACCTTCACCAAATACCTGCGGTTCTGGTAAACTGTCCAATCCAATGCGCCCTGCTTCCAGACACTCTGCATAAATTCCGTAAGCTGCGATAAAATAAACTGCCCGTCCACTTCCTTGTCCTCCAGGAACATCAGTGTCAGGCAAAAAAACACATACTCCATCTGTTCATTAAATTCCATAATCCCCATCCAATTTTCCGGAACCGCAGGGATTTTCTCCAACTTCACCACATAAGGGTTCACAATCACATGGTACCCTAATTTCTCACTTAAAAAATTCTGATATTTCCCAACCTCATCCTTTACCTGATAATACCCGTCCTTATCCACTGCCTTCACAAACCATCGGTTCGAAAGCAATTTCTCCAGTACATTCATAGTTCCAAGAGCCTTTCCTATTATTTAATCCTCAAAGCAAATTACAAATGCCGGCATCTCAAAGCTGCCATCTGTACATTCCAGCACACAGGTTTCTTCCCGGTTCCCTTCCAAATGGTATGTCCTCCCGTCCTCTGTCTTTGCCCTCCACTCTGCATTTTCCAGGGCTTTAGACAGCCACAGCAAAAAAGTATCCCGAATCTGCGGCTCAATCACAGGCAAGCAGGCAAACTCCAGCCGATTGTCCTGAATGTAACTGTCCAGCAAAGCCCGTTCCCGTTCCAACCGTTCCAGCATTTCCCGCCGAACCTTCTCCTGCTCTTTGGAACGGTCAGCAATCCCAGAACGCTTCGCTTTCTCCCGGTATGTCCGTACCCTGGGCGCCAGCTTCACCACATAAGGCTCCTCCTCATAAATACCGCTGTAGATACTATCTGTAGCCCTTGCCAGATCACCCTTCAAATGCAGCGGCGCCTCCACTCCAAACACACAGGCAGCCAGCCGATGGGCTTCATGGATCCCCTGGCATTCTGCAAACATTTCTGCAACCTTAAAATACTCTTCCCTTCGGTTCGCCCCCAGATTGCTCATCTCGCTCAGCCTGGCAGCATACCGGGTAATCTTTCGAATAATCTCATTGGTGGCGTCAAACACCTTAACCGCCTCTGCCTCCTTATTCCCCTTACTCACAAACCATTCCTCAATACTTGCCCATTTCCCATGCATCCGCTCCCAGATGGCTTCCCGATTCACCTGGACGTCAATCCGCGGAATATTCATCTCATATTCCACAACCTTCTCCAAAACCCCATCCATCTGGGCAGGATCTGCATTCTTAATATAAATTTCTATTATGGTGGTATTTTGCTGTAATGCTTTCACGAACGTGCGCAGATATTCGGTCAGATGGTTCTTAAACACCAGAAATTCCTGGGTGCGCATCAATTCCTCTGCCCTTGCGCTGTTTAAGGCGCGCATATAATCCTGGTAATTTTGGTTCAGGCGTACAAAGTCATTTTCCAGCCCCTGCCACCAGCTATAAGCCTGTTCAACAGAGGCATCCTGCATCTGAGAGAGCCTGGACAGCGCCTCTTTGATCCGCTCCAACAACGTAGGCTCCAAGGATGCGCCTTCCACAAACAGATTTTCCAGGCGGATGACCATTCGCTCAATCTCCACCGTATATTCAGATAACTGATACTGATACTTTCGGTTCTTAAATTCTTCCAGTGTCCTGACATTCTTAGAATCCTGGATAGTCACCAGATTTCCCCAACTGGCCAGCGTCGCCAGGTCCTGCTGGCATTGCTCTTTGGTATAGCCAGAAAAATAGGGATCCTGCCGCAGTTCCTCAAAAACATCCTCCTGATAGAGCCAATACTTCATCCGCTCATATTTCAAATAAAACAGCCGGAGTATGGGACGGTATCTGTCGGTATTCTCTACATTCAGATAATTTGCTTCCCTTACTGGCTTTCGTAATTGCTCTGTAATATGCATGCGATTTCCTCACTCAGAGATTCTTCCCTGAAAACGTTTAAACGATAGCTTCCGGATTTTATGTTCCTTAAATCTACAATCACAGAATCGTAAAATCCCTTTTCTATCTATAATATAGTATATCCGGCAGCAGGATTCAAGAGCCAACTTAGAACTTTGGAAGGAGTTGTAAATTGGAAAATATTATAAAAGTGCATTATATCTATTATAAAGGTATTGCATTATAGTGTATAGTTGCTCATAATGTGATTATCAGATCTGAATTAAAAATCTTAACTAGGAAGGAAATGAAAGTGGGTACAAGTCTAAAGAAAGGCAAACAAAATATTGAGATGATTCTTTTGAGTATACTGATGGATGGCGATTATTATGGCTATCAGCTTACACAATTGATTAACAGATATTCAAATAAATTAATTGAAATACCGGAAAGTTCTCTATATCCAGCGCTCTATCGCTTGTTGGAAAAGGGATATGTAAGTGATAAAAAAGTAAAGGTAAAAGTCAGACAGCAAAGGATTTATTACCATATCGAACCGGCGGGCTATGAATATTATCAAACTTTACTGGATGAATATAACCGGCTTAATAATGGAATACATAATATTTTGAATAGAACTGAAATAGTAGAAAGTGATAATCTTGGTGAATTGAAAGGAGACTTATGAGCACAACAAAAAAATATTTGTGAAGTGTATGTTCTTCGTTTCCAATGTTTCGTAAGAATGAAAAGCGATTTTTTGATGAATTTAAGTTGGCAGTTGGTGAATATGAATCACTTTATCCTGAGTGCAGTATGAATGATTTGGATAAGAAATTTGGGACACCGAAAGAGATAGTTATAGAATATTTTAACAATATGGATTCAGAAAAATATCTTTCAACAATGCATAAATCATTGTACATTAAAATAGGCTCAGTAACAGCACTTGTCTAAAGCTTAGGGAAAAATGATTCTTTCCTTTGTAATGGCATGATGCTTACACTATCTGTCTCAACATCAGTTTTTGCGCTTACACCTTCAAATACAACAAGTGCAGCACAGAGAAACAAAATGGCAAAGAACTGGACGTATAGATCGCGGGGCTATGCAGAACAAAACTGCTTATCATACACAATTGGAAAGGGTAATGTATGAACCTGGCCTTGGGGTGCAAGTAATCCCACGAAGGCTCAATCGCAGGCATATTAAAAAAACAGGAATATACGAAATTTATGAATGGGAATGTTGCAGAGCCTCTTCCAAAGATAGAAGTTTATGCTTATATATTGAACAGCGGTATTACTCATTTTGCGAAACAATACAGCGGCGGCTCAATTGCAAAATGGGGATCATGCGAGAAATTTTCAAGTAACAGTGCGAATCCGTATACGAATTATGTTTATGGCAAGTTATCATACAGATATTGCAAGTAAAATTTGGAAAAAAAAGACAATATGTCATTAATTAAAAAAGCGTTCATTGTTTTTGCTTTAGCGGGAGTATTGATCGTAGGCGGAGTTGCGATGAACAAGAAAGAAGCGTCGGCTGCTGAACAGGTTCAAATAAATATGGAAAAAATTGACAAGTCAATCCAACGTGAAACTAGGGAGCATACGGATCTTTCATTTATTTCTAATCCTTATGATTATATCCGGGATAGTGAATACTATGACAATACTTGAAAACCCGGACGGCTGTGGCTGGGAAAATGCGAAAGAGTTTTCTGGTGAATGGGCAACAATAAAGGCAGAAGCAAATGTAAGAGTAGAGAAGATTATTTTGAGTTTTATCCTTATCTGGCACTAGGATTCAAGAGCCTAACGCATGTTTATTGTAATGTGATTGCAAAAAAAACAGAAAGCATTTCTGACAATCAAGATGAGATATGATGCTTGAGGGCAGCAGTCACTTTCCGTCAGGGCGGTATAAGAGCCGCATTAAGAAACCCATTTTAGGTTTCAACACCATGTTTTTTATAAGTTTATATAGTTCAATGTACCTTACGCCAGCTTGTTTTCTGCCTTTTTTGTTCTAAAAAAATTTGTCAAAAAAAGTTTTTAGGGATTGCTCTTTGGTGCATGAAATGTCATCAAGTACAGTATATATGAATTTCCGTGTGGCACTCCCGATAATTGGGAATTATCGGAAAGCAGTATCATTTTTATGGTGTAGGGGTTGGGAAATGTGGTATACTATGATAAAAAGATAGAATTTAGCCAGAATGGGAGGTTATTGCCAGCGATAGACCGCTTGGACAAGGGGCATTCCTTTCCATTCTCTTGAGGGATTGCCATAAATATTGATTGCCGACAGGAAAAATAGTATATGACTGCTAGGCCTAGGAAATAAATGAAATTTTAAGCCGCAGACACTTTGAAAAAGGGAGATACCCAAAGAGATGGACATATAAGTCCATTGTATCTATACCAAATTGTAGACAGGGGGAAGGGGGAGAGACATATGGAAGACACAAAGATACAGTGGCATCCGGGATTCGTGGCGGCAATGAGCCTGGAATTCAAAAGTGACAGAGAGAGCCTGATATTCCAGAAGGAACGCAACCTGAACACGAAGCCGTTAGAGGTTGACCTGCTGGTCATAAAGAAGGAGGCTTCCGCCAGAATAGAGAATGAGATTGGGGGCTTCTTCCGTGGTCATAATATTATGGAATACAAATCCCCGGAAGATGTGCTTAACATAGATGTCCTTTACAAAGCCATCGCATATGCGGCGCTTTATAAGTCATACGGAAAGTCTGTGGATGAGAGGGAGGCGGATGACATAACAGTCACGCTAGTAAGGGAAGGCAAGCCCAAAGGGCTGTTTGGGCACTTGGAAAAGCAGGGAAACCCTTTATCCCAGCCATATAAAGGCATTTACTATGTAGGGGGGCATTGCCTGTTCCCAATACAAATTGTAGTCACGAAGGAGCTGGACGGGGAAGCGCATGCATGGCTGAAAGCCTTATCAAGGAAGGTGGAGGAAGAGGCGGCGAAGAGGCTCCTGGAAAAGATAAAGGGACTGACAGAAAAGGAAGACAAGGACATGGCGGATTCAGTCTTAAGGGTCATGCTGGAGGCGAATGGGCAGATTGTAGAGAAATGGAAAGGGGATGCAGATATGTTTGAGGCATTAATGGAAATCATGGAGCCGCAGATACAAATGCGGGAGAAAAAAGTATGGGAAGAGGGAAGAAGAGAAGGGATGGAAGAGGGGAGAAGAGAAGGGATGGAAGAGGGGAGGAAGGAAGGCATCCAAGTAATAGCAGGGACATTAAGGGAGCTTGGGCAAAGGGATGAATACATAAGAAAAGTAATAATGAAAAAATACGGTATCCCAGAAGAAAAAGCGGAAGAATATTTAGGAATAGTGTGATATTTAGGGTGACAAGGATGGAATAACCATTAAGAATCCCTAAATGGGGTACGCCCCTAACAGAGCGTGCCCTATCTATACCAAATTGTAGACAGGGGGAAGGGGGAGAGACATATGGAAGACACAAAGATACAGTGGCATCCGGGATTTGTGGCGGCAATGAGCCTGGAATTCAAAAGTGACAGGGAGAGCCTGATATTCCAGAAGGAACACAACCTGAACACGAAGCCATTAGAGGTTGACCTGCTGGTCATAAAGAAGGAGGCTTCCGCCAGAATAGAGAATGAGATTGGGGGCTTCTTCCGTGGTCATAATATTATGGAATACAAATCCCCAGAAGATGTGCTTAACATAGATGTCCTTTACAAAGCCATCGCATATGCGGCGCTTTATAAGTCATACGGAAAGTCTGTGGATGAGAGGGAGGCGGATGACATAACAGTCACGCTAGTAAGGGAAGGCAAGCCCAAAGGGCTGTTTGGGCACTTGGAAAAGCAGGGAAACCCTTTATCCCAGCCATATAAAGGCATTTACTATGTAGGGGGGCATTGCCTGTTCCCAATACAAATTGTAGTCACGAAGGAGCTGGACGGGGAAGCGCATGCATGGCTGAAAGCCTTATCAAGGAAGGTGGAGGAAGAGGCGGCGAAGAGGCTCCTGGAAAAGATAAAGGGACTGACAGAAAAGGAAGACAAGGACATGGCGGATTCAGTCTTAAGGGTCATGCTGGAGGCGAATGGGCAGATTGTAGAGAAATGGAAAGGGGATGCAGATATGTTTGAGGCATTGATGGAGATCATGGAGCCGCAGATACAAATGCGGGAGAAAAAAGTATGGGAAGAGGGGATTGAGAAAGGGAGGAAAGAAGGGATGGAAGAGGGGAGGAAGGAAGGCATCCAAGTAATAGTAGGGACATTAAGGGAGCTTGGGCAAAGGGATGAATACATAAGAAAAGTAATAATGAAAAAATACGGTATCCCAGAAGAAAAAGCGGAAGAATATTTAGGAATAATGTGATATTTAGAGTGCCAAAGATGGAATAACCATTAGGAATCCCTAAATGGGTACGCCCCCTAAAAGAGCGTGTCCTAAAGTGGTAAATATGAAACAATTTACAGGGCTAACGGAGCCCGTGCAAAGCGGGGATTAAATCAGTATGCGCGGATTTAAGAAGGATGATAGAAGAGGGCGGCCGCATATGCTATCCTTCTGTTCCGTTTGGCTACCAGCTATTGGGACAAAAAACAGACAAAACTGGAAATTGCTACTGAAATGGTGCGCCAGGCGATGGAAAGCATGAACCCACACGGACAGGTGTTTCTGCTCTGTGGCAGCTGGTATCCAAAAGGATGCGTTGCGAACCTTGTGGATGAGTGCCACAACCTTGACATTATTTGTAATACCAGGCTAGATACTGTTATGTATGGCTTTCCTAGGAAACGCACAGAAAAACGTGGCCGCCCAAAGAAATATGGAGGATATCTGTTACCAGAGGATTTCGGGCTTGAATCCCCAAAAACCGAGGATTGGAAAGTAGGTGTGCGCCTGGTGCTTACCAGATTGTGGGGAGGTCGGGGGTTTATGCCATTGTCACTCTCCCCAAAAGCGGATATGGCAGCCGCAGGCTGTTCCTCTACACCAAAGATCCGAAAGAGGCTGTACTTAACTATAAGAATTGTGCAAAGCTTACAGTGCTGACACTGCTTCCATACAGTGACGGAACCTTTTCATGCATCAGTCTGCAAGTGCGCAGGAAACCCGTTTTGGTATTTGGCAACAAAGTCAAGCTAGTATAATACTCAGCAGTTTCGTGGGAAAACCCGAAATTGTAAAAAATTGTGATATCTAATCAAAATAATTAAATGTTATATTTTGTCAGGCTTTAAAAATGTCCCAAAATCGTAAACTAACATTTGCATATTTTGGAAATAGGTTTCTGGTATTTTGATTTTGTTGAGTAGTGTGAAAACTTTGGGGGAAATATGGAATAATCTAATAACTGCCTCTGAAATTCTATTATAATGTACCCTACAAGGTGGACACGGCAAGCGAAAGGGATTGCTTGAAATGTTGATTACCGCTAGGGGAAATAATATATGATCGCTAGGTCTGAAATAACTGATGGGATCCCAAACTGTGGACACTTTGAAAAAAGGAGATACCCAACGAAATGGACAAACTGGCTCTTTGATTGTTAACCGTACTGTGGACATGCAGAAAAGGGGGATGCACCTGAAACGTGGACATTAGAAAAAGGCAGCAAATCCCCAAAAACAGACAGAGGATGAAAGGCACAGGAATATCAAAGTGGACATATGGGCATTCCAAAGTTCAAGGGCATCTGATACAATGAACCATAGATTGGAGAGGATGCTGATGAAAGAATACACGGCGAAGGAAATGAAACTGCTGAAAGCAAATCCGTATACATTTAAAGTAACGAAAAATAAGCTCTACTTTACGGCTGAGTTTAAGGAAGCATTTTGGACTGCCTATCAGGCAGGAATGGCGCCGAGAAAGATACTGGAGGATCTTGGGTACGACCTTGGGATATTTGGACAAAAGCAGATAGACAGCATGGTGCAAAGCATCAAACGGCAGGCACAGAGTGGAAGCGGTTTCAGACAGGGAGAAAATCGGATACGCCGGAAAAAAGACGGGCCGTCCATGCCGGAAGGCACATCCCCGGAGTCAAAAGAAGCATTGGAAGGAATACTGAACGAAGTAAAGTACCTGCGGCAGGAAGTGGAATTCCTAAAAAAAATTGTGAAAACAGAAAATACAGCAGTGAGGAAATCCTGATGGGTTCCGGATGGAAGTTTGAAGTGATCCAGAAGACGATGGATGAAGCGGATAACCAGCTGGGCGTAAGCATGCTTTGTGAAATAGCGGGTGTTTCACGTTCCGGATATTACAGATGGATAAATGCTGCGGATGTAAGGGAGGAAAGAGAAAAGAAAGACAGGGAAGATTTTGAGCGGATCCTCAAAGCCTATAACCAGCGCGGCTATAGCAAAGGGGCGCGTGGCATATACATGTGTATGGTGCACTGGGATCCACCGGTTGTAATGAATGTGAAGAAGATAAGGCGGCTGATGGATAAATATGGCTTGGTGTGTCCAATAAGGAAAGCAAACCCATATAGGAGGATGGCTAAGGCATTGAAGACAAGCAATGTGTCAGATGATCTTTTAAAGCGCGGGTTTACGGAGCATGAACCAAGGCGGGTGCTGCTGACCGACATCACCTATATGCCATATAATGGAACGTTTGCCTATCTTTCAACGATTCTGGATGCGTATACGAGACAAATACTGTCATATGTGCTGAGTGATTCATTAGAGGTGGATTTTGTATTGGAGACCATAAAGAAGCTGGTAAGGGATCATGGGATTGAGCTGACAAAAGAAACCCTGATCCATTCAGACCAGGGCTGCCATTACACAAGTGCCAGCTTCATCCGGCTGGTCAATGACAAAGAACTGAGGCAGTCTATGTCAAGGAAAGGCAATTGTTGGGACAATGCCCCGCAGGAAAGCTTCTTTGGGCATATGAAGGATGAGATTGACATCAGTGGATGTAAAAAATATCGGGAAGTTAAAGCGATAGTTGATGACTGGATGGATTATTATAATAGTGAGCGCTATCAATGGCAGCTGGCGAAGCTGTCACCTGATGAATATTATGGGTATATAACCACAGGGATATATCCATTAAAAGGAATTATAAATGAAAGGGAAGAAGAACGTAAGTTCCCTAAAACAAATTAAAATAATGTCCTTGACAAGGGGTACAATTTACTTCTTTTTGGATGTGTCTGCTTGCAGGTATTCTCTTTTCTGGAGGATAGTCAAAAATGTGCTCAATGTCATTTCTTCCAGTTCTTCCCTTTTATGTTTTTAAAATATTCCAGTATCTCCTTAAAGCTCTTTTCGCCAGGGTTATCCCCAAAAAACTCCATCAATTCATATTTTGTCTTTGACAATCCAAATTTTTGTCCATAAGCTTCCTATCAGTGTGGGCAAGTTACCCATGTCCTTGTACCATATAAATCCTGGACAACTGTTTTGCCACATATTTTGCATCTTTTTGCGTGATAATAATCCATCTGGCATCTATTGCCAATTTTCTCATGGGCTTTTAATGTGCCAGCAACATAAGAATGTATACAGATAACCCGCGCTTGGGAATCCTCATATGGGAATATATTGCCATCTTTATCTATAAAAAACTTTTCATAGAGTATTTTTTCATTATCTGCAAATTCAATATCAATGCCTTCTGCATTAGTATTTGTAGAGTCAAAAAGTAATTCCTTTTCGGAAGTAAGGGTGTTTTCAGTGCACTCCACCTGCACTTCTTCTGCACCTGCATACACAAAAGTGGATCCCAGCCCTAAGGTCAGCATAAAGCTCCCTAAGGCTACAGCCATTCCTAATTTACATTTCTTACCTTTCATAATGTTGTCAATTCTCCTTTGTATTTGTTTTTTTGCATCCTTGCCAGTAAAGTTCAGGGTAAACAGGTCGTTGGACAAGTCCCCGTTATTAGCTAACTGGATCATAACCCTACAGTAAGCAAACTTGTCCAAATTAACTAATGTTTCTGTTACCGTCTCATCACAATACAGCTCGCAGGCTCTCTTAAGCGTGACCAAATAAATATAACAGCATAGATTGAACCAATGCAATGACAGGATTATACATGCAATAAGGTTGAATAGGGCATCCCTATGCTTAACGTGGGTCAGCTCATGCCCCAGGATTATCTGGAGTGCATTGTCATCTTCAGGCAATTTTTCCGGTATCACGATAACCGGCCGGAAAACGCCTATGGTAAAAGGTTCAGAAGCCTTGGATGATTTTATGAGCCGGATGTTCTGTTTTACCCGCAGCTGGCGTTTGATTTCTGCCAGCTGTTCTGTTTCCCATTGGGAAAGTGGCAGGCAGGCATCGTGCTTAATTGCCCGCCTCAGCTTTAAATAGCTTGATATCTGCTGTAAGATGCAAATAAAAGAAACCGAAGCCGTTAAAACAGTAAAAAACAATAACAGCATCTCCCAAAGTGAGAAAATGGATCCATTCCCCTGGCTTACGATCATGTAAGTCTTATCTATATCGCCTTCTATATCTCTCACCAGGGAAGCAGGCAGGATCCCAGTGGCCATAAACAATTTGAAAAAGAGATGTTGGAAAAGCGGGATTGGAAATAAGAAAAATGGGATGGCCATCAAAAGCATGTTGCGCAGCCACTTCGCCTTAAATTCCAAAAAGTAAAACTTAAACACGATAAACCAGAAGATAGATATAAAAGATCCGGACAAAGACATAACAATAATTAAATTGTGATTCATATTAACCATCTCCTAAGCACATGTCCTGTTTGTTTTATTCATCATATTTTTCCTGCTAAATTTGACAATAAATGTATTACAATTTGTAAATAAAATTCCTTTAAATAATTCGTAGAATTTTACAATTTAACATAAAGCCATACAATTCATTAGTGTGAATTACAATATAGTACAATAGTAACAAATTATGATTATATTAAATTATTGCCATTCTTTCTATGTTGTTTTAGATAAAATCCCATATATGTATTTGTAAAATTTTAAGATGGTTTTACTATACGGCTATTTACAAAAAACCCAACGGCATCGGATGATTGCATCTTAGTGTCGCTGGGATTTTCTGTTTTAATGCTTATCTTTCTCATATTGATCTAAATACGCTCTTAACTCTTCGGCGTCCTTGTCGCTTAACTTCTGACCTCCTGAAAAGGCAGCCAAAAATCTGCCCAGGGAATTACCGAAGAAGTCACTGCAGAATTTGCGCAGCCAGGATGTAACGTGTTCCTCACGCTGGCGGGTAGGTGAATATAGGTATTTCTTTTTGGACATGTCTGCTTTCAGGTATCCTCTGTTTTGGAGAATAGTCAAAAATGTGCTTAATGTCTGTTTCTTCCAGTTCTTCCCTTTTACGTTGTTAAAATATTCTAGTATCTCCTTAAAGCTCTTCTCGCCGGGGTTATCCCAAAAAAACTCCATCAATTCATATTCTGTCTTTGACAATCCAAATTTTTTGTCCATAAGCCTCCTATCAGTGTGGGCAAGTTACCCATGTCCTTGTACCATATAAATCCTGGACAACTGTTTTGCCACATATTTTGCATCTTTTTGCGTGATAATAATCCATCTGGCATCCATTGCCAATTTTCTCATGGGCTTTTAATGTGCCAGCAACATAAGAATGTATACAGATAACCCGCGCTTGGGAATCCTCATATGGGAATATATTGCCATCTTCATCTACAAAAAACTTATCATAGAGTATTTTTTCATTATCTACAAATTCAATATCAATACCTTCTGCATTAGTATTTGTAGAGTCAAAAAGTAATTCCTTTTCGGAAGTAAGTGTGTTTTCAGTGCACTCCATCTGCACTTCTTCTGCACCTGCATATGCAAAAGTAGATCCCAACCCTAAGGTCAGCATAAAACTCCCTAAAGCTACAGCCATTCCTAATTTACATTTCTTACCTTTCATAATGTTGTCAATTCTCCTTTGTATTTGTTTTTTTGCATCCTTGCCAGTAAAGTTCAGGGTAAACAGGTCGTTGGACAAGTCCCCGTCATTAGCCAACTGGATCATAACCCTGCAGTAAGCAAACTTGTCCAAATTAACTAATGTTTCTGTAACCGTCTCATCACAATACAGCTCGCAGACCCTCTTAAGCGTGACCAGATAAATATAACAGCATAGATTGAACCAATGCAATGACAGGATCACACATGCAATAAGGTTAAATAGGGCGTCCCTATGCTTAACATGGGTCAGCTCATGCCCCAGGACTATCTGGAGTGCATTGTCATCTTCAGGCAGTTTTTCCGGTATCACGATAACCGGCCGGAAAACGCCTATGGTAAAAGGTCCAGAAGCTTTGGATGATTTTATGAGCCGGACGATCTGTTTTACCCGCAGCTGGCGTTTGATTTCTGCCAGCTGTTCCGTTTCCCATTGGGAAAGTGGCAGGCAGGCATCGTGCTTAATTGCCCGCCGCAGCTTTAAATAGCTGGATATTTGCTGTAAGATGCAAATAAAAGAAACTGAAGCCGTCAAAACAGCAATAACCAATAATAGCATCTCCCAAAGTGAGAAAATGGACCCATTCCCCTGGCTGACAATCATGTAAGTCTTATCTATGTCGCCTTCTATATCTCTTACCAGGGAAGCAGGCAGGATCCCAGTGGCCATAAACAATTTAAAAAAGAGATGTTGGAAAAGCAGGATTGGAAATAAGAAAAATGGGATGGCCATCAAAAGCATGTTGCGCAGCCATTTCGCCTTAAATTCCAAAAAGTAAAACTTAAACACGATAAACCAGAAGATAGATATAAAAGATCCGGACAAAGACATAACAACAATTAAATTGCGATTCATAATTAACCATCTCCTAAACATCTGTCCCATTTATCTTAATACATTATATTTTTTTATTTTAGATTTGTCAACAGAAGTATTATAATTTGTAAATAAAATTCTTTCAAGTTAATGATAAAATTTAACATTTTAATGCAAAAATTCTTATAATTCATAAATATGAATTATAAGAATTAGTACAATAATAACAAATTTCTAATATGATAAAATAAAGCTATTTTTTCATGCTGTTATCATATTACAGATGTTATGAATAGGCATTTGTGTAATATATTCTGAAACCGTCAACTGAAAATAGCAGGCATTATTCCACTCCAGCCTGAGCAAGTCATACAAACCATGCCAATAGGTCAGTAAATCTTCGGTAAATCCTCGATAAATCTATAGATATTGTGCAATAAATTGTCTGAATAAGTCGTATTAGTGCAAAATGACCTAAAAATAATCGTGTTTTTTGTCGGATTTGCCTATTTCTTTTTGTGCGTTTATTGTGTATACTCTAATTGTAACATGTTGTTTAAGTCTATTTAAAGTATAAGTATGATAGTATTAAAAGAAAATTGTAACTTGGAAACTGAAAGTCGATAGCAAATTGAGAAAGGAGGTTTTTGAGGCCAGTTAAATTACTTCGGACAGTGTGAGTTAGAGAGTCTGTACTGTATAATCTAGGGAGAGGATTAATATAGATAACAGCTAACTTTAAAAAGTCCATCGAGAATTAGGAACGCGAATTGAAAATCTGGGAGAGGTTACCAGGAAAATCGTAATGATTTTCCTGGTATTTTTTTATCCAGCAGGGAATTCTAACAAGCGAAAGTCCCAAATACGCGTAGCCAGCAACAAAGCACTGGACATAAAAAAATTAGGCATATTGTATTAAAGTTTTTATAATTTTTCATACATAATTAACAAAAATGTCGTTTTTTGGAAATAAAACTGTATATTTCTTTCAAACTATGATATAATCTTTTTAAGAAGAACCATATTCAGTGCAAAATAAATCGTTATTGATACTTACTGAAGATAAAGGCACTGAATATGGTTCTTCTTTTATTCCCATGAACTAATGTCATTTACTTAGGGGATTTTACAGGCAGAAAATAGGGTGGCTAAGCAGCTGTCAGGGATGAGCCAGGACACAAGGGGCTGTCCATGGAACTTATGGCTCCATGGAACTTATGTAACAAGGCTTCGCTTGCTTCTGGCATGGTTTTGCTTTTCCCGGCTTCCCACAGGTGGTCGCATAGTCATCACTCCGCCAAAGAATATCCATGGCTCGAATGACAGCCATGCCTCAGACAGATAAAGCCAGGAAAGCAATCATCACCTGCTGGGCATAATTTCGGCTCATATGGATCTTTGTATTGTTAAAAAGGGTAATATCGTTGTAGCAAATATCCCGTATCTTCTTCAAGGAAACAACGCAGTTCTTGCTGCACCGAATAAATTGATTGCGTGGCAGGGCGTTCAGTTCCCCATTCAAAGAGCCATATTTCTGATAAGTGCTGAAGGTAGTATGTATAGTTATTGTGTGCCCCTGTATTTTAAGATAGAGGATATCGTCCACTTTTATCTTCGATATAGAAGTTTTTGTCTTGCAGATATACTCCTGCTGCAGATCAGAGTAAGATTGCAGTGCTTTGATTAGCCCACGTTTCCCATGATGTTTTAAGAAGTCAGATAATAGTGCTTCGACATCCTTATCTGACAAAATATCCACGATTTCGTTCATATGTGTATGCTCCTCGGATGTGTTTTTATGTGTGTTTTATCTGCGCGTATAGTATTCATGTAAAAAAGATGGCAGTAAGCGGCAGCTGCAGATAACAAAAAATGTTAAATGCCAGATATCAACTGGCAAGCGCCACATACCCATACCCAAGTATACCGGATTTAGAAAAGAAAATAAATCGGCAAAATAGATAAAATGATATCCGTGACTTTAGTACAAAATACCAAACAGTACGCAGAAATGCCGGAATTTGGGGCTTTAAAGGCAAAGCATTGCTGATATAATGTCAATATGTGCAACAAATGAATTTCCTGATATGACGCTAAACGATCCTGTTATGATATTGCATCTATATTGATACAATCATTTTTGATACAATCATTCATGATAAGCACGATTCCTCTGTTAAGATAGTGAGCTATATTCAGCAGCAAGTGATTGCTGAGTTAAAAGCGGAATATCCGAAATATATCCAAGATACAAATATCTCATTACCATCCATTTTGGCAAAAATCAATGCTTTTACAAGACGCCAGTTTATCATCATTATTGATCAATGGGATTGCCTGTTCCGAGAGGATAAAAATAATGAAAGCTCCAAAAGGATTAAATTAACTTGCTCAGAGGATTGTTCAAAGGGACTCCGTCAGGAGCATTTTTACAGCTGGCTTATATCACGGGCATTTTACCAATTAAAAAGTATGGTACACAGTCAGCCCTGAATAACTTCAGGGAACATACCATGGCCAATCCAAGGCAGATGGCAGAGTATGTTGGTTTTACAGAAACAGAAGTAAAGGCTCTCTGCAAAGGACACAATATGCCATTTAAAGAAATAAAGAAATGGTATGACGGGTATTTTTTTGAAAGAATTGGGTACGTTTATAGTCCGAATTCCGTAATTGAGGCAGTAGACAGCAGGGAATTTGGAAATTATTGGTCTGGAATAGAGGCTTATGAATCCCTGATGGCATATATAGCAATAGATTTTGATGGGTTAAGGCAATTGATTATAGATATGCTGGGAAGCCTAAGATGCCGTATTGACGTAGGGTTTTCCAAAGTGATATAACTTCGTTCCGCTCCGCAGATGATGTGATTATACTGCTGATTCATATGGGTTACTTAGCTTATGGCCATAAGGAAAAAGAAGTTTTTATACCAAATGAGGAAGTGAGAAGCGCTTTTCTTCGGGCGGTTAAAAATGATGGATGATGTGGTTAAGGCGATCCATGCAGAATAGAAAAAGTTGAAATAGGATCAGATAGATAATTGTCATAATTATAGGCAAATTGAACTAAAAACATTGATATTTTTAGTTCAATTTTAACAAAAATGTAATTTCTTGTAAATAAAGATGTATTTTTCCTTAAAACTGTGATACAATATTTTCAAGAAGAGCTATATTCAGTGCAAAATGGTTTTACTCCGTTTTACCTTTACAAAAAGATGAAGGCACTGTATATGGTTCTTTTAAATTTATATGTGCTATCATATTATAATCAAAAGCAGAAAACTTAATTAGCAGTTATTAAACTTAATCTTAGGCAGGTTATCGGGATGATTTATATTTATACGAATAAGCAGGATGCGGAGGATTGGATTTTGCAAAATGACTGGTATTTTAATTTGTATACCAGCAATGAAGAGTTTACAGAGAAGGATAAAGAGGTTATTTGGCAGATTGATTATGCAAAATTGACAGAAAATAAGCATATAGAAACAAAATATGGGCTAGGTACGGTGCGCAACCTATCCAGCGGATGTAAGACCTTGCTGAATGTGATGAAGAATCCAGGAAAAGTGGTCAATGCAGATGAATGTGGGAAAAATGTGCTGGATATGCTGTTTGCAATGGATGGGATTCAGTTGCATATGTCCAGGCCAGAGGGGATTTATATTGGTGACAATATACAAATATGTTTTAATAGCACAAATATAGTAACAGGACGCAAAGGGTATGAACAGTGGTGGTCCGGGGAATATGCGCGGAGGGATGCAGATGATTTATAATACTATAGAATTTCGGGCAGATCCATTTTCCTATTTTTTGTCATTTACTGACCAAATCACTCTGGTAAGGGGAGACAGTGCCACCGGAAAGACGTATCTTTACCAGATGTTAGAGGATTTGAAAATGACGAAGGAGTATCAGAAACTAAAACTTTTTAATTATAAATCAGAGGAATTTCATAGCGATTTGAAAAAGTGCAGGGATAAATTTGTCGTGATTGATAGTGCAGATCTGCTTTTGGATGATGCAGACAGAAATTTTATAAATTTTAATTCCGGCAATCAGTACATGCTTTTTGCGAGGAACTGTGATGGCTTGAACCTGTCTGCGCATAGTTTTGTGATTCTGAATGAGACAGATTATAAAGTGTCGCTACAGAAGGAGTTGGTTGGTGTATGAGATACATTTGGGCGGAAGATTCAGGCGCAGGGCTGCATTACTGGAATTTGGTTAATAAATATATTTTCAAAATAAATATGTGGTGGAGAGTAAAGGCAGCAACCAGGGGATTCTGGAAAGTTATTATAAATAATGAGATTTTACTGAGCATTGCCATTGCCCTGGTATATTATACCGACTGCAAAGATTATATTTTTATACGGGAAATGCCCGCAGGAAATGGCTTTTCCGATATGGTTTTTCACTCAAAATGTGCCTCTTTGAGGCCAGTTTTAGTCCTGGAGCCGAAATGGGATAAAGCCGCTGCAGGATAAAAAAGTCGGATTTTAGGATCAGATATATAATTATCATAATTATAGGCAAATTGAACTAAAAATATTGATATTTTTAGTTCAATTTTTACAAAAATGTAATTTTTTGTAAATAAAGATGTATTTTTCTCTCAAACTATGATACAATCTTTTCAAGAAGAATTATATTCAGTGCAAAATGGTTTTACTCCGTTTTACTTTTACAAAAAGATGAAGGCACTGTCTATGATTCTTTTTTGCTTGATAGGATTTATCCATTATTGCAGAAGCATGGTGTGGGTAGAGCCTATGCAGCCTTATAAAGAACAAATCGTATTATTTCAAAATTTGAATCCATAAAGAGCTGCCCTAACACAAAGTACCATTTTGATTGGAAAAATGGAAAAAGGAAGAGTGCAGTAACGGTAAAATAAATTTTCACATAGTAATATTTAACCAGAACAAGCTGGGAATAATAGGAATATCCAATTCCGATTGTTTCCCAGCTTGTTTCTATAAATTTTTCAGGAGGCTATTACAGTGGTTAAATATCAATGTATCTTATTTTGCTAAATTCCTATATGCAAAACATTCATTTCAGAAAAAATTTTCCTAATATGTTTTAAGTCGACGGGATATGATGTACGAATATTGTCGAAATTTAGCGGAATCTGTATAATGTCATTAAATTCAATGGGAACACAATTACATACTGATAAATTACTGGATTTTTATGCTTTTTCTAAATTTATATAGCAAAAGGAATAAGTAGAATGAAAGTGGAATGAAAAAGGATTCGGACATAAGGGTACGGGAGGTATGGCAAAATGGGATATGTAGGCTGGTGTTTTGAAAAGACAGGGAAAGGTGAGGAAACACAGGCAAAGAAGGAAGATGCCTTTTATTACTGGCAGGATTTGGTTACAAACACGCAATATTTCATTTCAATAGAGGATTACAATCGCATTTATGCAGCTGGGAAAGAGGAGCTTGCGCAATGCTGGGAAGGCGATGATTTGAAGGGAATGGAGGAGGTCTTTTATGAACCTAAAGGGACAGATGATATTTCCCTGTTTGCAGTGCTCCCTTATATGATGGAAGGGATGGAAAAATGTGTGAGGATTTGCGACCATGTCTGTTTTCGGACGGCATGCCTTTATGCATTGCGCTACGGTTCCATGAAGCGCAGTGCAGATATAGAAAGGGAAAAGAGAAAAGTTAGGATGCAAGGCCTTCTATGGGAATTTGTGAGTGGAGTAGGGGACTGCCCAGAATTGGAACAGGTAAAGCAGATGATGCAAAGCGTCGGCCAAGGAGCAGACTTTAACATTGCGCAGCATAAGGCGGATGTGGTAAAAGGCGGCACCGTCAAAATCAAGCAATATTACCTGGAGACAAATAAAATACCTGAAATCCAAGGAGCCAGCATATTGCTTGACACCGTAAACCTTAAAAAAATGCAAGAAGCCATTTGTCGGCTGCATATCAGGGAATCCCTTATCTATGCTGGGGGAGGGAAAATGATGGCGATACTTCCCGAAGGGTGTGGGGAAGAAATCTGCCAGGAGATGGAACGCCTGGTGGAGAGGGAGACTGTCACAGCCTTATCTAATTTTTGCAGCCATCCATTTGAAATGGGGCGTTTGTTCCATGATTACCAGGGAATTGTGGAAGAAATGGATTTGATTTTGGAGGAGCGCCAAGGCCTGCGCTGGGATTTCCGTACAGAGCCCCAGGTGGATTGGAGCCCCAAAGAAATGTTAAAAGGCACCGGATTCTGCCTAATGGAAAATAAGCGCGAGGATTTTTGCACCTCATGCCGGAACCGTTTCGCCATTGCAAAGCGTCGGCGGAATGGGACGGAGGAGAAGCTGTGCCAGAGCTGCCTATATAAAAATCTGGCTGGCGGCAGGGATTCCAATAGCCGGGTTTATCAGGAGTATCGGGATTATGTAAGGGAAAAAAAGGGAGCAGAGGTTGAGGTCAGGGGCAATTCTTATCAAAAGCTGGAGGAAATTGCAGAGAATGGATTTATTGGAGTGATATATGGCGATGCCAACAGCATGTCCAAACAGATTAATAGCTTGGATTCCTTTCAGATGATGCGCTATTTCAGCCAGACTACTTCGGATGCAGTAAAAGATATTGTATTTGATGCCCTTTATGAGAATCTTCAGCAGAAGCCCTCCTTTCGAATTATCGCGGTTGGCGGAGATGATATTTTTCTGATTGTCCCAGGGAAGCGCGCATTTGACATAGCCTGTTCCATTGGGGAGCAATTCGACCAGCGTTTCCGCAATCGCTCTAAAGATGAGAACGGCATTACCATGTCTATGGGGGTCTGCATTACCCATTATAATATGCCAGTGCAGTATTCCTTTGAAATTGCGCAGAAGCTATTGAAGTCAGCAAAACAAAAGGCATGGGAGGAGTGTGGGAAGGGCAATGTGACAGGCACTCTGGATTGGATGGCTATTGAAAATGAAATGCCTGGAAGCGGCGATCTGGAGTTCCAGCGGAGGGGAGGGCAAGGCAAGCCCCGAAAGACACTGCGCCCCTATACCTGGAGCCAGGCAAAGGCTATGAAACGCTTCTTGAAGGCGGTGAAGGAGGAGAAATCCTTTGTGTTCCAGTTACGGCAGAGCTGGTACCAGCATACCAAGGAAGAAGCAGAGCTGTTTTATGAATACCAGATATCCAAGAAAGAAAATACCAGCGTCCGCAGCGCTATGAATAGGCTTGCAGAGGGAATGGGCGGCAGGGCAGTGAAAAATAACATCCTATGCCAGGGGGAGGCATATTCTCCCTGGGTGGACGCAATTGAGATATGGGATTACATGGAGGGCATGGAATGAGAAAAGTGGAGGTAGAGATTAGGCTCAAGATGCAGTTTTATGATGCATTCTTTTTTGGCGGCGGGACAGGAACAGGGATGATTCAGTCATACCTTTTGCGGGACATCCATGACTTCCCTTACATCTCAGGCGCAGCTTTGAAAGGGTGCATTGCGGAATATGCTGCAGCCCTGTCGCAGCTTTTCCCAGCGCTCAGCAATTGGGAGGGGATTTTTGGGACAAGCGGGGTACGGCAGGGTGCCATGTATTTTGAGAATGGCACCCTTATAAACCCATTATCATACCAGGGCATGCAGGACAACCTTTTGGAATTAAGGACAGGGGTTTCCATCAATCCTTATACAAAAGCCAAAAAGGAGGGCCATCTATATACTATGGAACTTAGCGGGCAAGGGGGAAGCATGGCTTTCCAGAGCTGCATTTACGGTTTTTTGGATGAAGATGCTTACCAAAGGGATGTTGCCCACCTTGTAGCGGCAGCCAGGCTTATTTTTGCCTTGGGCGGCAAGCGTTCTTCGGGCTTAGGGTGGCTGCAGTCACCCATAGAATGCCAGGTTCTGATAGGAAAAAGGGGGCAGGGGACAGATTTCCCAAGGCAGGAGCCCGTAAGCCCCAGTGAAATCAATAGGTGGCTGAAACAATGGATTGGAGGGAAGGCATGTACAGAATAAATGCAGTCTTAAAATCCCCGCTTATGGTAGGGGGAAAAACATTGAATAGCAATTACCGGGAATCCAGGGATTACATACCAGGCAGCGTGCTCCGTGCAGCATATGCAAAAGCACTGGTTCAAAGGTGCAGCTGCAGCCAGACGCATTATTGGCTGGAATATAAGAGTCAAAGCCAGTGCATGGAATGTGAGTTTCAAACTGTGTGCAGGCGCTTTTCGGAAATTAAATTTCCTGCCTTATATCCCCTGGGCGGCATACCTTATCCCGCCACGGCAAGGAGGAAAAAGTATAGGGACAAAGACGAACTGGGCATTTACGATGTGCTAAAAAGCCGCCTGTCAGACCAGGGCAAAGCCAAAGGCGAGGCAGACTGGGAACGCCTGGAAGGAATCCATAAAGAGGGGCTCCCCATCAAGCTAATCCATTCTCCAATTACCAGGACAGCCATTGATTATCATCGCAATGCTGCCCAAGCTGGCGCCCTCTATACGCAGAATGCCATTTCCGAAAAGTATTTGGACAATTCCCAGGAGCTTGCAGATGTAGTATTTTCCGGAACGATGGAGCTATCGCCTGAAGAGGCAGAGGCATTGGAGCATATCAAGGTGCTGCATATTGGAGCAGATATTACAAGAGGATTTGGCGTATGCCATATGTCTTGCAGGGAAATACCAGAAGATAGCACACCCAAACAGATAAAAACCAGGATCCAGAAATTTCAGGAGGGAATGGATGGAACAAAGTCATATGTAGTTTTGGATCTCCTGACAGACGCATACCTGGGGTTAGAAGATATTTGGAAGGATGCAAAGCCCCAGGCGGGCATTTCCGATAAGCAGATACTGGACTCCCAAGGGCAAACAATATCTCAGGCGGATATCTCTGACAAGCAGATGTTGAATTTCTTGGAGAAAAAGATAGGGCTTTCTACAGAAAAGTACAAGCTGTGCAAAGCTTACAAGTTCCAGGAAATCCTGAGCGGATTTGATACATCAAAAACAACGGAACAGGAAATGCGCAGGCAAAGCCATCTGGTGGTGAAGGCCGGAGCAGTCTTTGCATACCAAGTACTGACAGAAAGTAATGATATAGAAGAATTATTACAACAAGAAAGAAAGGGTATAGGGGAGCAAACCCAGCACGGGTTTGGAAAAGTTCGCATATGCGACAGCTTCCACACACAATACGATGCCCGAAAGGGGGACAGCCATAATGGATAAAGAACTGCGTTTTTCAGCCGAACGAGTGCTGAAGAGGGAAACGAACCGCATATTAAATGAAATTGGGCATTTAATGGATGAGGACGGGGTTGGGAGAGCAATTGCAGATGGAAATGAACAAAAGGGGAATAGACAATTTAAAAACCTTATGGATGCCACAGAGGAGGCTTCTTGTATCGAGGAGCTCTTGCTGTTTATTGCTTATCAGGAATCTAAAGGGGGGGTTTGGAAAAAGCGGTGTATCAATGGAAAAAGCATTGCGGTCAATGTGACAAACTCTTTTATGAAAGTACAGGATGAAGTGTATGGCCTTATAGGGGAAGAGAATGATGCCAGTAAAATCAGTGTGGATGATGAAAGGGAATTGCGCTTGGAAATTGCAGTAAAATATCTGGGGTATTTATTTTGGAAAGTGCATATTGTGAGCAAGAATTAGTGAAGGGAGCGTAGGGAAAGATGTTTCATAAGTTTGTAAACAGGTACATAATAGAAGGGGAATTGGTTGCAGCCACAGCACTGCATATTGGGGCAGCAAAAGATGAATTTCGACCAAATGGCTGTAAAAACCCATTTTTCCGAAATGCCAGCGGCTTACCGCTGATCCCAGGGTCTTCGCTAAAGGGGGCTATGCGGAGTTTTCTGGAACAGTACCTTTCAAGCGAGGCGGGCAAAGAAGAAATTCCGAAGAACATAATATACCGTAGCGGGATATGCAATGAGGAAAGCCCTTGTATTGACTTGAAAGCGGGCGGGAAATTAGAGGAGTTTTTTAATAGTAAAAAGCCAGATGCCCCCAAAAAATTGTCAGATTATTTATTTGGGGCTCCAGGCGCAAAAGAAAAAGGAAAACTATGTATTGTATGCAGGCTTTTTGGTTCACCATACAGTGCAGCAAAACTCAGCATCAGGGATGCAAGGGTCATAGAAAAAACTTTTCACAGGGAGTTTGAGATTCGTAGCGGCGTTGCCATCGACAGGAATTTTGGGACAAGCGCCATTGGCAAGAAATTTGAAACAGAAGTTGTGCCAGAAGGGACAAGATTCTCCTTCCAGGCAATTTTAGAAAATGGGGATGCTACAGAATGGAAGATCGTACAGCAGCTGATTAGGGCAATGGAATTGGGGTTGATTCCCATTGGAGGCATGAAATCCAGAGGTTTGGGGGAGATGCGGATAGAAGGTGCCAAGTATCAGGATATTAATGGAAATAATATAGCAGAGTATTTAACGGGAAAGATTATAGAATTCCAAGAATTATAGGTAAAAGCACATAAATGGCAAATAGATAAAGAGGTGGTAAAACTATGCTGCGGGAATTAAAAAATGAGGCAAAAATAACACTTTTGCTACATACCAAAAGTCCATTAACCATACGAAGTAAGCAAACGAAACGACTGAACCCTACTATGCTAGATATGTCATGTGTAAAGAGCCGTTACCAAGGAAAAGACACTGTGATTATACCAGGAAGCAGCTTGAAAGGCGTAATCCGCAGCAGGTATGAGAAAATAGCTGGCATACTTGGCGGGAAGTGCTGTATTTTATTTCAGGATGATAAGAAGTGCAACAATACCCCTAAAAACTGGGACAAGATGCTATATAGAGAAAAAAGGGAATATGTATGCAAAAACTTATGCCCTGCCTGCCAACTATTTGGCTCTAAGATTATGGCATCAAAAATATTTATTGCAGATGCTTATCCAATCGGAGATTATGTTCTGGGAGAGCGCACCGGGGTGGGCATTAATCGGATTACGGGAGCGGCACAGCACAAAGCGCTTTATGATTTTGAGACAGTGGAAGAGGGAACATTTCAGGTAGGGATAACATTGAAAAATTATGAGTTATACCAAATGGCTTTGCTTATGTATGTGTTAAAAGACCTGGATGATGGATATGTTACCTTGGGCGCGGCGTCCACAAGGGGGAATGGCCTTATGGGTGTGGAAAAGATGGAGATCTGCCTTCGTGAATATAGAAAAGGCATCCAGGGATGGAGAGGTGCAATAGATGGGCAGGAGATCCCTTTAGGCCAAAAATACAACATTTCCTATAATTGGAACGGTCTCTTTTTTGGAGAGTTGAGGCTTCCTGTTCTGTCATTGGATGAAATGATTGATAACTGCAAGTGTATAGATATTCAAGGAAAAATGGGGAGGGTATAAGTAATGGGAGAACAGACTTTTTTATATGGTAAGCCATATGAATTTATCCCTTTTCTGGAAAAACCTGAAGTGGAGAAATACAGCAGCCACAATAAGGTGGCGGAAAATACTTATAGTGGCAAGCTAAAGCTAAGGATCACAACGCTGTCGCCGCTTCATATTGGCAGCAAGCAACAGGATTACGATCAAACAGGCAATGTACTAAAGAAGCAGATACGCAGAAATGGAAATCTGATTATTCCTGGCAGCAGCCTGAAAGGCGCTGTCAGATCTATTGCAGAAGCTATTTCTTACAGCTGTGCGGCAGAGTCCCCATTTCAGGAATTAAAAAGTTTATTGCCAAGGGAAAATCGCGTGGCATGTTCCAATATCCATCAGCGTGGACTTTGCATGGCCTGTTCCATATTTGGGATGGCAAACAATAAGGAAGGCTACAAGGGAAAGGTTGCTTTTGGAGAATTTGCATGGAAGAAAGGCAATTTGAGCCGCCAGATGATTCCAGTGCTGGAAAGCCCTTTTAAAAATTACCCTGATAACCATGATGTTTTCGGATCTTCTGATAAAAGTCACTATGGAAATGAAAGACTCTATTATTGCAAGGCATGTGAGGCGGGAGACTGCCAGACTTGCTCAAAGGAAAAGTTTTTTCAATGTAAAGAAAGAGCTGGAAGGAAGCGGGAAATGGGATTCCGGGGCAGGAAATTTTATAGCACAGGCAGAGAGATTTCTCCAGAATCTGTAAGGGAAGATGGGAAAGAAAACTGTTTTGAGATGGTAGATTCAGAGAGTGTTTTTGAGGGGGAGCTGGTATTCCAAAATTTAAAAAAGGAAGAGGGGAAGCTGTTATCATATGCCTTGGACATTGGGCACCATTTTACAATGAAGCTGGGCTATGGAAAGCCACTGGGTTATGGGAAAATTAAGGTTGACCTTATAGGCGCTGAGAGTATGGAGAGCCGATATGGCTTGCAAGGGATGAAAATGCATAAGGATGTAGAAAATGGTTGGAGCATGGAAAGGCAAAACGCCCTGCAAGAAAGAAAAAATTGCGGCAATTACATAAATATGGTAACAAACTGGGCAGAAGAGTATCGGAAAGACAGCCCAGAAGAAATTAAGGCAGCCATAACAGAGTTGGAGCGGATTATGGAGAAACAGGCTGACTGACAGTTTTAAGCTGCAAGGTAACCATAAAAAATATAGGGTGGATTATGGATAACGGTTGGGCAAAGGAAATTAGGCTGCCTAAGAGTTCTGTAAATATGCTAAAGGTATGAGTGGTTCTTGTAAAAAGCCTGTAGAGCTGATTACTAAGGATACTGTAAATATAGTAGAGGTAGGTAACATGGAGAAAATGGTACAAAAGGATCAAATATTGCAAATGGCAATAAGAAGAAACTTGAGGCAGAACATAATAGAGGAAAACGGTGCATCAGCTTTTTCAGTGATACACCAATGTATGGAAGCAGTGAATACTACAGAATTGACAGAAGATAGAAAGCGAGAAAAGCTTATTTATAATTTGCAAAATTATTTGCACGGTAAAAGCGAATTTGTAGAAGGCTGCAGACGGAGCCATATTCAGGAAATCATAAAATTGGTTTTTGGAATGAAGGAAAAAAAGGATAGTTGCCTGCATAAAGAATTATCCCCCTATAGCTTCCAGGAATTGTACTTGTATTATTGTTATGTAGAACAGATAGCGAAGAGTAGTTCCTTTTTTATAGACTTGTTGAAAAAGCGCTACATGGCGCAGCAAGGCAGGAAAGCCATACAAAGAATTACAGTTGCGCAGAAGGAGCAGGAAGAGAAAAAAGAGGCGCAAAAGAAAAAGTTTGAGGAAATGAGCCAAGAGCAAAAATGGGGTTATGAAATCTGTGAAATGCAGAAGGATATGCAGTATTTCAGGGAATTATTGAATTCTGTGAAATACAGTAATGAAGATAGGAAAATAATTGCTAATATATTAAAGGCGTATTGGAAGGATATAGGAAAGTGGGAAGGTAACGGAGTATCTAAAAAGCAAGTGGAGAAAATCTGCAAGATTAAAGAGATTTTAGGTGAATAAGAATCAGGCATTTTTAATTAAGAGGAAATATGGGTTAGAGAAATGTCTATGAAAAGAGTGCTTTATTTTGTAATTGATTTGAAAGCTTAATAAATCGATGATTTAGGGCTTGCCATGATAGGAGGAATATTTATGGAAAGAGCAATGCTTACAGAAAAAGAATATGAGATAGCGCTATCTTATGCACATGATGATAAAAAAATAGCAGAGTTATTACGGGTAGAATTAGAGAATATATTTTCAGATGGATTCTTTATGGATGTGTCTCGGACAGAGGAACTGGCGGATGCTGCTATATTTGAGGAAAAATTGAGGGATATTTTTCAAAGGTCACGTTATTGGATTATATTATATTCAAAAAACTATGAAAAAGGGAAGTTTACAAATGTAGAAAAGGAAGGCATTTTGAAACTGTCAAGCGGGAAGAGATCCCATTTATTTATCATTAATATTAATGATAATGAAATAATAAAAGCATTTCCGGATGCAAACGAATATATACCATTGTATGTTCAGAACCAAGACGATGGGGAGTGGGAGATAGATGTAAATGTACATTCCCAAATTTATGATATTGTACATAACTATATAAAGAAAAGAATGATTAGAAAAATTATTTGCGGCAGCAATAAGGCAGGGGAATTTGCATTAAATGTACATACTACTTATGATCATGGCAATGATTTCAAATGGAGAATGGATTATGACTGGAATATGTCAGGAAAGGCTTTTATTAGTAGTGGTGGTAGAAGCGTAAAAGAAGGCTGTACGTGGCAGGAACTGTGGGATTATTTAGAAAAAGATTTCATTTGGATAAAGGATAATCTGGATTCAAATGTGAGACGAAAAATCTGTTTGAACTGCCAATTAAGTGTATCATATAAACTGGGGCAGATTTATGGGGATTTAGGGCAGGGATCTGGAAACCGTAATCTGGAATTGAGAAGTAAAAATAGAGTAATGGATATCGTTTTTCCGCTAGAAAAAAAGATTGACTATGATATAACAGGATTTGATTTTTGTACGAAATGTGAAGGTAATGATACAAAAAGCAAAGACTTTGTGTGTATCATATCTATAAAGCCCAGAATAGCAGGAGATATTTTGGGAACAGTGAAAAGCTACCTGGAAAGCCAGGGGAAGAAATACTGCGGGATTTACCTTTTTCAAAAGAGAACTATGATATCAGATTCCACAACATTAGAAAATATGGCAGAATATATTCGAGAGAAAATGTGCCAATGCCAAAAAGAATGTGGGAGCGGCTACACGGTACACTTATTCCCAGACACGGCAGCGCCACTTATGTTTGTCCTTGGAGCAAGGACAATTGTTTCTGGTAAGATACAGCTGTATGAGTATAAAATGGAAGAAAATAGTTATGAAATGTCACTGGTAAGATGAGGGGGATAGTTATTGCAGGATGCGTAAAGGATTGTAAAATCTTTTTCCATACATTATGCAAAGAAGTTGTAGGCTATTCAAAGGATTATTTAGAATATTGATTGTTCACGCATGGTACAAAGAAGTGGGCTTAGGATGGCAGTGGGTTTAAAATGTGATGACACTGATGCGGAATTTATGCAGAAAAATGTGCCTTCAGAAATGGGTTTTGCCATAGGCGGTAAATATACCGATTTTGTTGACATGGCAGACAGGTTTACAAAAGAGGCAGAATACCAGTATCACATTGAAGATGAAGGCAATTATCAGATTACTGTTGATGCATAGGATAATGCGGGCAACAAATTGTCTGATCCGAGTAATTCAAATGTAATGACGAAAACGGTTCACATTGATAAGACAAATCCTGAGATTATTAAATTTATGCTTAGCGGCCAGGATGATAACGTAAAAGATATGGAACGTGGAACATACAGTTTCTACTTTATGGATGATACAAAAGTAAAGGTATTTGTAAAGGATGAAGGTAATTCTTCTGGAATCAATTATGTGGTATTATACCGCAGGGATGTAAATGGATAGGAAAAAAGCTTCAAAGTTTACAGTTCGGATTCAGAGAAGTACCATGTTGAGGATGGTATTGCATATGCAGAGTTTATCATTGAGAAGGGATTCAAGGGACAGGTATGGGCATTAGTAGCTGATAATGTAGTAGCTGACAATCCTTCTGAAGATGGCTTTAAGCATACATCTGGATTTAAATATGCGAATGGTGTTATTGTAGAGGATGCTGAATTGCATAATTCTGTGTCATCTATTACAATATCTGAGAATATTGAAATCAGTAAATCAGAGTCCAATAATATACTATTATATAATATGAGCATTCCGCTTACTATTGATGTACAAGATTCATTTTCAGGTATTCCTACGGTTGAATGGTTTATAGCAAATGACGAAAGTTCTGGAGTTATCAGTATTGCAAATGATGGCTCATTTCAAAGTGATTCGAATTTGGCGACAGTAATTGACGAATCAATAACGAAAGATTCGAAAGAATACTATGAAAAATGGAACAGGACGCTTATTTTTTGTATAGACAGATAACGGATAGTGTTTATGTTATATATTTTGCCTTAAATTATAGGAATATTAGAGTATTTAGTGGGTTGACAATCAAGCCGCCATGGGCTTTAGTGGCACAACAACCAAAAAATAGCAGGTTTTAGGCAGTACTTTTGATAAAATTATAAAATATATTGACAATTATAGAAAATTTGTTAAACTAAGTATAAAGGGCGAAAAATTTTCGAACAAAATTTTTTTGAGAGGAGGAAGAATTTTGCCAGATGTGAATAGGAATTCCCCTTTTTATTGAAGGATAATTGTTTTAGTCAGTGAATATACCCATGCTGCTTTGGGGAAAGGGGAAAAAGGCATGACAGAGCAATTCTTATGGGTAAATAGCAGATGGAAGGTTTAGGCTTTGCAAGAGCAAGGCCGTTTTTTCGTGTCTAATTACCTGGGGACTGTATCCCTTTGGTAAGGCGGGACACTTTCATCTGTACTCTGGAAAAAAAGGGGAGAAGGGACATGCCTGTATCGTTATGGGGAGTATGGTATGCTGATTATGTCAATTAGAAAGGAGAAGGTAGCGGAGTTTGAACTATAAAATTATAATTTAGTAGATAATTTATAGTTTTTGCATATGATAGTTATATAATATATAGATAGACTACCGGGTAAGGATATGAAAGGATTTCGGAATATTTGCTTTATCCATTCAGTGGAGGATTCCTATGAAGTATGTTACTTAAAGCAATTTTTTAAATGGATTGGCTTCTCATACTTTACATTTACTCCAGACAGCATGGGAGTTGGGATGGATATATTGAGAAAACCTGAGAATCAGGGCTTTGATGTTATTGTAGACTTGAATCAGGTGGCGCAGAGGAAGGATTCTTCTATCGTTAGCTCGTTTGGTGGCAGGTTCGTGACGCTGGATGTGGCAGAAGGCCAACGGGAAGAAGATCTGTTGGAGCAGCTTATAGAAGAAATTAAAAACATTATTTTAAAGGACTATAATATTGAGGCTTTATATGAGTTGGCTCAGATTTATATAAATAACCAGATGGTTAAGGTTTTGTATGAGTATACAGTTATTCTGATGGAATCAATGGGGGATACATTTTTTTCCAATGTGCGCCAATCGGTTCAAGAGGCATTGCGCCAGGTTAACACTGTATTAGAGAATATGGGGAAGCCGGATTTGGCTGACAGATACAGTATGATGGAATACGTACTGTATGCAAAATATAGCTGCCAGAGGAAGATAAACGAGCTTTATAAAATGAGGAAATGGGTTTTTGAATACCCTGTACCAAAGATGCTGGAAGATTTAGAAGAAATTTACAAGTATGACAAAGGCTTCTACAGGGTGGAATTCCTAAAGGCAAAAGTGGCAGAACAGAGCTTGATGCGCAATGCCTATGCAAAAATGTTTTACCATAATGCAATAAATGAGTGTGAAGTGGATTTATGTAGGAGCTACCTGTTTTATCAGCTGGGGAAATGGCTGGACAATAACAAACAGATTTATACAGCGGGGCAGGCTTTCTACCGTGCATTTGAATGCAATCCAGTGAACATGAAAGCTATTTTTAAATTGGCGGTTGATGCCAGGCGTAAGAAAGCTGGAAACTTAGAAAGGAAATATTTGGGGCTGCTGATAGAAAAATGGGAATCATCGGAGGAGCATAAAGGTTTCCTGCCACTGATGGAATTGGAGTATGCTTATAAGACCTATATGCTTCTGGATGAGCTGGAACGGAGGGATATGCAGGATAAGCGTTTTTATTCAAAAGGAAAGGAAGTCTTAGCATACACCAAGAATCTGGGTAGTGAGGCAGGCGAAAACTATTTTATAAAGAGACTATATAATAAGGAAGAAATAAAAGGCATTAGCATTGCAATTGCTTGCAGAATGGATATAAAATGCCAAGAATTGCAGCGTACATGAGGATAAAGCATAAAGAATAGGAGATACGTATGAAACCAAAGATAATATCATTGCAGCATTTGTTGGAAAAAGGAGTACATTATGATAATCAAAAGGAATTTTCGGAATCAATTTATGCAAATGTCTATCAGAGGGCATTTAAGTCTGTCAAACAGATTATGACAGATTATGAGAGGTGCAGGGGGGTAAAAGGGAAGAATATGGAAATTGCGAATGTGGTTTCTTTCGTGGGGCGTAGGGGGACGGGGAAATCTTCCTCTATGATGTCGTTTCTGGAGGCGCTTCAAAATTATAAATGGAAGCCAGATAGCGAAGGATATGGGAAAGAGTTGGGTGATTCTCGCTTTTTCACGCTGGAATGTATGGATGCATCTGCCCTGGAAGAAGATGAGAGTATTTTTACTATTGTGTTGGCCAACATGTTGTCTAAAATAGATGATTACAGCCAGGATAAAGAGTATGATTTAAAGGAATACCAACGGCGTTCATTACAGATGAAATTAGAAAAGATTTATAAAAACTATTGCTCATTAACAGAAGTGAAAACTTCAGAACAGGGAGAATATTCAGCGTATGAAAACTTGAAAAACCTGGCAAGCAGCCAAAGAATTCGAATACAATTTGAAGAACTGGTAAAGGAATGCCTGCAGTATTTCTGTGCGCAGGATGGTTACTCTGCCCAAAAAGCATACTTAGTGATTGCAATTGATGATTTGGATATGGCGCATTATAATAAGCGCAAAGGGAAACAAGGGCAGTTGAATATCCGTTCCTATGAAATCATGCGTTTGATTTCCAAGTATTTTTCGGTTCCGAGGGTGATTGTGCTTGCAGCCTATAACCATGCTAGCCTTTATAAACAATGCAGCGGTTTTTTTACAGGCAGTAACACCAGCAATTATAATGATGTGCATGAGAATAAGGAATCATTGGGATTTGGCGCCCGCCTGACCACGGAGTTTATGGAGAAGGTATTTGCGCCTATTTACCGCTTATATATGCCATCTTGGAAAAAGTGGGATTATAATGGAAGGAATATCAAAGTTGATGTTGGAAAAACAGTTAGGCAGGAGGATACATTTTTTCGTTTTTATAATAGCGAGCAACAAAAGCATGTATTCAGCGTAAAGAAATTGCTGCTGGTTATTTATGCAGAACAGACGGGGATTTATTACGACTGTGAAGGGAAGAAAAGGCATTACCTAGAGCCGGATTCCTTGCGGGAATTAAGCAATATCCTGCATTTGCTTTTAGAAGAAGAGGTTCAGGAGTATGATGGACAGGAACTGTATTTACCGAAAAAAGGGAAGGGAATAGGAGAAGGTTTTAAAAGGATTATGGATGATTCCTATTTTCGCTTTACCCAGGAGCGCATCTATTTGGAAGAAGAGAGGGAACTGCTTTATAGTCTGTTAGAAAATCGGATTGACCGTAGGGGAGAGCAGATTGTCCAGCTAATCTCACCGAATGTGAAGCCCTTGGGAAGGACAAATCGGCAAATTATTAAATTGTACAAGACTGAGCGCCAGGAATATTTGCAATATACGTCAGAGAAACTGTATGGCCGTAACTCGCTGGAAACAATTATTGACTTTTTGGAAGATAATAGTGACGTGTCTTATAGTTATGCGGAATTGGTGCATAGCATTTATCATATGACCCGCTTGGAATCGCCATATTCAAGAGGGTTGGTAGCGTGTATTCTGCAGTCTTATTCAATATCATTGTCACAGATTTACTATGCTTATGAAGATTTAAAAAGGCGAGTTGCCAAAATAGAAATAGAAGAGGGAGTGGATATCTATATCAATGGGTATAGGCGTGTAGGTTTTGGGCAGATAAGCTCCCTTGGCAAGAGTGCTGCTGGCGCAGAGGAAATGAGAGAGATTGAGAAGTATGCCATGTTGTTAAAGGGCATCGTTGGAGATACTGTTCTGGGAAAATGGACAGAGTATTATTTTCCAAAAGTTTATAAAAGTGGGATGCAGGAGAAATATGCTGTATTAATAGGATGTTTTGAGGGATTCTGGGAGGCAGGGTTTAAGGTAGAGCATTATTTTGAGCATGAACCTACGGATAATGATATTTCAAACATGGTGGAGGAATGCATTTTTTTGATGATGATGTATCCGGATTTGTTGAAGTGGAAAAATCTTCAATTGGAGATTTATCATAAAGCGGATGAGGGCGGGGTTAGGGGGATAGAGATCCTGCATAATGGAGAAGTACAGTTTGAATTGAGTGCATTCATTACGTTTTCTGTTTTTTATCCATATGCTTTACATAAAATGGAAGAATTACTGTTGGATTCCTTTCAAAAAAGGGAAGGGGATAAAGAGTCTGAAAAAATTTTTAAGGAAAGAGCAAAGAATATAACTGAAAAAACATTTGATATGTTATGGGAGCAATATTATAAATGGGATAAGGAATATGGGAACATGATTTTGCCTATCCAGCATTTTGATACAATGTATAACCTTATCAAGCATTTGTTCCAGGAAGGCAAAGCAGCAAATGAGTATGCTGTGAATCTGGATGAGAAAGGCGTCTTTTTCAAGGAGTTTGATTCCATGACAAGTCAATTTGGGAAGCATTTGAAGGAAATAGATAACTATTATTGCCTGGATGGTAAAGAAAGTTTTTGGAATAAGTTTAATGAATGCCCATACTTTATGCTTTTGGAACGTATAAAGTCAAAAGAAAAGTCTGTGGCGTATATTGAGGATCATATTATGTATATTGCTATAGCCGTATATAACCATCGTATGATAGATTTTAGTCCAGATGACAATAAGAGAATGGATGGTCAGATCTATGATTAAATTTGCAGCTGAGGTATTGGCATTCGCCTTACAATACATACCGCCTAATGATGTTTTGGGCAGGAAAGTAAACTATGATGCTATTCCGCTGTCCAGGCTGCAGGAAATCTGCTTTCATGTAGGGGACAGCCTGGATGAAGTTTCTTTGCTGAAAAAATTAAGTTATCTAAGGGAATGGGTTTTTGTGCAACTGGAAGTGGAAGGATGGCAGAAAGATACAAATATGAAGGACAGGGAAGAAGGGATTAGTATCTTTGATATTATCCATTGCCTTGTTTCTAAACTATTGGATTTTCAGCAGGGAAGAGTGGTATACAGATATAAATATTTAGAAATTTGGGATTTTTTAAGCAGGAAAATAGGGATAAACCTTTTTGCAGCCAGTTATTATGCCCGTAGGGATTATCAAAAGGCATTTAAGCGGAGAGAATTTACAAACGCTGAGGTGATTTACCATGATAATTATGTGTTGAATGAAGTCCTTAGCCGCGGGCTTTCAGAGAATCATTTCCACCTGCGCTGTTCTCCCCCTTATTTTACCTTATCATGGCTGTCACTGATGAACTCTGTCACAAGGGTGCGTATAGCTAATCGGTTGGATCAGATTGGCGAGTCTCCCCGGAGTCCCAAAATGCATTATCGCCATAGTTATGAGGAGGATAGTTTTTCTTTGCGCCATCTGAAGGCGGCAGCTATCCGTGTGTATCTTTATGCTTTCCTGACAGGGGAAGTATTGGAGCTTGGAACATATTATGCGCCGCTGAAATGGCTGCTCGAGAATATCCTGGAGATGGAGCCAGTGATGGATTTTTTGGGAGATATCTTTCTTGGGGAAGATGGGAACCATGTGGGGCAGTGCTTTACACAATATTTGGAAGAGACACTGGGGGAAAGAAGGGCATGGGAATTCCAGGAACGCTGTCAGAGGTTTTATTGGCTGTTTTGGGTTTGTTATCCGCATATTCCTATGGAATGCCTTTCCTTTGGCAGCAGGTTGTTTGGTTTGGAAAACCAGGATAAGATAACAGAATATATAAGGAAAACGTACCAGCCGATGCCTCTGGGGCAGTGTGCATGGCTGTTTCAGGGACAATATCAGGACAAGTACCGTGCAGAATGGGATTGGCAGGGCAGGATGGCTATCCGGCGCCTTTTGGCAGACCCGAATGAATTGTTAAAGGCCAGGGATTGCATCCAGTATGCTATTGATGGATTTCATACAAACAGCAGCAGCCGGCAGAAAGATTATGCCCTGAACAGTGTGGAATGGAAATGGGATGAATGGGAACAGGCAGTAGCTATGGGGGAGCGTTGGCTGATTTATCAGATGGAACATAGGCGTTTTTATTATAAGAAAGGGGATAAAGAACGGGAGAGGGGGATATACAATTTATTCTTTGCGTATCTGTTGATAAAGGAGTCATTCCGTAATGAGCTATTACAGAATAACGATAAAATCGGGTTCCAGAATTTCCAGATTTACCAAAAGAGGAAAGACTGGTTTACAACTGCCTTTTCAGAAGAGGAGTTAGCACAGATTGCGGTGAAGGGCGCATTCCACAAACAGCATCTGAAAAGCCTGGAATTAAGGCTTATGCCGGCAGATAGTGATGTGAAGAATATCTACATGCTCCGTGCATGTGACAAGGCCATTGGCCAGCTAACCTTTAAATCCCGTAAGAAGGCAGATCAAAAATATTACTATGTGTTTCATTTTGGGAAGAAAAAAGACAGTCTGTACAAAGGGAGCGAGATGCGGTGCCGCCATAAGGCGTTCCGTGGGAAGCTGAAGCGGCAATCCAATGCCATTATGTCTATGCGAGAGAAAAACCCGAGGGTAGGAGAAAGGCTGAAAGGGATAGATGCCTGTTCCAGCGAAGACGGCTGCCGGCCAGAAGTCTTTGCCGTAGCTTTCCGCACATTGAAAAACCATTCTGTACACCGTACAGATATTAAGCAAAAACTTTCCCAACTAAGAATCAGTTATCATGTAGGAGAAGAGAACCAGGATGTATTAGATGGCCTGCGCGCCATTGATGAGGCAGTTTACTTCCTCAATATGGGGAGCGGCGACCGCCTGGGGCATGCAACAATGCTGGGCATAAATGTGGAGGAATGGTATAACAGGAATCATTGCCAGATATCTATCCGTCAACATGATTATCTGGACAACGTGGCGTGGCTGTACCATAGGATCATATATTTTCAAATATCTAACCAGGATAACTTACTGGAATATTTGGAGCAGGAATTCCAAGTATTTTTTAACCGCATTTATGAAAAAAACATGGGCATAGATTATAACCAAAACATACTCCATGAGAAAGAGGGACACCTTGGCCATAACTTGAACTTTGATATCTATAACTATTATTATGCCTGGGAACTGCGGGGCGATGCCCCAGAACTGTATGAACGGGGCTTCTATCAAAAGGAACTTAGGGGAGCGGATTCCTGGGGAGACCAGGCGATTAATAAGAGTATAAAGGCAGAGCGGCGAAAAATCCCTGAAGCAGAAATTTTATACCACACATACCATTACAATCCCGCAGTCCGGGCAGAAGGGGATAAGCCTGTCACTATAAAAATTCCTTACTATATGATATGCGGAATTTCAGAAGTGCAGAAGAAGATACAAAAGCAGATTGCCAAAAGGGGCATTGCCATCGAAACAAACCCATCATCAAACCTCTTGATAGGCGGCTTGCCAGGCTATGAAGCCCATCCGATTATATCCTTCTATAATAAAGGCTTGGTAAGCGATGTAGACAAATTAGAGGCATGTCCTCAGATTAATGTCTCTATTAACACAGATGATCCAGGTGTCTTCATCACTTCACTATATAATGAGTACACTTTGATGGCAGGCTCGCTAGAAAATCTGACAGACAGGGATGGAAACCATGTCTATAAGAAAGATATGGTATATGACTGGATTAATAATGTGCGCAAAATGGGCAAGAAACAGGCATTTAGTAAGGAAGTCATAAAGGAAGAGAGGGCGCGTAAAAGCTTGGGCAGAATAGCGGAAGATTGATATAGAGGGATGCCAGGGACAGTAAAGGGAAGAAGAGGCATATGCAGGGGAAACAGAAATGGATAAGTAGAAATGGACAAGGAGAAATGAAATAGGGAGCGAGGTGCAATAGGGAGATGTGCATACAAAAGAAGAGGGTGTTAAAAGAAAAGGAAAAAGTCATAATAACAAAATGGAAAGTACAATGGGAACAGGATTCCTTTTTGGATGTTAACAGTAATGGGGAGTATTTTTTGCAGTGGCTTGAAGCAAATATGGATTTTTTGGAAAGCAGGAGCCGAACGAATAAGTGGAAGAATTTCCTGATGAAATTCATAGTGCTGATGGGAGTCGTGCTGGCATATGGTATTGTTTTTTACTTGGGGTATAAGAAGGATAGTGTAAGCCTGATCATAGGTTCAACAGCGCTGTTTGTGCCGTCATTCGTTCTGTATAAATGGATTAATGTAAGGAAATACCAGGAAACATGGAGCCGTTTTTCTACATTCCATTCCAAAATCCTTCAAGAGATGGTCAAGTATTTATACCACATAGCCCCATATAACCAGGGGGATGTGAAAAAACAATTTGTGAAAAGTGTTATAGAATTGACAGAACAGAATGTGGAAAAATTCCGCCAGAATATGGAAGAGAAAGAAGAGAAGCTGTTGTCAGAGCTTAGGATAGGGGAGGTGGGGGAAGCTTAGATAGGAAGTCTTTGTGTACTAAGTTTTTTGGGTTATAATTTTACGCTGAAAATTAAAAATAAAAAAGCCTAAAGTCTTTTTAAAAATGGCCGATAAAGATAGTGTAAATCAAAAATGTAGCAATTATACAGCTACTTAGTATTTTTTTGGTTGATTTTCCTAGGGCTCAGCCAAAAATCATGACAATACTGCTTTAGCAGAATGTAACAGTTCATCAAATATTTGATGGATTGTTAGATTAATAAAACTTTGCAGCATGGAAGCTGCAGGACATTCAAGGAGGAATAATATTATGGCAATGATCGTACAACACAATCTTACAGCAATGAATTCCAACCGTCAATTAGGCATTACTACAAGTGCACAGGCAAAATCTTCTGAGAAATTATCATCAGGTTATAAAATTAACCGTGCAGGTGATGATGCAGCAGGGTTGAAAATTTCTGAGAAAATGAGAAGCCAGGTTCGTGGTTTAACACGTGCTTCTGTAAATGCACAGGATGGTGTATCATTGATTCAGACGGCAGAAGGTGCTTTGAATGAGGCTCATTCCATTCTTCAGAGGATGAATGAGTTGGCGGTTCAGGGTGCAAATGATACTAATGAAACAATTGACCGCGATGCTATCAACGAAGAATTGGATCAGTTGACACAGGAGTTAGACAGAATCTCTTCTACTACCCAGTTTAATAAGCAGAATCTGTTGGATGGCTCTTTCCAGGGGAAGAACCTTCATGTGGGAGCTAATGCAAATCAGAAAATTGCTATTAGTATTGATAATATGAATTCTGAGACGTTGGGATTGAGGAGTATTAAGGGTTCAGAAGAATCTCCTGTTCAGACTGGTGATAAGCCAACAGTTATAACATATAAGGGGAACAATTTTGATTATATTTTGACAGGTACTTTGTCTGAAAATAAAGCTGCTGCGATAGCAAGTTTCCAAGGTGCAATATCGGTAAAAGCTTTGGAAGATCATTATGCACAGCAATATAATTCTGTTACAGGCTCTGTTTTCTATCGTGTAATGGATGGAGCAAATTCTGTGAGGGCAGATAGTGCTGCTTCGATTATGGCAATGGATATTTCTATTGCAAAAGCTGCTATTTCTACCGATATTTGGGACAGTTTTAGTCAGTACCTTCAGACTCAGGGAACGACTGCAAATGATTCGAATGTAGGCGCATCTGCACTTCCGTTTGAAATGGCAAAGCCGGAAGTTACCACATATGCTAAGGCAAATGCGACAATTACTGCTGTACAGGAAGCAATTAATAAGGTTTCTTCTCAGAGGTCCGCTCTTGGTGCATTGCAGAACAGATTAGAGCATACGATTGCTAATTTGGATAATGTAGCAGAGAATACACAAGCAGCAGAGTCTCGTATACGCGACCTTGATATGGCTTCTGAAATGGTTGAATATAGCAAGAATAATATTCTTGCTCAGGCTGGGCAGTCTATGTTGGCGCAAGCAAACCAGGCAACGCAGGGAGTATTATCTTTGTTGCAGTAATTAAAGAGTATATTGTAAATAAAGTTTTCGTAGGAATTACAAAAAGAATAGAAGAGTTGGCATTGCCAACTCTTCTGTCCTATTATGGATAAATTTGGACGATGTAAAATAGACGGAGGTGGGTTTCCTGAAAGAAGTGGAACAGACAGGAAGAGATATGGAAGGGAAAATAAGGGAATTAAATTTGCAGTTGGATTCAATCTATGTAGGGCATATGGTGTTTCAACGGAAAAATAATATAGATGAGATTCAAAAATTGATGCCGCAAATACAAGAGTTTGTGCTATGGTTTTTAGGAGAGAATAGATTTGAGATAGAGGAAGAATTATATCAGGATATGAGTGCTAATCTGCTTGAGATTATCAGGGACATGGCTCAGGCGATAGAACTTGGGGACAGAGTGTTATTACATGATGCAGCAGCATACGGATTGAGTGAATATTTGGCTTTGTTTCTGCCAGAAAAGGAGGGTGAATAAGGGTGTCATTTTATGAAAATAATCTCAAGGTATTAAAGGAATATTATCCTGATATGGATATATTGATTGAAGAAGCAAAAGAAAAACTAGAGTGTGAATTAACTCTTATTAAAGATGTTTCGTATGATGGGAAACCGATACTAAAAGTAGAAAAAGATGGAAAAGTTTATTATTTTAATGGGAAGAGGAATACAGAAGAACCTGCAAAAATGTGGGTAAAAGGTTTGGGGAAACTTGTGAAGAATTCTCCTATTTTTATGATGGGGATTGGGAATTCTACATATTTAGAGGAGTTAGTGAAATATGCTAAAAGCCATCTTACGATTATAATTTATGAACCATCTATGCAGATATTTCTTGATTTTTTGGAGAATGTGGATTTGGCAGGTTGGATGGAGAAACATTTGCTGGTATTTTGGGTAGATGGGATGGAAGGTATGGATGAAGAGCATATGACAGGAATTTTAGAACCATTGCTACGTTACGAATTAATGCCCTTTTCTAGAAACATTATATTGCCTAATTATGATATGGTTTTTCCGAAACAGGCATTGTCTTATATGAAGATGATACGGAACTTGGCATTTAAAAATCGGATAAATTATAATACCCAGAAAAGGTTTTCCGCTGTATTTGTAAAAAATGTTTTAAATAATTTGCCATATTTACTTGATGCCTATAAGACGACACAGTTAGTGGAGGTTATACCTAGAGATATTCCAGGGATTGTAGTAGCGGCTGGACCATCCTTGAATAAAAATATTGAAGATTTAAAGTTAGCAAAAGGGAAGGCTTTTATTATTGCAGTTGATACAGCGATCAAACCGTTGATTAATGCAGGTATTATACCAGATATGTTTGTGGTTGTAGATGGAGAAAAGCCACTGAGTTTGATAGAAAAAGAAGAAGCAAGGGAAATTCCTTTGGTAGGGCCATTATGTGCGGCAAGTGAAATTTTTGAATATCATAGAGGCATGAAGTTCTTTTATAATGAGGGGGTTCGATATGCTGAAAGAATATATGTAGAAGCAGGAATGCCGCTTGGGGATATTTCTACTGGTGGTTCTGTGGCGACACACGCATTTTCTCTTTTATATAAGATTGGATTGAAAAGTATTATTTTAGTAGGACAAGATTTGGCACTTACTAATAATAAAACGCATGCAGATGGAACATTTCAAGAAAAAATGGATGAATTGGATACGAAAGATTACATTAAGGTAGAAGGGAATTATGAGAAAGAAGTTCCTACAAGGATGGATTTTAAAGTTTATCTTGAGTGGTATGGAGAGCATATTAAAGGGTGTAAAAAGCGTGCAAAATATTTACGTGTAATTAATGCAACCGAAGGGGGAGCAAAAATTCAACATACAGAAGTAATGCCGTTGAGAAAAGCAATAGAGGAAGAGTGCCAGAAAGAGGTTGATATAAAAGGGTGTTTGAAAAGGCTGGAGCCAATGCTTAAAGGTGAGAAACGTGAATGGGCAGAGAAATATATTAATAATATACCAGAAGATTTCAAACAACTGGCTATGAATGCGGCAGAGGCAATAAAGTGGTATCATAAATTGGACAAAATTTGTGGAAAAACAAGTATCAACAAGAAAGAGTATCTTGGTATTTTAAAGGAAATTGAAAAAATAGTAGATAATGTGGAGAGTATGTATTCATATCAGCTAGTAAGTGGCACATTGATGAATGCAGAGTTTATTCTAAAAAATGAACAGTTTTTAGAAGAGGATTCTTTGAACAAAGAAGGAAAAGAAATTGCGCGTAAAGGGATTTTGTATATGGAAAATATTAAGAAATGTGCAAAATTGTTTGAGGAATTAATGCATGATATTTTGAAAAAATTTATGCAGAATAAATGAGTGAAATTTGTTTTAAGGTAATGTCAGATAAGTGATACAGTGTGATAATTTTAGTATACTATACGGAATTTATTTGTTTATCCTGTTCTGACAGTGGCTTTTGATTTTCAGCTGTCAATGTGGGAAAATTATAAGAAGATTTATCTAGACCGCGTTGAGCAAAGAGAAGAAGATGGAATGGCAAAATTTTATATGGGGATGAAGAAGGCATGGGGGATGTAGATGATCTAAAGATTAATAGTTGGTAGAATTAAATTGATTGATAGAGGGTGTGTTATGAAAGTTGTGATTTTGGCGGGAGGTTTTGGCACGCGAATTAGTGAAGAGAGTTATTTGAAACCAAAACCAATGATAGAAATCGGAGATAATCCAATATTATGGCATATAATGAAGTACTATTCATCTTTTGGGTTTCATGAATTTATTATCTGTTGTGGTTATAAAGGATATGTTATTAAAGAATATTTTGCAGATTATTATCTGCACAGAAGTGACGTTACATTTGACTTTACGAATGGGAATGACATGATTGTACATAATAATGTTACGGAGCCATGGAAAGTAACAATTGTAGATACAGGGCTTCATACGATGACAGGAGGACGGATTAAGAGGATTAAAAAATATATTGGAAATGAAACCTTTATGACGACATATGGAGATGGCGTATCGGATGTAGACTTGGAACGATTGTTAAAATTTCATCAGTCAAGTGGTAGGTATGCAACGATTACGGCAATTCAGCCGGAGGGAAGGTTTGGAGCGTTAGATATTAATACAGAGGATAAAGTGGAGCGGTTTAGTGAGAAATCAAAGGAAAATGGTGGATGGATTAACGCAGGATTTATGGTCTTAGAGCCTGAAGTAATAGATTATATTGCAGGGGATGAAACTTTTTTTGAGAGAGAGCCATTGGAGAAGCTATCAAAAGATGGACAACTTATGGCTTTCCGGCATAATGGTTTTTGGAAGTGTATGGATACCATGAGGGATAAGGAAGCTTTGGAGTATATGTGGTCTGAGAATCTGGCTAAGTGGAAGAGGTGGGAATAAAAGAGGGTGTGTTTTTCGGAAAAGGTCACTTTAGGAGTAGGCATTAGGAGGAAGAGGAATGGGGAAACAGCAGGAAGAATTTTTTAATCTGGCGGTGGAATATTTTGAAGCAGAGGAGTATGAACAGTCTGTAATATATTTTATTACTGCATATAATTTAGGTTATCAAAGGGAAAAAATTTTAGAAATTTTATATACTTGTTTTATTACTCCGAATGAGGATGAGTTTAAGGCTAATTATAAGGAAAATTGCATAGAAATGGCGCAATTTCCATATGATAAATTGGCTTTGGATTTTATACCTGTTTCAGATGATAAGTTTTATATTTTTGATCGGGAAAAACAGGAGTTTAATGGAATGTTTGAATTGGAAGAAGAGCCTATCAGAGGGGAGGAAGTAGAATTTCATAGTATTCTATATACAGATTCTTGGGATATTAGGGAAATGCTTCCTGTATTAAAGGAAAGAGACTGGGAAACAGTTTATATTTTGATGGAAGGAATAGAAACAAGATTTCTTTCTTTTTTTAAGTTGCCCAAATTTAAAGAGAAATATTTAGAAAACGCAGTAGTATTCAAAAATTGTGAGTATATGTATCTTTTTTTTGAAAGGTATGAAGAATTTTACCTTCCTAAGGAATTAGTGTCCCAAGAACCCGAAAAGTATTTGAACATTATAAAACGATTACAGTATAAAAGAATTTATTGCCCCCAGAAAAAAAGAGAAAATATATTCTTATCAATTTGTATACCGAGTTATAACAGAGGCAAGATTGCTTTAGAAAATGTTTTGCATATTTTAAAATGTCCTTATGATAGTGAAATTGAGGTCATTGTATCGAACAATGGATCTGTTAAAGGTGTGGAAGAATACAGAAAAATAGGGAAATTGACAGATTCTAGGGTTCATTATTATGAGTTTGAGCAGAATCAGGGATATGCTACCAATGTATTGAAGACATTAGAGTTAGCAAAAGGAAAGTTTGCCGTTATAACCAGTGATGAGGATTTAGTTATATTAGAACACTTAAGGGAATATTTATCTTGTTTAAAAGCCAATAGAACTGTAGGTGTATTTTGGGAAAAAGTAATGGTATCTAATACATATTGGTATTGGACAGAAAAAAATAAGGTATATCAAGCGGGGTTTGAGGCTGTCCGAGAAGCAATATCATTGAATTATATAACCGGAATTACTTATAACATGGATTTGCTAAGGGAATCCAATGTTTTCTGTGTAGTTGCAGGAATACGTGGAAATTATTTTTTGGAGGCATATGTTCATATGGTATTGGCAGCGATTGCGGGAAAATATGGGGGAGCTTTTTTTATTGATGTGTTGTTGTGGAATGGGGGAGAGCAGAAAGGGGAAAATCATGATGATGGACAAGGTTTCAAAGATTATATGCTTCCTCAAAATAGAATACATCAATTAAAAAGCTTAATGGAATTTTTAGATAGCCAAATAGGTATGGAGAAAAACGAGTTTGAACAATTATTTTTCGAGCAAAGCCAAAAAGTATATAATATGTTGTTATTGGCTTATAAGTCATTCGAAGATTATAGAAAAAGTTATATATGGGAAGAAATATGTTCTTATATATATCGAGAAGAAATGAAATATCTTGATATTTTTCCGTTTATAATAAATGAGAAAGAAAAAGAAATATTGGTAGAGCAATTGAAAAATTTGTTTTTAAACTATTTAGAATGGAAAGAAATGTTTTATGGCATAGAATCAGAAGAAATACAAAGGAAAAAATTGATCCATCAAATAATTCGGATGGAGTTAGAAGGGAATGGAAAAAAAGCGATAAAAGTAAGTATAAAGGATGATTTATGTTTAAATATTAATCTAAGTCTAGAGGGAGTGATTAACAGAGGAGAGCATATGGTAGAAGAAGCAGGTTTACGAAAAGCCGTGTCAGAAGGGCGGTTGATTCAATATGTCTTTGAAGAATGCTGGAATCGAAGGAAAGATGAGGCAATGGAAATGAAGTCATGGGATGCATAATAGTGGATCTAGGGAGGTTGAATGATACTTTTAACAGGCGCAACGGGTTTTTTGGGCAGCAGTTTATTGAAACGGTTTCTTGAGGCTAGGTATGATGTTTGTTGTGTTAAAAGAAAATCATCGAATTTGCACCGAGTCAGTGAGGTTATTAATTGTTGTAAATGGTATGATTTAGAGCCAGGGATAATAGAACAGATTTTTAAAGAAAACCCTATCAGGATAGTAATTCATTGTGCTACGAATTATGGAAGAGAAGATTGTGAGTATTTCAAAGTATATCAAACAAATGTATTCTTTCCGCTGGAATTATTAGAGTTTGGTTTAAAATATGGATGCAAGTATTTTATTAATACAGATACTTTTTCCGTAAAAGAGATTGATTGCTTGTGGGGAGGGAGTAGAAAACCATATAAAGGAGCATATACCATAACAAAGTATATGTTTACACATATAGTGAGAGAGCAGATAGCAAAGTGGGATATTTCATTTATAAATCTTCAATTAGAGCATTTATATGGTCCAAATGATGGAGAAAATAAATTTGTAAATTCTATTCTTAGGCAGTTGCAAGAAAATGTGAAAGAACTGGAATTGACAGAAGGGTTACAAGTGCGTGATTGGGTTTATCTGGAAGATGTAGAGGATGCATATATGTCAGTCCTTCGGCAAATAGAACGATTTGGGAGCAGGGCTTTTCATCAGATTGAAGTGGGAACAGGAGAAGGCAGGAGTGTTAGGGAATTTGTAGAAACTGCTAAAAGGCTTACAAATAGCTCGACAGAACTTTTGTTTGGCAAAAGGCAGATGAATCAAAGCGAACTACCATGTTCAATTGCAAATATCCATATGCTGCAAAGTTTGGGATGGTGTTTTGAACATGGGATTGAGGAAGGCATAAGGAAAATTATAAATGGAAAATTAAAATAGGAAAGGGAAAAAAATTGAATTATAGGACTGCATTTTTGAAAAATTTGGAAATACGAAATCTTTTAGGGAATTTGAATTTAATCTTGGAGGAAGTAATAACTAAGGATAAATATGACTTGTTTCCACAGATGATTTCTATTCTAGATAAGATAGAAAAGTTGTTAAGATTTAATAATGATGAGCAAATTACTATTTATTTGAAGCAGCTTTTGGAGCAGAATAAAAAAGCAGAAATTATTAAGGAATTTTGCGGAAGTATAACAGATTTGATGGAATTATGCGATAATTTTGCTTGTAAAAATAAAATAGATGAAAATTTTCTTGAGTTGTATAAGAATATTTTTGATATGGGCTTGGAAACTCTAGAGAGCTGGATGATTGATAACTTTAAGAATTATTATACCAATGAGACGGATAATGCTAAAAATCTGTTGAAATCCTATAATAGGGTATTGTATTGGGGAAGGTTAGATTATGAAAAAGAAAATTATGAATTAATTCATAATCGAGCCGCAGTTCTAATTAATTATGCAGAAGAAATAATATGGATGTATTTTAATTTATCAGATTACACCTCAAAGGAAATAATGACTAAGGTTTTATGTAATTGGGTTACTTTTTCACATAGTTATTTGAGAAAAATGCCACGAAATAGATATAGCCAATATTTTGATTATGATCTTATCGATGGAGACGGAGGGGAAATTTTTGTTGATGCTGGAGCATGTATGGGGGATACCGTAGATTCATTCGTATCACATTTTAAAAAGTACAGGATAATATATTCCTATGAAATTACACCAGATACATTTCAGAAGTTGAAAAATAATGTAAGGAAATATAAAAATGTAGTGTGTAAATGCCAGGGATTGTCTGATAAAAAGGGAATGATGTATTTAACATTATGTGAGGATATAGGTGGGAACCGTCTGGGTGATACAGGAGAAACAGAAGTACCTGTTACAACATTAGATGATGATATTAAGGAGTCCATTGATTTTATTAAAATGGATATAGAGGGGGCGGAATACGGGGCATTAGAGGGAGCGAGAAGGCATATTGTGGAAGAGCATCCAAAACTAGCAATTGCGGCATATCATAATAATTTGGATATTTTCAGGCTTGCAAGATTGATATATAGTATGGAACCTAGGTATCGCTTTTATTTTCGGTATTATGGCGGAACATTATATCCAAATGATTATGTTCTGTATGCTGTTGTTCGAGATTAAAAGAAATTTTAGCTTACAGGGGACTCTTATTTCTGTTATTATATCGATGGAAAGAAAAATTTAAAGTATTATATTTAGTAAGAGGATAAAAAGATGGTTAGGGTTGCAGATTATATTATCGAGAGAATTAGCCAAGAGAGCATAAAACATTTATTTACAGTAACAGGAAGAGGGATTTTATATTTAACAGACGCTTTAGCTAAAAATGAAAGGCTGGAGGGGATTAGTGTACATCATGAACAGGCTGCCGCTTTTGCTGCGATAGCATATGCTGAAAAAACAGAAAAAGTGGGAGTGTGTATGGTATCTATGGGCTGTGCATCCACAAATGCAATAACAGGCTTGCTTTGTGCGTGGCAGGATGGAATACCATGTGTTTTTATTTCGGGGCAGAACATGACTAGGGAATCGGTACGTTATACAGGTGTTCCCATTCGTACGTATGGTTCCCAGGAGACAGATATTGTATCAATCGTTGAGCCATTGACGAAATATGCTGCTATGATTACAAGACCAGAACAGGTTGCTTATGAGCTTGAGAAAGCGCTGTATTTTGCCCAAGAAGGAAGAAAGGGTCCTGTGTGGCTGGATGTGCCATTAGATATTCAAAATATGAGAATTGATCCTGAAAAATTGGCGCATTTTTGTATGCCAGAAGAGGGATTAGATGTTCAAGAAACAGAGATAGAATATGTAGTAAGTGAATTAGAAAATGCGAAAAGGCCAGTTGTCCTCATTGGAAGTGGAGTGCGTTCCTCGCATGCGATCTCTGAATTACAGCGGTTTGTAGAGTATATAAAAGTACCAGTGGCATTTTCTCATTCTGCAGTTGATGTTTATGGAAGAGGGAAAGATTTATCAATTGGGGCAGTTGGCAGCTTATGTGGGACTAGAGCGGGAAATTTTGCTGTCCAAAATGCAGATTTATTATTGGTATTAGGATGCAGGCTGTCTTCTATGACAACCGGAGAAGAATATTCAAAATTTGCCCGTGAGGCAAGGGTTATTGTTGTTGATATCGATAAAATCGAACATAGCAAGAATACAGTAAAAATAGACAAGCTCATCAATGCAGATGTAAAGAACTTTTTACAGAAGCTTTTAGATAAAGAAATAAAAGAAACAGAGAAGTTTTGGCAAGATAAATGCAAACATTGGAAAGCATTTTTTTCGGGCGCTGAGAGTTTTTTTAAGCGGGTGGGCAAAGTGGATATGTATTATTTAGCAGAGGTTTTTTCAGAAGTGCTGCATAATGGTACTACTTTTTTATGTGATGCTGGATTGGAAGAATTGATTTTTCCTTCGAATATAACTTTTGGTGATTCTATGCGTTGCATCCATTCTGTTATGCAAGGGGCTATGGGCTTTGCGCTTCCAGCAGCAATTGGGGCATGGTATGGTGGCAGCAAAGAAGTGGTTGCTGTAATAGGCGATGGGTCAGTTATGATGAATTTACAGGAATTTCAAACAATTGCTTACCATAAATTGCCTATAAAGGTATTTATTATCAGCAATAATGTATATGCTGTCATCCATAAACGCCAAAAAGATTTATTCCGTACCAGAACCATCGGGACAAATCCGGATGATGGAATTAGCTGTCCTGACTTTTCTAAGGTGGCAGAATGTTTTGGCTTACAATATTGCCATATTGAGGATGCAGGCGGCTTGAGGGAAAGGGTAGGGAGCGTATTAAATATGGAAGGGGCTGTTTTATGTGAGATAGAAGGATTGGAAGATCAAGATTATTTACGAAATTCTTATACTAGGAATAAAAATAGGCGTGTAGTTCGAAGGCCTATGGAAGATCAGGCACCTTTTTTAGAGCGTGATATTTTTTTGAGGGAAATGGTGATAGAGCCAATTGACCAATAATAATGGAAAAATGCTATTGAGTAGAAAAACCATACAAGAAGTGGAGGAATTATGGCAGAATGTATATTAAATAATGGCCGGAGGTTAGGAGCAGACCATAAACCTTATATCGTTGCTGAAGTAAATAGTAGCCATAATGGAAATATGGAAACAGCAAAAGAAATGGTGAGAAAGATAAAGGAAATTGGCTGTGATTGTGTAAAATTTCAGTCTTGGTCTGCTGAGTCACTTTATTCAAGGACATATTATATGGAAAATCCCATAGCACAGAGGATAGTTAGGAAGGTTGCCTTTTCTAAAGAGGAACAGTTAGAAATTGCCAATTACTGTAAGGAGGTAGGGCTATCCTTCGCCTCGACTCCATATTCAGAGGATGAAGTTGATTTTCTTATTGAAAAATGTAATGTTCCATATATAAAGATTGCATCAATGGATGTCAACAATTATCCTTTTTTAAAATATATTGCTCAAACGCAAATGCCTATCGTACTTGCAACAGGTATGGCTGATATGGATGAGATTAGAAATGCTGTACACATAATAAAAGAGAGCGGAAATCAAAATATATGTTTATTGCATTGCATATCGATTTATCCTCCAGAAAACAACACTATTCGTCTGAAAAATATCGTGGGTCTTCAGAAGGAATTCCCAAATATAACGGTTGGATTTTCAGATCATTCAATTGGGACAGAAATGGCAACAGCGGCAGTAGCCTTGGGAGCGGTTTTAGTTGAGAAGCATTTTACGTTGGATAAAAGTAAAATAGGAATGGATAACCAAATGGCTACTGAGCCAGAAGAATTTTCTGTTCTAATTAAGCAGTGTCATAATGTATATACGGCATTAGGCACAGAAGAGAGGATAGTTCAAAAGGAAGAATTAGAGCAGCGGATAAAGATGCGGCGAAGTGTTGTTGTAAAGCATGATATGAAAAAGGGAGATGTGTTGAGAAAGGAGGATCTAGGGGCAAAACGTCCGGGTTTTGGTTTTGAGCCAGGAAGATGGAGAGAGTTTGTGGGAAAGGAATTAGCTTGTGACAAAATAGGGGATACTTTATTAATGAAGGAAGAAATTTTATAAAGTTATGTAAGAATGCAAAATAGAAAAGGAGAATAGAGACATGAATAATAAGGAAAAGTATATTAATGCATTTGTTGAGACGTTTGGTGTTAGTGCAGAAGAAGTGGAAAAATTAGAATATTCCCAAATCGAAGAGTGGGATTCTGTGGGGCATATGTCACTAGTGGCTGCATTAGAGGACGTATTTGGTATCATGATGGATGCAGATGATATCATTGACTTTAGTTCTTATGAAAAAGGATTGGAAATTTTAGAAGAAAAATATCAGATTAAAATGTAAGGTGCGATAGATGAATAAGTATGATAATTATTTTAAATTTAGGCTGGCAACGGTGCAAGATATAGATGCAATCATGGCATTTCTCAAAAATGAATGGTCTGAAAGCCATATCTTGGCAAATGATAAAGCATTTTTTCAATGGCAGTATGGAAATGATCAATTTGGAGATACAAATACGATAAATGTTGTCCTTATGTTGGATAAAGAAGAACAAATTGTTGGTATTAATGGCTTTATTTCATATGCTGCTGAAGGGCAAGGGAGATATGTCTCAAGTGCTATTACAAAGGTTAAGCCAGATTTAGAGATTCCTTTGTGTGGTGTGGAGCTGATAAAGCGTTTTAAGCAGTTAGTCCCAGCAAATGCATACTATAGTTCGGGAACGAATTCCAAGACAATGATTCCTATAGGAGAAAGGGTTTTCCATTATACAACAGGCATAATGCAGCAATTTTATATTTTGAATGACCAAATGGATACATATAAGATTGTACATATAGAGCACAAGGTTCCAATGGATTATGAGCATACAAAAATGGTTTTGGAATTGCTTACAGATATTGCAGATGCAGAGGGAAGGTTTGATTTTAGCAAGAAGGTAAAGTTCCAAGGATATAAATCTAAAGAGTTTATTAATAAGAGGTATTTCCAGCATCCAATTTATAAGTATTGTATCTATGGAGTCAAAGAGGAAGAAGGTGAAGCATTTTCTGCTTTGCTTATAGGGCGGGAGATTGAAGTGCATCAGCGTAAGGTATTGCGGTTGGTGGATTTTATAGGCGATATTTCCAATCTAGCAAAATTGGGAACCGCTTTGCACCAGCTGATGTATAAAAACCAATATGAATATATGGATTTGATGGCAGGCACGCTTTCGGTGGAGTTGATGTCCCAGTCAGGTTTTGTGTTACGTGAGTTGGAAGATACAAATATTATTCCCACGTATTTTGAGCCATTTGTACAGGAGAATATTAATATTTGGTATCAAAAAAGTGATCCAGATATTGTGATTTTTAAAGCAGATGGGGATCAGGACAGGCCAAATAGCAGGAAAGGTTAGGTATGTTATGGAAGAGAAATTGAGTTTCGACCTTATGGGTATCCAATCGTGTCAGAGGAACCGATACCCTCTTTTATTTGTAGATAAGATTATAGAAGCCATACCTAGTAAAAGCGCAAGAGGAATTAAAAATTTTACATTTAATGAGTGGTATTTTCCAGCTCATTTTGATGATGATCCAAATGTCCCAGGTTTTGTGCTGGTAGAGTGCCTGGTTCAAACATTTTTGATGACGTTTCTGTGTATGGAGGAATATCGGGGCATGGAGACAAGTTTTGTAAGCATTAATAATGTTAAATTTAAAAAGAAGGTGGTTCCAGGGGATCGCTTGGAAATGGATGCCAGGTTGGATTCCTTTCGGCGAGGTGTAGCAAAGGGGCACGTTGATGCTTTTGTGGATGGTATTTTCACATGTTCTGCAGACTTTGTGGTTGCGATTACGGAAGTGCTGGATCAGTATAAACCCAAGGAAACAGAATAATAGGAAAAGATATGGTTTAAGCATGTTTGAAAGTTATTTGATATAATATTCGGACATGCTTTGAATCATTGTTGGCAAGGAGAAGGGAAAAATGGCATTTGCAGACTTTTTAGAGGTTTCCCCATATATACTGGGAAAAGAGCAAAAACAGAGGATGCTTTTAAACCGTTTTCAGGAACTGACAGAAATTCATAGAAAAAATTGTGAGGAATATTCCAAGATACTGACAGCATGGAATATTCTGGATTCTTTTAGTAGTATTTATGAAGTACCGTTCTTACCAGTTCGGCTGTTTAAGGAATTAGAGCTAAAAAGTATTAAAGATGAAGAAATATTCAAAACCATGACATCTTCAGGAACGACAGGGCAAGCTGTGTCTAAAATTTATTTAGACCGTGCAACTTCTGTTAACCAACAAAAGGCATTGGTGAAAATTGTTTCTGCCTTTACGGGAAAAGGGCGCTTGCCAATGCTTATTATTGATAGCCCATCTGTAGTGAAGGATAGGGCTATGTTTTCTGCCAGAGGCGCTGGAATATTGGGTTTTTCAATTTTGGCATCCGATAGGAAGTACGCATTAGATGAGAATATGCAGCTTGATTTAGATCGAGTAAAGGAATTTTTGGAAAAGCATAAAGGAAAGCGGTTCCTATTGTTTGGCTTTACTTTTATGATTTGGCAATATTTTTATAAGGAGTTACGAAAGATACCAAAATGTATCGATCTTAGCGGTGGTATTTTGATACATGGCGGTGGATGGAAAAAGCTTACAAATGAGGCAGTAGAGCCACAGGAATTTAAGGGATGTTTAAAAGAGGTATGCGGTTTAGAAGATATACATGATTATTATGGCATGGTGGAGCAGACGGGGGCTATTTATATGCAGTGTGAATGCGGGCATCTGCATGCAAGCATATTTTCAGATGTTATTGTCCGTAACATGAAAGATTTTTCGACCTGCTCAGTCGGGGAGCCTGGGGTAATACAGGTTCTTTCAACGATTCCAGAGTCCTATCCAGGGCACTCTATCCTGACAGAGGACGAGGGCATTCTGTTGGGCGAGGATGATTGCCCATGTGGAAGGAAAGGAAAATACTTCAAGGTATTGGGAAGGATAAAAAATGCAGAGGTGAGGGGGTGCAGTGACACATATGAATAACGCTGATATAAAGGTGCTATTTGGGACAACAGCGCCACAGGTTTATCCCCAGCAGCCCTTTGCAGATGTAACGGTTGATTTTTTTGATGCATGGTCCAAGGCAATTCGCCAGGATAAGCAGGCAAAGCTTTATCCAGATATTATTGCATTTGCTTTTTGGATTCGGAAAGCAAATTTAGAGAAGATGAAAGGGAAAAACGGCATATTGCACACGCGGATAGGTCGAGGGATGGTATTTCATATTGCCCCTTCTAATGTGGCGATAAATTTTGCCTATACTTTTGCGTTTGGCTTACTCACGGGAAATGCAAATATTGTCAGGGTATCTTCAAAGCATTTTCTGCAAACGGAAATTGTTTGCCGGATTTTGAAAGAGGTGGTGGTACGGGATTCCTTTCATTGGGTGGAAGAGAGGAATGGCATTGTGCAGTATGGCCGTAAGCAGGAGGAGTGGAGCCAGAAATTTTCAGGGATTTGTAATATGCGTATCATTTGGGGTGGGGATAGGACAGTTCAAGAAATTAGGAAATATCCATTGATGCCAAGGAGTAATGAGATTACGTTTGCGGATCGCTATTCATTTGCAATCCTGTCAGCGGAAGCTGTGTTGGACTTGCCTGCCCAAGAGAAGAGGCGATTGGCAGAAGGGTTTTACAATGATACATACTTAATGGATCAAAATGCCTGTTCCTCTCCGCATCTAGTATGCTGGTTGGGACAAGAAACGGCGGTTCAAAAGGCGAAGGATTTATTTTGGGAAGCCGTTTATGAAGTCTCCAAGAAATACGATTTGGCAAATATGAAGGTAAGTGAAAAATATACATTAGTTTGTGAGTATGCGGCAAAGTCGAAGGTTTCTGCTATAAAGAATTATGAGAATTATTTGTATGTCGCAGAACTGAAGGATTTGCCAAAAGACATTTCAGATATGCGTGGAAAATATGGGCTGTTTTTTGAGTATGCCATTCATGGAATTCCAGAGGTATTGAAGAGGGTTACAGCTAAAGTGCAGACTTGTGCAGTGTTCGGGATCAGGGAAGGGGAAGTGGCAGAAATGCTGTTGGAATACCCTGCACAAGGCATAGATCGGATTGTGCCAATCGGCCGTACGTTGGATATGGATATTGTGTGGGATGGGCATGACTTAATAAGGGAACTGTCAAGATGTATTTCTTATGGAAAATAGGGAGCGTAGTGTCATGGTGAAAATTGGGATTGTGATGTACCACTATGTTAGAGATTTGAAGTACAGTAGGTATCCAGGCATAAAAGGTTTGGATTATGCATTGTTCAAAGAGCAGATTCAGTTTTTTTTCAGAAAAATTCCAAGTAATTACAATGGAACAATTGATAGAGTACTATGTTTGTGGAATAAAGATTCCAGAAAATGCGATATTGCTGACTTTTGATGATGGATATATAGACAATTATTTATATGTTCTGCCTGTTTTAAAGGAATATCATATGCAAGGCACTTTTTTTGTCCCAGGAAAGGTATTTCGGGAACATTGCCTTTTGGATGTAAATAAAATTCATTATTTGCTGGCAAGCACGCCGATTGATATTTTATGCAAGGAGCTTTTGGAGCAACTGGATTATTATCGAGGTAGTGAGTGGGAGTATCCATCAAACGAGGAACTGTTTCGGCAATATGCAGTGGAGGATAGATTTGATCAGAAAGAGACTATATTTGTAAAGCGTATTTTGCAGATGGCTTTGCCAGAAGAGCTTAGGAATTTGATCAGTAGCAATATGTTTGCAAAATATGTGGGAGTTTCAGAGGAGGTTATGGCGCATGAACTTTATTTGAACTATGACCAAATGAAGGAGATGAAACGCCAGGGAATGCATTTTGGAGTTCATGGATATGGGCATTATTGGATGGACTGTTTGCCTTTAGAGAAATTGGAGGCAGATATTGAAATGGGTTTGAAATCCTTACAAGGATTGGTACAGCCGGATTCTTGGGTAATAAATTATCCTTATGGCGCTTACAATGACGAAGTAATTGACGTGGCGAAAAAGAAAGGATGTATTTTAGGATTATCAACAGATGTAAGGCTGGCAAATATTGAGAGGGATGACCGTTTTAAGCTGCCCAGGCTTGATACAAATGATTACCCGCCAAAGAGCAATCGGTATTTGGAATGGTAGGAGGAGAGATCGTATGTGGGATTTTATACAGTATGGAGAACGCATAGCATTATGTGATGCACAGGGGCGAAGAATGAGTTATAGGCAGCTGGTGGAGGAAGGAGAGGTGCTTTCCCAGAAGATTGGAAAAAGATGCCTTGTTTTTTCAATGTGCACAAATCAGGTTGGCTCTGTTTTAGGATATTTAAGTTTTCTAAACCATAGAATTGTGCCTGTATTATTGAATGCGCATATGGATGTGGAATTATTTCAGCGCTTGTTGGATATATACCAACCATCTTTCCTTTGGCTTCCATCCGAACAAGTAAGGAAGATTACAGATGGGCAGGCCGTTTATGAAACTTATGGATATGCATTGGTAAAAACAGAATATCAAATAGAGTATACTCTTTTTGAGGAGTTGGGATTGTTGCTGACTACATCTGGTTCGACAGGGAGCCCTAAGTTTGTACGGCAGAGTTACTATAATATACTTTCCAATGCCAATGCGATTGCGAAGTATCTTGAATTAGACGAAACAGAGCGTCCGATTACTACATTGCCTATGAATTATACGTATGGTTTATCCATTATCAATAGCCATGTCCTGGTAGGGGCGGCTGTATTTTTGACAGATGCTTCTTTGATGCAGAAAGAGTTTTGGGAATTTGCAAAGGAGGCAAAGGCAACAAGCTTTGGAGGTGTGCCATATACCTATGAAATGCTGGAGAAGCTGCGGTTTTTCCGTATGGATTTGCCAGATTTACGCTATATGACCCAGGCTGGAGGCAAGTTATCACCTGGTTTGCATAAGAAGTTTGCGGAATATGCATTAGAAAAAGGGAAGAAATTTATTGTAATGTATGGGCAATGCGAGGCGACGGCCAGAATGGGGTATTTGCCATATGATAAGTCTTTGGAAAAATATGGTTCCATGGGGATTGCCATACCTGGCGGAAAATTTACGCTATTGGATGTAGATGGAAAGCCTGTTACGGAGCCATATGTCACAGGAGAATTGCTGTATGAGGGAGACAACGTCACGTTAGGGTATGCGGAATGCGGGGAAGATTTATCTAAGGGAGATGAACGGAAGGGCAGGCTACTGACAGGAGATATGGCTCAATTTGATAAGGATGGGTATTACTATATTGTTGGCCGGAAAAAACGGTTTTTGAAGGTATATGGGAATCGTGTGAATCTGGATGAAATAGACACAATGTTGAAAATGCAGTTTGGAAACATAGAATGTGCCAGTGGAGGTGTGGATGATTGTGTGTGTATTTTTGTAACAGAATCAGGGAAAGAGGAAGAGCTTTTAAGCTTTCTGGCAGAAAAGACGAAACTGAACAAAGTGGCGTTTAAGGTAGTTCAGATTGCAGAAATACCTAAGAATGACGCAGGAAAGGTACAATATAAGGAATTGGAAAAGTACTATAAAATAGCAGAAGATTCCAAACAGGTAAAATAAGGAACAGTATGGGTTGGGCTTTGTATAGGATAATAGAGAAAGTGTGATTTTAGTGACAGATATATCTTTTTATAAGGGAAAGAGAGTTTTGGTTACAGGCCATACGGGTTTTAAAGGTTCCTGGTTATGCCAATTACTTCTTATGGCTGGCGCAGATGTTGTTGGCTTTGCCCTGGAACCACCAACGGCGCCTAGTTTATTTCAATTAAGTGGATTATCGTCCTGTATGGAGTCTATTACAGGTGATGTAAGGGACATAGAGCATTTAGGAAAGGTATTTTTTGAGAAAAAGCCAGAGATTGTAATCCATATGGCAGCGCAGCCTTTAGTGAGAGAAAGCTATAGAAATCCGGTGTATACTTATGAAACAAATGTAATGGGCACAGTAAATGTATTAGAGTGCCTTCGGATGTGTCCATCGGTGAGGTCGTTTTTAAATGTAACGACGGATAAAGTATACTGTAATAAAGAATGGGAGTGGGGATACCGTGAGAATGAGGCGTTAAATGGCAGGGATCCATATTCTAATTCGAAATCTTGCTCTGAACTTGTGACAGGCTGTTATAAGGAATCATTTCTGAAAGCCTTGGATATAGCAGTTTCCACAGCGAGGGCTGGAAATGTGATTGGTGGCGGGGATTTTGCTGTAAATCGGATTATTCCTGATTGTGTGCGCGCGGCAAAGAATAGGGAGGATATCCTGGTGAGAAATCCCAATTCCACAAGGCCTTATCAGCATGTTTTGGAGCCATTGGCAGCCTACCTGATGATTGCACAGAAACAATATGTGGATAAAAAATATGCAGGGAGTTATAATGTTGGGCCGAATGATTCTGATTGCATATCTACAGGTGAGTTAGTGGATTTATTTTGTAGCAAATGGAATCAAGCAACTGGAGATGCAGTCAGATGGATTCAGCAAGAGGAAATAGGGCCTCATGAGGCAAATTTCTTAAAATTAGATTGCTCCAGGATAAAAAGTGTTTTTGGCTGGGCTCCACAATGGAATGTGGAAACGGCGGTAGAAAAAGTAGTGGAGTGGACGAAAGTGTATTTTGCTGGTGAAAATATTATTGGCAGTATGGAGAGTCAAGTGGAAGCATATTTTGAAAGCATGGATGACGCTCTGGTGTGCCAATAAGCTAGGATGGCAGGATTAAGGAGGCTTAGAGGAATGGAGTTAGGTAGTGATTTCGAGTTAGATATGTCAAACTTAAATCAGACACAAGATAACTTTTTTCAATATTTAACCTTATATAATACTGTGTATATGGATAGTGGGCGCAGTGCAGCTATTGCCTTAAATAGGATATTAAAACAAGGAACCATTCTATTGCCATCCTATATTTGTGGGTCTGTAATCAATGTTTATAAAAGGCAGTTTAGGATAAAATTTTATAAAATCAATGCTGATTTTTCAGTTGATATAAAAGATTTTGAGAAAAAGTTAGATAAAAATGTTACAGTTGTGTATATTACGCATTATTTTGGACAGCTCCAGGATAAGGTTTTTATAAACTATCTATATGAGAGTAAGAAAGAGTATGGGTTTACAATTATTGAAGACACCACTCATAGTATCTTCACGGAAAGTAAAACGGTAGGCGATTATTGCATTTGTAGTTTACGAAAATGGTTTCCGATTATGGATGGCGGGGTGCTTTACTCAGATAAAGAAATGAATGGTATTTCGGTTGAAAATATTCCACATAAAAATCCATCAGATAAATTATATGCTATGATACTCAAGCATTTATATATTGAGGGGAAACTGGATTCTAATCAGCTGTATAGGAAAATCTTTATAGAGGAGGAAAAAAAGCTAGACACACAAGAAGAGATTTATCAGATGTCAGCATTGTCAAAAAGCCTAATGGAAAATTTTTCTATTTCAGAACTGAAAGAGAAAAGGAAAAGAAATTATCATGAATTAGTAAAGGCTTTGAGGAAATTGGGAATTAATGAGATCCTAAAGAAACAGGAGTTTGTTCCATTATGCTGTCCAGTTTATGTGGAAAACAGAGATGAATTTCGAAAGTATCTAATAGAGCATCAGGTTTATTGTGCAGTACATTGGCCTTTGGAAGGTACAGAGTTAGAAGGAGACGAGGAGATGATACATATATCGGAGAGCATAATCTCTTTCCCAATAGATCAGCGTTATGGCAAACAACATATGCAATATTTAGGTAATTTAATAGAAGAATATAGAGGTAAAAAATGAAGAACCCATAACATCTTGTACAGTTTAAGCTTTATTATATTATTTGGATAGAGCCTTACAGGGTGTAATAAAAATATGCTATTGGAGGATGGTATGGATATTATTCAAGTAGGGGAAAAAGAAAGATGGAACAGTATAGTAAAATCCTTTCATAATTGGGATATTTATTATCTTAATGAGTATGCCTGCTCGTTTCAGCTCCATGGAGATGGGGGACCAGTTCTAGTATATCATCAAATGAATGAGGGGAAGTTATGCTATGTAATGATGCAGGAAGATATTTCACATTTTTCTCCATTGTCTGCATATATAGAACCTGGACAATTTTATGATTGGACAACTCCCTATGGCTATGGAGGGCCTTTGATGGAAGGGAAAATTACGCCTGAATGGATGGGACAATTTATAAAAGAATTGAATCAATGGTGTAAATCCCATAAAGTCGTGTCGCAGTTTTTCCGCTTTCATCCACTGTTGCAGAACCAGAAGGTATTTGAGGACGACTGTGAGGTTGTCTACATGAAGAAAACTGTATATATAGACACGAAAGACAAAGATATTATATTTAAAAACATGACACCCAATAACCGGAATATGGTTCGGAAGGCTCAGAAAAATAACATAGATATTGTTATGGATAAAGGGGAGCGGATAGAAGAATTTAGAAAAATCTATGATGCCACCATGCAGAACAACAAGGCTGAGGAGTATTATTATTTTCAGCCAGAGTATTTTAATTATATCAATCAGAATATGAAAGAGAATATTATATATTTTTATGCGGTATACCAGGGGATTGCAATAAGTGCGGCAATATTTTTTTATAACGGAAAATATATGCATTACCATTTGTCTGGCACATTGCCCGAATACCGAAAACTGGCTTCATCAAATTTGTTGCTGAGTGAAGCTGCAAACTGGGCGGCAGAGCAGGGGATTAAGGAGATGCATTTAGGCGGCGGTGTGGGAATTGAGGACAGTTTGCTGGCCTTTAAGAAGCATTTCAACCGAAATGGCCTGCTGGATTTTTGCATTGGAAGAAGTATTTTTGATAAAAAGGCGTTTGACCATTTGGTGGAACTGAGAAAAGAAAAAGATGCTGGTTTTGATGACTCTAAGCCGTTTTTAATTAAGTATAGGGCTTAAAGCCAATGATTTATTTTTACACGGTAGGCATTATGGAATGGAGAAGTGTTATGGAGAGTAAAAAAGTATTTATTATCGCAGAAGCTGGAGATAACCATAATGGTGATTATAATTTGGCACTTCAGTTAGTGGATAAAGCGGTGGAAGCTGGCGCAGATTGCGTGAAATTTCAGACATTTATTACAGAAAACGTGATATCAAAGTTTGCCCAAAAGGCGGAATATCAAAAAGAAACCACAGGGGAAGGTGAAAGCCAATATGAAATGGTAAAAAAGCTAGAACTATCCTTTGGCCAGTTCCGCTCTATCCAGAAGTATTGTGAGGAGAGGAATATTCTTTTTTTATCGACACCTTTTGATTTGGACAGTATTGATTTTTTGGAGGAAATCCAGATTCCTTTCTGGAAGATTCCATCTGGAGAGATTACGAATCTCCCTTATCTTGAAAAGATTGCAAGAACAGGAAAAGATGTTATTATGTCAACCGGAATGAGTAACATGGAAGAAATAGGGACGGCGCTTTCCGTTTTAAAGAAAAATGGGGCGGGCAAAATTACGTTGCTGCATTGTAATACAGAGTACCCTACGCCATTTGGGGATGTAAACCTTCGGGCAATGCAGGCTATGGAAGAAACCTTTCGGGTTCCAGTAGGATATTCAGACCATACCATAGGGATTGAAGTGCCTATTGCGGCTGTGGCAATGGGAGCTTCTGTGATAGAAAAACATTTTACCTTGGATAAAAATATGGAAGGGCCAGATCATAAAGCAAGCCTTGAGCCGGGGGAATTAAAGCAAATGGTGCGTTCCATTCGGAACATTGAACAGGCGATGGGGAGCAGTGAGAAGCAGCCAAGCCCATCAGAAAAAAAGAATATCAGTATTGCCAGAAAAAGCATTGTGGCAAAGCGGGGGATCCGGCAGGGAGAAAAATTAACAGAGGAAAATCTGTATATTAAGCGCCCGGGAGATGGGATTAGCCCTATGCGCTGGTACGAGATTATTGGGACAACAGCAGTAAAAGATTTTGAAGAAGACGAGTTGATTGTAGAATGAAAAAGGTATGTGTGGTAACAGCGACAAGGGCAGAATATGGGTTATTGCGGAGAGTGATCCAACAGATCCTTTCGGATGATATGCTGGAGCTGGTATTGGTGGTGACAGGAAGCCATTTGTCTAGAACGTTTGGATATACTGTGAGGGAGATAGAGGAAGATGGATTTCCAATTGCAGAGAGGATTGCAATATTGGAGGAAGACGCCACAGAAGCAGGCATCTGTCAGACAATGGGAAATGCAGCAGCGCTTTTTGGTGAAATGTATCAGCGCCAGAAGCCGGATTTGGTAATTGTGGAAGGAGACCGTTATGAGCTGCTTCCCATATGCAGCAGCGCAATGATTTGCGGTATTCCCATCGCCCATATTTCAGGCGGAGAAATTACGGAGGGTGCAATAGATGATGTTGTGCGCCATTGTATCACAAAAATGAGTTATTTGCATTTTCCTGCCTGTGAGGAGTACCGAAAAAGGATTATTCAGTTAGGGGAGGAGCCAGCCCGTGTTTTCAATTTTGGGGATGTGGGGGTAGAAAATGTCAGAAAGATGGATTTTTTATCAAAAGCAGAGTTGGAAAAATATATGGGAGTTTCTCTGGCAAAGCCCTACGCAAGTGTGACTTTCCATCCAGTCACCCTGGAAAAAGACACAGCAAAAGCTCAGACGAGGGCATTAGTATCTGTGTTGGAAAAATACTCAGGCCTGACTTTTATTATTACTATGGCAAATGCGGACTTGCAGGGTCAGATGATTAATGATATTTTTCAAGAAAGCGCCAGACATTGCAAAAATATAATCTGCTATTCTTCCTTGGGAATCCGAAGGTATCTTAGCTTAGTGAAATATGCAGAGTTCGTTATAGGAAATTCTTCCAGTGGAATTGTGGAGGTTCCTTGTTTTGGGATTCCTACAATCAACATTGGAGATAGGCAAAAAGGAAGGTTACGTGCAGAAAGTATTATTGACTGTGCGCCGAAGGAAGAGGAAATTGAAAGAAGCATAGAGAAGGCAATGTCACATTCCTTCCGGGAAATTGCCAATAAGGCGAAGAATCCTTATGGTGATGGGGATACATCATTACTGATTGTGAATACAGTCAAGTCTATCCTGCAGACAGGAGCGATTCAGCAAAAGAAAAAATTTTATGATATAAATGTTTCATGTACATTATAAAATGCAAAGGAAGCTGATGAAAGGAGAAGAAACATGAAATCATTTGATGAAACATGGGAAGAGATACATGCAACGCAGGAGTGGGGGAAGTATCCTTCTGAATCTGTCATCCGTTTTGTGGCGAGGAATTATTACAAAATGGATAGGAAGAATGTTAGGATCCTGGACTTTGGCTGTGGCGGTGGGAGCCATACCTGGTATTTGGCAAAGGAAGGCTTTGATGTATATGCTTTTGATGGTTCCCAAAGCGCAGTGAAGAAAGTGAGGGCACGGCTGGAACAGGAAGGTCTGTCAGCAGATCTGCGGGTAAGGGATGCCCTGGAACTAGACTATGGGGAGGGATTTTTTGATTGTGTGATTGACAGTGCAACTATTTATGCGAATAAGCTGCAGAATATAATTAGCATGTACCAGAAGGTGTATGGGATGCTGAAACGGGGAGGGAAGCTGTTTTCTATTTTCTTTACGGCTGGCACCACAGGGTATGGGACGGGCAAGGAATTGGAGAGGAATACATTCTGTGATATTACGGAAGGAAGCTTGGAAGGGAGAGGGATTGCGCATTTCTATGGGGAAGGGGAGTCAGAGAAGCTACTGGGGGAGATTGGTTTTCGCAATATTGTGGTGGACACAATGCGGTTTACGGATCGGGGGAACGTGGTGGAGCAGATCTTGCTGCAGGGAGAGCGGTGATGATAAGTAAATTTAAAGTACATGTATGAATATGTAAAGTAACAAGATAAAATTTTTAACATAAGTGGCAGTTTTAACGGCACATCAGGAAATAGATGTGCCTTTTTTCGTTGAAAAAATGAATGATTTTATATATAATAGTACCTGGACGGATTGTGTGCATTGTTTGGGTTAACTGAAAATGTGTACAGGGAAGTGTTTGTGTAAGGTGGTATGCTATTGGGTGATGGAATGCAAAGAGCCATTGCAGATAATGGCAATTATAATTTTATGCCCTAGGCCATATAATATAGTTGGGTGAAAATAAATTTACTTAAAAAGTTACTTTTTGTAGAAATTGCATATTGATTCAATTCCTGGGGAATGATATTATGGATATAGTGCTTGATAGGATGGGTAAAGGATTGTAAGAATTATCTATTTTTACCCTGGGAAGGAGGCAGATGTGGGGATGATGAAACATTCTTGGGGTTAACCATGCACAAATCATTTATTTTGGCATAATTTGAACACATAAGAGGCTGCATGGAGAATAAGAATATGAAGAGCAAATATGTTAAATGTATAAAAATTGTACATGATCCGGCTGAGGTACGAATCTTTCGTACTTTGTCGGCTTTTTTTCGTTTTATCGGGATTTTTGCATGCGAAAATTTGGATGATGACGAGTATGGGGACGAGGTGGATTGGGTATATAGGGTCAGGAGAGGCTCGGAGGACGGGAATATATCCTTGGGGGAGAAAATAAGGGATGTTTTCCAAGAAATGGAGGAACTGATAGGGGAAGAAAATGCTGAAGTGATGAATTTGATTTGGGGCGAATTTGAACGCTATGATTTGATGCGTGGGAGTTATGCCATTGATTACTTTAGTAATTCTGGCGAGGAGTATATTTATGAGCAGATGGAAAAAGCAATAGGAGATTTTGAAGGCGCTTTGAGGGGATTGGAAGCGCTTGAAAAGAAAAGAGAGAGGGCAGCAGTTGGGAATGTATATCTTTGGGCAGCAAAATCGAATTGTCGGAGAAGGATTAACGAATTATGTATTATTATCTGGAATGCAATTGACATGAAAATATATGGAACAAAGTCAAAAAAAGAGACAGATATAATACGAGAAAGACTGCGTCAGCATCATTATTTTTCTCTTGATGAGGTTGATGAAGATATCTTAAATATTTTGGCCGTGGACAGTGAATTTTATTCTGCTTATGCAATCCGGGGGTTTATTAAAGAGATAAACGGTGAAGACATAGAGGGCACCATAGATGATTTTGAGACAGCGATTGAAATAATAGGGAAAAAATCCTATACGAGTTATCTTCAATTCAGGATTGGCAGAAATTATGAGAAAATGTGGTCTGATTCGGGAAGGGAAATGGGGTATTATACAAAAGCAGCCGAAGTAGATCGGCATAATTTTAGGGCTATTTATAAAATTGCCTCGAAGGAAAGTAATATTAATAAGGCTATAAATTGGTGGAAGAGTCTGCGGGACGTATTAGATATGAAAATGGAATTGCCATCTTTGCAGACAGTAGAATGTGCATATTTATATAAGGCATATCGGGAATTAGGAAAGATTTATAAACAGCAAGGTGACTTTGAGATGGTAATTGATTCTTTGCAGAAAGCAGAAAAGATTTATGATAATAAAGCGAACGAGGATGAGGAAAAGGGATTTTATCCGTGGATGTTTGGGAAGGATACTGTAAAAAAGGGCAATACTGAGAAAAAGAGCTGGGAAATTTACAAAGAGGCAGCAAGGAAAAAATTAGAGATTGAGAAAGTTTATGAAGGCATTGTAGATGCAAGCGCTCGTGGAAATTTTGTGGAGATATATAAGGAATACTCGGCGTACTTAGATTAAACAAAGATATTTTTATACTATATGAGGGGAGGAAAATAATGGAAAACAATGGAACTGGAACGTCATATATTGGTGGAACATGCCTGGATTTTGACAGTATGGGGCCTCATTATGAACATATCAGTGAGTTTCAAACGTCTTTTTTTAAGTCAGTCTACAAGAGGGCATTTCTGCAGTTAAAGGAAATTATCCAGAATTTTAGGAAGAGTGATAAGTATGGGGATGGCATATCTGGCAGCAGGTATGGTATTAGTGGAAGCTATGAAGGATTTTGTAATATCATAACATTTGAGGGGAAAAGGGGATCGGGAAAAACCTCTGCCATGATGTCTTTTATAGAGGCGTTAAAAAATTATTTAAGTTATAAGGAAATGACGAATAGCGACTTGCTGTGCAAGTTAGATGATGTGGGCAGTCCGATATTTATCTGTTTAGATTGTATTGATGGTTCTCTTCTGGAACATGGGGAAGATATTTTTAAGGTAGTTCTTGCCCAAATGTATCAGAAATTTACGGATTTTGACAGGCAGGAAGGAATACATAAAGGAGAGGATTTTGCCTATAGGAAGAGGGAGCTTTTGAAGCAGCTTGAGGACATCTATCGGACGGTTTGCGATATTGAGGACATGGAGAAACGCCAAGTACTGCCTGGTGAGTCTTATATGAGCAGCCTGCAAAGCCTTTCAAGCAGCCAAAAGGTAAAACGTGATTTTGGGGTATTGATACATAAGTTTACTTCATTGGTGAAATATGAGCAATTAGGTATACACGAACGGGGAAATGAGCATTATGTGGTTATTTCTATAGATGATTTGGATTTAAATATTAGCAATGGATTTTCTATGTTAGAAAAAATACATAGATATTGCATTGTTCAAAATGTGATTGTACTGTTATCCGTTGATATGGAGCAGATGCTGTCAATTGTATCTAAGAATTTTTATAAAGTCTTGCCTAAAGTGGATAAATTGCTGCGGGATGGTGAAAAAAGGGTTCATGAATTGTCTGTTGATTATCTTAATAAGGTTATGCCATCGAACTATCGTATTTCTATCCCAGATATTAGTGATTATCATTCAGCGGATGGTTTGTCGCTTAAAAAAGAAAATATGGATATCAAAAGGTCTATATTTGGGAAATTGTACAGAAGAATTGGCATCTGTTTTGATTCGCAGGGAATAAAGCAGCATTTTTATGAGCCAAAATCTATGCGCCAACTTACATGTTTTTATCTTATGTTGGAGACAATGGAGCATGTTGGGTTATACGATGTGTATGGTGAAAAGGAAATGAAAGAGGAGGAGAAGGCAAGATTTATACAGGGATGGGAAGAAAATTATAGGATTTTAATTGCAGAACTGTCTAATCGTATTGTGACAGAAAAGCTATATGCAGATAAGGAAGTTCTGAAGTTGTGTGAGAGGATTCGAAAAGAGAACATTCGCCGTGCGAAGGATGAGGTAGTCAATTTTTATTATATGCGGCAGAATGGTCAGCATTATCTGGAAGGATTATCTCAAGAGCGTTCAGTGGGAAATGGAACTGATGGAACTGAGAAAAAGCAGGAATTTATAGAAAATTGCAGTTATGGGCAATTAATTGAAAAAATTTTTGCTTTAAGGCGTGAAGAGGGCGGCAGATATAAGGTTCTGGTTCATTATCTGTTAGGTTATTTTTCCTATGCTTTTACAAAGGAATATCTTTATGAAAAGCATGCAATTAAAAGTAATGATAAGGTATTGGTGGAAGAAGGAACTTTTAAATCTTTAATTGGCAAAAATGTTGTAGATAAATGGTCAGTGTATCTTATGCCGTTTGCTAGTAGAAGGAGAAATACAGATATTGAAGAATTAGGAACAATAAGTGATGACAGAAGCAATAAGTATTTTGATTATTATTCAAATTTTAAGAAAGTTCTGTTTTCACAGGTGATTTCTGTTATCCTTGAAACGGAAGATGAAAGTCAGAAAGAAGAAGAAAAGTTTCAGTATGTTGCAGAAGTGATTAGAGATATAGAATTAGTGTTCTTATTTTTTACTAATATCAGGGAAGATGGGCAAAATGAAAGCATTAATACAGATTTAATAAATTGGAAGTTTGAAATTAAACCGCGCATAAATGGAGATTGTGAACTTGCCATCCAGCCATATTTAAAAGATAGGTCGAGTTTATCTTTTGTTGGGGATTTCAGCGTGTTAAATTTTGTAGGGAATTCAATGTATGCAGCAAAAACTCTGGAAAAAGTAGAGGATGCATTGCTTTCTGCTCTGTCAGATAAGTTTGGATTAAGAGAAAATAATGGAGTGCTTAAGCCAGACTTCATGAAAGTTTTGGAAATGGAGTCATTGAAATCACAATTTGAAAAGTGGGAGGCTCAATATGGAAAGCTTTCTTTGCCGTTGCCTCTTTTTTGGTTTGACTTAACCTATAATCTTTTGAAAAGAGTAAGACGTAAGATGAATAGAGAGCTTATTGTGTCAGTCAATACAGAGGATATGTTTCTTTATATTAAAACCTTATATCATTATATTGAGGAGCAATTAGGAGAGCAAGAGGAGTTCTTTTTTCCTGAAAGTAAATCAAATGAAGATGCTAAAAAAGAGGATAGGATTCTTGGCAACTATCAATTGAAGAAACGATTTACAGAATGTCCGGTTGTAAAGTATTTTTTAGAAAAAGAGGAGGGCAGAAAAAAGGAATTTATCCGTCGTGTAATGAAAAGTTTAAGAACATATTCACAGGGTTGATAAACAGGGACAAGTACTATGGAGAATCTGGAAACGATTATTGAATTGCTTTATAAAAGGGTACCAGTGCAGCAAGTAGTCAATGGAAGGATAACTTATGGTGAGTTTAATCAGATAGAGTTTATAAAGATGGCAAGGTCATATGTTTTCCATCACAGTGAAAATGAGTCCTGGAATTTGTTAAACTATTTTTTGGATACTTTCCAGGAATCTGCGAAAAAGCGGGGGAGGCGGATCGAGCGGAAATTAAATGTATTCGAACCTTTATTCTACTATGCGCAGGAGTTTCTTCAGATAAGGGATAATGAAATGGTCTGTCGGTATTCCCGTTTAATAGAATGGCGGAAAATGACGACTGTATTAAGCGAGGACTTGATCGTTTCTGCATTTTTGGCAGCGCAATTAACCTATAAAGAAATAAAAGTAAGAGGATTTTCGTGGAAAACAGTGATTAGCCATAATAATGCACAACTCAAAGCCATTATCCGGCGTGGAATTTCTGAAAATCATTCCCATTTGAATGGTGCTGCGCCAATTTTTCATATATCATGGCTAAGCTTGATGAATAACGTGAATGCTTCCAAGTTAGGGAAAATTCTGCGAGGTTATGATGAGGACAGAAGATATACAAATGTTGCTTATGCCAATACATATCAGGAGATATCGTTTTATGAAAGGTATATGCAGGCAGCAGTGATTCGTCTTTTGCTATACTGTAAGGTTTCTGGAAAAAGGCTGAAGATTGGAGAATATAATGTCGCAGCAGCAAGCATCCAAAGTTTTATTAAATTCAAGCCATTTCGAGTAAGGGGATATGCGGATGAATTCTGCCTGGATTGTAAAGCGTCTGATAAAATTCTTAATTATTTATATGGGGCAAGATATACTGCTGGTAACATAGTAAGAGATAGAAGTGAGAAATGCTATAATGTCTTCATGAGAAAAAGAAGGCGTAGTTTTCGTGAAATTGTCCTGTGCATTATAGAATGCAGTATCAATGATTTGGATTGGGGGGAAGTTTGGAAATCAAATGTAGTATTAGAAGAATTATTGGAAAGTTCAATAGGAGCATGTCTGTTGGAGAATGAACAGGTAGTTGAAGTGATAAAAAATAATAGAAATATTCCGCTGTCGATATTATTTCAGAAATTGTTTTCTCTTATCGCCCGAATTTCACTTGAGGATGCCAGTATTCTTTTTTTAGAAGAGAGGGTATTTGAAATTATATGGGAAAGAAAGACATTGGAAAACGTGGAGGAATTGTTGAAATATCCGAAAGAAATTATTCGTGAAAAGGATTACCTGCAGTCTATGATTGATGCATTTCGTTTGGGGGATAGCAGGTGTTTTGATAATTTAAAGAGTTTGGATTATATTTTAAGTCATTTGGAGCATAGTGGTTTTGATGAAGAAATGGATAATTATATTTTTTCTGGTGAGCGTTGGCTTATGTATATTATGCTTAGGAAGATTTATCTGGATGAGGAAGGATATGAAACTTATTTTAATTACTTTTATATCTACTTGTTGATAAAAGAGGGGATTCGTTCGGAGCTGATACAGTCGAATATAAATGTAGGATTTCGAAATTTCGAAAAATACCAGAGCCGAAAAGGGGATCTGCTTACGGATAAAATTTATACAAAGGAATTTACGAGGCTTGCCGTTTCGAATAGTCTGGTTTCGAAAAATATTCGGAAGATGGAATTAAGGATAGCGCCAGAAGACAGTTCAGACAAGATTTGCCGACAGATACAGAAATTAGATAAATTGGTACTCCCGAATGATAGCTGGAAAGAAAATATATTTTATACGGTGCATTTTATTAAAAGTTTGGAAAAGCCATTAAAGGATACCGGATATATATATTGCCGCCATTATCAAAAACGGCAGGATATAGAAAAAAGGGCGTATGCCTTAACAGGTCTGCGAGAAAAATATCCCTATGTAGGAGAACGTATCTTAGGAATTGATGCAGCGGCTAATGAGATTGGCTGCAGGCCAGAGGTTTTTGCACCTATGTTCCGTTATCTGAAAATGCATAGGCATAGTTATGATACTAATCGGGGAATGAAAAAACTTCCGCAGTTAGGCGCTACATATCATGTTGGGGAGGATTTTCTGGATTTGGCAGATGGCTTAAGAGCCATTGAAGAAGCTATTTTGTTTTTGAATTTAGAATCAGGTGACCGTTTGGGACATGCATTGGCATTAGGAATTGATGTGAGAGAATGGTATCAGGGAAAGCGCTATCGGATTGCCTTGACGGTTCAGGACTACCTGGATAATTTAGTTTGGATTTATCATAAGCTTATCCAATATGATATAAGGAATTTTGAAAATTTCAAGGAATGGATACTTGGCGAATATAGTATGTTTTTTGGCCGCTTATATAAGAAAAATATGTTATCGGGAGAGGTAGAAGCGATATTTCAAGAGCACAGACGAAAGAAAAAGGGCGTGGATTTTGATGTAAATAGCAATGGCATGGATTTGGGAATATATAATTACCATTATGCCTGGCAGCTTCGGGGTGATGATCCGAAATTGTATGAATTGGGCTACTTTGATGAGGATTATTATATTGAGAGACAGGAAGAATTCCGCGTGAATTTTCATTTTTTAAAGGATTTAATAGTTCGGAGAATTCCAGAGGCGGCACTGTTATATTATATGTATCATTATAATGGAAAGATAAGGGAAGGCGGTTCAAAGACAATAGAAGTATGTGTTTCAATGAATTATGTCAATGCAGTTGCAGCGATTCAAAGGGCTTTGCAAAAAGAAATTGCAAGAAAAGGGATTGCCATTGAGACAAATCCATCATCTAATTATCTGATTGGGACATTCCGTCAGTATGATAAACATCCAATTATACAGTTTTATAATAAGGGGCTGATTCATGACCCAGAACAGTTAAAATTCTGTCCGCAATTGTCGGTGTCAATTAATACGGATGATCAAGGGATATTCAGTACTTCTTTAGAAAATGAGTATGCATTGATGGCGTGTGCATTGGAATCTGTAGTAGATGATAGTGGAGAGCCGATGTATAATAAGACGGACATTTACGAGTGGTTGGATCGAATCCGGATTATGGGAAACGAACAGAGCTTTGGAATGAAACAGGAAGGAAACACAGGGGTGGAAGGAGAAGTTATAGGTTGTGAAGATAGGGATAGTGTTATTAGGGAGGGGATTTAAAAGGGCAAAAATTAAACAGGGGCGTAAAAAGGCAAAAGATAAGTTAGATCAGGAGAAGAAAAATGTATGGTGTACTTGGAAAGCAAAATGGGAAGCAGAAGCGGGAGAGGGTAATTTTGAGACGTTTTTTCAATTATTTGAAGCCACTTATGAATATGTATTATGTGCTAAGACAGACAATAAAATGGAAAACTTCAGATGGAAAAAAAGTTTCTTCGTTTATTTGTGTTAGGAGGAGCGGCCTTTGTATTTTTCTTTGTATATAATTTGTGCTTTGATTCTTCCAATCAATGGATGGCTTGGTTAGAGAATGGCGTGATAACCTTACTGATGCTTTTTATAAGCAGCATTATCTCCAAGTGGGTAGATATCAAAAAGTATCAGGAGACATGGGCCAGGCATTCTTGGCATTTGCATTCCATGAATACAGAGATGGTGCGTTTTATTAGTGATTTAGAGCCGTATCATAGATTGGATAAGAAACGGGTATTTGTGGATAAGATTTTGGAAATTTGGGATAAGAACCAGGAAAAGTTTGTACATAATATGGAAGACAAAGAAAAAGAGTTAATGGATATTGCCAAATATTTGAAAGAATAGATATTTTATATTCTGCTGAATCGTTATTTCTAGACTCCCCCAACATTTTGTTGTAGTTGGGGGAGTTTGTTTTTTATCAGGTAAGCAAAGTATAATGAAAAAACAAAATTGGAGAAAAAGTAATAGAAAGATGCGGAGGTAAAACGTATGAGTACGCCAAGAGGTAAGTATTATGCATATATAAAAGAGAATATATCCATTAAGGAAGTGTGTGATAAATTAGGGATTGTGACCAGGGAAGCAGGAAACGATTATGTCTGTTCTTGTATTTTCCATAATGACTCTAATCCTTCTATGCACATATATTCAGAAGGCAGGAATTTCTATTGCTATGGTTGCCATGAGAGCGGTGATTTATTTTCTGTGATAAAGAAAAAGCGGGAGTGTAGTTTTCAGGAGGGTGTGAAATGGCTGGAACATGCATTTCCATGGATATTAGAGAAAAAACCAGTGCTTAGCGCGAAGCAGAAGGTATGGCATTCAAAGAACGGATATGAGATTGCTTATGAAGTATATAAAAACATGGATGGGGCAGAGCGGGAAGCTCTGCAGAAATATGCTGCAACGAGGGAGTATGCTGTTGATTTTTTGGTGAAAAGGGACATCTTTTTTGCGAAAGGGAAGAAGCTTCATGCAGCTTTTGTGCAGGGAGGCAGCGAGTTTATTGAAGAGCTGGATATGTTAAGGGACGTGTCTTTGCTGAACGCATTGCCGCTTCTTAGAGGGCATAAAAGCGTCCATTATGATGATTACTTTAAAGAGGGCGGTATTATCATTACGCTGCGAAATGAGAGGGGGGAAGTGGTAGGGTTTGCGGGGCGCAGTATCCGCAAGGATAAAGCTTTTCGATACCGCTTTACTAAGAAATTGCCCAAATCCCATATATTGTACCGATTGGACTATGTCCAAGAGCAGCTGGAGATTAAGGATGGAGATAAGGAAATTTATATTGTTGAAGGGATGTTTGATGCGCTCCGTTTGGAGGCTAAGGGGTTTCTGGCAGTGGCGGTTATGGGGAGCCGTTTACAGGGAAGCCAGGATAAATTGTTGGGAAATGCGGTAGGGCGGACAAAGAAAAGTGTTTATTTGAGGCTGTTTTTTGATTCAGATGAAGCGGGATTTAAAGGGGCAGTGGCCAGTATAGGGAAGATTTGGAAGAATCCTGTTTTGCGGCATTGCTATCTGAGTGTTGCAGTATGCAAAGTAGAAGGAGAAGATCCAGACGAGGCGTATAAAGCAGGCAGAGAAAAAAGCGCAGTTTCGTATCTGGCGTTTGAGTATTTACTGAGATATTATGTAGCAGAAGGGGAGTACATAAGCCAGATACCATTAAAGGAGCGCATAAGTGAAATATCTGCGGAAAGAAGAATTCGGATTTTTCAGGCTATAGAGGATATGCTAACCCAGGAAGAATGGGAAAATGTGTTTGAATGGTATGATAGCGTTCTCTATTATCCTAAAATGAAAGAAGATATTTCAGATGGGGAGTTTGCTTTTTTGGTATTGCGGCAATTTATTTTATCAGATTGTGATAGCAAAAGTGGGATCCCAAATAAGGGAAAGGCAATAAAAACAGAACAGAAAGATCATCATTTCCAAATGATGACGGCGCTGCAGATTGCAAGGACAAGCTATGAGCGTGAGGATATTACTCTGGAAGGTTCAGCCTGGGAAAGGATTGGGTTTGGGGCAGATGCGTTCTTTGATTATTTTTACCAGGGTTTATGCAAGGGGGAAAAGATAGGGATACCGATGATTACAATGCAGCTACCAAAGAAATTAGGCGTACAGAGGCTAAAAGCCTTGTATTGCCATGAGGAATTGGTGCTGCAGCAGTATGTGATGAATGAATTGCTGTCAGGGGAAGCCGGGGCGGATTATGAGAAGCTCATACCGGCAGTCCGTTACCATAGGGAGCAGGGAACCTATCTGACAGGATATGGATACTGGAACGTGATAAAGGAAAATGTAAGCTTTGCATACCAGATTGACATGTCAGCCATTAATGGGGCAAAAGAAATAAAAAATGGGATGTTCCGGCCTTTTTATGATTGTTGGAAATCTTATATTGCCTATATTCAGGAAGGGATTGAGAGGCTGAATGGTGAAAAAGTATATCGGATTAAATTGGATATTCAGGGATTTTATGATCATATTAGGAGATTTGTGATAAGGGATGCCCTTTATCCGTCCTTACTGCAGGCTTTGCGGAGCGATGAAAGTAAGTTTGCCTGTTTTAGGCAGGAAGAGAACCTGAATTACAATGTGGCGGAAAAGGCAGTCAACTGGATATTGGATGAGCTGTATGAAGAGGAATACTATGATGCGGCAACAGGTATTTTAAAAAAGAAGGCGCAGTATGATTGCGGGATTCCCCAGGGACCGGCGCTGTCTTCTTATGCGGCTAATATTTCCCTGTTTTCCTTGGATAAAATGGTATGGGAAATGGTTGAGCAGGCAAATCGGGACTGTGAAAATGGGAGAATTAATGCCAGATATGCCCGATATGTGGATGATATGATTATTATTGCTTCTTCACCTGTGATATTGATGGAGATTAAAGCTGCGATTGCGGCACATTTGTATGACATACAGTTGAGCTTAAGCCCTAAGACAGAGGCGGCAGATGGCATTACAAAAGAAGAGGCGAATGAATGGACGCTGATGGAGAGGGGAGGCTTTGGGGTATCAGCTCTGTCCGATATGCCAGAGGATACCATTGATTCTCTGATGGAGGAATACGAAGTTTTTGAGGAGACAGACCGAAGAGGGGCGCTGAAGTTATTGCAGAGCAACCTTTACTCTTTATTGTATGAAGGGGTAGCGTTGAAGGATGTCAATTTTGAGAGACTGTTGAAGGTAGTTTTCCAAACGACGGAAATACGATATCAGGATGTGGTGCGTTTTTCGGAAATGATGATCTTTTATGCAGCCAAAGAGGAAGGGGATTTTGTGGCGTCTTTTCAGGAAATGTGGCAGAGGGGAGTGGAAAGCAGTCCCCGAGAGTCATTGCTCCGCGAACCAGGATTGGGGATTTTAGTGCTTTTAGAAGGCATCTGCCGGATTTTGAAACACAATAATATTTATAGGAAAAATGAGGTTTTATCCATTTGGGCTGAAATAGAAAGTAAAGTGAAGGCGGGATGGGGTAAGATTGTGGAAGCATTTGAAGAACAGGTTTCCCTATGTGGTATTTTAAAAGACAACCGTTGGGTATTAGGGCTGAAAATATTGGAAATAGCGTCCTTGGCAGGAAACAGCATCAAAAAAGACCTGCTCCAAGAGTGGGAAAAAAATGAGTATTGGTACCGCTGGAATTGGAATATGGAAAAGGGCTTATCAGAGCAGATGAATATGCGTCAGAGCACTATGGATTTACTTCAGGATTTTCAATATTGCCTTATGGTGTTTATGAATATGCAGAAACAGGAAGATTATAGAGAAATTAAGAGTATTTTTAAAAGGCATAGAAGCGGATATGGGAACTTAAATGAGGTCAATGCGATAAGCGCATGCTTTAAGATTTGGTTTTTTGAATCGGGAATGGAAGTGCAGGAAAAATCTTATGTGGAGAATGCGCTGCGTGTTTTGTTGAATACGCTTCCTGTGGGGAATAGGGCGGAAGTGATTGGTGGGATTGATCTTTTGAAAAAGTATTTGTTTCATGATTATGCAGATGAAGGGGTGGGGGAGTTCCTACCGATATTTTCAGGGGTAAAATATCCGGGCATTATGAGGATGAAGAGGGGATTAAATTCTGCTATTTGTGGGATACAGCGTGTGGATTTTGATAAAAATGGGGAGAGGAATGTGCTCGTGCCTCAAAACTGGACAAAGATACAGGATGATTTAAACAACAATCTTTGGTATTACGAAAATACTGTTTGGGAGAAAGAGGTTGCGGATGGAAATTTAGAGTATGTGTTATTGTCGGATTATTGTGAAGCAAAAGATGGAGTAGAGCCAATTGGCTGCCTTAGGAATATTTATGAAATCTATCCATTGTTATGTGAAGAGATTATAAAAATAATGAAAGGACTGGAAAAGGAAGAAGAGAGAAGAAGGCTGCTATTATCGAAGAAAAATGTATTTCTGCTTTGGGATGGACAGACGAAGAAGGTTTCTGGTATTAAGGTGGGAAGTTCCTATCTGGTATCGGCTAATACAATTTCAGATGTTGTGGGGATAGAAAAGGGAGAAGAAAAGTACGAATTAAAATATGTGCATGAGGATGGGAGCGCCTATTGGATTGCAGGAAATTTACTGAAGGATGCGTGCCATATAGAAAAGGTGCTCCTTGCAGAGGGGACGGAAGAAAATAAAAACGATACAGAAATGCTGAATTATACAGTAAGGAGGATATGTGGGGCGTCCGTAGAGAAGTATGGGAGGTCAGGAAAAGCAAAAGCTTCCTATCAAAAGTCAATGGAACGTACGATTCGGTTATTGGGGATGTATTTGGAAAATGAGGCGCAGAGGGGGATATGTCTTTTGAATGCCCGGATTGTAAATTCTTTTATTGCAGATAAATTGGAAAATGAACCAAATTGGCGTTGGGATGCAAGTTTATTTTCTGGGATATGGGCAAAGGATTATCTGCGTAAGGATTATCGGGGGTTTTTGAGCCAGTTGCAGGAGAGAGAGATTCGCCCACATCTATTCCAAGTAAAAAGAAGGGTGCCGAAATTATATTGCAGTTTGGCGGATGGAGCAAGCCTGCTTGCTGGCAGGGAGGAGGTCTTTGATGGATTGATGGTTCTTTCGGCTGGCCTGTATGCGGATGGGATATTGATGTATTTGCGGATGCAGGTATTGGAATATATTCGTTCTTTTGAACGAGAGCAGCGGGAAAGGCTTATTGCAGAAGCAAGGCAGCCAGAGGCGGATTTCCCGATGCAGGAATTAGGCCTGAAAGAAAAAACGCTGCTTCTTACAAGGGCAGATATTGATTTGAATGGAATTTACATAAGTCTTTTGGAGGCAGAAAATAACGAGAAAAGGATTAATTATATTACACATTTTGGCTGGATGGCTTTATTGGCAAAAGTGTGTGAAATTGATAAAGTATCAGGTTTTATTACAGAGGATAGAAATTTGGGAAATGCTCAAAGGGAGAAAATTGCCCAAAATCTGAAGAAAATTTGTAAATTGGTAGGTTGGCAGGAGAATTCGGATGAAAAAATGTATAAAAAAACGAAACTTGGATTTCCTTTTGAGGGGCTGGCGAATCTGTTTGAAATATGGGCAAAGGAAAATGTGCTTGAGATTATAAATTGTTTGCAGGATATTGATAAGCAGTGTGGAATAGAGGTGGCCTTAGAAAAGTCGGAATATTATGGGCAAATCATACAGGGGAAAAGAGTCCGAATTGTAACAGAGACAGAAAAATTTCAGGAAATGCCGTATTTCTGTACATTTGCAAAGAGAAATGATAATCTTTGCGATGTAGAGTGTGATGCTGGTAATGTCAAAAAGTACATTTATTCCATTGCAAAGAGAAGAGGGAAGGTAGTAGGCGTTTCTACGATTGACCAAGAATTTGGGAAGATACTGCAGTTATGGGAAAATGGAAAAGATAGAGAGGGCATAGAGGGACTTGCATTCCTCCGTGCAGGGGAACAAAGTGAGAGAATAGAATTATCTAAAAGTGAGGGAAAAGACGAAATATTGGAAATATCCCAAAGTGAGACGGGAGAGAAAAGTCAGGAAGAGCAAGAAGAGGGAAATCAGAGAAAGCAGGAATTGGGAGAGACAGAAGAGAAAAAAGGAGCAGAGCAAGAAGAGGCAGTGGGAGAAGGAAAAGGAGAAGGGGGGCATCAGGGAAAGGAAAATCAGGGGAGAATGAGGGCTGAAGTAGGCGTAGGGGAAAGTGATACGGGTGATAAAAATGAGAAAGAAAATAAAAAGGATGAATTGCTGGAACATATAAAAAAGGTTCAAGAGCAGGCATGGGGATGTAGAAAAAACAATAAATTTTTTTCGGATATGCACAGAATTGCGTTGTTTCAATTTCGGATTGATTCAAGTTATAGGCATCCATCATCAGAGAAATGTGAATTAGATAGCATGGCCATGAGTGATAAAGAAGGGGGAAAGGGAAGCGAAGGGAGCTGCGCTGAGTTCCGAAGAAGGAAATTGCTGGAAAAGGTGCTGGAGGTCTGTGAGCAGTTTGGGGTGGAAATACTGATTTTGCCAGAGTATTCCATGCGGCCGGAAACGGTAGAGTGGCTGCGGGAAGAAATAGAGGGGAAGGAAGAATATAATCTTTCTATCTGGGCAGGTACATATCGGATACCCGTAGGGTATGATTTTTCAGGAAGCCAAATTTTGGATGGAGCCAAGTTCAATAATAAAATCTATTGGCATTCTGCACCCTTGCCAATCATTATGAAAGGCAGTGATGGAAATGTGAATATTATTATGAAAAAATTTAAAAAGTATCCGGCAGTTGCGCTGCATGAAGATATTAATCCGGTGCCTGCATATGATTCAGTAGATACGTTTCGGCCAGTTATGCATCAATATGCAGAAAGCCAAAATGGGAAGAGTAAGTGTATCATGCCATTTTATTACGATATAAGGGATCATGTAATAGAGTTGATTTGTGCAGAATTTTTAGTTATGGCTGCAATTAGCAATTATCCGAGTTTTTTAAAAGAATCGTTATGGGCATATGCAATGTATAGAAATCACAGCATACTGGAGAGTAAAGAAGTATATAAAAAATATGAAGATAAAATATTAAAGGATATACAAAGATTTGGGGAGTATACGGCATTGTATCAAAGGAAGAGCCAGTATTTAAGGACGCCAGTGCTGCTTATTCCTGCATGCACGTCTAGAACGGTGGATTATTATGTTTTTGGGCAGGGCTTTTATCTGGCAGTAGGGCTTAAGACGGTTTTATGTAATGCTGTGGGAACAGGAGGCAATGGGGGGAGTTGTTTTATCGGACAAGATTCGTGGGATAATAAGAAAGCGGCAAAAAATGAGTATTTAATGGCAAATACGCTTTATCATACCCTAAAACCAGGGATTTATATGCAAAATTCAGATCATAAAGACAGAGGGGCATTGGGTGAAAAAGAGCAAGCCTTGCTGATATGTGATGTCAGCCCAGAAAAAGATAAAAAGAGGCCAAACGCAGAGTCGATGTTAGATGCGCTTTCTATTGTTGCACATATTCCGATATTTGAAGAAAAAATTTCAAAGGAAGGAGGATGCAGAAACTGCAAACGATATGAGAAGGAGTTATCGGAAGGGAGGCAAAAGGAAACAAGGAAAGAGTTAGAGGATATTATAAATCATTGCGATTCTTTAGCAACAGACAGAAATATGCAGCAGAAGGATAGAGAAGACGCAGGGCGGAAGGGAATGGAAATATTATCCTATGATGATGGGAATGTAGGTAACGTTGTAAAAGATATGATAAGTTTGGGAAAGAAATATGATAGTGAGTGGTTTGTAAGAAGAGCAGAGAGCTATGCGAAATATTACAAAATGTATCCGCAGGCATGGATACCGCCAACACTGACAGACTGGCTGTATGTGGAACTTGATTACCAGGAGTTCTTTGAGAAGAAGGAGGAATACTGCATTCAAATGCCAAAGAAAGATTAAAGAAAAGGTTACGGTTTGTATGATAATTATGGCGTATGTTGTTTTTGCTGTAAGTATCGTTAAAGAAAGCTTGTAGATACAGAAATATTTACCGATGGGGCTTCCGTAGGGAATGCGGTTCGCTTTGCGCTGGAAGCGCGGTATGTGTTGGGCAAAAGGGAATGGATAATAGGAGACATTTTGGTTTTCAGAAGAGAAGCATATGGGTAAAATAGAAGGCATAAAAAGCATCTGGGGTGAACCGATTCTGGAGGACAGGAGAACCTAGCCTGCCGTTTTCGCTGTAGAGGATGGAAAAACGTTCTTCATTTATGGCTAGAAAAATTTCATTGGCAAATATTTATGCCCATGATTTTTCAAGTACCTTCTTTTCTCTGTCGGTAAGGCTGAACAGGAATTTGTCGTGCAGGGTAATCTGTTCATACTTATTCTTTTTAAAAGCCATAATGGAGTCCGCCTTTGTGATATATTCCATTATATCACGGGTAAGAACATAAAGCATAAAAACTATAAACAATGTGAAATTTTTATGATATTTAATCAAGTGGGGGCTTTTGAACCCAGCATCATGGCATTGGTTTACGATGTATAAGTCGTTTAAAGGATATTTGCTATATAAAAATTAATGGGCTGCTTGTTTGGCTATATAGCTACTAGGTGTAATTTTTGTTATATATGACCTTTATAAATAAGGTTTAAATGTAAAAATTTTTTGTGAGTATTGTTTACAGGTAATATCGTTTGCTCAATAATAATTTTTCTGCAAAATAAATGAGAAAAAAGCATAAAACTACTTGATTGTCTCTAAAATGGCCTTTATACTGATATCATTATAAAGGAAAGGAAATCCCAGGGTGCCCTTATCGCAAAGCGTGTATTCTGGGGTTATGGAGTCATAGCCATGGTTATGGTATCAGATTATACGGTTAGTTATGATGAGGAAGAAAATATTGTAGTTGAAAGCAGTGTTATATCTTATTGCCCTATGTGTGGCGGGGTACTTTCTTACAGGGATACCTGTGAAAGGATTATGCTGCTGGAGAGGCGGGAACGGCGCAATTATATTATCCGTAGGCTCAAATGCCATCATTGCGGAAAGCTCCACAGAGAGCTTCCGGATTGTCTGGTGCCTTATAAGCATTATGCGGCAGAGGTCATTTCTGGAACATTAGATGGGGTTGTTACGTTGGAGGATGATGATTCTGAAGATTATCCCTGTGCAGCCACAATGAAAAAATGGCATCATTGGCTGGTAGTGAATTATTTAAGGATGGAAGAATATTTGAAATCTGCTGGGCGTCATCTGTCAGGTTGTGGGGAAGATCTGCTAAAACCTGGTATAACACTGTTTGAAAAATGGCGCAGTTCTAATGTAGGATGGCTGGAGACAATTCTTTGCCTTATCTATAATTCAGGAGGATCGTTGGCGGTTTTTTAAGCAGGCTTTTCGCGAGTGGGCATTATTTTTGCGGGCAATAAGTTAAGTGCCGTGCTTGCACAGGCATATGGCGAATGCCAGTACAGCGTTGCATTAATCTTCGGGTAATATGCATCTGTCTTTTGTGCCAGTACTGCGTTGTCGTCAGTCGACGCTGCCCCCGCCTTGCCTCCTTCCCCTGCCTTGCCTTGACAAAAAATTCAGGCACCTATTACTTCGAGATTAATACTACGCTGTACTGGGCGGATAAGTACCCTATGAGTGCAAATACCCAGCAGTTTTGTTGTGTTGTAGGTTTGATGTCCTGTAATGTCCTGCAGCTTGTTGCGGTGTATTTGGCTTTTTATGGGTTTGATGCATTGCTGTTTGAAGTTACTTCGTAAGAGGAAGCTGGGAGCAGATGCCTTGTTTCTTGCCCATGTGGCTTATCGCTGCTAATTTTGTAATGTTATCCTTGCGGTCGCCTGGATTACTCTGCGATGTTATCCTTGTGGCCATAGCCTGGATTACTTTGCGATGCTATCCTTGTAGCCATAGCCTGGATTACTTTGCGATGTTATCCCTGGGACTATAGCTTGGATTACTTTGTATTGTTATCCTTGCGGCCGCCCGGATTATTTTGCGATGTTATCCTGGGAGTATAGCCTGGATTACTTTGTATTGTTATCTTTGGGGCTAGGAATATTTACTTTGTATTATTGTCTGTGTAGCTTTTGACGCTGATCAGGGGCGTGAAGTTTCTGAGCAGTTCTAAGAGCCGTTCCCTTTTCTCCTCAGGGCAGTTTTGGTACAGGTTCACTAAAATAAAAGGCAGGATTTCCTGGTTGTCTTTGCCTTTTAAGAGGTAGTCTAGGCTAATGCCGAAGAAATTGGACAGGAAGATGAGCTTTTCAACAGAGAGGCCGATAAGCCCCCGTTCCACTTCGCTGTAGTGTTTGATGGAAACGTTTAGGATGTTAGCCATTTTTTCCTGTGTCAGCTTGGCTTGTTCGCGGTAGATGCGCAGCCGTTTTCCCATATCCTTTTTGTAATCTGATTTTGGTGTATAGTGATTGTCCATCTTTTTTCTCCTTGTAATTGATTTTATTTGTATTGTTATAAGGTATACCTTATGAAACTAGCGGAGCTGTTTCCCAGCCCTGAAAGTTTACGGTTAATGGCATATACATTATGCATTTGTAATATGAAACTAGCGGAGCTGTTTTCCCGCTCTGAAAGGGCATGTATTACGGAGTTCCCAGAGGGTATAAGTTTTAAAACAGATATAACATATACAGTGGTTATTTTTGATAATCTACAGGTGTATGTAGCAGGGGTGCCATTGCTTTGTTCGGATTTTATCATATGCCGCCTATAATCGTAAAATAAAAGTCAGTGCATAACAAGTGGGTTAGATGGATAAAGCTGCCTTATATTTCAATGGTTTCGTCTGCGTTGCTGTCAGTAAGCAGGTTCGTGAGGCTTCGCAGCATATCTAAAAGATTTCCCTTTCTCCCATCTGGGCAGGAGTGATATAAGTTGATTAAAGCAACTGGCAGTGTTTCTGTGTTGTTTTCGTCTTTTAAAAGGTGATCCAGGCTGACGTCGAGATAGTTAGAGAGGAAGATGAGCCTGTTGATAGAAAGCCCTGTAACCCCGCGTTCTACTTCGTTGTAATGTTTGTTGGAAATATTCAGGATTTCAGCCATCTTTTCCTGTGTCAGGTTTGCATGTTGGCGGCATTTTTGCAAACGGTTTCCCATACCTGTTTTGTAATCATCTTTTGGTGCATAATTGGTATCCATTTTTTATCTCCTTGCGTTTTGTATGTATAGATGCTTCTTATTATAAGGTATCACTTTTAAAAGGAACACAACATTTTTAGTTATTATTTTTAACAAGTAAGTAGTTTTTACACATGGAAAGGAATGATGTATTGATGCTCTATAGGAAATCTTGTGGAAATTGGTAAATGCAACTCCCCCACGGTTTACCAGATGGTATTACAAGCTGGATAGCCTGTTGGTTTGCCGCGGGGGAGTTGATAATTGGGAGTGTTATATCATTTGTGTAAATTGTCCAGACTGCAATTCTAATTTTATCGGATTGTCAAAATCCTGTAAAGGTGAAATCCTTGCTTTGACAGGATTCCGGCAATTCGGGTTATGATAAGCAGGCAGTCAATGAGAATATTCAGACAATTTATTCACACAATTTGGCTGACAAAGCCGGGTAAAAAATTGGAAATATCTTTATATTTCTTATGCTTATGCCTATCCTTTTTTCTTTGGCGCTGCCTTTTTTGAAGGGTTCTTTGGCTGGCCGTTGGCGGTTACCAGTTTGTTGAGGGTTTTCAGTAATTCTAATAGGTGGCCCTTTTTCTCATCGGGGCAGGATTCGTATACGTCGATCAAGATAAAGGGCAGGATGTCTTTGTTTTGTTCTCCCTTTAATAAATAGTCTAGGCTAAGACCGAAATAATTGGAGAGGAAAATGAGCTTTTCTACAGAAAGCCCTGTGATCCCGCGCTCTACTTCACTGTAATGTTTTAAAGAGACGTCTAAGATTTCAGCCATTTTGTCCTGCGTCAGGTTGGCTTCCAGGCGGTAGGCGCGCAGTCTTTTTCCCATACCCTTCTTGTAATCATCCCCTTGTACATAATAAGTGTCCATTTTTTATCTCCTTGTTTTCATATACTAGATAGGTCTATTATAGAATATCGCTTTTGAAATAGTAATAACGGATATGGTTATTATATAAAAAACCTTTGAAGTATATGCGGGAAACTGTATTTTACAGCCTCAGGAGAAAACACATATGCGGAACACTGCGCCTTACAATTTCATAGTGAGCTGTATACGCTTTTTCTGCAGATCTACGTTCAGGACTTTTACTTCTACGATATCCCCTACGCTGACGGCTTCCAGAGGGTGTTTGATATACCGTTCGGACATTTGGGAAATGTGCACTAACCCGTCCTGGTGTACGCCGATGTCTACGAAGGCACCGAAATCAATGACGTTGCGCACGGTTCCTTTCAGGATCATTCCAGGTGTCAGGTCTTTCATTTCCAGGACGTCGGTGCGCAGGATTGGCTTGGGCATTTCGTCCCGGGGATCCCTTGCGGGCTTCTCCAGTTCCTTGACGATATCCTGCAGTGTCATTTCCCCGATTTCCAGTTCCTCTGCCAGTTGTTTGTAATTGGAAATTTTTTTGGAAATGCCAGATAGTTTGCCGCCGCGGATGTCGGAGGGGCTGCAGCCCAATTTTTCCAGGAGCTTTAAGGCTGCGCCATAGCTTTCTGGGTGGACGCTGGTGCCGTCTAAGGGGTTTTGGCCATCCAGGATTCGCATAAAGCCAGCGCATTGTTCGAAGGCTTTGGGGCCTAATTTGGCTACCTTTAATAGTTGGGCGCGGGTTAGGAAGCGTCCGTTTTCTTCACGGTAAGCCACGATATTTTTGGCGATGGTTTTTGTGATTCCGGAAATATAGCCAAGCAGGGAGGCGGAGGCGGTGTTTAGATTCACGCCTACTTTGTTGACGCAGTCTTCTACGACGCCGCCTAATGCATTGCTGAGCTTTTTCTGGTTCATGTCGTGCTGGTACTGGCCTACGCCAATGGATTTGGGATCGATCTTTACTAGCTCTGCCAGGGGGTCTTGCAGGCGCCTTGCGATGGAGGCGGCGCTCCGCTGGCCTACGTCAAAGTTTGGAAATTCTTCTGTGGCCAGTTTGCTGGCAGAGTAGACGGAGGCACCTGCTTCATTTACGATCACATATTGTATAGGCTTTGGGATTTCCTTGAGCAGATCCACAATAATCATTTCAGATTCGCGGGAAGCGGTGCCGTTTCCTACGGAAATCAGAGAAATGTCGTATTTCTGGATCAGCTGTTTTAAGGTGGCCTTGGAGGCTTCTACTTTGTTCTGGGGGGCAGTGGGGTAGATGACGGTGGTATCTAGGACTTTTCCGGTAGGGTCCACCACGGCCAGCTTGCAGCCTGTGCGGAAGGCGGGATCCCAGCCCAGGACTACCCTTCCGGCAATGGGGGGCTGCATTAAAAGCTGCTCCAGGTTTTTGCCAAATATGCGGATGGCGCCGTTTTCTGCCTGTTCTGTTAATTCATTGCGGATTTCCCGTTCAATGGCTGGGGCAATCAGGCGTTTGTAGCTGTCTTCGATAACAGCTTTCAAAATGGGGGTGGTGTGTGGGTTATTCTGTGTGATCACTTTTTTCTCCAGGTATTGTGTGATCTGTTCGGTGGGGGCTTCCACTTTAATGGTCAGGATTTTTTCGGCTTCTCCGCGGTTCAGGGCTAAGACGCGGTATCCGGCCAGCTTTGCCAGGCTATCTTCAAAATCATAGTACATTTCATAGACAGAGTCTGCTTCTGGGTCTTTGGCAGTGGAAATGATTTTACCGGCGCGCATGGTGCGTTCGCGGATATATTTTCGGTAATGGGCTTCATCGGAAATCAGTTCTGCGATGATATCCATGGCTCCGGCTATGGCGCCCTCTGCAGAATCTACGCCTTTTTCACTGTCAAGATATGCTTTTGCCTCTGTTTCCAGGGGAGTGTTTGTCATTTGCAGCAGGATAAGGTTTGCCAGTGGCTCCAAGCCTTTTTCCTTGGCAATGGTGGCACGGGTACGCCGTTTGGGGCGATAGGGCCGATATAAATCCTCTACGGCTACAAGGGTTTCGGCAGCAAGGATCTGCCGGCGGATTTCTTCGGTTAGCTTTCCCTGTTCCTCAATGCTGGACAGAACCTGCTCTTTTTTCTCTTCTAAATTCCGCAGGTAGGTTAGGCGGTCAAATAGGTTGCGGAGCACTTCGTCATTTAAAGCGCCAGTGGCTTCCTTTCGGTATCTTGAGATAAAGGGGATGGTATTTCCCTCATCAATCAGCTTTACGGCAGCTTCTGCCTGCTGGCTGCGGATGTTTAGTTCCTCTGCTAATTTTGCAATAATATCCATGTGATTTCTCCTTTAGGCTTTTGCGAAAAATAGGGGGGCATATAATTCTGTCTTAGGTGGTTTTTTGGAAAAATATCTTTATGATTGTTTTCTGGATGATGATTAGAAAATTTTTCGGGTTGTGCAAGTATGTTTCCAAAAATCTTTGGAATGCGTGAATAATGCGTTCCAACTTGGCAAAAGAGGTTGCCTGGCCACACTGATAGAATTTTTTGTATGCTTTTTTCTATTGTAGCGGATAATATTTATCCTGTCAATTTTGGGGGGCTTTGGCTTTTGTATTTTTTTATGAGCAGTGGTTATTGTATTTAGGGGGGCAGGAAATTAAGGGGGATGGCTAAGCGTCCGTCAGTGAGAGGCCAGGTGGGAATTTGGGACTGGGTGTGGGAAAAATCAAAAATTTTTGAAAAAAGTGCTTGCAATATGAGACAACTTGTGATAATATTAATGCGTTGCAGATACAGAAATTATATTTTTAGGCTCCTTGGTCAAGCGGTTAAGACATCGCCCTTTCACGGCGGTAACACGGGTTCGATTCCCGTAGGAGTCATTTCATAGTTAATATTGTGCCGATGTGGCTCAATTGGCAGAGCAGCTGATTTGTAATCAGCAGGTTATCGGTTCGAGTCCGATCATCGGCTTGTGTTGATTCAATCAACTTGGACCTTTAGCTCAGTTGGTTAGAGCAACCGGCTCATAACCGGTCGGTCCTGGGTTCGAGTCCCCGAAGGTCCATTTTATTAACTATGACATATATATGGCCTAGTGGCTCAGTTGGTTAGAGCGCCGCCCTGTCACGGCGGAGGTCGAGGGTTCGAGTCCCTTCTGGGTCGTTTGCATGAAGCGTTTTATAAGAGATTTCGAGTTTAGCGTGGAAGTGTGCAAAGCAATATGGGATCTTAGCTCAGCTGGGAGAGCATCTGCCTTACAAGCAGAGGGTCATAGGTTCGAGCCCTATAGGTCCCATTCGTGCCGCAGTGGCGGAACTGGCAGACGCGCAGGACTTAAAATCCTGTGGTGGCGACATCGTACCGGTTCGATTCCGGTCTGCGGCACTCGTATCAAGTGTCTCAAACCTTTATGGATGAAGGGTTGAGGCATTTTTTTATTCCTGCGGGCAATGAGGCAAGTGCCGTGCTAAGAGCCCTGTGGATGTTTGTGGAAGATGGGTATAGAATCATATTGCCAGTAAATGAAGAAAAATAATGTGAAAGGAGTGGCTCGATGATTAAGCATATCGTTATGTTCAAGCTCAAGGAAGGGGCTAATGGAAAGTCAGCTATGGAAAATGCAAGGGAAGCGCAGGCAAAGGCGGCTGCACTGAAGGATGTGGTGCCTTCTGTGGAAAATATGGAAGTGGTATGTAATTCTCCGGCAGCAGATGGGACGAATTATGAGTTGGCTCTGATTTGTGACTTTAAGGATATGGAGGCTCTGGATGCATATCAGACCCATCCGGAGCATGTGAAATTTGGGGCTTATATTACGTCTGTAAGGGAAGCCAGGGCCTGCATTGATTACGAATATTAAAAATGGCTTTGAAAAAGCGCTGTTGGGGGAGCAGGGCTTGCGTTGCTTATTTTTGTTTTTAGAAAGAGTTTTAGAAAGCAGCGCTGTTAGGGGAACCGTGGATTTAGCCACAAATTTTATAGTATTTTCTGGAACAGAGCATGTTTGAGGCTTTATGGGAACATGCTCTGTATTGTTATGTTTGGATAGGTGTTTTAGGGAAAGCGTCAGATTTATCCGCCTGGGTAATAATCCAGACAGCCACACTAAGCACCCTGTGGGGATGTGCGGATATTTGGCTTGGCAATGGAGAAGGTGTCTGCCAATAGCAGCCAGTTTGCGCGGAAGAGGCGCATAATCTGCCAGTAGCCCATGCCGCGCAGGCCATATTCTTTTACTAATCCAAACTTTGCGGACAGGCTCCGTACATCTTCAAACCATACCTCATGGATCAATCCTTCAGAACTATAATTGAAATAAGGCGATTGGGCAGTTTCATCGAATTGGATCGTGGCATTGTGGGAAATGGCAATTTGGACAGCCTCCACATTTCCTATGGTGGCGGCTTTGGAAGCGCCTTGTATAAAGGGGAGCGTCCAGTCATAGCCATAGTTGGGGATGCCTAAATGGATTTTAGGGGCAGGGATTTTTGTCAGGGCGTACTCCACTACCTGGCGGACCTTGTTTAGGGGGGCTATGGCCATAGCGGGCCCATAGGTATAGCCCCATTCATATGTCATCAGCAGGACGTAATCTGCGGCTTCGCCCAGAAGGGCATAGTCCTTTCCTTCGTATAATAATCCAGTCTGTGTGTCGGAGGTTTTAGGAGCCAGGGCTACGGATACAGGATAGCCAAGGGCGTTTATGGCCGTGCGCACTTCGCGGACAAAATTGGCAAAGGGGATTTTGTCTTCTGGTAAGATATATTCAAAGTCAATATCCACGCCTTCAAAGCCGCGTTCCGTGATCTGTTGGGAAAGGTTTGCGATCAGGTTCTGTATGGCTGACGCATCGTTGATGAGCTGATTGATCAGGTAATTGCTGAAACGCCCAGTAGAATCGAAGGGCGTTAAGGTCAGGATAGGGGCTGCGCCGTAAGATTTTGCAAGGGTAAGCATGAAGGTATCGTCCAAAGCGGGCGGCAGTAAGGTTCCATCCAGCGTAAAACCATAAGAAAATATAAAAAGGTCAGAAAGGTAGGGTAGGGTTTGGGTCAGCGTATCCCGTTCAATGAAGGGGTAGGCATATCCTCCCACATGGACGAAGGGGGTGGCTTCGTCAGTGGGTTCTTCTGTAGGGAGAAAGAGGGATTGGCCAACTGCCAAAGGATATGGGTAGGCGAGTTGGTTGGCGTAAATAATGGATTGTGGGGAGAGGCTGTAAAGGGCGGCGATGCTGTCTATCGTATCATTTGGTTGGACGGTGTATATGGCCATGTGTTAAGGTTCCTTTTTTGATTAAGGTATGAAAAAAAGGAAGATTGTTGACAGGTATAAAGGTATGAAAAAAAGGAAGATTGTTGACAGGTATATTTGTGAAGTTAGTTCCAGGAAAAAATCTTTCTGAATCCCCGCCAATTAGCCACTAATTAAATTTAGTAAATGTTTATATAATTTAGTAAATATATATTTACAGATAAGGCTTTCTATGGTATTCTTAACAGGAAAATTTGAATCATAGGAGGGTACATTCCCCATGGCTTGCTGCGGGGAGTTTCATTTGGCGTTAAGATAAATCTTATATTATATGGGGCTGGTGCGGGAATTGCGTAGCATTATTTATGGAAGGGAAGGTATTGTATGGATTTTTTTGTGGCTTTTGCAGCAGTTTGCGCCTATATTGTAAAGGGAATGTGTGGGTTTGCAAATACATTGGTGTTCAGCACAATTCTGGGTTTTTCCAGGAATAATATCCATATTTCGCCTGTAGAGCTTTTGGTGGGATTTCCGTCAAATCTTCTAATCGTATGGAAGGAGCGGCAGGCGCTTTCTGCAAAAATATATTTGCCCTTATCCCTGATGGTGATTATGGGGAGCATTCCAGGGGCATTTTTTCTGAAAAATACAGATGCGCGCTGGATGAAGGTGATTTTTGGATTCGTGGTGGCAGGGATTGGGATAGAAATGCTGCTGCGGGAGAGACAGCAGGAGAAGAAAAGGCGTTCCATCTTATCAGAACCTGTCGTGCGTACAGAAAGTATCAGCATGCATGGTAAGGCAAAAAGCCCGTCCATCCTATTAGGGGTTATAGGGATTCTGTCAGGTGTGCTCTGCGGGATGTTTGGTATTGGCGCACTGCTTGCTGCCTATGTGAGCAGGGCTACAGACAATAGCAGCAGTTTTCGTGGAAATATATGCGTGGTGTTTCTGGTGGAAAATACCTTTCGTGTGTTCTTATATTCAGGCTTTGGGATTTTAAACCAGGAAGTATGGAAATTAGCCTGTGGCGTAATGCCTTTTATGGTTTTAGGATTGGCTGTGGGGATGCTTTTATCAAAAAAATGCGGTGAAAAAGCAATAAAGCAAGCAGTAACGGTGATGCTTGTATTATCTGGCATTTCTTTAGTGGCTGGCAATATTTAATCTGTCACGGGTTTAATTATTCAGGATTTAATTCTCCGCAGCTTTGCAGCGTACAAATTAATGACGGGCGTAGCGAGTCTCGGACAGATTCCCCGCATCTTTGCCTCAGTTAGAATTTTACCAAGCAAAGCTCGATTGGGGCAAATACCTCTTGGCTCTGCTGCCAGGAATTTATTCCTCATTTGCATATTCGGAAATATAAATGTGTTGAGACACTGCTGCAGCTGCAAACTTATACTATTACTCCGGCGGTTAAATTCCACAACATTTTGCTTGCCCAAATCTCCATCCGCTACGTTGTCAGCACTCGCTGCAGCTTAATCTTCCGCCTTACATATGAAGATTTGTTCTGCGCAAAGCCTCCAGATTCCCGCAAAATCCCCCAAATTATCTCCAAAAGCATCCCCCAAAATAAAAACTAAGCCTCCCATAAATCAGCATAACATTTTTTTGACATCAAAAATTAATAAATTTTTAAACACATTTATTCCTAAATTTTGTCACATTGTGATATACTGTAACGGAGTTTAATGATTGTATAATATAGAGAGGATAAGCATTATGTCAGAAATTTGGAAAGCTGTGGTATACGGCATTGTAGAAGGCATTACGGAATGGCTCCCTGTCAGCAGCACCGGGCATATGATCCTGTTGGAGGAGATTATGCCAATGAAGGTGTCGCAGGAATTTTGGAGTATGTTTTTGGTGGTAGTGCAGTTGGGGGCAATTATGGCGGTAGTCCTGATGTTTTGGGATCGGATTTTCCCATTTCGGTTTCGGGGGGGAGAAAAGATAGACTGGGGGATCATGAACCTGTGGGGAAAAATTTTAGTGGCCTGCGTTCCGGCAGGAATTGTAGGGGTATTGTTTGACGATTGGCTGGAGGAGCATTTGTATAATTTTTGGGTTGTTGCAGTAATGCTGATTTTTGTGGGCATTCTGTTTATTTTTGTGGAAAACAGGAATAAAGGCGTGCGCCCTATGATCCGAAATACAGATGAATTAACTTATAAGGTAGTGTTGTTGATTGGCCTGTTCCAGTTAGCAGCAGCCGTGTTCCCAGGGACGTCACGTTCGGGCGCTACGATTATTGGCGCGCTGCTGATTGGCGTATCCCGTACAGCGGCAGCGGAATTTACGTTTTATTTGGCAATTCCTGTGATGTTTGGCGCAAGCTTTTTGAAGCTTTTAAAATTTGGCCTGGACTTTACAGGGGAAGAGCTGGGGATCCTTATGACAGGCCTTGGGGTTTCGTTTGTGGTGTCTGTAATGGTGATCCGTTTCTTAATGGGATATATCAGGAAACATGATTTTAAGGTGTTTGGATGGTACCGGATTATTTTAGGAGGAGCTGTGCTAGTGTATTTTAGCGTGTAGTGTTCATTGGCGCGCCAGCCCAGGTGGGTGCGGTTAGAAAAACACTTATTTTAGGCGGGAAAAGGAGAGATACGATGATTGTGATCGCGGGATTGGGAAATCCTACCAGGCGGTATGAGAAGACCAGGCATAATGTGGGGTTTGAGGTAATTGACATGCTGGCTGGGAAATATCATATAAAGATAAAAGAAAAAAAGCACAAGGCATTGTGTGGGGCAGGGGTAATTGAGGGGCAGAAGGTGCTTCTGGTGAAGCCCCAGACTTTTATGAACCTGAGCGGGGAAAGCATTGGCGCAATCTTGAATTTCTATAAGGCCGAGCCGGAAAAGGATTTGATTGTAGTCTATGATGATGTCAGCCTTGTGCCAGGCAGGCTGCGGATCCGCAAGAAAGGAAGCGCCGGCGGGCACAATGGCGTAAAGAGCATTATCAGCCATATTGGGACACAGGAGTTTCAGCGCATTAAGGTGGGCGTTGGGGAAAAGCCGCCAGGCTGGGATCTGGCGGATTATGTGTTAGGCCGTTTTTCCAGGGAAGAACGAAAGCTGGCGGCAGAGGCCTATGAGAGGGCCTGCGATGCCATTGGGCTTATGGTGCAGGGGGAGACAGACCGCGCCATGAATCAATTTAATTAAATTGGCAATATCCGTTTTGCGAATGGAGGCATTCATGAAGAGTTTTACACAGCCCCTTCTGGGCTTAAAAGAATATGTGGATCTGAAAAGCCAACTAAAAAAAGCCAAAAATGAAGTCTTGCAGGTTTCTGGGTGTATTGATACCCAGAAGCCTCATTTCATCTATAGTCTTTTAGACGAGAACGAAAGCGCCATCCTGGTTACTTTCCAGGAGCAGAATGCCAAGGAACTATATGAAGCTTACCGTTTTTTTGATAAGCAGGCCGTCTATTATCCTGCCCGGGATGTCTTGTTCTACCAATCAGATATCCGTGGAAACCTCCTGACTGCACAGCGCCTCACTGCGGTAAAAGCCATCCTGGAACAGCCCCATGCCACAGTCATTACCACATTTGATGCATTGATGGACCGCATGGTTCCCATAGAGCAGGTGCAAAGGAGTGTCCTGACCTATCATCTTGGGGATTCCCTGGAGATAGATGCCATAAAGGCGCGCCTGGTCCAAATGGGTTATGAACGCAATTACCAGGTGGAGGCTGCAGGCCAGTTTGCCGTGCGGGGCGGCATTCTGGATATTTTTCCTCTGACAGAGGAAAACCCTTACCGAATTGAACTGTGGGGAGATGAGATTGACTCTATGCGCAGTTTTGACCCAGAGAGCCAGCGTTCTATTGAGAATCTGGAGCAGGTGCGTATTTACCCGGCCTGTGAAGTACCGTTGTTTCCGGAAATAATGGAAAAAGGATTAAAAAAGCTGCAAAAGGATGGAAAGGATTTATACGAAACCTTCCGAAAGGAGATGAAAACGGAGGAAGCCTATCGGGTTAAGTCTATGGTGGATTCTGTTACAGAGGAAATCCAGGAGCTTGGGCACAGTGGCAGTATAGACAGCCTGCTTACTTATTTTCTGGATGAGACGTCTTCCCTGTTTGATTATTTCCCAGAGGGAATGGCATTATTCCTGGATGAGCCTGCCAGGCTGGCGGAAAAGGGCAGGGTGGTGGAGCAGGAGTTTTTGGAAAGCATGGCGCATCGGCTGGAAAAGGGTTATATTCTGCCAGGGCAGATGGAAGCCTTGTATCCATGGGAGGAGGTGTTTGCCAGGGCAGGGCGCCAGAAATGCGTGGCGCTTACTACCTTGGACATGCGGCTGGAAAATTTGGAGGCAAAGCATTGTTATGCTGTTTCTGCCAGGTCTGTGAACTCTTATAACCGCAGCTTTGAGATGCTGGTCAAGGATCTGAAGCAGTATAAAAAGAATAAGTATCAGGTGGTTCTTTTGTCAGGCTCCCGTACCCGGGCAAAGAATCTTGCCGCAGACCTGCAGCAGGAAGGGCTGAGCTGCTTTTACAGCGAGGATTATGGCCATCTGGTGCAGCCAGGGGAAGTAATGGTGGCCTATGGCAAGCTGCGCAAAGGGTTTGAATATCCAGAGATTCGGTTTTCCATTATTTCGGAAAGCGATATTTTTGGCGGGGAGCCAAAGAAAAAGAAGAAACGCAAGGTTTATGAAGGGGAAAAGATTCAGAGCTTTACGGATCTGAACATAGGGGATTATGTGGTGCATGAGCGTTATGGCGTGGGCATTTACCGCGGCATTGAAAAGGTGGAGATCCAAAAGACTGCCAAGGACTATGTAAAGATTGAATATGATAAGGGCAGCACCCTTTATGTGCTGGCGACCCAATTGGACGCGCTCCAGAAATATGCTGGCGCAGAGGCGAAGCGGCCGAAGCTCAACCGCCTGGATGGGCAGGAATGGTCAAAAACGAAAAATCGGGTGAAAGGCGCAGTCAAAGAGATTGCGAAGGATTTGGTGGAGCTTTATGCCGCCAGGCAGCAGACAGAGGGGTATTGTTATGGGGAGGATACCGTATGGCAGCGGGAGTTTGAGGAATTGTTTCCCTTTGAAGAAACAGAGGATCAGGAGCTGGCCATTGAAGCCACAAAGCGGGATATGGAGAGCAAGAAGGTGATGGACCGCCTGATCTGCGGGGATGTGGGGTATGGCAAGACAGAAATTGCTATTCGGGCGGCCTTTAAGGCAGTGCAGGAAAGCAAGCAGGTGGTTTACCTGGTGCCTACCACGATACTGGCGCAGCAGCATTACAATACCTTTCTCCAGCGTATGAAGGATTTTCCGGTGCGGATTGATTTGATGTGCCGGTTTTGTACAAGTGCGCAGATCAAAAAGACGGTGGAGGATTTAAAGCGGGGGCTGGTGGATATTGTGATCGGCACGCATCGGGTTCTTTCTAAGGATGTGGAATTTAAGGATCTGGGGCTTTTGGTGATTGACGAGGAGCAGCGGTTTGGCGTGACCCATAAGGAAAAGATCAAGCGGCTGAAAAAAAATGTGGATGTACTGACATTGACCGCTACGCCTATCCCCCGGACACTCCATATGAGCCTGATTGGGATCCGGGACATGAGTGTGCTGGAGGAGCCCCCTATGGACCGTGTGCCGATTCAGACTTACGTAATGGAATACAATGAGGAGATTGTCCGGGAGGCAATCAGCCGTGAGCTGTCCAGGGAGGGGCAGGTTTATTATGTATTTAACCGGGTAAATCAGATCGCGGAGGTGACTGCCCAGGTGGCAAAGCTGGTGCCGGAGGCAAATGTGGCCTTTGCCCATGGGCAGATGAAGGAGCGGGAATTGGAAAATATTATGTACCAGTTTATCAATGGGGAAATTGATGTGCTGGTGTCTACGACAATCATTGAGACTGGGCTGGATATTTCCAATGTGAATACTATGATTATCCACGATGCCGACAATATGGGGCTCTCCCAGCTCTATCAGCTTCGGGGGCGTGTGGGGCGTTCCAGCCGCACATCCTATGCATTTTTGATGTACCGAAGGAACAAGATGCTGAAGGAGGTGGCGGAGAAGCGGCTGTCTGCCATTAAGGAATTTACAGAATTGGGCAGCGGCTTTAAGATTGCCATGCGGGATTTGGAAATCCGGGGCGCAGGCAACCTGCTGGGGGCGCAGCAGCATGGGCATATGGAAGCGGTGGGCTATGACCTGTATTGTAAAATGCTGAATGAGGCTGTAAAATCTTTTAAAGGGGAGGCTCCCCAGGAGCAGTTTGATACTTCTGTTGAATTGGAAATAGACGCCTTTATTCCAGTTTCTTATATTCCAAATGAATTTCAGAAGCTGGAAGTCTACAAACGGATTGCAGTGGCTGAGGGGCAGGAGGAAAGCGAGGAAATCCTGGAGGAGCTGATCGACCGTTTTGGGGAGCCGCCAAAATCTGTGCAGAACCTTTTGGAAATTGCCTGCCTGAAAGCGAAGGCGCACCAGTGCTATTTTACGGAAATTAAGGAAATAGGGGGGAAAATCCGGTTCACCTTTTACGCCCAGGCGAAAATTTATCTGCCCAATATTACCCGGATTGTGGAACTTTACAAAGGGGCGCTGCAGTTTGTCCGGGATTCCCAAATGCCATGTTTGGAATATAGGAAAGAAGATTCTGGAAAAAAGAAGGGGATAAGTGCCCTGGAGGCGGTTGGAAAAATTTTGGAGGATGTGTGGGAACTGCTGGTGGAAAAAGTTACCATTCACGGTTCAGGAATGCGCTGAACTGTGCATTCCGTGAGAATATGATTCAGGGGTGATGGCGGTTTTTGCGGAGCAAGACTATAAATACCGTCCATAATTGCTATTATGAGCGGCTTTCAGGCCGTGAATGGTAACTGGAAAAGTGAAAAATCAGTGAAAAACCGTAAAAATAGTTGATACCATACCCAAAAAGAATTATAATAAAACCAATGTGCTGCGTGATCTGGCCAATTTTTCAGATGCGGCTCCGGCGTACCCGGGTATCTTAAAAAGAAAAGGAATACAGAGGAGGATATTATGAAAGCAAAAAAAATCATGCCGCTTTTGCTGGCGGCTGCCATGGGCATTTCTGTAATGACAGGCTGTGGGAATGCAATTGATGGAAATAAGGCGGGGGCAACCCTGGAAGGGGAAGAAATCCCATTAGGGCTTATGAACTTTATTGCAAGGTATCAGCAGGCGGTTTATGACGGGCAATTGGGCACAATGTTTGGGAACACCATGTGGACGCAGGATCTGATGGGGGAAGGGACAAACATGCAGACCTCTGTGAAAAATCAGGTGACAGAGAACATTGAAATACTGTACTTGCTGGAAGACCATATGGCAGACTATAATGTAGAGATTACAGAGGAAGAGTTGGCCAAAATGGATGAGGCGGCAGAGAAATTCATGTCTGACAACACACAGGCGGCAATCCGCCAGATTGGCGCTACTAAAGAGTATGTGAAAGAAATGCTTCGCCTGAACACAATCCAGGTAAAAATGAGGGCAGAAATGGACAAGGAAGTGGATACAGAGGTTTCCGATGAAGAAGCGGCGCAGAAGACTATTTCCTATGTGCAGGTGAATAACCATGCCAAAACAGATGAGGATGGGAATACCGTGGAGTATACAGAGGAAGAGAAGGCAAACCTTTTAACAGAGGTAGAGGCATTTGCGGCAAATGCAGAAGACGATTTTTCGGCAGCAGCTGAGACGGCTGGTTATACGGTTACGCCTTATTCCTATGGAAAAGATGAAGAAAACCTGGCTGAAGCAGTAAGGGAAGCAGCTGACAAATTGGAAGAAGGGGAGATCAGCGAGGTGATCACCACAGATGACAGCTATTATGTGGTACGGATGGACAGCACCTTTGACGAAGCAGCGACAGAGACAAAAAAAGAGAGCATTGTCCAGGAGAGAAAAAATGACCATTATACAGAGGTTTGTGATGGCTATAAGGAAAATGTGAAGTTTGAAGTGAATGAGGATGAGTGGGCAAAGGTGAAGTTTGACGAGTTCTTTACCATTAAGCAGGTGGAGACAGAGGATGAGCATGACCACGACCATGAGGATGCTGCAGCAGAGGATGGTACAGAGTCTTCGGATGATGGCGCAGGGGATACGGCTGACACTGCAGATGACAGCACAGGAGATGCAGCAGACGACAGCGCAAATGATGCGGCTGATGCAGCAGACGACAGTGCAAATGATGCGGCTGATGCAGCAGACGACAGTGCAAATGATGCAGCTGATGCAGCAGACGACAGTGCAAATGATGCAGCAAATGCAGCAGACGACAGCGCAAATGATGCAGCAGGAGAAAATGGCACGGATGCAGGGGATGACAGCGCAGAATAGTTAGGAAAATATACACAGTAAAGCGGGGTATGCTGAATGCAAAGGGAGTCCTGAGCGTTTGGTGTTCCCCGCTTTATAAGGTATGGGCTTTTTTAGTGGGAGGCATGCTGGTAAGCTTATGTTTTTAGAGGGGCTTGTCAATTCAGAGGTTGGATGCAAAAGCTTTTCCCAGCCCTTCCAGGGCTGGGAAACAGCTTCGCTGTTTCATAAGGTATACCCTCTGTGGCATACCGTAATGCATGCCCTTTCAGGGCTGGGAAACAGCTTCGCTGTTTTATAAGGTATACCCTCTGGGGCATACCGTAATGCATGCCCTTTCAGGGCTGGGAAACAGCTTCGCTGTTTCATAAGGTATGATTATTTAAACAGGAGCTTATCATTTATGAAGAAAAAATACATTATGGTAGCTGTGCTGGCGGCAGTAATAATTTTAGCTGGGGTGGTTTCCAAGTATAGTTCCCAGGGGGAGTTAGAACGGTATGAAACCACATTTTTTGATATTTTTGATACGGTGACCAGTATTACAGGGTATGCAAAAAGTGAAGAAATATTTGCAGGCCAGGCAGAGCTTTTGCAAAAGAGGATGCAGCATTATCATGAAATGTTTGATATTTACCATACCTATGAAGGGGTGAATAATATTAAGACAATCAATGATGCGGCGGGGGTTGAGCCAGTGAAGGTGGACGGGGAGATTATAAGTTTGTTAAAGCTGGGGCAGGAAATGTACCAGAAAACAGGCGGCAAGCTTAATATTGCATATGGAAGCGTTCTGTCTGTGTGGCACGAATATCGGGAGGCGGGGATATTGGAGCCAGAGAATGCCCAGCTGCCGCCAGAGAGTTTACTGAAGGAAAGGGCAGGCCATACAGACATGCAAAAAATAGTGATCGATGAGGGCGCTTCCACGGTTTTTTTGGAGGATCCCCAAATGCGTCTGGATGTGGGCAGCATTGGAAAAGGGTATGCCGTGCAGCGGTTAGCAGAATATGCCCAGGAGATTGGGATGGAGCATGTGCTGTTTAGCGTAGGGGGGAATGTTTGCGCAGTAGGGGATAAGGCGGATGGCACGCCCTGGAGAGTGGGGGTTGAGGATCCGAATGCGGAATGGCAGGGGGGGTATAGGCAGGCTGTGGATATCGTGGGCGAATGTCTTGTGACCAGTGGGGATTACCAGAGGTACTATGAAGTGGATGGCAAGAGATACTGCCATATTATCAATCCAGATACGGGAATGCCGTCGGAATATTTTCCTTCCGTGACGGTATTGGCCAAAGATTCTGGCATGGCGGACGCCCTTTCCACTTCCCTTTTTAATATGGAATTGGAGGAAGGCCTTGCCTTTGTGGAAAGTATAGAGGATGTGGAAGCCATGTGGATTATGGAAGATGGAGAAATCCATTGTTCCAGCGGTTTTAAGGTGAATGAGGAAGAATGAAAAAAAATGATGTAATCTTGATTGCAGGCATATTGCTTTTTGCTTTGGCGGCATTTGGCGGGTTATCCTGGTATTCTGCGGCCAGCACCCAAAAAGCAGAGGCAGTGGTGGAAATAGATGGACAGGAACAGGGGCATTATCCCCTGGAACAGGATACCACAGTGGATATCCAATTGGTTGATGGGAGTTACAACCTGTTGGAAATCAAGGACGGAAAGGCGGATATCATAGAGGCTTCCTGTCCCGATAAGATTTGTGTGAACCACCATCCCGTGAGTAAGCGGGGGGAGAGCCTGGTATGCCTGCCCAATAAGGTTGTAGTAGAAATCAAAAATGGGGAAGGTATGGAAGTGGACGGCACTACCCATTAACAGAAATTACTGTGGGCAAAGGTACATAGGATCAGGATAGAACGGAGGCCGTTATGGCAAAAAAGGCAGCTTATATGGGAATGCTGACAGCATTAGCATTTGTATTTTCTTATATTGAATCTTTGCTTCCAATCAACCTGGGGATTCCAGGAGTAAAGCTTGGCTTGGCGAACTTAGTGGTAATTGTGGCATTGTATACGATGGGGCTTCGGGCGGCATTTACGCTGTCATTGGTGCGGATTATACTGGCAGGGTTCACCTTTGGGAATCCTGCCAGCATGGTATACAGCCTGGCAGGCGGAATGCTGAGCCTGCTGGTTATGGTCCTGGGAAGGAAGGCAAAACTATTTTCCGTAACGGGCGTAAGCGTATTAGGAGGCGTGTTCCATAATGTAGGGCAAATTTTAGTGGCTATGTTGGTAATGGAAAATGCCAATCTGGCATATTACTTGCCAGTGCTGGTTTTGTCAGGAACAGCTGCTGGGGTTCTCATCGGAATAATGGCAGCGATTTTAGTAAAAAGGCTTAAGAAGGCCATAGGCGATCTTGGTTATTAAAACGGCTTTCCCCAAGAAGTGTCCGGGAATTACTTTGAATGTCTTTTGGAATGAAAAAGGCCCGCCGCATGAAGGAAATAATCCCTTCATGCGGCGGGCTTTAAAATTTACATCTATTTTTTGATGGTAACCTTTTTCACCTTACTGTATTTTCCATAGACATTTTTTTGCTTGGAATCAATGGCGAACGCCCGAACCTTTACATAGTAGGTTTTGCCTTTTTTTAGGCTCTTAAGCGTAACCTTATTGCTCTTGCTGATTCCCTTTTTGATTCCCTTCTTGAAATTCTTGTCTGTGGTGTAGGAGAACTGGTATCCTTTTACGCCAGAGATTTTCTTTGCAGTAATAACGGCTTTTTTCGAAGCGCTGTTCTTGGCGCTGGATATCTGGGCGGTTCCCACGGTTACTTTTTTCCATTTTGCAGTTAAAGTGAAATCTTTTGTTACCGCTGATGCAAAATTATACTTCTTTGTTTCTGCATACCAGCCCATAAACCGATAATTTCTTCTGGTCGGGTTGGCAGGAATGGATATGGTAGTTCCTTTGGCTGCTTGCCGGGCGGCTCTGGCGCTTCCGCCTGCGCTGTCGAAGGTAACCTTATAAGTCTTGGAAGCCTCTGCAGCCTCTTTTTGGGCAGCTTCAGCCTGGTCTTTTGCAGCCTTCGCTTCAGCCTTTGCGGCTTCTGCTTCTGCTTTTGCAGCGGCTGCCTCCGCTTTCGCGGCTTTTGCCTCCGCTTTCGCTTCTTCTAATTGGGCAAGGGCCTGTTCTTTGGCCTGCTCTGCAGCCTGGGCGGCTTCCTGGGCCTTTTGGGCGTCCGCCTTTGCGGCAGCTGCAGCATCGGCAGCGGCTTTTACAGCAGCTTCCAGATCGCTGGTGTCTACAACTACAATCGCGCAGTAGGCCTTCTTATGGTTGATGGTCTCAGCTGTGATGGTTGCTTCTCCAGCCGCAATAGCTGTGACAAGGCCGTTTTCTACGGTTACTACTTCTGGATTGTCAGAAGTCCATGTGATTGGGGCTTTGGAAGCAGATGGATTGACAGCTGCTGTCAGCATACGGCTTTCACCAACGCCAAGCCCAAGGTTTTCCTGGTCTAAGCTGATGCTAAGGGGAGAGATGTCTCCTAAAACTTCCCACTCTACAATACCAGATGCAACGTTCTTCTCGTCATTTTTAATATGCATGCGGAGCTTTGTAGTTTCAATCGTTTCAAATTCATAAGTATTAAATGTATTTGCCTTGAAGATATTATATTCGCCAATTGGGGTTACAGGAACATAAGCTTCGCCATCCCAGTATTCTATGGATAACCCATCTGGGATCTTGACGCCGCCGCCGTCGTCATACCATTTGACTACGCTGCCGCTTAATGTTACATTCCAGGGGAAGGTCAATTCTACCCATGGATTCAGGCTCTTGCCATAGGAGGTCCAACGTGACGCGGAGCCATCGTTCAAGCCGGCAATGGAATCATAGATAGATACCACAGATGCCCCTGGCGTTGCATAGCGGGCTACATTTCCATAATCCTTCAGCTCCTTTGATTCCTGAAGGTATACGCTCATTGCATTTGCGCCGCGGTTTTGCCATGTAAAGTAAGGGATCATGGTCAATGTCTCTTTTTTGTATTCCCAGGTGCTGGCCTGGAAAATTTCGGCTTCTGCCCGAAGGATTACTGCTTCCCGTACATGGTAGGTATCCTTTGTTGGAAGGTAATAGCCCTGAAGGTTTGGGATGTCTGTCTCTGCCAATGGGCGGACAGCAAGTTCACTTACCTGGAAACTCTGGTTATAGGAACGCAGCCCAACGGTGCCTTTTTCGTATTTCTCTGTTTCCATGCGTTGGACGGTGATGAATTTGCCATCCAGATAGATGGCAAACAGGTCGTCTCTTACATCCACCCTCAGCCTGTAAGCGCGCCCAATGGCAAGGGGCTCGTCCAGGGTGAGCAATTCCATCCGTTTCCATCCATTATCCTTATTTGCATAACCGATAACAAGGCCTTCATTGCCGCCGTCTACGCCAATTCCTACAAAATATCCATTGTAGCCATCAGGATCATTTCCAACGGTGCTTCCGTCTGTGCGGAACAAAACGCCGGCATTTGCGCTAAGCTCATTTGTCAGGGTGAGTGTAGCCTCTACAGAGTAATCTGTCCAATTTGCAGCCTCTGCATGGTTGTAGATGGCTTTTACCCGGGTGTTTTTGCCAAAATTAATCTCTGTTTTCTTTGTCTCGGCATTCTGGCCGATACTAATCTGATTGTATGGGTCAAACAGGCGCCAGGCTGCCTGGGCCTCTTCCAGGCTTTGGCTGGAAAGCCCGGCATATTGTGCGTCCGGTGCATTGGGATCAAGGGCAACTTCCTTGTATTCCTTGCTTAGGCCGGTGATATCATCAATCTTTTCAGCGGTGATCTTTGCATCCTTGGAAAGGATATAATCAAATACAGAACCATTGTTGTCAACGTGCTCTGAGGTATAGACAATGGGGCCTCTTTGAATGGCAACCAGGCCTTCATTGGTGGTTACATGCTCATCGCTGTATACCCGCTGGATTTCCATGCCAAAGGAGATATTCAGCTGGTCGCCTTTTTTCCAGGTGCGGCTCACATTGATATAGCCTTTGTCATCTGGTGCGGCAGAAAGGCTTTCGCCGTTCACGGTAATGGTGTTTTGCCCGGTTGCCCAATAGGGAACGCGCAGGCGCAGCGTGAATGCCGTATTGTCCTCTCCCTGGTAGGCGATATCGGTAGAACCATCCCAAGGCATGTTTGTATTGACGTTTAAGGCTACTGCAGAGCCATTGATATCTGTATGCATTTCATTTCCGATATAGAGGTTGAGGGTGAGCTGGCCATCCTTTTGGGTATAGATATAGCTTCCCAGGGATTCTACAAAACGGACCAGGTTGGAGGGGCAGCAGGCAGTCCCAAACCATGCAGATCTGGAATTGCCGCCTGTACTCTGCATCGGGTTGCCATAGAAGAACTTATCCCCGTCCAGGTTGACACAGCTTATTATGCCGTTGTACAAGGCGCGTTCCATCTCGTCTGCATATTTGCTATTGTCAAAATAGCGCCCCATACGCTCATTCCACATCATATTGGCGATGCTGGCGCATGTTTCGTTGTAAGCAGAGTCATTGGGCAGCTCGTAGGATTCGCCGAAGCCTTCACGGCTGGCCACAGCGCCTACGCCGCCAGTGACATAAGTCTTAGTATTTGCAACGTCATCCCATAAGGCAAGCAGCGCATTGTCGTAGCTGTCTGTCCCAGACGACATTGCAACGTCAACCATGCCGCTGTACATATAAAATGCCCTTACGGCATGCCCTACCGCTTGTGTCTGCTCTGCCACGGGAAGGTGATCCTGGTCATAGGTGCTATTGTGGTTGGAGCCATGGCGGTCGGCATAGTCTCCCCTGGTATCCAGGAAGAATTTTGCCAGTTCTGTGTAGGCGGGCGCTTTTTTGGCGTACTCGCCGCCAATCTCCTCACAGAGATCCGCCAGCTTTATCAGAGCCAGCTCGATTTCCTGATGTCCTGGCACCTGTTTCCATTTCCCAACGCCAAAGAGGCTGGCCATATAGTCGGCATTTTTAATTGCCATGTCCAAAAGCCGGGTATCTTGTCCGTCTGTTGCGTTGTAATGGGCAACAGCTGCCTCATAGAAATGGCCGGCACAGTATAATTCATGCAGGTTGAAGTCGCTAAATTTCTCTTCCGGGGCACCGCCGTAGGAAGCCAGGGTGAAATAAGTATCGAAGTAGCCATCCTCTTCCTGGGCATCCACATAATAAGGAATCCACTCTTCCAATTTATCTTTGATCTGGTTTTGCCCTGCAATGGTCTCTGCATCGCCCTGAGGGTCGATCATTAAGGCGTAGCACATGGATTCTAATACCTTGTGCACATCAGAGTCCACATAGAAGGCGCCGCTAAAATTTCCATGCTCCTCTCCCCGGTGCATCAGGGCAGTATTCTTGATATTTGGGATGCCGCCAGTGCGGCTCTCCACATTTGCAATGGCGGTTGGGATTACTTTGCAGATAAATTGCTTTTGCCTGGAACCCCAGAAGGCGTCATTAATTTTGACTTTTGTAAAGTTAACGGCTTTTGCATACTCTGTATTCGCAGCCTGTTCCTGTGCGTCTGCCGGAAGGCCTGACAGCAATTCTTCCTGCTGTGCAGAATCCTGCCTGAGCGTGCGGGCGCCGTCAGATTCAGTATCATTCTTGTCAGGGACGGAAACTTCTGGTTCTTGTGCATTGGAGCCTTGGCTTTCTTTTGTGGTATTGCTGCTGTTTTCTGCGGCATTGTTGCCTTTTTCCGTATTGCTGCCATCCTCGGTATCGTCCTGTGCTGTGCCGCTTTGGCCTGGTGCTTCAGGATTGCCGTTTTTGCCAGCGTCATTTTGGCCTGGGGCAGTGATATCCTCAGGTTCATCCTCAGATTCCGGCGCTGCAAGGCTGTCGCCCTGGGCAAAATTCGGATTGTCTTGGGCTGTATTCTCACTTTGTTGGCCTGGAATATCCTGGCTTGCTAAGGCAGGTATGCTTGGGTTGGCAGCCGCGATGCCTGAAACAGACAAACTTAGGGACAGGATAAAACTACACCATTTTTTTGTTCTTCGAGCCATAAGTACCTCCTTTTTCTAATCTTGGCGTGATGGTTCAAGATTCTGAAAGAATTCTAAACCAGTATAACAATCGTTCCTATTATCAATTATATAAGATGATAGTGCGGATGTATTTATATTATTTTGATGGATGTTTATAATTTTCAGACATTATTCCAGGGCATTCAATGGCGGATGGCTGCATATTACTAGGGGATGGATTTGCGGCTCATCCCTGATGGACGCATAGCCTTCTGACGGACGTGCAGCCTCCTGGCGGACGCATGGCCACTCCCATCTCCAGCCAGTAAAATCCCTTAACTTACTGACATTGATTCATGGCCCAGGAATGTGCTGAACTGCGTATTCTGTGAGAACATGATTCAGGAGTGATGGGCGGTTTTTGCCAGGCAAAACTTTAAATATTGCCCCAAATTGTTGCTATGAGCGGCTCCCAGGCCTTGAATAGTAACGCTTTGCAATATCTTTGCTTAGAAAATGATAAATGGAATACAATAATATAAATAGCTTGAATTAGCCGCCAGGGTAGTATTATAATTAGGAAAAGAAATTTTATTGAGAGAGGGGTTAAGGGCTCCTAAAAATAAGCGATAAAGAGGGAATCATATGAGAAAATTATTGTGCTTTTTGAGGGATTATAAGAAAGAAAGCGTATTGGCGCCATTGTTTAAAATGCTGGAGGCTTCCTTTGAGCTGATTGTGCCGCTGGTGGTGACAGCCATTATTGATGTGGGGATTGCCCAAAAAGACAGCGGCTATATTCTTTGCATGTGCCTGGTGATGGTGGTATTGGGGATGATCGGTCTGGCCTGTTCTGTGACAGCCCAGTATTTTGCGGCAAAGGCTGCGGCAGGGTTTGGCACAAAGCTGCGCCATCAGTTATTTGCCCATATCCAGGGGCTGTCTTTTACGGAAATCGACCAGGTGGGCACATCCACGCTGATTACCAGGATGACAAGCGATATCAATCAGGTGCAGTCAGCCGTTAATATGGTGCTGCGTCTGTTCTTGCGCTCGCCCTTTATCGTGTTTGGTGCCATGGTGATGGCGTTTACGATTAATGTGAAAGCGGCGCTGGTTTTTGCTGTTACAATCCCATTGCTGTCTTTGGTGGTTTTTGGGATTATGGCCATCAGCATTCCTATGTACCGAAAGGTACAGGAACGGTTGGATAAGGTATTGGGGATTACCCGGGAAAACCTCACTGGGGCAAGGGTGATCCGGGCATTCCACAAGGAGGAGGAGGAGAAATCCAGGTTTGAGGAAAGCCTGGAAAGCCTTACTTTTATGCAGAACCATGTGGGGAAGGTCAGCGCGTTTCTGAATCCGGTAACCTATGTGATTATCAATGGCGCAACGGTTATGCTGCTGTATACAGGCGCGGTGCAGGTGGACGGCGGGATACTGACCCAAGGGGAAGTGGTGGCGCTGGTCAATTATATGTCCCAGATCTTAGTGGAATTGGTGAAGCTGGCAAATCTGATTGTGCTGATTACGAAGGCTGTGGCATGCGGAAACCGCGTGGAGTCTGTCTTGGAGATACAGAGCAGCATGCCGAAGGAAATGGGCTTGGAAAGCCCCCTTGCAGGGCAAGGCATGAAGCCTGGGGCAGCAAACGAGGCGCAGCCTGGCCAAAAAGGATTGGATAGGAAGCAGGGCATGGAACGGCAGGAAAAAGTGCCGAAGGTACAATTTTCCCATGTGGGGCTGGCTTATCAGGGCGCCGGGGCTGAGAGCCTGTCAGACATTGATTTTTCTGTGGAAAAGGGGGAAACGGTTGGCATTATTGGCGGCACAGGCTCTGGCAAAACCTCTTTGGTGCATCTGATTCCCAGGTTCTACGACGCCACCAAGGGAGAGGTTTTGGTGGATGGGAGGAATGTCAGGGAATATTCCCTGGAAGAATTGCGGCGGAAGGTAGGGATTGTCATGCAGCGTGCGGTGCTTTTCCAGGGAACCATCCGGGAGAACCTCTGCTGGGGCAGGCAGGACGCCACAGAGGAGGAGCTGTATCAGGCTTTGGATACAGCCCAGGCCAGGGAAGTGGTAGAGGGCAAGGATGGGAAGCTGGATGCCAGGGTGGAGCAGGGAGGCAAAAATTTCTCAGGAGGGCAGCGGCAGAGGCTTACCATTGCCAGGGCGCTGGTGCGGAAACCAGAAATCCTGATCCTGGATGACAGCGCTTCGGCATTGGACTATGCCACAGACGCCAGGCTGCGGAAAGCCATCCGGGAAATGGAGGGCAGCCCTACGGTATTTATTGTGTCCCAGCGGACCTCATCCATTCAGCATGCAGATAAGATCATTGTACTGGACGATGGGGAAGTCGCAGGCATGGGAACCCATGAACAGCTGATAGAAAATTGCCAGGTCTATCGGGAGATTTATGAATCTCAGTACAAGAAGGCATAGGAAATCCATATGAAAAGCATGAGCCAGGGCTGCTGTTAGGAAGGGCAGCCGTAGATCAGGCAGAAAGGGCTAAGCCGATGGACATAGAAAAATTGTTCAAGCTGTTAGGAAGGGCAGCCGTAGATCAGGCAGAAAGCCTATGGCTAGAAAGGGAAGAAAGAGAATGAAGGAAAAGGCGAAAAAAAAGCAGCAGATGGGCACTTTGAAGAAGGTGTTAAAATATATTGAAAGGTATAAGGTTTTTCTGGTATTGTCCCTGATATTTGCAGTGGCAACGGTAGTGTCTACCCTGTATATTCCGGTGGTAACAGGGCAGGCCATTGATCATATCCTTGGGCCGGGGCAGGTGGAATTTCCGGTGATTTTCCAGCTTCTGCAGAGGATTGGGCTGATTGTGGCTCTGACGGCGTTGGCGCAATGGCTGATGAATGTATGCAATAATAAGATTACCTATGAGGTGATCCAAGATATCCGGCGGGAGGCATTTGCCAAAATTGAAATCCTTCCATTAAAATTTATTGACGGCCATTCCCATGGGGAGCTGGTGAGCCGGGTGGTGGCAGATGTGGATCAGTTTGCGGATGGCCTTCTGATGGGATTTTCCCAGCTGTTTACAGGTGTGGTTACGATTTTGGGGACGCTGCTGTTTATGCTGAGCATCAACCTGAGGATCACGCTGGTGGTGGTGCTGATTACGCCGGTTTCCCTGTTTGTAGCAAGTTTTATTGCAAAGCGGACATTTTCCATGTTTATGCTTCAGTCTACAACCCGTGGGGAGCAAACCTCCTTAATTAATGAAATGATAGAAAACCAGAAGGTGGTGCAGGCATATTCCAAGGAAGGGGATGTGCTGGAAACCTTTGACGAGATTAATGGGAGGCTGGAGAAGGCCTCCTTGCAGGCAACGTTTTTTTCTTCTTTGACAAATCCATCCACACGTTTTGTCAATAGCTTGGTATACACTGGGGTTGGGCTGGCAGGGGCTTTTGCCGCTATGCATGGCAGGCTGACTGTGGGGCAGCTGTCTTGTTTTTTAAGCTATGCAAACCAGTATACGAAGCCCTTTAATGAGATTTCCGGCGTGGTGACAGAGCTGCAGAACGCGTTGGCCTGTGCAGAGCGTATTTTTCATCTGATTGAGGAGGAGCCTCAGATACCAGATGGGGAAGATGCAGGCATTTTGGAGGATGTGCGGGGAAATGTGGATTTGGAGCATGTTTATTTTTCCTATGACCCGGCGAAAAAGCTGATTGAGGATTTTAACCTGAAGGTGACGCCAGGGCAGCGTGTGGCCATTGTGGGTCCTACCGGGTGCGGCAAGACTACCATTATCAATCTGCTGATGCGTTTTTATGACGTGGACAGTGGGAGCATCCAGGTGGAGCAAAAGGATATCCGTGAGGTTACCCGAAAGAGCCTGCGGGAAAGCTATGGGATGGTATTGCAGGAAACCTGGCTGAAGGCAGGCACCATCCGGGAAAATCTAGTGATGGGCAAGCCGGAGGCTACAGAAGAAGAAATGGTCTTGGCAGCCAAGGCGGCTCATGCCCACAGCTTTATTAAGCGCCTGCCCCAGGGGTATGATACGGTGATCGGAGAAGAAGGGGGCAGCCTGTCAGCCGGGCAGAAGCAGCTTTTGTGCATTGCTAGGGTGATGCTCTGTTTGCCGCCGATGCTGATTTTGGATGAGGCGACCTCATCAATTGATACCAGGACAGAGATGAAGATACAGAATGCCTTTGCCAAAATGATGCAGGGGCGCACCAGTTTTATTGTGGCCCATCGCCTGTCTACGATTCAGGAAGCGGATATTATACTGGTGATGAAGGATGGGCGTATTTTAGAGCAGGGCAGCCATGAAGAGCTGTTGGAGCAGAAAGGGTTTTATTCAGAGCTTTACCATAGCCAGTTTGCAGTGTAACAGCCCCTTGACAGACGCTTAGCTCTTCTGTGCCAGCCTGTAAAATTCTGTAACTTATGACATTGCCCATGAATAGTAACAGCAATATAACAGTTCAGCGCCTTAGTTTCATTTTTTCTTTGACAATACTTTAGTACAGTGATATACTAGAACTATGTAGTTGTTAAAAGATGGAATGGCAGCATTCCTTTATAAAAGTGAAATGAGGTGGTAAGAATGGCATTACAACAGGCAGACATTAGCAAGGTGCGGGCCTCTGTTTTGGGGCAGCTTGGCAGCAAAGTCATGATCCAACTGGACAGGGGCCGCAACAGGATTGACATTCAGGAAGGGATAATTAAGGGAGCCTACCCGTCCGTGTTTACCATTTTGGTTGATGATGAGGACGAGCAAAATCCACCGCAGTTGCTTTCATTCAGCTATGCAGACGTATTGACAAGGGATATTCGAATGAAGTTGTGCTGATTTTTACAGAATAGGGAAATGTTTCAGAATAGGACAAGGTTCTGGCAGGCTTAGAACATGCTGAGAATCTTTGCAAGTAAGAATAAAACGCTTTCATCTTGAATAGAATGTACAAATATTCAGGATGGGAGCGTTTTTATTTTGGATTTAATCAAAAAATATATACATATGAACCGGGAAAAGGGAAAAGCTGTGACGCAGATCACGCTGGATGATGACTTTAATGTGCCGGACAATAAGCCGGATCTGATCCGGATGATCCTGGACAAAGGGGAGATCAGCCTGGATGAGACGACCATTACCCAAGACCATGTATGGCTCAAGGGGGTATTGCGGTTTTCCCTGCTGTACCGCAGCGACCAGGAGGATGGGAAGATCAGCAGCATGAGCGGGGAAATACCCTTCCAGGAGAGCCTGGCCATTGATGGAGCTAATGAATATGACACGGCCAGGCTGACATGGGAGATGGAGGATCTTTCTATTGGGATCATCAATTCCAGAAAGCTGAGCGTAAAGGCATTAGTTGTGCTGAAGGCAGAAATTGACCAGGTTTATGATGAGGAAATCGTGGCAGGGGTGGAGCCAGATGGGAATGTCCAGCTTCTGGAGGAGAGCCTGTCTGCGATGGAGCTATTTCAGGCGAAAAAGGATACCTTCCGTTTTAAGGAGGAGATCATGCTGCCCTCCAATAAGCCCAATATCCGTCAGGTGCTGTGGAAAAGCGTCCAGCTTCGGGGCGTGGAAATGCGCCTGGTGGAGAATCAGCTGAATATCAAAGGGGAGGCATTGGTATTTGTTTTATATGAAGGAGAGGAGGAAGAAGAGCATTTTCAATGGATGGAGACAGCGCTGCCATTTTCTGGGGTAATTGATTGCAGCGGGTGCCAGGAGGACATGGTATGTGATGTGTCTTATGATATTGCAGGGCTGGAATTGGAGGCAAAGCCGGATTATGATGGGGAAGAGCGTATGCTCCATTTGGAGCTGGTGCTGGATCTGGAAATACAGGTCTTTACAGAGGAGGAAGGGAATGTAGTGGCCGATTTATATGCCATCAACGAGAAACTGATGCCAGTGTATCAGGATGCTGTGTTTGAGAAGCTGTTGCTGCGGAATGGGGCAAAGTGCAAAATAGCGGAGAAAATGGCGATTGATAAGAACCAGGAGGCGATTTTGCAGATTTGTGCCAGTGAAGGGAATGTGGTAGTGGAGCAGTCCGAGATTGTAGAAGGCGGCATTCAGGTGGAAGGGACGCTTCAGATGAGCATTTTGTATATTACGGCAGATGACCGTATGCCGATTGCCTCTATGAAGGACAGTTTGCCGTTCCATTATCTGATTGAAGTCCCAGGGATTCATGAAGGGTGCAGGTACCATTTACAGGCAGGGGTGGATCAGCTTACCACGGTGCTGGCGGACAGCAGCCAGGTGGAAGTGAAGGCTGTATTGAGCCTGAATGCCATTGTATTTGAGCAGCAGAATGTGAAAAGGATGACAGGGGTGGAACAGGAGGCACTGAATCTGGAGGAACTGCAGGAGCGTCCAGGGATCATTGGATATATTGCAAAGGACGGGGATCGGCTTTGGGACATTGCGAAGGAGAATTATACTACAATAGCAGAGATCGTGCGTACCAATCAGCTGCCTTCTGAACAGATTAAAGGGGGGGATAAGATACTGATTATTAAAAATGTTGGGTAAGGCTGTCAATAAGCAGTGCCGCAGAAGCCGAAATGAAAACTTCTGCGGCATTGTTTTGCTGTTTTACTTTAGGAATCAGGGAAACATGACGATATCTAATAAATAGGAGTAAGGGAAAATACTTGAAATTAATTAGGGATTGCTATAGAATAGAAAGCAAGAAAGTTTTCAGTTCTTTGATGAACATTAAGGAGGAAAAGCAATGAAATTTAAGAGGTTGTTGTGTTTGGGGATGGCAGCAGCATTGGCTTGTTCCAGTCTTCCGCAAACAGTGGTATTTGCAGAGGGAACGCCATCAGAGGCAGTTGGGGAAGAAACAGAGGAAACAGAAGAAACAGGCGTAAAGCTGGAATATGAGATGCTGGAGGATGGTACATGTGAAGTGCGCGCCAATCCGGAGGAAGCCTATGGGGAGCTGGTGATCCCAGCCCAGCTGGAAGGCATCCAGGTCAGCCAGATCAGCGAAAGGGGATTTCAGGGATGCGATACCCTGACTAAGGTCACATTGCCGGAAGGCATTGTGGGGATTGGAAGCTTTGCTTTTTCCAATTGTAAGAACCTAAAAGAGATTGTATTGCCAGAGGGGCTGGCTTCCATTGGTGCCAATGCCTTTGATGAGTGCAGCAGCCTGACAGGCGTGGCGTTTCCCAGTACCCTGAAAAGCATTATGGATTCTGCCTTTTCCGGCTGTGGCCTGGCGGAGGTTATTCTTCCAGAAGGGTTGGAAGAAATTGTGGGGAATCCATTTCCCTATAACCAGAACCTGCAAAAGATCCAGATTAGTGAGGAAAATGCAGCATATGCCACTTCAGGAGAAGGCGCACTTTATGAGAAGGATATGGCAAGGTTGATTTCCTGCCCTGGAGCATTAAGCGGCAGCTTTGAAGTGCCGAATACAGTTACATCCATCAGCAGTTCAGCTTTCTTTGGCTGTGCCAATCTGGAGCGGATTAAGCTTCCTGTTGGCCTTAAGACCATAATGCTGGATCCGTTTAATAAATGTGATTCCCTGGTGGAGATCGATATGGATGAAGGCAATGAGGTTTATGGGGCGCAGGGCGGCTTTTTAATCAATAGAACAGACAATTCCGTAGAAGTATGCCCTCCAGGAAAAGAGGATATGGAGATTCCTGCCGGCATCTCGCAGTTAAAGTACAATTCCCTGCAAAGCTGCAGCAAATTAAAAATCCTTTCATTTCCAAAGAGCGTAACAGCGATTGGAGAGGATTTGACGTTTATTCCTGGTTTGATTATGATTGTGGAAAAGCCTGCAGAGGGGGAGGAACCCAGCTTTGCGGAAAAATATGCAATAGATAAAAATATCAAATACTATTATTCCCGGGAAGAGATTCCAAGTGATCCAGATAATCCAGACAACCCGGACAATCCAGACAACCCGGACAACCCGGACAACCCGGACAATCCAGATAATCCGGATAATCCAGACAACCCAGATAATCCGGATAATCCAGACAACCCAGATAATCCGGATGGCCCAATCGTGCTGGAGGATTATGAATTTCGGGATTTGGGCAGCAATACCTTGGAGATTGTGAAATATACAGGCACAGGCACAGAACTTACCCTTCCTTCCCAGGCAGATGGGAAGCAGGTTGTTTCCATTGGGAATAAGGCCTTTGCAAATAGTTTCTCATTGAGGAAGGTGGAGGTTCCGCAGGGCATTGCTTCCATTGGTGATGGTGCATTCCAGAACTGTATTTCCCTGGAAGAGGTAGTTTCGGCGGCAGCATCCCAGGCAGAGAGAGATGCTTCCCAGAACTGTGTTGTGGGTGATGGTGCATTCCAAAACTGTATCCGGCTGGCACGGGTTGCATTGCCATCAGGGATTACAAAAATTGGCGACAGAGCCTTCCAGTCCTGCCATTTATTGTCAAGCATTACCCTTCCAGCTGGGGTTACATCCATTGGAAATGAGTCCTTCAGCGGCTGTACACGCCTGGCTGGCCTTACTTTACCAGAAAGCGTTACGGAAATTGGCGATATGGCGTTCCAGTCCTGTGAAGCCCTTACCGCCTTTACCGTGCCGGGAAATGTCCAGAAAATAGGCCGATTTGCTTTTGTAGAATGTATGGGGTTAAGATCCATTATCCTTCCAGAGAGCGTGGAAGCCATCGGATATGAAGCTTTTGGCGGCTGCCACAGAGATTTGGATCTGGGTGTCCTTCATGGCAGCTATGCCGTAACTTATGCAAAGGAAAATGGGTTTGCTTATCATTACACCCAGGAGCCTGTCCATAATTACAGCAAGCAGGAGGTGGTGGTTGAGCCAACCTGCACAACACTTGGCGAGAAGCGTTATACCTGTGTAATCTGTGACGCTACATACACAGAGCCAATTGCTGTATTGGGGCATCATTATGAAACAAGTATTACAAAAGCCACAACCCAAAGGGATGGTATTATCCTGCAGCAGTGCTCCCGCTGTGACAGTAAGATTGAAACCACTTTTGCCAGGGTTAAGGCCGTTACACTGTCAGCTACGCAATATACGTATAATGGAAGCGCAAGGAAGCCGTCAGTAAAAGTGACGGATAATAACAACCGTACCCTTCAGGAGGGCACGGATTATACCGTGTCTTATCCTTCTGGCAGGAAAGCAGTAGGGAGCTATACGGTAACTGTTCAATTCAAAGGGAATTACAGTGGGACAGTACAGCAGGCATTCCGCATTATACCGAAGGGCACCTCTATTTCCAAGGTTACGGCAAAGTCCAAGGCATTTGCCATGAAGTGGAAAAAGCAGGCGACACAAATGACAGGCTACCAGATCCAGTACTCCACAAGCAATAAATTCACCGCAAAAACTACGGCTACGGTTCTTGCGAATAAGAAGTTAACTACCCGCAGCATGACGAAGCTGAAGGCTAAGAAAAAGTACTATATCCGGATCCGCACTTACCATAATGTGTCGGTGAACGGGCAAAAAACAAGCTTTTACTCTAGCTGGTCTAAGGTAAAATCTGTCACCACGAAGAAATAAAGGGAAGGTTTTTATCTTGGCAACTGCTCTAAAATGTAATTAAATACAATCATATGAAAGGCGTTAGGTTTTTTCCTAACGCCTTTAAAAATAATGGTTTCTAGTATAACCGAGCTAAATGCCTTAATGTTTGGCGCAGAATAAAGAGGTTCTGTTAAATGCTTACCAGAAAGGGGCGTTTAAGATTGTTTGGAGTAAATCAGGATTTTCAATGGCTGTGCGTTATTTTGTAATGTACATCCGTTGCTTTTTGTGTAGGATTTTTTATGCAGAAAAGCTTTCGGTTTATGGGAGATCGGCAGGAGGAAAATCACCGAATAGGGATTTTTGTAAGATTCTGTCGCACGAAAATCCAAATTTTCCCAAAATAACTCTGGATTCTGGAGCCTTTCTATATTATAATGGTTAAGATTTCGATACAGAAGAGGTGGCGATAAAAATGGATGCTTATGGCAGGTATGTACAGATAATGGAAAAGATTCTGGCAATTCCGCGTTTTACGACGAAAAATCCGTTGAGCCATACACGCAGGCTTTTAAGGGAGTTGGGGAATCCACAGGATCAGTTTAAAATCATCCATGTGGCAGGCAGCAATGGAAAGGGCAGTGTGTGCGCTTATATTGCCAGTGTGCTCCAGGCAGCTGGTAAGCGGACTGGCCTGTTCACATCCCCCCATTTGGTGCATATGGAAGAACGGTTTCAGGTCAGCAGGAATCAAAGCAGCCATTACAGGTATTTACATGATATGGAATGGGAAATGCAGGCAGATGCCCTATTTCATCCCCATGGCTGTGAGGAATTTGCCAGGGAGGCAGAGGAAGTGGAAAATCCAGTGGATGCCCGGCTGCATCCTTGCAGCCGAGAGGAATTTGTCAGGGCGGCAGAGGAAGTGGAGCGGGCTGTGGCTGCTTTGGAACAGGAGGGATTGCCCCATCCTACATTTTTTGAGTATATTTTTGCCATGGGCATGTTGGTCTTTGCCTGGAATCAGGTGGAATACGCTGTGTTGGAAACAGGCCTTGGAGGAAGGCTGGATGCCACGAATATAGTGGAGCGTCCGCTTCTTACTGTGATTACCTCTATATCCCTGGAGCATACGGAAATCCTGGGCGATACCATAGGGCAGATTGCAGCAGAAAAAGCTGGGATTTTAAAAGCGGGGGTTCCCGTTGTGTACGATGCATCTGACATAGAAGCAAATATGGTCATCCTGGAACATGCCCATAAATTAGGCTGTCCCTGTTATCCTGTAAATCCTAAGAAAATTAAAATTTTCTTAAACACAGGAAAAAAGATTGATTTTTCCTATGATTCTGGTTATGATGTTACTGAAGTGGAAATCCCCTTTGGGGCGCCCTATCAGGCACAGAATGCATCGGTGGCTTTGCAGGCTTTGGCATGCCTGGCTCAGACAGAAGGCATTTCCAAAGAGGCCATCCAGGCGGGTATGGCTCATGTGGAATGGAAGGGCAGGATGCAGGAAGTGCAGCCAAAGGTGTATTTGGATGGAGCCCACAATATGGCAGGGATTGAGAAGTTTTTGGAGGCAGTGGAGCATATAACAGAGGACTCTGCTGTTTTATTGTTTTCCATGGTAAAAGAGAAGGATTATGCCCATGCTGCCAGGCGGCTGTTGGAAAAAGGCAGGTGGGAAGAAATTATTGTGACATCTGTGCCAGGTTCCCGGGGCGTTCGGAGCCAGGTATTGGCAGAGGCATTCCACAGGTGCCTGGAAGGGGCGCCTCAGGAGCCCTCTCCTGGCCGTGATGCAGAAAAAGGGATTTTACAGGCAGGAAGCGGGAACTTAGGAACAGGATCCGATCCAAAGGGCAGAACAGAAAATAGGATTTCGCAGTCAGTACGGGCAGTAAAGATAACAGAAATAGAAGAAATAGACGCCGCATTCACATATGCTAAGAAGATCCAAAAGCAGGGACAAGCATTATTTTGCGCAGGGTCATTATATCTGATCGGTGAATTGGAACGAATTGCAGGAGGTATGCAGAATGATTAATTTTGAGGAAGAATTAAAGAGATTTAAGCCCAGCTTGGAAGTGGAGGAGGCTGAGGATGCCATATATGACAGGGATTTGACGGATATGACAGACATTATGCAGGAAATCTTCAAGGAAGCCAGAAAGCAGCATTAAGAAAGGAACCCTATGAACTCTTATAATAAAATCATTTCTATGTCCAATGCATTGTATAACGATGGATTGGAAAAAGCAAAGGTACGCGATCTTTCCGGTGCGGCCCATGCCCTGCGGAAAAGCTTGCGTTATTATAAAGGCAATATCCAGGCCAGGAACCTTTTGGGGCTGGTTTACTTTGAGATGGGGGAGGCAGTGGACGCCCTGAGCGAATGGGTGATCAGCCGCAGCCTTCAGCCAAAGGATAACCTGGCGGAGCATTATCTGGAGGAAATCCAGTCCAACCGCTCCCGTTTAAGCACGATTAATCAGACCATTAAAAAATACAACCAGGCATTGCAGTATTGCCATCAGGGCAGCAATGACCTGGCGATTATCCAGCTGAAAAAGGTACTGACCATGAACCCTAAGCTAATCAAGGGGTACCAGCTTCTGGCGCTTCTTTATATGGAAGAAGGGAAGTATGGGCATGCCCGGAAGGAACTGCGGGAAGCAGCGGAGATTGATACCAGCAATATCATCACCCTGCGCTATCTGCGGGAGGTAAACCAGAAGATGGGGGAGGAAGCCCATCCTGGCAAAGAGAGCAAAAAGGAAAAGAAAAGGAAGAAAGCTATGTCTTACCAGAGCGGCAATGACGTGATCATCCAGCCTACCAATGTGAGGGACTTCACCCCACTGATGACCATTATCAATCTGGTGGTTGGCGTAGGGATTGGCATGCTGATTACCTGGTTCTTGATTATTCCGGCAATCCGCCAGGACAAGGTGGCAGAGGCCAAGAAGACAGAGGTGGAAGCCAGTGACGCCCTTGCCGAGAAGAATCAGGAGATTAAGAGCCTGAAGAATGAGATTGAAGACCGGGATAAGCAGATTGAGCAAATGAAAAATGATTCTTCGGATGCACAGAAGGTTGTGGATAATTATGAGGCCTTTTTAAAGGTTTATGAGGCATTTGCCCAGCAGAATATCCTGGAGGCGGGAGATACGATGGAGAAAGTTGAGGTGGGATTGCTGGGGGCACAGGGAAAAGCAAGCTACCAATCCTTGAAGTCGGCGGTGGATGAGCAGTATACTGAGGTGGTGTATAAGAAGGCAGAGGAAGATTATAATGCGCAGCGGTATGCGGAAGCTATTGTTGGGCTGGAGAAGGTTGTAGCGGCAGAGGAAGATTATAATGATGGATATGCGATTTACTATTTGGCAAATTCCTACCAGGCCACAGGGGATGTGGAAAATGCTAAGAAATACCATCAACGGATGGTAGATCTGCATCCAGGGACTCTGCGCGGAGGGAAGTCACGGCAGTATTTAAATCAGTTAGAGAGGCAGGAGCAGCCTTAGAGGTACGAAAGACATCATGAGCGTATGATGTCTTTTTTTGTGGAAATAGGGGCGGATATTGAGGCGGAGCGTTGGAGGCTGAAGGTTTGGAGAGTGAAAAGGGGTTAGGAGCAGAAAGGAGGGAATTATGGATTATAGATTTGAGAAGGAATATGGATGTTTGGTTTTGCGGATGCCAGAAGAATTAGACCATCATCAGGCGGAGTTTGTAAAAGAAGAAGCGGATGGGCTGATCCTGAAATATCCGGTACGGAGTTTAATCTTTGATTTTGCGGATACGCGGTTTATGGACAGTTCTGGTATTGGGGTTATTATTGGGAGGTGTAAGAATGTGAGGTTTTCTGGAGGATATGTGAAAGCGGTGAATCTAAATGGGCAGATAGAAAGAATCTTTCGGCTGTCTGGCTTGAAGAAGATCATAGAAGTGGAGTGAGAGAAGGAGGGAGGATTCTATGGAAGGATTTAGGAACGAGATGAAGATGGAATTTTTAGCAATATCTTCTAATGAGGGGTTTGCCAGGGTGGCAGTGGGGGCTTTTGTGTCAGAATTAGATCCTACAGTGGATGAATTGGCGGATATTAAGACGGCTGTCAGTGAGGCAGTGACGAATTGCATTATCCATGGATATGAACAGAAAGAGGGGAATATTTGGATCCAATGCAGTATTTTGGGAAAGATGGTGGAGATTTCGGTTACGGATACAGGGAAAGGGATTAAGGATATTGCGCTGGCACGGGAACCATTGTTTACGACCAAGCCAGAATTGGAAAGGTCGGGGATGGGGTTTGCGTTTATGGAGGCATTTATGGACGAGGTGGAGGTGGTGTCAGAGCCGTGGAAAGGAACCTGTGTTACGATGCGTAAGGTGATTGGGGAGAGTAGGATGGCTTAAGGTATGGGGAAAATAGTTATGGTTGGGCAGGGACAGAGAGTGATGGAATCATATGATAAGGGGAGAGAGGGCAGAGGAAAAGGGGAAGGGTGTGCGCAGAGCCCGAGTCTTCCGCAGGGAGCCAGTGAGAGAGATAGGGAAGGGGAAGAATATACGCAGAGCCGGGATTTTTTGCAGGGAAGCTGGGAAGAAGCCAAAAAAGAGGATAGGTATACGCAAACCCGAAGCCTTTTGCAGGAAGCCAAGGAAGGGAATAAAGCTGCAAGGGATGATATGGTGCAGAGGAATATGGGGCTGGTGTGGAGCATTGTGCATCGGTTTGCAAACCGGGGATATGAACTGGAGGATTTGTTTCAGGTGGGGAGCATAGGATTAATGAAAGCGATTGATAAGTTTGACATGGCTTTTGATGTGAAATTCTCTACTTATGCGGTACCTATGATCACAGGGGAGATTAAGCGGTTTTTGCGGGATGACGGCATGATTAAGGTAAGTAGAAGCCTGAAGGAAAGCGGCGCAAAGATGCAGAAGGCACGGGAAAAGCTGCAGGCCAAACAGGGGCGGGAGCCGACACTGCAGGAGCTTTCGGAGGAAACGGGGATTTCCAGGGAGGAAATTGTTATGGCCTTAGAGGCAAATGGGGAGATTGAATCAATTGACCAGACTTATACGCCTGGAGATGGAAAAGAAGTTTGCCTGGCAGATCGGCTGCCTCAGGAAAAGGACAGCCATGAGAGCTTACTGAACCATATGCTGCTGGAGCAGCTTTTGGCGGAGCTGGGGGATATGGAGCGCCATTTAATTGAGCTGCGGTATTTTGGCGATAAGACGCAGGCTCAAGTGGCGGCGGAGCTTGGAATAAGCCAGGTGCAGGTAAGCCGTTTGGAAAAAAAGATTTTATTGAGAATGCGGAATCAGGTTTATGCCAGAAGTTAGCAGGATAGGCTGGAGAGGAAAAATTTTATGTTATGATTCAGCCTGTCGGCTGGAAACAGCAGGATTATACAAAATAAGACTGCTGCATAAAGCATACCCTCTGGGGCATACCGCAATGCATGCCCTTTCAGGGCGGGGAAACAGCTTCGCTGTTTCATAAGGTATACCCTCTGGGGCATACCGCAATGCAAATACAGTTGTAAATGGCTGTATGTACGCCATTTGTATGTAGGATGCCCGATTCAAAGATGTATGCTTTATGCAGCGCCTCCTGCCTCTTTGGGGATTGGATTAATCTAAATCAATGGTTCCATAAGAGGATGGATTGTCATAGCTAGTATCCATATTTACGCTGCTATGTGCGTATTCTTCCCGCAGGACGAATTTTGCAACGAGGCTTTTAAGTATTTCTGCCTGGCTGGAAAGTTCTTCACTGGTAGCCGCGCTTTCTTCTGCCGTAGCAGAGTTAGTCTGTACCACGCTGGAAATCTGGTTCACGCCGACAGTAACCTGCTCAATGGCGCTTGCCTGTTCTTCTGCTGCATCAGCAATCCGCTCCACATTGGAAGATGCCTTACGCACTTCTTCCACTACTTTTGCCAGGGATTGTGCCGTAGAGTTGGCAATCTGTGTGCCGCGCGCTACAGCCTTGATGGAGCTTTCTATCAGCTCGGCAGTATCCTTGGATGCCGCAGAGCTCTTGCTGGCCAGGTTTCGCACTTCATCGGCTACAACGGCAAAGCCTTTTCCTGCAATACCTGCACGAGATGCTTCCACAGCCGCATTGAGGGCCAAGATGTTGGTCTGGAAAGCAATGTCTTCAATAGTCTTGATGATGTTGCCGATTTCATTGGACTTATGGGTAATCTCTTCCATGGCAGCCATCATATTCTTCATCTGTTGGTTACATTCAGCAGCTTCATCGCCAGCCGTGCTGGACTGGTCTCTTGCGGTAGAGGCGTTCTCGGCAGTTTCCTTTACCTGGTTGGAGATACCAGTGATGGTGGTTGCCAGCTCTTCCACTGCAGAAGCCTGCTCTGTTGCGCCCTGGGAAAGAGCCTGTGCACCGTCAGATACCTGTTCAGCGCCAGAGGAAACCAAGTCAGCGCTTTGGTTGATCTGGCTTACTGTGGCGCTCAAGTCACGGTTCAGCTTGCGGATGGATTCTAGAAGGCTCTGGAAATCTCCTACATAACGCTCTTCAGCCTGGGTGCGGACGTCAAAGTTGCCATCTGCCATTTCGCTAAGGATCCTGGAAGCGTCTGAGATTACGTCAGCAAGGATGGAAGCCATGTTACGGAAAGAGTTGGCCAGGCTTCCCAATTCATCCTTGGACTTGTAGGCCACATTGATGTCCAGCTCTCCCTTTACGATCTTTTCTGCGGAACGCTCCAGTTCGCGTACTGGCTTGGTAATGGCTTTTGTCAGGTAAGTGGAAAGAATCAGGGTAATCAAAAGTGCCACTACTGCCATACCTATCTGCAGCGCAACAAGCGTGCCTTGCATTTTAGTGGTCTCCAGGTAATTGGCCTCGGCGTCCTCTTGTGCCACATTACTGATCTGTATCAGTGTATTAACGGCTTTTTCTATCAGAGGCTGGTATTCGTCCAGAAGCATATCCTGTGCTGCCTGCAGGTCATCACTTGCTGTCTTGATGACGGTTTCCTGCATTGACATAGCCTTCTGTAGGTCCTCGGAAAAGCTGTTTAATAATTCCTGGTCGCCTGTAAAGTTCTCGAATAGCCAAGTTGCGTCTTCTTCCAGCGTGCCGAGCTCTTTTTGCAGATCTTTTGAGTAGGTTTCGCTCTTTTTACCATCATCTTCAATGGTGATGAAAGAAATGTCTTTTACAATGATCTGCAGACCACGGCGCATATCCATGACCTTGTGGGTGATTTGGTAGCCGACATTATAAAATTCGGAATACTTATCAGCATTTTCTGTCAGTCCCATAATCGCAATTGCAACTGTTCCAATGAACAGCAGAATGATGAGCATGAATGTTACCAGTAACTTTGTCCTAATTTTTAAGTTTTTCATTTGGATCCCCCTATACTTTTTCATATACAATAGCAATTCACCGGATTATGGCCCTGAAATCTTCCAGTGGATACGCATTGCTTATGGATTTTAGATGTATGGTTTTGCCGCTGCCTACCCATTATTATAATAGAATATTCGCAATCTGTCCACTATATTCGCCATAGTTTGTAGAATAAAATTTGAATATTGTGGCATACTACACCAAAAGATGGAAAAGGAAGTGAGTATATGAAACACCGCACAATTTATCGGATATGCCTGTTAGCAGTGATCCTCATCACAATGGCTGGGGGAATTTTCTATTACATGAATTATGTGGAACGCCAGGTTACAGTGACAGAAGGGACATTGGTGGAGGGGGAAGGCTCCCGCAGCCAGGTTTGCGCGTTTAGCGCCGCTGCCGGCACAGAAGGATTAGCAAAGGGGAAAGCCCTTTATGACCGGGAAAATGTGCCCAGCGCTGACGGCAATGCAAAAGGGGCGTCATCAGAAGGAGGCGCCCAAAGCATGGCGGCAGAGGCAGGCTTTGGGCAGCGTAATGAAAGGAGAGATTCATGGCGACAGACACCGTTTATCTGAAAATAGAGCAGAGTGTGCTGGTACGTGAGCCTTCCGTTACCTTAAAGGACATTGCGAAAATAACCTCCACAAACCGACCTCTGGTAAATAAATTAAAGCAGATAAAGGTTTATGTATTCCATATACCTGCGAACCAAAGCAAAAAAAAGACGCAGGTAGAGGTGTTTTCTGTCCTCAAGATCATAGAATTGATCGGCCAGGAGTTTCCAAATGTGGAAGTCCAGAATATTGGGGAAAAAGACTTTGTGCTGGAATATGCGCCCAAGGATGAGGTGAAGTGGCTGCAGTACCTGAAAACAGCCATCTTGTGTATCCTGATTTTCTTTGGGTCGGCATTTACCATTATGACCTTTGACAATGATGTGGGGGTGGGGGAGGTTTTTGCAGATTTTTACCAGCAGGTAATGGGAACAGAGTCCAATGGCTTTACAGTTCTGGAGGTATGCTATTCCATTGGCTTATTTTTTGGGATTATGGTATTTTTCAACCATTTGGGCCGTAAAAAAATTACCCATGACCCTACGCCTATTCAGGTGGAAATGCGTACTTATGAAAAGGATGTGGATACAACATTTATTGAAAATTGCGGCAGGAACGGCACCAGCAATGATGTAGATTAAAGAGTTACGCAGGATGCCTGCGGCAGGAGAGGCGCTGGCGGCGTGAGCCCAAAGGGCAGATAGGATGGCGGCAGCAGGAGGGGCATCAGCAATTATGCAGGCTCAAGAGGCAGGCAAATTCCTTGGCCTGCCAGCAGCTCTGGTTGCAAAGACAGAAAAGGGCGGCTCGCCAGTTGTTAAAGAAGATGCGGAGATTTGGGAGGGATTGGCAAGGATGTGGATGAAGCAGGTATTTTTGGGTTTTATCGGGCTGGCAAGCGGCGCAGCCATTTCAGCGGGAGTATTCAGCTTTATTATTTCCATTGGGGTAGTCCCCCGTATTATTGGGAAAAGCCGCACGGCGTTTGACATTATGGCTTATGAGAATGCTGTCTTGCTGGGGGGAACCGTAGGGAACCTGATGGCCTTATTTCCTATAAAAGTGCCTTTGGGTATTGGGATTGTGATTCTATTTGGGCTCTCGGCGGGGATTTTCACTGGCTGCCTGTCGGTAGCCCTGGCAGAGATACTGAATACGTTTCCCATTATGTTCCGAAGGTTTGGCATAAAGGAAGGGCTGAGCTGGATGCTGTTTTTCATGGCATTGGGGAAGGCAGCAGGTGCATTGTATTTCTATATAAACCATATGCAGAAGATGTAGGGACGAAATTATGGCTGTGTAAAAAGCGCTCAGCCTATTCCCTGCCCGGAAAGGGAATAAATTACGGGATGACCAGAGGGGATACAAAAAGAGAAATATAGATAATGAGTATCGGAAACGGAGGAAATGATTTTGGAACAGAAAATAATGGGGCAGGATAACAAAGAGTCAGAAACAATGGAAGAAAAAGAAAAGAAAAATCAGGAATACAATGAATATGTAAAAAAGGTAACTCCCACCCATTCCTTGCCAGCCAATATGGCAAAGGCCTTTGTGTTGGGCGGGCTGATCTGTATATTGGGGCAGCTGATCCTGAATATTGCAATGGATACCTTTGGGCTGGACAAGGAAACCGCTGGGGGCTGGTGCAGCATGCTGCTGGTGCTCCTCAGCGTGCTGCTGACAGGGCTGAATATCTATCCCACCATTGCAAACTGGGGCGGGGCAGGCGCATTGGTGCCAATCACAGGCTTTGCCAATTCCGTGGCTGCGCCTGCCATTGAGTTCCAGAAGGAAGGGCAGGTGTTTGGGATTGGGTGTAAGATTTTTACGATTGCTGGGCCGGTGATTCTGTATGGAATCTTTACGAGCTGGGCGTTGGGGCTGATTTATTGGATTGGGAAGTGCTTTGGAGTATTTTGATGGAAGTTTGAGGGAAGTTACAAAAAAGATATGGTATTAGTCAATTGCAGCATATGAAAAGCGGTCTGGTGGGAGAACCCATATTTTTCAGAAAAGCTGTCCAATGACTCAACGCAGAGGGGATGATGTATAAAGCCCGCCCATACGGACTGGCTGTAATGGGAATTGGCCATTAACGTATTGGTTGTATGCATAAAGGCTTGTAGGTAGTCATGACATAAATGAATTAAAAACGACACACTTTTTGACTAACACCAAAGATATAGAAACAGAGCTTGTATTATGGGCAGGGTAGCGAATGAAATAATTTGTTAGCCTGCTTTTTATTGTACATTTGTCTTTTTTCTAATATAATATGGATATGTTAAAAAGCAGAGAAGATTTTTCTGTAACAGAAAAAAGTATTTTTACAGAAAAAGAGATACAAATGCTAAAGTTGATGAAGGATGGAATCTGTCTGGTTGATGAGCATAACGTGGATGTCTGTTCTGGTACGCAATCTTATGGTTTGTCCAAACCGGCAACAAAAACTTGAATGGGTGAATTAGGATTCCATTATATGGAGGATGTTCTTGGCTATGTGCCCGGTTGGAGAAAAAAATACTTATGATTTTGTAAGGAGTATGTATGGAAAAACTGTTTGAACTGGCAAAATTTGATTCCTACAAAGAAGATAACCGCAGGGAAGATAAAAAGGCAGAAGGCGGACTTCCAAATAGCCTATGGGATACCTATTCTGCTTTTGCCAATTGCTATGGCGGTGTTAGTATTCTTGGGGTAAAAGAGGATAAATCAGGCAATTGGCATACAGCCGGATTGAAAAATGCGGCAAAATTGAAGAAGGATTTCTGGGATACCATTAGCAACCATAAAAAGGTGAGTATAAATCTTCTGAAGGATGATGATGTAGAAACTTTTTCGGTGGCTGGCACGGATGATTGTATAATGGTAATCTGGGTGCCGAGTGCAAAGCGGGAGCAAAAGCCTGTATACATTAATGACGACTTGTTTGGAGGAACCTTTCGCAGAAATTGGGAGGGAGATTACCATTGTACCAGATTGCGGATAAAAACAATGCTGCGGGATCAGGCAGAAGAAACAATAAATATGGAAGTACTTGACGAGGCCGAAATTGAGGATTTGAATCAAGATTCCATTCGGGGTTATCGTAACAGTCATAAATCCTTTAAGCCAGGTCATCTATTTGAGAGATTGGGTGATAATGAGTATCTCAGAGTGATTGGGGCGGAAGGAATTTCCAAAGAGGACAAAAGACTTCATTCCACTGCCGCTGGAATGCTTATGTTTGGTAATGAGTATGATATTGTGAGATATTTTCCGGAATATTTTTTGGATTACAGGGAAAATCCAGATACAGTAATCAGATGGACCGATAGGCTTCAATCGTCATCTGGCGAATGGTCAGGAAATCTATTTGATTTTTATTTTCGCGTATACAATAAGATGATTAAAGATATCAAAGTTCCGTTTAAGATGCAGGGGGGGGCGGATTGACGATATTCCGGTTCACAGGGCATTACGGGAAGCGTTGGCAAATTGCATTATTAATACAGATTTTTATGGAAAATATGGTGTACTCATAATTAAAGAAGATGATAAAGTCATATTGGAGAATCCTGGTTATATTAGACTCGGAAAAGAACAGATGCGTAGGGGGGAATCCGACCCACGAAATAAGAGTTTGATGAAAATGTTAAATTTGATAGATATAGGTGAACACGCGGGCAGCGGAGTACCGAATATATTTAATGTATGGGAAGATGAGGGCTGGGAGGAGCCTGTCATAAAAGAAAGCTTTGATCCGGATAGAACGTTATTGCTCTTAAAATTTATTAAAAAACAAGCGATAAAAACAGTAAAGAATATGAAAGAAATTAGGTTATATTTGCAAAAGCATAAAACAGCAAAAACAAGCGATATTGCAGAATTGCTTGGCTTGAGCATGGCAAGAACGAGGGTAATACTTTCTGAAATGGATGATGTTGAGACATTGGGAATAAATAGAACAAGAAGATATCGACTGCGGGAAAAGGCTAATAAATGAATGCTTGAAATAGCTGGGGATGGATCAGAAAAACATTTTTATCAGGGCTGTGACAAAATAATAAATGGGTTCTAACTTGACACAAGCAGAAGTGCAGGTCTTTGGAATTGGGTGTAAGATCTTTACCTTCATAGAGCCGGTGATTTAGTATGGGATATTTACCAGCTGGGTACTGGGGCTGGTTTATTGGATTGGGAAGATGATGGGGATATTTTAACAATACAGTTGGTTAAACACCAATATTATAATGCAGGCAGGATAATGAGGGAAGAAAGAACTTTCATTATTCTGCTTTTCATATTTCTTGGCAATGATAAAAATACTAAAAAGATTATTTTTGCTATTGGTTAATTATAGTGGTAAGATTGTGACACTGTTCTTCAAGAAGGCACAATCAGTCCTCGTTTAAGGAGGAAGAACCGTATACGGACAATTATTCTTTTGGCTGCTGATGGAGGAGCTAATTCAATCGAGACAGAAGGAATATTATGAGGCACTTGGGGCTGTGGACAGACAGGCGGACAGCGCCGGATTCGTGGAACTAATGTTGGAAATTATAAGGGATAATTTGTTGGAGATAACGGTTGTTGGCCGCAATACCGACCAAGATGGCGGTTCTGTGAATCAGCTTCTTTCCGTACTGGGGGATAATATAAATTTTTAGAATATATGGAAGCAAAAGAGGCTGAATTCTAAATCTCTATCTGCTGTGATATTAAACTGCCAGAGTAATATTTTAACCAAAAGAACTGCAGTTGCAAAAAAGTGGAAAGCGTGTATAATTCTAGTGACAACGAACAAGGATGCAACAATTGCTATAAAATTGTTGCATCCTTGTTTACACCTAATATATCGTACTGAACCCAAAATACTTAACAGGGAAAACAAAATTTCTTGAAATTTCTTTTGCTTAAGAATGTTAAGACATGTGTTCTTCAGTTAATAACCATGGCTTACTAGTGTGCTGACCTGTTGATATTTATGGCAAGATATGGTGTGATAAAAAGAAACGGCAGTGTTACATTTATGGGTAGAACAAGAACATACCATATCTTTTTATCCGATGATGAGAAAAAGATGCTCTATAATACAATAAACAATAAAAAAACATGTAAAACGATCATACGCAGATGTTCCATACTCCTTGAATTGGATGAAAATGCATCTGCACACCTCACCCAGATCCAGATTGCAAAATCATACGGCGTTAGCAAGGCAACGGTTTCAAATATTGTAAGAGCGTACGTGGATGGCGGCATTCAGGCGCTCACATCCATTAAGCGTAACCCGAAATCAAATGTCCGCAGGAAAGCGGACGGCAGAGCTGAAGCTGAGATTGTCAGGATTGCCTGTGGGCCGGCTCCAGAAGGGAGGTGCCGGTGGACGCTGCGCCTGCTGGAAAAGCAAGTCCGCCTGGAGTTTGATGAGCCTATCGGGCGGGAAACCATCCGCCGTGTTTTAAAAAAACGAACTCCGTCCCCACATGAATGAATACTGGTGCATTCCGCCAAAGGGAAATGCGGATTTTATAGCGCACATGGAGGATATCCTGGATGTATATGAAATGCCGTATAACCCGCAAATCCCGGTGGTCTGCATGGATGAAAAGCCATACCAGATGTTGGACAACCGTTTGGAGCCGCTGCCTATGCGCTGTGGAGATATACAAAAAACGGATTCCGAATATATCCGTAAAGGAACTTGCAGTATTTTCATTTTTGTGGAGCCGCTGTCGGGATGGCGCTATGCCAGCGTACAGGAGCGGCGAACAGCAGAAGACTGGGCTTTAGAAATAAAACACCTTCTGACGGAATGTTATCCGTGCCATGAAAAAATCATCCTGGTGATGGACAACCTGAATACACATGCACTGGCATCGCTGTATAAATGTTTTCCGGCGCCAGAAGCCCGCAGCTTTGCAAAAAGGCTTGAAATCCACTATACACCGAAACATGGGAGTTGGCTGAATATCGCAGAGACCGGGCTGAATGCCATGACACGCCAGTGTCTCGCCCGCCGGTTCATGGAGCTGGAAACCGTCCGGAAAGAAGTTTCTGCCTGGGAAAATATGCGTAATGAAGATGCGTGTAAAGTAACCTGGCATTTTACGGCAGACGACGCGCGGAATAAGTTGGCTTCCTTGTATCCAAAATTTTCTTCTTCAGAGGAGTAAAATACCTCTGCAGAATTACCATAAATACCAGTGAGCCAGTACACTAGGCGGGATCCTGCCGCTTTTCCGGGCAGAGGTGAATACGCTTGGGCTTTATGCCCAGAATTTTATCCGTATGCTCACTTATACAGACCCTTACGGGGATGGGGCTTTGTGGGGAGTTGGACGGTGTGGTACTGGGCATGGCTTATCGTGTATATGCCGCTTATGGGCGTGTTTAACGCCAGGATTTCCAAAGGGAGGACGTTGATGGAGGTAGCGGTAGGGCAGATGGTTTTTTGCAGCCTTGGCTGCTGGGCTGCAATGTCCACACTTGGGAATTACGCCATAAAGCTCCAGCAGGGCGACCTGAATATTGACCATAGGATTGTATGTGAAGCAGTATTGACTGCCTGCCGCCCAGTCGGCGGCTATGATGCCGAGCGTATCTATGCCTTTGAAACGCCCTCGTCTACAGAGTGGAATTATACCTACGCAGAGCCGTTTGTCCCATCCGTCTATTTTGATATTTCAAAAACCCTGGATGCGAAGATTGAATGGATGCAGTGTTACCAAAGTGAGCGTGCAGCCTTCCCACATCCCCGGAGCCTAGAGGCGCTGTGTGCATTAGCGGCATACCGTGGGAGCAATATAGGGGTTGGAAGGGCAGAGGCTTTTATGGCGCTGCGTGAGGTATACCGATAGGTTCCCGCTTCTTCCACAATGGTTCCTGCATACGCCCAGGCCTAACCCGATACAGGCGGATGGCAGGCATTTAGGATTTTCAATATGGCCAATCATTTAAAAATATAGAATCCGGATAATAATAGAAGAAAGAGATTTCAAGCCTGTGTGTATAAAAAGCCTTCTTTTTGTGAAAAATGTAAAAAACAGAAGGAAGGAGAATGCATGGACAACAAATACGAAATGCCTTTAGGCCTTAGCTTCCAATTGGGATTAAATGAAAAGGCTCTCAATGCCTATGCACATTTGAGCGATGAGGAAAAAAGGCAGGTAGTGGAAGCTGCCAGGAATGTAAGCTCCAAAGCTGAGATGCAGCAGCTGGTGTCTAGCCTGGAGCGGGATTTTATGTAGGGGACGGCATGGAGCCGTTTGTGGTGGTTTTAGATTCCGTCGGAAGGGGGATGAAGCGTTTTGGTGGCTTTAGCATCCACCAGGCATTGAGTAATTACTGGCATTGGTTCACGCCTCAAAAATGCACCAAACTATGCATTCCGTGGGAACATATTTCAGGAGTGCTGACGATTTTCATAATTTTTTGAAAAACGGATTGACAAACCAGGCAAAGGGGCATATAATTGCATACACAAATGAGAGCCACATGGAAAATGAGCATCATTCCAGGTGGTTCTTTTTATGGAAATTTTAGGAAGGAAGGATTGTATCATGGCAAAGAGTGTGACAAAGGATATGACCACAGGATCCCCGATGAAGCTGATCCTGCAATTTTGTATCCCCCTGTTTTTTGGGATGCTGTTCCAGCAGTTTTACAATATGATGGATACGATTATTGTTGGAAAGTTCCTGGGGGTCCATGCCCTTGCGTCTGTAGGCGCTACAGGCTCCATTAACTTTATGGTAATTGGCTTTTGCATGGGTGTGTGCAATGGGTTTGCCATTCCTGTGGCACAGCAGTTTGGCGCAAAGGATTACCATGCCCTGCGCAAATATGTGGCTAACAGCGTATGGCTTTCCATTGCCTTTGCAGGCGTGATGACGGTGGCAGTCTGCCTGCTCTGCCGGCAGATTTTGGGATGGATGCATACGCCGCAGGATATTATGGAAGGCTCCTATGCATACATATTTGTAATCTTTATGGGGATTCCGGCGATTTATCTGTATAACCTGCTGTCTGGCATTATCCGCTCCCTGGGTGACAGCAAAAGCCCACTGGTATTTCTGGTAATGTCATCCGTATTGAATATCGCCTTGGATCTGGTGCTGATCCTGGCATTCCATATGGGCGTGGCAGGGGCGGCTTGGGCTACGGTGATATCCCAGGCGGTGTCCGGCATTGTTTGCCTGGTTTATATGATAAAACGGTTTGAGATCCTGCGGATTTCCAGGGAGGAATGGCGGCTGGATTCTAAATATGTGGCAGTGCTCTGCAATATGGGGGTTCCTATGGGGCTGCAGTATTCCATTACAGCTATTGGAAGCGTTATTTTGCAGGCAGCAGTTAATTCCCTGGGATCTTTGGCAGTGGCGGCTGTGTCTACCAGCACCAAGATCAGTATGTTTTTCTGCTGCCCCTTTGACGCTATGGGCTCTACCATGGCGACTTATGCAGGGCAGAATGTGGGGGCTGGGAAACTGAAGCGTGTTTCGGAAGGCGTGAAATCCACCTGTGTGATGGGGCTGGTCTATGCCGTGTTTGCCTGTGGGGTGCTGGTGCTCTTTGGCAGCAGGATTGCGCTTCTGTTTTTGGATTCCTCTGAGACAGGGGTATTGCAGAATGTCCAGATGCTTTTGACAGTTAACAGCGCGTTTTTCTTCCCATTGGCTCTGGTAAATATTGTGCGCTTTACCATACAGGGGCTGGGATTCAGCCGGTTTGCGATTCTGGCCGGCGTATGTGAGATGGTGGCAAGGTCTATTGTAGGCCTGGGGCTGGTTCCGGTGTTTGGATATTTGGCTATTTGCTTTGCCAGCCCGGTGGCATGGATCTTTGCAGATATATTTTTAGTGCCAGCCTACTTGTATATTATGAAGAAATTGTATAAAATGATAAAGGATAGGGAAAAAGAAGAAGTCCTGGAAGTGGCGTATGTGAAAAATTAATAATTCTTAAGAAAGTTTTCATATTCAGGGTCTTGATTTTTTGCTTTTAGTCATCATATGATAAAGGGCAGGAATATACATAGTTAAGAACTAGGCATAGGGGTACATATACAGCCACTTATCTTAGGAAAAAATACAGGCAGGATGGAAGGAGCCGAAAAGGGAGAAAATTATGCAGAGACGACGAGATGATATACGGGCAAGGGTAGACAATAGGCGTAAACGGTATATGCGCAGGCGCATGGCCACCACATTTGTCGTGTTGGCGTTTATTACGGCAGTAGGGGTAGCCGCGGCGTTGTTTGCCTCATTCAAAGGCGAGAAGGAAAAGGAGGATTCAGATGCCGTGGCAGCCAATGCGGATGTGCCGGAGAAAAGCGCTAAGAATGAATCAGGGACAGATGCAGAGACTGTGCCTATTTCCGAAGGGGAAGAAGGAACAGGGGATACGCCAGAGGATGAGGAAGGAGAGCCGGAGGTTCAGCCGGTGCAGGCAGGCGCATCCTCAAAAGAGGGCATTTTAGAAGAGGCAAACCGCTTAGCGGCAAGCTATGACTATGATGGGGCAATGGAGAAGGTGAAGAGCTTTGCAGGGTACGAGGGCGATGCAGAGATGACAGAGGCCATTGCAGGCTATGAAGCCCAGAAGGCAGCGTGCGTGCCAGTAAAGATTGATGAGATTACCCATGTATTTTACCATTCTTTGGCAGTGGATCCGATTAAGTGTTTTGCAGACCAGGAAACAGTGCCTCAGGCAGTGGGCAATAACCAGTGGATGACGACGATAGATGAATTTAACAAGATTACCCAGGAAATGTACGACAGAGGGTATGTAATGGTAGACCTTCATGACATGGTGGAGGAAACCGTGGATGAGAATGGGGTATCCCATTTTAAAGAAGCCCAGATTATGCTTCCGCCAGATAAAAAGGCCTTTGTGCTCTCACTGGATGACCTGTCCTATTACCATAGCTATGATGGGTTTGGGTTTGCCTCCAAGATGGTATTGGATGAGAATGGGAAGCCAAAATGTGAATATATTCAGGATGATGGAACCACTGTGGTGGGGGATTATGATGTGGTGCCGCTGATGGATAAGTTTATAGAGGAGCATCCGGACGCCTCCTACCGAGGTGCGAAGGGAACCATCGCCTTGACAGGGTATAATGGGATTTTAGGGTATCGTACGGATATTTCTTATCAGACGGTGCCGGAGGATATTGATGCTGATAAAAAGAAATGGCTGGAGGAGCACCCGGATTTTGACCTGGAGACAGAGCGGGCAAATGCCAAGAAGGTTGCAGAAGCACTGAAGGAGGACGGCTGGAAATTTGCAAGCCATACCTGGGGGCATCTTAAAGTTGGGACGATTTCCTTTGAGCGGCTTCAGGCTGATACAGAGAAATGGCTGGAGAATGTGGCGCCGTTAATTGGAGGGACTGATACGATTATATTTGCCCATGGAGAGGATCTGGCGGGCTGGACAGATGATTATGCGGCAGGGAATGAGAAGTATGATTATTTAAAGAGCAAAGGGTTCAATATTTATTGTAATGTGGATTCTAAGCAGTATAATACGATTATCCGGGATGGGTATGTGCGGCAGAGCCGGAGGAACCTGGATGGATACCGGATTTATTTTAATACCACTGGGGAGATGGATAATCTGTCAGATTTGTTTGATGCGGCAGAGATCATTGATCCCAAGAGGCCGCCAGTGCACCATTTGTAATGGGATGGCAGCATATTTTTAAAAATGAATGGGAGAGGCGCCCTATAGTAAGCGGGAAGGAAATTCGCTTGCTATGGGGTGTTTTTTGCATAAAATATCGGAAATATTTATGAGTAATATTTTTACAAATGGGGCAAAATAAGGGCAGAATATTTAAAGAATGGAGAGCGCAGAGGAGGGAAAATATGTCGCAGATGGGAAGCCAGAGCATTCAGTTTGAACAGGCGCCGTATGTTTTGGGGAGCGCCAGTATTGTGGGGAAGAAAGAAGGCGAAGGGCCGCTGGGAGATTTATTTGATATGGTGGGGCAGGACGATAAGTTTGGGGAGGATACTTGGGAAGAAGCGGAGAGCACGCTGCAGAAGGAGGCGGCGACCATGGCGCTGGGAAAGGCGGATTTGAAGAAAGAGGATATCCGGTATATTTTTGGCGGGGATCTTTTGGGGCAGAATATTGCTACGACCTTTGGGCTGATGGAATTGAATATCCCGCTGTTTGGGCTTTATGGAGCCTGTTCTACAGCCGGAGAGTCTCTGGGGCTTGCGGCTATGGCAGTGGCGGCGGGGTATGGGGAAAATGTGCTGGCAGTTACCTCCAGCCATTTTGCCAGTGCGGAGAAGCAGTTTCGTTTTCCCCTGGAGTATGCCAACCAAAGACCCTTATCAGCTACCTGGACGGTTACAGGAAGTGGAGCCTTTGTACTTGGAAAGAAAAGAGGGAAGGTGAGAGTTAGTGGGATTACCACGGGGAAGGTGGTGGACTATGGCATAAAGGATTCCATGAATATGGGAGCGGCCATGGCGCCGGCAGCCTGTGATACAATTTACCAGAACCTGGAGGATTTTCAGAGGAAGCCAGAGGATTATGACAGGATTGTAACGGGGGATCTGGGGACAGTGGGGCAGGAGATATTGATTGACCTGCTGAAAGAGAAAGGGGTGGATATCTCGAGGGTTCATATGGATTGTGGGATTGAGATTTTTGACAGTGAGGAGCAGAATACGAATGCAGGGGGAAGCGGCTGCGGATGCTCGGCAGTGACGTTAAGCGCTTATTTTTTGCCCAAATTGGAGAAAGGGATTTTTAAGAGGATTTTGTTTGTGCCGACAGGGGCGCTGCTTTCCACAGTCAGCTTTAATGAGGGGCAGAGCGTGCCTGGGATTGCCCATGGGGTTGTGCTGGAATATGCAGGCTGATAGTTTTAAGTAATTTAAAAAGGATAATTGATTATGTGGAGCAGGAGGGATGTTGATGGATTATGTAAATGCATTTTGGGTAGGGGGGCTGATCTGTGCATTGGTGCAGATATTAATGGAAAAAACAAAATTGCTGCCAGGGAGGATTATGGTGCTGCTGGTGTGCAGCGGGGCGGTATTGGGAGCCTTGCAGCTGTATGAACCCTTCCAGAAGTTTGCAGGGGCTGGAGCGAGCGTACCGCTTTTGGGCTTTGGGAATGTCCTTTGGAAAGGGATTAAGGAAGCGGTGGAATCGGATGGGTTTATCGGAATCTTTATGGGAGGGTTTACAGCCAGTGCAGTGGGGATTTCGGCAGCATTGGTGTTTGGGTATTTGGCCAGCCTGGTCTTCCAGCCTAAAATGAAAAAATAAGAATTTGCAATTTTCAGGTGACTTTGTATATATTTGATGAATTTGCCCATATTAATGAGGAAACAAAATTTAAAATAAAGGAGAGATCATATTATGAAACAGTTTAAGAAGATCCTGGTAGGATGCTTGCTGGTATTGGTGCTGAGCAGTGTGGCTGCCTGCGGCAATAATGACAATGCAGATAATAACAATGGTACAAATGCAGATGACGCCACAAATAATGGGACTACAGGGAATGGCACTGCAAATGACGGCGCAGGGACGGCTGGCAGCGGCACAGATGGCAGTACAACGAATAATAGCATAGAGACTGACAATAACAATGGGACGAATAATGGCGGTAATGGCACAGGGAACGACGAAAAAGGGGATGATGCAAATGGTACCACAAATAACAGCAATGGCAGCGGATCCACAAACAACGGCGGAGACGGCGTAGTGGATGACCTGGGCGATGACTTGATTGACGGCGCAGAGGACATTGGAAATGATGTGGAAGACGGCGTGGATGACCTGACAGATGCAAATGGAAATAATGACGATGCAGACAATAATAGCAATAAAACAAAGGATAATAAGGATGCAAATAAATAAGGGCGCCTTGGGGATATATGGAATATTAAATTAACAGGATTGTGGAAAAAACTGCCTGTACCCTGCAATTTTATGCAGGGCAGGCAGTTTTTCAGGTGTATTATTCGTCAATGCTGTAATTTGGCGCTTCCTTCGTAATATGGATATCATGGGGATGGCTTTCCTTCAGAGAGGCTGCAGATATTTTTACAAATTTGCCGTTTTCCTTTAGATCCTCAATGGTAGGAGCCCCGCAATAGCCCATGCCAGAGCGAAGGCCTCCGATCAGCTGGAAAACGGTATCTTCCACAGTTCCTTTGTAAGCCACACGCCCTTCTACGCCTTCAGGCACTAATTTTTTGGCGTCCTGCTGGAAATAACGGTCCTTAGAGCCGTTTTCCATAGCGGCCAGTGAGCCCATGCCGCGGTAAACCTTGTATTTCCTGCCCTGGTACAGCTCGAAGGTTCCTGGGCTTTCATCACAGCCGGCAAAGATGCTGCCCATCATACATACATTTGCCCCGGCGGCAATCGCTTTTGTCATATCGCCGGAATACTTAATGCCGCCGTCCGCAATGATTGGGATGCCAGATTCCCTGGCTGCGCTGTAACAGTCCATAATAGCGGTGATCTGGGGGACGCCAATTCCGGCTACCACACGGGTGGTGCAGATGGAGCCTGGCCCGATGCCAACCTTAACAGCATCCACGCCTGCTTTGATCAACGCCTTGGTGGCGTCTGCTGTTGCAATATTTCCGGCAATGACCTGCAGGCCTGGGAAAGTGGCCTTGATCTTTTTGACGGATTCCAGGATGTTTTTGGAATGGCCGTGTGCGGAATCTACGACAACTACGTCTACCTTGGCATTTACCAGGGCTTCCACCCGTTCCATCATATTGGAAGTAATGCCGACGCCTGCGCCGCAGAGGAGCCTGCCCTGTGTATCCTTGGCAGACTGTGGGTATTTAATCTGTTTCTCAATGTCCTTAATGGTGATCAGGCCCTTCAGGCTGAAGTTCGCGTCTACGATTGGGAGCTTTTCCTTCCTGGCTTTGGCAAGGATTTTTTTGGCTTCTTCTAAGGTAATTCCTTCCCGGGCAGTGATCAGCTCCTCGGAGGTCATGGACTCTTTGATCTTTTTGGAAAAGTCTTCTTCGAATTTCAAGTCACGGTTTGTGATAATGCCGACTAATTTTCCATTTTCTGTAATAGGAACACCGGATATGCGGAATTTGGCCATCAGGTTGTCCGCATCCTGCAGCGTGTGTTCTGGGGAAAGGGAAAATGGATCGGTAATGACGCCATTTTCAGAACGCTTTACTTTGTCAACTTCCTCAGCCTGTTCTTCAATTGACATGTTTTTGTGGATAATCCCAATGCCGCCCTGGCGTGCCATGGCAATTGCCATCCTGTGTTCTGTAACGGTATCCATGCTTGCGCTCATCATGGGTATGTTCAATTTGATGGTTCTGGTCAAATGTGTAGACAGGTCTACCATATTCGGTGTGACTTCTGAGTATGCTGGAACTAATAATACGTCGTCAAATGTAATTCCTTCGCCGATAATCGTGCCCATTTTTTTTCCTCTCTTTCTGTGAAATGTGAAATTAGTTGTTATTCCCTCGATTCTATCAAAAAAGGCTAGGGCTGTCAACGACTGGCGGACAATTTTCTGGAAAAGATTTTTGGAAAGGTTTTTGGATGATTTCTGGACAGTGTATGGGGAAAATGGTAGAATGGGCTATAGTTGGGAAGTTGTCTGAAGATGCTGCGGCAGGAGAAGCTGTTAAGCATATCTGTATTTTATTAGAGGGAAAGGAGGAACGGATGGAATTTCGTCCATGTATTGACATTCACAATGGAAAGGTAAAGCAGATCGTGGGAGGGAGCCTGCGGGATGAGGGGAACCAGGCAAAGGAAAACTTTGTGGCGGGGCAGGATGCGGCTTTTTTTGCCAAACTGTACCAGAGCCATGGGATTAGGGGAGGGCATATTATTTTGCTGAATCCTGTAAGCAGCAGCTATTATGAGGCAACAAAGGAGCAGGCGGTGAAGGCTTTGGGCGCTTATCCTGGCGGGATGCAGGTAGGAGGGGGGATCCATACAGGCAATGCCCTGGAGTTTCTGCGGGCAGGAGCCAGCCATGTGATCGTGACCTCCTATGTATTCCGGAATGGCATGATAGATTATGGGAACCTGCAAAAGCTCAGGGATGTGACAGGGAAGAAGCATCTGGTGCTGGATTTGAGCTGCCGCAGGCGGGAGGGGGAATATTATATTGTAACAGACCGCTGGCAGAAATTTACGGAGGAAAAGCTGGAGGAGCCGCTGCTGGAGCGTCTGTCAGAGTATGCGGATGAATTTCTGATCCATGCGGTGGATGTGGAAGGAAAAGCCAAGGGGATTGAAGCAGGCGTGGCGGAGCTTTTAGGGAACTGGGGGAAGATCCCGGTCACCTATGCAGGGGGAATTGGGAGCTTTGCAGATTTGGAAGAATTGCGCAGGCTGGGGAAAGGCAGGCTGAATTTTACCATTGGGAGTGCGTTGGATCTGTTTGGGGGGGATATGGGGTTTGAGGATGTTGTATGGTTCGCGGGGTGAAAAAGCAAGGCTTTTTGAATTTGACTTCCTAAAAGAGATTGATTATAATATGGCATGACAACAATGCCTTTGCGGTATACAGAAAGGAGTTGGCCAATGGGCAAATACACAAAGCAGGATATTATCCGCCTGGTGGAGGAAGAGGACGTGGAGTTTATCCGCCTCCAGTTTACAGATATGTTTGGCACATTTAAAAATGTGGCCATTACCAAGAGCCAGTTAGGGAAAGCATTGGACAACCAGTGCATGTTTGACGGATCTTCCATTGAGGGATTTGTGCGTATAGAGGAATCAGATATGTACCTGTACCCGGATCTGGATACCTTTGCTATTTTCCCCTGGCGCCCCCAGCAGGGAAAGGTGGCCAGGATTATCTGCGATATTTACCGTCCCAATGGCGCCCCCTTTGAAGGGGATCCGCGCTATATCTTAAAGAAGACGCTGGCAGAGGCAAGGGAAATGGGATACCAGTTTGACGTGGGGCCGGAATGTGAGTTTTTCCTGTTCCATACAGATGAAGAGGGGCGGCCCACCACCACTACCCATGAGCGGGCTGGGTATTTTGACCTGGGGCCTGTGGATTTAGGGGAGAATGCAAGGCGGGACATGGTGCTGGCTTTAGAGGAAATGGGCTTTGAAATTGAGACGTCCCACCATGAGGTGGCTCCAGCCCAGCATGAGATTGATTTTCGGTATGGGGAGGGGCTGGCAGCGGCGGACAACATTATGACCTTTAAGTTAGCCGTTAAGACGATTGCCAAGCGGTTTGGCCTTTTTGCCAGCTTTATGCCCAAGCCGAAGCATGGGGTCAATGGCTCTGGCATGCACATTAATATGTCTGTATCAAAGGATGGGAATAATATTTTTTATGACTCCTCTGATCCGTGGGGGTTAAGCCAGGAGGCTTATTTTTTCATGGGTGGCCTGATGGCGCATATGCGTGGCATGGCAGCTATCACCAATCCCCTGGTCAATTCTTACAAACGCCTAGTGCCAGGCTATGAGGCTCCGATTTATATTGCCTGGTCCGCTACCAACCGAAGCCCTCTGATCCGTATCCCGTCCAGCAGGGGGGAGGCCACCAGGATTGAACTGCGCTGTCCGGATCCGGCGGCTAATCCTTACCTTGCCCTAGCAGTCTGCCTTGCGGCAGGGCTGGACGGCATAAAAAACCGCATACAGCCCCCAGCTCCCATTAATTCTAATATTTTTGAGCTGCGCAAGGATGAGAAGGCGGCGCTCAAGATTGCTTCTTTGCCAGTAGACCTGCATGAGGCGGTGAAGGAGATGCAGCAGGATGCATTGGTCTGCAGCGTTTTGGGGACGCATATTTCAGAAAGGTATGCCAAGGCGAAAAAGGCAGAGTGGGCCTCCTATCGGGAACAGGTGACGGATTGGGAAATCAGCAATTACCTGTATAAAATATAATTCCATGGGAGAACCTTGATGAACGTAATTGTAGTATTTCCAAAGATAGAAAACGGAAGAAGCATTAAGAGTATCCTGGTTAAGCATGGGTTTCAAGTGGGCAGGGTGTGTGTCACAGGCGCACAGGCGCTGCAGTGTGCAGACGGGCTTGCAGATGGGATTGTGGTGTGCGCCAGCCGCCTGCAGGATATGGTGTATGGGCAGCTGCGGGAATATTTGCCGGACGGCTTTGAAATGCTGGTGCTGACAGCGCCGAATGCCTGGGAAAAGGAGCCTATGGAGGGAGTAGTGTGTTTGCAGATGCCTATGAAGGTACACGAACTGGTCAGCAGTATGGAGATGATCGCCTATACCTTAGAGCGCAGGCGGAGGAAACGGAGGGCGCAGCCGAAGAGCCGAAGCCAGGAGGAACGGCAGCTGATCCAGAAGGCGAAGGAATTGCTGATGGAACGTAACCATATGACAGAGGAGGAAGCCCATCACTATATCCAGAAAAGCAGTATGGACAGCGGCACAGGGATGACAGAGACGGCGCAGATGATACTGAGCATGATAGGCGGGTGAAACATAAAGGGTAATTATCCTCAGGTTAAGGAAATGCAGGAAGACTGCCTGGATATAGATGGCGCAGCGCCAATGCAGCTGCAGGCTTATATTCTGGTGACATAAAAATAGGATTTATAGAAAGAAGGCTGGTTTCTGTGAAATTTACTAAGATGCATGGGATAGGGAATGATTATGTCTATGTGGACTGTACCAAGAAGGTTTTGGCTAATCCGCAGGAGGTGGCAAGGATTGTCAGTGACAGGCATTTTGGGATTGGGTCGGATGGGCTGATACTGATCAATCCCTCTGAGAAGGTAGATTTTGAGATGGCTATGTACAATGCGGATGGTTCGCGGGCAGAAATGTGCGGGAATGGGATTCGGTGCGTAGCAAAGTATGTATATGATTATGGCCTGACGGATAAGACGGAAATCCGTATAGAAACATTAGGGGGGATAAAGAAGCTGGAACTGACAGTGGAGTCGGCGTCTTCCCAAAAGGGAGGCGGATTCCCAAAGGAAAACCCAGAGAGGGGCAGGGTATCTAAGGTAAAAGTGGATATGGGGGCGCCTGAGCTTTTGGCGGAGAGGATTCCAGTGGCAGTGGACTGCAGGCAGGCGGTGGATGTGCCGCTGCAGGTGGAAGGGAAAAGCTACCAGATGACCTGCGTTTCCATGGGAAACCCACATTGCGTGGTTTTTCTGGAAGAGGATGTAAGGGGGCTGGATTTGGAGAAAATTGGGCCGGCATTTGAGAATCATCCCTGTTTTCCTAAGAGGGTAAATACAGAGTTTGTAAATGTATTGGATGAACATACCCTGCGTATGCGGGTGTGGGAGAGGGGAAGCGGGGAGACATTGGCCTGCGGTACGGGAGCCTGCGCTACGGCGGTGGCTGCTGTGCTGAACCATAAGACAGAAGGGGAAGTGACAGTGCAGCTTCTAGGGGGGGATTTGCAAATTTCCTGGGGAGGGGGAGATTCCCCCGTGTATATGACAGGGGGCGCTGCCACGGTATTTGAAGGGGAAATATTGCTTGGGGAGGGGGCTATTGGCTTAGGATAGCTAGCCACCCCCTGCCTGACAGTCAATACACCCTTTAAGTTACTGATTTAGTTTATGAACAGAAAGCTAAGGAATCGAAACCTACAGGCATAGCAGCTAACATTATATTAATATGGAAAAGAGGAGGACTCTATGTTCAAGATCAACGATAATTATCAAAAGCTCCCAGGAAGCTATTTATTCAGTACAATTGCGAAGAAAGTGGCAGCTTATACCCAGGCGAATCCAAAGAAGGATATTATCCGCCTGGGGATCGGTGATGTGACCCAGCCCCTTGCGCCTGCGGTGATCAATGCTATGCATAAGGCAGTGGATGAAATGGCGGATGCAGCCACATTCCGTGGATATGCGCCGGATTTGGGGTATGAGTTTTTGCGGAATGCCATTGCAGAACATGATTATAAGGCACGGGGATGCGATATTGAGCCAGGTGAGATTTTTGTTTCTGATGGGGCAAAGAGTGATTCCGCCAATATCCAGGAGATTTTTGCCCAGGATAACAAGATTGCAGTCTGCGACCCGGTGTATCCGGTGTATGTGGATTCCAATGTAATGTCCGGGAGGACTGGGACTTATGATGCAGTAAGCGGGACATGGAGCGATGTAGTCTATATGCCATGCACCATGGAGAATCAGTTTGCGCCGGAATTTCCGAAGGAGACGCCAGACATTATCTATCTGTGCCTGCCTAATAATCCGACAGGGACTACGATTACAAAAAGCCAGCTCCAGGAATGGGTGGATTATGCAAATAAAGTGGGGGCTGTGATCATTTATGATGGAGCCTATGAAGCTTATATCTCAGAAGGGGATGTAGCCCATTCTATTTACGAATGCGAAGGAGCCAGGACGTGTGCCATTGAATTGAAGAGCTTTTCTAAAAATGCAGGGTTTACAGGGGTCCGCCTGGGATATACAGTAGTACCGAAGGATTTGAAATGCGGTGAGGCTTCCCTGCATGGTATGTGGGCACGGCGCCACGGCACAAAGTTCAATGGAGCCCCCTATATTGTGCAGAGGGCCGGAGAGGCTGTTTACAGCCCGGAAGGGAAAGCGCAGCTGAAGGAACAAGTGGCTTATTATATGAAGAATGCCTCTGCGATCAAGTCAGGGCTGCAGGAAGCGGGGTATACGGTATTTGGCGGGGTGAACGCACCATATATCTGGCTGAAGACGCCGGATAAGATGACGTCATGGGATTTTTTTGACTATTTGCTGGAACAGGCGAATGTGGTGGGGACGCCAGGATCTGGATTTGGGCCAAGCGGAGAAGGGTATTTCAGGCTGACAGCATTTGGAAGCTATGAGAATACATTGAAGGCATTGGAGCGGATCAGGAAGGTATAATTTAAAATAATAATTATTATATCGGCAGATAATTTTCTAAAATAAAGGAGCATTTCCAAAAAGCCAGACTCAAATTGCACAAATTTGGCCTGGCTTTTTTATATGATTTTACCAAAATTAAAGTATTTTACTAAAATTTTAGTAAATATACTTGAGAAAAATCCTGAAAGCATTTAAAATAGAAAATAAGAGATGGTGAGACGGAAAAGATGCTTCTGCCTGGCGTGATTGCCTATTGCCCAAAGGTTTTTGGCCAGCAGCAGAATCGTATGCAGAAAAGAAAGCCAGGCTCTAAATATATGAAAAGGAGAGAGGACATGATGAGAGGATTGAGAAAATGTGTAAGTGCAGTTACAGCAGCCGCAATGCTTTTTACCTCTGTTCTGCCAGCCAGCGGCCTTAGCCTGACGGCTTATGCTGCTGGAACGGAAAACATGGCAGCAGCTGTCGACACAAGCGTGCGTTTGCTCCCAAGCCAGGTATCCCCGTTTAATGATACAGACGGAGACGGGCTGGGCGAGTTCCAGGGCTGGGGCACGTCCCTTTGCTGGTGGGCAAACAGGCTGGGCTACAGCGAGCAGATGACAAACCAGGCAGCAGAGGCCTTCTTTGGCGACAATGGGCTGGATATGAACATTGGGCGCTATAATATCGGGGGCGGAGATAATGTTGGGGAAGTGGCGCCGGTTACCCCGAATGAAAAAGCGCAATTTTATGATTTAGAGACAGAGGGCAGGACGCCCACATATGCCGGAACCAGCATGACAATTTCAGAAGAAAGCAGGATGGCAGAGGCGACTTTTGCATTTACAGATGCAGATTTTGGCTTCGGCCAGGGGCAGAAGGTTGGCAGCTTTAAAGTGATTGGGTATGTGAACGCTTTGGACGGTGCGGGGGATACAGGCTCAGGCAATGGCGACAATCTGCGTTATACCGTAAATGTTCCGGAAGCAGGCAGCTATACGGTGAAGATGCTGTTGTTCCATGAGAGCAATTCTGACCGTGACGCGGCAGTCCGGGTCAATGATGAAACGGATTATACGATTGACAATGCAGCCATCCAAAATGGGAAGATTGCAACTTCTGGATCTAAATCCTTGTTCGTGGCTACGATTCCCAATGTGGTTTTGAAGGCAGGAGAAAATACTGTTAATGTGGCAGGGGCAACAGGATGGCTGATGGATTATGTGAAGATGCTTGTTGTGAAATCCGGGGATGAAGGCATTGTGCAGAGTGAGGATTTTCTCCATGCTCCCCATATCCAGCGTTCTGATTCCGCAATTCCCGGATATTGGAAGGATGTTACCAAGATTGAACTGACAGAGGATAAGACGATTGAATGGTACAATGAGCGGTTTACGCGTGTGGATCAGGAATGCGGCTATGCCTGGAATTATGACTGGGACAAAGACAAGAACCAGATGAATGTCTTAAAGGCAGCCCAAAAAGCCAGCGGAGAAGACTTTATTGCAGAGGCATTTTCCAATTCCCCGCCTTATTTTATGACCTACAGCGGATGCAGCTCAGGAAATACGGATGCCAGCAAGGATAACCTGCGGGCAGATTCCTATAAGGCATTTGCGGCTTACATGGCGGATGTGATCGTGCATTGGGCAGAGGAAGGCGTTGTAGACTTCCAGAGCGCGACGCCAATGAATGAGCCATATACCAATTACTGGGGCGCAAACAGCGCAAAACAGGAAGGGTGCCATTTTGACCAGGGCAATTCTGAGTCAAAGATCATCGAGGAATTTTACGCAGCAATGCAGGAAAATATTGCCAAGATGTCAGATGGCCCTGCAAAAGAGGCTATGAAAAATATGGTATATTCCGGCACGGATGAGACCAGCATTGATACAGCCATTACTTCCTACAATGCGCTGTCAACTGCAGCAAAGAATATTGTGTCTAGGATTGATACCCATACATACAGCGGCTCTAAGCGCGAGGAACTGAGCGCCCTGGCGGAGGCGCAGGGAAAGAACCTGTGGATGTCTGAGATTGACGGCGCTTCTGAAGCAGGGACAAATGCAGGGGAAATGACAGCTGCTTTGGGCTTTGCAGGCCAGATTATGAGGGATGTGAACGGGCTGCGGTGCTCTGCATGGATTATGTGGAACGCAGTTGACCTGAATGTGGATGTAAACAATGAGTTTGACGCCGATACGATTGAAGATCTGCTGACAAAGTTGAACGATGCAGGTGAAGTAATGTACAACCCGGAAAAAGGCTTCTGGGGCATTGCAATCGGCGACCACAACAATCAGGAGCTTGTGCTGACCAAGAAGTACGAAGCCCTTGGGCAGTTCACCAGGTATATCCGCCCAGGTTATGCTATTATGGGTTCTGATAACAGCAATACATTAGTTGCTTATGACCCGAAGGAGCAGAAGGCAGTGATCGTAGTGCGGAATACCTCTGATGCAGACAGGACATGGGAATTTGACCTGGAAGAGTTTAAGGCTATGGGCAGCAAGATTTCTGCATACCGCACCAGCGGCTCAAAAGCAGATGGGGAAAAATGGGCAGACGTATCCGCGGCAGATAACATTGTGCCAAATACCGAAGACAAGAGCTTTACAGCAACCCTGAAGGGCAATTCTGTTACTACTTATATTGTAGAAGGCGTAGAATACGACAAAGAATATGCGGATAATTTTGCATTCGAAAAAGAGCTGCAGCGTGAAGTAATGAAAGATGCAGTGGAAAAGGTTGCATTGGATACCAGCATGGTAACCGGAAGCGAACCATGGAATGGCAACCAGTCTAACGGCGTCCAGAATGTAGTGGATGGAAATTATTCCAGCTTCTTTGACGGCGTAACAAAAGGTTGGGTGCAGATTGACTTAGGCAAGGAAGTAAATATCGGAGCCTTTGGGTATGCGCCCAGGGCAGGCTATACAAACAGGTGTATAGGCGCATCCTTCTATGGCTCCAATGATGGGCAGGAATGGACGTCCTTATATACAATTTCAGAGTCTCCAGCAGCCGGCCAGGCTACGATGGTTTACTCTAACCAGTTTAAGTCAGGCAATACCAGCTTCCGTTATGTGAAGTATGCAGTGCCTGAGGATGACAGCAGCGCAAACTGCAACATTGCTGAGATTGAAGTATATAAGCTGAAGGATGGATTCCAATTCCCAGAGACCCTGCAGGATTGGATCAATTATTACGAAGGCAAGACAGAAGGCCGCAAGTATTCAGAGGCCACACAGGCTGCCTATAATACAGCCTTGGAAGCAGCAAAGGCTTTGGTAAGCTCCACAGATGAGAAAGCTAAGACAACCGCACGGAATAACCTGGTAAAGGCTTACCGTGCATTAAAGGAAATCATTACTTACAATTCCTTCTCCGGCGTAGACGGTGGGGAGATCCGTGATACGAATGGGGAAGTAATCCAGGCACATGGCGGCCAGATCCAGCAGATCAAGGATTATGACTTGAATGGGGACGGCCAGATTACAGCAGACGATACATTCTGGTATTGGATTGGTGAGGATAAGACAAATGATTACCGTCCATGCCCAGGCGTCCATGTATATATTTCCAAAGATTTATACAACTGGGAAGACAAGGGATGCGTATTAAGGACTGTTCCCAATTGGGAAACATTTACAACAGACGAGTACTTCACAAGCCTTTACGGCAATATGCCAGAGGAGCAGCAGGAGGCAGTTTACGGCGACCTTTGGACGGATAATAATTCTTCCAGCAGTGGGTGCGTGATTGAGCGTCCAAAGATGATCTACAATGATAAGACAAAGAAATATGTGATTTGGTTCCATGCAGACGGGCAGACGCCAGATGCAGACGCAGACAGCAACTACGCAAAGGCAAAGGCTGGCGTGGCAGTTTCTGACAGCCCATTTGGGCCGTTCCAGCTCCAGGGCAGCTATCTGCTGAACTATGATGCAGATGCAGACCATGGGTTTGACAATGAAGTAGGCGGCCATGTACGTGACATGAACCTGTTTAAGGATGATGACGGCACAGGGTATGTGATCTATTCCTCCGATGGAAACCAGACACTGCATATCGCAAAATTAAATGATGAATATACCAATGTGGCACAGCCAGACAACAGCAAAGCAGAACAGGGCGTAGGCAAAGACTTTACCAGGAACTTTATTGATGCTTCCAGGGAGGCACCAGCAATGTTCAAGTACAACGGAAAATATTATATCATCACTTCCGGATGTACTGGATGGTCTCCAAACCGGGCAAGCTATGCCGTTGCCGACCATCCAATGGGGCCATGGACTACCATGGGCGATCCTTGTACAGACAGCAATGGGGCTTCCACAACTTACAATACCCAGAGTACCTGCGTATTTCCAGTAGACGCGGCAAAAGGCCAGTTCATTTATATGGGCGACCGTTGGAGGAATCCAGATACAGGCGGTTCCTTAAGGGATTCCAGGTATGTATGGCTTCCGGTAGAATTCCTTTCTGGGAACCAGATTGCGCTGCGCCGCTATTCTGACTGGGATCTGAGCGTATTCGACAGCATCAAGCCATTTGAAATTAAGACAGAGCTTCCAGAAATGGCAGCTTCTGTGGCAGCCTTGAAGGAAGCACTGCCAAGCTCCGTTAGCATCCAGTATGTAGGGGAAACAGCCACACAGAACGTAAAAGTAACCTGGAGTGGCCTCCCAGAAGAGTCCGGCAGCAGCCTGGGCACAGTAAATGTGACAGGGACACTGGAAAATGGGCGTACCTTTACACAGTCCGTAGGGCTGTACAATGAGAAGATGATCTACTTCTTTGACTGCTATGCAGGGGATTCTGAATCCTCCTACCTGAACCAGGTAAAGGCGGCCTTGAAGGATAAGCTCCGCAATACCAGCCCAGACCAGGCTTATTCCGCAGAAAATAAGGCAGGGTATACCGGAACATTCGGCGTAGACTTTGGCGGAAAGAGCGAAGGGACGGATATCTGGTCCAGAGGCTATTGGGCAGAGAGTAATAAGAACATTGACTATGCGTTTGATCTGAAGGCTGGGAAATATATTGTTTCCACCGGCTATCAGGAATGGTGGAACACCAGCAGGGCAACCAGGATCACAGTAAGTTCTGATGTGGATGGTGTTGTGCAGACACATAACTTTACCCTTGCCAGCACAGCTACCAACCAGCAGGAAGATGTCAGCTTTACCCTGAACCATGATGCGAAGGTAACTGTAAGCGTCAGCAAGACAGGAAGCTCTGATCCGGTTTTGAGCTGGATTGCGATGATTCAGGAAGAGGAATTTGTGGAAGTGTCTGACAAGTCACAGTTAAATGCCACAATCAGCCAGGCAGAACAGCTGAAAGAGGATGGCTATACAAGTGCAAGCTGGGCAGCGGTTGCATCCGCCCTTGCATCCGCCAAGAAGGTACAGTCCGATATTCTTGCAGAACAGGCAACGGTAGATGATGCAAATGAAGCACTCAAGAAGGCAATTGAGGGACTGAAGACAGTGAAAGCCCTTTTGGAAGAAGGGATTGCTGCAAATACAGTGGCAGATTCTGAAAAAGATAAGTATACAGCGGACAGTTGGTCATTTTACCAGTCCATATTAAAAGAGGCAAAGGATCTTTTGGCTCAGGCAAGCTTTACAGAAGCAGAGGCAAAGCGGGCAGTGAAATCCCTCCAGGATGCAAAATCCACACTGGAGAAGAAGCCAGCTACACCGCCAGCCAAGAAGAACCAGAGCATCCAGTATACGAAGTCTTATAAGAAGGCATATGGGAACAAAGCCTTCAACCTGAATGCCAAAGTGAAGACAGGCAATGGCAGATTAAGCTATAAGACCTCCAATAAGAAAGTGGCAACTGTTTCCAGCAGCGGAAAGGTAACCATTAAGGGAACTGGTTACTGCACGATTACTATAACGGCAGCAGCTACCAGCACATACAACAAAAAGTCTGTTACGGTTGCTTTGAGAGTGGCGCCGAAACGCGCGGCTTTAAGCAGCACTAAGGCTGTAAAGGGCAAGAAGCTGACTGTGAAGTGGAAGAAGGATTCCAGGGCAACCGGATATCAGATTCAGTATTGCCTGAAGAAGAATTTCTCCGGCGCTAAGAAAGTTACAATTAAGAAAGCCTCAACAGTATCCACCACCATTAAGAAGCTGAAAGCAAGCAAGAAATATTATGTGCGTATCCGTGCTTATAAGACGGTAAAGATCAGCAATAAGAGCACAAATCTCTTTGGTGACTGGAGTACAGTAAAGACTACCAGCAAGATTAAGAAATAATAAAAGAAAATAAAAGGTAATTCATGGAGGCGGGTTTTCCCGCCTTTCCATGAATTGCAGCCCTATGTTGTTCGTTTATGATGCAACATAAAATCGGGGAAAGGAAGGAACCATATGGGTAATAGAAAGTGGAAATCAATAGCTTCCCTTGTATTGGCAGCTGCCTTGGCTGTGGGCGGCATAAATGCCCCAAGCCCCCTTACAGTGCAGGCAGAAACTGTGGCAGAGGGCAGGGCAGCGGCAACGGTTTATTATATTGATGCTGCAAATGGAAATGATTCCAATAATGGGACATCTGAAGCCACTGCATGGAAGACCTTTAAAAATGTGGAAGGATTGGAACTGACGGCAGGGCAGCAGGTGCTTTTGAAGGCAGGGTGTGTATGGAATAATGAAAAACTGATGCTGAAAAATGCAAAGGGCACCGAAGAAAATCCCGTTATCCTGGGAAGGTATGGCGAAGGGGATGACCCTGTTATTAATGGAAATGGATGTCCTTGGCTGGATGGCGTAGGCGTCAGCACCAGGAATAAAGAGGATGTGGCTGCTGTCCATGTCCAAAATTCAGAATACATCACAATCCAGAACCTGGAAGTTACAAACTGGGAAAACGACCCTGGAGATCTGATGGGCGAGGCAGGAGGCAAGGTACTCTACGACCAGAGCAAATCCATGCTGACAGGGCTTTTGGTAGAGAACCGTGATGCCGGGGAGATCAAGGGCGTTGTAATTAAGGACAACTATGTCCATGATGTAAACGGCTATATGTCCCAAAATGGGTCAGAAGGCCATAAAAAAGGCTCCGGCGGCATTATGGCACTGGTAACTGGGGGAAATGTAGAATCCTATTATACGGATTTAAAGATTACGGGCAATAAAGTGGAAAAAGTCTGCCATGAGGCTATTTATATGGAGAGCTGCTGGGCAGCCCGTACCCTGGTAGGAGGCGCAGCCAGCCAGCAGGCAGGAAGCAAAAAATGGGTAGGCTGGCCAAATGTCTATGTGGCGCATAACTATGTGAACAATGTGGCTGGAGATGGGGTTGTGCTGATTAATGCAGACGGCGGTGTTGCAGAGTACAATCTGGTAACGGCAAGCGCCAGCGAGGAATGGAATTACAGCAGGAACCCGGCTCATGCGGCTATCTGGATGTGGGACTGCAATAATGTGACGATGCAGTACAATGAGGCGGCCCATACCACAAGCACACAGGACGGCATGGCCTTTGACTGTGACTACGGCAATCAGAATGTGATGTACCAGTACAATTACAGCCATGACAATAAGGGCGGGTTCTGGATGGCTTGCCCTGGACCCTATTATACGGTTAATGCAGTGGTCCGGTATAATGTAAGCGTCAATGACGGGCTGTTTGACGGCTCACGTATTGTGCATATTGGTGAATACGGGAGTATTGGAAACCAGGTATATAACAATACCATTTATTGGAATACAGGATATCAGGAAATAAAAGCTGTAGAACAGGGAACCTGGGTTTGGGGGGCAAACGGCCAGGTAGCTGCCAAGAGCAGCGGAACCGATATTTATAACAATATTTTCTGCGGCGACAGTGTGCTGTTTGAGAACCATGAAGGCGTCCGCTATGACTCCAACTGCGTATGGGGAAGCTCCCAGTATGTATATCCCTTGGATGAGGACAAAAATGCGGTTGTGGCAAACCCAGGCTTTCAGAATGTGAAGGATTATACAGAAGGCAGCTTCAAGGATTACCAGGTTACCCTTGGTGCGGCAGAAGGCATGAAGCTGCGCCAGGATTCCCCGTGTATCAATGCAGGGCGAGAGTATATGCCGGTGCCGGAAGAGTCTTTCCCAGCCGTTGCCGATGAGCTGGTACCAACCCATATTACATTGGAGAACCGGGATTATGAAGGAAATGCTGTTCCCTATGCTTCTGCCAATACAGCAGACAGGCGAGTGGATATCGGAGCCTTTGAGTATCAGGGCGAAGGTACTTACACAGGCGGCGGGGATACCGTTTACCTGAATGCATTGATTGACCAGGCGTCTGGTTACCAGGAAGCAGAATTTACAAAAGAGAGCTGGGCAACCCTGCAGGATGCCATCAAAAAAGCAAAAGAAGCGATTGACTCTACACAGAGCCAATTGGTAGCTGCAAGAATCCGCCTGGAGAATGCGCTGATGAATATGGAACTGTTGGCAGGCGACGGTCCTGGGGATGAGAGGGAAAATATCCTTGCATCCTATGGCGCGCCAAATGACAATGCCGGGTTTGAAAGTGAAGACACAGACTGGGGATATTGGCAGAGTACTGTTGGGGTATCCGCAGAGGAGGCACGCACAGGCAGCAAGAGCCTGAAAGTAGAACAGACAAACAGCAGCCAGACAGCATATTCTGAGATTGGGAGGGTTCCAGTGGAAATCAATACAGAATATGTCCTGGAAGCATGGGTGTACTGCGGCGATCAGGATATTACAAGCGTAGGCCTTGAGGCAAAGCACCATAAGAACGTAACTGGAGGCGACGATGTGAAGCTGGCAAATGCCTCGATAGCAGCAGATGCAGAAACAGATGACAAGGGATGGAAAAAGGCTGTTCTTCCTTTCCGCACCACGAATTGGCAGCTGATCAGCCTGAGCATAAGCAGCAATATTGGCACCGTATATATGGACGATGTAACGCTCTATAAAAAAGAGACTGGCACAAAGGTTCCCTTAGACAGAAAAGAGATTGAGGCAGCCATCGCATTAACGCCAAGCTATAGCGCCGTATCCTATACGGCAGATTCCTGGAAAAATTACCAGGATAAGCTCCTTGCAGCAAAGCTGAAAAGGGTAGATGTGAAGGCAACGCAGGCAAGCCTGGATCAGGCAGCCCAGGAATTAAAGGCAGCCTTTGAAGCTTTGAAGACCATGGGGGATAAGACGTCCCTGCAAGCCCTGTACCAGGAATATGCCGCAAAGGAAAAAGGCGATTATACCAATGCAAGCTGGGCGGTGTTCCAGAAGGCATTGGAAAAGGCAAAGGCAGAGCTGGATAAGGATCCTGCAATCCAGCAAGATCTGAATCAGGCAGAAAGCGAATTGAGAAATGCATACAACAGGCTGGAGAAGAAAGCAGACAGGCGCTCCCTTCAGGCTCTGTACCAGCAATGCGCAGCAAAGCACAAGGAGGATTATACAGATGCAAGCTGGAAAGCATTCCAGGATGCATTGGAAAAGGCAAAGGCAGTGCTGGATGAGGATGAGCCTTCACAGGAGAAAATTGACAATGCCCGTGTAGAACTGCTCCGTGCGCGGGATGCCCTTCAGGTGTCTGCGTCACGGCCAAAGACCCAGAAAATCAGCTATACAAAAACTTATGAGAAGGCTTATAAAGCAAACGCCTCCTTTAAGCTGAATGCAAAAGTAAAAACAGGTAACGGGAAGCTGAGTTATGCAACATCAGATAAGAAGGTAGCAACCGTTGATAAGAATGGAAAGGTTACCATTAAGGGAATTGGTATCTGCACCATTACAGTAAAAGCCTCTGCAACCAAGGGATACAAGGCTGCCTCTGTAAAGGTAAAAGTAACTGTGAAGCCGCAGAAGCTGTCTATAAAGGCTGCCAAGGCTGTGAAGGGCCGTAAGCTAACCGTAAGCTGGAAGAAGGATTCCAAGGTAACCGGATATCAGGTGCAGTGCTGTCTGAAGAAAAACTTTAAGGCCGGCGTTAAAAAGGTTGAGGTTAAGAAGGCAAGCAAGGTTTCTGCAACATTCAGCAAATTAACGAAGGCCAAAAAATATTATGTAAGGCTCCGCAGCTACAAAACTGTAAAGGTGAATGGAAAAAATACAAAGATTTACAGTGACTGGAGCAGTGTTACACTGAGCGGAAAGATAAAATAGCGCTGCTGGCAAGGAACGGATTTTGGGCTTGTACTGAAGCAGTGCGAAGCTGAGCAGAGAGGCAAAATAACCTTAAGAAAGGAATTAAAGTCAGGATGCAGGGCAAGTATCGAAAGGCTTTCCTGGGCATTATGGCAATTTTGAGTGCCGCGGCGATTACAGGCTGCGGCACTCGTTCCATAAAAGACAGTGATGTTGTTATGGAGATTGCAGGACAGCCTGTTGTGAAAGCGGAATATCAAATGGTTTTGCAGGGCTATGTTGCAGAGGTGAAAAGCCAGTACAGCACAGAGGAAGCAAATGCAGAGGATTTCTGGGACATGGATCAGGATGGGAAAGAGCCCCTGGCACAGATTATGGAGCTTGCCAAGGATGACCTTATCCATAAAAAGGCCGTGGCACAGCTTGCAAAAGCGGCTGGTATTGCGGGAGAAACAGATTATATGTCGATTGCAGGGAAGTTGGAAACCGAGAATGCAGATCGGGGGAATAAAGCGGCTTCAGGGGAAGTGGTCTATGGCCTTACCTCCTTTCAGCAGCAGGACTATTATTCTTATGTTTATACAAATCTGGAAGCACAGCTATTGGAAAGCCTGAAGGCCAGCCATCCTATTTCCGATCAGGAGTTAGAGCAGATTTACCAGGAGGATCAGGAGCGCTATACCAGTGATATCTCTGTCCGGATGCTGGTGGGGGAGATGCCGTCAGAGGCTGCCATGAGCCATGAGCCGCTGCCGCAAACAGAGCCAGGCCAGGAGGAATCCCCGGAAGCTGGAACAAGCCAAGGGCAGTCATCAGAAGCAGGCACGCCTCAGGGACAGTCATTGAAAGATAGAACGGAACTGGCACAGCAGGTAAAATTATCTATGGAGGAGGGGAAGGATATAGAAGCCCTCACAGAGCAGTATCCAGAAATTAATTTCTATGAACTGAAGCTGTCTTCCTTAAATACACAGGAGGGCAAAAGCGGCGTTTATGCCCAGCGTTGGATAGCTGCATCTACTATGGAACAAGGGGAAGTCTGTGAACCATTTTTTATCGGTGAAAATATCATGGTAATGCGCTGCCTGGATCGGGCTGAAAAAGTGAAGGAGCCCTTTGAGGATGTGAAGGGGGTGCTGAAAAGCGAGGTACAGACAAGCCTGGCACAGGAAGACATCGAGAAGGCAATCCAGGAGGCAGAAATTAACGTCCAAGAGGAAATATTAAAACAGGCTGCCAAGGAAGCCTTAATACCAGAATAAGGGTATGGATTAAGGATTTCTAAATGTTTGGCTTTTCTGAGTTTCTATCTGTGGTATTGATCTCAGCCGTTGGAGATCTTAAGGAAGACTGCGGAATGATAAGGATGGATGATGGGCAAAGCATGAATATAGCAGATGTAATGTTTGTTCCATATCATAAATAGTGCCTGCTGGTTAAGCAGGTATGTGGTAATGCAGTCCATGCCATAACAGCGTTTGCGTAAGTAACGATACATAGAAAAGCCACTTTGCAGGATTTCGGATATTTTGTCCGAAATCCTGTTTTTTAAGTTAAGAGCCGTTTTCATTACGAGTAGCCATTTAATGGAACTGGTATGGTTAAGAGGATTATATTATTTCGGCGGTTAAAGATTCTGGTAATAAAAGACAGCCAGCTGTGTCCGGTCCCGCAATTCCAGCTTCTCTAAAATGGAGCTTAGGTAGTTGCGTACTGTCCCCTCGCTTAGAAAAAGCTGTCCTGCAATTTCCCGGTTGCTGCACCCTTCTGCCACCAGTTCAATAATATCCAATTCCTTGTCTGTAATGCCTTTGGCATGGTAGCCGTATTTCGGATGGCTGTCTTTGGCAAGGAAATCCGGCAGCCGCGTTATGATTTCGCTTCCAAATACGCTCTGCCCTTGCGCCACAGCCTTTAGGGCAGGAAGCAGGCACTCAAAATCCTGTTTCAGTATATATCCTTTAGCTCCCAAACGCAGCGCCTGGACAATATAAGCATCATCTAAAAATGTGGTCAGGAATAAAATTTTTGCCTCCGGGTATGTGCCTAAAATTTTTCTGGCGGCCTCTAACCCACTCATCCCATCCATACGGATATCCATAAGCAGCACATTTGGCTGGCACTGCCCATAAAGAGCCACAGCCTCCGCCCCATCCTTTCCCATTCCCAATACACGGATTTCCCCAGAGGCTTCCAAGATAGTCTTTAAAGACTGGGAAACAAATGGGTCGTCATCCACAATCACAAGATTCATAGCAAAGGCTCCTTTCTATAATATAATGGTCATTATGCATTCGCTTTCTCACTTGGGATAGACACAAAAATGCGGAATCCGCGCCTTGTGGACAGGGAGAAATGCCCATTCAGGCTTTCTGCCCGCTTCTTCATATTTTTTAATCCCAATCCAGAGCCGTCCCCTTCCTTTTTTTCCAGATTCAGGCCATCCCCATTGTCTTCGATCATCAGCTGATAAAATCCCGGATGTTCCCGCAGCGTAATGGAAACAGCGTCTGCATTGCTGTGGCGCGCAGTATTTGACAGAGCCTCTTTTGTTATGGCAATAAAGCAGTACTTCACAGAAGATGGCACAAAACGCCCCATATCATAATCCAGGTGAATCTGGCAGCCAGTAAAATCAGAAAATAAGTCTTTTATGGCACATTCCAAATCTATGGAATCGTCATGAATATCATGCACGCTATTACGGATGGCATCCATAGCCATGGATAAAGAGCCTTTCAAGGCTGTGAGCGGCTCTTTTAAGCCTTCCTGCTGGTTTATGGCCATAAGGGCGCCAGACTGCAGGAGGGAACGGGACAGCATATGCCCCACATTGTCATGGATCTCCCGGGCTATACGGTTCCGCTCTTTCAGCGTAGCAATGTGGATTTCATGGTTTTGTTTTTCAGCCAGATCCCGGTTTTTCTGCTGCAGGAGCAGGTTGTATTCTGTGGCAGTATCCCGCAGCAGGCGGAAATCCTGCTTGAGCTGTATGAGCCCCTTCGTTCGGAAAGCCAGCAGCCAGGCCAGGACATACAATAACAGTACGGTCCAGAGATAGATGGCCTGTTCCCCGCGAAACGAAAGAAAAGGGAAAATCCCGGCGGCAAAATAGGAATACCCGTCAAGTGCCAGGGCAAGCTCATAAAACAGGAAAGGCAGCAGAAAGCCAAAGGCTGGATGGAAAAGGCTGGCCGCTGCCAGAAGAAACCATAGGAAAATAAGCGCAAGCCGGGAGGCAGCTGGAAGCCGGCGCAGAGGAAAGCCATCCAGGTTACAGCAGCCACAGAAGCAGAGAAAAATTATGGACGATAAAAGGGCAACTACATGGAGCAGGGATAATTGAGGCGCCCAATGAAAAAAAAGCAGCGCACAGCCTGCAAAGAGGATAAATTTATCAAGTAGGATTGACATGGGGGATCCTTTCTAAACAGTATTTTATAATGCCAAAAGAACAGCTGTATGCAGCAATTATACTATATTGTATGGAATGTGTCCAAGGAATTAGTGGAAAACATGACAATTGTCATATTGGGAAATGACATGTGGCACTGGAATTTCAGGACAGAAATTATTAGAATAATGGTAACCGTTCAGCAAGCCTGCGCATTTGCTGTGGTGACGGTAAGAAAATAATTCAGAAGCGCAAAAACTCTGTATGTAGGTGAATCTTATTCTGGCGGTTGGCACCAAAAGAAAGTGCGGATATTCGTTTTTAGAAAAGGAGAGTGAGCAAAAATGGCAGGAAAAGTAGTGGAAATAGAGAATCTGGTGAAACGGTATAAAGATCTGGTAGCATTGGACCATCTGGATCTTGCGGTAGAGGAAGGTGAGGTTTTTGGCCTGTTAGGGCCGAATGGATCCGGGAAGACTACGGCAATCAATTGCATTTTAGCTTTACTGCATTTTGACAAGGGAAGCGTGAAGGTATTCGGGGAGGAAATGCAGCCAAACAGCTATGGAATAAAAAAGCAGATCGGGGTGGTGCTGCAGAATGTGGCAGTATTTGAGGAGCTGACAGTGCAGGAGAATATTGATTATTTCTGCGGGCTTTATGTGCGGGACAAAAAGACGCGCAGGCAATATGTGGAAGATGCGGTCGTTTTTTCCGGATTGGAGGATTTTCGGAAGTTTTATCCCAAGAAGCTGTCAGGAGGGCTGCTGCGCAGGCTGAATATTGCCTGTGGGATTGCCCATAAGCCCAGGCTGATTATCCTGGATGAGCCAACCGTAGCGGTAGACCCCCAGAGCAGAAACCGCATTTTAGAAGGGATCCAGGAGCTTAACCGCCAGGGCGCGACAGTTATTTATACTTCCCACTATATGGAAGAGGTAGAGCAGATCTGCAGCCGCATTGCCATATTGGATAAGGGCAGGCGTATTGCCACTGGCACAAAAGAGGAATTGAAGTCCATGATCAAAATGGGTGAGAAAATCCATGTGGAGGTAATGGGTCTCCAGCCCTTCCAGTTAGAGGAAATCAAAGAGCTGCGCCATGTATACCAGGCAGAGTACCAGGAGGGAAACTTAGAAATCCGCTGCAGCAAAGGCAGGCATAACCTGGTGCATATCCTGGATTATTTTAGAAAACAGGAAATCCCCTTTGGACGCGTATACTCCGAACTGCCTACGCTGAATGATGTGTTCTTGGAAATCACTGGAAAAGAATTACGTGATTCAGCTGAAAGTTAACCAAGATAAGCTGCAAACCCTAAAAGGAGGAAAAATATGTTTTTCAGACTATACAAATACGCCCTGCTGCGCTCTATGCGCCAAAAACTAAATGTTTTCTGGAACCTGATCTTCCCTGTCATATTAGGGACACTGTTCCAACTGGCCTTTGGGAATTTTTTAGAACAAGAGGTGATCTTCCATCCGATTCCAATCGCTTATGTAGAAGGCGCACAGGCCGACGAATCCTTTACAGAAGTATTGGGAACCCTGGAAACCGACAGTTCCCTTATCCAAGTGCGCACAGCAGATATGGAAGAGGCCAAAACGCTTTTAAAGGATGGGGAAGTAAAAGGCATTTTCTGTAACGGGGCGCAGGAAGCAGATTCCAACAGCCAGCCCGTCCATCTGATCGTTTCTGGCCAGGGAATTGACCAGAGTATTTTAAACGCCATATTGGAGCAGTATGCGCATACCATCCGCATCTTTACACAGATTGGCAAAACCCATCCTGAGCGGATTCAGGCAGCCGCCTCTGTTCTGGAAAGGGAATGCCAATACTTAAAAGAAGGCAAAATATCCGGCCAGCCTGTAGTCAACACATTAGACTATTTTTATTCCCTGTTGGCCATGAACTGCCTGATGGGAGCCACCACAGGCCTGATGTGCGCCATAAGGTTTAAGGCAGATCTGTCCAGCCTGGCAGCAAGGCGGGTAGTGGCCAGCACAAACCGGTTTTGCGTCCTAATGGCAGATTTAGCAGCGAATATTACCTTGCAGTTTTTCTATCTGGTATTTTCTGCCAGCTACCTGATGTTTGCCCTAAAGGTCCCTATGGGAAACCAGTGGGGATGGATGTTGCTGACCCTGTTTTTGGGATGTGTATTGGGGATCACGATAGGATTTTTTATCGGAGTTGTGGGTAAACAGCAGGAAAATACGAAAGAGGGCATTTGCATCACTGTTATGATGATATCCAGCTTTTTCAGCGGCCTGATGATTGCGGATATGCGGCGGCTGGTGGAATCCTATGCGCCCTGGTTTGCCGGCATCAACCCAGCTTCCCTGATCACAAAAGCCTTTTACAGCCTGAATGTCTATGAAACATATACCCGGTATGCCCAGAGCATGGGAATGCTGTTGCTCTTATCAATCCTGTTTGGGGCAGGAGCCCTTGCCATAGTAAGGAGGGAACGCTATGCCAGTATTTAAAACATTTTTCAAAGTGTTGTACAAAAGGAAAACGTCATTGATTATGTATATCGTCATTTACCTGGTGCTTGCCGTGTTTTTTAGCAATGTAATGCAGGAAAAGGAAGAGGGCGTTTTTTCCAACGTTGCCCTGAATATTGCATTGGAAAACCACGACCAGGGAAATCTGGGGAAGGCTTTTGCCGAATATCTGGAGGAACGCCATACTTTACAGGAAATGCCCCAGGATAGGGAGGCCCTGCAGGACGCCATGTACTACCAGAGCATTGATTATGTCCTGGTGATCCCAGAAGATTTTACAGAAAGGATGTCTGCGGAAGGCGCAGATGAAAAATCAGCCCCAAATGGCATATTAGAGGGAACCGCTGTGCCTGGCAGCAGCAGCGCCTACTTTATGGAAAATGAAATAGGGCATTATCTGAATACGGTTTCCATGTATTTAGCAGCAGGCTATGATATGGAAGAAGCAGCCCAGGAATCTGCCAAAAACCTAAAACATAAGCCCCAGGTAAGCTTTCTGGAGAAACAAGGCCAGCAGCTCCCCAGCGCCTATTATTCTTTCCAGTATCTTCCTTATGTTTTCGTGGTGATCATGATCCTGGGCGTGGGAGCAGTCATGAAAACTTATAAAAATAAAGACCTGGCCGCCAGGAACCAATGCTCCGCCATGCCCTTTCTGAGCCAGAACCTGCAGCTCATCCTTGGGTGCATGGTTTATATTCTGCTGGTATGCCTGATCTTTATAGTAATGATATGTATAACGGATCATGAGTATATGTTCAGCCTGAAGGGAGCCTTAAGCGCGGCGAACGCCTTCTTATTCAGCTTTTGCGCCCTAAGCGTAGCCTGGTTTTCCGTACAGCTTGTACGAAGCGTGTCAGAGCTGAATATTATGAGCAATGTCTTTGGCCTGGGATTCAGCTTTTTAGGCGGGGTTTTTGTGCCTATGGAAATGATGGGCGATACAGCAAAGGCCTTGGGCAGGTTTGTGCCGTCCTATTGGTATGTGGCCGCCAATACCAGGATCCAGGAGCTGGAAAGCCTGTCAGGCGCATATCCTGTGTACCAGGCGTTTCTGCTGGTGATACTGTTTACAGCGGCTTTTTTTGCGGCGGGGCTGCTGGTGAGTAAGATTAAGGTTAGGGAATAGGGGGGTGTCCGCCCTGTGGCGGCAGTCTGAATGTTATTGCTCATATTTCTCCTTTTGAACGCAAAAAAGGCGCAGGGTATACAACTTACTGTTCCATGCGCCTTTACGCTGTCATCATATTTAGTTTTGATTGGTATAATTGACTATGCAAATTGCATAATTTCTTCTTCGGTTTTTCTTGCATCATCCATCGTCAAATCAGGATAACAGGCGGGAATTTCCTCAACAGTCAATTTTCCCATCTTTAACATATGTTTAGCATTTTCCATCAGTGTTTGCCTTTTCATATCTTTGGCATAAGTTCTCATTATCTGCTCATCATTAAATAAACGCATCATAATTGTTACTGCCTCTGCTTCCTTGCTGCTTTCTTACCTGTTTTAGAGGAATGTTATTACATTGTATGATACAGGCTGTCCGTTTTTCGTACATATTCGCTTCTGGCTGCCGAATACATTGTGCCATTGTACAGCATAAGAAATTCTGCATCTTCTATTGGGACGGATATTCCGTCAATAATATTTTTATATATATTATAAGCTTTTTTTGCATTGCCTGTCATCGCCGCTGTTAAATCTCCGCCGTTTTCCGAATGGTATGCGTTATATGCTGTTTTATATTCAGCGTATTCCTCGCTGGGGCTTTTTGCTATTCCCAAATCCCGCATCGCTTTTTTCTTTTCTATCAGTATGTCAAGTTTACCCTGCGCATACTCTTCTGCAATCTTTTCCATATCTTCATCTTTTTTAGAAGCTGTCGGGTCTGCCAGTTGTTTAAGACGGGACTCCGCCATTGCCAAACCCTTAAATATCCCATATGGGTCAACGACTGCGTTCCAGTTGACGGCAAGAGGCTCGTTCATTGATTTTACCGCATTTCTGAATGATTCCAAATCAGAAGTTATTTTTCCTGATTCCATCGTTGAATCAGATGGCATCCGCTCAACGGTAAACTGCTGTTCCGCTACAGAAATGGACAGAGTATCTTTGTTTGTAACAGGCTTTCTTTCACTTTCAATCTTAATGTCCAATCCTGCCACCTCATATCTTACTTTATAATCGGAGAGCCCATCCATCCCATACATCTGTCCATAATCATGAAGCGTCAGAATGTCATCCCTTAACTGCTCGTATCTGCCATTGCTTTCCTGCGCATTTAACAACTGGCACATCTTTTTGGGAAGTCCGCTGATCTTTCCATTCCCATCCACTGAAATATCCTTCCATGAATACTGTCCTCCCGTTGATTTTCGGAGAAAACTGGAAAGCTCCTTATAAGCGTTAATCCGGTTAAATTCCGCTGTGGTATAATCTGACGCTTGCATATGGCAGTCCCAAAGTTCATCGGCAAACTGTTCTTCCAACACGCCTGCGGCTTTTGGTTTTTCTTCGTCCGATAAATCCCCGGTAATGCTTATCTTCCCATAAATATCCATTTCTATGATAAGCTCTTTCCCCTGTACATGTATCCCTGCATTTCCCAACGCCTCCTCCATTTTTGGGAACAACATGTTTCGTATTCTGCCCTGAGCCGATGCCCGCTCATAATCATGCAGGTTAGCAAAAATTTTCAGATATGCCTCCTCCTGCCTGTCCAGTAATTCACCAGATGCTTTTTTCTCCAACAGTTCTTCCACGCTTTTCGCTCCCGTATAGCGTTCATCTTCCGGCAGGGAATCATATTGCTCCCTATGCAGCCTTTCAATTTCATCCGTGTATTCTTGCCCGCCGTCTGCCTTTTCCTGTCTCTGATACCGTTCTTCCGTAATGCGGATACGGTAAGGCGCTTCTGTATTCACATTCCCGCCTCCGCGAGTTTCCACCTTAATGGTATAAGGGCCTGATCCAATCCAATCCGGCAGGGTAAGCTCCTTGCTTCCGTCGCCATTATCCTTCGCTATCCCTACCTGATTTCCCTGTATATCATAAACAACCAAATCATAATTACAGCCCTGCGGAATTTTTTCCAGCCGGATCGTGACTTCTGTTCCTAAGCCCATCTTCTCATAAAAATTCTTCTGGGAATAGGAAAGGGAATAGCAGTCTGCATCTTCATTTGTATCCAGTTTCCCTTCCAGATAACTGTCACTGTTCTGCAGCAATATATCTAAATCATATGTACTGTAGTAGCGGTCTATCCTGTCATTATAGTTTGTTTTCTGACGGTAGCTGTCATTTTTATTTTCCCTGCTGTTTTCTTCCAGAACAGTCTGCTCATTCAGTTCTTTCATAGGAGAAGCAAAGCAACCTTTTCCATAATGAGAGGTGTTTTTCAAGGTACTGTTGATATAATGCGTATAGTTCATTTCTTAAATTCCCTCCATTTCTGCAATAAAAAATAGCGGTTTTCTATATATAAATTCCATCCTTAGAAAAATCGCTATCCTTATCCCAATATTTTATTCTGTTTTATATATCGGTGTAACCACAAAAAAAATAACTGTCAAACAATCATTAGATAACTTGTCACTCCTATATGTTTTGAGCAAGGAATATGTCTTGAATGCCTTCCCCAGACAACCACGAAGCCATTCCATCACCAGTCTGTCAAAGCCCCAGACGGCCGCGAAGCCATTCCATCGCCTGCCCATCGAAGAACAGTTGGGCATAAGCGCAGGCTAACGTTAGTTATTATTCATGGCTCAGGAATGCACTGAACTGCGCGTTCCGTGAGAATATGATTCAGGAGTGAGGGGCGGTTTTTGCGAAGAAAAATTTTAAATATTGCCCCGAATTGTCGCTATGAGCGGCTCCCAGGCCGTGAATAGTAACTAACGTTATGTAATTTGTCAATATGGTTTTTGGAAAGGTTGCAGGGGCAGGGGAAAAAGGTTATAATTAGGGAGTGAGGACTGCCGAAAAATAGTTTTACTGGCATAGGAAAGGAGCATGCAGATGAAAAAGAAGAATAAGAAGATGGACGGCCAGGATATTTACAGCATTGTGGAAGAGCCTCAGGCAGATGCCCCCAATAAGGATGGCGGCGCTAAACGGGATAAGGCCGTTTCCATAGCCGGGAAGGCTGTAATAGGTATTTTTCTGTTAATTACCCTGCTGAATACGATATTTTTCCTGCAGGAAGATGAATATGGGGTGATCCGCACTCTTGGAAGCACACAGATTGTGGAAACGCCTGGCATGAAGTTTAAGATTCCCTATTTGCAGCAGGTCATTAAGGTCAGCAAGGCGGCAAAGCAGTTTTCTATTGGGTATGAGCTGGAGTCTGATGAATCTGTGGAGGGAGAATCCTTCATGATCACCAGCGATTATAATTTTGTAAATGTGGATTTTTATTTTGAATATCAGATCACAGACCCGGTGAAATACCTCTATGCCGCTGAAACGCCGGAAATTGTAGTGAAAGACCTGGCGCAGAGTTACATAAGGGATACCGTTGGCACTTGTAAGGTAGATGATGTCCTGACCACGGGGAAATACCAGATTCAAACCAGTGTAAAGGAGCAGCTGCAGGAGCGGCTGAACCAGGAGGACATTGGCATTCAGGTCACCAATGCGGTTATCCAGGATGCAGAGGTTCCCACAGAGGAAGTGAAACGTGCCTTTAAAAATGTAGAGGACGCCAAGCAGGGCATGGACACGGCCATCAACAATGCCAATGCAGATGCCAATACCCGGATTCCAAAGGCTGAGGCGGATGCGGATAAGATTATCAAGGACGCCCAGGCAAAGAAGGAGTCCCTGATCGCAGAGGCGGAAGGGCAGACAGCCCGTTTCAATTCCCTGTATGCAGAATATGTGAAATTCCCACTGATCACAAAGCAGCGGATGTTTTATGAAACGATGGAGGATATCCTTCCCAATATGAAAATCTACATTACCGACGGCTCCACACAGACATTGCTGCCGCTGAGCCCCTTTAGCAATATAGATGTGTCAAATGGTACAGGGAATAGCACAGACACTGCAGGCAGCAGCCCAACAGGAAGCTCTGGAGGCGGCGGAAGCAGCGGGACGGCTGGCAATGGAACAGGAGATGAGGATGCCGAGGATGATAATGCCGATGATGAGGATAGCCAGGACGATAGCGATGAGGACGAGACAGAGGATTGGGAAGAGATAGAAGGCGAATAGAGCAAAAGAGGAGTATTTACAGAGAATAAAACGTGTAAAAACAGGCAGAAGATATTAAGAAAGGGACGGTGAGAGAATGAAGGCAAGTGGTAAAAAAGCATTTATAATCCTATTACTGGCGGCCTTGTTGGTATTGGCTGGCATGTCAGCCGTAGTGTCAAAGCCAGGGGAATACCGGGTGATTAAGCAGTTTGGGAAGATTGTGCGTGTAGACACGTCTGAGAGCAATCCCTATGGCCTGGGATGGAAGATCCCCCTGATCCAGTCAGAAACTGTGATCAGCAGCAAATTGATCCTGAGCGACCTGGCTGCCAGCGATGTTATGACTTCTGATAAGAAATCTATGATTTCCGACTGTTTTGTGCTGTGGCGGATTGAGGATCCAGTAAAATTTATCCAGAAGCTCAGCGGCTCCCAGCAGAATGCAGAGTCCAGGATCAGTTCCAATGTATATAATGCCCTGAAAAATGTGATCAGCAGCCTGACCCAGGAGGAAGTGATTTCAGGCCGCGACGGGGAGCTTGCCAAGCTGTTGACAGAAAAGCTGGGGGATAACCTGGAAACCTATGGGATCAAGGTGGCAAAAATTGAAACGAAAATGCTGGATTTGCCAGACGAGAATAAAGAAGCCGTGTATAAACGCATGGTTTCCGAGCGTGGGAATATTGCAGCTTCTTACAAGGCAAAGGGAGAGCAGGAGGCGCAGAAGATCAAAAATGATACTGATGAGAAGACCACGGTTATCCTGGCGCAGGCGAAAAAGACAGCGGACACCACAGTGGCAGAGGGGGAAGCTGAGTATATGAAGATTTTAAGCGACGCCTATAACGATGAGGACAAAGCGGATTTTTACAGCTTCGTGCGCCAGCTGGATGCCATGAAGGCAACCTTGAAGAATCAGGGGAATACGATTGTGCTGGATAAGGGCTCGCCCATTGCAGAGCTGTTTTACCAGGCTGAGTGAAGGGCGGTTCTTGCGCAGCATAACTTTCAATATTTCCCAGAATTGCTGCTATGAGCGGCCTGGCCGTGAATAGCATCTATAAAATATGCAAATACTGAAAAAACCCTTTGAAAAACGATGGGAAATGAGTTATACTATCCTATGTATGTAGAAATGCAAACAACTATAATTGATTTTATTGCAAAGGATGGTATTTGACATGGCATTATTAGAGCAGTGGAAAAGTATTGCATATAATCAGGAAACGGATAAAGCGCAGATTAAGAGGTTCTGGGAAAGGTATTTTCTCCTGGAAAAAGGCGTTTATGAAAAATTGCTGGAGAATCCAGATGAAGCAGTAGAGGGAACTGTAAAAGAACTGGCAGAGAAATACAACCTGTCCGTCATGGAAATGACCGGGTTCCTGGATGGAATCAACGAAAGCCTGATTAAGGAAAATCCCATTGAGGAAATGGAAGAGGATACCGTTGTAAGCCTTGCTTTTGATAAGGAGAAGCTGTATAAAAATATGGTGGACGCCAGGGCGGACTGGCTTTACGAGCTTCCGCAGTGGGACAAGATTTATGATGAGGATACCAGGCACAGGCTGTATCTGGAGCAGAAGAAGTCAGGGACGATTGTGAAGGAACAGAAGATCTATCCCAATGACCCATGTCCCTGCGGCAGTGGTAAGAAGTATAAGAAATGCTGTGGGAGGAATCGGTAAAATTTGTTGCGGTTCATAGCTCAGGAATGGGCTGAACTGGTTACTATTCACGGCCTGGGAGCCGCTCATAGCAACAATTCGGGGCGATATTTAAAGTTTTGCTTCGCAAAAATCGCCCCTCACGACTGAATCATGTTCTCACGGAATGTGCAGTTCAGCGCATTCCTGAGCCATGAATAGTAACCTGAGCTGCACATTCCGTGAATCATAACTAAAATTTTCCCTTTACAAACAGGGGAAAAAGGGGTAGAATTGACCATCATAGGGAAAAGCGTTGACAAGAAGAGTAGGCTGTGAAGTGCTGGGAGGGATTTCCGTTAGGACGGGGATCCTGGGCAGAGAGAACCGCCCATACGAGAGCGTATTGGTGCTGGAAGCGGTTTGGCAGGAAGCAGTTGAAGACCACCTTGGAGCGGCAGGATGCCCGGTGACTCCGTTATCGTCAGAATGAGAGGCACTGCTTCTGGTAAGAGGCAGGGCAAGCAGGGTGGAACCGCGTATTTTACGTCCCGTGCATAGCTATAGGTTTATATGGCAGTGCATGGGGCTTTTTTTTGTGTTGGAGGAATTGCACTGGGGGGCGGCTGGTATTGGCAGATAGGAAGGCCAAATAATAGAGGCAAGAAAGATAATAAAATAAAAAAATTTCATTTTAAGGAGGAATTTAACATGAAGATTACGTTGAAGGATGGCTCAGTCAAGGAATATGGCGATTCTAAGAGCGTGTATGAGGTTGCGCTGGATATCAGTGAAGGATTGGCCAGGGCAGCCTGTGCAGGGGAAGTGAATGGGGAAGTAGTGGATTTGCGGGCAGTGCTGGATGGGGATTGCGAATTGAATATTCTGACACAGAAGGATCCAGAAGGGATTCGGACAGTCCGGCATACCTGCTCCCATGTGCTGGCAGAAGCAGTGAAACGGCTGTTTCCAAATGCGAAGCTGGCGATTGGGCCTTCTATAGATGAGGGGTTCTATTATGATTTTGAGGCAGAGCCATTTTCTAGGGAGGATTTGGATAGGTTAGAGAAAGAGATGAAGAAGATCATTAAGGAAGGGAACCGGCTGGAGAAGTTTACGCTGCCCCGGGCGGAAGCGATTCAGTTTATGAAGGATAAGGAGGAGCCCTATAAGGTGGAGCTGATTGAAGATCTTCCTGGGGATGCGGAGATTTCCTTCTATAAACAGGGGGAAGGGTTTACGGATCTGTGCGCAGGGCCCCACTTGATGAGCACGAAGCCGATCAAGGCATTTAAGCTGATTTCTTCTTCCATGGCTTATTGGCGGGGGGATTCAAATAAGGCGCAGCTGCAGAGGATCTATGGCACGGCTTTTGCTACAAAGGATGAGCTGAAAGCTTATTTGGAGCATTTGGAGGATATTAAGAAACGTGACCACAATAAACTGGGGCGAGAAATGAAATTGTTTACCACAGTGGATGTGATTGGCCAGGGGCTTCCGCTTTTGATGCCGAAGGGAGCCAAGATGGTGCAGACTATGCAGCGTTGGATTGAGGATCTGGAGGACAACGAATGGGGCTATATCCGTACCAAGACGCCGTTGATGGCAAAGTCTGACTTGTATAAAATTTCTGGGCATTGGGATCATTATACAGACGGCATGTTTGTGCTGGGGGACAAGGAAAGTGATAAAGAGGTGCTGGCGCTGCGTCCTATGACCTGCCCATTCCAGTATTATGTCTATAAGGCAGAGCAGCATTCCTACCGTGACCTGCCTCTGCGTTATGGTGAGACGTCCACTTTATTCCGCAATGAGGATTCTGGGGAAATGCATGGATTGACCCGTGTGCGCCAGTTTACGATTTCTGAGGGCCACTTGATCGTCCGGCCAGACCAGATGGTAGAGGAATTTAAGCAATGCCTTGCTTTGGCAAAGCATTGCCTGTCCACCCTGGGAGTAGAGGAAGATGTAACCTACCACCTTTCTAAATGGGATCCGGATAACCGGGAAAAATACATTGGGGAGCCGGAGGTTTGGGAAGAAACCCAGCAGCATATGCGCGATATTATGAATGAGCTGGAGATCCCTTACACAGAAGATGTGGGCGAAGCTGCCTTCTATGGCCCCAAGATTGACATTAATGCAAGAAATGTTTATGGAAAAGAAGACACTATGATCACCATTCAGTGGGATGCCCTGCTTGCAGCTCAGTTTGATATGTACTATATTGACCAGAACGGGGACAAGGTCCGCCCCTACATTATCCATAGGACTTCCATGGGATGCTACGAGAGGACCCTTGCATGGCTGATTGAGAAATATGCTGGCAAATTCCCTACCTGGCTGTGCCCGGAGCAGGTGCGCGTATTGCCAATTTCTGACAAATATGAGGCCTATGCGGCAGAAGTGGAAAAAGAATTAAAGGCCAATGGCATTTTGTGCACTACGGATAACCGATCGGAAAAAATTGGATATAAAATCCGCGAGAGCCGTTTGGAGAAGGTTCCTTATATGCTGGTTGTAGGCCAGCAGGAGGAGGCTGACAAGACAGTATCTGTCAGAAGCCGTTTTGCCGGCGATGAAGGCGTAAAGCCTATTGGCGAATTTATTGGCCAGATCTGCAGGGAAATCCGCACCAAGGAAATCCGCCAAGAAGAGGAGCAGGAAGAACAGCAGAAGAAATAGCGTATAATTATCTCCTTTTTCAGGGATACTAGAATATGCCTAAGGCACTTTCTGCAAAATAAACTTATTGCAGTAAAAGTTTTCAGGCAGATGAAAAAACAAAAATAGTTTGCCTGACAAGACTTCAGAAAAAAGGAGATTTATCATGACGCGATTGAAATGTTCAGCAAGGAACTGTATGTACAACGAAGACCAGCTCTGCTCCAGGAATGATATTGAAATTGGCGGGCAAAATGCTTCCAGGCCAAATGAAACCCAATGTGAAAGCTTTCAGGAAAGGCGCGGCAGCATGACCAACTCTGTAGGCCATGCCTGTGAGGATACAGATGTGAAATGCCATGCTACCAACTGCGGTTTCAACGAAAACTGCAAATGCCATGCAGAGGAGATTGGCATTGCAGGGAGCAATGCATGCACCTGCGGTGAGACAGAATGCGCAAGCTTTGACTGCCATTGTAAATAGGCAATTTGCGTAAACCCGAAACATGCCTGAGGTATGGCGATATATGCAAGCTCTCGCGGCTATAGCGAGTAAGCAATTTATGTAAATTTGAAAAAAGACTTGAAAAAAGACAGAACAGGAAGTAGAATAAAACTGGTGCTGCAATTACAGTATTCTTCTTCCTGTTTTTGCGTCACGGATGACAAAATTTGCATGGAGGTCAGAATGCGTAAGAAATCCCATATATCGTTGGCAAAATATATTGTAAATAGTTTGGAGGAGCAGGGGCTGGTAAAACATAAAAAGGCTTTCTATTTAGGGAGTATTCTGCCAGATTGCAAGCCTTCTTTTTTTACGGAAAAACACGAAATGGAAGGTACCTTTCCCAAGCTGCAGGAAGATTTAAAGGAATTGGTGGAGAGGCAGCAGAAAGATGACATAAACCTGCGGGTGTTTTATCGGAATTTAGGTGAAGTGATCCATTATATAGCAGATTATTTTACATTTCCCCACAATCCTCATTACACAGGGAGCCTGAGGGCTCACTGTATCTATGAGAAGCATCTGAAGAAAGGGCTTAAGGAATATATAAAGAGCGGGGAAGCGGAAAAAAACTGGGTGGATTTTCAGGGAGCTGTCCCATACCTGGATAGCATAGACGCAATCTGTTCCTATATTCAGAACGAACACGAGGATTATTTGAAATTAGCCAATACAGTGGAAGGGGATTGCCGCCAGATTGTTATTTTGTGCCAACAGGTGGTGGAGGCAGTGATCCTGCTGACGAAAGCAGGGCAGGCGTTACAGGCGGCATAAGGAAAGCGGAGCCTTTGGCTGTCTGCACAAGGGAAGATTCCTTTCACTGTATGGTATTTGTCGAAAAAAAGTGTTTGCTGTCGAATTGTCATGTAAAAAATTGGCAGTTATTGTTTGCTTTTTTCTGGGGAACAATGTAAAATAAGAGATGGAAGAAAGGAAACATAGGATGGTGGGTAATATGCAAGAACTGCAAAAGCTAAAGAGGAAGATAGAGGCTTTGCGGAAAGAACTGGATAAGGAGGTAGAAAATAGGTTTTTGTCGCAGAAATGCCAGCGGCTCAGCGCCCAATTGGACCAACTGATTGTGGAATATATGGAGCGCAGAGAAAACGAAGCTGATACCCAAGATGCGGCAAAGGACTTGAAGCGTAATAAAGCTGCGCAATGTAAGGAAAGCGAAGCTAGTTCTAAAAATGTGAAGACGATCGCATGGCATAACGAAATTTGTGAATGTTGGCGAGTGGATTTGCCCAGTTATTGAAAAGAGCAATGGCATTAAGGCATGGTATGTACCCTTAATGCCATTGCTTTTTGCGGCTTTTGAAAGGGCTACTGCATTGCCTGGAGCAAGTTTACCATTTCAATGGCAGTGCATGCCGCGTCATAGCCTTTGTTGCCGGCTTTTGTGCCTGCGCGCTCAATGGCCTGCTCAATATTATCAGTGGTAACAATGCCAAAGATTACAGGAATCTCTGTTTTTAAGCCTACAGAGGCGATTCCTTTGCTGACTTCTGCGCATACATAGTCATAATGGCTGGTGGCTCCTTTAATGACAGCGCCCAGGCAAATGACAGCGTCGTAGCTGCCGGATTCAGCCATTTTTTGTGCGGTTAGGGGAATTTCAAAGGCACCAGGCACCCATGCCAGGGTGATGTCGTCGTCGTTGACGCCGTGGCGGATCAATGCATCCTGGGCACCGCCGATTAATTTTGATACAATAAATTCATTGAACCGGGAGGCTACAATGCCAATCCTTGTTCCCTTTGCTACTACATTTCCCTGTAATATTTTCATAATTTTTCCCTCTTTTCTATAGTTATAGTTTTTGTTTTAATAGTCGGTCATGTGCTGCATTTTTGCCTGCTTGGTTTTTAGGTAAAATACATCTGTTTTTTTGGCTGGCATTTGGATGGAGACCCGTTCCACGATGGAAATGCCGTAGCCAGAAAGGCCAGTGATTTTCTTAGGGTTGTTTGTAAGCAGGCGAAGCTTTTCAGCACCCAGATCGTGCAGAATCTGTGCGCCAATGCCGTAATCCCGCAGATCTGGGGCAAATCCCAGCTTTACATTTGCTTCTACGGTATCCAAACCCTGTTCTTGTAATTCGTAGGCCTTTAATTTGTTGATAAGGCCAATTCCACGCCCTTCCTGGCGCATATACAGCAAAATTCCGCGCCCGGCATCGGCAATCGTTTTCATGGCAGACTCCAGCTGTTCGCCGCAGTCGCAGCGGCCGGAGCCAAACACGTCGCCGGTGAGGCATTCGGAGTGTACCCGGCACAATACAGGGGCGCCGTCTGCCACATCTCCCATTACAAGGGCTACATGGTGTTCCCCATTCAGTTTGTTGACATAGCCATAAATGTCAAATTCCCCATATTTGGTAGGGAGCTTTGCATGGGCTTCCTGGCGTACCAGGCTGTCCCTGTCCATGCGGTAGCGTACCAGGTCGGCAATGGTTACGACCGTCATCTGGAATTTCTCTGCCAATTCCAGAAGCTCTGTGGTACGCATCATGGTGCCGTCTTCCCGCATAATCTCACAGCACAGGCCGCAGGGCTTTAAGCCGGCAAGGATTGCCAGGTCTACAGTGGCTTCTGTATGCCCAGTGCGTTTTAGGACGCCGCCTTCCCGGGATTCTAAGGGAAACATATGCCCTGGCTTTCGGAAATCCTCTGGCTTTGCGCCATCCCTGACAGCTGCCAGGGCGGTTTTGGAGCGTTCGAAGGCAGAAATGCCAGTGTCTGTGTCAATACCGTCAATGGAGATGGTAAAGGCAGTCTGGTGGTTATCCGTATTTTCCGCCACCATTTGCCTGAGGCCAAGCTGGCGGCAGAGGCCTTTGTCCATGGGCATGCAGATCAGGCCCTTCCCATGTGTAGCCATAAAATTGATGTTTTCAGGGGTAGCAAATTCTGCGGCGCAGATAAAGTCGCCTTCGTTTTCACGGTCGGGGTCGTCAATGACCATAATGATCTTGCCTTGCCGGATATCCTCGATTGCCTGGTTGATGGTGTCAATTGTCTTGCTCATTGTACTGCTTCCTTTCTCTGGAGATTTGTAATGCTTAGGGGCTTTTTTATGGTTCAGAATAGGTGTGTGCTTTCAGGTAAAAAGCCGTGTTCCATTAAAAAGCTTTCCGTCAGCTGGGATTTTGGGGCTGCGGTATCCTGCGGGGACAGGAGTTTTTCTATGTATTTCCCAACGATGTCACACTCAATGTTGATAAGGCTCCCGATCCCTTTGGCGGCCAGGGCCGTTTCCTGGCGTGTGTGGGGGATAACGGATACCCGAAAGCCCTGGGAGGTTACAGCGGCTACCGTGAGGCTGATGCCGTCTAAGGCGATGGAGCCCTTTTCCACAATATAGCGCAGCAGGCCTGGGGCGGCGGAAATGGCATACCAGACAGCGATTTCTTCTTGGCGGATTTCAGTAACCCTTCCGGTTCCGTCAATGTGGCCAGATACGATGTGGCCGCCGAAGCGGCCGTCAGCAGGCATAGCCCGTTCCAGGTTGACGATGCTGGAGGCGGTTGATTCGGATAAGCTGCTGCGGCGCAGGGTTTCGGCCATTACATCGGCGGTAAAGGCGTTTGAGGAGAGGGAGGTTACCGTAAGGCAGATGCCATTTACGGCGATACTGTCTCCGATTTTTGTACCTTTTAGGACTTTTTGGCATTGGATGGTCAGTTTGGCGGAGAGAGGGGATTTTTCTATTTTTAAGATTTTTCCGGTTTCTTCAATGATTCCTGTAAACATAGTGGGTGTGGTCCTCCGTTACTTTAATTATATACAACTCTTCCTGATACACAGATATCCTCCCCTAATGTGCGGGTTTCTAAATCTTTTAGTTTTATGGCGTCTGACATCTTGGCAATGCCGGCTCCCTCTATGGGGGATTTAGCATTTTCCCCTGCGATTAGCTTAGGGGCAATGAAAGCATAAACACGCTGTACGAAATGCCCAGTTAGGGCAGAAGCGTTTAAAATGCCGCCGCCTTCCAGTAAAATGCTGTCTATACGGCGCCGTGCCAGCTGCTCCAGCAATACCTGTAAATCCAGCTGTGGCCTGGCTTGCGTTTCAGGCAAAGCCTGCAGGGGGATTTCCAATAGGGTTATCCCTTGCTGCTCCAAAGCCTTCTGAGCGGCATTGAGAGAGCATGGAAGTGAAACTGAATGGCAGCAACCGCTTGCTTCATCGCTATCATGCTTCTGAGTGGCATTGCGAGTATCTGGGAGTGAAACTGGATGGCAGCAACCGCTTGCTTCATCGCTACCATGCTTCTGAGTGGCATTGCGAGTGTCTGGGAGGGATAGCCTGGAGGCGGGTTCCCCAGCAGGAGTCCGGCCTTTTGTAGTTTGTTTTCTCCAGTCTAAGGCCGCCTGTGGGTTATAAGCCAGAATGGTCTCAAATTGGCGGGCTGTTTTTACAATCTGGCTGTCCAGGGGAATGCGCAGATTGGTGTCACAGATAATCCGTATGGGGTGCCTGCCGCCTTCCATGCGGCAGTTGAGCAGAGGATCGTCTGCCAGGATGGTTCCAATGCCTGCCATAATGCCACGGTAACGGTTTCGCAGGGACTGGACGTATGACCTGGATTCTGCCCCAGTGACCCATTTGGAGTCCCCGGTTTCGCAGGCGATTTTCCCGTCTAAGGTCATGGCGTATTTCATGGCCAAAAAGGGCATTTTTTGTTCCATAAAGTGGAAGAAGGCCTCGTTAAGGGCGCGGCATTCTTCTTCCAGGATGCCGGTTTCTGCCAAAATGCCATGCTCTTGCAGGATATGGATGCCTTTTCCGGCTACTTTTGGGTTGGAATCCAGGCAGCCTACATACACCTTGCGGATTTTGCTCTCAATAATGATGTCTGTGCAGGGCGGGGTTTTCCCGTGGTGGCAGCAGGGTTCCAGATTTACATAGAGGTCTGCGCCAGAGGGATCTTCCTGGCAGTGGAGCAGGGCGTTGCGTTCTGCGTGGAAGCCGCCATAGGCTTCGTGGTACCCAGTGGCGATGACCCTGCCATTTTTGACAACCACACAGCCCACCATGGGGTTGGGGGAGGTGCGGCCTTCGCCTTTGCGGGCTAATTGCAAGGCCTGGCGCATATAGGATTCCGGGGATTTTTGGTTTTCTGTGGGTGGCTGCATATAGGCTGCTCCTTTCATTTGGGGCGCATTTGGCGTGTGGATTTAGGGAAATAGGTTCTTCTGTTTGCTACAGTGTTCTGGCATATGGCTTTGGGGGATGTTCCGTGTGTAGTTTTAGGAAAATGCATATTTGTTGAAGATTATTGCTGTACAGTTCCATACTTTCGGTATGCCCCCTTTAGGAAAGGAGATAAAGGCTTATAGATTGCCATTGTAACCATAAGGCAGAAAATTCCTTTTATAAAAGTAAAGGGAGCATTAAAAATAACCAGGCATTCCAGCATGCTTTCCATTTGGGGGAGGATCAGCTGGTATGCAGCCAGGATGGTTTCTTCTGGCATGATATTGTAAAAAAATGGGTATACGATAAAATAATTGGAGGCAATGCTGATGGCTCCCATCAGGATGGCTCCAGCAAAGGCGCCGAAAAAGGCGCTTTTCTTATTCTTCCATTTATTGTAGGCCAGGCCTGCAGGGAATACAAAGCAGGCGCCCAGGATAAAGTTGGAAAGCTCCCCAACGCCCCCGGTAGAAGTTATGAACAGGTGCAGCAGGTTTTTGGCCAGGCAAACAGCTGCGCCGCTGGCAGGCCCCATAGAGAAGGCTCCCAGTAAGGCAGGGAGATCGGAGAGATCCATTTTGACAAAGGATGGAATGATTGGAAGGGAAAATTCAAAAAACATTAAAATAAAGGCAATGACAGAGAGCATGGCTGTCATGGTGAGCTTCCAAGTATCCAGCTGCTTTTCAGGTTTTCTTGTGGCTGTGGTTTTGGTGTTTGTTGAAATCATAGCGGTACACTCCTTTTTGCTGTTATTTTTGTATGTGCCAATGTGGTTATAGGAGTCAGGCCCTGCTTTACCAGGTATTGCCGCACCTCTGTAAAATCCTTCTAGAATCCTATGCTTTGCAGTGTGCCATAAGATAACAAGGAATAAGAGGTTTGGCTTATGGGAAGGTAGGGGAGCTCCGGGAAAAATGGGAGATATGCCATATAGAAAAAGAAAAGCCCAGAATCTAAGATTCGGGGCGTAATAATTATGTGTATATGGTTGCGAAAATCTGCTTGCCTTCTCCCATCCAGACTATACTGTCGGTTTTGGATTCTCACCAAATCATGCCTTGCGGCTCACGGACTCGCCCTCTCTGGGGTATCACCGTCGGTCGGGAATTCTTATAAAAAGTCACCCTGCCCTGAAGAACAATATTTATTTTGCTTATGAGGCTATTTTACTACCATATATTTGGGATGTCAATATGAAATTTTTTGTATATTCCATTCATACATAGAAAACACCGGGATCTCATCCAGCCCACGTTCCAGATCCACATCGCCAATATAGGTAAAGCCGCATGCTTCGTATAGCCTTTTCGCAGGGGTATTCCCAGGGACAACGTCCAGGCGGATGGCTTTGTACCCGTGATTTTTGGCATAGTCTATGCAAAATTCCACAATTTGCCGCCCAATGCCGCTCCGCTGGCGTGAGGGGGCTGTGGCTAAAGTATGGCATACCAGGTATTCCCCTTCCGGTATCTGCATGCTCCAGGCAGCTTTTTCGTAGCGTCCCTGGGGATCGTCGTTTAGGATAAATGCCCCAATGACGGTGTTGCGCTCCATGCAGGCAAATTGGCATTGATTGGCGATCATTTCTTTTACTGTGTCCTCAGAGGGGTATTCCTTGTATGTCCATTTTGGGTAATTGATGTGTTCGCAAAGATATTTCACTGCCTGGTCATAAAATATGGCGACGGCAGCAGTGTCTTCGGTATGGCATTGTTTTATAGTCATAATAATCACTCATTCCTTTTGTTTCATTTAGGCGCAAATAGCAAAGAAAAACATATTTTCACACGATTTTCCTCTGGCAGAACCCTATCATATCTGCCGTGAAAAATCCATAAATACTTTTGAGCCGGTAGCGCCTTTTTGCCCCTGGTATTTTCCGGCATAAGGGTGCAGGGCATTTTCTGCCATGCGGGCGAATACCAGCTGGCCGATTCTGTGCCCAGATTGTAATTCAATGGCGTAGCGGTTTGCGTTGAACAGCTCCAGGGTAATCTCCCCTTCGAAGCCGGGGTCTACCCAGCCGGCATTTTGGATGAATAGCCCCAGCCTTCCCAAGGAGCTGCGGCCTTCTACAAAGGCAGTTAGGTTATCTGGCAGGGTGATATACTCCATGGTGGTAGCAAGGACAAATTGGCCGGGGAGCAATAAATAGGTATCAGTAGGGATTGTCTTGTAAGAGCGTGCTTCATTCAGCCGGATAATCCCCGTTGGCGTGTCTTCCAAAATGGAAAAGGTATTCCCAAGGCGGATGTCCACGCTTGCCGGCTGGATCTGGGACGGCTCCATGGGGCTGATCTGTAAGCTGCCTTTTTCTAAAAAGTGTTGTATTTCACCATCTGATAAAATCATAATTACCTCCTGTGGGGCTTTTTGTGCTGCAAGACTTTCAGTTTGTCTTCAATATTATAACTTCTGTAATGAAAGGATGCAAGAGTGGCATGGTATCTTTTTTATAAGGTAATGCGGGTACAGGTTACTATTCATGGACAATGCCAGACTTAAGGGATTTTACAGGCTGGCAATGGGAGTGGCTAAGAGTCTGTCAGGTGCAGATAGGCGGCAGGAGTGGCTAAGCCTCCCCCTGACTACGTTTTTTCGGCCTGTAAGCTGAGGAAAAGATGGCCATGGGCTTTAAAAATGGGGGGATTTATAAGGTTACGTTGTTATCAATTACTGTACTTTGCTACAGTTTAATTTTCTGCCTTATAGGAAGATTTGGCCTGCGCAGTTTGCTGTGATATTTAACTGCTGGAGTAATAGTTTCGCCTGGTTTGTCATATCTTTTTACAAAAGTGATTTGGGAATCTTATGTATGAAAAAGAGGATGGAAGTAATTATGGCAGTGCTTCTGCTCTTAGGAGCCTGTCTTTTTGCAAAAGAGAGTGTCCGCATGGTGGACAGCATGGACACTCAAAAGGGAGAGATCTGCGTGGTGGTCGACGCAGGGCATGGGGGAGATGACCCTGGAAAAATTGGAATCAATCAAGCGAAGGAGAAGGAGATCAATTTAAAAATTGCTAAAAAGTTACAAGCTTTATTGGAAAAGGATAATATTAAAGTTGTAATGACCCGGACAGATGACAATGGCCTCTACCAGCCATCCTCCAGAAACCAGAAAGTTGAGGATATGCGTAAACGCTGCGAGATCGTAAGCCAGGCCAAGCCTGTGTTTACGGTGAGCATCCACCAGAACAGCTATCCGGATGAGGTGGTGAAGGGAGCCCAGGTTTTCTATTATGGGCAGTCGAAGGAGGGAAAAGAACTTGCGGAAACCCTTCAAAAGTCCATGGTGGAATATCTGGATCAGGAGAACCATAGAGAAGCTAAGGCAAATGAGAGTTATTATCTCCTGAAAAAGACGGAATCCCCGACTGTTATTGTGGAATGTGGATTTCTAAGCAATTACGAAGAAGCAGAGCTTTTGTCCACAGACGCATACCAGGATAAAGTGGCAAAGGCAGTGGAAATCGGCATTTTAGAACATCTTGGCTTAAACCAGGGAGAAACTGGGAATAAAGAAAATTTGGATGATAAAGAGAATACGAAGGATAAAGAGAATACGAAGGATAAAGAGAATACGAAGGATAAAGAGAATACGGAGGATGCAGAGAATACGAAGGATGCAGAGAATACGGGAGATCAAGAGAGTACAGAGGATACAGAGGGCACAGTGGGTACAGAAGGTGCACAGGAGGCGGCTAGATAGAAAGCGCAGTTCAACTCATTCCTGAACTATGGATCAATGCCAGTAACTTGAGTGGTTTGTCGGCAGGCAACGGGGAGGATGGATTAGCGTCTGTCAGGAAAAAGCCCCAATCTCCTATCATCCGCCCTCCTGATGGACGCTTAGCCCCATGACAGACACTTATCCACACCTGCGCCAGCCTGTAAAATCCCTTAACTTACGGACATTGCTCCTAAAATAGTAACAAATAATCTTTTTAACATAAAATTCTGAGTACAATATTTGTTTTTCATGGAAAGTATGGTATAATGACGGAAGATATAGTTCTATCCGCATAGAATCTATTACCCCAGCCTTTCGCTATCGCCAGGGTAATAAGATGTAAGGCCATGTACAGGTAGGCCATATGTTGTAAAGGCAATTTTCCAGAAGGACACAAACATGAAAACAATCATTGAAAAACTTACATATGACGAACAGAAGAATAGAGCGATCATCCAAACGGCTGCCAGACTGATCCAAGAGGGCAGCCTTGTGGCATTTCCCACAGAAACAGTATATGGCCTTGGTGCAGATGCGCTGAATCCCCAGGCGTCCAGGAAAATATATGAGGCAAAGGGGCGCCCTTCTGACAATCCTTTGATCGTGCATATTTCTAATATGGAAGATTTAGAAAAGATTGTCTTGCATATCCCGCCCAAGGCAAAAAAAATGGCGGAGCAATTCTGGCCGGGCCCTTTGACGATGATCTTTGAAAAAAGCCAGGCTGTCCCCATGGAAACCACTGGGGGGCTGCAGACGGTCGCGGTGCGTATGCCAGACCATCCCGTTGCCCTATTGCTGATCCAGGCGGCAGGAGGGTATATTGCTGCGCCTAGCGCCAATACCTCTGGCAGGCCAAGCCCCACATTGGCTGAGCATGTGGCAGAGGATTTGGATGGGCGGATCCCGATGATTTTAGATGGCGGCCCGGTGGGGATTGGGCTTGAGTCTACCATTGTAGATTTCTCAGAAGATACGCCTATGGTGCTGCGTCCAGGGTATATTACGCCTTCTATGATAGAGGAAGTGATCGGTACGGTAGAAATGGATCCTGCCCTTCTCCAGGCGCCGCTTGCTTGGCAGGGGGAGCATGCAGGTTCCGGCAGCGCTTCTATGCAATCCGGAAAAGAGGATGGGAAAGGCATATTGGGCAGGAAGGAGAGCCAGAATCTGGAGCAAGGCGGATTGCGGCCGAAGGCGCCAGGCATGAAATACAGGCATTATGCGCCCAAAGCGGAATTGATATTGGTGGACGGCAGCCAGGAGAAGGTACAGGAAAAAATCAATTTCCTGGCAAAGGAAGGCATAGCCGCGGGAAAGCGCATAGGGATTATTGGAACTGATGAGACAAAGGATTTGTACAAGTCCGGAATTGTCAAAAGTATTGGGACAAGGGTCAAGGAGGACACAATAGCCCAGCATTTATATGGTATTTTGCGGGAATTTGACCAGTTGGAGGTAGATAGGATCTACTCCGAGAGCTTTTCCTCCCCAGGGCTGGGACAGGCTGTTATGAACCGTATGCTGAAAGCGGCAGGGCATCATGTGATTGAGGTTTGAGGAAGGTTTGCGAAAGGGCTTTGATAAGGGGCGTTGTTTTGGCATACCTTTCCGTATTGCTTGCTGATAGGAAGGAAGTAGAAAAGGGATAAAAAATATGAAAAAATGTAACAAAATTATTTTTGTGTGCGACAGCGGGACAGCTAGGGCGCCTATGGCTGAGGCAATTTTAAAAGAGTATACGCTGCCATACCCCATTACGGTGGAGAGCCGTGGCCTGGTGGTGCTTTTTCCAGAGCCTTTGAACCAGAAGGCAGAGGCTGTGCTGATCAGCAATGGGATCAATTTGGAACACCATATGTCCAGGCAGCTTACGCCAGAAGACCTGGCGCCTGGGAATTTAGTCATTACAATGGAAGCTTTGCAGAAGCAGAAGATCTTGGGGGAATATGAGGAAGCGTCTGGGGCAGAAGTCCATGTCCTGACAGAGCTGGTGGGCGATGAGCTGGAGATTGTCAATCCCTATGGGAACACGCTGCAGTACTATGGGCTGTGTTATGAGACGCTGAATAAGTCTATACGGAAGCTGGTGAAGCTTCTGGAGGAAAGCGTGCAGTAAGGGGGATTTAGGGAGAATATTATGGAATTTTGTGGAAAAGGGGCAGGCTGTTTCCATAAAAGCTGCTGGAAAGGTGGGCCTAAGCCAGGCAAAGAAAACGCTGGAGGCGCTGCAGCGTATGGCTATTCTGTTTATACTATGAAAGACAAAAGCTGTATAAAAATATTATCAGTATACTGGCGGCTCCTATGGGGAGGGATTTACCTTGGATGGGAAAGGGATTTCTAAGGACAAATTTAAAAAATTCGAAAAAACTCAAGCAAGTCAAAATAAAAGAGTTTTAGTAATGAAATTATTTGTAAAAAAAGAATCAGAACTCATAGACATTTTGCCTAAAAGTAGCTATAATGTACCTTGTAGGATTTGTGACGGTTCTACATTTTTGCAGTGATTAGCCTGTAATTTATGGTGTTAGTGCAGTATAATATACCTTGTGAAACAGCGAAGCTGTTTCTCCTCCCTGGAAGGGCATGAGTTACGGTGTGCCCCAGAGGGTAGGAAAAGAGCAACGGAGGTTTTTCCAGTGAAATATGATAAAAGTGTATATCGGTCCTTAACACTGATCACGCAGTTTGGAATCAATATGATTGTTCCTATTTTTATGTGTACTGCCCTGGGGGTTTACATTGGTAAAAAATTGTCCATAAAATGGATTGTGATCCCCTTTTTCATGGCAGGGGCGCTGGCAGGCTTCCGTAATATTTTTATGATGGCAAAACGGATTTATTCCAATAAGGAGAAAGATGCTAAGAAGGATTAATCAGGCGCTCCCAGAATTGGTTCTGGGGATTGGGCTTTATGGGCTGGTGCTCCAGCTGATTGGGGTATGGTTTGTAAAAGACCACATACAATATACAGCAGGGCTTTGGATTGGCGTGGCTTTGGCCATGGGCATGGCGGTCAATATGGCGATCGTTATCCTGGATACAGTGGAGGCCATGGAACAGGGACGTTCCTCCAGAAAATCCCTGCTTTATGCCGTAGTGCGTTATGTTGTGCTGGTAGCGGCATTTGTGGTGGTTTGGTATTTGAAAGCTGGTAATGTGGTTGCCATGTTTGCAGGCGTGATGGGACTGAAGATAGCTGCCTATTTACAGCCCTTTACACATAAATTTATTGTGGCGATTCAAGGCAAGGCCCTTCATAGCCGCAAAATGAAAAAGTAATAAAATTTAGAAGGAGGTGAGAGAGTGCAGGGTTCAATTTTACTGTCTTCCGGGTCAGATATTGACATTATGGTACATGGGCTTTTTTCTTATGAGCTGTTTGGGCATGAGTTTTGGATTACCACAACCCATGTGAGCATCCTAATTGTCATGATCATCCTGATTGGATTTTCCATCGCGGCAAACCGTGCAATGAAACATGCGTCGGAGGTTCCTGGTGGATTCCAAAATGTGGTGGAACTGATTGTGGAGATGCTGGAAAATATGGTTTGCGGCACCATGGGGAAGTGTGGTGGAAGGTTTGTCAACTATGTGGGGACAATCTTCATTTTTATCTTAATATCAAACCTTTCTGGCTTATTTGGGCTAAGGCCCCCCACGGCAGATTATGGCGTAACACTGCCATTGGCATTGCTGAGTTTTATCTTGATCCATTTCAATCAGTTTAAATATCAGACGCCGAAGCAGATCTGGACAGATATGTGTTCCCCATTGCCGCCATGGCTGCCAATTTGGTTCCCAATCAACTTGATCAGTGAAATCGCAGTGCCGATTTCCCTGTCATTGCGTCTATTTGCAAATGTGTTGTCAGGAACAATCATTATGGCATTAATTTATGCATTGCTGTCAAAAGTCGCATATTTCTGGCCAGGGGCATTGCACGCCTATTTTGACGTGTTCTCAGGGTGTATCCAGACCTATGTGTTCTGTATGCTGACCATGACTTACATCAGCAATGCGATTGGGGAAGAGGAGTAATCTTCCTGTATTTCCGCAGTCTGAACCGTTTTTTGGGAAGATGCGGAGCCGGGGAACCAGGAAATACCATAAGGCATTTATGCCGTATCCCGTCATGTACAAGGAGGCGGCCAATGCTTAAGGAAATATATCTGGGGTTTCCCAATATTCAAAAACCGGTGCAGCAATGATTTGAAACGCTTATTTGGCGTTCCAAAATGCGCAAAAAGCAGTGCAAGAATTAAGGAAATGCTTCCTGCAAAAAGCAGGCGGCCATAATTTAAGAAATCCAAGGAGGAAAAATTTTATGGATAACATTACAGGTGCAGAATTAATCAGAGCTTGTTCAGCAATCGGTGCAGGTCTTGCAGTTATCGCAGGTATCGGACCTGGTATCGGGCAGGGTATCGCAGCAGGTCATGCAGCATCCGCAGTAGGAAGGAACCCAGGCGCAAAATCTGATATTACCTCTACCATGCTTTTAGGCCAGGCCGTAGCCGAGACAACAGGTTTGTATGGCTTGTTGGTAGCAATCCTTTTGATGTTCGTACAGCCATTGGTATAAGGAGTATCCCATATGCACAAAAAAGCTGTGCAATAATAAGGAAACACCCATCGGGTATCCCTTCATGCACAAAAAGCTGTGCAATAATAAGGAAACACCCATCGGGTATCCCTTCATGCACAAAAAGCTGTGCAATAATAAGGAAAGGAGGCTCAAGCCTTGGAACAGTTATTTGGCTTAAACCCCCAGCTGATACATGACACAATACTCGCGATTCTGGCAATCCTGTTCCTGTTCACCCTAATGTCTTATCTGCTGTTTAACCCGGCAAAAAAGATGTTGAAGGACAGGAGGGACCGTATTAAGAATGACATAGACACCGCCCGCAAGGAACGGGAAGAGGCATCTGCTGTCAAAAAAGAATATGACGCAAAGATCAAAGGGATTGAAAAAGAGGCTGAGGTAATCTTAAGTGAAGCCCGCCAGAAAGCTTTGAAGAATGAAGCGAAGATTGTGGATGAGGCGAAGGAGGAGGCTGCCCGCATCATTAAGCGCGCCAACGAGGAAGCCCTGTTGGAGAAGAAGCGCATTATGGATGAGGCAAAACAGGAAATGGTAGTCATTGCTTCCCTGATGGCAGGCAAGGTGGTTGCAGCCCAGATCAATACATCCATTCAGGAAAAACTGGTGGAAGAGACATTGAAGGAAATAGGTGAGAGTACATGGCAAAGCTAGTATCCAAAACATATGGGGATGCACTGTTTGAGCTTGCTGTGGAATCTGGTCAGGTGGATGAAATGTTGGAAGAAGCAAGAAACATACAGCAGATTCTTCAAGATGACAACGAGCTTTCCAAACTGATGAATCACCCGAAAATCGTAAAAGAAGAAAAGATAGAGATTCTGGAACAAATTTTTAAAGGCAGGGTTCGGGATGAGATTACCGGGCTTATGCGCATGCTTGTTTCCAAAGGTCATTACGGTGAAATGGAATCTGTGTTCACATATTTCATTGACCAGGTAAAAGAATATAAGAACATCGGGACTGCTTATGTGACTGCGCCTATGCCGCTTACAGACAGTCAGAAAGAGCAGGTTCGGGATAAATTGCTGCAGTCCACCAAATATGTGGAATTTGAGATGCATTATGGCGTGGATGAAAGCTTGATTGGCGGCATGGTAATTCGGATTGGGGACAGGGTTGTGGACAGCAGCGTCAAGAGCAAGCTCCAGAGCCTGACCAGGGAATTATCAAAAATACAGTTGAAAGTAGGTGAATGCGCTCCATGAATTTAAAGCCAGAGGAAATAAGTTCCGTTATCAAAGAACAAGTGAAGCGTTATGCAGCCCAATTGGAAGTATCTGATGTGGGCACTGTCATCCAGGTGGCAGACGGCATCGCGCGTATTCACGGCCTGGAAAATGCCATGCAGGGCGAATTGCTGGAATTTCCTGGGGAAGTCTATGGAATGGTGTTGAACCTGGAAGAGGATAACGTTGGCGCCGTATTATTGGGCGATCATAAGAATATCAACGAAGGCGACACGGTAAAGACCACAGGAAGGGTGGTGGAGGTTCCCGTTGGGGACGCCATGACCGGGCGTGTTGTCAATGCCCTGGGACAGCCCATTGATGGAAAAGGCCCCATCCAGACCAACAAATACAGGCAGATTGAAAGAGTTGCATCCGGTGTTATATCCAGGAAATCCGTGGACACGCCGCTGCAGACAGGTATCAAGGCAATCGACTCCATGGTTCCTATCGGAAGGGGCCAGCGTGAGCTGATTATCGGTGACCGTCAGACAGGTAAGACGGCCATTGCCGTGGACACGATCATTAACCAAAAGGGGCAGGGTGTAAAGTGTATTTACGTTGCCATTGGGCAAAAGGCTTCTACTGTTGCCACCATCGTAAAGACTTTTGAAGAGTTCGGCGCTATGGATTACACCACTGTCGTGGCATCCACAGCCAGCGAGCTTGCGCCTTTGCAGTATATTGCGCCTTATGCAGGGTGCGCCATCGGAGAAGAGTGGATGGAGAATGGCCAGGATGTGCTGGTAATCTACGATGATTTGAGTAAGCACGCTACGGCATACCGTACCCTTTCCTTGCTGCTGCGCCGTCCGCCAGGACGTGAGGCTTATCCTGGTGATGTATTCTATCTGCATTCCAGGCTGTTAGAGCGTGCAGCAAGGCTGAATGACAGCTTAGGCGGCGGTTCCTTAACGGCACTGCCCATTATTGAGACACAGGCTGGGGACGTTTCCGCATATATCCCCACAAATGTTATTTCTATTACAGACGGCCAGATTTATCTGGAGACAGAAATGTTCAACGCAGGTTTCCGCCCGGCTATTAATGCAGGCCTTTCGGTATCCCGAGTTGGAGGCTCTGCCCAGATTAAGGCTATGAAAAAGATTGCAGCCCCCATCCGTGTGGAGCTTGCACAGTTCCGTGAGTTGGCCGCATTTTCCCAGTTCGGCTCCGAATTGGATGCAGACACCGCAGAGAAGCTGGCACAGGGGGAAAGAATCCGTGAAATGCTCAAGCAGCCACAGTACAAGCCTATGCCGGTTGAGTATCAGGTTATTATCATTTATGCGGCTACCAGAAAATATTTGCTGGATGTGCCCGTAGATGCCATTCTGCGTTTTGAGCAAGAGCTGTTTGAATTTATTGATACAAAATATCCAGAGATCCCAGAAGCGATCCGCAAGGAAAAAGAGATCAAAGACAAGACGGAAAGCAAGCTGATCAAAGCGATTGAGGAGTGTAAAGCGCAGTTTAAGTAGAATCAAATGAATGTTTGCGCCATCAAAAGCCCTGGCGGAATAGATAGTGAAGCCAGGCTGGATGGGCAGATTAGTTAGGTGGTGAATAGTATATGGCCTCCATGAGGGAGATCAAGAGAAGAAAAGGCAGCATACAGAGTACGCAGCAAATCACAAAAGCCATGAAGCTTGTTTCTACTGTTAAATTGCAGAAGGCCAGAAACCGTGCAGAACAGTCCAACCCGTACTTCAATTATATGTACCAGACAGTTACGTCTATGCTGGCAAGGTCTGGGAACATGAACCATCCTTACCTGAAAGCCGGGGATTCCCCGAAGAAGGCGATTATTACGATTGCTTCTAACCGAGGCCTGGCAGGCGGGTACAATTCCAATGTGGTGAAGCTTGTCACAGGCAGCGGAATTGCCAAAGAGGATGCCCAGATCTATGTGATTGGGCGCAAGGCCAGGGAAGTGCTGGCAAGGAAAGGCTATGAGATGAAGGCGGATTATTCCGATGTGATCGAGGGGCCTACCTATGAGGATGCTGCTAGAATCTGTAAGGATGTGCTGGAGGCTTTTGCCAAGGGGGAAATCGGTGAGATTTATCTGGCGTATACCCATTTCAAGAATACGGTGAGCCATGTGCCTACCTTGATGAAGCTTTTGCCGGTGGAATTTGACGAGGCAGAGATCAAAGAGGCAGAAAGCAACGTGCTGATGAACTATGAGCCGAATGAGGAAGAGGCGTTGGATTTGATTATACCCAAATATATGACGAGCCTTTTCTACGGCGCATTGGTGGAGGCAGTTGCCAGTGAAAATGGCGCCAGGATGCAGGCGATGGATTCCGCAACCAGCAATGCAGAGGAAATGATCAGTGATTTGACATTGAAATATAACAGGGCGCGGCAAGGGTCTATTACGCAGGAATTGACGGAGATCATTGCGGGTGCTGAAGCTATCTCTTAATCCAGAATACACCTCTGCCCAATACGCCTGTGGATTGCCTGCAGAGGGCGGTTGCCTGCCTGGGGCTTTTGCATTGGCGGGCAGAAGGCTTCATTTTCGGATTAGGGGACGTGAAATTAGGCTCCCACAGTTTGGGTGGCGAGCCAATAAGTGAGATAACAAGATTACAACAAGGAGTGAAATTATGGCAGAAAAAAATATAGGTAAAATCACTCAGATTATCGGCGCTGTGTTGGATATTAAGTTTTCCGAAGGCACTTTGCCAGAAATCAATGAAGCCATCAACATTCCGCTAAAAGATGGAAAGCGTTTGGTGGTGGAGGTTTCCCAACATCTGGGTGATGATACAGTAAGATGTATTGCCATGGGTTCTACGGATGGGTTGCTCCGTGGTATGGATGCGGAAGCGACTGGAGCTGCAATTACCATTCCGGTGGGTGAGCAGACATTGGGGCGTATGTTCAACGTTTTGGGCGAGCCGATTGACGAGAAGGCTCCGCCTAAGAAGGTGGAATATATGCCAATCCATAGAAAAGCCCCTACCTTTGAGGAACAGGCGACTTCTACGGAGATGCTGGAAACTGGCATTAAGGTCGTTGACCTGCTCTGCCCTTACCAGAAGGGTGGTAAGATCGGGCTGTTCGGCGGCGCTGGTGTAGGCAAGACAGTATTGATCCAGGAATTGATCCATAACATTGCCACAGAGCATTCCGGATATTCTGTATTTACAGGCGTAGGGGAGCGTACCCGTGAAGGGAATGACCTTTACTATGAAATGAAGGAGTCCGGGGTTATTGATAAGACCTGCATGGTGTTCGGCCAGATGAATGAGCCCCCTGGAGCCCGTATGCGCGTGGGCTTGACAGGGCTTACCATGGCAGAGTATTTCCGTGACAAGGGCGGCAAGGACGTACTGCTGTTTATTGACAATATCTTCCGTTTTACACAGGCAGGCTCCGAGGTGTCCGCACTGTTAGGGCGTATGCCTTCCGCCGTAGGTTATCAGCCTACGCTGCAGACGGAAATGGGCGCTCTGCAGGAGCGTATTACTTCCACAAAGAACGGTTCTATTACATCTGTACAGGCAGTTTACGTGCCGGCCGATGACTTGACTGACCCGGCACCGGCGACAACCTTCGCCCATTTGGATGCGACAACCACATTGTCACGTTCTATTGCGGAGCTTGGTATTTACCCGGCAGTGGATCCGTTGGATTCCACTTCCCGTATTTTGGATCCCCGTATCGTAGGCCAGGAGCACTTTGAGGTAGCCCGCGGCGTGCAGGAGATCTTACAGAGGTACAAAGAGTTACAGGATATTATTGCAATCCTTGGTATGGATGAATTGTCCGAGGATGACAAGCTGGTGGTAAACCGTGCCCGTAAGGTGCAGAGGTTCCTGTCCCAGCCATTCTTCGTGGCAACCCAGTTTACCGGGCTGGATGGAAAATATGTGCCGATTGCGGAGACTCTCAGAGGCTTTAAGGAGATTTTGGAAGGCAAGCACGACGATGTTCCAGAAGGCCATTTCCTGAATGCAGGATCCATTGATGAAGTTCGCGCCCGCATGAAGTAGGGGGTGAGCAGATGGCAGATGAGAGCAGGAATTTTCGGTTAGAGATTATTACGCCAGACCGGGTGTTTTATGAAGGGGAAGCCTCTATGGTGGAATTTAATTCCGTGGAAGGCGAGATGGGCGTCTACAAGCACCACATTCCCCTGACCACCGTGCTGGCGCCTGGGGTTGTGACCATTACGCAGGACGGCGGCAAGAAGACAGCGGCAGTCCATGCCGGCTTTGCGCAGATCCTGGGGGACAAGGTAACGTTCCTTGCGGAGATAGCAGAGTGGCCAGATGAGATTGACGTACCCCGGGCGGAGGCGGCGAAAGCCAGGGCAGAGGAAAGAATCCGAAACCATGGCGCAGACATCGACCTTGCCAGGGCAGAGGTGGCGCTGAAAAAGGCGTTAGTCCGGATTAATATGAAACAGTAAAATAAGCCAAAAAGGGGGCTGCCGCATTAATGATTTAAAAATCATGGATGCGGCGGTATCTTTTTGTTCAATAAAAAAAAATTGCCTGCCTAAAATGAAGCTATTTCTATGTAGTTCCCCTTTTCAGTTATTAAACTGTTATTTTTCCTGATAATGCTTATATTTTAAGAAAATTTGCGCAAAAATGCCGATTTTTCTATTGATATTGAAAACAATTTCAGTCTGGGATATTATAAAATTATGATATCATATTTTTATAAGGAGGGTAAATACATGAGAAAAAGGTTACTGTCATGGCTTGTAGCAGTTTCTGTGGCTGCAGGGAGCCTGGCTTTGCCAATGCCAGCATATGCAGCGCGGCAAACGCCTGAAATGGAAGCGTTTTCGGAAAATGATGCAGGCATGGAAAGCAGAGCTGTATCGGATGCCGATGGATTTTTGGCATTTGATACAATCAAGGGGAACAATGTTGACCAGGAACACATTAATTCTAATCTGCAGCTTCCAATTGAGGGAGAGGATGGAAGCAAAATCACATGGTTTACCGATACACCGTCTGCTATTCTGGATAACGGTGTGGTGATACCAGATAGAAGTGAGGCGAAAACGGTAACATTAACGGCTGTCCGGCAGCAAAATGGCCAGGCCGAAGAGCAGAAATTTAACCTGACAGTACCGGCAGACCCAAATGCCAGGGAGAAAGAACCGATGCATATTCTGCAGATTGGGGATTCCAATACGGATTATGGCAGGATAACCAACGGCATGTATCAGATTTTGAAAGAAAAAGACGGTGATTACGGACAGGGATTTTTGACAATAAATGGATTCCATTTCGGGCCGAGCGGGAAACTGGGGGATTATAGTACGGTTTCAGTGAGAATGAATTATTCTGGCGCATGGGCATGTTATGATTTGTTTAATGATGAGGATCATGCAAAGGACAGCCCATTTGGAATCAGTGCAGTGGCAAACAGCCCGGATGTGTTTGCAGAAGCTGAATTTACAGGTTCTGCAGCAGATATTTATTATGAATGCATCAGCGGGGCAGGCAAGATGCGTGTAACGGTAGATGGGACAGAAAAACGAATCATTGATCTCAGCGAAGGAGGGACAGCCCAGGGAACCGCAAGGAAAGCTGTGTTTGACGGATTGGGCTATGGCAAACATACAATCAGGCTGACAACAATAGATGCAAAACCAGTGACAATCTATGGAATTGACTATCGGATCAGCGATGCTGTAAACAGATCCAGCATCAGCCGCTGGGGGCTTGCAGGCATCCGTGCGCAGCAGTATGCAGAAGTGCTTGACCCGCAGATTTTTGCCACAGCGCTGGAGGAATTAAATCCGGATAAAGTTGTGTTACTGATGGGGACGAATGATAACGGAGCTAATATTAATGCGGAAAATCTGGAACGCCATCTGGATACAGTGATAAAGCGGGTGAAGGATGCATTGCCTAAGGCAGAGATCTGGGTAGTGGGGACTTTTGAGACGGTGAATGACCGTATGCGCCTTCATGAATATTGGTTGTCATCTTTCCCGAATGCAGCAAATAAGAACAATGTTCATTACTGGAACATGGGTGAATGGTTTGGCAGCTATTCTAATTCACAAATGGCGGATGGCTGGCATTCCAATGATGAATACAGTAAGAAGATTGCCGAAAAGATGTATGATGTGATTATCGGCGGAACAGATGTGTCTGGAAGGAATGTGGCGGAGATTCCGGAGATGAATCCGGTAATAGCTGCTGTGGGGACGCCTTTTGAGAAGCTGAGGCTGCCATCCAGTGTGCAGGTTGTTTTGATGATCTGCAAAGTAGCCATACTTATATGAAAGTGAAATGGGAGAAAGGATCTTACAATGCTGGCCAAGCGAAAACGTATACAGTAGAAGGCACATTGATTGAGGAGCACGAGGAAAGGCTGTATAACCCGACAGGCAAGAAGGTGGAAATCCAGGTAACGCTTAAAACAGGCTGGAAAGACCAGCTGAAAGATAAGGTTCTGGCACAGTTTACATTTGACGACGAGGAAAAGGGATTCAGCAGCAGTATGGCGCAGGCGCAAATTAAGGGGAGTGGCACGCCGCAGCTTAGCACAAGTTCCATTTCCGGAAAGGCGCTGATGCTGAATGGAACTGGGGACGTCTGGCTGGAAGCAGTGGATCAGGATGGCGGAAGCCTCCTGAAGGGGAAGGATGAAGTAACCTTTTCATTTTATACCCGTGCGTACTCTGCGGGAGCAAACTGGCCGTTGTTTGCAGCCCCGGACAGACAGTCTCCAACTGTTAATTATGAGCATTATTTGGGTATTATTGACCATGTTCAAAATATGGCAGTTGAGCGTTTCCACAATTCTGGTGTAAGGCCAGCGGTGCTTACGGCAGCATCTACAGGTGAATGGAAACACATTGTCCTGGTAGTGGGCAGGAACCGTACTGCTCTATATCTGAATGGGAAGCAGGTGCAGTCCCTTGACAGCGCATATTTGCTCAGTGATATATTAGGAGCCAGCGGAGGCGTCCTGCAGATTGGAAAGGCAAATTGGAATAACGAGTATTATAAAGGTTATATTGATAATTTCATGATTTTTGACGGTGCGCTCAGTGCAGAGGAAGTTGCCGCTATCGGAACGGTATATAGTTTATCTGGGGAGGAACAGCCTATCATCGAACATATGGTGACGCTTGACGTCAATGAAGGCGCTGCATTAACAGAAACAGAACGTTTTATAGCAGTCAGAGATGGGCAGGCAATCGGAAGCCTGCTTCAGCCTACAAGAAAAGGGTTTAAATTTTTGGGCTGGTTTACTGCAAAAGAAGGGGGAGAACCGATAACAGAAGATACGATTGTAACAGAAGATATGACTATATATGCCCAGTGGGAGAAATTCGGTTCTGCTGATCCTGAGAAAGAACAGGGAAAATTGGAGATAAAGTGCACAGGATTTACTTATACTGGGTCAAAAAGGCCGGATCCTCAAGTGGTAAGCACCACAAATGAAGGGGCAAAAGTTACGTATACTTATTATGCAGACGCTAAGTGTAAGAAAAAAATCCAGATTCCAGTTAATGCAGGAACTTATTATGTGATAGGAACGGTACAGGAGACTGAAAAGTATGCAAAGGCAATTTCAGAGGCAGTGAAATTTATAATCAAGCCTAAGAAAGTGGCGAAGGCAACTGTAACTGGAATCAAGACAGCGTATTATACGAAAAAAGCAATTACACAGCCAAATCTGAAAGTGAAAGGCTATGAAAAAGGCACAGATTACACTGTAGTTTATAAAAATAATGTAAAAGTGGGAACAGCCACTGTCACAATAAAATTCAAAGGGAATTATACTGGAGCCATTAAGAAGACTTTCCAGATTAAAAAACAGATTCCTGGAAAGAACAAAGTGTACAAGGTTGGGAATTATCAATATAAGGTTGTGAAGCCAGCAGCAAAAGGCGGAACAGTAGAATTCAAGAAGCCCGTAAAGAAGGCAATCGCTTCTGCCCTTGTGCCATCAACTGTTAAGATCAATGGATATACCTTTAAGGTAACCAGTATTGGAGCCAGGGCATTTGCAGGTTGTTCCAAATTGAGCCAGATTACAGTGAAAACGACAAAACTCAAGAAAGTAGGAAAAGATGCATTGAAAGGCATCTGCGAAAAAGCGGTGATTAAAGTTCCAAAGGCTAAAAAGAAAGCATATACAAAATTATTGAAAGGAAAAGGACAGAGAAAGACGGTTAAGATTAAGTAAAGTTTCATAAAGCCTGGTATTTCCACGGGGCGCTGCGTGAAAAAATATTTTTTCGTGCAGCGCCCCTTTTTATGCCGGACTTATGTGAGTTATTTATCGCCATAGCGGAAACGGCACTGGGCAATTTCGATCTGTCCATTGCGAATGCGCGAAATAAATCGGTTGGTGCTTTCAATGCGGTAGCTCTGCTAATTGGAATTATCTCTTTTTAAAGTCTTTGGCTTATCAGTTCCATTATTCCCATATGTCAATACATTATAGTATTCTCCAAAAGATTAAAAAAATATACAAAAATAAAAAAAATTAAAAAATATAAAACCTTCAGTGCTGTTTCTGCGTCTAGGTGGCAAGAAGCAAAAAAACTTGGAAAACAGGCGATAAGACAGCATTGGAGGTATTATCATGAGAAAAGCGAAAAAAGCAAGGAACATAATTGTGTCTCCGCAATAAATTTAGGTACGCCGCTGTAGCTTCCGCCTTTCAGGTGCTTTCGGCCACAGATTACCATAATATCGGGGACAACATAATCATCATTGATATCTGGCTGGTATTTAAAATCCAGGTTTTCTATAAACACAAGGCACAAACTATCTTTTAAGTAATGCTTAATCCTGGTATTGATATTATTATTGACAATTCCATGCTGATAACTGGGAGCGGGGGACATATCATAGATAACGCCGTTTATTTTTTCCTGTTTGCGGTAATTATCTTTTGGCAATGGCATCAGACCACATCCTTTCATTGGTGATTGTTTTGTGAAAGAGTATCGCAAAAAGCATTGCTCAACTGTATAAACGCATCCAAAGAAAGCGCTTCCCCACGGATACTAGGGTTTAACCCAAGGCTTTCCAGAACCTTTATGGCAAGCGCCTTGTCAATCGGAAGGTTTGGGGCATTCTGCAGCCCATTCGCCAGTGTTTTGCGCCTTTGCTGAAAAGATGCCCGGATAATGGCAAACAATAGCTTCTCATCCTCTACCGGCAAAGGCGGTTCCTGGCGCTTTGCCAGACGTATGACAGCGCTCCCAACCTTGGGCTGTGGGATAAAAGAATGCGGCGGGACATTCGCTATAATTTCCGGAAAGGAATAATACTGCACAGCTAAAGATAAAGCCCCATAATCCTTCGTCCCAGGTACCGCCTGCATACGCTCAGCCACTTCCTTCTGCACCATAATGGTAATGCTCTCGATGGGCATATGGCTCTCGAACAGCCCCATTATGATGGGGGTCGTAATATAATAAGGAAGGTTTGCCACTACTTTAATGGGCTTTCCCTGATTTTTTTCCTGAACCAGCAGCCCCAGATCCATTTTCAAAATATCCTGGCAGATAATTTCAACATTGCGGTAATCCCTTAGGGTATCCTCCAATATGGGGATTAGGCTTGGGTCGATTTCCACGGCAGCCACAGAACGGGCATTTTCACAGAGATATTGTGTCATAGTGCCAATGCCGGGCCCAATTTCCAGGACGAAATCCTCCTGGGTGATCCCGGCTGCCTGCATAATCCTGTCCAATACCCTGGTATCAATCAGGAAGTTCTGCCCATACTTTTTCTGAAATCTAAAATTATATTTCTGCAGTATGGCTATGGTGTGTTGGGGATTTCCTAATGTTGCCATAAAAGCGCCATCCTTTCCATAAATTTATATTTTAGGTGTTCCAATTTGGAAGAAAATCTGCTGTCTATACGTGAGCCATTGTATTGCTGGGGTTTTGCATCTGGCATTCGAATTGCCCCAATTTATTCTGCAAGGCTTCTTCAAATATAAATATGTTAATATACTACGCCGCCTTATGGAACAGCCGTTTTGCATTTTCCGAGGTTGTTTGGATTACTTCTTCCACTGCAATATTCCGCAGCCGTGCAATTTCCTGTGCCACATAGGGCAAGTTCAGGGAGGAATTGCGCTTTCCACGGTTTGGTTCTGGAGCCAGATAGGGAGAGTCCGTTTCCAGCAAGATCCGATCCAAAGGAATCTGCGCAGCCACTTCTTTTAATTTTTTAGCATTGTGGAAGGTCACCACACCGCCAATCCCAATATAGTACCCCATACCCAGATAAGCCTTTGCCATATCCAGAGAATAGGAAAAGCAGTGGATTACACCTGGTATCTGCTCGCTGTGGATACCCTGCATTAGTTTTAAGGTATCCTCTGCGGCATCCCGGGAATGTATCACCACAGGAAGCCCTGCTTCCCTTGCCAGTTCCATCTGGCGGCAAAACCAAAGCCTTTGGTTTTGCCTTGCTTCTTCATCCTTTTCCCAGTAGTAATCCAGGCCGATTTCCCCTATTGCCACAATCTTGGGTAACTGGCACTTTTCCAGAATCCACTGGTAAGATTCCTCTGTTAAATCAGAAATCTCGCTGGGGTGGATTCCAAGCGCCCCATATACAAAATCATATTGCTCTGTAAGTTCAATCGTTTTGCGGCAGGCTTCCAAGGTAGAGCCTATATTGATTACTTCTTTAATTCCATGGCCTGCCAGGGAAGAAAGCAGGCTCTCCCTGTCGGCATCAAATTGTTTGTCGTCATAATGTGCATGGCTTTCGAATATCATGGCGTCCTCCTTGTTTTCCTTATTCTGAATCTTCTTTTTGGATATACTTTTCTCATAACACAAATTTTATTAACAGATCTCTGCCCCAGAAGGCATATCCTTTTCTGGCACTACCAGTGACAATTCCCCTTTTTCGTTCTCTGCACACAGCAGCATCCCTTCTGAAAGGACGCCAGCCAATTTTGCAGGCTTCAGGTTTACCAGCACCATAACCTTTTTCCCTACCATTTCTTCTGGGGAGTAATGCTTCTGTATCCCGGACACGATCTGCTTCACTTGGCTTCCGATGCGTACCTGTGAGCACAGGAGCTTTTTAGACTTGGGTACGGTTTCACAAGCGATGATCTCCCCTACCTGGAACTGCATTTTCATAAAATCATCATAAGTAATCTCATCCTTCGCCTCGATATCAATCCCTGGTTCCCTGGCTGCCTCCTGTGCCTCCTGTGCTTCTTCTCCTGTATCTGGATGCATTTCCTCTACCTTTGCGATCACATCCTCTATTTTCATACGTTCAAACAGGATTTCTGGCTGGTCTGTTACCTTTGTGCCGCTGGCATAATGCCCAAATGTTGCCAACTCCTCATAGGGAACTTCATCTGCATGCAGCTGTGCCAGGATTTTCTGGGAGGTTTCCGGCATAAAGCTCTTTAAAAGGCTTGCCCCAATGGAAATACTTTCCACCAGGTTATAGAGCACGGTGGCAAGCCGTGGCTTATCTTCCTCATTTTTAGCCAAGATCCAGGGAGTGGTTTCATCAATATATTTGTTGCAGCGTTTGAACAGGTTAAGGATTTCCGTGAGGGCGTCTGCCACACGGAGCTGATCCATTTTGGCAGTGACAATGCTGACAGCATTTGTCACTGTCTTTTTCAGATCCTCGTCCATGCTGTCCGTTATATTTTGGTTTGTCACCTCTCCGCCAAAGTATTTGTTGCTCATGGAAATTGTACGGTTTACCAGGTTGCCCAGAGTATTGGCCAGATCGGAATTGCGCCGCTCTGTCACAAGCTCCCAGGAGATCAGCCCGTCATTGTCGAAAGGCATTTCATGGAGCAGGAAGTAACGGACAGCGTCTACGCCGAACACTTCCACCAGTTCATCTGCATACATAACATTTCCTTTGGATTTGCTCATTTTGCCGTCTCCCTGGAGAAGCCATGGATGCCCAAAAATCTGCTTGGGCAGCGGCAGATCCAGCGCCATCAAAAAGATAGGCCAGTAAATTGTATGGAAACGGATTATGTCTTTTCCAATCAAATGCAGCTCAGCAGGCCAGTTTTTCCGAAACAGCTCACTGGAATTGCCGTCTGCGTCGTAGCCGATTTTTGTGATATAGTTTGTAAGCGCATCCAGCCAGACATAGACTACATGCTTGGGGTCAAAGTCCACTGGAATCCCCCAGCGGAAGGAGGTTCTGGAAACGCACAGATCCTGAAGGCCTGGCAGCAGGAAATTATTCATCATCTCATTTTTACGGGAAACAGGCTGGATAAAATCCGGGTGGGTGTTGATATGCTCGATCAGGCGGTCGGCGTATTTGCTCATTTTAAAGAAATATGCCTCCTCCCGGGCAGGCTGTACCTCACGGCCGCAGTCCGGGCATTTCCCATCTGCCAACTGGGACTCTGTCCAGAAGGACTCGCAGGGGGTGCAGTACATACCTTCGTAAGCGCCTTTATAGATGTCGCCCTGGTCATACAGCTTTTTGAAAATCTTTGCCACCTGCTGTTCATGGTCTTTATCTGTGGTGCGCACGAAGCTGTCATAGGAAGAATGCATCATATCCCAGATATCCTTCACTATGCCGGCCACATTGTCTACATATTCCTTTGGCGTAATGCCCGCGTCCTCTGCTTTGATCTGGATTTTCTGCCCATGCTCGTCTGTCCCGGTCTGGAAATATACATCATAGCCTTCCTGCCGCTTAAAGCGGGCGATGCTGTCTGCCAGCACGATTTCGTAAGTGTTCCCAATATGGGGCTTGCCAGAGGTGTAGGCAATGGCAGTTGTCATATAATATTTTCCTTTTTTGCATTCTGTGCACATGTTGTTCCTCCTTGAAATTATAATATTTTCTGCTTTTGCAAAATTATCCGTAGAGAGGGATCCTGCCCAAGGGCTTTTCTATCTGCAGGGATGGAAAAGAAGTTCCTGGTAATATAGAAAAACCGCCTTCTACGGGGCATAGAAGGCGGTTGGATCCGCGGTACCACTTCTTTTGCCCGCCCCTCACAAGGCAGGCCTCAGCAAGTATCTTGTTGTCCATAAGCTGCCAGCCAACGTGGCGGTAATAGAAACTCTATTATATATAAGCCACGGATCAGCGCAAGGGCAATCGCAATACTTTTCGCTGTAACAGGCGAACCTGTCATTGCCTATCTGCGGGGCAGTTCAGCAATGCCACTCCAAAGCCATCTTCTGCATAACATCCTGGATCCCTTTTCAGCAGGTGGGACTCTCTGTGCCGTTCCTTTATGCATACTCTCTTTTTCATTGTGTTTGCAATGGTTTCTGAATATAGGATCGGTGATTTAACAGCACCGAATATAGTAAAAAGGGTATCATAGAAAAGGGGCAGAAGTCAAGGGGAAAAGATAATTTTCTGGATAAGTGAAAAAAATTATTTTTTTGTGTATAAAAACTGCAGGAGTGTCAATACTATGATTGTCCGAAAGAACAAAGCCCCCACTTGTTCCTTCGGATCAAAAGGACTAACCAAAGATAAGGTTAAATACTTATCCTCCCCTTTTTATAAATCCCCTGCAGGGCAATGGCGCTTTGCGGGGGATTTTTTTCTCTAAATTTCAAAGCAAAATCTATTACTTTACGGTCTGTCTGCTGTTTCCAAAAAATTGTTAAATTTATATATATCAACCTGGTCAGTAAGGAAATCCTGCCAAAAATCTTCATGGCAGGCAAAGGTTAGATTGTTCTATGGGACAGAGGGGTTAAGCATGGGAATACGCTGAAACGAGTCTGCCATTGAGAGGATGGGGAGTTAAAATGCCAGCCTGGTGAATATCATAACAATAGCAGTAGAAAACCCTTCTGATGTTATGAAATGGACGGACTATGGCCATAGCATTTGGATGAAACAGGGAGACGAATGGCTCCCAGTCCCCATAAGCATTGATTTTCCAGATGTAATGGTGGGGATAAAGCCTGGAGAAACCAGGGAAATAAAATGCAGCCTGGAGGGTGAGGAGCTTAATGGAAAATTAGAGCAGTATCGCATTGAGAAAGTGAATTAAGCATAGAGTTTGAAATTTTGGGCGTTTAACGTAAGCCAAATAGAATCAGGATAATGTACAATACGGTTTCCCCGCATTATCTTTGAGATACCTTTCATAGCCTGTCTCCCCCTGCGTGGCCGCATAAGCGGCAGGGCGGCAGGCTATGCTTAAAACTGTTACTTGAGGTTTATTTTCCTATTTCTTAAACCCAGCCCTCTTACGCAGCGTAGGATCCAATATCCTCTTCCGAATCCTCAAGCTCTGCGGCGTTACCTCCAACAGCTCATCCGTCTCAATAAACTCCAACGCCTGCTCCAGGCTCAAAATCTTCGGCGGTGTCAGCGTCAGCGCTTCGTCTGCACTGGAGGAGCGTGTATTGGTCAAATGCTTCTTCTTGCAGACATTGATCTCAATATCCTCCGGCTTCGCGCTCTGCCCGATTACCATGCCCGCATACACCCTTTCTCCAGGCCCAATAAACAGCGTCCCCCGATCCTGTGCCCCAAACAGCCCATAGGTTACGGATTCCCCTGTCTCGAATGCGATCAAAGACCCTTGTTTCCGGTAAGAAATATCTCCTCTATAAGGGGCATATCCATTAAAAATCGTATTAATAATCCCATTTCCCTTCGTATCCGTCAGAAATTCACTGCGGTACCCAATCAGCCCACGGGAAGGGATATTAAATTCCAGGCGCGTATACCCGCCGCTGATGGGGCCCATATTTTGCAGTTCCCCTTTGCGCTGGCTTAATTTTTCAATCACAGAACCTGTAAACTCGTCTGGCACATCCACATAAGCAAGTTCCATAGGCTCTAATTTTTTCCCATTTTCACCCGGATGGTATAAAACCTCTGCCTTGCTTACCGCAAATTCATAGCCTTCCCGGCGCATATTTTCAATCAGCACGGACAAATGCAGCTCCCCGCGCCCGGAAACCTTCAGGCTGTCAGGGCTGTCTGTTTCTTCTACCCGCAGGGAAACGTCTGTGTTCAATTCCCGGAACAGCCTGTCACGGATATGCCTGGAGGTGACAAATTTCCCTTCCTGCCCAGCTAATGGGCTGTCATTTACAATAAAGTTCATGGAGATGGTAGGTTCGGAAATTTTCTGGAAATCTATGGCCACAGGGGCTTCCGGGGCGCAGATGGTATCCCCGATATGGATGTCTGCAATACCGGAAATAGCTACAATAGAGCCAATCCTGGCTTCCGCCACATCTACCTTGTTCAGGCCGTCAAATTCATAGAGCTTGCTGATGCGCACCTTCTGCAGCTTGTCTGGCTCATGGTGGTTTACCACTACGGCCTCCTGGTTAATCTTCAGGCAGCCGTTATCTACCTTGCCAACGCCGATGCGGCCCACGTATTCATTATAGTCTATGGTGCTGATCAGTACCTGGGTATTGGCATCCGGATCGCCCTCTGGAGCCGGGATGTATTCCAGAATCGTCTCAAAAAGGGCGGTCATGTCCTTTTTCTCATCATTTAAGTCCTTGACCGCATAGCCATCCCTTGCAGAAGCATAGATAAAGGGGCAGTCCAGCTGCTCGTCAGAAGCATCCAGATCCATAAACAGTTCAAGAACCTCGTCAATCACTTCATCTGGGCGGGCCTCTGGGCGGTCAATTTTGTTGATGCAGACGATAACAGGGAGCTCTAAGGCCAGAGCCTTCATCAGAACAAACTTAGTCTGGGGCATGGCGCCTTCAAAAGCATCTACCACCAGGACAACGCCATTTACCATTTTCAGCACGCGCTCCACCTCGCCGCCAAAATCAGCATGGCCAGGTGTGTCGATGATGTTGATCTTTGTATCCTTATAGAAAACGGCGGTGTTTTTGGAAAGGATCGTGATCCCACGCTCCCGTTCGATATCGTTGGAATCCATTACGCGTTCCTGTACATCCTGATTGGCACGGAATACGCCGCTTTGCTTTAACAGCTCATCCACCAGGGTGGTCTTGCCATGATCCACATGGGCAATGATTGCAATGTTGCGGATATCTTCTCGTTTCATTTTCATAAAGTTGGACCTTCTTTCTAATATTTGATCAGGGGATATCCTGATAATTTTCTTGCCCTGCAAAAGCCATTTCCTAAAAAATAGATGGAAAAATAACGGAATGGCTTTTTGTATTTTACCACATAATTTCTATTTGGCAAGGTTTTTGTAAAAGAATGTGGTGTTTATGGCAAAATTGAGGTATAATGATAAATGTAACTGGAAAAACTGCCCGCTTTCTGAAGGTAACACCGCAGCTTCGCATAGAAAACGGTCGGGGATAGGGTTTTGTACAGCCTATATTTTGTTGTGGGAGAGGTGAGTGAAAGCGGGAAGGGGCAGCCTGGTGTCCACCGGGCAGAATGTACAATAATTAGAGGACACTAAGGCAGGCCTGGAGCAGGATAATCAAAGGGATGGAAAGTTATATGAGGAGGTTTCTGAATCATGAGTGACAAAAATAATTTATTTGTAAGCGGAAGCCAGCCAGAAAATGGGGCTCCGTCTGGCTATGGGCAGGGCGCGGTGCAGTTGGATGAGCCAGGAAGCCAGCATTATGGAACACAGCCTGGCCATGGCCAGCAGGAAAAAGTGCAGCTGAATAAGCCAGAGGCTCAGGAATATGGGAGCCCAACTGGCTATGGCCAGGAGGGGGCACGGCCAGAACATTCAGAGTATGGAAGCCCATCCGGTTTTGGCCAGGATAACGCAGGCCAGCCCAGGAACAGGCAGGATTATGGCACGCCGCCAGGCTATGGCCAGGGGTATGGAAGGCAATCAGGCCATGATGATGGGAACCAGCCAAATTATGGCCAGGATAATAGAGGCCAGTCAGATTATGGGCAGAATTATAACAATCAGCCAGGTTATAGGCAAGATTACAGCGGTCAGACGGAATATGGACAGGAAAATGGATATTATGGCCAGCCGCCCAGCATTGGCTTTGGGATTGCTTCCCTGGTGTGCGGTATTCTTGCGCTGGTGACTTGCTGTGTTTGGTGCCTTAGCATTCCCTTAGGCGTGGTATCCATTGTGCTTGGAATTATCCAGATACAGAAGAAAACGGCAAAGGGCATGGCGATTGCAGGGATTGTGTGTTCCGCAGTTGGGGTGCTTTTGGCGATTGTTGTAGTTGTGTATGCGAATTTTGTTCAAAGGCAGTATATTAATAGCCCTATGTATAATGAGATTATGAGAGAGATCATGGAAGAAATATATGAATAGGGTGTTGTTATGAGGGGCTTCCAGGTTGTGAATCAATGCCAGTAACTTAAGGGATTTTGCGGACGTCCCTGTCCGTAAATCTCTGGTATTTTGGGAACTGCTAAGAAACTCTAATTCCCTAACAAGTCACAAAAGCAGCCCCTTATACCCGCCCCCTGACGTCCACTTAGCCACCCCTGATGTCCGCTTACCCCCTTAAAATTACTGGCATTGGCCGTGAATAGTAACAGTATTTAAGTTGTGATTGCAGTTAAAATGCATTCTATCACTTGACAAGGGAAAAGCCGGGCTTTATAATACTTTGCAGATAGGAAAAAGACAATGACGAAGACAGTAGGGCAGCATTCCAATGCAGCAGCGAGCCGGGAGGGTGGAAGCCGGCGCATCTGGGTTTGCCTGAATATCACTTCTGAGTTGCTGGCTGAAATCTTTGGTTCCTTCTGGCAAATATACAGATAGAATCCCCGTAGGAGCAAATGGCTCTGCGGTGTGAAGTGAGGGCGCAGGAAGGCTTGAGGCTAAGAGAGTAGGCTATGACGGGCTATTCCTCCGTTATGGGAATCATGTATGCTGGCATGTCAGGAAAGACGCATTTTGGTGAGGTTTCGCTGAAATGGGTGGATACCTACAGCGCCAAAGTACAATGTAACAGGTGGTTAACGATGCCATGATTGGGCTTCGTCCTTTTACAGAGGGCGGAGCCTTTTGTATTATTTAAACCCCTAAAACATTCATAATCATCGAAAGGAGAATAGAGGCAAATGTACCACAAAGTGGAGACAAACCTGAACTTTGTAGAAAGGGAGAAACAGACCGAGAAGTTTTGGAAGGACAATGATATTTTCAGGAAAAGTATGGAGAACCGAAAAGAGGGGGAAACTTATACCTTCTATGACGGCCCTCCTACAGCCAACGGGAAGCCGCATATTGGCCACGTGCTGACCAGGGTAATCAAAGATATGATTCCGCGCTATCAGACCATGAAAGGGAAGATGGTTCCCAGAAAGGCAGGATGGGATACCCATGGGCTTCCTGTCGAACTGGAAGTGGAACGGCTGTTAGGGCTGGACGGGAAAGAACAGATTGAAGAATATGGGCTGGAGCCATTTATTGACAAGTGTAAGGAAAGCGTGTGGAAATATAAGGGCATGTGGGAGGATTTTTCCGGTACCGTTGGGTTCTGGGCAGATATGGATGATCCCTATGTGACTTACCATAATGATTTTATTGAGTCAGAATGGTGGGCATTGAAGGAAATCTGGAATCGGAAATTATTGTATAAAGGCTTTAAGATTGTGCCTTACTGCCCCCGCTGCGGCACCCCTCTTTCTTCCCAGGAGGTGGCTCAGGGTTATAAAACGGTAAAAGAACGCTCTGCTATCGTCCGTTTTAAGGCAAAGGGGGAGGATGCGTATTTCCTGGCATGGACCACAACCCCCTGGACCTTGCCCTCGAACCTTGCCCTTTGCGTCAACCCAGATGAAACTTACTGCAAGGTGAAGGCATCCGATGGCTATACCTACTATATGGCAGAGGCTTTGTTGGATAAGGTATTGGCGGCTTTGCTGACAAAAGAGCAGCAGGAAGCCGGGGAAAAAGCCTACGAAGTTCTGGAAACATATAAAGGGACAGAACTGGAATACCGGGAGTATGAGCCGTTGTTTGGGTTTACCGGGGATTTCGTGGCAAAGCAGAATAAGAAAGCCCATTTTGTAACCTGTGACAGCTATGTTACCATGACAGACGGTACAGGAATCGTCCATATTGCCCCTGCTTTTGGTGAGGATGACGCTAAGGTTGGGAGGAATTATGACCTGCCCTTTGTACAGTTTGTCAACGGCAAAGGCGAGCTGACGGAAGAGACCTCCTATGCCGGGATCTTCTGCAAAAAGGCAGACCCTATCATCCTGCAGGATCTGGAAGACCAGAAGCTGCTGTTTGACGCGCCAAAATTCGAGCATGACTATCCCCATTGCTGGCGCTGCGACACGCCGCTGATCTATTATGCAAGGGAATCCTGGTTCATTAAGATGACAGAGGTAAAGGATGATTTGATCCGCAACAACAATACCATCAACTGGATCCCGGAGAGCATTGGAAAAGGGCGTTTTGGGGACTGGCTGGAAAATGTGCAGGACTGGGGGATTTCCAGAAACCGTTATTGGGGCACGCCCCTGAATATCTGGGAATGTGAATGCGGCCATATGCACTCAGTTGGAAGTATTGCTGAGCTGAAGGAGATGTCAGACAACTGCCCTGAGGAAATTGAGCTGCACCGTCCATATATTGATGCTGTCACCATCAAATGCCCGGAGTGCGGCAAGGAAATGCACCGTGTGCCAGAGGTGATCGACTGCTGGTTTGACTCCGGCGCAATGCCTTTTGCCCAGCACCACTATCCATTTGAAAATAAAGAAGTTTTTGAGCAGCAGTTCCCAGCCCAGTTTATCTCTGAGGCGGTTGACCAGACCAGGGGCTGGTTCTATTCTCTGTTGGCCGAGTCCACGCTGTTGTTCAACAAGGCGCCGTATGAAAACGTAATTGTCCTTGGCCATGTCCAGGATGAAAACGGACAGAAAATGAGCAAGTCCAAAGGAAATGCCGTAGATCCCTTTGACGCCCTAAAGACCTATGGCGCAGATGCTATCCGCTGGTATTTCTACGTTAATTCCGCCCCCTGGCTGCCGAACCGTTTCCATGGAAAGGCCGTGCAGGAAGGCCAGCGTAAATTTATGGGAACCTTGTGGAACACCTACGCATTTTTTGTGCTTTATGCCAATATTGACAATTTTGATGCTACAAAATATACCCTGGAACCGGAGAAATTGTCTGTTATGGACAAATGGCTTCTTTCAAAGCTGAATACATTGGTATCCAAGGTGGACAGCGACCTGGGCAATTACCGTATCCCGGAAGCCGCAAGGGCATTGCAGGAATTTGTAGATGACATGAGCAACTGGTATGTCAGAAGGAGCCGGGAGCGTTTCTGGGCAAAAGGCATGGAACAGGATAAGGTTAACGCCTATATGACCCTGTACACTGCCCTGGTTACGGTAAGCAAGGCTGCCGCCCCTATGATCCCCTTTATGGCAGAGGATATCTACCGCAACCTGGTATGCAGCATTGACGCTTCTGCCCCGGAAAGCGTACACCTGTGCGACTTCCCTGTACCGGACGCTGCGCTGGTGGACCAGGAGCTGGAGAAAAACATGGATGAGGTTCTGAAGATCGTGGTAATGGGCAGGGCATGCAGAAATGCCGCCAACATCAAGAACCGCCAGCCCATCGGCGGCATGTTTGTAAAAGCCCCCTATGAACTTCCAGAATTATTCCAGGAGATTATCCAGGATGAGCTGAATGTGAAAAACGTTTCCTTTACGGATGATGTGAGCAGTTTTACCGACTATATTTTCAAGCCTCAGCTGCGTACAGTAGGGCCTAAATACGGCAAATTCCTGAAACAGATCCAACAGGCATTGGCAGGCTTAGACGGCAACCAGGCTATGGCAGAGTTAAAGGCAAAGGGAAGCCTAACCCTTGACAGTGTAAACAAAGACGTTGTATTATATGAAGAGGATCTGTTGATCACCATGACACAGCAGGAAGGCTATGTAACAGAGGGTGATAACGAGGTAACCGTCGTGCTGAATACCAACCTGACCCCGGAATTGATCCAGGAGGGATTCGTCCGCGAGCTGATCAGCAAGATCCAGACTATGCGAAAAGAAGCAGGCTTTGAGGTAATGGATAAAATTTATATCTCTTATCAGTCAGGAGAAACCATTGCCCAGATCTTCCAGGATTACGGAACCCAGATCCAATCTGAGGTTCTGGCAGTTGGCATTGCCAATGGCGCAGCCAAAGGCTATTCCAAAGAATGGAATATCAACGGAGAGCCTGTAACATTGGGCGTAGAGAAAGCATAAAGCTATGTCTTATCATTTCTGGCTGCGCAAGATAAAATAACAAATAAAAAGTGCGCAGGCCTGGCGAAGGCATCATGGCAGATTATTGCCATGCAAACCGCCAATTAGAGATGTGCAGGGATACCTTGCAATCAAAGAGGGATTTTTCATTTCTGGAAGCAACCATCCAGAAAGGAAGGAGATAACAATGCAGAATAAAAAGTTTGAAAAAGAAACATTTATCCAGGAAATCAAAGACAACGTAAAGAACCTTTACCGCAAGACCTTAGAGGAAGCTTCCCAACAAGAAGTGTACCATGCTGTTTCCCAGGCGGTAAAGGAGGTGATCATTGACCAATGGCTTGCCACCCAAAAGACCTTTCAGAAGCAAGACCCCAAGATTGTGTACTATATGTCCATGGAATTCCTTATGGGCAGGGCACTTGGGAACAACCTGATCAACCTCACCGCTTACAAAGAGGTGAAAGAAGCCTTAGAGGAGATTGGATTTGACTTAAATGTAATTGAAGACCAGGAGCCAGACCCAGCCCTTGGGAACGGCGGCCTTGGAAGGCTTGCCGCCTGCTTTATGGAATCCCTGTCTACCTTGGGCTATGCCGCTTATGGATGCGGTATCCGCTATCATTACGGCCTCTTCCGCCAGGAGATCAAAGACGGTTTCCAGACCGAGGAGCCAGACAACTGGTTAAAGGACGGCTATCCTTTCGAATTGAGGCGCCCAGAGCATACCTTCCCTGTAAAATTCGGCGGCTATGTCCGCTCTGAGGTGGATGGGAGCGGAAAAATGCGGTTTATCCACGAGGGTTTCCAGACCATCCGTGCCGTCCCCTACGATATGCCGGTGGTAGGGTATGACAACAACATGGTAAACGTATTGATTGCCTGGGATGCTGAGCCGGAGAAATACTTTGAGCTGGATGCGTTTGACAAGGGCGATTACAACAAAGCCGTAGAGCAGGGCAACCTGGCCAGGAACCTGGTAAATGTCTTATATCCAAACGACAACCAGATCCAGGGTAAGGAGCTGCGTTTAAAACAGCAGTATTTCTTTGTATCCGCCAGCGTACAACGGGCAGTGGCACGTTATAAGAAATACCACGATGACCTGCATAAGCTTCCGGAGAAGGTAGCGATCCAGTTAAATGATACCCATCCTACCGTAGCAGTGGCAGAGCTGATGCGTATTCTGCTGGATGAGGAAGGCATGGAATGGGATGAGGCATGGGAGATCACCACACATACCTGCGCATACACCAACCACACCATTATGTCTGAGGCATTGGAAAAATGGCCCATTGAGATTTTCTCCAGGCTTCTGCCCAGGATCTACCAGATTGTGGAAGAGATTAACCGCCGCTTTATCATAGACATTGAAAAGAAGTTCCCAGGGGATTTCAACAAAGTAAAGAAAATGGCGATTATTTACGATGGCCAGGTAAAGATGGCGCATCTTGCCATTGCTGCAGGCTGCTCTGTCAACGGCGTAGCAAGGCTCCATACGGAGATCCTGAAGAATCAGGAGCTGCATGATTTCTACCTGATGTTCCCGGAGAAATTCAACAACAAGACCAACGGCATTACCCAGAGAAGGTTCTTATACCATGGGAACCCATTTCTGTCAGAATGGATCAATAAACACATCGGGAATGACTGGGTGACTAACCTGCCCCATCTGGAAAATTTGGCTGTCTATGCAGAAGATGAGAAGGCACAGCATGAGTTTATGAATATCAAATACCAGAATAAGCTGCGCTTGGCAGAATATATCCGTAAGCACAATGGCATTGAAGTGAATCCCCGCTCTATTTTCGATGTGCAGGTAAAACGCCTCCATGAGTACAAACGCCAGCTGCTGAATATCTTGCATGTGATGTATTTGTACAATAAGCTCAAAGCGCATCCAGATATGGAGTTTTACCCCAGGACATTTATCTTCGGCGCAAAGGCAGCGGCAGGCTACAAGATTGCCAAGCTGACCATTAAGCTGATCAACAGCGTGGCCGACGTAGTGAATAATGACGCTTCCATCCATGGGAAGATTAAAGTGGTATTTATTGAGGATTACAAGGTATCCATTGCAGAGCAGATTTTTGCGGCGTCCGATGTGTCTGAGCAGATTTCTACAGCAAGCAAAGAGGCGTCTGGAACCGGAAACATGAAATTTATGCTGAATGGCGCTGTGACGTTAGGCACCATGGATGGCGCCAATGTGGAGATTGTGGAAGAAGTTGGGGAAGAAAATGCCTTTATTTTCGGCATGAGCTCCCAGGAAGTGATTGACCATGAGCACAAACGGGATTATGACCCCATGCAGATCTTTAACCAGGATCAGGAGATCCGCCAGGTATTGATGCAGCTGATCAACGGAATGTATTCCAGAAATGATCCAGAACTCTTCCGCCCGCTGTATAATTCCCTGCTGAACACGCAGGAGACACAGTATGCAGACACTTACTTTATCCTGAAGGATTTCCGCTCTTATGCAGAGGCTCAGGAGAAGGTGGAGCAGGCTTACCGTGATGAGAAGAGGTGGGCTAAGATGGCGATTTTGAATGTGTCACATGCCGGGAAGTTTACGTCAGACAGGACGATCCAGGAATATGTGGATGATATCTGGCATTTGAATAAGGTGAAGGTGGAGTTGCCAGAATAAAGTGAGGGGATATTAGGGTCATAGATTTTCTGTAACCGTGGCTACTGGGCAGAAAAGGTAAATAAAGAGTTTTAGACAGGGGCAAAGAGCTTGTAATAGGGCTTTTTGCCCTTTTATAATGAAATTTTATTTTTTTCTGGAAATTATTGTAATTTTACTGGTATTGGAGTATAATTTAGCGAGAGTTCGGCAAGGAGTGGCGGGGGCGGGCGCTTGTATTGTGTGCAGAGGGTGATTGCCCGCCTGAATCAGCTAAAGTTGACAAGGGAAGGTTCCCTTGCCTGCGTGGGACTCGCGTTAATTTACCAATGTATGTGCAAGAGAAGTAGGAGGATGTTTCATGAGAAATGCAAAAAACAAACAGATGCTGTGTATGCTGCTGACGGCAGCAATGGCTGTCCAGCCCATGAGTGCGTCGGCAGCTGCTGTGCAGCCAGAAGGGGAGTTGGGGGAAACTCAGGGAGTATTTGCTGAAGGGCAGGCAGCGTCAGAAGAAAACGCAGCGCTGGAAACGGAAGGGAATATTCAGCTACAGGAGGCGGTGGCTGTGCCAGCGCTGCAAAATGGCGTGGCTGTGATTCCGGCGGGAAGTGATCTGAATGCTGTAAAAATGATTTTGGCCAGGGCGCTGATCAGTAACTGTGAAGATTTCACAGAGGAAGAATTGCTGGGCATGGAATGGGAGTATTATTGTGAAGGCAAAACGAAAATAGGCACTTGGGGCAATCGCAGCTGGGGATCTATTGGAGGTTTTGAAACGGAGACAGGGAAAGTTATCAAAACTGCCTACAAACATCCAGCATTGGCAGAAAATGGCAATGATGATTATCAGGTTCGCCTTGCAGGCACAGAGGCTGCGGTTACATTGTCCAAAAAAGCGGTATTAGATTCAGATATCATGCTGAATGAGGGCGTTTCTGTAAGCCTCCCTTATAGAGAGGATGGAAGTATTGATTATGAACTGCTTGGGCGGAACGTTTTTGAGGCAGTTGTTGCGCAGACTACACCAGAGCTGGCATTTGAAGATATAGCGATTGCGTATTATGCTACAGCAAAGACTGGCAGTGTGGGAAGTATAGGCAAGGACTGGGTGCCATTAAGCGGTGGCAAGGTATCTGGTTTAGAGTATAATGGTATTTTATCAGGTGACCATCAGATCCGGTTTAGCTGGGGTGGGAATGACGCTTATGCCGCAGCTTCAGCTGAGGTTACTGTGACAATAACTGACCGGGCGGATGCGCCTTATGTGCAGAAGGATGTGGCTGACAGCGTGAAATTGCCTTTTAATGCGGATTTAACAGTAGATTATGAAGCATTGAAAGGAGATATTTTCCAGGCAGTAGTGGCAGAATCTGAAGTCCTGGCAGCAGACAATGTGACGGTTGAGTACTATGCTACGGCAAAGTCTGGCAGTGTGGGCAGCGTGGGGAAGAACTGGGCGCCGTTAAGTGGTGGTAAGGTATCTGGCCTGGAGTACCCTGGCATACCAGCAGGGATGCAGAAGATCCGTATTTCCTGGCCTGGCAGCCAGGTTTATGCGCCTGCCGTTATTGAGGCGGATGTGGAAGTGCTGGAGCGGGAGCAGATGCAGTTTACCTTAAAGGATGCGCCCTATGAGGTGGGTATGGTGTTTACGGCAGACCAGGGATATGATTATAAGGCTACTGCCCAGGCGATTTACAATGCGGTGGTGTCATCTGCCAGCCCGGAAGTGCCGTATGAGGACATAAAGGTAGAGTATAACACAGACCGTACAGGGCTTACCCATACCAGCTATAAGCCTTTGGATGAGACAGATGTAACGGGACTGGTTAAATTTAAAGATGGCAGATGGGAAATCCGCATTTCCTGTGGTGACACGGCAGAATACCGCGGGAATGCCGTTACCGTGGAGGTGACGGTCAGCGATAACCGTATTGCCAGCACCGTAGTGGTGAAGGAAGGAGCTTCTTTTAACTATAATATGGATCCAGCTGTTATGGAACAGGCGATTTTTGACAGTGTGATTGACTGGGGAAGCTCTGAACTGCCCGCCAAAGAGACACTGAGCCTGGCGGATTTTGAGATTAAATATAAGGCGCAGATTGACGTTTTGGATAATAGATTTGACACTGGCAAGTTAAGCGGCCTTCTGGGCAAGATACCTGGGCTGGAAGGCGTAGGCGGCAGCATGGAGGATATTTCAGGAAGCTTAGGAGAAAGTACCAAACGCTGGATGGCAATCCAAGGCGGGGAATATCTGGGCATTCCCTATGCACCGATGGGGGCTGGGGAGCATCAGGTACAGATTACATATAAGGGGAATGCAGAGTACCGCCCGTCAGATGCTGCAGCAGGCAGTGTTACTGTCAACAAAGCAAAGGTAAAGGTCCGTGTGAATTCTGCCAATATTTATGCCGACCAGACATTGCCCGAAGGGTTTATCACTACGGATCCTGCAGACAAATTTGATTTTTATACAATTTATGCGGGCGCAACCAGCAATGTAAACCTGGGGATCTATCTGGATCTGCCAGATAAGTATGACAATAACAAGCTTATTGGGGTGATTGACCCTATTGTAGAGAAGATTGCAGGCAGAAGCTTCAGCAAAATGCTGCAGGATGGCATTACATTAGGGGAACTGCGCTCTTTATTTGACAGCACAGAGCTTTTGGAACTGTTGGATAAATTAGGCGTGGATACAGGGGCTTTCGGGCAGATACTGAAGGTATTAAATGCTATGCCGTCCATCGCGGATGGGGTGCGTATTGGATTTGGTGCACCAAACCGCGCTGGGCTGTATGGGGTAACCGTAATTACAGATAACAAGAACTACAATACAGGCGTAGGTGTTGGGGCATTGTTGCTTAAAATGCGTTTATCTGGAGTAAAGCTGACCTGGAACCAGAGCCTGGGAAGCAAGATCAGTGCAGCTGAAGCTAAGGAGTTTGATTTCGGGGCAACCTTGTCTTCTAACGGGGATGTGACAATTGGCCAGGGAAGCGTACATTATCTGTATTCTGGATTTACCAGTAAATGGAAGGTTTATTCCAGCACCACTACGCCGCCTACAGAGCCAGGGCGTTATACAATGACGGTTGTTACTTTAGGCGGGAACTATCAGGCAGCGCCAATTACGCGTTCTTTCCAGATTACAAAATAATCAGGGAAGCGCCTATCGGAATGTAATGAGGTTAGGATCAGGAGAAGGCCATGTGGGAGCATGGTTCTTCTCCTGATTTTATGTTGTGGGGAATATATTAGCTTGCATAGGGATTTGGTTATTGCTGTTTGTGGCCAATGTCAGTATAAGGGATGCTGCAGACGGGGAGGTGTATGTTGGGGATTTTAATGGCAGGCGTTAGGGGGGCTAAGCGTCCGTCAGGGCAAGGCCGGGGCATAAGGGGCTGCCCCCTGTTTGTCAATCCCTTTAGTTACTGACATTGATTCATGGCTCAGGAATGCGCCAGACTGCGCATTCCGTGAGAATATGATTCAGGAGTGAGGGGCGGTTTTTGTGAAACAAAACTTTAAATTTCCTCCCGAATTGTTGCTATGAGCAGCTCCAGGCCGTGAATCGTAACCTTTGGTTATTTAAGAAATGTATTTTGGTTATTTTAGGTATTTTCAAAATCAATATTTTGGTATATCATAAGGACAGTGTTTTTGCGTATTGGCGGAGCCGCATATGTTTCTGGCACTTATGGGAGATAGGGAATGCCTTGGAGGATGTGCAGGGCTCTGGTTAAATGGTTTTGGCCCTTATGGGATATGGGGAATGCTTTTGGAAAATATGTGATAATGGAGAAAGGATGGCAGAAGGGGGAGGGATATGCCATGGAGGAAAATGCAATATGGATAAATGGAAAATGAGGCAGTCTCTGCTCTTATTGCTGACAGCTGCGATTTGGGGGGCTGCGTTTGTGGCACAGAGCGTGGGGATGGATTATGTGGAGCCATTAACTTTTAATTGTATTAGGTCTTTGCTGGGGGGGATAGTTTTGCTCCCATGTATCTGGTTTTTGGGCAGGCATGGGGAGCAGAAGGATAAGGGGCATTTTTCAGGTACTGGAGACAGCAGAAAAGGCAATGGATCGGGGAAGAAGGCTCAAGGGGAAAAAGGGGGGAACAGGGAATTGATGGCAGGGGGCGTGGCCTGTGGATTGCTTCTGTGCCTGGCAAGCAATTTCCAGCAGTTTGGGATTGCGTATACTTCTGTGGGGAAGGCAGGATTTATTACTGCATTGTATATTGTGATCGTGCCAATCCTGGGGCTTTTCTTCCATAAGAAATGCAGGCCGCTGATCTGGCTGGGTGTGTGTTTGGCATTGGTAGGGCTTTACTTTTTGTGTATGGCAGGTGCGGATGCGCAGGCAGCAGCAGACAGGATTTTGCCAGGGATCCCTATAGGGAAGGGAGACTTTCTGGTATTTGTCTGCGCCCTTTTGTTTTCAGTCCATATTTTGGCTATTGATTATTTTACAGAGCGGGTGGATGGGGTCAAAATGTCCTGTATCCAGTTTTGGGTCTGTGGGATTTTGTCTGGGATTGGGATGCTTTTGACAGAGGAGCCCCGTATGGCAGAAATATGGATGGCATGGCAGCCGCTATTGTATGCAGGCGTAATGTCCTGCGGCGTGGCTTATACACTGCAGATTGTGGGGCAAAAGGGGATGGATCCCACAGTGGCGTCCCTGATCCTTAGCCTGGAATCTGTGATATCGGCTTTGGCAGGGCTGGTGATCCTGGGGCAGAGGCTGTCCTGGCAGGAGCTGCTGGGATGTGTACTGATGTTTGCGGCGATTATATTGGCGCAGGTTGCAGGGAAAGAAAAGGGGGAAACAGTCCCTTAAAACCAAGAAGCCTTAAGAGGCAGGCCTGAGAAGGCGGGGGAAAGGGATGGTTAAGGCTATAGGGACTGTGAAGGAAGATGGGGCTGGGATAAGAAGCAGGCGGCATAATAGTGAGTATGAGAGGAAGGGCTATATATGAGACTTGGAATAGGAAAAAAGAAGGCTTATAAAAGGGCAAAATGGTGTTTGGCAGTTGCGGCAGCGGCCATGATTGGCATGGCAGGATGTAAGGATAAGGAAGCGAATGAGAACCAGCAGGCCTTTCGCGAGCTTGGAATCAATAAAATGGATGAAGGGAATTATGAGGAGGCAGTGGATGCTTTCCAGAATGCATTGGACCAGTCCCAGGCAGTTGTAGGGGATATGGAGATTGACATTTGCTATTATAAGGCTACGGCGCAGTATAACAGCGGCGATGTAGATGGGGCGGTCACCACTTGCACAGCTGTTATTGATTATGATAAAAAGGATGCCAAGGCATATTTTTTAAGGGGGACTATTTATCTGAAGGAAGGAGAGGGGAAAAAAGGACTGGAGGACTATAACCAGGCTTTTCAATATTGCAAGGATGATTTGGGGATGTATATTTCGGCTTATGAGAACCTGATGGGGGCTGGATATGAGAATGAAGCTCAGGGAATTTTAGAGGATGCTACGAAAATTAAGGGGGATAAGCCAGAAGAATGCAGGGAAAGAGGATATGCCTACTTTTTGCAGGGGTATTATGAGAATGCACGGCGGGAATTGGATCAGGCCATCAATCAGGGGGATGATAAGGCGCTGCTGTATCTGGCGCAGGTATATGAGGCGCAGGGGGAGGACAAACGGGCGCAGCCCTTATATGAGAGCTATATCGAAAAAAACAGCACGGATGTAGTGGCATTGACCCAGTTGGGGGAGATACAGCTGAAAGCTGAGAAATATGAGCAGGCGCTGTCATTTTTTCAAAAAGCATTAGAGGCAGATGGGGAGGGGCATCAGCAGCGGCTTCGGAGGAATGAGGTCATCGCCTACGAGAAGATGTCAGATTTTGCAACGGCAAGGGAGAAAATGGAGGCGTATATTGAGGATTATCCAGAGGATGAGGAAGCCTTGCGGGAGTATGGATTTTTGCAGACACGGTGAGAATATTTTAAGAAGTATCCCAATAGATAGCAGGCGGACTTAGTGATAAGCCTGCCTGTATGGGTAGCTGAAAATTATCTTTCCATCCTGTAATTCGTGCAGAAGGCCATTTGCTGTGCATACAGCGATATAATGTTCGTATTCGGATATGTCGTTTCTCTTTTTGACTGAGCCGGCCACGTCGTATGCGGAAATAAATTCAGTATCTTCGGTTGCAAAGCCCTGGCAGATGCAGCCTTTTCCGGTTCCGTCTTCTAACTCAATTTCACATAGGCGGTAAATAGTATAGGGAATCAGGTTTTGGCGTTGGTGAATGAGCATGGCAATCACTTCGTTGATACTTTGTTGATAGGAAAAGCCATAATTGCCTTTGATTAGATAAAGGGCCTTGTCTTGGACAATCCACTTTTTCCACAATTCACCCTGGGCGGATGCGCTGGCGAAAAATATAGTTTTATGGCGCAGGCTTAGCACACCATGAGCTATGGTTCCCTCTGGGGAAAATTGCAGCCCGCCTTTCTCGTCTTTGTAATTGTTTGTGAAAAGATCCACTTTTTCCTAGGAGAGGGGATGTTTGACAGGATTGATCCAGTAGTGGTCAGTCAAGGAAAACCCCAGATTGCTTGCCAGATAATTTTGGGCAGTTGGAATGCCATTGCTGGATAAGACTTTTCGGATTTTTCCCTGGCTTATGGGCACAGCCTGCCGCATCCACCAGCCAGGGCAGAGTCTTTTCCGAAAAAAAGACATCGAAGTCTGCTGCAAAATCTGTAAAAGGGAAGTAAGAGGGAGACAAAGAGGTATTTTTAGGGTATAATGGGAACACCTATAGTTTGCCTATTTTGTAAAGGAGATACAAAAGCAGATGGATGAAAAGTTAGAAATTGCCATAGAGCAGTTAAGGCAGGGGGAACAGCAGGGATTTCAGATTTTGTATGACCAAACCCATAATTATGTTTTGATGCAGGCACGTGCCTTGCTGAAAAATGAGGCAGATGTCCATGATTTGGTTCAGGAAGTGTATTTTAATGCGTACCGTTCTATTGGTTCCCTTCAGGAGAATAAGAAGGTCTATGCATGGCTGGGGGGCATTGCCTTCCGCCAGGCTACGAAGATTTTACGGAAACAAAAGGATATCCCAATTGGGGAGGAAGAAACAGCCTTTGACACCATGATTGAATTGGACGAGGATATCCAGCCAGAACACGCATTGGATAAGAAGGAATCCGCACAGATTTTAAGGGAAATGCTGGAGGAACTGCCAGAATTGCAGAAAGCGGCATTGTTGGCGTATTATTATGATGAGATGAGCGTTGGGGAAATTGCCAAGGCTTTTTCCAGCAGTGAAGGAACTATCAAGAGCCGTTTGAATTATGCCAGGAAGAACCTGAAAAAGGCTATCCAGGAGCGGGAAGAAAGAGATGGAATCAAGTTGCATAGCTTTAGTTTGCCATTATTGCTGCTTGCATTTCAGGTTTATGCCGGGGAATGCGTGATGGGCGAGCAGATGGTTAGCGGTATTTTCCAGGGAGTGTGCCAAAGGATTGGGAATATGGCGGCAGGGCAGGCATATCCTAATCAGCCGTCTGGCCACAAGCCTCAGAACCCAACCAGCCAGGTAGCACAGAATACGTCCAGCACAGCCATGGATAAGATGGGAGGAACCCAGCAGGCGATTGGCAAGGCGGCAGGGAAAATAGCGGCTGGCAGCGCCAAGGGAGGCATTCCTGCAAAGGCGATATTGTTTGTTGCATCGGCTGTGGGTGCAGTTTCCATTGGGGCTGGGATTGCGGGATATGGGCTGATGCATAAAAATGGGGCTTCCCAGGGAGGAATTGAAGCAGGGCAGAGGCAGGTTATTTCTGAGCTGGGCGCATTGAATCCAGGAATCTCCAATGCTGTGCAGGGAGTGGCCGTAGAAATCAATGGAATAGAGGAAAAGGCAGCAAAGGCAAAGGAGGTAAAAGAAAAGGCTGAGGCATTAAAGAAGAAAAAAGCAAAAAAGAAAAAGGAAGAAGCCAAGAAAGCAGCAGAGGCAGCGGAAGCGGCATCTTCAGTGGAAGCGCAGCCAGATTCAGAGATGGCAGCGGCACCGGCTCCAGAGCCTGTGACAGAGACAGCTGCGCCATCTGTGCAGCAGCCTCAAACGCCAGAGCCGACGCCGGAGCCAGAGCAGCCAGCGCCAGAACCAGCGCCAGAGCAGCCAGCGCCAGAACCAGCGCCAGAGCAGCCAGCACCAGAACCCACTCCAGAGCCAGAGCCGGCTCCAGAGCCAACACCTGAGAATACAGACGACGGATGGGGGAACCAGGCGCCCGATTTGACGATAGAAGAATAAATTTTCCAGAGGAAGCTCCGTTGTGCTTATAAGTGAAGGCAAAAAAGAAATAATTCCCAGAAAGGTAAAACCAAATGTAAACCCGCTGGTACTTATAAGTGAAAACAAAAAAAAGGGAAAATTTCCGAAAAAGTAAAACCAAATGTAAACCCGCTGGTACTTATAAGTGAAAACAAAAAAAAGGGAAAATTCCCGAAAAAGTAAAACCAAATGTAAACCCGCTGGTACTTATAAGTGAAACAAAAAAAGGGAAAATTCCCGAAAAAGTAAAACCAAATGTAAACCCGCTGGTACTTATAAGTGAAACAAAAAAAGGGAAAATTCCCGAAAAAGTAAAACCAATGGGAAGCCAACAGGTACTTATAAGCAGGGACAACAAAAAAGCAAAGGAAAGTGAGGAACAAATTATGAAAAGAAAAAATCTTGGGAAAAAAATCATGGCAGCGATCATGGCAGCGGCACTTGCTTGCCCTTCATTGCAGGGGATGGCAGTATCAGCAGCAGAGTTAGAAGGAATGCAGATGGGGCTTGAGGAAAGCCAGGCCACAGGGGAAATGCAGGCAGAGGCTGCTGAGGCATATGCGGAGAATCGGGCAGCAGATGATGCCAGGGACACGGCAGCTGATGCAGTGGAGCTTCCCTTGAACCAGGAAAAAGAATGGGCGCTGCAGTCGGGGGAGGATGTGGATGTCATCCGTTTTACAGCAACTGAGAGCCTAGACACATTTTATAATTTTACCTTGAAAAATACAGGCACAGAAAGCACCCTGGAAGTAAAGGTCAGCAAAAGCGCAGATTTTATGGACAGTGATATTATCTATGAAGATAGCGCAAACGCAAAACAAAGCTGTGAAGGAAACCTTGTAAAATTAGAGGCAGGGCATACATACTATATCCGCATAACCCCATATGGCGGCTTTAATCAAGAAGCCCCCTATAAGCTGAGAATAGACACCGCGGAGGATGATGTAAAGGATACGGGAAGCGAAGCAGAGAAAATCGCATTGGATCAGGACGTGGAAAAGAGCCTGCAGAATAAAAAGGATGTGGATGTGTTCTGTTTTACAGCAGCAGAGAACCCGGACACATTTTATGGATTTAACTTTAATAATGTGGGTACAGAAAGCACCCAAGAAATCGCCATCAGCAAAGGCATGGATTTTCTGGAAGAGGATATTATTTATCAAACTGACATAAAAGCGAAGCAAAGCAGCAGCTATAACCTTGTAAAATTAGAGGCAGGTCATACATACTATATCCGCATAAATTGTGCCTCCTATGGCGGCTTTAATCAGGAAGCCCCCTATAAGCTGAGGATAGACACCGCAGAGGATGATGTAAAGGATACGGGAAGCGAAGCAAAATCCATCCAGGTTGGAAAGAGCGTGTCGAATGCAATCCAGAACAGTGAGGATGTTGATATCTTCTGCTTTAAGACACCCGATACAGACTCCTTTTATGAATTTAAGTTGGTAAATAAAGAAAAAGGCATAATTGAATATGCAGTTTATGACAATATGGAGCTGACGGGGGAGAATATTGTAGAAGGGAGTGTGTCTGATAAAGAAGAAGCAGTGAAAGATCTGTATAAGCTGCAGCGGAACAAAACCTATTATATCAAAATAAACTTTGTATCATACATCTCCTATGAAAAGGCAGTGCCTTATACCCTGCTTGTAAGCAGCCGGTTGGACGACGTGAATAATTCCATCAACAATGGCGATGATAACGCAAAGAACTTCACCCTGCTCCAGCCAGGGACAGAAGTAAAAAAAGGCATCCAGAACAAGGCGGATGTGGATTATTTCCAGTTTAAGGTTACAGAAAATAATTATTTCTATACGCTGAAATTTTCAAATAAGTCTGATCGGACATTGGAGTATGGCATTTGGGATAACCAGGATTATGTTGGGAACGCCGTTGAAGAAGGGACGGCATTTGCGAAAGATGCGCCAACCATTAACTTTGGAAAATTGGAAACAGGCAAAAATGGGAAAGCGAAAATCTATTATGTAAAGATCTGTCATCCTTACTATAACGAGTTTGCAGCAACAGAGAATTATAGCCTGAAGCTTACAAAGGTAAAAGATGATGTGACAGACACGATTTCTTCTGCTAAGACACTGACTTTGGGCAAAACAAAGGCATTCAAGCTGCAGAATACAAAGGATGAGGATTACTTTAAATTCAAAACAACAGATTTTAACAATTACACTATAGACTTTACCAAGTTAACCAAAAAAGGAAATGTCTCTATTACAATCTACAAGAGTAAAAAGGAAGGCGACGCAGTATTTTCCTATACATGCAGCGGCAGCAGCAGGACTGTGGATGCCCAGGCAAAAAAATTGAAGGGATTAAGCCGCTATGCAACATATTATATTAAAGTTAGCGGCGATATTGAAGCAGGTTACGAGATTGGCATTGATGCAACAGCGCCTGCCTCTAAGACAATAAAAGTGGCAGAGCCTAAAAAGGTAAAACTCTCCTGGAGCAAAATAGCCCGTGCCACAGGATACCAGGTTTACCGTGCAGAGCGCAAAAATGGAAAAGACGGCAAATTTAAATTGGTCAAGACAATCAAAAAGGCCAGTATTGTCAGCTATGTGGACAGTGGTAAAGAGTTAAAGAAAGGCAAGGTTTTTTCCTACAAAGTCCGCGCTTACCGAACGGTAAAAGGGAAGAAATATTACACTGCTTTCTCAAAAATACAGTCTAAGAAAATACAGGCTAAGAAGAATTAACCAGCCATCTATTGGCAGGCAATGAAAAAATCAGCCATACAAGGAATTAGACATACAAGGGAGTTCCTTTAAAAATATACAGGGAAATGACAGCGGGTCGTCATTTCCCTGTTGCTGTTTTCCTATGAAACCTTCCCACAGGACTGCCGGATCCGAAGCTGGCAGGGGAGCTGTATCTTCATAGCCGTTGCTGGCTGCAATTTCAATATATTATATAGTATATTCGCACCGAAGTTACCCATATCATAAGCCGGCGCATGGATTGTCGTCAGCGGCGGCGAAGTAAAGGCTGACAGGCTGGTATCATCAAATCCCATTAGGGAAATTTCCTCCGGAACCCGCACCCTTCTGTCATTTAATGCCCGCAGCGCCCCAATTGCGATGGGATCGCTGGAGGCAATCACCGCCGTAGGCAGATGCTCCTTTTCTAAAATCTGGTTCATCATGCGGTACCCAGATTCAATGGAGAACACTTCTTCCAGCATATATCCCTTATATTCCATCCCATGGTCTTCGCAGTATTTCATAAAAAGGCTTTTTCGCATGTCTGGAAAGAGTGTATTGTCCGCTAAATATTCTTTTCCCCCTAAAAACCCCATTCTCTTATGTCCCAGAGAGGCCAGGTAGTCCATCCCCATTTTCATAGCATGCTCAAAATCCAGCGTGATTGTGGAAACATTACTGTCCTCAATGGGCATATCCAGGAAAATGATGCTGGAAGACAGTTCTCGGAACTGACGCACTTCATCCTTGCTGAACTTTCCCACGCAGATCAATGCATCCACGCTTTTTAGCGCATCCATATAATTGATGTCTGCCTTGTAAGTCCGCACCACATGGATGCAGTTCTGCATACAAAAATCTTCGATTCCCTGCCGGATCAGCAGATAATAGTTGTCCTCCAATTCCTGCTGCGGAGAAAACCATTGTACAATTCCCAAAGTATAGGCGGATTTACTGGAGGCACGGGATTTTTTCTTATAATTCAGGGAATGAGCCGTGTCCAAAACCTTCTGCCGTGTCTCTGGGGACACATTCAATGTGCTGTCATTATTTAAAATTCTTGAAACAGTAGCAGAGGAGACCCCTGCGGATACTGCAATATCTTTGATTGTTGCCATAATAAACCTCCCAAATTTTCGGTAGTTATTTTTATCACATGTGTCTTTGCTCCAAAAAAACCGATACTACATACAGTATAACAAAAAAAATATAAAAAGAAAATAATATTTAGTAAATTTACTAAATTTTTGTTGCAAGGATTAAGGCATAAGAAAAATGGTGAGGAGTGGTTAAGCAGCCGTCAGAAAGGAGCAGGAGCCAACCTTGAACCACCAGCCTCTTCCTGACATACACCTTTCCACTCCCTTCGCCAGGCCGTAAATAATAACAATGTTCAAGAAGGAAATTTACACTGGAAAAAAGGCAGCATGTATAATATGATATTAGCAGGGAACCATTTTTACAGATTTCTTAATAATGATAGGAAATAAAATTTTACATGCAAGGAGGTATCGTTATGCATGATTTAATGATTATTGGCAGCGGCCCCGCAGGGGTTTCGGCAGCCTTGACGGCACAGGCCAGAAATCTGGATTTTCTCTGGTTTGGCAGCCCAGAATTAAGCATGAAAATCCAGAGGGCAGAGCGGATACGGAATTACCCTGGTTTGCCGGATGTGGCAGGCGAAACCATGCAGCAGGTATTTTTGCGCCAGATTGAAGATGCAGGGATCACGCTCACCCCAGAGCGGATCAACGCTATTTATCCTATGGGTGCCTATTATGCCGCCAGCGTCAATAAAAAAGTATATGAGGCTAAAGCAATCCTTTTAGCCACTGGCATACAGACCACAAAAACCATTCCGGGCGAGGCAGAGCTGCTGGGAAAAGGCGTCAGCTACTGCGCTACCTGCGATGGCTTTCTCTATAAGCAAAAAAAGGTTGCAGTTATTTGTACAAGCCCAAAGTTTGAGCCAGAAATAGAGTATTTGGCAGATATTGCCTCGCAGGTTACCCTGTTTACCACTTACAAAGGCTGCGGAATCCAAAAGGGCAACGTCACTTCTGTGGCAGGTTACCCTTCCAAAATTCTGGGCACAGACCATGTGCAGGCTTTGGTTTGCCAGGGGCAGGAAACCTCTGTAGACGGCGTATTTTTCCTGAAAGACAGCGTCAGCCCCGCTGTTCTCCTCAAAGGCCTGGAAATGGATGATAGCCATATCCAGGTAGACCGTATGCAAAAGACAAACTTAGAAGGCTGCTATGCCGCCGGCGACTGTACAGGCAGGCCCTATCAATATGCTAAGGCAGTAGGGGAAGGGAATGTGGCATTGCACAGCATATTGGAGTATCTGGCCGCCTGTGCATCATCCAATAAATAATGGATCCCTGAATCATGTTCTCACGGAATGCGCGGTTTGGCGCATTCCTGAGCCATGAATAGTAACGATATTTCTTTCCGTGCATTTACTAAAGATTATTGACTGTTTACTAAAGGATGTATATAATGTATGTATAGGGCAGAGGAAAGCCTAATCAGCCCTTTTTATAAAAGCCCAACAATTACTACATAGTTCAGTTATCCATTAATGCGCCAAGCTCCTGATAACTTTAATAACCCAAGAACTAACCCTATAAACAAATCACCAACCAAGTAAAGGCAGGTAAAAACTATGGAACAAACAAAAACTTTATTGGAGGAACTTGCAGCCCAAAAACACCAGGAACGTCTCGCAGAAATCTATGTAGACTACAGCGTCCTCCCCTACCAAACGGCTCGCTACCAAAAAGCCATCCAGAAATTTGAAGAGCTCTACGGCGCTGGGGAAGCTGAAATCTACAGCGCCCCTGGCAGAAGCGAGGTAGGCGGCAACCACACTGACCATCAGCACGGCGAAGTCCTTGCGGCCTCCATTAACCTGGACGCCATAGCTATCGTCCGTAAATCAAATAAAAACCAGATCCAGCTCTTGTCTGACGGCTATCCCATGATTACCGCCGACCTCTCCAGCCTGGAGAAGAAAATAGAAGAGGAAGGCACCTCCGTGGGCTTAATCCGTGGCATGGCTTACGGGCTTCAGAAAAATGGCCACAAAATAGGGGGCTTCCAAGCTTATGTTACCAGTGATGTGCTCAACGGCGCAGGCATGTCCAGTTCCGCAGCCTTTGAGGTTCTGGTAGGCACCATACTCTCTGGCCTGTACAACGGTATGTCCATCAGCCCTGTAGAGATTGCCCAGGTTGCCCAATACGCCGAAAACGTATACTTCGGCAAGCCCTGCGGCCTGATGGATCAGATGGCATGCTCCGTTGGCGGCCTGATCCACATTGATTTTGCTGATCCAGCCAACCCACTGGTAGAAAAGGTGGAGGTAGATTTCAGTTCCTACCAGCACAGCCTTTGCATTACCGACACCAAAGGCTCCCATGCAGACCTGACAGATGATTACGCCCTGATCCCGCAGGAAATGAGGAAGGTGGCAGAATTTTTTGGCAAATCCTTCCTGCGCCAGGTAAATCCAGAAGACTTCTACAAGGAGCTTCCCCAGATCCGCAAAAAATGCGGCGACCGCCCCGTTCTCCGCGCCCTTCATTTCTTTGAAGAAGACAAGCGTGTAGAAAAGGAAGTCTCTTCCCTGAAGGAAGGGAATTTCCAGGGATTTTTGCAGACGGTAAAAGAATCCGGGGATTCCTCCTTCAAATATCTGCAGAACATCTACACCAACAAAGACGTGCAGAACCAAAGCGTATCCATTGGCCTGGCAGTCAGCGGCAGCATCCTTCCCGGACATGGGGTAAGCCGTGTGCATGGCGGAGGCTTTGCAGGAACTATCCAGGCCTTTGTGGCAGATGATTTTGTAGAGGAATACCGCAGCATCCTGGATAATGTCTACGGAAAGGGCTCCTGCCATGTATTAAAGGTACGTCCCTTTGGCGGTATAAAAGTAGTATAGGGGAAGGCATTCAGGCGTATTGGAATTATGTATGAAAGCGATGCCGGAGGCAAGGCGCGCTTTTGCCGGAACATAAGAAATATAATATAACATCTCTCCTTTCCTAAAACAGCCGCATTTTTTAGAAGCAGCTATTAACACGGCGTTTTGCCAGGGCTAAAAATGCAGCAGGCAAAGGGGAATAGCAGGGAGGAATTTTCAATGGTGAACGAAGCGATCAAAAAGCTGGTATGCTATGGCTTAGAGCGGAATCTGATTACAGAAGAGGATGTGGTATTTACAACCAACCAATTATTAGAGGCTTTACAGATGGAAGAATATGAGGAGCCGGCAGAAACCTATAAAAATGTAGAGCTGGAGCCTGTTTTGGAGGAATTGCTGGATTACGCTTATGAGCATGGCGTATTAGAAGAGAATGGCGTGGTGTACAGGGACTTGCTGGATACAAAGCTGATGGCAAAGCTGATGCCCCGCCCCAGTGAGGTCATTTCCAGGTTTTGGGATATTTACAGGCAGGAAGGCCCGAAGGCGGCTACAGATTTCTATTATCAATTGAGCCAGGACAGCGATTACATCCGCCGTTACCGGATTGCAAAGGATGTCAAATGGAAGGCACAGACTCCATACGGGGAAATGGACATTACCATTAATCTGTCCAAGCCTGAGAAAGACCCTAAGGCCATTGCCGCTGCCAAAAACGCCAAACAGAGCGGCTACCCAAAATGCTTGCTGTGTATGGAAAATGAGGGCTATGCCGGCCGGATCAACCATCCTGCAAGGCAGAACCACAGGATCATTCCTGTGACGATACAGGACAGTAAATGGGGCTTCCAATACTCCCCTTATGTGTATTACAATGAGCACTGCATTGTGTTTAATTCTCAGCATATCCCTATGAAGATTGAACATGGGACATTCTGCAAGCTCTTTGATTTTGTAAAGCAGTTCCCCCACTATATTGTGGGCTCAAATGCAGACCTGCCAATTGTGGGCGGATCTATTTTAAGCCATGACCATTTCCAGGGCGGAAGCTATGAATTTGCCATGGCCAAAGCGCCTATTGAGCGGGAATTTACGGTAAAAGGCTTTGAAGATGTTAAGGCGGGGGTTGTAAAGTGGCCTATGTCTGTAGTGCGGATTTCCGGTGAGGCCACAGGCCGCCTGATTGCCCTGGCAGATAAGATCCTGGCAGCATGGCGCGGATATACGGACGAGGATGCCTTTATTTTTGCGGAAACAGAGGGAGAGCCCCACAATACGATTACGCCGATCGCCAGAAAGCGGGATGGCATGTATGAGCTGGATTTGGTTTTGCGCAATAATATTACTACGGAGGAGCATCCCCTTGGCGTATACCATCCCCATGCGGAACTGCACCATATTAAAAAAGAGAATATTGGCCTGATCGAGGTAATGGGCCTGGCAGTGCTTCCAGCAAGGCTGAAGGATGAGATGGAGGCGTTGGCAGACGCCATAGTCAATGGAAAGGATATCCGTGCAGACCAATCCATTGAAAAGCATGCAGACTGGGTGGAAGAATTCCTGCCGAAATATGGGCAGGTGACCCAAGAGAATGTGATGGAAATCCTGCATAAGGAAATTGCATTGGTATTCAGTAAGGTATTGGAGCATGCCGGCGTTTATAAACGGAATGAAGAAGGGCAGAAGGCCTTTGACAAATTCCTGGCAGGGCTGAATTAAGGGGGAAGGGGCTGCCACGTAAATAGTGGCAGCCCCTTTGCTTTGTGAAATAGGTACAGATATCAGTATGTTTGGACGTTAGACGCCCAGGCTTCCATTCAGCAGCGCCATCATAAGGTGGGTATTGTAAATAGGCGCCACCTGATCCATAGCTTTTGCCATGGCTTCTGACTGGGTCATGTCCTCATTGTCCTTTCGGGCAATCATGATATTATCAGCGCAGGCCTTTTGGATACGCCTTTTTTCTAATACCTCATGCATCCGCATTTCATCCTGCAGCTTTTTCAGCTTCCGCTTTTTTTCCCTGCGTTTTTCCCAGAAGCTTTTTTCGGATTTCAGCTTATACAGGCTCTCGCCTTTTCCATTGTTATAGCCTTTTGACCACATCTGCGCATGGCATTCCTCCTTGGTGGCTCCATAGTAGGAAATACAGAAGGAACCACCGCAAATGCCTGCCAAGGCATTTTCCTGCTGAAACCCTCTGCGGATGTCCTGCAGTACCCATGCCTCATATTCAGGGTCATTTTTCATGGCTTCAAAGCCTTCTTCTGAGATATGGATGGAAAAGTTATCCTGCATACGGGAGGGATGCATGGGTATATTGGAAATCTCATCATAGATATACTGCTTGTATTCCTCCATGGTCATGTCTTCCCTGGGGATATCCCCTCTGAGGCTGGCTTCCAGGATGCCCTTTTCCGCTGTCCCAGCAAGCTTTCCCTGGAAAGAGGCTTGCTGGGAGTTGTCAGAAACCGGCTTGCTGGCGTTTTGGGAGCCCGAACTGCCAAAAATATCTGCTATATTTGAGATAGAGGGCTGGCGATGGCGGGCTTCCTGGCTTTTTATGAAATTTGTATAGGTTCTTGTCATATAATTGACATTAATCGTATTCTGGCTCATAAAACATTCCTTTCTGGCTTCTGCCAGGCTCTGCCCTAAGTTTTGGCAAGTTGATAGTTTCGGCTGAAATTATCCCCAGAAATCATACATATTGCTATAGGCAGCATAAGAGTGCCCAGATGCGTCGTATTTGCTGGAGGAACTCTCTGCATTTGCCTTTGCATTTCCAAAAATCCGATCTGCAAGGAAAGCGACCTTGGAAGAGAAGCTTCCAGAGGGGCCAAATGCCTGTTCTAAGCTGTCTATATCTGCGGCTTCCAGCTTTTCCTTATCAATACTCATGGTACCATTTTGGGAAAAGCTGATACCGAGGCCGGACAGGGATTCGCCGCTCTCTTTTGCAACCGCCTGCAGCATCTGGCGGTAATAGGCGTCCAGTGAGGAGGATGTGGTTGTCAAGGCCTTTAAGGTGCTGTTGTAATTTTTAGCCAGGTCTTCCAGGCCCTTATAAATCTCCTGCTTGTCGCCGCTTGCTTTGGCCTTGGAAAAAACAGAGGATTCCCCTTCTTCTGTCAATAGGCTCATGCTCTGTGACAGCTGTTCGGCAGCCTTTTTTAATTTTTCATAGCTATCCTTTTTGTTGGTTGTGGAGTTGCTGTTTTTTTCCAGGGCGCCCAGCAGGCTGTTCTGGGAATTTTTGCCTAACTGGTTCACAAGGGAAACGCTGTTGACTGCAATTCCTGACCGCAGGGCAGTTGCATTTAGTACATGGTCTGTTATTCTCATAGTCTCATACCTCCATATGTATAGATTGTTTGCTTATACTTTTGCTGATGCAGCATCACCGTAGATTTAAGTTGCATTTAAGCCTCTTCTGAAATATATTTCAAATACGCTTTTGCAAATTCCTGGTATTTGTACTTGGAGATCAGCAGCACATCCCCATTTTTCATGCGTACTTCGGTGCGGCTGTACTGTTCCACATATGTCATATTTACCAGGAACCCTTTGTGTATCCGGAAAAATCCCTGCCCGAGCGCATGCTCTAAATCGCTGATTTTGTCGTAGTACTCTAATTTTTCCTGTTCCAGGCATAGGATTACCTTCCGGTTGCTGCTTTCTACATAAAAAATATCATCTACCTGGACGTTCCGTGTGGTGCTTTGGCTGCGTACCAGGATTTCTTTGGGTCTTTTCTGCCTTTGGGATGTCAGGCTGTAATATTCTTGTGCTGCTTGGGTGAAAACCTTATGGAAAATGGGTTCCTCCAACGGCTTTACCAGAAACTGGAAGGCGCTTACCTCGAAAGCCTCCAGCATGTACTTGGGGTCTCCTGTCACAAAGATCAAAAGGGGCAGGCTGCCCCATACTGGCTCCTGGCGTTCCCTGAGCCTGATCCTAAGCTTCCGTGCAATAGACATGCCATCTATGCCATTGGTGGAAATGCCCAAAAACAGGATATCTGGAGATTCCCCTGTCTCATCAATGGCTTTCAGCAATGCCTGGCCTGTAGAAAATTCACTGACTTGGCAGTGCATGCCCTGTTTTTGCACCAGGCTTCGGATACGGCTTCGCATATGGCATTCGTCATCACAGATTGCTATATTCAACTTTCCCACCTCGCTCATTTACTTTATCGGCAGAATTGCCCAAAAACCTTTTAAAATGTTGTGACAGGACATTTGAATGTTGCAACTGGGGGGCTTTCTGCCTGGAAATCAGGGTGAAATTTAAAGTTTTGCCAAATATATTGCCAGAATAGCCATGAGTAAAAAAACTTTGGTAAAAAATAAAATAATTTTATTGCTTTTTTCCTAAAATTTTAGTATAATAACAATGAATATGTGCAATTTAAATTAGTTTTTTGGTAATTACTTATGTAAATTGTGCAAAAATCCTAAAAATTATATTATAAGGAGGGCTTTATATGAGGAAGCACATGCAACGGTATCTGGCAATGATTTTAACTTTTGCCATGGTATTCACAATGTTCCCTTCAACACTGGCCAGGGCAGAAGAAGGGACAGCGGCTGATTTTGGCCAATCCCGGGAGGCGCTTGCGCCTGCGCTGCACTACGATATGAGCCATGCGGACGGGAAATTGACAGACGTCAGTGGAAATGGCTTGGACGGAGCCTTGAAATCTATCACAGATGCTGACTTTACAGAAGAAAATGGCAATGCCATCCTTAATTTTGATGGTTCTGCAAAATATGTGGAGATCCCAGCAGGCGTTTTAAAAGATGGGAGTACAGAGGCGTTTACCATTGAAGCCACATATACAGACACCGTTAAATCTACAGCATGGCTTTTCACATTAGGAACCACAGTTGCAGAGTGGCCGAATGTTAAAAACTACCTTTTTGTGGCGCCCTTTGTAGCCGATGGGGTTTATAATGATAAAATGCTGGCGGCGATCAAGGATGGCAGCACAGAAATGCGTTATCCCAGCAGCAAGGTATTAGGCGGGGATAACACAGGCGGTGAAAATATTGTAACCCTTGTATTTGACAATGGAAATGTGACCTATTACCTGAATGGGGAAGCTTCTGAGGTTACAGAATCCGGATTTAAAATTCAAGATATCCTTTCTGCCAACAGCACAGAGAGCTGCATTGGGTATATTGGAAAATCTTTGTATGCTCCGGACGCTAATTTTAAAGGCACAGTCAGCGACTTCAAGATTTACAGGCAAGCCCTCACAGCTGAGCAGGTTGCAGATATCCATGCAGATGTTGCGCATCAGCAGTTTATAAAGTCTGTAGAGCGCAAGCTGCTTGCAGCTATGCTGAATGGGAATGCCAGCACAGAGGAGGTTACCTCTGACCTTTCCTTCCCATCATCCATAGATGGCGTTGCGCTGGCATGGAAGTCTTCTGACACCTCTGTGGTCGATGGGACAGGAAAGATTGCATATACAGGCGAAGGGATCGCGGACGTTACAGTTACGGTTACAGGAACCTATAATAATGAACAGATTATCAATCAGTCTTATGCATTAAAGGTAACCAATGCAGATGCTTTGGAAAAAGCGGCGTTCCAGGCATTGTCCATTCCAAATGCAGATGATATCCGTGGGAATATCACGCTGCCTGTGGCAGGGTCTAACGGCTCTGTGATCGAATGGACATCCAGCAATGCATCCGTGATCCGCCCAACGGCAGATGGGGATAAGCCTGCTGGCGTGGTGAGCAGGCCCGCGGCAGATACGCCTGTAACCTTGACGGCAACCTTAAAGCAGGCGGCTGGAGAAGTTAAGAGAACCTTCCAGGTAACAGTAAAGGCCAAAGCGGAAGTTGGCGCAATGACAGATTATGTATTTGCTTACTTTGTTGGAAACGGAGCCAACGAAGAGCAGATTTTCCTGGCTACCAGCCGGGATGGATTAGACTGGGAAGAACTGAACAACGGCAACTCTGTGCTGCATTCTGAATTAGGTACAAAGGGCCTGCGTGACCCATTTATCATCCGCTCTCCAGAAGGGGATAAGTTCTACATGATCGCAACGGATTTGTGTATCGCTGCAGACGGCAATTGGACTACTGCACAGACAGCAGGAAGCCAGGCCATTATGGTATGGGAATCAGAAGACCTGATCCACTGGACAGAGCAGCGCATGGTGACTGTCAGCGCAGGCATTGAGGCTGGATGTACCTGGGCGCCAGAGATATTCTATGACGAGAATACTGGGGAATATATGGTATTCTGGGCATCCAAGGTAAAGAGCGACAATTATTCCAAGCAGAGGCTTTACTACTGCAAGACCAGGGATTTCTATACCTTTACCGCACCACAGGTGTGGATTGATGAAGCAAGCCACAGCGCTATCGATTCCACAGTGGTAAGGGATACGGATGGAACCTATTACCGTTTTACTAAAAACGAAAGCAAGACATTTGTATATCAGGAAACATCTGATTCCCTCCTGGGCACCTGGAAGGGCGTAGGCTGGACAGACCCAGCCAATAAAAAATCCATTGCAGGAGGCGTGGAGGGTCCATGCTGCTTCAAGTTTAATGACGACGATATTGAAAATGCAGGCGGGGCAACCTGGTGCCTTTTATTAGACGCTTTCGGAAGCGGCGGGTATTACCCAATGGGCACAACAGACCTGTCCTCTGGGGACTTTACCAGGATTAACAATGCAAACCTTCCTGCAAGGCCGCGCCACGGCACCGTCATGAATATCACAGCTGATGAATATAACGCACTGATGGAAGCTTACAACGCAAAGGCATTGATAGAAGAAAAAATTCCAAATGCAACAGTACCAGGTTATGAACTGCCAGAAAAGGTTCAGGTTACAGTGAATGGATCCCAGATAGAAGTTTCTATCGCATGGGACAATGTGCCAAGCGATGCATTTGCCAACCCTGGAAATGTAACGGTAGCAGGGACGATTGTGGCGCCTGGGCAGTCCTTTGACGCTATGCAGATTTATAAAACGATTACCGTCATGGACATATCGCCAAATTGGATTTACTATATTGACTGCGGAATCGGCAGCTTTAATGCAGAAAAGAGCACATCCACCAGATTTGACCTGGCAAAGAGCGTGCTCCCAGGGCTTCGCAATGAGGTTCCTGACAAATATTATTCCCAGGGCAGCTGGGGTATCGTCAATCCAAACGACGAAAATGATGGGATAAAAAATTCATCCGAAGACAGCATCTATGGCACTGGCTGGTATGCAAAGGAGTATAAGGAGTGCGAATACATCATTCCATTAGAAGCAGGAAATTATAAGGCTACAGGATATTTTGCAGAATGGTGGAGCCAGACACGCCCCATGTATTTCTATATTAAATACACCACGGATTCAGGAGAAGAAAAAGTCCTTAACGGGAAAACCTTTACAATCCAAGGAAGCGACCGTGTAGAGCAAACCCTTGATTTTGCCATTGAAGGGGTTGCAGACACAACAGAAGTGCATTTCATGGTTCGAAATGCCACAAGCGCACAGACAAAGCCTGATCCGGTGATTGCAGGGCTTGCAATTGAGAAAGATGAGCCAAGGGTTGAGGTGGAAAGCATAACATTAAACAAAAACACCCTGGCGCTTAAGGTTGGGGAAAGCGATACCCTAACAGCGTCAGTCGCTCCTGCAAATGCAACGGATAAGACGGTGGCCTGGAGCTCTGACAATACAGAGGTTGCTACAGTTGACAATAACGGTAAGGTTACGGCTGTTAAGGCTGGCTCTGCCACTATTACGGCTGCTGCAGGCGGCAAGTCCGTTACCTGCGCTGTTACGGTAACACAGCCAGTTGTGGCAGTTGAGGTGGAAAGCGTAACCTTGAGTAAGGATTCCCTGTCACTTACGGTTGGCAAGTCCAGTACTTTAACAGCCGCTGTATTGCCAAGTAATGCATCCAATAAAGCCCTGACCTGGAAATCCAGCAATGAAAAGGTGGCGACTGTTGTAAATGGGAAAGTAACAGCGAAAGCCCAAGGAAGCGCTAATATTATAGCACAGGCTGCAAATGGAAAGTATGGGCTTTGCAAGGTAACGGTGAAGGCGGCATCCATTGCTGTTAAGAAGGTGAAATTGAACAGCACGAAGATCACCCTTGGCGTGCGTGAATCCTTCACGTTAAAAGCGACAGTATCCCCAAGCAACGCCACAAATAAAAAGGTAACATGGAAATCCAGCAAGGAGAAGGTAGTAAAGGTTAAGAATGGCAAGATCACTGCCCTTAAGGCAGGGTCTGCTACGATTACTGCTACATCTGGCGGCAAAAAGGCCACCTGTAAAGTAACGGTGAAGAAGGCTCCAACCAGCATAAGGCTGAATAAATCCAGCAAGACGCTGAAAAAGGGCAAAACCTTCCAGATTAAGGTTACTATGAAGCCGAAGTCTTCCGCAAGCTACCATATTACCTATAAATCAAATAATACGAAGGTTGCGAAGGTATCTTCCAAGGGCAAGATTACAGCTGTAAAAAAAGGGAAGGCAACAATTACCGTTAAGGCTTTCAATAAGAAGTCTGCAAAGATTAAGATAACGGTAAAATAATCCCAACGGGTACGGTTGGGCAATGCGGAAGGTGTTTGCCGCATAGTTTTGAGATTGTTTAGAAGAACTGCATAGGTGGGAATCATAATAAAGAGGCTGCCGCATAAGAGAGATGTGATACAAGATACCATTTGCCTTGGGTTTTGCCATGGCGTGTCATGTATTGTCATTTTCTGGTGCGGCAGCTTTTGGTTGATATTTTTACTGAAACCTGCATTGCATACCAGGCTTATGGTATGGTATAATGTCTAATGTAAAGCAGAAATTTCCTAATAGATTTTGGGAATGTGTGCAAATTTATCACAGAAAGGAAGGGTGAGAGATGAGATTGGCAAAGTATTTTAAGTCTGCGATTGCTGGATTAACTGCAATTGCAATGACGGTGACCATGCTGCCGACAAACGGATTGGGCAGCGTACAGGCGGCTGCAACGGATGGCAACATGGTATTGCATTGGGACATGACCTTAAATGATGATGGCACAGTCAAGGATCTGACCAACAAGAACAACAATGGCACAATCGTTGATAGTGTTAACAGCGCCAAAATCGATGGGGTTGATGTGCTGAACCTGAATGGGGGTTATGTAAAGATACCAGATGGAACCATTAGTACGGACATGACAGAAGTTACCATTAGCATGCTTGTAAGGATCACGTCAAATGTGAAATCTTCCTGGATGTGGGCATTGGGGTCTTCCAACAAACGCTATATGTATATTACCGGATGTTCCAACCAGAACAGCACCATGCGCGGCGGCGTTGGGTTTGTGCCGGACACCGGCGGGAATGGATGGAATTATGAATCTGCCATTGACGGCGCCAAAGCATTAGATGAAGGCGTGTGGCAGAATATCACTGCAACCTATTCAGATACTACGAAGAATTTTACTTTCTATAAGGATGGGGAGAAGCAGGAAAGCATTAATATGGAAGATGGAAATGCCAAAGAAACCATGCTTCAGGGACTGATGACCTCTGGGGATGGCCTAGATGGTTATATGGGATGGTCTTTATATCCTAATGACCCTAAGTTCCGTGGCTCTGTAGCAGATTTCCGCATTTACAATAAAGCTATGTCAGATGCAGAAGTGACAGAATTGCAGGGCGATATTGAAGAAATGCTGGATAGCCTTGCTTCCAGCGATTTCACCGCTAAGGATATCCATCTCTCTGAGGCAGACTGCCTGGGAACGAACGCTTCTCAAGATGAGGTAAAAGCGGATTTGGTATTACCAGCCAAGACTACCATTGGTGAGAAAAACCGGGAAGGCAATATTACCAAATGGGTCAGCAGCAATCCCTCTGTGATCAGCGCAGAAGGCAAAGTGACAGTTCCTTTGTTGGATACAGCAGTGACCCTGACGGCTACCGTTGAGAGAAATGGGATTACTGCAGAGAAGGAATTAACATTTAAGGTGATTGGCAATGCAACAGATGAAAACCTTGTACAGTTGGATGCCAACAGCCTGGAAATTCCCAATGCAGGCGATATTCGTGGGAACATTTCCCTTCCGGATACGGGCGTAAACGGTTCCGAGATTACCTGGACGTCTTCCAATGAGTCCGTGATTAAGACAACTGCCAATGGCAGCATCCTGCCTGGTATTGTTGCACGGCAGGCGCAGGATACGAAGGTTACGCTGACTGCAAAGCTGGCCAAAAACGATGTATCCCTGGAAAAGAAATTTGAATGTACGGTGAAAAAGGCGTTTGATATGCCAGAAACCACAGATTACATTTTTGCATATTTCCCTTATACCGATGCGATGAAGGATGAGAGGATTTATTTCGGTATCAGTGAGGATGGGCTGAATTTTAACGCTTTAAATAATGGCCAATTCGTATTGGAGTCAACCCTGGGAACCCATGGTTTGCGTGACCCATTTATTATCCGCTCTCCGGAAGGGGATCGTTTTTATCTGATTGCCACGGACTTGACAGTAGCCGGCTTGACACAGGGGGATACGGTTTATCCAGGACAGAGCTGGAATGAAAACCAGGTATACGGAAGCCAGAAGATCATGGTATGGGAATCTACAGACCTTGTAAACTGGAGCGACCAGAGAGAATGCAAAGTGGCAAGGGACAACGCAGGATGTACCTGGGCGCCTGAAGCATACTGGGACGATGAAACCGGCCAATATGTGGTATTCTGGGCATCCAAGACCGGCGATGACGGCTATAACAAACAGAGGGTGTATTATGCTACCACCAGGGATTTCTATAATTTCTCAGAAGCCCAGGTTTGGATAGAGCAGTCTGGCTCTGTCATTGACACGACTGTGATCAAAGCTAATGGATACTATTACCGTTATACAAAAAATGAAGATGGCGGCACTGTCAACGATACTCCCAGCAAACGTATTTTCTGCCAGAGGAGCACATCCCTGACCGCGCCTAATGACCAATGGGAGCTGGTTCATGAAAATTCTCTGGATATCAGTGGCGGGCAGATTGAAGGCGGCTGTATCTTCAAAATCAATACAGATGACGTAGCCAATGCCAAAGAGGCTGCGGCATTAAAAGGCTTTAACCTGGAAGGTGATGATGTGTACTGCCTGGTGGCCGACCGTACAGGCGTAACGATTTTCCCAGGCCTTTCCACTAAAATTGAAGACGGCTATTTCAATGTCCTTGGAACTAGCAAAAATGAGGTTGTGGACGGCAGGCCCCTTTACTCCATGCCAGTGCCAGACGCCAGCCATGGCACGATTATGCCGATTACTTCTGAGGAATACAACAACTTGAAACTGAAATGGGATGCAAGCTACAAAACTGCAGCAAAAGATTTTGTGGATAAGGCAACAGCGGCAGCTCAGGAACTTACCTTGGATACTACAGAATTAACATCTGATATTACCCTGCCATCTGCAACTGCAAACGGCGCAAAGGTTACCTGGAAATCCTCCAATGAGGCAGTGCTTACATCCGCTGGAAAAGTTACCAGGCCATCCTCTACAGCTGGCGATGCAGCTGTAGAGCTGACAGCCACAGTTACCGTGGTAGGCGATGGCGCCGTACGTGACCAGATCCAGCGCAAAACCTTTAGTGTTACAGTATTAAAAGAAGATTCATCATATTATGCTGTTAAATTTAACAGCAATGGCGGAACAGCTATCAGCGATGTAGTGGTAGTGCTGAATGGAAAAGCCCAGAAGCCAAAGGATCCAACCAGAAAAGGCTATGTCTTCGACGGCTGGTATCTTGGAAACACAAAATACAATTTTAACACACCAGTAACCTCCGACATTACATTGACGGCTCACTGGAAAACTGCCACATACACTGTAAAATTTGACAGCAATGGCGGCTCAAAGGTTTCCAGTAAAAAAGTGCAGTACGGCAAGAAGGTTTCTCAGCCGGCAAACCCAACCAGGTCAAAGTATACTTTCGTTGGATGGTACAAAGGCAGTAAAAAGTACAACTTCAAATCCACAGTAACCGCGAATATCACCTTAACAGCGAAGTGGAAAAAAGTAACCGTTGCAACGCCTGCTGTAAAGAGCGCAAAGAACGGAAAATCCAAGAAATGCGCAGTGGTAATCAAGAAAGTCAGCGGTGCCAAAGGCTACCAGCTTACTTATGCAACAGACAAGAACTTCAAGAAAAACAAGAAAAACATATCTGTTAAGACAACCGGGAAGGTTACTTTAACAAAACTGAAAAAAGGCCAGAAATATTACATCAAAGTAAGAGCCTACAAGCTGGATTCTAAGGGTGGCAAGGTATATGGCAAATACAGCAAAGCTAAGACAGTTATAATCCGCAAATAATCAAGCTCCTGCCGAAAGTGAGACCTTGTATTATGCGTCATTTGATTCATAGGAGGGATTCCCCGCGGCTTGCCGCGTGCCTGCTCATGTCGGACGGAGTAAGGCTGGGGCTGATATCCAGCCCGCGGAGTGGCGCATCGCACAGGTTGGGCGATGCGGGGGTGCCGCGGGGAGTTTCATTACGAGGCAGCCACAGCAAGCATTTTCGGTGCCGTGTGCGTCAGAAGTATGGAATGATAATTGGCAATAGAACAAAAGGACAGCTGCATGTGACACACATCATGCAGCTGTCCTCTTTTTTCTTATTTAACATGGGTACGGCGGGAAATCCTTGACGGACGTTTCGCCGCTTCCTTCCTGCCTTCAGTTCACATATTTTATAATGGTGTCCCAGGCCGATTCCCTTTCCAGCCCCAATTTCCAATAAGCCGCCCCTGCCAGCTTATTTTCCCTTATAACCTTCAGCTTCTCTTCTAATGATGCCTCATTCTCTACCCAAATCTTAACCTTTGTCCCATTTTCTGGATTTTCATACTCCGCCACATCCTGCCCAGCCTCTTCAGACCAAACCGCTTCTGCCCCATAAGCCTTATATCGGTCCTCCACCGTCTGCATCCCCTCGTCCACGCAAGTAAACGTATAAGGCAAGTACCCCTCTGATGCTGATTCCACATCTTCCCCGCTGCCTTCCTTCGGCGTCATCTCCCATACTCTGCTATAAAAAGGCATTCCCAAGATTACCTGCTCCGCCGGAACCTCCTCTAAGGTATCTGCCACCCCCTTTTTCACAAAGGGAAGGGAAGCCACAGACCCAATATCCTCGGAATCCCTGGTATGCTCATCATATCCCATGATCACCACATAATCTGCAAATACCGCCTGCTCTGCCCGGTTATAAAAAGCCGTATAGCTGGAAGGCACATAATTATCCACTGACAGCACTAGGCCATTATTTTCACACTTTAAGGAAAGCTCCCGCACAAACTGGATATAAGCATCCCCCACATCCCCGCTCAATGCTTCAAAATCCAGATTAATCCCATCCAGATTGTATTCAATGGCTGCTGCAATAATCTGATTTGTAAGGTGGTCGCGTACCGAGGTATGGGTCAGCACATAAGTGCTGTCTGCCTCTTCATTTTCCAGATTGCTGCAAAGCCCCCAGACCTCCACATTGTTCTGATGGCAATAATCCACATAATCCTTGCTGGCCAGGGAATAAATATTCCCCTCATTGTCATTCAGGTAAAACCAGGTAGGAGAAATGACATTTACGCCTTTTGTAGACTGGAGCACGCTGCCTACCCGTTCGTTGGCCTCCTGGTTCGTTACCTGATGCCATCCCATGCTTACGCGCCCTTCCTTCAAAATATGGCGAAACTCTGGTTCCTCAAAAGGCCTGGAAAGTGTCTGCTCTGTCACCGCTCCCAGCCGATTATTCTGCACATAGCCCATCATGCCATCCTGGGTACAAGCCTTGCTCCAATTATCCCCAGCATCCAGGATTGTTAACTGGCTTCCCTTTCCCACATCTGCCACAATAGGGCTTTTAATGCCGCCCAATATGCGGAGCTCCGTATCCTTCTTCACCTCCGCTGTCTGTATGGCGCCCCAGGAGGCTGTGATCCGCACACGGTTCGGCGCTTCATGGGCTTCAAAATCCAGGTTGGTATATTTTTGGACAAACTCCAGCGCAAGGTACATCTGTTCCCCATCTACCCTTACAATAACATAATCCTCGCTTTCTTTTTTCCTGGAAACCTCATAATCCCTGTTTCCGGCATTTACCGTGATCAGGTCAGAGGAGGTTGTATAGCGGAGGATATTTTCATTGGTATCCCAGTAAAAGCGTTGGTTCAGATATTTCCGGACAGCCCCATACTCCAGATAAACATGCCCGTCCCAATATTTAGCGGCTTCTTCTAAGAGCTGCCCATCCAAAATAATGGCCATATCCTCTTGAGACTGGATATGGTAATAATTGTCCAAATCTGCCCGTTCTTTGGAGGGGGTATACCTTTTGATGGCTGCACTCCCCAGGGCAATCAGGATGACAGCTGTTATAAAGACAGCCGCTGCAAAAAAGGGCATTAGACGGTTTCTCTTACGCCGCCCCCGTTTCTGGGACATTCGCCTTCTGTAAGCTTGCCCGTCCTTGGCATATTTTGCCGTATTATGGGTGCTGTTGGCGCCTTTAGCTGTATCGTAGGTGCCGTTGGCATATTTAGCTGTATCACTGGAGCCGTTGGCGCTTTTAGCTGTATCATTGGTGCCATTGGCTCTTTTTGCCGTATCACTGGAGCCGTTGGTTCTTTTTGCCATATCATTGGTGCCATTGGCTCTTTTTGCCGTATCACTGGAGCCGTTGGTTCTTTTTGCCATATCATTGGTGCCATTGGTTCTTTTAGCTGTATCACCGATGCCATTGGTGCCTTTTGCCATATCATGGGAGCTTTTGTTGTCTGCTGCTGTCTTTTCCAAATCCTGGAGTAACTTTTCCCAATCTTCCATATGATCCTCCTATGTAATCAAGCATGGTAAAAACCCCTTATGCCAAAGCACAAGGGGCTAGCCTCAAATCTTGCTCAATATCTGTAACGCGTCTTTTTTCAAAATCAGTTCATAGTGTTCATCAAAATAAGCCCTGATGGCTAGAGAATACTTTTCCTGATGTGCATACTCTGCTAATATGTTACATACCTTATTAAATTCCTCAGGTGTGTGCTGGCTCTTGCTGATGACCAGATAGTATTTTCGGTTGACACTGTTTTTGTAGAGAACATTGCATCCGTTGTAATATCCCTTTAAAACCCGGGCAAGGCGGTTTACCTCATCCAGCTCATCGAATACAAACAGCTTGGTGATATCTACCACCACAGGCTCTTTTTTCTCAGGCTTTTCCTTCTGGATGGCTTTCTCTAAGGGGATGAAATCATTCCCCTTCTGGCTGGCTGCCTTCTTTGTCTCCTCCTGGATCCGGCGGAATAAGTCTAAGATGTCATCTGCCCCGGCAGATTCAAAAACCTTGTCGTTTTCCTCTCCTGTATACTCATCCTTTGTGTCATCTTCTGGATTGCCTGGCGCGAATTGGGAAAAACGCGTATCCAGTTCTTCGGGGTATTCCACCTTGGTGATGATCAATATAATTGTATCTGCTGACAGTGGAATCGCCTCAATCATCAATGGAATATCCTCTGCCTCAAACCCACATTCATAAGCAGCTTGCTGCATCATGTCCCGAAACAGCATCTTCGCTTTTTCAGTCCCATATGCCAGTTCGCTCAGCTTAAGCTGGCGGTCTGCCAGGTCTTCCCTGGTAAGGGTGCAACGAATCTGATTCTCATTTACCTTTTCAATTTTCATATAATCACTTCCTTTTTTCTTGCTGCATCAGGAATATATATCTCTATAACCAATTGCTGACTTCTTTCTGGTATTCAAAGTATATTACATCTCTGTGCCTTTCGTCAAGTCGAACTCATATCTTATTTCTAAAAAATATATAAAATTTCTAAAAACTTCAACAATCCTATTGATTTGGTAAAATTTGTGTGCTATAACTGAAGCAGAGATGGGGATTTGGTTCAGGCAGAAAGGAGCCAATTACATTTTAACTACCAGAATTTATTTTCTAGCAAATCTTTTCTAATTTCGTTCGGGTGATCCCGAGCCTTTATTACAGGGGCATGTGTTGTCCTTGCGTATCATTAGCCATACCCTTTGGGGCATCCCGTATTGAATGCCCTTTCAGGGCGGTGAAACAGCTCCGCTGTTTCACAAGGTATACTTACATTATAGTATGCGGATATCTAAATAAAATTACCCTAAAACTATGTAACGCCTGTTGCCAGATATTTCTTTGCCTGTGTATTTTTGCATTGCAGGGAAAATGCATCCATCTCTGGAGAAATGATCCATGGCTTTAAGATGGCCAGAATAATTAGTACAGCCCATATTCCCTTCCCAGGACGCCTCTGCAGCCTGGAGGCACGATGGTTTGGGATCTGGAAATTTTCATTGTAGGATTGAGGTTGATGATTGATCCTTTATAAAATAAAAATATATTGCTGTGCTGGCAGTGGCAGGGCCAGTGGCCTGCCTGTTGGGAAGAGAAAAAAAGAGCCTGGAAATTTCCAGGGGCTGTCACGCTTCCGAGAGCAATCTGGGGCTTTTCGGAAAAGAAATTGATATATCACGAAATACCTCCATGGTTTTGGAGTAAAAAAGGAGGGAGCATTAAGTCCGGTATTTGTAAATGAATTGCAAGATGAGAAGTCTTGTTCACGAATCTGAATTTTATATTTTGGGCCGCTGTATTTTGGAAGCCAAACTTGGCAGCTGCCCATACAAAGGAACAGGGGGCGGCTGCATAAATTAGGTAAAGGCCTATTTTGCGGCAGCTCCCCTATGTCGATTGCCTATTGCAATATGCCATTTAGCAGTAATTTGCTATTTTGCCAAAAACTGGTTGATCCTGTCAACCAGGGCGTCTGGCTCAATCCCATGCACCATTGCAGCCTCTGCGATTGTCTCCATCTGGGATGAAGGGCAGCCCAGGCAGTGCATTCCAATATCCAGTAAAACGGGCGCGATATTTTCGTCAATCTGAAGAAGCTCCCCGATCATAGTGTCTTTTGTCACCTGTGCCATTTTATAATTCCTCCTTGTATTTTGTATTTGTGCCCTTCCGGTATGGAAGGTTTGCATTGCCATGTTACACAGCTACCATTATAATACCATTTTTCCTTAAATGCAATGATATGATACATAGAAATTTCGTTACTATTCATGGCCAATGTCAGTAGCTTAAGGGGTTTTACAGATAGGCAATGGGAGTGGCTAAGCGTTGTCAGGTAGGGCTAAGAGTCCGTCATGGCGGAGCCAGGGCATAAAAGAGGCTGCCCTTGTTCTGGTGTACAGGGATTAAGAGTTTCTAAGCAGTTCCATAAAAGCTGTACCATACGGACGGAACCGCCCCAGACGTGCCATTCATGGCGCGGCCAGGGCTTTTGCAAACGTCCCTGTCCGCAAATCCCTGCTCTTTTGGGAACTGCTAAAAAACTCTTAATCCCTGACAAGTCACAAGGGCAGCCCCTTATGCCCCAGACGCTTCCTGACGGCCTCTTATCTATTCCCGTTCCCTGTTTGCCAATCCCTTAAGTTACTGAAATTGAGCTATGAATAGTAACGAAATTTCAACCTCGGTCTATACTTTTTGCTTATATTGTGATAAATTATTAGGTGGGGTAAATATTAGGATAAATGAATTAAAATAGATATAGGATAAACGCTTTGGCCGATTAATTTGCAGCAGTATAGCAAGGCGTATGCAGGAGGAATTTAATAAGATGCGGAAAATGACCACAAGGTTTTTGATAATCAGCCTGATGATTGTATCCATTGTTTTTGTTATTATTGTTGCTTATCAGGCTACACGGATGAATCGGAAGGGGGCAGATACCATTCGTGATGTAGGGGAGATCTATATGTCTGGGATGAGTGAGCAGGTGGCAATGCATTTTGGGACTACAATTGAGCTGCGCCTGTCTCAGGTTGGGGCATTGGCCAGCTATCTTCAGGCGGGGAATTATAACAAAAGGGATGCCATGGAGGTGGCTCTGACATCTAATGCCCGGGCCAGGGGATTTGACTATTTGGCTTTTTATAAAGAGAATGGTGAATTTCAGATGCTTTATGGCTCACAGCTGGATTCCATTGAGCAGGAGGCATTTTTGGGATCCCTGATTTCTGGAAAGGAAAAAGTGGCGGTGGGCAGTGACCAGAATGGGAACGATGTGATCCTGATGGGAATCCCTGTTTCCTATTCCTTTTCCAATGGGGAATCCAGTATTGCATTGGTGGCAGGGTTTCCTACCAGTTATTTTATCAATACCCTTTCCCTGGATGGGGAGGATTCCCTGGTAAACTATTCTATTATCAGCCGGAATGGGAAGTTTATCATCCGGGGCAAAGCGATGGAAGGGGAAGATTATTTTGACCGGGTGCGTACCTATTATGAGAATCTGGAGGATGGCACTCCTGAGCGGTTTATAGAAAATCTGGGAGAGGCTATGGATTTGGGCAGGGATTTTACCAGCCAGGCTTCTGTAAAGGGGGAGATGCGGAATCTGTACTGCACAAGCCTTCCCTATTCTGATTGGTATGTGATCCTGGCTATGCCCTATGGGGTAATTGACGAGTCCATTGCCGGGCTGGGGAGCCAGTGGTTCCTTACAGCCATTGGGGAATGTTTGACAATCAGTATTATCCTTTTGCTTGTATTTGCAGAGTACTTCCGTATGATCCGGCGGCAGATGCGGGCATTGGATAAGGCAAAAAGGGCAGCGGAGCGAGCCAACAGGGCGAAAAGCGAATTTCTATCGAATATGAGCCATGACATCCGTACGCCCATGAACGGCATTATTGGCATGGCGGCTGTTGCCAGCGCCAATTTGGGGAACTGGAGGCAGGTGGAGAACTGCCTGAATAAGATCACTACCTCCAGCCGCCATCTGTTGGGGCTGATCAATGATATTTTGGATATGGCTAAGATTGAAAGCGGGAAAATGGTACTGAATATGGAGGAGGTCTCCCTGCCGGAGGTCATGCAGAATATTGTAGGCATTATGCAGCCCCAGATAAAGGAGAAGCAGCAGTATTTTAACATTTATGTCCGTGATGTATCCGTAGAAAAAGTATACTGCGATAGCCTGCGGCTGAACCAGATCCTGCTGAACCTGTTGGGGAATGCGGTGAAATTCACGCCAGAGAAAGGGACTGTGCAGGTGATGCTCTATGAGGAGGAATCCCATAAAGGGGATGATTATATACATATCCATTTTTGTGTAAAGGATAATGGCATTGGCATGGTGCCGGAATTTCAGGAAAGGATTTTTGAGTCCTTTATACGGGAGGACAGCGCCCGTATCCAGAAAACAGAGGGGGCAGGCCTGGGAATGGCGATTACCAAGTATATTGTAGATACTATGGGCGGGAGTATAGAAGTAAAGAGCGACCTGGGCAAGGGAAGTGAGTTCCATATTTTGCTGGATCTGAAAAAAGCTGGGAAAGAAGATGACAGCAATATGCAGCTACCGGAAAGCGATGTGCTGATTGCAGGTGCAGACGCCATAAGCTGTGCCAGTATGGTTGCCTTCCTGAAATCAATGGGCATTCGGGTAGAATGGGCAGTGGATAGCAAGGATGTGGCAGATAAAGTGGAAAAGCGCCAGAACGAGGGGCAGGATTACCAGCTGATTCTGCTGGATTGGAAACTGCCGAAAAAAGGCGGGGTTTATTCCGCACGGAAGCTGCGGCAGGAGCATGGCTGTAAAGTGCCGATTTTATTGATTTCAGATGGAGATTGGGACGATATTGAAAAGGAAGCCAGGGCAGCGGGCGTCAATGGTTTTATTGCAAAGCCTTTGTTTCGCTCAACGTTGTATTCTTGCCTTAAGGAATATATCCATGAAGCGGGAGTGGCAGAAGAAACGCAGACAGAAGGAAAAAAGGGAGCAGTGGATTTTTTTGGAAAGCGTGTTCTTTTGGCGGAGGATAATGATTTGAACTGGGAAATTGCCAATGAATTGCTGTCTGCAATGGGGCTGGAGGTGGAGTGGGCAGAAAATGGGAAGATTTGCCTGGAGAAGTTCAGCCAGTCTGATATTGGAGGATATGACGGCATATTAATGGATTTGCGTATGCCGATTATGACAGGGTTCGAGGCAGCAAAGGCCATACGTGCATTGGAAAGGGAAGATGCGGGGAGGGTTCCGATCATTGCTATGAGCGCAGATACCTTCGAGGATGATGTGAAAAGGTGCCTGGATTGCGGGATGAATGCACATGTGGCTAAGCCCATTGACCTGCGGGAGGTTACCGAGGTGCTGCAAAAATATTTGTGATGGGGGAGAGATATCAGCTTAGAGAAAGGAATGAATTATCGTGAAAAGAGTTGTGGGATGGATGTTAATGGTACTTTTAGCATGTGGTTTGGCCGCCTGCGGCTCTCAGGCCTCTTCTGCAGGGAGTGAGGGAGATGGGGCAGGGGATGTGGATGGCAAGCTGGAGGATGTTGAGATTAGCCTTTGGACATATCCTGTAGGGAATTTTGGGGAATCAGCCACAGTAGCGAATTTGCTGGGGAAGTTTAATGAAGCCTACCCGAATATCCATGTTTCGATAAAGTACCTGCAGTATAGCGATGGGGACAGTTTGATGGAGGAAGCCATTGAAAAAGGGCAGGCGCCAGATTTGGTATTGGAAGGGCCAGAGCGGTTAGTGGCCAATTGGGGAGAAGAAGGGCTGATGGTGGATTTGTCTGAACTGTGGGAAGAGGAGGAAGCCAGCCAGATTTATGAATCTGTCCGAGAGGCATGCCAGCATAGGAATGGGGAATTTTATGTGTTTCCGATTTGTATGAGCTCCCATTGCATGGCTATTAATTATGAAATGTTCCAGGAAGCTGGGGCATTGCAGTATATTGATGAGGAAAGCCATACCTGGACAACGGAAGGGTTTATACAGGCGGTCCGTGCTTTGGTGGAGCATGGGCAGGAGCAGGTGGGGATCGTTTATTGCAAAGGCCAGGGAGGCGACCAGGGGACACGTGCTTTGGTAAATAATCTGTATGGCGGTAAATTTGCAAACAGTGATTATACGGGATATGATGTTGACAACGAGAAGAATATTAAAGCGCTGCAGCTTTTGCAGGGAATGGAGGGGATTCGCTTTGATCCGGAAGCGGAGGGGATCGATGAGATCAGCCGATTTATAAAAGGGGAATTAGCCATGGCTTTTTGTTGGAACATTTCTATGGAAATCAGCCAAAGCGTCGCCTATCCAGAACGCGGCTTTGATATTTTCCCAATGGCATTTCCAACAAATGATGGGGAGCCCAAACTCCAGGGAGGAATTTGGGGCCTTGGGATATTTAATAATGGGGATATGAAAAAGATTGAAGCAGCTAAGGCATTTATTCGGTTTATGACGATGGAAGAGGAGCCTTATAAAAGAGCCGTACTGGCATCGAGCTATTGGCCTGTCCGTGAAGTTGGAGATATCTATGTTAATGATGCCCTAATAAAAGAATATGGCATATTTAACCAGTATATGGGGGATTATTATCAGGTGACACCAGGCTGGACAAAGGCGCGTACAGCCTGGTGGAAGATGCTGCAGGAGGTTGGGGAGGGCGTATCGCCCAGCAAAGCAGTGAAAAAGTTCTCTGAAGCAGTCAAATAAGGCTGTAACAAGAGCCTTCCCCCGGGGCAGGCAATTATGCAACAATATTGGCTGCCGCATAATGAGAGCTTTTTTAGATTTCAATCAATTCATAATCTCTGCTTCCAAGGCCAATTTTTTCTGCGTGTTCCACGCAGGACTTCCAATTGGTGTCTGGGTGGGTGAGATGGAAATGGTCATGGTGATTGCCATGGCTATTTTCTTTGTTTTCACAGAGGACGCTGCCAGCAATTACAGGCTGTGCATTGCAGGCGTCAGCACAGGCAACGTCTAAGGCCACTGGGTCAAAAGAGGCGAACATTCCCACATTTGGGATGATGGGAATATCGTTTTCGGCATGGCAGTCGCAATTAGGCGATACATCACAGACAATGGAAATATGGAAATGGGGGCGGTTCTGGATAACGGCTTTGCTGTATTCTGCCATTTTGCAGTTCAGCACGTCATTGGATTTCCCGAAGGATGGCTCAATGGCGTCTTTGGGGCAGACTCCAATGCAGCGGCCGCAGCCTGCGCAGTCGTTATGGTCGATAAAAGCCTTTTTTTCTGTGACAGTTACGCCTCCATGGGCGCATACTTTTGTGCACATTTGGCAGCCAATGCATTTTTCCTGATTGACATAAGGCTTGCCTTCGCTGTGCATTTCCATTTTTCCAGCCCTGGAGCCGCATCCCATCCCAATGTTTTTCAATGCGCCGCCAAATCCGGCCATTTCATGCCCCTTAAAATGGGTCAGGGACAAGAAAATATCTGCATCCATAATGGCGCGTCCAATTTTTGCTTCTTTAATATATTCTCCATTTACAGGCACCAGCGCCTCGTCGGTTCCTTTTAAGCCATCCCCGATGATAACATGGCATCCGGTGGAAAAGGGCGTGAAGCCATTTACATAGGCTGTGTCCAGATGATCCAGGGCGTTCTTACGGCTTCCTACATATAAAGTATTGCAGTCTGTCAGGAAAGCCTTTCCCCCCAGCTCTTTTACAAGGCCTGCTACCACCTTTGCATAATTGGGACGCAGGAAAGCCAGGTTCCCCAGCTCGCCGAAATGGATCTTGATGGCGGCATATTTGTCAGTAAAGTCGATGTCTTTGATGCCTGCGGTCAAAATCAGGCGCTTTAGCTTGTCGGGAATATTCTCTGTAAAAGAAGTTTTGAACGTTGTAAAATATACTTTTGATCTTTCCATAGAGCCCTCCTTGTATGAAATGTGTAAATTTTAATGATAATGTTTATTTCAATAAGCCTTATGGAATAGTATAACAGGTTTTTGGGGGAAGGGAAAGGGTTTTGCCTGCCTTCAGAAGTGCCTAATGTTTTTTTTACGGATTCTTCATAATTTCTTTCGAAATCTTTATGTTTCTTTTAGAAAATGTCCACAATTTGCACACATTTATGCTTTATACTCTTTTATATCAAATGAAGTTGGTAGCACAAACAAGCGCGCATCGTTATCAGCTTCGCCTAGAAAAGATTTAACTTTATTTGATGAAGTTAGTTTACATAGAGTGGTTGGTGCCACCGCCCAAGATGTGGCACCCCATGAAACATTTCATAAATTTACTCCCCCAAAAAGGGTTGCCGTAAGGCAACCCTTTCCTTCCGTTTGTTTCTAAGTATAATTAGAAGCGTATTATTATATTCCCGTAAAAGAATACACCCTCAGGGCTTTTGGCTCGGCCTATTCTATGGTCAGGCTTCAAAAGTGATATTTCCATCAATTAATACATATTGGATTTTGGTGTCTGATACCATGGGGTTTCCACTGGCTATGACAAAGTCTGCATCTTTCCCAATTTCCAGGGAACCGACCCGTTTTGCTACGCCGATGTGTTTGGCGGCATGAATGGTAATGGATTTAAGGGCTTCAAATTCATCCATGCCGGACTTTACGGCAAGGCCGGCGCATAGGGGCAGGAACTGCTGGGGGATTACAGGGGAATCAGTAATGATGGACACCTGGCAGCCGGCCCTTGCCAAATCCCCCGGGGTTGCAAAACTCTTATTTTTCAGTTCAAATTTGGTGGCATGGGTCAGGGTGGGGCCGACAGCCACAGGATACCCTTCCTTTGCCAAGTCATCAGCGATTAGGGAGCCGTCAGTACAATGGTCTAACGTCAGCTTCAGATGGTATTCTTTGGCAATGCGGATGGCAGTATAAATGTCATTTGCCTGGTGCACATGAGCCTTTAAAGGCATTTCACCTTTTATAACCGGGATCAGCGCTTCCAGCTTGGGGTCATAAGCAGGCCTTTTGAGGATATCATCTCCAGCGGCCTCTTGTTTGGCCAGGTACTCCTTTGTTTTTTCCAGCATCATCCGCAGCTTGGCGGCAATGCTCATACGGGAATAGGTGTCCTTGTCTTTGTAACAGCGTTTGGGGTTCTCGCCAAAAGCACACTTCATAGCAGCCTTTTCCTTGAGGATCATGTTGTCAATACGTTTCCCAACTGTTTTGTAGACAGTAAAGGCGCCCCCCAGGATATTAGAGCTGCCAGGCCCGGCGGCCACGCAGGTAACGCCTCCTTCCATAGCATAGCGGATGCTCTGGTCCAGGGGGTTCAGCCCATCCACGGCAGACAGGTGGGGCGTTAAGGTATCTGTCATTTCATTATAATCTGCGCCTTCAAAGCCAATGGCATAGCCATCTAAGCCCAGATGGCAGTGGGCTTCCACAAAGCCAGGGTACACTTCCAGCCCTGTAGCGTCCAGGATCTGCGCGTCGTTTACAGATTTCCCTTCCAGGACAGGGGCAATATTGCTGATTCTGCCATTTTCCACTAAAATATCTGCAATATAAGGCTCTCTGTGGACAGCGTCATGGACAAGCCCTTGTTTGATCAATCGTGCATGGTTCATTGGTTTGTGCCTCCTTTTTTAAATCGTTTTGAATCGTTGCCTTAATGTAAATTTTTATAGGTATTATTCCATAAATTGGCGTAGTTTATGAATTGGGCCTTAGTATCTTGTAGGAATGCCCTGGCAGTTTATATCATGGTATCATACAGCTTTTTCTTTTTCAATGAACTTTTTGACACTTACAAGAAATTATGGTATGATAACAGATATTAGCTGCCCCTACGGCACACTTAAAATTCACAGGGTGGAGGAGAACATATGAGGAACGACAAACCACTAAAAACAAGGGTATTGATCAGCTCGATCATCTTGATGTTCATGGTCTTATGCGACATCTACATGATTACCAGCGTCCCCCAAAATTATCAGCTTTTGGCGATTGCGGCTTTTGTGACATTTCTTTGGATGACATTTACCTTAGATGGATGGATTAATTTAAGGGAGATGGGGATCCAGGAGAGGGAAGAACAGTACCAGGATCTCTTAAAAGCAGAAAAAGCATCTTACCTGATATTTCAGCAAAAGTTCCAGGATCTGGATCATAAGCTGAACTTTATCGGCCAGAAGATCATGTCTTTAGAAAAGGCAAACAGTGCCGGCCAGAAAACCATCGCCTCCATGCTGGAAAGCCTTAGGGAGGATCAGAAGAAGATAGCTAAGCTCACCGTTAGCCGTACCAAGGAAAACGCAGATGCATTGATTAGTTCTAACGGCCAGCTCCTAAGCCAAATGGACAACATTCTGCAAACCATGGGAAATACAGGAGGGTTGGATACCCTGGGGCAAGGAGACAATATCCAGCAGGAAATCCTGTCCAGGCTGCAGGAAATATCACGTCTTTTGGGCGGCGGAGCGCAGCTCCCATCACAGGGATCAGGCATGGCGCTCCCAGCGGGGCAAAAGCCTGTAAGTGAAGGGGCAGGCGAATCCCTAAGCTCAGGTGAACTGGAGGCTCTGCTCTCCGATATAGAAACGCCAGGTGCACAACCCCTGGAATCTCAGGAGGAGGCAGATGGGGGCTTCCAGAGCCTGTCCTCATCCGCAGCAAACCTATTGCAGGAAGTCCAGGACACAGAGGCTGAGGAATCCAAGAGCCTGTTTCCAGCCCAAACACCGCCATCCCAGGAGGCTCTAGGCACAGAGGCTGAGGAATCCCAGCCTCCATTATCATCTGCAGCAAGCTCAGAGCCAGAAGGCACAAAATCCGTTCCAGGGGAAACACAGGAAGAACCCATAAACGCAGAAGGGCAGGAGGGGCAATTACCCAAAGAGCCGATATTGGCTGCTGAACCTGAAGTGCCAGCTCCTGCGGTGCCCCCAGAGGAATCATCAGGATTGGCAGGCTCAGCCGCAAATCCAAAAGTGCCAGCCCAGGCGCCAAAGCCAACGGCTCAGCCGCAGGCGCCCGCTAAGTCTAACACGGCAGATCCCAATCGGATGATGAGCCCAGAGGATATAGCGGCTTTGATTGCCAACACGGCGGTGGAGGAGCTCCCAGATACAACACCTAAGATTGAGGAAGAAAAGCCTCCAAAGCCAGATGTTTCAGATCCCAATAAAATGATGAGCCCAGAAGACATAGCGGCTTTAATTGCCAACATGTAATCCCAGAATATGGCTGTGGCGTTCTGAAGCAATGTGAGTCCAATATAGGCAAGGGAACATCTCGCTTGCCTATTCCAGCTGGTTTGGGTGGCAGCTGTCTTTTGCAGACAATGCAGGCACAGTTTTATTTGCTTGCCGGAGTGCAGTGCCGTCTGCAGAAGACGGCCGCCCACCCAAATCGTTATTTTATTAAAATATATTTTAATGTCATAAAATTTCCCTTTTTGCATATTATAAAGAAAAAGTAAAGGCTTCTAAACCTTGAAACGAAAAAAAAACATAAAACAAAAATTAGCCGAATTTACCTACCGCCGCCCAAGCCTGGAAAAAAAGATGATTACCATAGAATCCTCCTTAAAAGAAGTCATTAAGCTCATCACCCCTCCCCAATAGCCTGCCTTAAAAAAATGTAAAAAAAACACCGTCCCCGAGATCAAAGTCATCGAAAACAGTGCTTTTATATGCGCCTCCAGGGGCTCGAACCCTGGACACCCTGATTAAGAGTCAGGTGCTCTTCCAACTGAGCTAGAGGCGCAAGTGCTATATCCTTAAGACAAAAAGTATTATATACCAAAACTTTTAAAAATGCAAGTACTTTTTTTATTTTTTTTAATAAATTTTTTATCTTCTATTAAAATAGCTTAAGAAACGACAGCTTTGCTTGACAACATTCCAGGAAAAGGGTAAAATTGTACCATTGGAATAATACAAAAAGGAGAATCCATATGAAAAAGACAATAAGACATGTCATTTTAGTGCTTTTGCTTCTGGCTGCGGCCTTTCTCTACTATTATATTACGATTCCAGCCTTTAATCTGCATTCCATAGGTACTTGGTGGTTTCTCATAGGAGCCATAGTTGCCCTGAGCATCCTGTCTTTTCTGCGCAGGGCATTCCGTGAACGCGAAAAGGTCCAGTTAAAGCCAGGCCATATCCAGGTAGAGGTGAAGGCAGGCGCTGTCACAAAGATTGGGTTTGCCCTTGCAGGAATTCTGCTGCTGATCCTTTTGATAGGCTCCATAGCGTCATCCCCCATCGTGAACGCCAAAAAATACCAGCAGCTCATGACTGTGGAGGAACGTGATTTTGCCAATGACATCTCCCAGGTGGATTACAACACCATCCCTATTTTAGACAAAGACTCTGCGGCTCTCTTAGGCGACCGAAAAATGGGCAGCATGGTGGACATGGTTTCACAGTTTGAGGTATCTAATGACTATAGCCAGATCAATGTGAACAACAAGCCTGTCCGCGTGTCCCCTCTGGTTTATGCCAGCGGAATAAAATGGCTGACCAACCAAAAAGACGGGATACCCGCCTATATCAAAATTGATATGGCAACCCAGGATACGGAATGTGTAAAGCTGCCAGACAGCATAAAATATTCCAAAGGCGAATACCTGAACCGTAACATTTACCGCCACCTGCGTTTTCGTTATCCCACCTATATATTTACAGAACAGATTTTCTTTGAAATTGATGATGAGGGAACCCCCTTCTGGATCTGCCCTGTCAAGAAGTTCAATATCGGCCTCTTTGGCGGCGTAACTGTAGGCAACGTGGTTATCTGCAATGCCATTACCGGGGCATGCACAGACTATAAAATCGAAGATGTCCCCCAATGGGTAGACAAGGTATTCCAGGCAGAGCTGCTGATGGATCTCTACGATTATAACGGAACGCTAAAACATGGCTATTTTAACAGTATCCTGGGACAAAAAGACTGCCTCCAGACCACGAATGGGTATAACTACATTGCCCTGGACGACGATGTATGGGTATATTCCGGCGTCACCAGCGTCAGCGGGGATCAGTCCAACGTAGGCTTTGTCCTGATGAACCAACGCACCATGGAAACCCGCTTCTATAAAATCGAGGGAGCCACAGAGGTATCCGCCATGTCCTCTGCCGAAGGCCAGGTGCAGAACCTTGGCTATAACGCCACTTTTCCCCTGCTCCTGAACATTGCCGGAGAGCCTACTTATTTCATGGCTTTAAAAGACGATGCCGGCCTGGTAAAAATGTACGCCATGGTAAATATTCAGAAATATCAGTGGGTAGCTACTGGGGATTCCATCCGCGAATGCGAAAAAGCTTACAAAGATTTGCTGCGGAATAACGGCCTTTCTGGAGGAGGCGGCGAAGAGAACCAAACCGCATACGGTAAAATCGAAAATATTATGCCTGTCAATATTGAGGGGACATCCCACATTTATTTTGCAATTGAGGGAAATGATACGATATTTGACGTTGACCTTTCCAACACAGATTTGCTGGATATTATACGATACCAGCCAGGAGACACGATTCGTATTTCCTGTCTGGAAGGAGATTCCCCAGCAAAGGTAGTGAAAATCGAATAAAAAGAAGATCGCCCGCCCAAGATTTATCTGTGGGTGGGCGATGCTGTCCTGGTATGATCCGCCTTCATGAACCTTATGTCCGCCTAAATGGCTGTCTGCCGTATTGGCTTCTATCGGCAATGCTGTCGGTTTTCCCCACTCGCTTTGGCCGCTATGAAAGGGATGATGCGGCGCTTAGCTGACCAGCAAAGCGAGGTTATCGCCTTATTCAGCCGATTAATTCCGGAACCTCACTGCAGTGCCATAGGCAATCACTTCTGCTGCGCCCTGCATAATCGCAGAGGATGCATACCGCACATTCACAACAGCGTCGGCTCCCAGAGCCTCAGCTTCTCCCACCATGCGCTTTGTGGCGAGCGCCCTGGCATCATTCATCATTTCATTATAAGACTTCAATTCCCCTCCAACAATCGTCTTAAAGCTCTGCGAGATATCCCGCCCAATATTCTTGGACTGGATCGTGCTCCCCTTAACCAACCCGAGCATTTCAAGTTCCTTGCCAGAAATATAATCAGTATTTACTAAGATCATCTTCTTCACCACTCCTTATCTCTTCAATTCTTTCACATAAATTATAAACAGAGACGCCAATCAGCCCCAAAAGCACACAAAGCCCGCCTATTTTTACCAAAACGGGAATTGGCATGATCCCCCAGATAAAAACATAAATGGTCAGTATGGCCACCATAAGAACCGTGATCACAATTGGTGCAATTAATTTATTGCTGTCCATAGCTACCCCCTTTCCGGTGCCATTGGGATATCCCCTGATCTGGACGCCACTAGCTTATGGATTGGGTTTCCCAGAGCAGAAAACCGCTCCTCATATTCCGTCATCACATTTCCTTCATTCATGCCAGCGTCATGGTGCAAATCCCTGGTAACTCCATCCAGCCTCCATCCAGCAGCCGCTGCCTCATCCAAAGAAAAGTCAAACAGAGCCTCATTATCTGTCTTAAACTCCACAATCCCGTCCTTTTCCAGGATTACATGGTATCGGGAAAAAAACTGACGGGAAGTCAGCCGCCTCTTGGCATGCCGATCCTTGGGCCATGGATCTGAGAAATTCAGGTAGATCCTGTTTACCTCCCCCTGTGCAAAGGCCAGGCACAGATCCTCTGCGTCCATACGGATAAAGCATATATTTTCCAAAGGCGCTTCTTCCATTTTCTGTAAAGCCCGCAGTAGGACACTGGAGTATTTTTCGATCCCAATATAATTAATGTGGGGATTTTTTTCTGCAAGCCGCATCAAAAACTGCCCTTTGCCCATGCCGATTTCAATATGGATGGGGTTTCCATTTCCGAAAATATCCCTCCAGCTTCCCTTGGCCTTCTCTGGCTCCTGTATGCACCAGCGGCTTGCGGCGATGGCCTCCCGTGAGCCAGGAATATTTCTTAATCTCATAAACACCTCCCAAATATTAAGTGCAATTTCAAAAATATCATACCATAATTTCCTCAGGACTGCTATGGAAAATATAATTTTAAGGGATTATTAAAAAAAATTTTGCAGAAAACTGTCAAAAGTTGCTTTACACGGCAGGATATGGTATACTAGATCTGTAATAGTTTTGTAAAAGTTTTGATATATTTTGTAAGAATCGGAAAAAATAAGTACAAGGGAGAAATTCTTATGAACAGAAAAAAATGGACATGTCTGCTGTTAGCTGCGTTATTTCTTTTTTCTATGGGGGGCGTCACTGTCCAGGCAGAAGAATACTGGCCAGAAGGGCCCCAGATTGAGGGAGAGTCTGCAATTGTGATGGAAGTGTCCACAGGAACGGTATTGTATGAGAAGAATGCTTATCAGCATTTCTATCCTGCCAGCATTACAAAGGTTATGACAGCCCTTTTGGCTTCGGAACGGAGCGGCCTGAATGAAGAGGTTACCTTCTCGAGCGATGCTGTATATAAGACAGAGGGCTCTGGTATTTCCAGGGATGTGGGCGAGGTTATGACCATGGAGGAATGCCTCTATGGGCTGATGCTGGAATCAGCAAATGAATGCGCTTATGCCATTGCAGAGCACACAGGGAAGGACTATGACAGATTTATCCGCCTGATGAATAAAAGGGCAAAAAAAATCGGGTGTAAGGACACCCATTTCAACAATCCCCACGGCCTTCCAGATGAGGATCACTGGACCTGTGCCCATGATATGGCGCTGATTTGTAAGGAAGCCCTGAAAAATGATGTTTTCCGCATGATCGTAAATACAAAGCGCTATACGATCCCCCCTACCAATAAGCATCAGGAGGAAACATACCTGACCAACCACCACAAGATGCTGAACAATTATCAGGGGGATGAGCAGTACCTTTATGAATACTGCATAGGGGGAAAAACAGGGTATACCAGTGTGGCAGGAAGTACTTTGGTCACCTTTGCGGAGAAGGAAGGGATGACGCTGGTTTGCGTGGTCATGCACGAAACTGCGCCAAACCATTATCTGGATACCAGAGCCTTATTTGATTACTGCTTTGAGAATTTCCGGCTGTGGAATATTGCAGAAAATGAGAAAAGCTATGGGCAGGAGATAAAAGAGAACAAAATTTTTGAAAGTGAAGATTCCTTTGTGGGCTTGAATAAAGAAGGGTATCTGGTGCTTCCTACAGCGGCAAGCTTTGAGGATGCAAAGCCAAAGATCATTGAGATTGAGGATTCAGCGGATGTGATTGGAAAAATCCAGTATTCCTATGCGGATCAGGTGGTAGGTGAGACAGCCATTGAGGTAATGGGCACAAGGGTGCCAGAGTTTGACTTTCAGGAAACGAAGGATGGGGAAATCCTAGGAGAAGACGAAGAAGGGGAAAAAGAAGGGGATGACAGTACCGGGGAAAGCGGCAAAGAAACAGAGAATGCCGAAGCGGAAGAAGGCGGCGAGGCAGGAGAAAATGAGGCGCAAAGCCCAGATGGAGAATCTGGCGCAGGATGGCTGGACAAGGAAATCTTTGGCTTCAAAGTAAAATATATCCTGATCGGCGGCGTGTCAGCTATTTTGCTGGTGTGCCTTGGTTTTGGGATTTATTATGTGGTGGACAATTTTTATTTATTCCGCTATAAGCGTTCTGTGAGAAAGCAGCAGAAGTCGGCATTAAAGGATTTGAAATTTAAGAGGCAGAGAAGGCGGAAGCCATGATCAGAACCATAATGTAAATGGACGCTGCAGGCAGGGGCGGCTAAGCCGCCCCCTCCCTCTCCCACTGACTACGTTTCCAATGCCTGTAAGCTGAGAAAAGGAGCCTTGGCTTTCACTTGATTAAAATTATAACATGATTGACACAGAAATTAGATAAGAATATAATAAAAGCATTACATAGATAGGGGTTCATAAATATGGAATGCAAAGAGAAGCAAATACCAGAGTTATATTTGATTGCAGGCCGTGGCGGGAATGTGATACTGAAAGGGATTGCCAGTTCCCCGTTGAAGGAGAGGCTGTTGATTCGGAATGACCAGAGCCTGCATGTTGGGCATTATCAAAAAGAGCTTGTGAACCATCTGGTATTTTTTGCGTCAGAGGAACAGATAGAAGATACCATAAGAGAACTGAAAGCATTGTTTCCCATGGAATCCGCCTTTGAGAATCCAAAGACTGGGGAAACGGAATGCCTTCAGGTTTTTCTTTGTGGAAAGGAAAGCGGGAATCAGGGAAATCCTAGGGTTTTCCTGGAAATCTTTAAAAAGCCGTACCGCATTCCTGTCCAGTTGGAAATGATTTTGTTTCGGGGACAGAGCGGCTATCCTCAGGAAGAAATTTTGGATGGGGATCCGCCAAAGCAAAAGGCCATTGCTTATTGCAAATTTAACCCAGAGGAATATCTGGCACGATGCTTTTATGAGGTGTTGGACAGCTTGGAATGGCTGGATGATATGCTTTGGTATCAGGAAATCTACGATATTCTGGCTCAAAAGGCAGTGAATGGCAGGAAGGTGTGGGACAGCCTGCACCGCCTGTTGGAAGAACAGCCCATTTCTTTTTTGGAAAATCGGTTAAACCGAATCAAAGGCTATGCGGATTACAATGTCATGGAGGAAAAATGGCAGGCTCTGCATGGGGATAAGGCGGAAGGATATCCAGAGTGGCAAGAAGTAATCCAACTTTTGGGAGAGTTTTACACCCCTATTTTTGAGGGGGTGCTTAAGGATGAAATATTCTTTGGGGATTGGATGCCACAGCTGAAGCGGTATCTGGATTGAGGGCGCTGCTCCCCAAGCTTTTGCACGTCTGACGCTGGCGTTAGGTGCCAAAGCGCCAGAAGCATCTGTTTTGCAAACTGAAACAGAGAGAGTGGCCTCTGGGAGGCAGCGCAAAATGTATGAAATAAGGCAAGGGAGCCTCTGCTAACACATAAATTGTGCCAGGATTACGCTTGCTATCGTCCCCACTAGGGTTGTGACAAGGGCTCCCCCTAATGTATACCTGGTTTTCTGTACTTTAGCCGTCATAAAATAAATGCTCATAGTGTAAAAGATAGTTTCAGTACAGCTCATCATAATAGAAGTGATCGTCCCATAGTAGGAGTCTGGCCCATACTGCTTAAAAATATCAAGGATCAGCCCAGTGGCAGCAGAAGAGGAGAACATTTTCACAATGGAGACTGGCACTAGCTCTGCCGGGAAATGCAAAGGTTCTGTGATGATACCCAATACAGACGAAACCAGATCCAGGAATCCGGATGCCCGCAGTACTCCAACGCCGACCATAAGCCCAATCAAGGTGGGCATAATGCCAATCACAGTCTGAAAGCCATCCTTGGCTCCTTTGATAAAATCATCATAGACATGGCCATGGCATAAAAGTCCATATCCAACGATCGAAAAAATCAGCAAAGGAATCATGCTGTCTGATAGGAAAAGGAGGAGTTTCAATGGAATCGCCCTCCTTTTTCTTTTTTATATGTAGGAATTGCATGTTTTTCTGGCAAAAGGCACATAAATTTTGAAAATAGAATCCCAGCCAGAGTGGAAAAAAAGGTAGCAATCATGGCCGGCCCCAGGATTGCGGAGGGGTTGGCAGAGCCATATTGGCTGCGGTAGGCGATCATGGTCACTGGGATCAGTTGGAAGGAGGAAACATTGAGGATCAGGAAGGTGCACATATCTTTGCTGGCAACCTTACTGTGTTGGTTCAGCTTTCCCATTTCCTCCATGGCTTTCAATCCGGCAGGGGTTGCGGCCCATCCAAGGCCAAAGACATTGGCGATAATATTTGTGGAAATGTACTCATTTGCCTTGTTCCCTTTGGGAATCGTTGGGAACATAAAACGCAGCAGTGGGTTCAGCACCTGGGCAGCTCCGGAAATAATGCCGCAGTTCTCTGCGATCCGCATAAGCCCCACCCAGAGCGACATAACGCCCAGCATGGTGATGCAAAGCGTCACAGCCTCTTTAGAGGAATCCAGGGCAGCTTCTGTGACTGCAGGAAGGTTCCCGGTGAAGGCGGCATAGAAGATTCCAATCACAATCATAAAGCCCCATAAATAATTAAGCATAAAATCGCTTCTCCTAAATTATATGATTGTTTTATCCTATGCAACAGAATTAAAAACGTGATAAGCATTTTGGATTTTTTTCAAATTAATCCAGCATAATCCGCAGAAAGTAGTTGCCATCAACTGAAAGCCAGGTACCGTTTCCTTATCCAACGGCCTTGGAAAACGTAGTCAGAGGGAGGCATAGCCATCCCTAATTAATAACACAATTTCCTTTTTAAGAACTAATTATTTGACAAAAATTGCAGAAGAAAGCAAAAAGATAAATATTATCAGAATATTCAAATACTTATATATAATAAATCAGTTATAAGTATGTTTAAACAAGAAAAATCAAAAATATTGTTGACATTTCTTGTTTTGTAAGATATAATGAGTACATCAAAACGAAACACAATACAAAACAGGAGGTACAGTCCAAAGGAAAAAGAACGATTTACCCCATAATCTTAAGAAAGGAAGGTACGGGCCACCAAAAACTTAAACTGATTTCCCCTCAAGCACCATCAGAGGTACAAGACAAAGTAAGTTCTAAAATTTATTTAAAAGTTCCATTTTGCAGTAGCTATACAGATGTTGAAGCGAAAGTTGGATTTCTGAGACAGGGCAATTTAACAGGTGCCATATTTCAGAAGCGGATTTTCGGAATGGGAAAATATGATAAGGTTATCACCAATAGGGCAAATGATACCCGAAAGGGTTCGGAAATAACTTGGATGGCGGCGGAGCGCAGCAATATCCTGGCCAAGAAGGTAATCCTCAGAATTATTGCATTTGGTTTAGAAAATACAATAATGGTTACATGAAGTATGTTGGAACCTGACGCTGTATTTTCAAGCAATATAGTCCACTCCTACTCCTAGTTGTTACATTCTGATTGTTGTTATGAGTTTGGAGGCAGAGGTTATTTAGAAGGCAGAGCGTTACCCAGAAGCCGTTATGAGATATGTCAGACAGATGGTATCCGACCTTATATTTTCGGAATGGGAAGATGAGCCAAGATTGCTGGCGGCAGTTAGGTTTTCCAGGACAGGATTTCAGCAAAGCGGTTAACGGATGTCAGCTATGAAGCAGATGGGGATTTTATGAGAGATTAGAAGTCGAAAGGATTTTCTGTCAGAAGCCCTGGATTAGAAATCTTAAGCAGAGAATGTACCATATCTAGGAGATATATTTGGATGGGTAGATACGGTTATCCAGAGGCACCAAAATTTCTGAGGAATGAATGGAGATTTCGGAGAGAAGGAGGTAAAGTCCAGTGGACAGTATAGTTTAAAAGGCTGCACGAGATGAAATTTATATCCGTGCAGCCTTTTTTAAATTAATGAGAAATGAATCAGAATATACTTCCAGCCCCTTTTATGCAGCCTGCCAGGTCTGCCCGGTAATCAGGGTCATCAGGGTTCAGGCTGTTGATGATACACCCAAAGGAATGGATGTTTCCTGTAGAATGGATGTATTTCCCTTCTCCCAGGTATAGGGCAATATGGGAAGGGAAATAGAGCAGGTCTGCGGGCTTCGCCTGGGAAAGGGGAATGGCATGGACGGGGTAGCCTTCGGCAAGGACGGCATCCCGGTAGATTAGGATGCCGCACATATAATAACTCATAAAAGCAAGGCCAGAGCAGTCAATGCCTTCTCGGGTCTTGCCGCCCCAGCGGTAGGGCGTCCCCAGGAAGGACAGGGCATATTCCAGGATAGCATGCCGGAGGCTTTCCTGGGAATATTTTATTTGGGAATATTTTATATCTGCTGGCGTAAGGAGCATGCAGGCAGGCACATACCCGCACTGGCAGTCTGCCAGCTGGATTCGCTGCCAGCCCTCCTCCTGGGCTCCCAGAGGAACCACAGTGCTTCCCATGAATAGCGTGGACAGCGCCCTTGCCTGTACCGTTGGGCATTCCAGCACGTCTATGATATTATGGCAGATTATGGCAGGAGAAAAGGAGCCTTTCCCTGCCTGTATAGAAGTATTTACGGAACAGCCTTTCTGGCAGGTTTCCCTACCCGCCGGATTTGGGGAGCCACCATCCCACAGGCAGCGTTCCTCAGGAAGCAGGGGGCGCACAGCAGACGCGTTTACCCATCCGCTGTATCCATAGTGTGTGGTGATTTCCAGGCAATCCTCCCATGACTGCCGGACTTCTACAACCCAGCCAGACAGCAGTTCATCGGACACAGCGCCTGCCAGGGCTGTTTCATAAAGTGATGCTTTGGGGACAGTAACAATCGCTGTTTTCATAAGACACCTCACCTCGTGGTATTATAATAGCTCCTGGTAGAATCCCAGGACGTTTTGATAGAAAATCATATCTATTTCACTTTCGTGGAATCCATTTTTACGCAGCGCCTGCTCCAGTAAGCCCAAGCCGCTGCAGTCCTGCATATCTAAATTTCCGTGAAAACCGTCAAAATCAGAACCAAGGGCAATACAGGATATGCCGCCAACATTGGAAATATGCCGGATATGCGCTGCAATCTGGGATACTTGGCTGTCATATTGTACCTGTCTGCTGTGATAGGGGGCTAGGAAGGCTCCATAGTAATTGATGCCGATAATGCCCCCATGTGCGCCTATGCTGCGGATGTGCCCGTCCGAAAGGTTCCTGGGGTGCGGGCAAAGGGCACGGGCGTTGGAATGGCTTGCGCAGAAGGGCTTTTGGGCAAGGCTGCACACATCCTGTATGCCATCGTCAGATAAATGGGACACGTCTGGTATCATTCCAAGGCGCTCCATTTCCCTTAGAAATTCCACCCCAAGGGATGTAAGACCCTGCCCCCTCCTACAGCAGGCCTTAAGGGAACCCAGATTTCCGAGATGATATGCAGGCTTTCCAAGGCTGTTGGGGTAATTCCAGGTAAATGTCATCATCCGAACGCCAAGGGCATGAAAGTCTTTCAGCCGTTCCAGGCTGCCTTGGCAGAGTTCTCCTTCTTCTAATGCCATCAAAGCCGATATTTTTCCTTCCTGCCGATTTTGGATAATTTCCGTATAGGTGGCGGCGGGGGAAATGATGTCTTTATTTTTTTCCATTTCCTGTTGGAATAGGGCGATTTGCCCCTGGCAATCTTCTAATGGGGCGTCCGTTTCCTGAAAATCCACAAAAATAGCAAAGTTCTGGAGCAGATAGCCAGAGCTTTTCATTTTTTCCAAATCCAAATGGAGTGCATTGCTTCGCAGGCTTGTTTCTTTCCCTGCCTTCCTCTCTTGGTAGATGCGCGAAATGGTATCGCAATGCAGATCTGCAATATTCATAGCCTTTCCTTTCTTTATTTTTGCAGGCAATGGGCATGGAAATGCCGCTGTAATAATATATGCTGCCAGCCGGGATTTTTTTACATCCTAAAGCCGCATATCTGGCAATTTGCATAAAAAATTTGGAAAATCTTTGCAAAAAGTGGATATAGGATTATAATTTTTCTAAAATTTTATGTGCATACTGCACAATCAGCTTTTTTGTGCCTAAAAATGGGGGAGTGCGTGCCTTGCGCAGCAAATGCACAGAGATAAACCTTCATTGTCTTTATGCATTTGCTGCGCAAAGCAGCAAAACTACGGCAAGGGGCAAAGCGGGCAGGCAAGCGACCGTGCGGAGGGAAAGGAGGGAATGCGTTCCATGGCATGGCTGGCAAGCCAATGGGGAATGGACTCCGTATCAGGAAAAGGCTCGTTTTGGCCTTTTATAGCATGCAAGCGCATCCAGGCCACTCCAGGTGGTGGGAAACCTCCCTGGCGCTTCGTGGATGATTGCAGAATCCATGAGGGAAGCCGCAGCCAGGTAAACTATGGCTGCAGGCAAAAGCCAGGATGCCATGGAAAAATTGCCACCCCCAAAGACAGCCTGTCCCAGAGCCAAATCCCATTGCAGCTGGGAGGAGCCGATTGCAGCCCGGCTTCCAGGCTCGCCCTTGCCGTAAAATATCTCAAGGAGAAAGGAGATTTCAAATTTTATGAGCTCAAAAAAGTTGAAACGTTTCTTAAGCGTTGTATTATCACTTAGCATGGTTTTGTCCTTGAATACCACGAACTTTGCATCCGAAATCACTCCAGAAAGCACAGAGACACAGATAGAGGCAGAGGCAGAGGTAGAGGCAGATGCGGAGGCAGAGGCTGATAAGGTGCCTGAGGAGCAGCATACAGAAGATACGGCAGAGGCCAATTGTTCAGAGAATGGCCATATATTTGAAGACGGCATCTGTACCATATGCCAGGAATCAGAAGAGGGGACGGAGGAAGAGGCACCAGAAGAAGCAGAACCTGCAGCAGAGGAGCCTGCAGCAGAAGATGAGGTTTTTGTGGGGGAAGATACACAGGATGAAGTATTTTCTGCACAGGCGCCAGGAATTGCGCCGCAGGCAGACGAAGCAGGGGCGGAAACACCCACTGATCCAGAGAAGGATCCGACAAAATGTGATGGGGAGAACCATGTGTATACCGTGTCCATTGTAAGGCCAGCATCCTGTACAACCAGCGGCATGGGGAAAAAGACCTGCCAGTGCAAGCAAAACAGCAGCTTTGTAACCCTTCAGCCACGCCATTCTTACCAGAAGATTGGAGAGGATAAGAACCCTGTCCTGGAAGATGGGAAAGTTGTAGTGGCTGACGATGCGCCAAAGCTGGTAAGGGCGACTGCAACATGTACGTCCTCAGGCCTGGTTACCTATAAGTGCAGCAAATGCTCACAGCCATATAATGTAACGACAGCGCCCTTAAAACATACCTTCGAACGCCTGGAAGGATGGCCGGAGAAAAAGCCTGATCCAACCGAAATCAAGAACCCAACCTGCGGCGGAGAGGCTGGGAAGAAGATTTGGAAATGCGGGGAATGCGAGTATAGCTATGAAGAAGCAATTGAGCCGACAGGGAAACATACCTATTATGATAAGGAAATTGCAGAAACATGTACAACGCCAAGGTGTACATTAAAGGTTTGCAGCCAATGCCAGGAAGTAGCCCCAGGGGCAGAGCCTGTCCCAATTACCGGGGAGAATGCAAGGAGGCGCTTGGGCCATTCCTTTGAAGCTACTACGGATGGAGGCCTTTTGCTGAAAGAAGACATCAGTGACGGCATCCTTGAAGTATCCAGTAAAGTAGCGCCAATTGAAAGTAAGGATGCTACCTGCCTGGAAGATGGCTATAAGATTTATGAGTGTACAGGGGATCATGGCTGCGGCTTTAAATATAAAAAAGTAATCAAAGCACGCGGATCCCATGAAGAGAAAGAAATGGCAGATTTTATCCCGCCCACTTGTACCGAGAACGCAAAATATATCACCCGCTGCAAATATTGTGATGAGCCTGTGGGTGAGGAGATTGACGCCTTAGATCTATACCTTGAACTGAATGGCGGGGATGAGGAAGCTGCCATTGCCGCGGCAAAGGATGCAGGGGCATATAAGCTTGGCCATATTTAGGATAATGAGAAGACCGAAATACCAGGAAGCTGTACCTCAAGCGGCATCAGCACCTTTACCTGCAGCAGATGCAGCGCAGAGGAAATGCGTGAGGTTCCTGCCCGCCATGACTTTGAGGATGAGAACCACAATTTGAAGGCAGGCCTTATAGCAGACGATGAGAATAATCTGTATGTAGCCGCGGAAGCTACCTGTACGGAAACAGGGATTGCTTACTGCACTTGTAAAAAATGCCATACCCGCAGGACGGATATTGTAATTCCTGCCACAGGGCATAACTACGGCACCGTGACAGATACTTATGAAAATTATACTGAAGATACAGATGACGGCGTACTAAAACAGGATTTTGTATGCCATGACGGGCAGGCTGTTTATACATGCAAGAACACCCCTTGCGAACATTCCTATACCGTAGATATTCCTGCAAAGCCTCATAAGCCTGCAGATATTGCAGATACAAAGCCTGCAACCTGCACAGAGCCTTCCACACAGGCAATTTTCTGTACTGTATGTAATGATCCGACTTCAGATGAAAGGGTGGTAGGCCCTAAGCTTGGCCATACATTTGAAGTTATTGGGGAGGACGGAGAGGTTCAGGTAGACGAAAACGGGGATATTGTAATCAGTGATACAGCTGGGACGCCAGATCAGGTTGAGGCTTCCTGTACAAAAGAAGGGTCTATTACCTATACCTGTACCAACAGTGGGTGTAATGAGACGCATGTGATTACCATTCCGAAAAAGCCCCATAATGCAGACCAGGTGGAGATTATAGAGCCAACCTGCCAGGCAAATGGCAAGATTAAGGAAACCTGTACAGAATGCAATGAGTATTCTGTCACTAAGGATGTTACAGAAGTATATAGTGACGAAGAGATTACAGCAATGGATCTCTGGCAGAGGGATGGGCATGAGTGGAAAATAGAAGCCGTGTTTAATGCCCCCACATGTACGACAAACGGCGTTGCTATGTATAAGTGCAGATTATGCCAGGGTACGGAGAACCGTACACTGAAGGCACACCACAGCTATATAGACGAAGACGGAAAATTGATTCCGGCAGATGAGTACCTCAAAGATACTACTGGTGAGGATGGAACCACTTACCTGAAATATGCCAAAAAAGCAGACTGTGAGAATGACGGGATTGCCATTTACACATGCAAGGACTGCCAAGCAGGCACAGAAGGCCATACCTACGAAGGAACGGTAGAGAAACTGGGGCATGAGTTTGACGATGGCGAAGCCGCCCCAAATGTAAAGGAGTGCCAGCCAGGGACAATTACGTATACTTGCCAGAGGGAAATCAATGGCGTGAAATGCGGGAAGACGAAGGAAGATCCTTTGCCAGAAACGGCAAAAGCGCATATTTACATTGACAAAGAAATCCCGGCAACCTGTGTAGAACCAAAGAAAACAGGAAAATTCTGCAAGTGGTGTAATGAAACCCAGCCAGGCACAACGCCTACAGTGGTAGAAGGGACAAACCCGAACGGCCATTCTTATATAAGCGACAAGGAGAACGGCCTTGCACTGACAGATGCAGAGGGCAATACCGTATATGTAAAGAAGGATACAGAACTTACAGAGAACACAGATTACATTGTAGTTAAGGGAGAATCCTGCGGGGATCCAGGTACCAGGACTTATAAGTGCACTGTGGATGAATGCGGCGATGAGATTACGTTAACCGTGCCAGGGCTGGAGCATAAGTGGAGCGCCTGGACTGTGGAGAAAGCAAACTGCACCGATCCAGCCAGAAAAGAACGTACCTGCAGTTTGTGTGAGGAAAAAGACAAGCAGTTTGTGACAGGCAGCAAGCCGGCAGAAGGCGACGATGCCCATAATTGGATTAAAGATGAGGGGCAGGAAGATGTGCTTTGCGGTGAGGTCACCTTTACATGCGAATATAACCCAGCCCATACAAAGACTGAAAAAGTCCATAATTGGGATGAAGAAAATACCGTTTCAACAGCCCATGGCGGATTCAAAATTGTAAGCTGTAAAAATGAGAAGTGTGAAGTTACCAAGATCGACAGCAGCGCAGCAGAAACAGGCTATGTTTATTGTGAGACATGCAAGGATGGCGTAAAGCCAGAGGCATTTGGCGCGTATCCGCCTACTTGCGAAAAAATAGGAAAAACAGACAAGGAAATCTGCCCAAGCTGCGGCAAGACCTTTAAAGAGGCGCAGGATATCCCTGCAAAAGGCCATGAATATGTGCGTGAGGTTGTAAAAGAAGCAAGCTGCGTAGACGGCTACAGCGAAGAAATATGCAAGAACGATGATACGCATAGGCGCAACAGGGTTGTAATACCGGCAACTGGTGAGATTGCCCATCAATTTGTAAAGGTAGAGGACAAAGATTATAGGGAATGCTCTGAATGCAAGACCAAAGATGTCGTTGCCGCTACCAGGATTGAAGCAGGTGTAGATGGCGGGAAGAACGTAATCCGCCTGATTGCAGATACACAGCTTATAGATGAGGAAAAATATGAGATTCTTCAGCGGGGCATCCTGTACTATACGGCAGCAGATGGATACCCAGGCCGTCTGGTGATGGAGGATGTGGGCAATGTTGAAAAGCTGAAGATGAAGGAAATAACAAATGCAGAAGCTATCGGTGCGCGCATTCCAATCGTTATCGGCACAGCTACTACCAGGGTTGTTTATGCCAGGGCATATGTAGTTATCCGGGATAAGGAGTCAAAAGATGTCAGCACCAGGTATGGTGAGGTTGTTTCCGGAAGCTTTGAAAGCCTTGGAGGAGGCCGTTAAGCAGCAAATGCCATAAGGTTTTTGGAGCCATCCTTAGGGATGCAGTCCCTTAAGGGTGGCTCTGCTGTCTGTCTTTTCCGCTGTCGAGTCTTGCATATGGATGAAAGGTGAGAGATAAAATGTGTAGAAAAATTCAGGCATTTGCCATGTGCGCTGCCTTATGCGCTTTCTTGGCTGCCTGCGGCGGCCAAGATTCCCTGGGGCCAAAGGGCGGTATCCTATCCAAAGAGGCAGGGGAAAGCCATACAAATGGCCAGGATAGCGGCGCAGAAAGCAGGGCTTCAAAGGAAAATGAAGATGGGAAGGGCAGCCAGGATTCCCAGAATACATCAGCGGATGAACCTGGTTCTAAGGACAGTGAGGGCAGAGTAGAGGATATGGAGCCGCTGCTGGGAGCAGATGCTACAGATGAAGATTTACTGGAAGTATTAAAAGAAGAAACCACAGTTGTGTCAGATGCAGATTACGCCGTTATACTCCATTCCTTTCAGGAGGATACAAATAACCATGTGGGGAAGATATATCAGATAGAAGGCACATATGTAGTGGAAGACGGCGTTCCCTACCTTAGCAGGACGGTTGTGGATGGGGAAAAACGGGAGCCTTGCCGCATTCCCCTGAAATATATTATGGAGGAGCCTGAGGAGGGTGCATGGATTCGCGTGACCGGGATCCTAAACCGTGGGGAGGTTGGAGTAAAGGTTGTCCCCCTGCTAGAGGTGACAGTGCTTCAGCTTCCAGATACCCCGGGCCAGGCAGAGATTTTGACCCAATAGCCAGATAGGCGCAATAGACAGCTACCAAAAACTCAGCAGAAGGAGGTGTGGATTCTATGAAAGTTTATGAAACCCCGGAACTGGAAATTATTCGGTTCGAGAGAGATGATATTATTGCCACAAGCGGCGGCTATGAAGAGTTTCCGCCAGAAGAGTTAGATTAATTTCCATACTATTAGGGGCTGTGAGTAAATGGCAGTTCCAAAATAGGGAGACAATGACTCAGAATGAGCCATTGTCTCCCTTTCCTATTTGTATCAAAACTGTCTGATACCAGGTGAGTGTAAGCGTCTATCGAGGGTTTAAATGGCTGGCGTCAGGTGAGTGTAAGCGTTTATCAGTAATTTTAGTGACTGGTAGCGGCTCCTCCCTGACTATGTTTTCAATGCCTATAAGCTGTGAGAAAGATTTTCCGCTTAGATTGCTGGCATTGGCGTAGAACAATATTTACTTGCCCAGGCACTACAAATAATCTGGCAGTTGAGAGCCTTAGTCTGCTGAAGATAGCAGCAGAGCCATCTGCAACGGGAAAATGGCAATCAGCCCATTTCTGCAACGGGAAAATGGCAATCAGCCCATTTCTGCAACGGAAAAATGGCAATCAGACCCTTTGCCCAGGGAGCCAATGAATTTGTGGAATTATATAACAAGGCATCAGCTGTTTCTGGCATGTGTTTGTTCCTTTGCTGGTTAAATGCAGGATCCATAGTCTTGTCATTCAGGGCTTTTTTACAGGAATCTTACTTAGGGGTCTATGCGGAATCAAACTGGATACTTAGTGAAACTACATTGTTTTATGGGCAATGCCAACCCCGCCCATCCAGATGCCAAACTCCGCCCATCCATCCAGATGTCCATTCCCGCTCCCTGTCTGTTAATCCTTTAAGTTCCTGGCATTGTCCATGAATAGTAACAGTTTTATCACTAAAGGTGTTGGAAGAAGCATTCCATCTCTTGAAAATTTCCCCGAAATACTTTATACTGGAAGCAGCAGATATTTAATATCCAAAAATTTTTTCAGGGGGTTACCAATGGAGAAAAAGAAAAAAAAGAGCAGGATCCCAATCCTAATAATCCTGCCCGTACTGGCAGTGTTTATTTATTCCCTGGTAAAAATAGGGGTGCCGCTCCTGGAATACCGCCAGGGGGAAAAGGTCTATGAAAGCCTGGAAGAATATGTATCCTTCCCAGAGGACGGTTCTTACCGCCAGGGGGAAATGCCCGTGGATTTTGAGGCGCTGCGGAAAGTGAACCCAGACATCATAGGCTGGATCGTAATCAACGGCCTGGAGATCAGCTACCCTATCGTACAAGGGGAGGACAATGATTTCTACCTGAAGCATACTTTCGATAAAGCCGAAAATTCCAGCGGCTGCATTTTCGTGGAGGTGGAAAATTCCCCGGATTTCAGTGACAACAATACCTTTATCTATGGCCATAATATGAAGAACAAATCCATGTTTGCCAAGCTGAACCGTTATCAGGAGGAAGACACCTTCCGCAAGAACCCAGAATTTGTGATTTATACACCAGAAGGCATGCTGCGCTATCAGATTTATTCCTGCCATGTAGCCCGGCTTGGGACAGAATCCTTTACCTATCGGATCGAGGGGGAAGAAGAATTTGCAAAATGGCTGGATACTGTGAAATCGGAGAGTTACTATGATACAGGCATTACGCCAGATATTTCCCAGAAGTCTGTTACCTTGATGACCTGCACTCCAGCTGGGCATGACTATCGCTGCTTAGTCCATGCCGTCTTAGTGGAGGATACCCGGGGGCAAAAATAATTGGCAGTTTCCAAAAAACATATAGATTGAGATTGGGGGTAATCCAAAATGCCATTTGAAAAGGAAAAAAAGATAGAAGCATTTTTAGAGCTGGTACAGAAATCGGATAATATTGTTTTTTTTGGCGGAGCCGGCGTGTCTACAGAAAGCGGCATACCAGATTTCCGCAGCGTGGACGGCTTGTATAATCAGGAGTATGACTATCCGCCAGAAACTATTTTAAGCCACACTTTTTACTGCAGGAAGCCAGAAGAATTTTATCGGTTTTACCGCAACAAGATGCTCTGCCTTACCGCTCAGCCTAATATGGCGCATAAAAAGCTGGCGGAGCTTGAGGCGGCAGGAAAGGTAAAGGCTGTGATTACCCAGAATATTGACGGCTTGCATCAGCTTGCCGGAAGCAAAAAGGTATTAGAGCTCCATGGCAGCGTCCATCGGAATTATTGTGAGTCCTGCCATGCATTCTATGATGCAGAATATATCCTTCACAGCCAGGAAGTTCCCCATTGTGAGAAGTGCGGCGGGGACATTAAGCCAGATGTGGTGCTGTATGAGGAAGGATTGGACAATCGTACCATCCAGGAGGCGGTGTCCTATATCAGCCAGGCAGATATGCTGGTGATTGGCGGCACTTCCCTAGCAGTATATCCGGCGGCAGGCCTGGTAGATTATTATCAGGGCAATAAGCTGGTGCTGGTCAATAAGACAGCCACCCCAAGGGACGGCATGGCAGATCTGGTATTACAGGAGAGCATTGGGGAACTGTTTGGGAAGATTGAATGCTGAGGGTAGGGAAGGGTATTTGTGAAGATTCGTTATTGAGGATATAGAAAGGAAAGGGCATATGCCAATACCATTTGAAGTAGGGGATATTGTACGGCTGAAAAAACAGCATCCCTGCGGCAGCAGTGAGTGGGAGGTGCTCCGGGTAGGGGCAGATTTCCGGCTGAAATGCCTGGGCTGTGGCCATCAGGTAATGCTGGCAAGGAAACTGGTAGAGAAAAACAGCCGGGGAATCCGAAAAAAGGGGGATGCAGAAGGATAAGGAAGTTTCATTTTATTCCTTGCGTTTTTGAAGGAAAGCTGGTATACTATTACTGCTAGGTGCAATCCTTAAGCATCAAAATGAAAATAGAGGAAAGTGGAGGAAAAGAAAATGAAAAAATGTATAACAGCGCTTATGCTTACAGCGGTCATGATGGTATTTGCGGCATGCGGCGGCAGTGGCAGTGATGCTCCGGTTGTAGGGGAGTGGAAGATGACTCAGATTGAGGCAATGGGCGTTACGGTAAGTGTGGACGAGTATATGGAGGCAATGGGCGGAGACGCTGAAGATATGGATATGAAAATGACCATTAAAGGGGATGGAACATTTACTGGCAAGATAGATAATGAAGAGTCAGATGGGACATGGGAATATAAGGAGCCAACCCTTACGCTTAACGCCGATGGTGAGAGCATGGATTGCGAGTACAAGGACGGCAAGCTGACAATGAGTATTGAAGAAGATGGCCAGACTTTTTCTGCCGTTTTTGAGAAATAAGGGTTTTGCAGCAGCTTTGGCTCCAGCAGAATATAGATTACAGCAGGGTTAGGTTTCCGCAGGGAGGCCTAGCCCTAGTTTTGTATAAACGCAAGGGCGTGCGTGACAGGATTTTCCAGATGTATTTTTTGCCTGAAAATGATATAATGGTTAATGGTACAAATCTTCCGCGAATTTGGGAATACGCCATGTTGGATATTAGAAAAGGATTTTGAGCCTATGAAGACGAATGCCCAAAAAAAGAAAAAGAAAGCCCTGATTGCAGCCTCTGTGCTGCTGTTGTTTTTATTGTCTGCTTATACCCTTTTGGTATATTTTCTGGTAAGCGCTGCCTTGGTTCCTTCTTTTATGGAAAAGCTGGATTCCTTCCAGAGGATTACAGAGGAAAGCTATGCTGCCCAGGTGCAGACTTCTGATATTAAAGAGAACCGCCAATCTTCCATTCAGGAAACGAAGGAATGGCTGTCAGGCGCAGCCAGCCAAAAGCGTTCTATAGAGTCTTTTGATGGCTACAGGCTGATAGCGGAAGAATTTCCAGCCCAGGAAGAAAGCCATAAATGGGTGCTTTTGCTCCATGGCTACACGGGATGGAAGGAGGAAATGTACCCCTTTGCATTATGGTACCATAACCAGGGCTTCCACGTGCTGGTGCCGGACCTGCGCTGCCAGGGGGAGAGCGAGGGGGATTTTATCGGCATGGGCTGGACAGACCATTTTGACGGCATGCAGTGGATCCAGGAGATCTTAAAGCAGGATTCGGACGCGGAGATTGTGCTCCACGGGCAGTCTATGGGGGCTTCCACGGCGTTGATCATGTCTGGGGACGTATCCCTATCTGAGCATGTTAAGGCGGTAGTTTCGGACTGTGCTTATACAGATGCTTATTCTATGTTTGGGGATAAGGCCAAAGCATGGTTCGGGCTTCCGGCATTTCCCCTTGTGGATAGTGCCTGCCTTATGCTGCGGCTGCGGGGCGGCTATGACCTGAAAGATGCCTCGGCTCTTGCGGCGGTGGAAAAGAGCCATGTGCCTACCTTGTTTATACATGGGGATTCGGATGCTATGATATCTGTCCAGATGACCAGGGAGCTGTATGAGGCTGCCAGCTGCGAAAAGGAGATATTGATTGTAAAAGGAGCCGGCCATGCCCAGTCCCAGGACAAGGATCCAGATACATACTATGGGACAATTGAAAATTTTCTGGACAGGGCACTTGCAAAAAATTGATAATTATGGTAAAATAACAAATCGTGATATATTAATTTAACCCTTGCTCCTGGCACAGACCAGGGGCCAGAGACCAAAAGGAGGTACGATGAGCATGAACAAATATGAATTAGCGCTGGTTGTGAATGCAAAAATCGAGGATGAGGCAAGAGCTCAGGTAGTAGAGAAGGTAAAAGAGTACATCACCCGTTTTGGCGGCGTGATCACTAATGTAGACGAATCCGGTAAGAAAAGGCTGGCTTACGAGATTCAGAAAATGAGAGAAGGATACTACTACTTTATCCAATTCGATGCAGATGCAGAATGCCCGGCTGAAATTGAAAGACGTTTGCGCATTATGGACAATGTGCTGCGTTATTTGTGCGTAAAGCAGGATCCCAGACAAGTGCAGCCGGAGCAGCCTGAAGAAGAGCAGCAGGATGCGCAGTAAGAAAGAGGAGATCATATGAATAAGGTAATACTGATGGGAAGATTGACCAGAGATCCGGATGTCCGTTACTCACAGGGCGATACGCCTACCGCAGTGGCCAGGTATACGCTGGCAGTAGACAGGCGGTTCCGGCGTGACAGTGACCAGCAGACAGCAGATTTTATCGGCTGTGTGGCATTTGGCAAGAGTGGCGAGTTCGCAGAGAAATATCTGCGTAAGGGAACCAAGATTGTTGTGACTGGGCGGATCCAGACTGGAAGCTATACGAATCAGGAAGGCCAAAAGGTATATACCACCGATGTAGTGGTGGAGGATCAGGAATTTGCAGAGAGCAAGGCTGTCAGTGATAGTTATCACAATGGCGGCGGCTTCCAAGGGGCAGACAGCTACGGCAATGGCGGTGGCTTTCAGCCAGCAGGTAAGCCTGCGCCAAATGCGGCAGTTGGGGATGGGTTTATGAACATCCCAGATGAGATAGATGAGGAATTACCCTTTAATTAGAACAGGAGGTAGGGAAAATGGCTTATAATAAAAGCGATAGAGGCGATGCTCCGATGAAGCGGAGAGGCGGGATGCGCAGGAGGAAAAAGGTTTGCGTATTCTGCGGCAAAGACAATGTGATTGACTATAAAGACACAAATAAGTTAAAGAAATACATCTCTGAAAGAGGCAAGATTCTTCCCAGAAGAATTACCGGGAACTGCGCAAAGCACCAGAGAGCGCTTACGGTTGCAATTAAGCGGGCAAGACACGTCGCTTTGATGCCATATGTAACAGACTGATGATCCTTGTGATAACTAACGGCCCTTACAGGAACCTGTAAGGGCCGTATGGCTTTAGGGAGCATGAGGCTGTATGGCGAGGCTTTGTATATGGCTTTGGGAGAGGATAGATGAATAAAAAAAATCACCCCGGGGGGCAGTTAGGCAATTACATGTATTGGCCACTGATATTGACAGTTTTGATTATCGTAATGGATGTGCCATTGTATTATATTGACAAGAAGGCAGGCGTTTGCGTATCTATATTTGGACTGCTGTATTTTGGGATTGTAATGGGGCTTTATCTGGCCAACAAATCCGTGGTGCGCAATGAGGTGATTAATTTCGCTACCCAATATGGGATTGTCCAGAAGAAGCTGCTGAATGAGTTTGAAGTCCCTTATGCGCTTTTGGATTATAACAGTAAAATTTTGTGGATGAATGAAGCCTTTTCTGCTGTTACAGAAAAGGATAAAAAATACCATAAGTCGATTGCTACGATTTTCCCATCTGTGACCCGGGAGATTTTGGAAAAGAATGATGGCAAAAGCGACATTCAGGTTGAATGGAATAAACGGTTTTACCGGGTGAAGGTAGGAAAGATCTATTTTGATGAGGGTGAAGAAGATAATGGATTGCTGGGCTTAGAAAGGGATGGGCAGTTTTTGATGAGCCTGTATCTGTTTGATGAGACGGAGCTCCATCAGTATATCCAGGCCAATCAGGATCAGCAGCTGGTATCAGCATTGATTTACATTGACAATTATGAAGAGGCAATGGACAGCATTGAGGAAGTGAAGCGCTCCCTGTTGGTGGCTTTGGTAGACCGAAAGGTGAGCAAGTATTTCTCAGAGCGGGACAGCATCATTAAAAAGATAGAAAAAGACAAGTATTATGTGGTGTTTAAATATAAATACCTAAGCGAGCTGGAGGAGGACAAGTTCAGCATCCTGGAGGAAGTAAAGACCATTAAGGTGGGAAATGAGATGGCGGTTACCCTGAGCATTGGCCTGGGGATCAGCGGTACAACTTATAACCAGCGGTACGAGTATTCCCGGATGGCCATTGACCTTGCATTGGGCAGGGGCGGCGACCAGGTGGTGATCAAGGATGGTGAGAAGGTTTCCTACTTTGGGGGGAAGTCCAGGCAGGTGGAGAAGATGACCCGTGTGAAAGCCCGTGTGAAAGCCCATGCATTGCGGGAAATTTTTGAGACACGGGAAGAAGTCTTTATTATGGGGCACAGCATTGGCGATATGGATTCCTTTGGGGCTGCGATTGGCATTTTCTGCATGGCGCAGGTAATGGGGAAAAAAGCCCATATTGTTCTGGATACAGTAACATCTTCCCTGCGTCCTATGAAGGAATGCTTTACCGAAGAAAAAGGGTATCCGGAAGATATGTTTGTACGGAGTGAGGAAGCATTGGAACTGATGGAGGGCGGAAGCGTAGTGGTTGTAGTGGATACCAACCGCCCGAATTATACGGAATGCCCCGGCCTGCTGAAACGGACCAAGACAATTGTAGTCTTTGACCATCACAGGCAGAGCAGCGAGGTAATTGAAGGGGCAGTGCTTTCCTATATTGAAACATATGCGTCTTCTACCTGTGAAATGGTGGCAGAGGTACTGCAGTATTTTAATGAAAATATCCATTTGAAGCCCAATGAGGCAGACAGCATTTATGCCGGGATTTTGATCGACACGAATAATTTCATGACAAAGACAGGCGTACGGACCTTTGAGGCGGCGGCATACCTGCGTCGGTGCGGTGCAGAGGTGACCCGGGTGCGCAAGCTTTTGCGGGATGACATGGCGGCTTATAAGGCCAGGGCAGAGGCGGTGCGGCATGCAGAGGTTTACCGTGGGGCGTTTGCCATATCCGTGTGCCCGGCAGACAGCAGGGTAGAAAGCCCGACCATTGCAGGGGCGCAGGCAGCCAATGAGCTGCTGAATATTGTAGGGATTAAGGCTTCCTTTGTGTTGACAGAGTATAACGAAAAGATTTATATCAGTTCCCGGTCAATTGATGAGATCAATGTGCAGCTGATTATGGAGCGGCTGGGCGGCGGCGGGCATTTGAACGTGGCTGGCGCACAGATGACAGACTGTACGGTAAATGAAGCCAAGTGGAGGATTCAGAAAACATTGGATCATATGCTGGAGGAAGGGGATATAGAGGTGTAAGGGAGAGTTTAGGCTGTGCCATGAATGATGGAATCAGGGGAGCTGGATGGCTGAGCCAGAAGCAGGGGGGAGGATAAGACCCATAAGGAGGGCAGAGTGTTGCCTTGAATGAGGAAAGCAGAGGCTTCAGAAGGCTGAGCCGGAAGCAATAGGAAGGATACAGCAGTGAGGGAAAGGCCTGATTGTGCGGGAAGCACAGAAAGGAGGAAAACATGGAAGTAATATTGTTGGAGGATGTAAAATCCCTGGGGAAAAAAGGGGATGTGGTTAAGGTAAGCGATGGATATGCAAGGAATATGATCCTCCCCAAGAAACTGGGTGTAGAGGCCAATAAAAAGAATCTGAATGACCTGAAGATCAAGAACCAGCATGCAGAGCGCGTGGCAAAGGAACAGTTGGAGGCAGCCCAGGCTTTGGCGGAGGAAGTTGCTACAAAGGAAGTAACAGTTACCCTGAAGGCTGGGGAAGGCGGCAAGACATTTGGGTCTGTCTCCACAAAGGAAATTTCTGCGGCCGCAAAGGAGCAGCTGGATTTGGAGCTGGATAAAAAGAAGATGCAGCTGCCAGAAGGCGGTTTGAAATCCTTAGGCGTATATGAGATTGCGATAAAATTCCATCCAAAGGTGACAGGGACGCTGAAGGTGAAAGTGGAAGCAGAGTAGCTTGCGGCTTAGCTAAACACAAAATAGCAGTGAAGCAGCGTGGCTCGTGGAACACTGATAATGGATATAAGAGGAGGTATTTATGGAGGAAGCCCTGATCAGGCGGGTGATGCCGAACAGTTTAGAAGCGGAACAATCCGTGATCGGCGCTATGATCATGGACAGGGAGGCTGTTATGACTGCCTCTGAGTTGTTGCTGCGGGAGGATTTTTATCATCAGCAGTATGGGATTATATTTGAAGCCATGGCGGAGCTTTATAATGAGAACCAGCCTGTGGATGTAGTCACTTTGCAAAACCGCCTGCAGAAAAAGGACGTGCCGCCGGAGATCAGCAGCCTGGAATTTGTGGGGGAATTGGTAACATCTGTCCCTACTTCTGCCAATGTGAAATATTACGTCAATATCGTAAAGGAAAAGGCCACATTGCGTAAGCTGATCAAGGTAACAGAGGGGATTGCCAACCAGTGTTATCTGGACAGGGACAGCCTGGACGATATTATGGCTGGTACAGAGCGGGAAATATTTAACCTTCTCCAAAGCAGGGGCGGCAGTGATTTTGTCCCCATCAAGCAGGTGGTGCTGGATGCCTTGGAGAAGATTGAGCAGGCTTCTAAGACAAAAGGAAATGTAACAGGGATTGCCACAGGGTTCACAGATTTGGACTTCCGTACCTCTGGGCTGCAGCCCTCTGACCTGGTGCTGATCGCTGCCAGGCCGTCTATGGGTAAGACGGCTTTTGTATTGAATATAGCCCAATATGTAGCGTTCCGCAGCAATCTGTGCACAGCAATCTTTAGCTTGGAAATGTCAAAGGAACAGCTGGTCAACCGGCTGTTTTCCCTGGAATCCCGGGTAGATGCCCAGCTTCTGCGTTCTGGGAACCTGCAGGACACAGATTGGGAGAACCTGATTGAAGGAGCCGGCATCATTGGCCGTTCCAAGCTGATTATAGATGATACGCCTGGAATTTCTATATCAGAGCTCCGTTCGAAGTGCAGGAAATACAAATTAGAGCATGACCTGAAACTGGTCATCATTGACTACCTGCAGCTGATGTCTGGCTCTGGGAAGTCTGATTCCAGGCAGCAGGAGATTTCAGATATCTCACGCTCTTTAAAGGGGCTTGCCAGGGAGCTGAAGGTGCCTGTTATCGCCTTATCCCAGCTGAGCCGCCAGGTGGAGCAGCGCACTAACGACCACAGGCCTATACTGTCAGACCTGCGCGAGTCCGGCGCTATTGAGCAGGATGCGGACGTGGTAATGTTTATTTACCGTGATGACTATTACAATAAAGATACGGTAGATAAAAATATTGCTGAGATCATTATTGCAAAGCAAAGGAACGGCCCCATTGGCACAGTAAATCTGGTATGGCTGCCCCAGTATACGAAGTTTGAGAGTGTGGTGCGCAAATAGTAATTCTTTTCATTTCTCCCGCAAAAAATAGCATATGTTGTAAAACAAACCAGATATCCTTCCAAAAAGGAAGCTATCTGGTTTTTCTTGTCATTATTTCACGATGAAAAAAGATTGTAACGAAAGGCATAAATCGGTACAATGGAAGTAGCAAAAGGGACAAGCTAATGCAACGTGCCGGCTGGCCAAGCCAGCCTGTGGCATTGGCGGGACAAATCCGGTTATCGGAAAATATATCCCAAAAAGGAGGTAGAAATGTGGAAAATGTACGCTATATGATTTCAGATGCGGCAAACATCGTGAACGTTGAGTCCCATGTCCTGCGCTATTGGGAAGAAGAGCTGGAGCTCCAAATTCCCCGTAATGAAATGGGGCACCGCTACTACACAGAAGAAAATATAGCGCAGTTTCATAAGATAAAGGAGTGGAAGGAGCAGGGATACCAGCTGAAAGCCATTCGTATGATGATACATAGTAAAGAACCCAATATGGGGCTAGAAGATGATATGGAAAACGGGATGGGAGGGAATGTAAGCTATATGAACCGGGAATATCTGGAGCCAGGGCCAAAGGCATTATCCCAAAGGCACAGCAATCCTGTGTCAAATACGGTGAAGCTGGAGCAGTTCCAAGCCATGATGACTACAATTGTGAAGCAGGCTATGGAAGAAAATAACCAAGCATTGAGCCAGGAGGTGGGAACCCAGGTAGGCGAGCGGGTATTGAAGGAAATGAATTATCTGATGCGTGAGCAGGATGAAGCAGAGGAAGAGCGATTCCGAAAGCTGGATGAAGCGATTAGAACCCGTCAAAGGGGAAGGAGGTTCCGCAAGGAGAAAAAGGAAAAGAAAGAAAAGGAGGCAAGCGCGAAAAAGGCGCTGGGAAAAGACAAAGGCTTAAACCCCAATTTGACTGTATAACAGCATATGCATTGGAGGAACCAGTTTTTGCTGGGATGCTAAAACACAGCCAGGAGACATGGGATGCTAAAACGGAGCCTGTATTGGGAAAGCCAGATTTTGCTGGAATGCTAAGGCTAAGTTGGGAGATAAGGGATCTTTATGCCAGGCTTGCATATAGGGATCAGATTTTTCCAGCCAGCATAGAAAAAGGGCTATGCATCTGTAAGCCGGAAGCTTACGGATGCATAGCCTTATTCATATTTGTGGGAATTAACCCTGCTCAATAGCGCCTGTTGGGCAAGCGCCTGCGCATGTGCCGCAATCAATGCAGGTATCTTCTGCAATTTCATATTTGCCATCCCCAGCAGAGATAGCTCCTACTGGACATTCTCCCTCACAAGTTCCACAGCTTACACAAGCGTCGGTAATTACGTATGCCATACTTATTTCCTCCTTATAATAATAAATAATATTTTAGCCTTCCAGGCAACATTAGAAACCTATCCAATGTGAAATGCCTGTCAGCTTTGAACTTTATTGTAATACAAATGTCCAGGGATTACAAGTAAAATTTGCGTTTAAAACCTGGAAATGTTAAAATATAATTACTATTCACGGCCTGGGTGCCGCTCATAGCAACAATTCAGGACGATAGTTAAAGTTTTTCTTCATAAAAACCGCTCCTCACTCCTGAACCATGTTCTCACAGAATGCGTGGTTCAGCGCATTCCTGAGCCATGAGTAGTAACAAAATATATCTAATACCTAGTACTTGGGTATTTATGTGCAGCAGAAAATGGCTAGTGTTTGTGCAGTATATGCAAAATATTTGCTGCAAAAAAGGTTTTTCAAGTATTGTTTTGGAATATAGAAATATTTATGGAAAGGAAGGAATTGATATGGAAGTGATAAAGCCCTATTTTCATAAGGTGCAGTATTATGAGACGGATGCTATGGAAGTGGTGCATCATTCTGATTATATCCGCTGGTTTGAGGAGGCCAGGATGGATTTTTTGGAGCAAGCGCATTTTCCTTACCAGGAAATAGAGGCACAGGGGATTTTAGTCCCAGTGCTGGAGGCAAGCTGTAAATATCGCCAGGCAGTCCGCTTTGGGGAAATTATCCAGATTGAGGCCATGATTACTAAATTTACAGGCGTGAAGTTTATGGTTTCTTACCAGGTGTACGATGAGAAGCACGAAGTCCTGCATGCCACGGGAAATACTGCCCACTGCTTCTTGAACCAGGATTTTGCCCCCATTTCCATCAAACGGCATATGCCAGAGCTCTATGAGTTTTTGATGGAAAGCTGCAAAAAGGGGGCGGCGCAGTAAGACTTTCGTTACATGGCCATATTAATGCAGCTTTCTGTGCCAACCCTGTGAAGGACTGTTTCAGGGGGAATGTGTTTATGGGGGAAAATTGCATTCTTGACAAATAGAGAAAATTGTGTTATTATGCCATAGTAGCAGCGATGCGTGGCTCAGCTTGGTAGAGCGCTGCGTTCGGGACGCAGAGGTCGCAGGTTCAAATCCTGTCGCATCGACTTTAGAAAGCCAGTAAAATCAAGGGTTATGGCACAAGAAAAGCACTCCATGAAGGGGCGCTTTTTCATGTTTGACTAACATTTGACTAACATCGGACTGTATTCTGCTGGCATGATTTTAACGGTATCCCAACGGTTTGCTCTGCCTTTCCCTGCTATATTCCAATGTTTTCATAAATTTTCCTATGTAAGCTCAAACGGGTTACGCCCGTGTATCGTCTGCCTTAACTTGCCCTCTTCTATCACTTCATTAAAGACGACACGTCTGTTGATCTGTGCGATAAAGCTATAAACAGCTTTTCCACCCTGCTGGGACTGCATCCCTTGCGTTTCCTCCCGGACTATTTTCCTTATCAATCCTTCTGGGGCTTCAATGTTCGTCCCGTGTTTCTGGTCGCCCAGCACGGCCAAAAACTCCCTGTTCGGCGGGATGACTGCGCCTGTGGCAAGCCTAGGTATCTGCGGTACATCAATCGTCTGTATCCAGCTAAAGGGCGTAAAACCCATTATATTCACGCCTTTAATAGAGCGTAATGCATAATTTATGCCGTTAAACGGAATTGTGATTACAAAATTAATCCCATCTATTAAGGCGTTTATGACTGCCTTCAGCCCGTTCAGGATTCCGTCCTTGATACCGTCAAAGATTTTCCCGCCCTTGGAAAATACATTCTTCACGGCTTCCCATGCCGCGGAGAACTTGTCCTTGAACCATCCTGCTATGTTCCCGAATACATCCTTTATCCCTTTCCAGACACCTGAGAAGAAATCACCGACAGATGAGAATGCATTTTTTATCCCAGTGAATGCTCCTTCAAACTTTTCCTTGAACCAGCCGCCGACATTCGCAAAGGTTTCCTTTATCCCCTTCCATAAACCAGAGAAGAATTCCTTAATCTTCTCTATCGTTTCCTTAAACCAGTCACGGATTGCGCCCCATATCTCTATCGCCTTTTCCTTGATGGTGTCCCAGTTCTTCCAAAGCAGGACACCGATTGCTATAACCGCACCTATCGCCAAAGTCCATGGATTAAACACAGTACCGATTAATCCGGCCATTTTTTGAACAATTCCAATTAAACCACCCATCTTAGCAATAAAATTAACAATCCCGGCTACTGCTGTCACAATTTTAAAAGCCGCAAAAAATGAACCAATTATAATAGCCATATTCTGCACAGTTTCTTGATGTTCTGACACCCAGTCTCCGAATTTTTTCAACAGATCTGTAATCGTTTCCAATGCTGATATAATTGCATCCCCCGCCCACTGTCCAAGCGGTTGAAAAAAATTCTCCCACAGCCATATGCCCAATGGCTTTAATGCTTCTATGACTTCGTTTAATGCATCTATAGAAGCAGAAATCATATCCAAAAAAGCAGGTACCGCCTCCTGTATTGTCCATCCGGCTATCGGGAGAAGCACATTGTTCCAAAACCACTCAAGGCCTGCTCCAATATTTTCTGCCAATGGCTCCAAAGATTTCAGCAATCCGTCAATAGACTGCAATAGTGGTGTAATATCAAGGCTGCCAGCCCATCCTGCCGTTGAATCTGCAATATTGTGTATCGTTTCCAAAATAGTGTTGAAAGTATTTAAGATTCCTTCCCATATACTATCCCCAAGGCCTGCCGTGTCCCACGCCTTTTGTATTTGTTCCGCAAGGTTCCCTACTGTGTTATATACGCCTGTTACAATTCCAAGGATATTTTCCCAGATTTCAGTCCCTACACCCCTGCTAAATACCCTGGAAAAAGAGTCGCCAATCGAAGTAACCAGCCTGTTTATTTTAGTTAGCATATTGAAAATAGACGTAACAAGTTCCTCGCCTGCCCCACCCTCCCACGCCCCCCTAAATGCGTCAGAGATAGAACGGATAACATCAAGCATGGAACGCAGCAGTTCTAGGCCGCTTTCAGCCCATTCAAGGCCTACGCCCCCTGTAAACACTTCATAAAAAGTAGAGCCAACGCTTTTTGCCGATGACTTTAGGCTATCAAAAGCTGCTTTTGCAGAATTCATGACATATATCCCTTTACTTTCCCAGGACTGCTTGAAAACATCCCAAATCCCTGAAAAAGCATCTTTTATTTTTCCTGCAAAATCACTAATTTGTGAAGGGATGTCCACTTCCTCAAACATCTCCCCAGGCGTTGGGGCTTTATATCCGCCAGAGTCCCCGGAATCTGAATCTTTTGCTGATTCATACCTTTGTACTTCGTCCAGGCCAGAGAGGTACTTATCACTCTCCTTCTTTGCGTTCTTTGCTGAATCGGCAGACTTGTCAAGGCTTGCGGCATAGTCCTCCTGCACTTCCTTTGCCTTTGTGAATGTCCCTTTCCCTGTCAAGGCCGCAATCAGCATCCCAACGTACGTCACAGCCCTGGACACCATATTTATCAATGCCGTTAGGGCTGGTGCGGCTGCTGTGAGTATTGGGTTGAACGCCGTGGCAAAGCTATTCTTAAGCTGTGTAAGTGAGGATTTTAGCATGGATATTGCCGTGTTCGTCTCCCCGGAATACTGCGCAAGGTTCTTAAATCCTTCCTTCACTGCTGTCCTGAATTTGTTTATCAGTATGTAGAAGCTTCGGATTCCAAGGCCGTATTTTAGGACTGCCTTAAAGCCTTTTTCTAATGTGTTGTTTGTGCTTTTCGTGCTCTTCCCAAAGCTGAACATGGAGGAAACTGCCTTCCTCATGGAAGATGCTGCAAATGATGCCATTTCCCTGCTGGATTTTTTCGCATATTTTGATATGGTTGAGAGCGCATTCCTGGCGGATTCTGCCAGTTTCTTGGAGGCTGTCTTTGCGGTCTCCGTGCTTTTCCCATAATCCTTTATCTGCTGGTTGATCTGGGAAAGCTCCCTTTGCCTGCTGTCAAAATCTTCATACCCCTGCGTCACCCCTGCTTTTTCCAGGTCTTTCAGTTCCGTTTGGAGCTGCTTGCGGCGTTCCAGCAGGTCAACAATCTTCTGATCTGACACTGTGGCATTGGCCTTGATTTGCGCAAGGCGTTCTTCCTCCGTAAGTTCCTGTGACTGCAACTCTGTAATTTTTCGATTGTTGCTTGCAATTCGTTCTGTAAGTTCTTGCCTTCTTGCCAATGCATTGACATATGCCTGCTGTTCTTCGCTGGAAGAAAAAGAATATCCCATTCCGCTTTCGGTCAATGCTTTCATTGATTCTTTCAATGCGGAAAGCCTTGATTGAGCCTTTTCTATATCGGAATTTAGATTTTTGAGATATGGGGATTGTGCACTTCCTCCGCTTTCCAGAAACAAATCCCGGCTCCTTTTCAAAGTGTCAAGGTTCTTTTCCGCTTCTTCTGCCTGTTTTTTTATATTTTTAAAAGCATCAGTGGAGGAAGCGTTCTTTTCCATTTCAGAGATGCTTTTAGCCGTAGATTTCAAAATCCTTTCTGCTTCTGCTGTATCTTTTTTTAAGTTTTTTAGTACAAGACTGGTATTTATCCTTATGCTCCCATCATATTGAGCCATAAAAAGCACCTCCACATAAGCAGAGATGCTTTTGCAAATCTGCCCGTAACTTTTTCAGGTTAGCGGCTTGCTCTATTTGCAAGCCGGAACTGTCTTAATCCTGCTTTGGGGGCGAAAGGATGATCTTCCTAAGCCGCCTGTCGTCTATTTCGGCAAATACCCCAGCATCAAGCAGTATATCTGTAATGGACTTCAAGGATATGTATGCGGCAATCTCCATGGCGTTGATAATCATTTTGACATAAATCTCATCCTTGCTGTCCTCTTTGTCGCAGCCCCAGAATAAATCTTTTTTCATATTGCCCATGACTGCATCCTGGGAGCGCATTGCCTCAAATTCATCATGCACCATGCAGTGTAGCGCTATTGCCATTAAGTCTTTCATGCAAGCCCACCTGCCTTTTCCTTCAACGCAATGTCCAGGTAGTGGAAAAAACGCCTCCGCAGGCCATAAAAATTTGACCTGCCAACGCAGCACCGGCCAAGCCTGCCATGGAATTCCAGGTGGTCATACGGGATGCCCTCCGTCACGGACAGGATAATATGCCCAGCGATCTGCCTGTCTGTTTTAAAGGCGGCTGCAAGAACAATGTCAGCATATTCCCCTGACTTTGCGATTCCTTCCAGTTCCTTGCGCCTCTCTGGCGTGATGCCGTACGCTGACCACGGCAGCCGGATGCTTCCTGTTGCGGCTTTCCGCTCCCAGTACCTCCTTTGGTATTCCTTTGCCCTTTCAGGGTTCCTTGCGTACCATCCCCTCTGCCTCGCATTAATCCTGTCCCTGTTCCTGTCCCTGTACTGCCGCATATAGGCTTTCCTTGCCTCCTGTGCCTCTATTGTCATTCCCATTTCCCTAATCCTCCTTCCTAAGGGCATCCCTGCAAATGCTGTTATCTTATCGGAGTAAATCCGAAATCAAAATACCGAACTGGTGGATGTGACTGACTGCTTTTCTACCGGGAAGTCTGCATCGACCGAATCAAAGTTTTCATCAGAAAACGGCTGCATCTCCCTAATTGAACTTTTCGCCAGATCGTTCCAGTAATCCTTCCGGCTTACATATCCGTCCAAGACAATCCCGCTCCTGCATGTATGCTTGATAAGGCCAGCAAACTTATTGAAAATCTTCTGCTTATCCTGGGGACTCTGCCCAAACTGAACAAACGTCAGCACATCTCCATCTTCCTCCAGCTTGTTTGCGGCGTAAGCAGACTTAAGAATCCTTGTCATAGTATAGCTATCCTTACAATCGTTCGCCAGGCCTTGCCATTCTCCAGTTGTCAGCCGGATGCCGCTATTCAGAAGCCGCATCACATTATCATCGATCCTGCTTCCGTCCAACCTCCCAAGGTCTTCCATTACGCTTCCAAACTCATCAGCCACGCCGTCAATCCAGGATAATGCCGCATCAACCTCCCTATCCCTTTTACTCGTAAACTCATCAGTATGGAGATGGAGCATTTTTTCACCGACCATGCCGTCATCATATAATTCCCTTTCATGTCTAATGGCACCCTGATAATCTGATTCTGCTTTCTCTATGGCCGCTCTTGCATTAAAAGCCCTTTCCAATAATCGCTTGTAATAACCAGTTGTTTTCATGGTAAATCCTCCATTCATTTTTATTCATAATCCTCAATATTTCTGTTTGGTATTGGGTGATTAACAATATCCTTCAAAATATCCAGATTTTTCTAGATCTGGTCGTCCAGCACTATTTTTTCCGGCTTCACATAATGGTTCTTCATCTCCACCTGGAACAATGGTTCCGCGCGGTCTTGATGGTATTTGCGAAAATCCTTGTTGACCTCGCTGATCGTATAATACGCATCTATCAGCCGCCTCCACTGTGTCTTATTCATGCCTGCCAGACAATGCGGACACACGGGCGGCTTATCGTCGTGGTTCATATTGCGGCTGTAAAGCTCAAATTTACCGCCGCAATGAAAACAATGTACCTTTAAATAATCCATACCTCTCTCCTTCCTATGCTCTCGACTCCCATGAGTTCATTGCCCTCTGCAGGCTGTACCGCAGGGCGTCAATGCAGTGATTATTTTTGTCCGGATACCCGGAAAGCAGATTGCCTTCCTTGTCCCTCTCATATTCATATTGCGTAATCTCTTTATAGGCGCGTGGCGTTCTTTTGGGGTCTATGACAATGGTGCGACGCTGCAGCCACTTCATACCATACTCAACACTTCCAGGTGGCTTATATGCCGCTTTTGCCCATATATCCATATGTTTCAAATCGCTTATAGACTTCGGCTCCGCGGAGTCACATATTGTCTCGAACTGGTAATGGTACTTCCTGTGCTTGATTTCCCCTGCCAACTGTTCGTTGCTTATCTTGTTCCCGACATATTCATCCAGCAGATATATCTTCTCATGCTTTGGATTGTAATGGCTGCGGATGAATGCCATCGGGTCAGGATACCATCCAAAGTCAATCCCTTGATAAATGCGGTCAAACTTTTGTATTTCTTCGTCAGTGATTGCACGTATCTCCAAGAACTCGAATACCTCGCTGCCTGTTCCTATCGCCTCACCAAGATATTCATGCTGATATGCCCTCTCATTGACTTTCCTCAAATGCTCCGCATCATCTATGAATTGTTGGCCTAGCCAATCTACTGGCGCATCCCTATAGTCACTCCTGTGACGATAGCTGTCATCCCTCGGTTCATTTACATACATGTTCGCCCAATTGTTTATACTGATTGGCGGATTGAAACTCTTGAATACAACAAACTTCTCACCACCACGAAGAATGGACTGCTGCACTGTTCGTATTTCTTCTGGTCCCGTGAATTCGTCAAGTTCCTCGAACCATAAATATTTGAAATATCCCTGTGATGCTTTAATAGATTTCGTTTTTTTCGCCTTATCCAGCCCCCGGAATATTATCTTCTGGCCTGTCGGGAGATAAACACACTGCATTGGACTTATTCCGCATTTCCACATGTGCGCTACCCCAAGTTCGTCAATTGCCCACAATATCTGTTCGTATACTGATTCGCGCAGCGTTACACCATATTTCCTAAATATAGCAGCATTAGCGTCTTTATCTTTCATCATGCCAAGAATAATCTCCAACGATATGAACGAGGACTTCAAACCACCCCTGCCGCCATACAGGTCGTAATATGTATGTGCTTCTTTAACAATATCCCTGTGCACTGGATAATATGCTGGAGCAATGAGTTTTCCAAAATCAATCACCGTCTCCGATGCTGTCAATGATCTTCACCGCCTCTGTTAAATCCACTTTCTGATCCTGTTTGTCCCTCCACTGCTCTGGTTTCCGGTTTTTCAGCCAGAATATCTGTGCTGTTACATTTCCTTCAAGCGCACTTTTGAACAAAGCGTTCTCTACCTGGTAATCTGATACCTCTTTCCCCTTTTTTAGGGCAAGAAAAATCGGAATGCTTCTCTTTTTCCAGTTCAAAAGTGTTCGGGCACTGATGCCTATATTTTCAGCCATTTGTACTTCTGTCAGCCCATCTCTCGCCCATGACTCCAACAGGAAAAGGCTGTTTTCCTCTTCCCACTCTTCTATTGAAACCTTTGCCATCCGCACACCACCTTAAATGTCTTTTTTTGTTTGTTTCTGTTTTTATGCCGTTTCCTTCGCTGCTTGAATCGCTTTTCTTTCCTCTATGGTATCATGGAACCCACAATCCGTTGTACCAAATTAAGCGCCGTTTCGTGTGCCCCAATGCAGGGGAGGATGGCCATGGCAGCCACCCTCCATGCTTAACTACTTTTTCTTTGAGCGTGCTGCTGCAAATACCAGGGCAACTACCTCAAGCACGGCCAAGGCAAGCACCCCATCAATAAAGCCATGTATGTACATCTTGAATCACCCCCTATCTGCCCGATGTGCCCATAAAATAGATGACCATATACAACGCAGCGAACCCCATCACCATGGCAAGCGTGCCGACCGCATAGTTAAGCAGCGTCACGAGCCTTTTATCGCTCATTGGCTCCCTCTCAATCCTCGCCGCCTTACAGAACCTGTCCTTGTCCTTCTCTGCCCCCTTTATGCCGTGGATAACCTCTTTGAATTTCCTTTCGTCTTTCATGCTTTTGCCTCCTTCCCTCTTTGCCATTATGCCGCACTCCCGTCTAACAGTCTTTCCGCAAACCTCTGTATCAGCTCCAAGTACTCTTCATTGCTGATTTTGTCAATAATTTCATGGATCACTGTTTTTAAGTCAATATTCATTCTGCACCGCCTTTCTGTCCGACTGACAATGCCGCCAAAAGCATCTTAGCCGCCCCGTCTGCCTGTTCCTCATACTCTTCATGCCTATCGCTGGCAATAGTGTCCCCTTTATCATAATGCAGGTAATAATGTGCCAGTTCATGCGCAAGGGTATAAACATATTCATCAAAGGACATGCCCATCCTAATGCCTATCTTTACCTCGCCACGGACACATTTGAGACGGCCTTTACTTACCGGGAGCGGCGCAAACCCGACAATAACATTATTCTCCTCTGCCAGATGTATAAGCCTTTCCATTTCCTCGGCGGTGTACGCCACACTCTCCGCGGCCATCAGCCCTTTGGCACTTGACACCATTGGTATGAAGGTAACTGTTCCTCCCATGCCGCCAATAAGATTTACCAATTTTACAAAAATTTCGTGTTTTCCCATAATTTCCTCTTCCCTTTCTGCCGGAAGCCGTGGTATTATGTACCTGTGATGTGTACGGCTCCGGCTGTGCTGCCCTGTAGGTATTGGCGTACCTATGGGGCGTTTTCATTCCTGCGGCATATAAAAGTTGCACCGCCCGTTCCTCTGGTACTCAAACACTTCTTTCAATACTTCTTTCGCCCTGTCAATCGTGGCATATTTCCCCAATACAGGAACACTCCTGGAATTACTTGCAACAATGCCTTCATTACTGGATGGAATCTGCTCCACCCATACGCAGCGTGGCTGCTCAATAATTATTGTTTGGTCTTGAACCATTATTTTCATGGGTTCTCCCTTCTGATTCTCTCTATATATCAATATACCATTTCTAGTATTGCTTACCATTCCTAACCATTTCTTCTACAACATAGCCATTATTGGCAATGGTTAGAAATAGTTGGAAACAAAAGAAATGGTTAAAGTATATATACAGAGATTATCTATTATCTGTCCTGCATAACTTAAATATATGGACACTTGATGCTTTGCCTTTGCTGATAGTTCCATGTTCGATGTTATCAATCATTTTCAACTGGTATTCTAGTTTTTTAATCTCGTCTGATAGCTGCCTTGGTGTGGAATTTATCTGTATGCCATGCTTCTCTGCATATTCAACCAGTTCCGTCATGCGTCCACGCCATTGCCCAGTTTCTTCTAAGGATTTATTTATTGCCATCACGGTCGGGTTATTTCGGTACTTCCTTAAAGCATCCATTTCCTGCATCTCTTCCAGCGTGCCCACCTTTATCCATTTGCAGTCCTGCATCTCAATGACGAAGGCATCACTATCAACATCACGCCCACGTATGTATAGCTTCGCCTGCTTATCAGAGACATTCTCTTTTTTCATCACCATCATTAAATCCAATGCCCCTGTAAGCCCCCTCGTGCCTGATATGGAGAAGAATGGGTCATTGGGGTTGTCCATCTTGCTTGTGTGGTGTATCAGCAGCATTGCCAGATTGTGCTTCTTTGCAAATGATTTCAATTTGTTCATTTCCTTGTAGTCATACCCATAGGCTCCGCCATCCCTGTTGTTGTACTGCCCCCGGATGCACTGTAATGTGTCCACTATGACAAGGCGTAAGTCTGTCATGCTTTGGTATACCAATTCCATCTGCTCTATGAAGCCATTGGATAGATCATTAATATCAATGCAATAATTGAATGTGTTTGGCAGCTTGTCCCCGTCAAATATGCGCTTAATCCTTGTTTTCATGCGGTTATCACTATCTTCTAAGGCAAGGTACAGGCAGTTGCATTTATTTGTGTCATACCCTAGGAATTTACGCCCCTGCGCCACGCAAAGGCACATGAGCAATGCAAACCATGATTTCCCGATTTTAGGGTCTGCTGCAAGCATTGACAGCCCAGGGGAAAGCATATCGTTGATAATAAAATCAATCTTTTCCACATGCTCCAAGTCAATCATGTCCCCTTTCATAAGTATTGGTATTTCTGTCGGCTTTTTTGGTTTTATTATGCCACGCTCTGTGGTGATTAGGTTGCGCCTGTTAAGTTCTCTAACAATGTTATCAAGTCTTTGTTGCTCATCCGCTGCAAATGCTCCACTTCCTCCTGTTTCCGTTTTTCCTCACCCTCCTTTCTCCTCTTCTCCCATTGTCTCTCGCATTCCAGCCGATACCAATGTGCAACCTCTTTCAGTTCAGCATCACGCTTTGATTCATATTCCTGCACCCAAGAGGTATAATGTTCCCTCGCCCGGACGCATCCAACCTTTTCTAAAGCCGCAATGGCTTCTTCTGAAAAACCGGGATATGATAATTCAAAGCTATAAATACGCTTCATAAATTCCTTTGTCAGATTCATATCAGGCTGGATTAAGGCAAGCAATGCTTCCTTATTCGGTGTGCATTGCATCATTATTCCCCGTCTCCCCAGCATTCAGGTAGTCCACCAGCTTGTCCCAGTTAATCAGACGCTTGTTTCCTGCCTTGATATGTACAATCTGCCCGTTGATGCACATCTTCCGCAGCCTGTCATAAGAAATGCCTGTCCGGCTGGATGCTTCCTTGATTGTTACCATCTGTACTGTGTTTTCTGTTTGATTGCCCTGAGCTGCCTGCTCCTTCTGCCCATGTGCCTGTTCCACAGGAACCCTAAGGCTTGCCAGTTCCTTGTCAATGGCTTCCAGTTCGGGTCCATACTCTGGCTTCCAGCTTATCCCGGAATGCATGATTATGAAGAACTTTCTGTTCATCAATTCGATGATCCTGTATACCTCTTTGTCTGTCATGGCTGCTCCTTTCCGCTCCAGGCTCTGATTGTCGGCCAGTTGCTTTCCAGTGCGCTTACAATCTTAATTCCCTTCTTTTCTGGCTCTTCTGGAATTTGAATAATATCCTTTACATATTCCTCCGACACCATAAGCGGCGTTTCTCCGTCTTCAAATTCGGGATTATAAAGCATATCAATACCGATAATTACATTATCAACCTGCCGTTCTAACTCTAGCATTATACCGCTGTCCATGTGATTGATTCCGGTAAGAACCTTTGCTACCGTAAATCCCTCCATCATACTTTCGCTTACCTCTGCATAATCTCTGAATACTTTCTTTGCCATTTTCTGTTTTCTCCTTTCTTAGTCCTCTAAAATTTCAGCTACATCCACGCCAAGAGCCTTTGCAATCTTAAGTAGTGTTCTAGCCTGACAATTCTTTCCATTGATGATTGTAGAAAGATTTCCTCTGCTCATGCAAGATTTTTCTGCAAGGTCTTTCTGGAACATACCATTTTCTGCCATGATAAAAGATATTTTATCCTTGCTTATCCTTGGCATCTTCTCACCTCCTTTTTTACACGTTTTTGTGTATTTTGTGATTTAAGTATAGTACACGATTTTGGGAATGTCAATACTTTTTTTAAAAAAGTTTGCATTTTTGTGTAATTTGTGATATGCTTTATTCAAGAGGTGTGTGATGATGGGAATTAATCAATATATAAAAATTGGCTTAAAAATAAAAAAGGCTAGAATATCCAAAGGTATTCGACAAAAAGATATGGCTGAAAAATTAGGCTTATCTGTTTCAACTTACTCAAATTATGAAAACAATTATAGAGAACCAAAATTGGATATCGTTGAAAAAATATGTAGAATCCTGGATATGACTATTGATGAACTTGTAGACTTCCCTATTAGTAATGATGAATCTTGTATGACTGATTCTTTATCATATGAACAATCCCATTCATATGCCAGTTCAGAAGAAGAATTTAATAAACTGCAAGAAAACCGTCAAATAGAGTTTACAAAAAAAAATCATAGCAATGTCCATAAATACGATGCAAGCATCCGTATAAAGCCAACGTCTGAACAAATAGAAAAATATTTGAAAAATGCAAAAGCGGAAGAACTACTTAAAAGACAAGCTTCTGGTGAAAAACTTACAGATGAAGAATACCAAGAAGTCTCCAACTATATTGAGCAAACAAAAGAAATCTACTCTGAAATACGTTTTAAAATAAATAATATTTTTGATAGTTTAAATAGAATATCTAAAAGATGTTTGGAACTGGAGAATATACAAAGACAAGAGAATATACGAATACTTGATAAACACCTTCGGGAAATTAAAAGCATGATGGCTGATCAACCTGATAACCAAGAAAACCTAAATGATATTGGACGACAAAAAGTGAACGATTATATAGCTGACTTATCCAATATCCCTGAATACCAAAAAAATAATGACCCACCCCAAGAATAACCCTGTACGGCAAAGATCATCACAGAGAATGCTCTACCCAAAACCACATACAATAACCACGAAAGGAAGTGTAATAATGAGTTATAAAGAAATGGCAAAAAGCCTTATAGACCAGATACCAGATAGCAAAATGTATTACATTGTCGCTTACCTGCAGGGTGCAGCAGTTCCAGAGGAAATGCCAAATGCAGAAACAATCGCATCTATTGAGGAATTGGAGAGTGGCGGTGGCACTCTCTTTACTGGCAGTACAGAGGCTTTATTTAATGAATTGATGGAGGAATAGCCTATGCTTAATGTCAGATACTCCACAAAATTCAAGAAAGATTTCAAAGCGTGCATAAAGCGTGGGTATAAAATGTCCCTGCTCCAACAGGCTATTGACACTTTGCGTATCCCCGCCCCGCTCCCGGAAAAGAATAAAGACCATAATTTAACTGGGAATTATTCAGGATATAGGGAATGCCACATTGCCCCAGACTGGCTGCTTATATACAAGCTAGTCGGAAATGAATTGAGATTAGATCGAACTGGCACACATGCTGATCTGTTTGGTATGTAAAAACATATCCAATATGACCGCTCTATCTGCCCGATATAGGCATTTTATACATTTATTGATATAAACCCATCAATAACCATTATGCCCGCATATGGACGGCTGGGAGCGTCACAGGACACACATCCCCAAAAGCGTACCTACAGGTACGGGTTCACGCTTGTGGAGAAACCAAAATTGGATTCTCCTAATCAGCGGCAGTGTGCCCCAAATCAGGGCATAGACAGCCGTCCGTTTTTCGGACAGCTGTACACATGACAAAGCCAAATGGCTCTAACCACGGACAAATGGTTGTGGTCGGCGGCAAAAGGACAACTTGTCCCCTTCTTAGGAAGGAGTCTCCCAGGCCAGAGGGTCTCCGAAATAGCGACTCCCTACTTTGGAGGATATCATCAACACTTGTGTCGAGCCTAAGCTCCTTCCAGGAGCCGGGAGCAAAATTGCGTTGGGGAAAAGGGCAAATTACCTTTTCTGATTTTAAATGAGGAAAGTTCAAGACTAAGCACTCGCATTTCAAATACGAGTGCTCGAACGATTTCAAATCGGGAATTACTGCACCATGACAATATAATATGCTTACCAAGGGAGCCGAAGGGGCGATATGCCAGCCGCCGAGTATTATGAAAGGGGGCTGATGCCAATGGTTACATACAGTGAATTGTTTACGTTTGTAATTATGCTTTGCGCCGTTATAACTCTTGTTATCAACATTAGACGCAAAAAGTAGCGCCCTCGCTCTGGTAAAGTAAGGCGCTACTTTTGTAGTTAACTATTTTCCGGCGGCTGGCCGCATCCAGCTTTCGGCTCTCTTGTTAAGCATATTATATATCATGCACACAGATTTTTCAACCCCCAAATGAAAAGCCCCAGCGCACCACCGCCAGAGCCTTCCAGATATACCATAAAGGATTATGATATACATACAACATTGAATAAGGCCAGTATATCACAATCCTTTATAAAATGCACCCATTTTTAGGAAAGGAATGATATTTTTATGGCAAGCATAAGGAAAAGAGGCAAAAGCTACCAGATAACCGTGAGCAACGGCAGGGACATCCACGACAGGCAGATACTTGAGACGGCCACCTGGAAGCCAGACCCCAATAAGACAGAGAAGCAGAACCAGAAGGCATTGGAGAGGTTCGCCATGGACTTTGAGGACAGGGTAAAAAGCGGCAAATACTTAAAGGGGGAAAAGATGACCTACCAGGAATACTCTGCCCTATGGCTGTCCGAATACGCAGAGAAGCAGATGGAGCGCACTTCCATTGAGCGGTGCGAAAGTTCCCTGGACAATATTATACTGCCAGCGATCGGGCATTTAAAGCTGCCAGAGATACAGCCATTGCACCTGACAAGGCTGTATGGCACCCTTATGGAAACTGGCTATACCCAGAACGGGAAGCGGAAGCCTTACAGCGCAAAGACGATTAAGCGCATCCACCAGATTATCAGCAGCAGCCTGAACACCGCCGTCTACTGGCAGCTGATAGAGAGCAACCCATGCCAGCGTGTAAAGCCCCCAAAGGTGGAAAAGCAGGCAGACGTAAAGCACTTTACCTTGGAGCAGACGCAAGCCTTCCTTGGCCAGCTTAACGCGCCATATACAGTCGCCCATTGGGGAAGGGCGAAAAAGGACGGTTCTGAAAGCAAGAGGCATTATGAGGAAAAGGAAATACCCCTGCAGTTTAAGGTGCTTTTCCACCTAGCAGTCTTTGGGGGATTCCGGCGCGGGGAGTTGGTTGCCCTTACCTGGGACGACATTGACTTCCAGAGTCATACCGTCACCGTCAATAAAGCGTCCGCAAGGACAAAGGACGGTATTATCACAAAAGCCCCCAAGACTTTCTCTTCTAACCGAACCGTGACCCTTCCGCCCGACACAATGGGCATACTCCAAAGACATAAGGCAGAGCAGCAAGAATACCGCCAATCCCTGGGAAGCTACTGGAAGGGCAGCAATTACCTGTTCATCCAGGACGATGGGAGGCAGATGGACATATCAACGCCTAACAAGGTATTCCAGAAGGTTATCCGCCTCTATAATGAGACGCATGAGGAAAAGCTGCCGGAAATCACACTGCATGGGCTGCGCCACACGTCTGCCACGCTTCTGATCGCCCAGAATGTGGACGTGAAGACCGTGTCCAGCCGCCTAGGGCATTCCGAAACCTCCACCACCATGGATATTTACGCACATGCCTTGCGGAAAAAGGACGAACAGGCCGCAGAGGCGCTTGGCAACCTTATCAGCCAGAAGAGGAAGCCAGACTAATTTTTGACTAACAAAATAGGAAAATGTTAGTCAAATTCCCATCAGATAATAAATAGTTCATGGAAAAAAGCCTGAAAAAACAAATGGTTTGGGGACTTATGAAAAATCATAAAACACCACTTTCAAATTTCGGGACGCAGAGGTCGCAGGTTCAAATCCTGTCGCATCGACTACACTTGGATATCAGTGCAGAAGGCGTGCAAATCCTTGGCAGGGGCGGCTCCCAGAGTTTTCGGTGAAAATCTTTGGGAGTCTCTTTTTTACCTAGTAAAAGAAAACGGCGCTGATTTCGCCCAGTTCTACAAAAAGTTCTACAAAATTCGTGAGAACAGCCCTGAACATGCTTCAGAGAGTTCCTCCAGGTCATCCGGCATCTCATTCATAAGTGGAGCGTTCCAGTTCGCCTTTTTTGCGGCGGAGCCAGTCTTCCAGATAGCTGCACAGGGTGATGTCTGGATCAATGTATGTATTATACTCATCTGGAACCTGTTCCAGATAGGAACATTTGGCGATGACTTCATTTTTCAGGCTTTCTGCCTTGCGTTTGTTTCCTTTGGCTGTCATGTGCGTGGACACCATTTTCTGCTTCCATTTGTGCGTTAAGGGGCCTTTATAGCTGAGCTTGACGTAATAATAGCTCTGGCCGGAAGAATTTTGTTTGGCAATAAGCGTTCCCGTCATATTATCTTTCCTTTCGATGACGGGCGCACCACAATGGTAATGTAGCACGCCCGATGCAAATTGTCAATTTGCGCTTACAAATGCAATCACATCCTGCTTGCGGATGCGGTAGGCACGCCCGGTGTGTTTTGCGGAAGTTCTCTGGATTGCACAAGCGAATAGGCTGTGTGTTTGGAGATGTGCAGCATGTTGCACAAATCCTTGATGTTGACAATGTCTGAAAAGTTTATGACCGTTTGTTCTCTAATGCAGATAAGAAAACTAAATCGGATATCCAGAAAAATATGAACAAAGAATGGAACGGAGCTTGTCATGGTATTGCCATTTCGATGGCGATTGCCAGTCAAGACATCAATCTTTGCCAATATACACCTAAAGGAAAAGCCACTGAAGAATATAATAGACCAGGTTATTTCGGCAGTTTATTTGGGAAAAAGGATGAGTTGCATAGTATTCTGGATGCTCTAGTTGAGGAAGGAAAAAAGTCAGAAGGAACAAAAGCCCTTCCTATTTTCTTTTATGAAGGTGTATGATGTTGATGTGTTGGGAGAAAACTCAAACTCTGATATCAGATTCTATGTTGATTCCTACGAATCTTTATCTATGACAGAATTTGATGAAGAAATAGAACTGACCGCTGTTATTGGTGAGAAATATTATTCTGTAAAGAATGAAGGCGGCAATACTGTTACTGTTGGTTCTGGTCAAATTGATATTACTGGAAGCAAATATGTTTTTGATATATATTTCAGACGCTGTTTCTAATGCAGATATGATGTCTGTTTCTACAGAGGCTACAGGTAATGTTACTGTTGCTGCTCAAGATGGAGCCCTTTTGGCAGAACCTGAAAAGCTTATTAACAATACCATTATTACTTCATTTGAAGATAACGATACCAACACGGATATCGGCTGGTTGTGAAAGATAATCATGTCCAGGCAGAACATGATAAAAGGTACAGCAGCCAAGACGGGGGAAAGTGCAGCAGTTAGCAGATGGGCTAACAGACTTGATCCATTTTGCAGACCAGCAATGCATTGCAGAAGTAATTTGGGAGGGATATGTGCCGATGCTTTTAAGCCTCCTTCTGGAATTGGGAATCGATACAAGCAGGGAAATGCAATCAAAATCGCCAGATATCTTTCAAAGGCTATCTGGCGAATTTTAAAGGCTAAGGTTTTATTTAGGGGTGTGGATTACACCGACTGCATAATTTCAGATTCTAATCCTTCCCACTCCACATCAAGGCCACAATCGCATGAAAAGTCAATGTCTCCTCGTCATAGTACAGCTTCATATGGCCCTGGTATTTATCCACAACCCTGCGGACGCTCTTAAGGCCAAGGCCGTGGAACTGCTTGCCTGTCTTTGTGGTGGCCAGCTTGCCGCCTGTCTTTGGAAATGGGTTTTTGGGACAGGAATTGATTACTGTGACCAGCATAAGGTGGGACTTCTCCTGTTTCGATGTGCTGATTTCAATATAAGGCTCTGCTATTTTGGGCATTTTCGCCGTGGCCTCATACGCATTGTCCAATAAATTGCAAAAAAGAGCCGTAACATACTGATCCTCCATAAACTCTGTTGTTTTGCTGCGTATATCAGCATAGAATCCAATCCCCTGTTTTGCACATTCCTGCTGATAACGGCACAGGATCGCATTCAGAAGCTCATGGCTGCACAGGAACACTGACTCCCTTAAGCTTGGGGAGGCTAAAAGCTGCTGGACATAAGCCTCCACCTTATCATTCTTTGCCTGGCCATTCAGCATGGCAATCGACTGCAGGTGCTTCTTCATATCGTGGATCAGGATACCCTGGCTCTCATTCTGTTGGCGCAGCATTCTATAATACTCTGCTGATTGGGATTCCTTTTGGAGCAAAATCTGCATTTCCGTAAGCTCTGCATTTTTCCTCTGGTTGTACTGATTAATCTCAAATACCATCAAGTTTACTGCCAATAAAAGGAACGCACTTAGGCTCACCATTCCATTCAAAGATGGAGAAAGGGGAAATGCATCACTGATCTTAAAAAAAGTAATCATAACAATTCCAGAAGCTATTGGTGTAAACACCAGCAGAAGCGTAAATTTATCCTGCTGTTCGTTATAATTTTTCCATCCTTTTAAAAAATGGATCAGCAAATAGGAAATAACCAAAAAGGTAACTTTACTTAAAATGGCAAACAAGAAGAGATACGAAAAGTCTTCTGTCCTTGTATAAAAGGATGGGGCATAACATTCAATGATATAATAAGGAACCAATTCACATGCCCCCATAATGACTACCAAAATACTCGCATGGAAACATGCAAAATACCATTTTATATAATATTGGGAAAACAGAAAAATAAAATTTGCCAAAAAATACAGTAACGTATTCAACAATTTCAAATGAAGCTGTGTTGCTGCAAATAACCCCAAATACAAAGGGAAGATCATGGCAAGCCTTCTCCATGCCTGGCTCTTTGGCTCAAAAAAGGCAGAGGCATATTTCCAAAGCACAATTCCTTCTATCCAAAAACTAAAGATATAGCAGCCTATTAATTCATATCCCATTTCTATCACCGTATGCTTTCCATATAGAGCAGATAAGCCTCCTTAAATGCATGGTATCTCCTTTTTGTCAAATAAGCCCGAAATTGGCCATCTGCCAGATAGACAAGGGAATGGTCAAAACTTACCACATGCTCCATATTGACAATAAAGCTGCGGTGTGTCTGGAAAAAGCACCTTAGGGATAACTGGCCTATCCAATACTGTATCGTGTGAGTAGATTCAAAATCCTGCATAAGGGTATGCACAATTACTTTTTTCCCTTGAGCCTCTACCATTATGATGGAAGATATCGGCAATGTGCATACCCCCTGTTTTGTCTCAATCGGAATCTTTTTATCACTGGAATAATACAGCGTAAGGGCTTCCTTCATATTACGGAAAAAACGCTGCTTATCCAACGGCTTGGATAAGTAGCGGAATACATTGAAACGCATGGCGTCATCTAAATACTCTAAATATGCCGTCACCACAAAAATAATAATCTTATGGTTTGCCTTTTTCAGCTCATTTCCTACACAAACACCGCTCATTCCTGGCATTTCTATATCCAAAAAAACAATGTCTTTCTCCCCCGGATCCCTTAACAGTGATTCCCCATCTGAAAAAAGGGCGATTTCCGGGCATGCTATGCTGTTATGCTTAAAATAACTTTTTATGTATTCCTGGACTTTCTCCCGCATTAAAGAATCGTCGTCACAGATTAAAATCCTCATTCTTATTTTTCTCCTATATTCCTAGTAAAATGACAGAATGCTTTTTAGATTATACCATAAGCTGTGAGAAAAAAATAGTAAGCCTGCATAAAAAGATAATTTTCGCATAATTATGGGAAAATATTCCCTTTTTATATATCCCGTAACCCCTCCTTGCATCGTTGGCTGAAAAACTCTAAAGAAACATACGGTTGTCCCCCTGTTTGCTATCCTGATTCCTTTTTACCAAAAGTTCTATAAAGTCTCTGGCAAACTCCGCATCCTGTACTTTTTTATACCAGCCCAAAGCCCCAAAAGAGTTATCGCGATTCAGGAGACAGAAATAATGGAAAAGTTCGCTGGCACAGTGGCAGGCTGGATGGTAAGCTGCGGTGTGATAACTCATGATGACAGAGAATTATATATTTATGCCATCCATAGCTTCCTGCTGTCCTTCGCCCCATTACTGTTAGCCTTAGAGCTGGATCTTGGGATGGGATGCTTTTGCCAGAGTATTCTGGTAACCATGCCATTTTTGGCAATCCGAAAATTCAGTGGAGGATACCACACTCGGCATTCCTGGTCATGCTTATTAGAGCCATGACTGCTGTTGTCACTGTGCATAAGGCTGTCCCTGCATATCCAGCAGGGGGCATTCCTCACGCTCGCAACTGTCGCAGCATCGGCCAGCCTGGCCAGCTTCAGCTCGATTGACAATGAGAACAGGGCATTGAGCCAACAGGAGCACCGCCTTTACAAAAAGATAACCGCTTTTTTTGTGGTTATCTTTTTGTCCTTAAACGTGCTGTGCCTTTTATTTCATTTTGATACATATTCTGTCTGCATCTCCATTGGCATTGTGCTGACGGCAGCCATACAGTTTACATGTATTTTGAAAAAACTTATCAAAAGCAAACAGAACTAAACAAATAAGGCTAAAAAATGTCGTTTCATTCCAAAAGGGTTGAAATCACGGAAAAAATATGAATAATAAAATTTATCATTGATTTTAAGCAAAACATGAAAGGAGGGCATGGCTATGTATTGGAGGCCTGGATAATAATAACACACATATAAAACACAAAATAGATAAAATTTTGGGAATCCAAAAAAGTTTTACAACCTTAGAAATTAAATGTATCTATTGATTAGAATGTCAAGAGTCAATTTTTTAATATCCACTAATGTGATAGAATTAAGAGAAAGAAGGTGGTTGAAAAGTGAAATTGTAAAGATTAGACTATAGTTAAAGAAGGCTACGTAATTTTGCAAAAAATATTTTTTTGGAGGAAAACGAAATGAAGAGAGAAAGATTGATTAAAAGAATTATTACATTTGCACTGGTTATGATTATGTGTTGTGGGGCTGGCACAAGTGTTATGGCAGCAGAGAAAGGCAATTCATTGCCAGATGGATGGACTAGTTTAGGATTGTCAGCGGAACAGCTTAATCAACTAAATAGCCAAATTCAACCTAGAGAGCCGGCACCGGGACTTTCATCCATTCAAATTACAAATTTAACTGTGGATGAAAAAAATGAAATACATATTGAAGTAAAAGTAATGGGTACAGCCAGGAGTGTACTTTGTTGGTGTAACAACACGCAATGTAATGAAAATTATAATGAGACGGTGAACATTGTTAGTGGGAATAGGGTTATTGGAGAATACAGATATTTTCATACAGGAATATATTATTCAGAAGCAGTATCAGGAAGGACTATCCATGCTCGGGCGCAGGCTCTTAACGCAATGCAGCCTTGGAATACATTATCAACAACAAGATATTTTACAATACCATAGCTTTTGAATTTCACTCCCTGCAAATCATCAAATATTTGTAGGGAGTGAGAAATGAATCGGAGGAATATATAAATGCAAATTAATAATATAACTAGTTCACATACCTATTATCAATCAAAAAAGATAGCAGCACAAGTATCTGATGTTTATTCAAATGAATTTTCAGATGCAGTAACAAAAAATAAAGAAGGAGAGGGCAAAGGCGAATTTTTAGGTTTCACAATGCTCCCAGAGGAAGGAAAATCCGTAGTTTATGGAATGAGGGCTATGCTTTCGGAAGGGTCAGCTCCGAATAAACCAATTGTTCAAGTGATATCTAATTTAGATGGAAAAAAAGAAGTTTTTGATGTGGATATTAGTAAGATAGACCCACAAAATGCATCAAGAATTGAAATGTTTGCGTTATGCAGTTACGAGGATAAATATGGAACCGGTACAGGCAGTACATTCGGTTCCTTTCAAACATTTAGAATCTATGAGGAAACTGCAAAACAAAATGGCTGTATAAAACAAATAGATGAGGGAGTGTCTGCGTGGGAACAATTTAGAAATGAGAAAGTAAATTGGGTATCAACTTGTGAATCTGTTTTGGATATTTTGCAGACATTTAAAGATCCAAAAGTCATGGATTTATTCTCGAAAGGAAATAAACTTATAAATATTTTTTCAAAATATACAGATTCAGCAGGAGCAAATTAGAGTAAATTAATTTTAAAACTTGGACCTGATAAGGAAAGTTATGAGATTCGGATTGATAGATGAATCTTAAAATGAAGCATTCTGATTGGGAAATTAACATTGGGTGTGAATCAATGTCAGTTAGTTAAGAACTTTGAATATTGAACAGACAGCCTGAATATAGGGATAAAGCATCATTCGGGAATTCAGGCTGACCGTTTATAAAATCAGTATCCACATTTCACATTTTGTGTTATAATTCTTTCCCTGGAGGACTTTGATCTTTCTACAAAAGAAGGCTTTTTAAGGGATTTTGATGCATTAGAAAAAGCTGTCATGGCAGCAAGGAATCAGAGATTGGGGAAGAAATTACGGAAGAAGTCCTTGGCTCTGCTTCTAAAAAACACAGCGTGTCCAAGGGTGCGAAAGGGAAACAGTGGAAATAATTAGCCATTTTCAACACCGCAATGGCCATGATGCCATAAAATTGCGCACCCTTGTTGACTGTATGAACCGTATCGGCTGCAAAATATCCCGGGTGCTGGGGGAGGCTTCGGTTCTTTCTGAACTTTGGGTATTGTTAGAAAAGGCAGATGTAAAAATATCTGCTTTTTCTTTTATCCTCTTTATTCTCATTTTTGGGTATTTATGGTAAAGTTAAGATAAAAAACACGAAAGAAGATGATCAGATTGAAATATTTCCCAACACAGGATTACTCATTTCTATTAGATGAAAATCATTATGTTTATGGCCATATCGAAACAGAGGACAGCTTACATATCTACATTAAATCAAAAGAACATAGCTGTGCCTGCCCTGTCTGTGGAAAAATGAGCAGCACACCCCACGCCACTTACAAAAGAAAGTTTCAAGACACACCTATCCACTGTAAACAGACCTTTTTACATGCAAATGTGTATAAATATGACTGTGAAAATCCAGAGTGTGACTGTAAAGTTTTTATGGAAGACCTCCCTTTTGCAAAACCTTCACAAGTGCGCACGGATGCATTAAATACCCTGATTCTTGCCACATCCATGTTCCTTAGTAATGAAGGGGCGGGTAAAGTGCTGTCGCTGCTCGGTGTCCAGGTCAGCAACGACACGATACAGCGGCTGTATGACCGGATTGAATTTATAGGTGATCCGGATGTGGAAGAGATTGGCATTGATGATGCCGCTATCCGAAAGGGGCAGACATATGCGACCGCCATTTATGATTTACGGGACCATCATTTGATTGCCCTGCTTGGCGGGCGTGATGGAGGGCCATTAAAAGAATGGCTGAAATCACATAATAAAGTACGGCTTGTTGCAAGGGACAGGGCAAGCGCATATGCTTCTGCGATCAGCGAGGTGCTCCCTGGCTGTGTCCAGGTGGCAGACCGTTTCCATTTGCTGCAGAACCTTCTTGGATATATGAAGGATATTTTCAAGGAAGAGATGCCGCCCCAAATATATATTCAAGATGGGAATATATCGGAAAAGGCTCCAGAAAAAATATTAAAACTCAAACTTCGCACATAAATTTTAGTTATGCACCTTGAAAATTCAATACCTGGCAGTAATTTGGTTATCAATGTTCTGTGGTTTAAGCTGCTTGTAGCTTCGATTT
>CAJTDL010000002.1:0-56926 GCA_910575035.1 Lachnospiraceae bacterium
TTGCTCCTTTGCAACTGCCATAAAAATACTCCTTTTCAGTAAGAATTGTCATATCTTAATTCTTACCAAAAAGGAGCCATTTTTAACCAAAGACACAAACTATTTTACACTACCTGATCTGCCATGAAGAATTTTATCAAAATGCCAGAAGCCCGTAAGGCTGAAATCCTTGCCTTGACTGGCTTCTGGCATTTTAAGCAAAGCAATCTTCCTTCCCAGGCCTACCGTTACTGTCCTGCAAGCTTTATTGCCTTTTGGTATCCGACTTCATATGCTTCATATCCTGCTTTCGTAAAAATTTGGTTGGATGCCTTATTTTCTGCCTTTACCTGAGCTTTTATTGTAACTTTTCCCAATGCATGTTCTGCATTCTGCTTACGTCTTGCCCATCTGCAGGCTTCCTGTTCTGCAAGGACAATCAATTTCTGCCCATATCCCTTGTTCCGATGCTCTGCCGCAATGCTGTAACTGATGACTGCCTCATCCCCTTTTGCTCCATCCTTTCCAAATTCCAGCCGCAAGGTGCCAACCTCAATAGATCCGTCACAGAAAATATAAATTTGGGTATGTTCTTCCTTTAATTTCTTTTCAAACCAGGCTTTGTGTTCCTTATAAGGGATTGGGGCAGTGGAAAAAGAATTTTCCCGCACTTCTTTCTCATTTGCCCATTGGAATAACTGATCCATATCTTTCCATTCCGCTTTTCTTAAAAAATAGTGGTGTTCCTGCTTGGCATTTTCCTTCTGGCTCTTCATTGGATGGCCTTTTAGCCCTTTTTCCATCTTTTTTTCTGGCTGTTCCCTCATCAGCCGATACTTCAGCTCTGCCAACTTCCAATCCTGCTCATTGTCAATATCCTGCACTTCCATTTCTGGCATAACGATTGCTTTGGTATGCCCCATTATAAGGCTCCTGCTCTCCAAAAAAGCCTCTGCACGAAAACAATAGAACTGCCCGCAGTCATGGTACATAAACGGAAGATCCTGGGAACGCTTTGAGGCAAATTCTGGAAAGGCATAGTGTGCTTGTCCGTTCTCCAACAGGAATCCCCGCATGGGCGGAAAAGGAAAGGCCGTTACAGGGACTACAGAAGTTATCCCATCCTCTGTCAACTGTTCCATTGCGTTTTTCAATTTTTCTGCCGTGACAAAAGGGGCTGTGGGATAGATGCAGCAGCCGTATTGGAAATCCCTGCCCAATACCTGGTACTTTGCAAGCACCTCAAGGAGCACATCAGCGGTAGTGGCATAATCATTGGAAGTCTCTGCGGAACGGAAAAAGGGGACATTTGCACCATATGATTTTGCTATTTTAGCAATTTCTGCATCCTCTGTGGATACCATAACTTCATCAAAAATCTCTGATGACATTGCCGCCTCTATGGAATATGCCAGAATTGGCTTGCCGCAGAAATCCCGGATATTTTTCCTAGGGATACGTTTGCTTCCTCCACGGGCGGTGATGATTGCAATTGTGTGTTCCATACTTATCCTTTCTCAGATTGCTATACCCATTAACGCTTACCTTTTAAATAAGATCTTTTCTTCTCCAGTGCCCGTTTGCATCTTTCATAAGTATTTCGGTATTTGCAAATTTATCGATGGTTTCATCAAATTCTTTCTCTGTAATTTCGATTGCCCGGCAAAAATCTTTTTTTGCAAGAGGATCACAAATCCAATCTGAATCCTTGATCATCTGCTCTGCCTGTTCCTTGGTAAAAATCCCTTCTCTAACAAATCTGCAGGCCACATCTGAGACTCTTTGAAATCCAAACTTAATAAATTTTGTCCAAAGCTGTATCATATATCCCTTGCTGTCAATCTGGGTGAAATCATCTGCGCTTCCCTGCCTCTGCCAATCGTCAAAATCGGAAAGGGTCCGGAATCCCATGGACTGCGCCTGGGCTAAGGAATCTGCATTGGAATATGGCCAAATAGAACCAAAGTATATAATCTTTATGCCATCATCACTTGCGGAATGGAAAATCTCGCATGTTCCGCTCTCTCCATATTCAAACGCAGGATTCTCCCCCATGAATACAATCGGAATGCCAAAGGCCTTTGCAACTTCTAACGGCTTTGCATAAATTTGTTTCTCTACCCATTCTAAGGGATGGAGTTTTTCAAAAAAACTTTTACGGGTCTCTTTTACAAACGTCTGAGGTGCACAGCGAAAATTCAAAAGATCCAGGTTATACGTTTTGACCAAATTATCCAAATTTGCAATTCCAGCATCTGAAGGAGTAAATTCATCACATACATGTACAAGTAGCGGATTTTTCACTCCATGGCACTCAATTAACCGTTTTACAATCATACAGGAATCCTTTCCGCCTGAAACTCCCACCACACATTCCCACTTACTGTCCGCATTCTTATTTTCATGTATGAATTGTGTCAGCCATTTTTGCCTTTCTTCCCATTTGATATCATTTTTTCTATCTTTATTCAAACAAGCAAGGCAAACACCGTCTACATCCTTGCTGTTAGGTCTTGTTCCAAGGATAAATCCACATTTTTTGCACGTTCTAATTCCCATCTTTCATTTTCCTTTCCATAACAAACTTTACTGCCTGATGGCAAATGCAGGCGTTAACGCCCATAACCTCTTTTCTCTAGCAAAAACCATGTAACGTCATCTTTCGGAAAGCAGTAATCCCGATGATATTGAAATCCATAATCCACCAGTTGGCAATCTGGATATCTATCCAAAAACTCTCCTGCAAAATCACGTTTGAATAACCTTCCTTCATGCCCTCGGTAAGATACCTCAATCGGCACCGGGTTATAATATTCTGAAATACAAATATATTTTCCAGAAGACGCATACAATTTTTCGTATACATACTGCAGTTCATCTGGATTGATATGGATTAATACCCCGGATATCAAGGCCATATCATAGGTTTTTACAGGCTTATATTCCAAAATGGAAGCTTCGAATACTTCCAGACGGCTGTCAAAGAACTTATCCGCCCTGAGGTGCTCTGCCGCTTGATGGTTAATTTCAATTGCCGCTGCCTGGACATCTGGCTGCAGCATCTTAATTGCCTTTAGGTTATTCCCTATATTAGAGCCAAATTCAATGACACTTTTTATCCCGCCTGTCCTGCCCAAGATTTTAGCAAAGAACCCAACAGCAGAAGCCATCAGCTCTTTGGTACATTCATTCCTTTCTATGTACTGATTCCCAAATTCCCCGCTCCAAAACACTTCCTGTTCTGTCTTGAATTCCATATCCTGCCTCCTGTCTGCCTAATTACAGCTGATACCGCTGTTTTTCCATTTTGCCTTTTCTATCCCATCTGCTTTAAAAGCCCCTTAAGTTCCCCGACATCCAGCCATTCCTGGTTTGTCCCGGAACTGTATTCAAACCCTTCTTCTACTTTTTTCCCGCCTGGCAGGATACGGCTTTCCTCCCACCAATTATAATGGGGATATATGATATAATGCCTGTCATACTCATATGTCATGGCGGAATCTTCACGTGTCACCATAATCTCATGCAACTTTTCCCCTTCCCGGATCCCCACCTCTTTTCTGGCGCATTCCGGCGCAATCGCTTTGGCTAAGTCCGTAATTTTAAAAGACGGGATCTTAGAAATAAAGGTTTCCCCGCCTTTCGCCTCCTCCAAAGCCTTAACCACCAACTGTATGCCTTCCTCCAGGCTAATCCAGAAACGGGTCATGCGGTAATCCGTAATCGGGAGCTCCGTTTTACCCTCTTCTATCATTTTTTTAAAAAACGGAATCACAGATCCCCGGCTCCCTGCCACATTTCCATAACGGACAATGGAAAAACGCACGTCCTTTTCTCCGGAATATGCATTGGCTGCAATGAATAATTTATCTGACACCAGCTTGGTTCCTCCATACAGGTTGATGGGATTGACTGCCTTATCTGTAGAAAGAGCAACTACTTTTTTTACTTTACAGTCCAATGCAGCATCTATAATATTCATTGCCCCATTGATGTTCGTCCGCACAGCTTCAATCGGATTATATTCACAAGCCGGTACTTGCTTTAACGCTGCCGCATGGATGACATAATCCACCCCGCCAAACGCACGGTACAGCCTGTCCCTGTCCCGGACGTCTCCAATGAAAAAGCGTAGGATATCCTGATATCCTTTCAGCTTTTCCGCCATAAGGAACTGCTTATATTCATCCCGGGAATAAATGATAATCTTCTTTGGCTTATAATGCGTTAAAACATATTCCGTAAATGCATTGCCGAAAGACCCCGTCCCCCCTGTGATTAGAATCGTTTTTTGGTTCAGCATAACGCCGCCTCCTGTTTTCTGTATTTTTTCGATTATTCTACTTTTGCCACGGTCTGTTCTGTATAAACTTCAATAATCCTGGTGCATTCTTCTAATAATTCCATATATTTTTTGCCCTGGCGCGCCAGTTCCAGACCCTCTTCTTCCAAGGAAGCATATTTAAAATACTGGCCGGAACGCAGGATCTGCTCCGCCCTTACCATGGATTGCTGCAGCAGGTCATAATTTACGTTTTCTTCAATTTTCTTCCGGTTCCTCTTTACACGCTTTAAAAGCTTCAGATATGCCCGCCTATCCATATTGCCAGAACAGCACAGCTTATCTAACTGGGCATATATTTTCTTTCCTTCCTTTGCCAATGAAATGATTTCATGCACTCTCTTGGGCGTATCATGAAAGTAATTTAAGATTTTCTCCTGTTCTTCTTTATGGAACTCCGGTTCCAGCTGTTGGATACAGGCCTTTATATCCACTTCTTTTTTACATTCCTGATCGATTGCCTCCGCCAGCGTCATGACCTTTGTCCCCTCAATCTTGGCGCCGCCCTCTGTCGCGTTGATAAACTCTACGTCATATTTTTTTCTCCACTCACGGATAAAGTCCCCAAACCATTTACGGTAACTATCCAGATTTGAAAGTGTCGGCACTTCTTCCTGGTAATTTCCCGGCACCATCAAAAACTTCTCCGTATTTTCTTCTGGCATTTCTTCCTGGAATGTCCCGTCTGCATGGGATTTATTATCGGTATATGCAAGATCCTGGCCGACAAATATGACTTTACGGAATCCCAAATGGCAGGCAAACGCAAATGCGTAAGTCGCCACAGACCCGCCCGAGGAAAACCCTTCCAGCGCCTTGCCATTCATTTTATAGATTTGATTGACATAACGATACCCATCATTGATAAAAAACTTCTTGCCCTTGTGGTAATCCATCAGGCTCTTTGACGCCGTCACCTTTGTAAGCAAAGGTATTTCCTTGGCTGCTTCTTCCTGCTCGGTAAGGTTCAAAAGCTCTGCCGTCTTCATTCCATCTAAGGTAGCAAACATATCTGGAAGGATGCCCTCTTTTAACAGCCGTTTCACAGCTGTATCCACCGCAATCAAGAAGGCCTTTCCCTTTGCCCGTTTTAATTCCTTTATATTTTTATTTAATGACGGGCCTGCCGCAATCACAATAGCTGGAACATCTTTTGGCAACACGTGCAAGAGGCTGGACGCTTTATGCCCCGTCCGGACATACTGGACGTTATGATAGAAATTTTCTGCCTGGAACGGGCTGAAAAATAAATTTGTATCCACCCCCATCTTATATTCGGAAGCGTATTTGCTTAAGCAGCCAAAAAACTTCTTTACCGGTTCCATACATAATTTCACATAATTAGGAAGGACAAAATATTTCATCAAGGGTATTTTATCACCACGCAGCATGGAGATAATTACCCCTTCTAGCCCGTCGTCATTAATCCCGCCTACGACGACGGCAACCGTACGTTTCCCAAAAATCTTGTCCAAGTCAACTCTTTCCAGCTGCTTATAAAAAACAGAAAACAAGGGCTCATACAACAATAGGATGACGCTTTCATCCGTCTGGTTGGCCACTTCCTCCAAATAGTGCAGATTCCCCATGCCCAGGATAAACACTGGGGCATTGGGCACAATTTCCCCCAATACCTTGATTTGGTTCCGCGGATGCGCCATTGGGTCGCGCCTGCCCGCCAGATACAGCTTCCGGCCATCCTTTTTTATGGTCAGGATTTTCTCGCCGGTAAATGCTGTCTCCTCTGCAATCTGTAACGCTTCTTGTTCCAGCAGTTCCTCTTTTTTTTCTTCTATCATTTTAGAAATTCCAGGGAAACGCTTTTCCAGCGCATCAAGATTCTTGTCCCGCATTTCCGTTGACATAACTTGTCTCCTTCTCTCTAAAATATTCTTCCGAGAGGAACATTTCCAGATATTCGGATAATCCCTGCTCCAAAGCATCCATCATCAGCACATTGTCATCTTCCTGCAGCGCCGTCTCACAGTCTTTTAAAATATCAATCAAATTCAGGTATACGCCCTCTTCCAGCCCGGAAATATCCGTAAGGAACCACTGGACAAATTCCTGGATCTGAGGAATGATTTTCCTTGTATTTTGCGCATAATTGTTATTCCTGGAGTAAGTCGCATTGAAACCCAAGAAGTTGATGGTTTCATACAGATTTTCTATTTTTTCTTTCACCGTTTTCTTCCCCGTCTTTCCTGTCCTATATGTCCAGGAATAAAAAAACCAGCCGAAGCTGGTTTTTTCATTCCACTTATCATACAGCCCGATTACTGTAACAGGGATAATATGCCTTGTGTTGACTGATTTGCCTGAGCCAACATAGACTGCCCTGCCTGAGCAAGAATATTGTTTTTGCTGTATTCCACCATTTCAGATGCCATATCAGTATCACGGATCCTGGATTCTGCCGCCTGGGTATTCTCTGCCACATTATCCAAGTTGGCAATCGTATGCTCCAATCTGTTCTGCAATGCACCGAGGGCGGAACGCTGGGTAGACACGCGGTTGATAGCATCCTGCACTGCGTTCAATGTAGCGTTTGCGCTGTCATAATCATCTACAGACGGAGCGTTTATCGTAACATCCGAACCAAACCCGCCTGCTGTCATTCCTGATACGATTGCATTAGCAAGCAAATCTGACCATGCATCACTCGCTTTCCCTCCATATACAGAAGCCAGATAACTTGCAGCCGAACCCGCGCTTCCCAGTGAATCCCAAACTGCGGTACCGGATACCACTCCATATGACCCAGCTGAAGTCATAAAAATCATATCATCCTGGAAGTTCTTCTCACCATACGCTTGCGCTGCCTGTATAAACAGTGATTTATTTGAAGCTGCCGTCTTGGATGTGTCATATTCATATTCCACGCCCAGATAGTTAATTTTATTATAACTCTTTGTTACAGTTCCTTTTGCATAAGTAATGCTCTTTAATCCAAGAGAAGCTGCATCCATCTTGCCAATACTGATGCTGATGCTCTGGTTAGAGTTTGCCCCAACATGAAGCTTCTTGTCTTTAAAGCTTCCATCTAACAGTTCCTGCTTATTGAACTGTGTAGTCTCAGAAATCCTGTCCAGTTCTTTCGTCAAAGCGGTTAATTCCTGGTTGATGGCGTCACGGTCAATGTCCTGGTTGGTATCATTTGCACCCTGTACAGCCAACTCATTCATTCTCTGTAAGATACTGTGAGCCTCGTTCAAAGCGCCCTCAGCAGTCTGAATCAAAGATACACCATCCTGTGCATTGGTGGACGCACGGTCCAAGCCACGCACCTGGCTTCTCATCTTCTCGGAAATTTTAAGCCCTGCAGCATCGTCTGCCGCACGGTTAATTCTGTAACCAGATGACAGTTTCTCAGAAGATTTTGACTGTGAGCTTGTGTTTACGCCCAGCATCCTGTTAGAGTTCATTGCTGCAAGATTGTGTTGTACTACCATTGCCATAATTCAGTTCCTCCTTGTCTTATAATGCCGCAAATCCGTTTGCGTACATGCTTTTTTCCATTACGCAGCATCTTTACCGCGTAAATTGGCTATGTCAGTGAGCCGCCCGTCCTATCTGGGCTGGCCATTTTATATAATAAGCAGGAACCCTAGGCATCCCTGCATATTACCTATTTTATCTCTCTATCCCCATCCCCCTCATTACAAAGACGCTTTCTTTTAATACCCATACTTCACCTTAGGATCCTTCGCCCTCTCTTCCCTCTTGGCTCTTTTCCTCTCTTCCATCAGAATCGCCTTAATCTTCTCCTGGGCTTCTGGCGACAGCTTCCGATCCCTGTGGTGCTTCACTTCGTTCCCCGGATCCGCTGCCATCCCATATTTTTCCAGGGCCGTGCTCCGCACAATATTCATGGACTTCGGCGCATCCACCAGGATGTGCATATTATTTGCGCTCCCTCCCGTGAACACCACTTTCACGTTATCCCCTACCAACAAGTATTCGCCTGCTTTCACTGTTAATTTCAGCATAAGAACCTCCTTGTTTCCTACTTCATCTCCCAGCCAGATGCCTTACATCAATCCATACAGCTTCCGGCCCCTGCGGCATTTTCATATCAACATACTACCTTATACAAACTTTAACCTATTGCCCGCAAGAATGAATGACCCATGCAACATTTTGTAATAAAATGTTGCATAGCTGGACCCAAGGGTTTGGAACCCGGGCCAGCCGTTACCAATTAACACTGGATAAGAGACAGGAGGTCTATTATGAGTGCAACGCAACCTATTAAAAATGTGGAAGACATTGAGGCCCTGAAAAACTATTTTTTCAAAGTGAAGCCGAACATGAGGAATTACGCCATGACTTGCCTAGGCGTAAACTCTGCCCTTAGGATTGGGGATCTGCTAAACTTAAGCTGGAAAGACGTCTACGATTTTTCAAAAGGCCATTTTTTGAAACATATCATTACGGTTGAGAAAAAGACAGGAAAAAAGACACAGATTGCCTTGAACCAGAACGCAATAGACGCACTGACAATCTACAAAGACAGCCTTTTGGAAATACAGCCAACGGATTTCCTTTTCCCAGGGAAAAACAAAGGGACTGCCTTAAGCCGCTGCCAGGCTTTCCGAGTGCTGAATAATGCCGGCCATGAATTGAATTTTGAAATAGAGATCAGCTGCCATACCCTGCGTAAAACCTTTGGATACCACGCATGGAGATCCGGGACTCAGCCTGCGCTTTTAATGCTTATTTTTAACCACTCCTCGTTTCAGAACACAGAGCGCTATTTGGGGATTGACCAAGATGAAAAAGACCAGGTTTTCTTAAATGTGAATTTGTAAGAGTTGCTTTCCTATGATGAAAATGTTTTGAATTAACTGCACTTAAAATTTTTTAAATATAACAAAAAATATTGTAAACAGCAGAAGCGTATGTTAGAATTTACCTATTAAAAGCGCTTATGACAGAGCATTACACGTTTCGCCAGCATAGAAACTGTGTCGGAGGAAAGGAATCAAGAAGCAGCCTCCCAAGCCAATGGAATACATAAGATGGATGGAAGGTGGCGCTTATAACAGCTTATGAGATCATTTCGATTTTCATGAGGATACTGGCTTTGATTGTGTCTTTTGGCTTGAACATTGCATTGCTTGCCTTTCATGGCAGAGATCAGAAAAGATTCCTTACAACATTTTTATAAAAATTTCATTTTCCCTGTTAAGTATTTTCCGTTCGGTACGATATATAATGTGTAAAAGACAAAGGGATGCAACATTTTATTACAAAATGTTGCATCTTTTTCCATTATCTGCATTCTCATCCATTTTATTTACACCTTTTTAAATTTCCTGCAGACGGTTCCATTTTACATAACACATTTTATCACCTTTATTGCGCAACACAACAGCCCATGAAACCTTCCTCCGTCCCATGGGCTGCTCCCATTCTCCCAGAAAATCATTGCCTGCAGCCCCCGCACCAATGGCCATACTGCACTCTCCGTTATTCCCCTTAAATATAATACTCCACCGCCCGCTCCGTCTTCATATGGAAAATCTCAAAAATCTTATCCCTGGCCATAATAAATTCATCCGAAGTGCGGTCCCTCATATGCCCTAGACGGATATTCACAATGCTCTTAATCCGCCCTGGATTCGGCGTCATAACTACCACACGGTCTGCCAGGATCACCGCCTCCTCAATATCATGCGCCACAAATAAGATCGTCTTCTTTTCCTCCGTAGAAAGCCTGCGCACATCGTCCTGCAGCTTCATCCGCGTAATGGCGTCCAACGCCCCAAAGGGCTCATCCATAAACAAAATTTCCGGCTTTACAGCCAATGCCCTGGCAATTGCCACGCGCTGCTGCATCCCCCCGGAAAGCTGATGGGGATGGTGGTTTTTAAAATTTGCAAGCCCCACCATATCCAAATACCGCTCTGCAATCTCCCCCCTCTGTTGCTTGGGCATCTTCTTGCTCTCCAATCCCAGCTCAACATTTTTCTGTACGGTGCGCCAGGGAAGCAGCCCATAATTCTGGAAAATCATCACATGCCGCATATCTGAGCCTTCTACCCTTTTCCCACCTATGGTTACCTGGCCTTCTGTGGTTTTGGCAAATCCTGCCACTGCATGCAGCAAGGTGGTCTTCCCACAGCCGGATGATCCCAGCAGGCAGACAAACTCCCCTTTCTCCACAGAAAGGGATACATGGTCCAATGCCTGGAACTCCTTGCCTTTCTGCCTGTATTTTATTGACACATCCTCCACTTCTATATACATGGCTCTATCTCCCTTTCTACCTATGTTAATGTACAGACTTAATCCTTTTCCCATATCATTACCTGATTAATGCTCAGACTTAATCCTTTTCCCATATCATTGCCTGATTAATGCTCAGACTTCATCCTTTCCCCATATCATTACCTGATTAATGCTCAGCCTTCATCCTTTTCCCATATCCTGCCTGATTAATGCTCAGCCTTCATCCTTTTTCCCCATATCCCACCTGCCCCTTAACTGCTCCTTACCTCCCCCTCTCTTTCTCATACTTCACAATGCCAAATCCCCAGGTATTTGACACCCATTTTTCCAGCCTGCCAATCAAAAAGTCCAGCAGCACGCCAAGCCCTCCGATGGTAATCATCGCCGCCAGAAGGGCGTCTGCCCGAATGCAGTTTTTCGCATCCATTACAAGGAACCCCAGCCCTGACTGGGCGCCCACCATCTCCCCGGATACCAGAAAAATCCAGAAGGTGCTCAAAGCCAGATGAAGGCTGTTCGCAATCTGGGGAAAGGCCGCCAGGAATACAATCCCCGCCACAGTCCGAAACTGGGACAGGTTAAAGTTCTCCGCCACCTTCAAAAACACTGGATCCACGCTGCTCACCGCGCCAGCCGTAGATAGCAAAACCGGAAAAAAGCCAGCAATAAAAATAATGGCAACCGCCGGAACGTCCCCAATCCCAATCCACAGCACGATAAAGGGCAGCCATGCCACTGGGGCAATGGGGCGGAGAAGCTGGATAACCGGATTCACATAGGCAAAGACCCTGGGAAACCACCCCAGCAAAAGCCCTAAAACCACCCCAAAAACAACTGCCAGCACATAGCCGGCAAAAAAACGCGCCAGGCTTGCCTGAATATGGGCAAACAGGGAAATGCCAGAAGAGCTCCCCTGCAGCCCTGTGGAAATCAGTTCCTGAAAAGCTTCCAAAACCTTTTGCGGCTTTGGAAAAAGGGCAGGGTTAAAATCCCCGAAAGCCACAGCCGCCTGCCAAATTAGGATGAAAGCCGCAAAAGACAGCACCGTCCGCTTTAATGATCGTAACATCTTACTCTCCCTTCTTGTTTTCCCCTGCCTGATAAACAAAATCCCCAAAAGCCGGCGGATTGTCATTGATCCCATACTCCTGCACTTTATCAGCCAGGGACTGGTATGCTTCCTCCGTAACGGCCAGGTCATCAAACTGGATCCACTGCAGGGACAGCTCCAGCACTTTTTCATCCTGCCCCAGGTACTTTCCTGCCACTTCCTTTGCCGTTTCCGAATCCAGCGCTTTTCCAGCTTCATAATATTTTTCTATCAGCTTATCTGCTGTTTCCGGGTTTTTCTCCAAAAACCCTCCATTTAAAACCAGCCCGCAGCAGAGGGAATCCTCCTAAAGTTCTTCAGAATTATACAGTACATGCCCAAACCCCTGGCTGACTGCCTGCGCCCCAAACGGCTCTGCCACGCAATACCCGTCAATTACCCCGCTTGCCAGGGAGGAAGGCATTTCCGATGGGGAAAGCTGCACCACAGAGACATCCTCTATCTTAAGGCCGCCCTTGCCCAAAGCCTCATGCAGCAAAATATTATGGGAGGACTGTGTATGGGGGATTGCAAAGGTTTTCCCCTTTAAATCGGCTGCCGACTGCACCTTGTCTGATACAGCCACTACATTCCCATCCTTGTGCCCCAGGGCTGCCACCTTCAAATCAATCCCCTGGCTCACTGCCCCCATTGCCAGTTCAATCAAAACAGAGGCTCCATCAATCCTCCCAGAATTTAAAGCATCCATCAGATCCGGCCAAGTACTGAATTTCTCCAACTCCACCGTCAGTTCCCTTTTCTCTGCATCCAACAATTCCTTCTCCTCCAGCAAAGCCAGTGCATGCGTGATCGGCAGATACCCCAAATGCACCACTTTTCCATTCCCATTTTCCTGGGTATTGCCTTCCTGCCCATTTCCTTCTGCCTGCCCAGCCACAGCCTCTTTTGCCCTGGCATTCCCGCAGGCTCCAAGCGCCGCTGTAATGGCTACCGCCAAAGCAACTGCACTCACTTTTCCCAAAAACTGCACGCTCTGCACCGCATCTGCCAAAGGCTGCATGCCCCCAAACCGCTTATGCACATATTCCACAGAAAAGCCCACTTCCGCTTCCACCTCATAAGGCGGTATAAACACTGGCACACCCTGGCGGGAAACATAACTCTCAATAGCCCGCTCTACAATCCTTTCCGCAATCTTCTGCGTTTCCCCTATATTGGAATGGTGATGGTCATAAGCAATATGCTCTGCCCCAGGCAGCCGTGCGGAATCGCTGGTGGTAACCACCGCAGTCTCATAACAATTTGCCACCTCCATAATGGCAGGGAACACATCCTGGACATCCGCTACCCACAGATCCAGCGCTCCTGTGCCCAACACCAATTCTGCCGTCACCGCATTGGAAAGGGGAATCACCCCGGCATATCGGTATATGGCTGACAGCCCGCTGCAGCAAATGCCGTAAAACCGAATCCCCTTCGCCCCCTTTTCCTTTGCCAGGCTCTGGTATTTCTCACTCAGCCCCGCCTTTACAATCTGGCTCACCAAAAGGGGAAGGTGCCCATGGACTGCAATATTCACATAACCCTTTTTCAAAGCCCCAATATTCACTTTGGAAGTCACCCGATCCCCTACGCCAAACAGGCTGTCTGTGGCAATATTGGAAGCCACCACCCCAGTAAAGGTAAATGCCAGCTCACACCGCAAAAACTGCTGCATAATGCTCCTCCAGTCGCCATCTGTCCCGCAGCCCGTTTTATGGTAAGCCTCAAACACCTCATGGTAAGCGCTGACGGGAAGGATATCCAGCTTCTGCCATACCTCCTGCCGCTCCTTGGGGGCACAGGCTTTGATTGTACTGTATTCCCCTGGCTCAGTCCTGGAAAGATCCTCCAGCAAAGCATCCGCAAGGTCAATGGCAATCTTATTCACATTCCGGTTTTTTGTTTTAATGCCAAAAGCCTCTGCCATAGCCTTCACTTTGTAAACACCAATAATTGGAAGATCCAGCTTACCCTGCGCCGCCCATTTCAAGGACAGGATCACTTCCCGGGCATGCATGCCATGCTGCGCCACACCTGCCGCTGCAGAACGCAGCAGGTTCCTGGCCACAATCAGGTCTGCATCCGCACCGCAGACTCCCTTGGGGCTTTTCGGCGTAATACGGCAAGGCCCCATATTACAGATTTTGCAGCAAAGCCCGGACAACCCATAGCTGCACATTGGCTTCTGCTGGTCAAAACGGTCAAAAGCCGTATCCGCGCCAATCTGCTCCATATGTAACATCATCTGCCGCACAGCAGGGTCTGGCGTGTTGTCCAGTACGTCCTGCTTGGAGGGAAAGGTCTTTTTGTATTCTGCCACAGCGTTCATATAGTCCGCTGTAAATTCTGCCTCATGGAAATGCTGATAAGGATTCCCATTTTCATCCATATGGACATGCGCCTCCGTATCTGCTGGAACAAGGACTTTTGGAACCCCATGGCCATCAAATCCAATCAATGCCCTGTGCTGATGCGTCTTTTCCTTGTGATTTTTTTGGTATGGCATCGCTTTTCTCCTTTAAATTTCATATTTATCCTATATAGCTGGCTTTTCTTGTTACTATTTAGTGTCATTTACTTGAGGTATTTTATTGGCAGGAAGCAGGAGGAGCTATGTGGCAGGGTTTGCGGCTGGCGGCAGAAGTGGCTATGCGGCTGGCCGCAATGAATATCCCCTACCCCCGTCTGCCATCAAAAGAAAAAATTGCCAATATATAAATATACAGCCCCCATGGAACCAGTGATCCATCCCTTTTCAAATAAATCTAAAGGGTTGAAACCACTATTTCCATAGGGGCTGCATCAATGCCAACAATATAACCCAAGGAATCTTTTCTCAGCTTGCAGGCCGGAAAAACGCAGGCATGAAGAAGCCAGAACACAAGTAAATGCTTTTGTAACTTGTGAAAAATTTAAAGTTTCTTAGCAGTACCCAAACTGTCCAGGATTTTCGGACAAAAATGCCCAGCCTCCGCCACTCCCTATTCATAAGCTTCATTCCATCGGAGCATCTGATACTTCCTTATGATATCACTGCCCTTTATCCCCGCCAGAGGATTCTTGGGATCTTCTGCCCCTGCAGCCTTTTGCCTCTCCTTCACAGCCAAAGCGCTCTTCCCCTCACTATACTGCTCAAAGCGGCTTTCGATTTCCACCAAATACTCTGCATATTCCTTTAATTCTGCTGCCAGATGCTCCCTGTCATCCCGTTCCATTTTATATAAAATCCGATGCTCCATACTTGCCCAAAAATCCATGGACATGGTGCGGAACTGCACTTCCACCGGAAAATATTCCATCCCATCCAGGCAATACACCGGAATCCCCACAATCACATGGTAGCTGCGGTAGCCATTGGGCTTTGGCTTGGAGATATAATCCCTCTCCCGGATGACAATCAGGTCTGACTGCCGTTTCAGCGCGTCCGCCAGGTTATAGATATCATCCACAAAATAGCAGATTACCCGCACCCCGGCTATGTCCTGCAGGTAATCCTTTGCATTCATAATCGTCGTATCCTTTTCCTTCTTCCTGAGCTTGCCCTCAATGCTGGCCTTCGCCTTGATCCGGCTCTGGATATTGTGGATGGGCTGCCCAGAGGATTCACTGTATAAATTATGCTTTAACACATTCAGCCGTGCCAGCAGCACCTCCCTGGCGTCTGCATAAGGCTGAATAAACGTATGGTATTCCTCATTCGTCATATTTTGTACCTCTTTCTATTCAAGCTGTTTTCCAAATTATAACAATATTATACCAGAAAACTTGTATGGAAATATGAAATATTCCGTTAAAAAGTATTAAAAATTTGTGAAAAATACACCGTCACAGAAAACCTGCCCCCTTCCAGATGCGCCTCAATCTCCCCACCCATCTGCTGGGCAAACCCTTGGGCAATGGCAAGCCCCAGCCCTGTGCTCCTACGGCTTCTGGACTGGTCTGTGGTATAAAACCGTTCAAAAATCCGCCCAATCTCCTTTTCCTCAATACTATCTGTCTCATTGGAAATACAGATAGATACCTGCTTTTCTACAGAAGACAGCGAAAAACAGTAACTGCCTGTCCCATGCACCAGGGCATTTTTCATAAGGTTTTCCACAATCCGCACAAATGCATGGCGATCCGCCCAGATAAAGCAGGGTTTTTCCGAAATCTCCACCTTCGGCTCACAGCTGTTTTTCACAAATTCCTCATAAAACATAGAAATCGTCTCCGCAAACAAATTTCCCGCATTGATCCTTTCCGGGTGCAATTCCATTTCGCCGGCCTCCAGCCTGGCATACTCAAATAATTGATCCAGCATCTGGGATAAATCCTCCAGGCGCTGTTCAATGATGCCCTGATACACCCTTTTCTTATCCTCCGAAACAGATGGGTTCTGCAGCATCTGGACATATCCCTTCACAGAAGTCAACGGCGTACGGATATCATGGGAGATACTGGTAATGCTTTCCCGATAGCTTTTGTTGGTTTTTTGCAGCCTCCGCATCTGGGCGCGGAACTTCTCCGCCGCCTGATTGATCCTGGAAACCAGCTCTGCCGTCCTGCCAACCCGGTTCGCTGAAGTCAGGCAAAAATTACTCTCTGGATTTTCCAGGAAATCCAGCTGCTTTATCATATGGGAGATTTGCTTCCTATAATAATATAAACGGGCAGACAATATTATAATGATAATACAGAAAGCCAGTATCACCGCTTTGTAATGCATATCCATAACATTCTCTCCTAAAACTATTCACGGCCTGGAAGCCGCTCATAGCAACAATCTAGGGCGATATTTAAAGTTTTGCTTGCAAAAATCGCCCCCCACTCCTGAAACATGCTCTTATGGAATGCACAGTTTGGGACATTCCTGAGCCATGAATCTTAAATATTCTTTGGCGCTACACGAAGATAATAAATTTACGATTCCTGCCCAAATGTGGTAGTATGTTTTTAGGCACTACCAGGATAGCAGGCAGTTAGTCCCTTCGTTGGGACTGTGGCCCTCCATTTATATAATCTGTCTTTGAGGGGAAATACTTGGAAGAAGGGCGACGCTTATGCTGGCGTTAGAAGGATTTATTCCAGTGGTCAGCCTTTGGTTGCCTTCGCCTTGGATACGCCATAAGGCGTATCGATAATCACAAGACGCAGAAATAGCCGCCCCAGTCTGACAAACTAAGCGGCTATTTGCACTTAAATAAATCAGGCTAACCGTCTATCGGCAGTCTCTGCCCTATAACGGTTTATACCGTTCATTCGTACTTTGTATATTTTACGTGCTGAAGGAAAGCTTGGTTCTTGCTTGTATCTCTCAGCACAACCTCATACATACAGTTATCAATGTCTGTGTATGGGTAAATTATAGCAGGAAACTTGGGTTATGGCAACTGTTAGTTTGTGGCATTGACCCACCATTAATTGATTCATGGCTCAGAAATGCGCCAAACTGCCCATTCTGTGAGAACATAGCGCAAGAGTGAGGGCGATTTTTGCACAGCCAAACTTTATACTTTCTTTATACTTTCCCTAAGTTTCCTAAAATTCCTCTTGCTATACTAAACATATGAAAAGGAGCCGCAAAGAAAACAAAAGATCCTTGCCCATGCGCCAGCGATGGGGGATCCATAAAAAAGAGATGCCTCCTTATGGGGGCGGCACAGAAAGGAGACAGAAAAGTCTTATGGAATATATATTACAAACAAAAGGGCTTACAAAGCAATATGGCAAACACACCGTAGTAAACCATGTAGACATGCATATAGAAAAAGGCGACATTTACGGGTTTATTGGAAAGAATGGCGCCGGGAAAACTACCTTCATGCGTATGGTCACCGGCTTTGCCGCACCGCTGGAGGGCAGCATGGAGCTGTTCGGATCCAGTGAATTGGAAAAGCAGCGGGTACGCATTGGCAGCCTGATTGAACAGCCTGGGCTGTACGGAAAGATGACTGCAAAGGAAAATATGGAGATCATAAGGAGGAATCTGGGAATCACAAAGAAACATGCCGTAGATGAAATCTTAGAATTTGTAAAGCTCTCCAACACTGGGAAGAAAAAAGTGAAAAACTTCTCCATGGGCATGAAGCAAAGGCTGGGAATTGCCATCGCTTTGTTCAACAACCCTGATTTTCTGATTCTGGATGAGCCTATCAATGGACTGGATCCTGCTGGAATCAAGGAAATCCGCGACCTGCTGTTAAAGCTGAACCACGAGCGGCAGATCACCATCCTGATTTCCAGCCATATCCTGGGGGAACTCTCCAAAATCGCCTCACGCTATGGCATTATCAAGGATGGCAGGCTGATCGAAGAATTCGATGCAAAAGACCTGGAATCACGTTGCAGGCGATGCCTGAAGCTGTCTGTGGACGATGCCAACCATGCGGCTGCCATTTTGGAGGAGAAATGCCATATTTCCAACTATGATGTGCCTGAGCCTGGGACGCTCCGGCTCTTTGATGGGCTGGACCGCTCCTGGGCAATCAACCGGCAATTGATCCAAAACGGCATCCAATTAAAGGAAAGCTACCTGGCCGGCCAGGACTTGGAAGGCTATTTTATGGATCTTCTGGAATATGGGCAGTTCCAGCAAAATGGGAAACTAAATTCACATGGCACATATACAGCACAAGGCAAAGGAGGCAAAAATGCTTAATCTATTTCGCGGGGAATGTTACAAATTACGGAAACACAAACCTTTTTATATTTGCACCCTGATTGGAGTCTGTATTGCCCTGATGCTCTACGGCACATTATTTATGGTGGACAATCTGGAGCAAATGGAGAGCCAGGAAACGCAGACAGACTTCTCTGTTACGGTTTCTGTAAATGAAGAGACAGGCAGCACAGATACGCCTGAAAGCAACAGTGCTGGCAGCACAATTCCAATGAGCCAGCAGATTGGCATCGTCGGTGTTATAGAACAGATGCTTTCTGGCAGCTTTGTAAGCTTTATCATGATCCTGTTCGTCTGCATCTTTGTAATTGGGGAACACAGTAACGGAACGGTCAAAAATGTAGTGGGCAAAGGGTATTCCCGAAAAACTGTCTTTTTAAGCAAGCTGCTGGCAACAGAAATGGCCGCCCTGCTTATGACCCTTATCATCCTTGGGGGAACCCTGCTCTTTGGCGCTTTCTTTTTTGGAAAATCTGGAATCCAGTCCATGAACTGGGAAGACTTGGCTGCTTTCACAGGCATGCACCTTTTATTTGCCGCAGCCCTCACTGCCATTGCCACATTGATTGGGGAAATTACCAGAAGCCTGGCAGCGGGCATCCCCATCAGCCTGGCAGTTGTAATGTTCTCCACTTCTTTAACCACCGGGCTGGATCTGCTGTTCCAGAACCTGAACCTGGACTGGAAGCCCTCTGATTACTGGCTGTTAGACTTACAGACTACTGCCCTGGCGGAAATCGTCAAACAGGATTTCATAATCCGGGGAACAGCCCTATCGCTGGCATGGCTTTTGGCAGCAGTCTTGTTAGGAATGCTTCATTTCAACAAAACAGACATTAAATAATCCGCATACATGGAGCAATCCTTCATTTCATCTTAAACCCAATCCCCCATACTGTCTGGATATAAGTTTCCCCTGGATGGACTTTGGAGAGTTTCTGGCGGATATTGCTGATATGCACATTGACGGCATTATCCTCCCCCAGAAACTCCTCATTCCATACAGACTCATAAATATTGTTTTTCGTAAATACTTTTCCAGGATTGCCCATCAGCAGTTCCAATATCAGATATTCCCGCTTTGTGAGAGCCACCTCCTGCCCATCCACCAATACCAGGAAATCCTCCTGCTGCATGCGGATATCCTTATATTCCAATACTTTTTCTGCACATTTGCCGCCCCTGCGCCGCAGCACCGCCTCAAGCCTTGCCAGAAGCTCCTCTGTATCAAAGGGCTTTACCACATAATCATCTGCGCCAGCCCGCAAAAGGGACACCCTGTCATTTACGCTGTCTTTGGCAGATGACACTACCACAGCTGTCTGGGGATATTCTTCCTTTATGGCAGCCAAAACGCCCTCACCTGCCATCCCTGGCAGCATCAAATCCAGAACCACCGCCTCAGGCGCCCTGCCTTTTATAGAAAGTAAGGCTTCTGTGCCAGAAAAAGCCTGCGCCGTTTCATACCCATGCTGCTCTAAAAATTCCTTCAGCATATAGTTTATATCGTTGTCATCTTCAACGATCAATATGTATTCCTTCATCGGTTTTCCTTTCTGCAGCCCCTGCAATACCCGCCGCCAATACTATTTCTATGATGGCCTGCCTTTTTGCCATTCCCCTCTGTAATTCCTATCCCCTATCACCAATGCCTCATCTATGACAGCCTGCCTTTTTGCCATTCCCCTCTGTAACTCCTATCCCCCCATCGCCAATGCCTCATCCATGATGGCCTGACTATTTACCACTCCCCTCTAATACCTATATTATCAACTGCCGCCTTCCCGCATTTTCCCAGGAAACGGAGCGTAACCTTACAAACCCCGCTTTCATCTATGCCTGCAAAATCAGATACCGGGATAGAGACGGTTTGGAACTGATGCTTATATTCCACAGCGCCCCATAAATACTGCAGCTTATTCAAACACACTGGAAAAGCCGGATAAATACAGGCGTAGGCATGAACCGGAAGGCTGGCTGTAAAGCCATGGATATCTGTCACTGCCGCTTCTGCCTCAAGCCAAACCGCTTCTGTTTCCCCAAACCCTTCCTGCATATCCATAAGGTCAAATTGCAGCCGCTTCCCCTGCAAATCTGATTTTGGGAAAGAAATGCAGATTTCCGCTTCTGTTTCCTCCCACTTCAGAACCACTGCATGGTTTCCCCTAGGCTCCCCACTGGAAAATGCCAATGATTCCTCCCACCAGCTTTTTGCATGGCCAGCTTTAACAGATACCCCAGGGGCTGTTCCCGTTTCAAGCCTGGCATCTTCTTCAAAATTGCATAAAATATGCATATCTGAGGTTTCATAAGACTGCACATACAACGTCCTGGGCAAAATCCCTTCATATTTCCGGCAGTCTGTTAACAAATCGGCTGGCGCTATTGCTTCTTCCAATAATTTCCCGCTCCCTAACCCATTTTCCCTTTCCTTGCTCCCCCCCTTCAGTGTTTGGTCCAGAAATGCTTTTATAAATATTTTTGCAATCTGCTGCTGTTCTTCCTGGGAAAGGAAATTTGCTACATTCAGCATATGGCCCATAGGCTTTACCATATCATATTTTCCCCACCTGGAATTGAACTGCCCATGGTTCAGCCCTGCCACATATAGAGATGTTTTCAGGCATTTCTTTTCTTTGCTGAACGACACATCCTCATACTGTTCCATCCCCATAAAGGTAAAGACATCCTGGTCATTTGCCCCATGGAGAACCATGTAATTCACATCCTCAAGCTCCACACTCCGCCCGGAAGGCTGGTACTGCCCGCAGGTGGGCGCAATGGCAATCAACGACTGAATGGAAAAATGGTACTGAAATGTATGGCTCCCATTATCCGGATAGTACTCCAGCCCATTAAAAAGGCAGGCTTCGGCAATGGCCTCCCCACCCCTGGAATGCCCTGCCAGCGCCAGGTTTCCATAGTCCATTTTCTGGTACAGGGGATTTCCCTGCTGCTGGTTATAGGCCTGTACCTGCCTCATATTCTCCAAAAGCAGCACAGCCCGCCCATCATTTTCTCCCAACAGGCCATTACAGGCATTTTCATCTACAGACACTACCACATAGCCATGGGAAGCAAGGTATGTGCCCAGGTATTCATATCCCAGATAGGATTCTGTTGTCCAGCCATGGTTGCCATGGATGAGAAACAGGGTCGGGCAGCCTGAAATCTCCTGCGGATACCAGATAATCCCTTCCATTGGCACTTTTTTTAAGGAAAATCCCTGATACCACTCCTTTAAGAAGCCATTTACCCCCTTATTTTGGGCAAACATACTGATATCTACGGTTTCTGACAGCAGGTCTTTTGTCCCATCCACTCCATAAGCCACAGACGCAATGGTATAATCCCCAAATTCCATGGAATCCATAAAATCCGCCTTTTCCTGTGCCGTTATTCCATTCAGGGCTGCTGCCTGTCCATCCATACCATTTTGTAGAGCCCGCTTCTCTGAAGCAAATTCTAAATATGCTTCTATATAAGAATCCTCAAAGCCATCTGACAGCAACAGCGCAGCAACGGCAAGCACCGGAACCACGGTAAGGGTCAGCGACACATAAACCGCCTTGGTACGCACTTTATGGAACAAGAATGCCCACAGGCTCCTTAAGAACAAGCCAAATACAGTGCCAAAGCACAGCGCAAAGGCCGCTGTTTCCCAAAAGCCTGCCATATAAGTGTCCCAGGTCATTACAAAAATACAAAGGCCACAAAGAAGCATTTCAGAAAGAAGTTCCTTAGCCCCATTTCGAAACAGCAGCTTCAATATCTTTTCCAACAGCCAAAAACCCAGCATTGCCACTATAAACGCTACCAAAAAAACCAGAAAAAAGCCCAGCCAGAAGGGACGTATAAACGCCCCTTCTGCCACCCCCATACAGAGGCTGAACAGAAACAGAGACCCCCAGTAAATCGGTGTGCCAGTGCCTTTCCAGTTATTCTCCCGGAACCTTTGGAAGCGCTGTTTCATTCTCTGGAATTTTCCCTTTATGCTTTGATATCTATATAACATTTTGCGGCCTCCATCGCATCTTCTAAAAACACCCTAATCCATCTTCTGATCCGCCTTTTTCTGAAATTTCATTTCATCTACCAGAAACCTCTCATGAATCCCTTCCCCAATCTTTCCTTTTTCATCAAAAACATCCACTGCAAAGGTCAGCTTCCTGCCATCTACTTCTGCCAGAACCGTTTCACACCATACCCGCATTCCCACTGGCGTTGGAGCCAAATGCCCTATATCCACTTTGATCCCCACCGTGCCCATTCCTGGCTCAAGATGCTCTGTAAGGCTCTTCCAGGCTGTTTCCTCAACTAATGCAACCATCCGCGGTGTTGCCAGCACGTCCAGTGTGCCGCTTTTATGCACCTTTGCCGTATCCTCTTTTGCAACTGTCAATTCCTGATAGCCTTTTATTCCTGTATCCAACATAATTTCTTTGCCATCCACTCTTAAAACCCTATTTTATCAATCTGCAGATTTTAAAGAAAGCGTTTGGATGCGCTTTCCATAGATGGCTTCTCCTTTCTCCATTTTTTATCTATTTCCAAATTTTATATTTTTCTTCGGTATGCATATAATGGCGACTTATGCAAAACCGCAAGTTCCTACAGGATTATACCATATTTCCACAGCCAGATATATATCTATTTTGTAAATCTTCTAAAAAACACAGCAAAGAGTGTTACTATTCACGGCCTGGAGGCCACTCATAGCAACAATTCGGGGCGATATTTTAAGTTTTGCTTCGCAAAAACCGCCCCTCACTCCCGAATCATGTTCTCACGGAATGCGCAGTTCAGCGCATTCCTGAGGCATGAATAGCAACCAAAGAGTTACTATTCATGGCCAATGCCAGTAACTTAAGGACTTAACAGGCAGGGAACTGGGATGACAAAAAAGCACTATCCAAATCAATGGATAATGCTTCTGGCTACTTATCACACCACCTGTATGCGGTACCGCTCCATCCATGCATCCACCTGCAGCAGATACGCCAGCATCTGCGGGCCTGCCATCAGCTGCCCATACCAAGGCTTGCCATAATCAGAGCTTCGGCTTAAGAACTGCTCCACCTTCTTTTTATCCAAAAATTGCAGTATCCGGGAATTTCCCTGTAAGATCTTTTCCTGCACCATGCCTTTCAGCAATTCTTCATAATGGGGATCATATGTTTTAGGATAAGGGGATTTCCGGCGAAACAGCACTTCCTCTGGCAGCAGGCCACGGCCAGATTCCCGCAGAAGGCTTTTTACCACCCCATCCTTTGCCTTCATTTCCCAGGGCACATTCCACACATACTGGACAATCCTGGTATCCGCAAAGGGAACCCGCGCCTCCAGGCCATTGTACATGCTGGCTCTGTCCATGCGGTTTAAAAGGGTCTGCATAAACCATTTCAGGTTCAGGTAAGCAATTTCCCGCCGCCTGGCTTCCTCTGGGCTGTCCCCTTCCCATTTCGGCGTCTCAGAAACAGAACGGCAATAGCGTTCCTGGACATAGCCATCCATATCCAGGTATTCCAGAAATTCATCTGAGAGCATTTCCTTTCTGGGGGATAAATCCATTGTCCATGGAAATGTCACTGCCTGAAAGCATTCTTCCTTGTGGAACCAGGGATAACCCCCAAAAATCTCATCGGCGCACTCCCCTGTCAGGGTCACCTTAAATTCCTTGCTGACCAGAGAGCAAAAATACAGCATGGAGGAATCCACATCTGCCATTGCAGGCAGATCATGGGCTTTCACAGAGTCATACAGCATCTCGGCCTGCTTTTCATTGCCGCATTCCAAAAATCTATGGGCAGAGCCGATATGCGCCACCATCCTTTCCACAAATGGGCGGTCTTGGGAGGGCTGGAATGCATTGGCTTTGAAGTTCTTCTGGTTATCCACAAAATCAAAGGAAAAGGTGGCAAGCTGCTGATTCTTCTTTTTCAGCTCTGCGGCGCAAACGGCAGACACTAGGCTGCTGTCCACGCCGCCAGACAGGAAGGTGCAGATGGGCACATCCGACACCATTTGGCGTTTGATGGAATCCTGCACCAAAAAAGCCACCTTTTCCACCGTTTTTTCATAGCAGTCTTCATGGGGATGGCTTTCCAGCTTCCAATATGTTTTTCGCTGCAGGGGCTGCTGCCTGCTGCAGGCCAAATATTCCCCTGGGCATACCTCCTGTATTCCCTGGAATACACCGCATCCAACGCTTCGGGCAGGGCCAATGCCAAAAATCTCGTTAAGCCCTTCCCGGCTGACCTCTGCTTTCACAGAAGGATGCGCCAGGATGCCTTTGATTTCCGATGCAAAAATAAGCTCATCCTGTTGTTCTGTGAAAAACAGGGGCTTTACACCCATAGGGTCACGGAACAGGTACAGCATTTCCTTCTGGGAATCAAAAATGGCAAAGGCAAAAATGCCATTCAGCTGTGCTACAAATTCTGCCCCAAATTCCATAAAGCCTACGAGGATCACTTCTGTATCGCAGGTAGTTTCAAATTTCCACCCACGTTTTTGCAAAGCTATCCGCAATTCTTCCGTATTATAAATTTCCCCATTATAAACAATGCTGCATGTTCTTCCCCCAACGGTACGCACCATAGGCTGGTGCCCGCCGGAAATATCTATGATGGACAGGCGGCTGTGGGATAGGCCGCAGCGTTTTGCCAAAAAAATGCCGGCATCATCCGGCCCCCTGCGCCACAATTCCCTATGCATGCCAGTAAGGATGGAATGGTAATGCATGCCATACGCTTTATAATTTTTTTCTTTGTGGTAAAATCCTGCAATTCCGCACATAGAAATTCACTCCTGCTTTTATACATACATTAGTATTGTATGGCAGGAGTGGGGCAATTATGAAAGTCCAAAAGAATCAAAGCCTTATTTCATTTTTATTTCCAAATAAAATCAACTCTTTTTCGGCATGGTCAATGCCTACAATCGTGCCTTTTTTATCGTATTGGGTCAATAGTTCCGTGTTTTTAGCAAGGCGCCGCTTCCCATGGTTGGACAGGAAATCCTCAATTTCCTGTCGGTTGCCGCGCCGGAAAATACGTCGGATCTCCTCTTGGGTATAGACAGGCTCTTCTGCTGCATCTGGCTTTTCCGTTTTGGAAATCCGATCCCAAAGACTTCCTGCCATATTTTTCACATCCAATGCAGGAGAAGCTGTCTGTACTGTATCTTCTACTGTTTCAGCAGATTGCATGCCGCCAAAAAATGATGCGTCATCTGTTTCCGATGGCTGCATCCCTCCAAAAAATGATGTGGCATCCGCTGTGCCAGCGTCTCCGGCTCCATTCTTTTCTGCCAGCTTCCCCTCCAAAATATCTGGAAAATCCTCTTTTGGGGAAGCTGCATTGTCAGCCCAGACCTTATTCCAAAGGGATTTCAGGAAATTTATGGCAATGGACACATATTTCTGCACCCCTTCCACCAGGGACGTTCCCTGCCGTTTTGCTTCCATCCTATTATATGCCTGCCTGGAAATTTCCACCTTCACGCCTGTATTTGCCCGTGCGCCAGCTTTTTCCCCCTCTTTTTGGACGGCAGCTCCCTTTGATTTCTCAGCCTTCTTCTGGCTCCCCCTTTCATAGACCACTCCCTGATCCCCTGGATTCAGATGAAATTCTGAGGACTCTGTGCTTCCGCGCTTCTGCTGGCTTATCTTGGAATATTCATAGTATTTTTGATTGCTGACTTTATTGATCATAAGAATCCCTATCCCTTTCTGGGAATTTTGTGGAGCATTCCCTTATTGCAAACCAAAGGTTGCCTTTTCCTTAAAAATAAAATCGGCAATTTTCCCTCTTTTATAAACCTCTCCCATCCATATCCCTGTTCCTATTTTACTCCCCGCCCCCTCCCTGACGGCCGCTTAGCCACCCCCATCGCCTGCCGCTAAACTCCCTTAAGTTACCAACACTGATTCCATTACTATTCACGGCCTGGCCCCCACTCATAGCACCCCCCAAATTTTCCCCTTGCATTCTATTTCTTTTTGTGATAGAATAAGCCTGCATTTGAAGGTTTGCGGTGTTTTGCTGCATCCACCAGGGCTTACAATTACATAAGACAGTTCGTGACCATCCTGTCTCTAAACAAAACTAGGGATTTCATAGGACGAAATGACTCTGCGCGCCTTTTTACGCCAGCGGATTTTCGTTTTTGTATTGCAGAAATTTTCTGCTGAACATGACAGGGCACGGATACTGTGCCTTTTTATTTTGCCCATACATAAAATCAGTAACTATCCCATCCCTTTATAGTTACATGCCAAAATCCATTTGAAACCGCCCTATTACGTTCCCACATAAATTTTCATTTATAGAAGGAGGCATTATGGAAAATATTACCACCAGCGACCTTGCCCGTTATTCCATTATCCATGAGAAAAATCCCAGGGAAATCGTTCTGCTCCGAGGACGCGGCTGTGTCTGGCGGCGGTGCCGGTTCTGTGATTACCACCTGGATTTTTCCAGAGATGAAAAAGCCAACTTCGCCTTGAACCGAACCCAGTTAGAGCAGGTCACAGGATTGTATGGGACATTGGAGGCCATTAACTCTGGCAGCTTTGTAGATCTGGATCATGACACCCTTTCCCTGATTGAGCAAGTCTGCCAAAAACGCCAGATCCATCAGGTCCATTTCGAATGCCACTGGATGCACCGGGAGGAGATTCCCAGATTCCGTCAGCGTTTTGAACAGCTTGGAATCACCCTGAAGCTGAAAATCGGCGTAGAAACCTTTGATTCCCTGTTCCGCGAAAGCTACCTGGACAAAGGGATTGACACTGATAGTCCTGCTGAGATCGCAGCTTATTTTGATGAGGCCTGCCTGCTGCAAGGGCTTCCCGGACAGACTGCCGAAAGCATGGAACGGGATATCGAAACAGGACTTGCCTATTTTGAACGGGTATGCATCAATATTATGCAGAAAAACACCAAAAGCATCCAGCCAGACCCAGAGGTAATCACCGCTTTTGCAGCGCGCCTTTATCCAAAGTATATCCATAATAACCGCGTTGACATTTTAATGGAAAATACGGATTTCGGCGTTGGCTGACACCCTGCATATGCACCAGAGCAACATAAAAAACAGCTATATTTTAGGAGGCAATACGATGTATCACAATGAAATTATTTTAATCCTTTCCTTATTGATTACTTATTCTTCTGTCCTGGTCTTATTTCATATCTTCCAGGAACATGGGCTTTATTTATGGACAATTATTGCCACAATTGCCGCAAATATTGAGGTTCTGATTGTCATTAATGCCTTTGGCATGGAAATGACCCTGGGGAATATCCTGTTTGCATCCACCTTTCTGGTGACAGATATTTTAAGTGAGCTTTATGGGAAAAAAGCCGCACAGACAGCCGTCTATCTGGGGATTGCAACCTCTGTTGTTTTTACATTGATCAGCCAATCCTGGCTCCTATATTCCCCAAATGAAAATGACTTTGCCGCCCCGGCGATACGCACCATATTTTCCAATACGCCGCGGCTAATGCTTGTGAGCGTTGCGGTTTATGTGGTCGTCCAGCTCTTTGACGTATGGGCTTACCATAAATGGTGGGCTTTCACAAAGGAGAAATTTGGAGATTCCAAGCGGTTCCTCTGGCTCCGCAATAACGGATCCACCCTCTTTTCACAGCTTTTGAACACCCTCTTATTCACCTGGGGCGCCTTCCTTGGAGTATATGACACCGCCACTATGATATCCATTGCAGTGTCCAGCTATATTATCTTTATTATAACAAGCATTGCAGATACGCCCTTTATATACCTTGCACGGCGTTTGCATAAAAACCAGGGAAAAGCGCGTGCATTCCAAAAATCCAACCAAAAGATGGCTTAATAGAAAAGTTTCCCATAATAAAAATCACCCCCATAGGAAAACCTATGGGGGTAAAAATTATGAAATGAACAGCCAAAGAAGGGACTCGAACCCTCGACCTACGCATTACGAATGCGACGCGCTACCAACTGCGCCACTTTGGCATGGACTATGAATCAATCCTTGTCTATTATACCTGTTCTATCCTGATTTTGCAATCCCCTTTTTTAATTTTTTTATTTTCATAAAATTTATTGTTTTTTATAAAATTTACTGAATATATTTGCTGCCCGCAGCCGAAAAACATTTACTCCCAAACCTATAAAGGAATCCCTGGAACATCGGAAATCGGTGCGGATTGTGTAACTGGCAGCAGCACCCTTTCTCCTGGAAGTCCTGGCAAGTTCTGCAGAATAACAGATCATACGCCAAGAATTAAACTGTCACCCATGAGAAATTCCATTTGCAAAATTTCTTCAATTCTTTTTCAATCTTCTATGGTATAATATCTCCCAAGAAGCGCCCCTATTTACGCTTCCCCAAATTTTCACACCTGGAGGTACTCCCCCATGAAACTCTTATTAGTGGAAGACGAAAAAAGAATGTCCCAAGCCCTCTCCGAAATCCTGCGCCAGGAAAAATACGAGGTAGACCACTGCGCTGACGGAATTTTGGGCCTGGACGCCATAGAAAGCAATATATATGACATTATCATCCTGGACATCATGCTCCCTGGCAAAAACGGATTCGCTATTGCAAAAGAAGCCCGCAAAAACGGCATACGCACCCCAATCCTTATGCTGACTGCCAAAAGCGACCTGGATGACAAGGTCTTTGGCCTTGACAGCGGCGCAGACGACTACCTGACGAAGCCCTTTATGACAAAAGAGCTTTTGGCAAGGCTCCGCGCCCTTACCCGGCGAAATATCAACTCCGCCGACGGCACCCTGTCCTTCGCAGACATTACCCTGGACAGCAGCACTTCCTCCTTGCTCTGCACTGCCGCCAACCAAAGCGTCCGGCTAAGTGAAAAAGAATATAAAATCCTGGAATACCTGATCGCCAACCAGGGGCAGATCCTTACCCGTGAGCAGCTTGCCCTGAAAATCTGGGGATATGACAGCGACGCTGAATACAACAACGTAGAAGTCTACATGTCCTTTACCCGCAAAAAGCTGGCCTTCGTAGAATCCAAAGCCTCCATCAAGGCCGTACGGGGCATTGGCTATGAATTGAGGTGTGGGGATGTTTAAAAAATCCAGGCGGAAAATCGTAGCCGCCATTATGTCCATTTTAGTATCCCTTTGGGTTGGAACCCTTTGCGTTATCTATGGCTCCAGCTACTATGAGGTATCCAACCGCAGCCGCGAAATGCTGGAGCGGCATGTGGAGCTCTATCTTTTAGAGCACCCGCCTGCCAACGGGGCAATCCCTGATAAACCGCCTGGGCCAGATATGGGAAGGCCACATTTTGAGGATACCCCCGCCTTTCAACTGTCCACTTTCTATTCCGTAGCCATCTCAAAGGATGGGCAGACATTGGAAATAAATAATGGAAAAGAAGGGGTTTACAGCAATAGGAACCTGGAACAGATTGCCTATGGAATTTTAGAAAACGGACATCTCTCTGGCGTTAAGGATAACCTGATCTACTGCATGGCTGATAAGGGAGGCTATACTTTGATCGCCTTTATGGACAACACCATTATAAAGGAAAGCATGACAACACTGTTTCAATATACGCTGATATTTGGGGGGCTTGCCATGCTTGCCCTGTTTTTCCTTGCATCCTATCTGGCAAAAAAGATCGTGCAGCCTTTGGAAATCAGCTACCAGAAACAAAAGCAATTCATTTCCGATGCAGGCCATGAGCTGAAAACCCCAGTATCTGTAGTCAGCGCCAATGCGGAGCTCCTTTCCCGGGAGCTTGGCCCAAACCAGTGGCTTGCCAATATCCAATACGAAAATGAGCGGATGGGCATGCTGGTGGGGCAATTATTGGAGCTTGCGCGGACAGAAAATGTTACGCCTGTCATGGAATCACTGGATTTCAGCCGCCTGGTAGGAGGTGAGGCACTTCCCTTTGAAAGCGTTGTATTCGAAAAAGGGCTGTCCCTCCAGTATAAAATCACCCGCCAGATCCTGGTGCAGGGAAACAGCCCCCAGCTCAAACAGCTTACCTCCATCCTGCTGGACAACGCCATCCGGCACAGCAAGCCTGGGGGAGAAATCCTACTCACTTTGGAAAGCAAGCGAAATTATGCCTGCCTTATAGTTACCAATGAAGGGGAGGAAATACCAGAGGAGCAGAAAAAGCAGATATTTGAACGGTTTTACAGGGCGGATCCTGCCAGGAACAGCGAAAGCCAGCATTATGGGCTGGGGCTTGCGATAGCAAAGGCAATTGTAGATGCGCATAATGGGAAAATTGATGTGAAATGCTTCGAAGGAAAGGTTGCGTTCGCTGCGCAGATTCCTTTGAATAAATAGTTTTGGCTATTCGGACGCCGGATGCAATACGCTCTGTTCTGGATTCTTACTCGTTATAATCGTTCTTTAATACGCCGGCAACCTCTTTGCCGTTTTTCATTACAATGACCTTTCCACCAGTCTATACACAAAAAAACTGCCTTCAATAAAAGTTCAATCTTTCTTTTGTACACTAAGCCATATTTTAAAATATACATGGACTGGAAAGGAAGTGATACAAACATGAAATACCGACATGAATGGAAGCATGAAATTCATTATGGGGATATGCTGATCCTGCGGCAGCGGCTTGCCGCCATAGCCAAACGGGATTCTTATGCAATTAGCCCCATATGCCACGCTCCCATTTGCAGAACCCCTGGGCAAACCAAGGAAACATCTGATGCACAGCTAAAAAAATCTCCCCCTGCATACCAGAAGGGAACATCCCCTGTTCCCTGCACAGCTTATGAGGTGCGGAGCCTCTATTTTGACAATATCTCTGATAAGGCATTGCGCGAAAAAATAGACGGCGTCAAAGCAAGGGAAAAATTCCGCATCCGGTGTTACAACAGGGATTATGCTTTTATCCGGCTTGAGAAAAAAAGTAAGCTCAATGGCCTCTGCCTGAAAGAAAATGCCATAATAACAGCAAAACAGGTGGATTCCCTGCTCCATGGGGACTATGGCTGGATGGCAGGCAGCGGGGTTCCCTTGGCCGCAGAGCTCTACGCAAAAATGATGGGGCAGGGTCTGCGCCCGAAAACCATTGTGGATTATACCCGGGAGCCTTTCGTCTTTTCCCCAGGCAATGTGCGGATTACCCTGGATTACAATATTCGGACAGGAATGCATAGCACAGATTTCCTGAACCCTAACTGTGTGACGGTTCCTGCCGGAGATTCCAATATAATACTGGAAGTGAAATGGGATGACTTTCTGCCAGATATTATCCGGGATGCTGTGCAGTTAAAAGGATGCCGCGTGAGGGCATTTTCAAAATATGCTGCCTGCAGGGCTTATGGGTAATTTTTAGGCTGCATGCCTTGTACCTTTGTAAAATAGAACAATAATAATAGCATTATGTAAAGGAGTAACGATTATGACTTTTAATGATATCTTTAAATCTAGCTTTCTGGAAAATGTTACCAATGTAAGCATTTTGGATATGGCGCTTGCGCTGGTACTTGCTTTTGGCCTTGGCACGTTTATTTTTCTGGTTTATAAAAAGACTTACCAGGGAGTTATGTATTCTTCCAGCTTTGGCACAACTTTAGTCGCCCTTACTATGATCACTACTGTTGTGATCCTGGCGGTAACCTCCAATGTGGTGCTTTCCCTTGGTATGGTCGGCGCCCTCTCGATCGTCCGCTTCCGTACTGCGATTAAGGAACCTTTGGACATCGCCTTTCTATTTTGGTCTATCGCTGTGGGGATTGTGCTGGCGGCAGGCATGATCTTGCTGGCAGTGATTGGCAGTGTTGCGATTGGAGTTATCCTGCTGGTATTTGTGAATAAAAAGCCACGCTGCAATCCTTATATCCTAGTTCTGTCCTGCACAGATTCTGTTAGCGAAAAAAATGCAAAAGAATTTCTGGAACAGCAGGTGCAGAAATGTGTGGTGAAAAGCAAGACAGCGCAAAGGGGGCTGGTGGAACTGAACTTGGAAATCCGAATGAAGGATGACAGCACAGATTTCATTAATGCCCTGGCTTCCATGAATGGGATTAACAGCGCCGTTCTAGTCAGCTATAATGGAGAATATATGGGCTAAGGGAGGGACGCTATGTCAACACATAACCATATTGATAAAATCTGCTGTGTTGTCCTTGCCATCACGCTCCTGCTTACCCTTTTATTTGTAAATGCAGAAAGCTTCGGCATCCAAAAATCTTCTGCTGCAATGGGATATGCAGACCGCTTATTCAATACAGCCACGGTACATAGGGTTGATATTGTAATGGAAGATTGGGAAGATTTTATCAGCACTTGCACAAATGAGGAATACTCTGCCTGCACCGTGGTGATTGATGGGGAAAGCTACAAAAACGTGGGAATCCGGGCAAAGGGAAACACTTCCCTAACCCAGGTAAGCTCCTATGGCAATGACCGATACAGCTTTAAAATTGAATTTGACTGCTATGAAAGCGGGACATCCTACTATGGCCTGGATAAGCTGTGCCTGAACAACATCATTCAGGACAACACATATATGAAAGACTACCTCACTTACCAGATGATGGCGGAAATGGGCGTGCCTTCCCCTCTCTGCAGCTTTGCCAATATCACCGTAAATGGGGAAACATGGGGGTTATACCTTGCTTTAGAAGGCGTAGAAGAATCCTTCCTCATGCGCAATTACGCGCTATTTTGTGGTGCATAATTTCGTCCTGAATTTCGACAGCTATACCGGCTCCATGATACACAACTATTATCTGTATGAAAATGACGGCAAGCTGTCCATTATCCCCTGGGATTACAACCTTGCCTTTGGCGGCTTCCAGTCTGCAGGCGGCGCAGAAAGCCTGATTAATTATCCAATTGATTCCCCTATATCCGAGGGAGATGTGGAAGACAGGCCTATGATTGCCTGGATCTTTGCAAATGAAAATTATAAGGCCTTATACCATCAGTATTTTGGTGAATTGCTAACGGATTATTTTGACAGCGGAAAATTTTCGGAAACGATGGAACAGGTAAAATCCCTGATTTCTCCTTATGTTGAGGAAGATCCAACAAAATTTTGCACCTATGAAGAATTTACTACTGGCATAGATACATTAAAGGATTTTTGCCTGCTACGGGCAGAAAGCATCCAGGGGCAGTTGGATGGCACCATCGGAACAACCTCGGAAAGCCAGAGCCAGGATACCTTAATCTCTGCTGGCGATCTAAAAATATCCGATATGGGTTCCATGGGCAACACAATGGGCGGCGGGAAAGACTTTCCCAAAAATGGCAGCAACGATCTGCCGCCTGAAATGCCAAACACCAATCCAACAACAGTAGATGCAGAGGATAGCGGTAACAATCTGCCTCCTGGGATGCCAAATGGCAGCCCGCAAACGGAAAGGGCAGAAGGCGCAGATATCGATGGCAACAATCCGTCTCCAGGAATGTCAACAGGCAGCCTGCAAACGGAAAGGGCAGAGGATGCAAAAACCGAAGATAATGATTCTCCTGAACCAACAGATAATAACGCCAATCAAACGCCAGGCGATACAAGGATGAAAGCTCCTATGCAAAGGCCAGGGGAAATGGACGGATCCGGCCATATGGCTCCCCCTGACATGCCTGGACAAGGTTCTTCCCCCTCTCCATTATCCTGGATCCTGCTGGGAATTTCTGCCTGTATCCTTGTTTTGGGACTTCTATTCGCCCTGTTCTTCCGGCGGCGCAAATAAGCTATTTACCTGACAATATCTTAACCACCGCCTCATAATTCCCTGGATAATGGGGGAAGGCGCAGCCAGAGCAGTCTTTGATACGCCTTCCCCCTTTCTCCAGAAACCGGGGATTTCCCGGGCACTGTTCATGGAGATACATAGGGCAATAACAAAACAGGCAGTTAAACTCCTGCAGCCCCTTATGGCATGGGAAATACTTACATGCCCGGTTTTCAAAAAAACAATGTGAATGTTCCATTTACTTTGCTTCCTTTAAGGATTCTTCCTGCAGCTTATCAAACTGAGCCATGCACTCGTCCACGGTAGCGCCCTGCAGAAGATCCCGCACGATCAGGCAGGTATTCCCCCATTGCTCCACACCCATGCCTGCATTGGATCCAAGCACATAGACATTTTCTTCCATCTTGTCATTCAACGGCTTCAAGGCAGGGACACAGTCTACTTTTACGTTCTTGGAAGGAGAGATCACCTGATTGGTTTCTGCATACAGCTGCAAAGCCTCATCTGATACAATGTAATCCAGAACAGCCTTCGTATCCTCTAAATGCTCTGCATTTGCTGCAATGGAATACCCTGTGATAGGCACCACAGGCATCTGCCCGCGGCTGCTTGGGAACCCAATAACCTGCATGTTAAAGTCTGTATCGCCATAAGCAGTCTCTGAATTCGCAGCCCCCCAATATGCCATTACGATAGGGGTTTTCTGCGCCAGAAAATCTGGCCCTTCCCCTTCAATGGCCTCATAAGTTATGGCTTTCTCCGCATCAATATAGCCTAAATCTATCATCTTTTTCAGATATTCAAATCCAGGGCGCATATAATCGCTGTATTTGCTCTCCCCTTTATTAAGAGCCTCTATCTCCGCCTCCGTATTCCCCCCATTGTATAGATCTGCATAAGCCTGGGCAAAAACAAAGGTCTCCAGCCACCAGCGGTTTGCCCCAACGGGCGTCTCGATTCCATTTTCCTTAAATACCCTGCAGCATTCCAAAAATTCCTCTGGGGTCTCTGGCAAAGAAAGGCCGTATCGGTCGAACATATCCTTATTCACAAATAAGCCATAGGCCACAACCTCCTGGGGAATGCCTACCAGCTTCCCATTCACGGTGTTCGCTACTTTTACCACATCCCTTAAATTCTTTACGCTATCCAAATCCGAAAGATCCTCCAGCTTCCCTTCCTTCCCCAACATCATGATCGTATCTGGATTCAGCAGATATAAGTCGTCCATGCCGTTGCGCACCCGGTCAAGAGCCACCTCGTCATAGGTTCTCTCCTGATAATTCTCTGCCGTATAAGTCCGATAATCCACCGTCAGCCCTAATGCTTCCTCTGCCATGCTAATCGTTATGTCAAATGCAGCCCTTGCAACGTTTGTCTTATCTGGCTGGGACTTTTCCATCGAGCCGAACAGATTGACGACCCGCCCATTGTCCCCATCAAGCTGGATTAGATTATTCTCTTTCTCGATCCCGCTTCCACAGGCAGCTGTCACAAACACCATTGCCCCCGCCAGGCAGGCTGCCAATCCCATAACCGCTTTCCCTTTTAGATTCCTTTCCATACCCTATTCCTTTCTCTGTATATATTGGTTTAACGTCCTCCTCAGTAAATCCATATCAATGGGCTTTGACAAATGGACGTTCATCCCAGCATCTAGGGCTTCTTTCACATCTTCCGCAAAAGCGTTGGCTGTCATGGCAATGATTGGAATTGACTTAGCGTCCTCACGTTCCAAAGCCCGAATCGCCCTTGTGGCCTCATAACCATTCATGGTTGGCATCTGGACATCCATTAGGATTGCGTCAAATTCCCCTTCTGCCGCATGCATGAAACGCTCCAGAGCCAACTGCCCATTCTCCATAATCTCACAGGTTACCTCTTCTATGCCCAAAAGCTCTGTCAAGATTTCTGCGTTGATCTCATTATCCTCCGCCACCAACAAGTTCACCCCTTTCAGACTTACATCCCCTGCGCCTTCTATGGGCTGTTCTTTGGCTCTCTCCAACTGCATTTCCCGTATCTTTTCTTTAAATGCTGAGGCAAAGAAGGGCTTTGCAAGGACGTCTGCATTTCCGATATGCAGCGCTTCCTCCTGTACCTCTTCCCCATTGTATGCTGTTAAAAACAGAATTGGCACAAAATTGCCAGCCTGGGCGCGGAGCTTCTTTGCCGTCTCAATCCCATCCATGCCAGGCATCTTCCAATCCAGCAATACCATTTGGTAATCCTGCCCTGCATCCAGGGCTTTTTGTATCATACCAAGAGCCTCTTCCCCGCCCAGGGACACATCCACCTGTATGCCCGTATCCTTCATCAGGGTCTGTATGCCCTTGCAGACATCTTCATCATCATCCACTGCCAGAATCCTGGAAATATGGCTGTCCTGCCAGAATTGCCCGTCCGCCTGCCTCTCCGGGATGCGCAGCTCCAGCTCCACCTGGAACAGGCTGCCTTTGTCCACCTCACTGAATACCTCTATCGTGCCTCCCATCAGCTCCACGATATTTTTCGTAATCGCCATGCCAAGCCCTGTCCCCTGCACCTTATTGGTGGTGCTGTTCTCTGCCCTGGTAAAAGCGTCGAAGATTACCTTTAAATACTCTGGGGACATGCCATAACCATTGTCCTCCACCTCAACCCGAATACGCTCAAACTGGCTGGAACGCTGCTCAAGGCCAATAATGCGGAACCAGATACTGCCGCCTCTCTGGGTATACTTTACCGCATTGGAAAGAAGGTTGATCAAAATCTGGTTAATCCTGGTCTCGTCCCCTATAAAATACTCATGCTTAATCTCTGTAACCGCAACATGGAAATCCTGCTCCTTCGCCTTTGCCATGGGACGGATAATCGCATCCACAGAAGACACCAGGTCATTCAGCGTAAACTCCCCAAGCGTAAGCACCACCTTGCCGCTCTCAATCTTGGAAACATCCAGCACATCATTGATCAAGCTGAGCAGATGCTGCCCGGAAGCGGCAATCTTCCTGGTATTCTCCCTTACCTTTGCAGGATTGTCCGCATCCCTCTCCAGCAGCTTGGTGAACCCCAGGATGGCATTCATGGGCGTACGGATATCATGGGACATATTTGACAGAAAGGTGGTCTTGGAATTGCTTGCCATCTGTGCTGCCTGCAAAGCCTCCGCCAATTGCTTGTTATGGATTTCCCGCTCTGCCTCCCGCTCCCTTCGGATCTGCCCCTGCTGCCTCTGGTTTAGATAATATAAAATACAGCACAGGAAAAATGCCGCCAGCATCACCACAACCACGATCATGATATTCTGATTTACAGCCCTTCCTTCCTGCTGGATGGCCTCAATCGGCACATAGCCAATCAGGTAGATGGAGCCGCCGTTGACCGACCACATATAGATCAGGGACTCTTTATTCTGGATATCATGGTAAAACATGATATTCTTCCCTGCAGCCATGCTGTCTGCAACCTTTCGTTGGATATCCTGCTCCATAATATTATTCGCTTTATAAAAATCCTCCAGGTTCAGATGCCCTGCATTCCGCTCTCCAACCCCTCTGGGCTTGAGCACCAGGCGCTCGCTGACGGTATCCATAATATAAAGCATAGCCTTGCCATTATAAAATCCCTCTGGCAAAGATTCCTCGAAAGAATCAAAAATATACTCTACATATAAGGAGGCGATCTCTTCCTCTCCCTTCATAACAGGGCATTTCATTGTATATGCCCAAGTCCCCAGCTCATTCAGGTAAGACTGGGATAAAGGCAGCCCCTCCACCGACGCCCCGGCAGAAAAGTCCAGCTCCTCCTCGGAAAACTCATCCCCTGTGCTGGAAATACCTGTTTTCTCCCCTGCCAGAATAATGGACACTTTTACCATCGTTCGGTTATTGTCATAGGAGCCGATAAAACCTACCGGATTCTCCATGGTGGTAACTTCCCTTGCCAGCAGCTGCTGAAACTCAGATTCTTTTGTCAGGATTGCCTCTAATGTGCCTTTGATCAGCTCCAAGCTCTCACTTAGGTTATGGATCGCAGAAGAAGACATCTCATTGGAAATCTTCTTTGCCACAGAAAATACCACTGCACCTAGAATGCAAAAAACCAATATAATTGAAAAAAGCAACGAATATGATTTGCTATTTCTGTCTTCCTTCGGCTTATGTCTCATTTCCCTCTCCATTTCACAGCCTTTGCTTAAATCGGCACGGCCCTGCATCCCCATGCAAATGCAGGCACCCGTGAATTTAACCTGTTTCCTTCACTTATCTGTATTATGAAACGCTATGGGAGCACCGTAAAAAACAGAAAATAAGCCTCTATATATCATTGAAATCCCCTTAACCATGAGCTATCAGGGACGCTATATGGATGGGGTTTGGACTCCGATGACGGACACGAATTGATATGCCTAAATTTATGAAAGATAAACAAGAATATGTGGCTATCCAATAGGCTAAATACCTCGCCGCTTACAACGCTGTAAATTTATTCTTTTATAGGTAATTATACCTTTGGGTATGGCGTTTGTCAATATGGCTGAAATTTTTCTGCTGTGGCAATTTTGTTGTTACCATTCATGGCAATGTCAGTAATTTAAGGGATTTTACTGACGGATGATCGAGTGGATTAGCGGCCTCCAGAAAGGAAACGGGGGATAAGGAGCTGGGTGGCTAAGCGGCCATTAGGTGGCTGCAGATAAGGGGATGGAGTGGCTAAGCCTCCCCCTGACGGACGTTTAGGCACCTTTGTAACCTACATCTTTTCTCTGACAGATGCCCAGCCACCCCTGTAACCTATCTACATCCTCAGCAAACAGACTTTTCTACTTTTTGTATCGTATCCTTCAAAACCTGAGCCGATTCCATCAACCTTTCCTGTTCTTCCTGGCTCAACGAAATGGGAACCTGCCCCTCTACTCCCCCTGCCCCAATAATCGCAGGCATGCTCAGCACCACATCCTCCAGCCCATATATATCCTCCAACCATACAGACACCGGCAGTATGGATTTCTCATCCCGCACAACCGCCTCACAAATCCGCCTTACCGCCATGGCAATCCCATAATACGTGGCTTTTTTCTTCTCAATAATCTCATATGCGCTGTTCTTTACTGTCTGCGCAATCTCACGCATCGCCGCCTCATGGCGGTAAAACCCACGCATTTCACAAACATCATTCAATGGGACGCCTGACACATTTGCACTGCTGAAAACTGCAATTTCACTGTCCCCATGCTCCCCAATGATAAACGCATGTATACTCCGGCTATCCACCCCCAAATGCTCTCCCAGCTCACTTTTCAGCCTCCCGCTATCCAAAACCGTCCCAGACCCAATCACCCGGTTTTTCGGCAGCCCTGAAATCTTCAATGCCTCATAGGTCAAAATATCCACCGGATTGGACACCACCAAAAGGATCCCTTCGCATCCATGCCCCATAATCTGCGTGACCACAGACCGCATAATCTTCGTATTCTTATTTACCAAATCCAGCCTGCTTTCTTCTGGCTTCTGATTTGCCCCTGCCGTAATAATCACAATTGCGGCATCCGTAATATCCCGGTAATCCCCTGCATAGATTTTCATCGGCCTTGCAAACGGCGTCCCATGGCTAATGTCCAGGGCTTCACCCTCTGCCCGCTCCCCATCTGCATCAATCAGCACCATTTCCGAAAACAGCCCGCTCTGCATCAATGTGAAAGCAATGGAAGACCCCACAAACCCACAGCCGATCACAGCCACTTTCCTAACATCTACCTTTACGCAATCCATTTCTGCCATACCTATTACTTCCTTAATCCTTTCCTGTATTTTACCAGGCGTTTCCATACAGCTTTCTCTCAGAATCCTCCTAACCTGTATGCGCCCAGCAGTAATAGTCTGGCTCTTTTGAAATATTTCTATTCTTTCCTTAATCCACTCTGCGGGATGGATCCAAATAAGAACTTTCCCCAATCTTTTCCCGGAACACCTGCGACTTATCCTCATTATAGATATTCCGATATGTAATTACATCCAATGTGTCTTCTGTATCCCCTTCTAAATCTTCAGCATCCCCCCCTGCGCCTCCTGCATCTTCTGCCGCTTCTGTATCTTTTGCCTCCTCCTTCTCCACAACCTCTATCTCAATGGGCGTTTCCGCTGTTTTCGTCCCCCAAACAACCACTGTCAAGTCATCCCCTTCTTCCTTAACCTCCAGCTTCACTGGATAGTCCATCTGATTCCTAATCCTCAGATCCAACACCCCCCAGGCAACCGCCGCATCCATCCCTGGATCCGCATAACTGGAAACATAAACATGGCACCACCGCTCAGGGATATCAAGGCCTGCATACAATGCCGCCTCAAAAATCGTGGTGGATACCTGGCAGATTCCGCCCCCATAAGCCTGGATCACCTCTGTCCCCTTTATGGCATTCGCTGGCAGAAACCCTGTTTCTGCTGTCTGTTCCCCCACCGTATCATTAAAGGAAAACTCATCCCCTTTGCATAAAATGGCTCCATTGCATTTCTCCACAGCCAGGCTTATATTTGCCCTGCGGTTGGAAGATCCTGTCACCTTGGTGGTAAAAGTTGCAAGCTGATCCCGAAACAAATGTTTGCGCATTTCCTTGGTACTGATCTTCGGCTTGGTATACTCCAGGTCAATGGCAATCTTACTGCCCTCCTTTGCTTCTGCAAGAATCTTTTCCGCCTTTTTCTTATCAAAGCTGACCCCGTTCACAGATTTCACGATCTCATAATGATTCTCCGGATCCAGCGTAGCGTCTGCTGTCTCTTTATGTATTTTCTTATAAATCTTGTCCAGATCCACCTCCTCTACGCTGCCTTCTTCCGTAGGGCTTGGGATTACCGTTTCAAAATCCCCGATCTGGACTGCTGCAATCAGCTGCTCAACCAGTTTTTTCTCATCCACAACTTCCCCCGCCTTACCCATTGTGAACACTAATTGTTTCTTTTCTTTTTGGTAAGATGTCTGTGTCGTGGTATTGATCTCCAAAAGCCCACTGTCCTCTATATCCTGATGCAATGCATCCAGGTCTGCAATTTTAGGCAAGGATGTTTTTTTCGTCCCGCCTAAAAAAGCGCTAAGCCACAGCCCTCCCCTTACAAAAAAGCTTTCCTGGCTCTGCTTGACTGCTTCTTCTGCCAGTGATTTACAGTCCAGCTCCATAGCATTTCCCACAGACACTTTATAAGTATCCCTGCCAAAAGATACCGGCACGATTGCCTTTTCACAGCGCGCAATATAGTCAGCCTCCAATGCCTTAGCTGCTTCCTCCACAGACATGCTCCCCAGCTGTACGCCATTTACCTCTGTGTTTGGCAAAATATGTTCTGTATTTACCATGGCACAGAGAAGCGTATAGGCAAGAGCCAACACCAATACGACAATATCCCCCAAAATAGCAATATACCTTTTCTTGCTTTTCTTTTCCTCCACAATTCCACATCCTCTCTCTTTATTTCCACAGACATCCCACATCCTCCCCAGTATAGCCAAATTTTCTACTCCTGAATCATTTCTTATGGCCTGTACTGGCAGCCATGCTTTGCCGCATCCCTGAGCAATGAATCATATCGCAAAACCTGCTTACTCCCTGCCTTCATTTGACATTTCCCCCACTTCATGATACTTTATTCACAGAACCCCACCTGCATACGTTATTTCCAAGAACATATCGGAGGAATACCCATGGCAACAATGAAAGAAATCGCAGAACTCTGCAATATTTCCCGCGGAACGGTAGACCGCGTCCTGAACCACCGTGGCTCTGTCAGGCCTGAAACTGCTGCCCGGGTAGAAGCAGCAGCTAAAATGCTGGACTATCGCCCTAACAAAGCCGGGCTGATCCTGGCAGCGCAAAAAAAGAACCTGAAGATTGGCGTGGTTTTATTCCAGGATACCAACCCCTTTTTTGGCGAAGTCCTGGAAGGCATCCACGCAAAAGCCGCAGAACTGTCCGGCTTCAATTGCCTGGTGCCCATCCGGCAGGTTCCCTTTGACGAAGGCTGCCAGCTGGAGGCCATTCGCTCCCTGGTACAGGAAGGCATCCACGGGCTGATCCTGTCTCCCTATAATTCCCCTTCCATCGCACAGGAAATCAACCTCCTATGTGACAGAGGAATCCCTGTAATCACCACCAACACCGATATCCCATCCAAACGCATTGCTTACACGGGCAGCAATTATTACCTCTCCGGACAGACTGCCGCCGGCTTATTAGGACGCATGACATTTGGAGAAGTAACTGTCGGCATTATCACTGGATCTTCCCATATCCTATGCCACACAGAACGGATTGCAGGATTTACAGAAACCATACGCAAATCCTATCCCCACATCCACATCCTGGAAACCATTGAAAACCATGATAATGACAAGGAAAGCTTTGAAAAGGTACAAAGCCTCCTCAAACGCCGCCCTGAAATCAATGCCCTTTACTTTGCCGCCGCAGGCGTTTATGGCGGATGCCAGGCCGTACATTCTTTGGGGCTTGATGAAAAAATAAAAATCTTCACCTATGACAACGTAAAAACAACTTCTGAATTAGTGCGAAAAGGCACCATCACCGCCACCATCTGCCAGAAGCCTTTCCTCCAGGGATACCAGCCTCTGGAATTGCTGTCCAAGCATCTGCTGGAAGGCATGCCTTTGGAAAAAGAATTTTATTATATGGACATTGATATCCGCATTAAGGAAAATCTTTAACCCCTTTCCTTTCTGCGCCATCTTGACCGGAACCTGGCAAAACTGCATTTTCATTCAGTATCCCTGCCATCCGCAATAAATACCGGGCGTTGGTTGTCCTGCAGCGCCCCCTTCGGATTTTATAGTCGAATAAAATACGGTCCTGCTCATAATGTTCTGTAAAATAATAATTTTCAGCATCTGTATCCGGATCCTGCTCCAGGCCGCACAGCTCAAAATCATGGGTCGTCAGCAGCGTAAATGCATAGGGCTGCGACAGGTTCTTAACAGTTTCCTTTGCTGCAAATATACGGTCTTGGGAATTTGTCCCTTTATAAATCTCATCAATCAGCGCAATCATCGGCCTCTTCTTTTTGCTTACCTGGATCATATGCTTAATGCGGAGCAATTCTGCATAAAATGTGGAAATGCCTGCGTTCACGTCATCCTCGGCACGCATGGATGTACATAGCTCCATAGGGGAAATACACATACGCAGCGCCGTACAAAACCCCCCTGCATAGGCTAACACCAGATTTATCCCAATGCTGCGCAAAAACGTAGTTTTCCCAGACATATTAGACCCAGTGACCACCACAACCCTATGGCTTAAATCTATGTCATTCCCAACTGCCAAAGAATCCTTAATCAAAGGATGCCTCAGATCCGAAGCAGAAAATTTCGGGCAATCCGAATCCGCAATATGGGGCATTGTATGCGCCTGCTTTGTCCGGGAAATCACGCCCAGGCTAATCAACGCTTCCACTTTTCCAATCGCTTCCATCCATCCTTTGATTTCCATTTGGTATTTCTCTTTCCAGCCTAGATAACGCTCCACGCAGTGAAAATCGTGCAGATACAGGCTATTACACAGGACAAATCCATAGGGATTATGGCTGGTGGCAATTGAGCCTGCAATCCTTTCCAGTTCCCCAAAAGCCTCCGAAGCAAACGCCTTTTTCCCATACAGCACTTTTGAATCCCCAACTCCCCCTTTCCCTCCAGCCACTTTGGAAGCAGTATCCCTCTGTAAAGCGCCCCCCTCCCCGCTTTCCATTTGCAATCCACAAAGATATGGGCTTTCAAACTCCTCCTGCTCCAACAGCCCAAACAATTTCTGATATGGCTCAATCACCTGGCTCATTTTATACACAGGAGACAGAATCTTATGATTCCAGCCATAGAAGATACAAGCCGCTAAAAACTGCAGCATTACACAAACCGCAGCGCCAACCGTTGCCACCTGCCCTTCTGGCCCAAACAGGGACAGCAGCAGGAACGATACCGTCATAGCCGGAAACATCCAAATCCCTGCCCTGCGTGCCGCAGAATCCTTTTCTTCCCTTTCCAGCCTTTGGAAAAAATCTCCCATCTTATCTTTTGCATCCTGATACCCGATATCCCGCAGCCGCCTTGCCGCAGCCTCAAACTCCCTGGAGAAGCCCTCCTTTTGCGCCAGTTCCTCCACTGCCTGCTGACGGCTTTTCATATCCTCCACCCTGCCTGGCTCCTTCAGCCAGAGAGCCAGCTGATCCTGTCCCCATACCGTGCTGGCTGTACAAATATACTGATACAGCGAACATTTCCCAAATATATCCAAATCCCTGGCTTCCGGAAAATCCCCGCTAAGGTACTGCTCCCCATTCACTGGAAACCGCTTCCACCCTTCCCCAAAACGCGCAAGATAATCTTCGGCAACAGCCCTGGAATCCTCCAAATACCCCTGCTCCTCCTCTAACTGATTATGCCTCCAAATCAGCCTTAAAAATAATGCTATGCCCGCTGCGGCTCCCCAATAAAAAGCAGGCTGGTATTGATACCCTGCATAAAGCGACATCCCTATAAAAACAAACACCAGCATACGCCATCGCGAAACCCTTTTGCACAGATCCTTTACCCCTTCTGTTTTTTTCAGGCATTCCTCACTGCATTTCTGGTATTCTGACTGAAATCTAGTATTCCGACTAACATTTTCTCCATCCACATACAGCCCTCCTAACCCTCATATTTTATCCCATGCCAATACTGCTTAACCTCATTCAGCAATCCGCTCCCTGTTATCCCATGCAAATACTGCTTAGCCTTATCCAGCAACCCGTTTGCGGTTATCCCATGCAAATACCGCTTAGCCTTATCCAGCAACCCGTTTGCGGTTATCCCATGCCGATACTTCTTAACCTTATCTAGCAATCCGTTTCCCGAAGCGCTTCGCCATTTCCATTTATTACATGGATATGCCCTTCCAAGGAACATATTCTGGAATACCCATCGTCATCATACAGCTCATACCCCTTATTCCCTTCTTCCACATATCCCAAACATCTCAGATCCCCCATATCAATATCTGCCACCCGTTTTCCTGCCTTCGCAACCGGCACCAGGTGTCCTTTGCGCACAAACACCAGCACCTCATTTACTTCTGCCCGCACATAATGGTCTCCTTTCCCCAATATTTCCTCATCCATATCCTCCGGGCTGCGCATACGGTATAGCTTCATCTCCTCTGGCAAATACACATACCTCCCCCTGGCATTCTGCTCATACACCGGCGCAATCATAATGCTCTCCCCGATGGCCAGCTGATCCTCAACTCTTTTTGCCCTCTCATCCTCTGGATACACAAATGCCAGAGGCCTTGCATACAGATCATCCCTCAGCACCGCCTTCATATACTCGCTGTAAAGATAAGGCAGCAGCATATAACGCAGCCTTAAAATCCCCCGAAACCCCTCGGCATCTGCAAACTGGTAGGTTTCCTGCCTGCGCGTCCCGGCTGCGGAATGGTTGCGCATCAACGGCGTGAAAATCCCCAAAGCATACCACCGCATCAAGAGGTCTTCCGTGGCGTCGCTCCCAAAGCCGCCAAGATCAGCCCCTGTATACAAAAACCCACACATATTCAGGTTTGCCAGCATCTTAATATTCAGCAGCAAATGGAACCACCAGGAATGGTTATCCCCCATCCAAATCCCCCCATACCGATGCATGCCAATATAAGACGCCCTGGAGAACAGCAAAATACGCTTATCTGGCTCCAGACTCTCAAAAGCCTCCCCCGCCGAACGTGTCATATAATACCCATAAAGATTATGGACCTTCTCATGGCAAACCCGCTCCCCACGGTAATTATGGTAAAACCCCTTGTAATCTTCCCCATAATTCGACACCCCCTGCACCAAACCCTTCATCTCAAAAAAGCTGTTGATATCCAGATTTTGCCCCTTATACCCTTCCAGCCTTTCAAACACTTCCCCCAAATGTTTTTCCGAATAAAAAATCGCCGGCTCATTCATATCATTCCAGAATCCTTCAATCCCCTGATCCAAAAGTACCTTATATTTCTCCCCAAACCACCTGCGGGCCCTGTCATTCAGCATATCCGGAAAATGAACCCTGCCAGGCCAAACCGCCCCCACAAAATCCTTCCCTTCCTCATCCTTGCAAAAATATCCCTCCGTAATCCCTTCCTCATAAACATCATAACCCTCTTTCATTTTAACGCCTGCATCAATGATCGGCACCAGATGGATCCCTTTTCCTTTCATCTTTTCCACAAACTTTGGAAAATCTGGAAACTTCTCCCCATCTACTGTAAAATCCATATATTGATCCATATAATCAATATCCAGATAGATCATATCCAATGGAAAATCATGCTCCTCATATCCGGCCAGCACTTCCTCAATATCCTGCTGGTTCCTGTACCCCCAACGGCTCTGCCCAAACCCAAAAGCCCATTTTGGCGGAATGTAGCTCTGCCCAATCATTTTCCGGAAGGATTTCACAATGCCATAAGCCGACTCCCCTTCTATGATATAGCATTTCGCATTCCAGCTAAAAAGCTGAATAGCCAGCACATCTCCCCATGTATATCCCACATCAAACGCTACCTTCTCCGGCGTATCTAAAAAAATCCCAAATTTCTGTTCCCCATCCACCACCAGAAAATTATGGGCTCCATACAAGGACACCTTATTTTCTGTATGGTTTGGATCGTCACTGCAGAAACTGGTATATTTCCATCCCCTTTTATTAATTCCCCTCACCTGCTGCCCCAGCCCATACACAATATCATCCTTCCCCAGCCTGCACCTGATTTCCATCCTTTCCTCATCCATATCGAAATACGGGCAACTCCCTGCTGCTGTTTCCACTTCACAAACAACCGCCTCTGTCTCTATTGGCTTTCCTAAAATATATTTCTTAACATTCATCTCTTATTCCCTTCCTTTTCAAAATCATTTTCCTTTATCCTGCCGCTTATGCTTCCCCCCATCATATCCCCTCATAACTTTCCTTGTCAATACATTTTGGCAACTTTCCCCTTCAAAGAATTTTACAAAACCTGTAAGATTCCCACTCGCCAAACGGATATATAAATAGAGAGTAAAAAACGTAAGCTTACGCCGCTCAGAACCATCCAACCCCAAATACAGCAACAGAAAGGCAGTATCAACCATGAGAGCAACCAAGGACAATTTCATCCAACTAATCCGCAAGCGCAAAGAGGAAGGCATTCTCTATGTCATTGATACCTGGGGCGCCTACCTCCAATCCATCGTACGCCGCAAACTGTTTCTTATCCCAGACCATGTGGACAAATGCATGAACGACATTTTCTGGGGCATCTGGAAAAACATCGGCAGCTATGACGAACGCAAAGGCAGTTTCCAGGCCTGGGCAGCCGGCATCGCCCGCTTGGAATCCATTAATTACCTGCGCAGAGCCCAAAAGGAGTGGGAGGCCGTCAGCCTGGATGGCATTGACCTGCCAAAGGAATGCCCGGATATGCTCACCCTCATTGAAAAAGAACTGTCCGACGAGACGAAAGACCTCCTGTCCTGCCTCACCTCCAAAGACCAGGAGCTGTTCCTTCGGATTTATGGGGATGAGGAACCCCCCGCACAGCTCAGCAGGGAATTTGGCATAACCAAAGAAAACATCTATGTACGCTTATCCCGCGGCAAAAAGAAAATACGCGCCTACGCCGCCAAAAGAAAGGAGAATGGAATATGAAACCAGAATTATACACCCTTGCAAACGGGCTAGAGCCTTCCGACAGCGCCCCTTACGGATACAGCAGCGAATCCCCTATGCACCTGGACGGAACTTCAAAGGCAAAATACCAGTACCGCATTCAGGCTTCCATCCAAAGGGAAAGAAAAGCCCTCCGAAAAAAACGCCTCACCGCTGCAGCCGCGTGTTTTGCACTTATCACTGTATTTGCTTTTAACAGTAAGGTACAGGCAACCGTCACCCAATCCCTGGGCAGCATCGGCGCTTTCCTGGGAATAAAAAACGACTTCTCCAAATATACGGAAATCATTAACACCTCCGTCAGCAACGGCGGCTATAAAGCAACCCTGAAAGAAGTCGTCATTGCCGAGGAAAAAGTAGCCGTCAGCTACACGCTCCAACGTGAAAACGAAAAACCTTTTCCAAGCTACCGCTCCCATTACGCCGCATTGTATGTAGACGGACAAGAAATTTACGGCGGCACAGGGAATTCTGGCTTCCTTGATAAGGAACACACCATCCAGGGTTCTGAATTTATGTATGAAATGCCAGGAATAGATCTGACGGAAGAAAAAACCTATGAATTGAAGATCGCAGCTTACAGCGGCGGAGAATGGCGTTTTAAATTTAAAGCCAGCGGTGCAGAACTGGCCGCAGATACAAAACATATAGAGTTGGGGGATACATTCACTCTCCCAAACGGCGCATCCTTCACGCTCCAAAACCTGTCTCTCAACGCCTTTGAACAAAAAGCCGATTACTATCTGGAATCGCCAAGTGATTGCCTCATCCGCTTAAGCATAACAGATGACCAGGGACGGAAAGCCTATTTTGACCAGGCGCATTTTGGAGCACATACAGACTACCTGAAAAACGATAACCTAACAGGCGATGGCTCCATCGCCGCAGATGCCAAAGCTATCACCATAGAAGTCCAATATGCCAAGTATAACGAAACAGAAGGGCAGCTATCCGATTGGGCAGCTGTAGGCCAGCTCACTTTGGATTTATTGAACCTGAAATAACATAAATTTTCCCACAATGCCAGAATTCCAGAAAGGCCAACACACCTTCGCAGAATTCTGGCAATCTTTGCCTATTTTAATATCTCCTTCAAAAGCTCCATCAGCTTCGGCACATCAATGGGCTTTGCAATATGCCCATCCATCCCTGCCTCAATGGCTGCTTTCCTGTCTTCCTCAAAGGCATTGGCGGTCATTGCAATAATCGGGATGCCCGCAAGGGCAGGATGCTCCAGCGCCCGAATCTGTTTCGTGGCCTCATACCCATTCAAAATCGGCATCTGTATATCCATCAAAATCAAGTCATACTGCCCTGGCTCTGCCTCTTTCATCTTTTCCACTGCCACTGCCCCATCATCTGCCACATCAAGGGTAAATCCTGCCTGGCATAAAATTTCTACTGCAATTTCCTGGTTCAGCTCATTATCCTCTACCAGAAGGATTTTCTTCCCATCAAAGAAATTCCCCTGGCCCAATCCTCCATCTTCTGTGCCGTCCATGGTGAATGGCTGCTCCAGCACCCCACGAAGCTCTGATAAGAAAATCGGCTTTGAGCAGAACGCCGTCACGCCTGCTTTCCTTGCCTCCTCCTCAATATCCGCCCAATCATAGGCTGTCAAAATCACAATCGGCGCATCTTCCCCGACAATCCTGCGAATGCGCCTCACCACTTCTATTCCATTCATATCCGGCATCAGCCAGTCAATAATATACACGGCATATCGGTCGTCCTGCTCCCCTGCAAGCTTGGCACGGAGCACCGCCTCCTTGCCAGAGGTCGTCCAGTCTGGGCGCATGCCTATGGTGGAAAGCATCTTCGTCACACTGGAGCAAGTATTAAAGTCATCATCCGCCACAAGGGCACGAAGCCCCTGCAGCTCTGGAATAGCCTCCTGCCTTACCGCCCCAGAACAAGTCTTAAACTGCAGAGAAACCGTAAAAATTGACCCCTTGCCTTCTTCACTGACAACGGAAATGCTCCCTCCCATCATATCTACGATATTCTTGGTGATCGCCATGCCAAGCCCTGTTCCCTGGATTCCGCTGACTGTGCTGCTCCTCTCACGCTCAAAGGGTTCAAAGACATGCTCTACAAATTTCTTGCTCATCCCAATCCCCGTGTCTTTCACCTGAAAATCATAGGATGCGCAGCCCTCTGGCGCATTCCCATTCTGCTGGATTCGGACGCTCACAATGCCGCCAGGCTTTGTAAACTTCATGGCATTGCTCAAAAGGTTTAATAAAACCTGATTCAAGCGGAGCTTATCACACAGGACTTCTTCATTGATCACATCTGCCGTATCTATATAAAATTCCAGCTGCTTGGATGTGATATCCGCCTGCACGATGGTTTTGAGATCATGCATAATTTCCGGAAGTGATGTTTCTTTTTCCTCAATCTTCATCTTGCCGCTCTCTATGCGGCTCATATCCAGGACATCATTGATCAGGCTCAGCAAATGGTTGCTGGACGTGGTAATCTTCGCCAGATACCCCTGCACCTGCTCTGTATTTTCAATATGCGCAGCCGCAAGAGAGGTAAAGCCTATAATCGCATTCATAGGCGTCCGTATATCATGGGACATATTATTCAGGAAAGTGGTTTTCGCCTTGTTGGCATGCTGTGCTGCCGCCAGGGCAACCTGTAAATCGTCTTTTTGTTTTTCCAATTGCGCTTTCAGGTTCTTCTCATCTTCAATGTCCACAAAAAGCCCAATAAAAGAAATAGGGGAGCCATCCTCACGCCTGGACAGCCTGCCGGCCGCATGGAACCATCTCCAACCGGCATTCTTGGTCAGAAGCTGGTACTCTACGTCATAGGTTTTCTCACCCGTATAATCCATGACCGTATCCCAATATTCCTTTATCACCCTGTCCTTATCATCACTATGTAACAGATTTGACCAGGATTCCAGCTCATCCGGAAAATCCTCTTTGTCCTGATATCCCAGCATTTTCCGGAAAGCGTCTGTCCATATGCAAGAAACCATTTCAGCTTTCTCATCAAACTCCATGCACCAGCGGCCGGAACCCATTGCCGCATGGATATTTTCCATATCGGTCTGTTCTCTCTCCACCTGGGCGATAGCAACCCTTAACCTGTCCCCATCCTCCTTCTCCTGTTCCAGAAGCATTTTGGCATTTTTCCTTGACTGAAAAATCAGCGCCGAAAACACAGCCAGCATAACCAGTACCGTAATTACAATCTGAATAATGCTATGGCTCATCATCTCGGAGCTAATCGTGCTGATCTGATTACTGATCACATTATCCCGAATCAGAATTGCCAGCATCCAATTTGTGCCTTCCACTGGAATGTAGCATAAGTCTTCCAACACATCCTGGTAATAGAAGGATATCTGCCCCGGCCTGCCGTTTTCAAAGTCCTCTTTTAACTGCTCATAACTGCCCCCTTCCCCTATCCTGGTATCTGCAAGAGCCGAAAGGATGTTGCTCTCCCCATCCAGGTAGCCAAACGCATCATTGGTCAGGCTCTCCCCATTGCAGTAATACAGATTGCAGTAAGTCTCATTGCTGTTGGTCCGCAGCGTCAGGGCACTCAGCATCTCGTCTAAATTCAATTGGGTAAAACAAACCTCCATCTGCACACCCTGAAAAGAGATGCCTTCCACAGGCATCGCAAGGACAGCCTGCTTCGTGGTCCCATAAAGATCTATGATACGGATGACAGGCTCTTTTAGCTCTTCTGAAAGGAACTCATACTTGCTAATCCCAGAGCTTGTGCTGTGCTCCGTATAAACCATGCCGTTTTCATCCACCAGCACAAACTTGTCCACACCATACAGCTTTTTGACCTTTCCAAGAAAGCTGCGCAGCGCTTCCTGGGATTCCAGATCCGACTTTTCTATAACCTGAAGGGCACGCTCCATTTGTAAAAAATTATTCGTTAATTCCTCGGATACCACCTGCGCCCTCCGCCCGGCCAGCTCCTCCAGATAAAATTCACTGACCCTGTCCACCGCCTGCCGCGTGCCAACCCTTGCGCTGCCTGACACCCAGACGGTTGTAATAAGAAGGATCGCCGCAATCATAATGCCGCCAACTATGGCAAATACGATGGTCTGTTTTCTCTGCTTTTCATTAATGCTGTTCCATTGTGACTGTTCCATTTTCCATTCCCGCCATTCTAAATTTCTACATTCCTACTACATCCTGCCATGCCACATCAGCATCACCCTGGTATGGCTGTAACTTTTCTCCTATCCATTTCAAATAAGCCTCTTCCTGATAAATCCTATCTGCATCCATAGTCCCCTCCCAAATTAGGAATTCCTGCCTCTGGTCCAGGGCATTGGAGTGCCAACTTCAATCAAATTTCCATCCAGGTCATAAAACCGAATCACCTTCTGCCCCCAAGAATGCTCCATCAGATGGTTTACATATTGGATTGGCTCGTGAAAATGCTCCAGCTTCTCTGCAAAAGCCTCAATATTTGTTTCCTCAAAATACAGCTCCGAAGCATTGTTATTTGGAACCACCCCATTTTTAAGAAAGCTTTCCCAGATTGCCCTGTCCTGAAGGACAAGCCCTTCTGTCATAATAACATTCCCACCATGGTCACAGACAACTCTTAAGCCAAACAGCTCTTTATAAAACGAAACAGACCTCTCCATATCGCTTACCACAATCAATATATTTTTCAATCTCATCTCCATTTCCTCTTCATTTTCTGTTATGCCAAAATTTCTGGCAAGTTTATTATAACGTTCTGTCCCCCTACTTGCAATATCAGATTTTCATTTTTCCCAGCTCCCCTTGTTTCTTTGTTACTTTTCACGACCCAAAGGCTGATTATAACCGCAATTCAGAGCAATATTAAGAATTTCCCCATGTAAAAAGCACCAGCCGGACGAAATGGCTGATGCTACTGCATACCCATCAAATGCTTGCCGCATCTCCTATTCTTTTTTACCAGGCAAGCCCCTCCTTTTTCCCGTCATACTTTCCACCACTAATTTAAATACAGTTGTACTGGGCATAACGGCTTTATTAAAAGGAAATCCCGCCTGATGGTAATGATCCATCAGTATGCACAAAGCATCATACTTCTCATCTTCCGAAACCAGTTCCAAACGCCCCTGCCCAATAACGCTTTCATATACCATCGTGCAGTTTCCCTGTTCCTTCTCCATCACAAGCCTATGCCCGCAATCCATCTCAAAGCTGGCTCTGTTATCCTCTTTCATGAAATGGTATTTTGTCCCCTCATTTGCTCCATGAAAATATAATGTTACAGTATCATTTTCCACCTTCATCCCAAAATTCAATGGCAGGATATAGGGATATCCATGGCCATTCAACGCAATCCTGCACACATCACATTTTTCTATTATTTTGACAATATCTTTAAATTCTGTTACTTCCCTATCGGAACGCCTCATTTTACCCTCCTGAACGTTTTTTTCTGCCCTTTTACCAAAACAATGCTTACCAGAAACTATATCCTATAAACACATTTTTAAAAATAATCCTCTCTTGGCTGATACGGCGATGCGTAATTTCTTGTGACATAGTTCATTTTTGTAACCTGGGACTTCCTGCCACCGCAAGGGAATCCAATGAAACACCTTTAAAAACTTTCTTTACGGCATCCTTTTTCTTAACTAATGCCTTCCTTACATTTGCCCCTTCTTTCCTATATTCAAAAGCAATATCCTCTCTGATATACTCATAATTATCAAGCTTAATTTCTTCAAAGCCAAATTTTTTATAAATGTAAAGAGCCGCCTTCCATTTACTGTTCGAAATAATGAAAAGCCTTTCAGCGCCATGGTTGAATGCCCATTCCATTTCTTCATCAATTTTCTCAAACGTTTCTTTGTCATGCTCTTCCAAAAACCCAAAATTTGAGATAATCCTGTCCGTATTAAAATTGATAAAATCCTGTCTATATTTTTCTTCAAACGGAATCACTTTCATATACATTCCCCTTTCCGTCAGAGTAATAATAAGTTGTCCTTATGCCCTCCTCTGATTTATCTTTGTCAATGAGCCCGTTATTATAAAAGCGTTTCATAAGCCTGCTGAAATAACTCTTGTCTGTATGTACGGTTTTTACAATAGAAGCTGTCCAAAAGACGGCAGAGGCATTCGGGGGATCGGCAGAAATCGAAATGATTTTTGAGGTGCCGCCGCTTGTCTGTGATCCTGCTATGACAGACAAGATCGCAGGTTATATGGAAGAACTGCCCATTCCCGGCCTGCTCCCTGTTCCTGGCACATCAACCAGCGCCTCGGAAGACTTTGCAGCGATCGCGGAGAAAGTACCAAGCGTATTTATGTACCTTTCGGCAGGATATATGGACGAGCGCGGCGACGCCCCTGCACACAATCCAGAGGTCTGGTTTAATGAGGATGTCTGCCCTATCGGCTCCGCCTGTTTGGCGCACTGTGCAATCCGCTGGCTGGAAGAACATCTCTAAACCAAATCTTTTAGCTGGAACCTTTCCACAAGGCCCTTCATAAGCTGTGACTGGCTGGACAGTTCTTCGCTTGCAGCTGCGCTTTCTTCCGCAGTCGCCGAGTTTGTCTGCACAACGTTAGAAATCTGGTCAATTCCCATCATGATCTGTGAGATGGAATGAGCCTGGTCGGTGCTGGCTTCTGAGATCTGTCCAATAATGCCTGTCATTTCATTTACGTCATTTACTGCCTCAAGCAGGGACTGCGCCGTATCGTCGGCAATCTGAGTCCCGTTTTCTACTGCTTTTAATGAATTTTCAATCAAAACGGAGGTATTCTTAGAAGCCTCTGCGCTTTTGCCTGCCAGACTGCGGACTTCATCAGCTACTACGGCAAACCCTTTCCCCGCTTCGCCTGCCCGGGCGGCTTCTACAGCGGCATTAAGGGCAAGGATGTTCGTCTGGAAAGCAATATCTTCAATTGTCTTAATAATTTTGCTGATTTCACTGGAACATTGGCTGATCTCGCCCATTGCCTCTATCAGCTGCTGCATTTTTTCATTGCTCACATTCATTTTTCCGCTGAAAGAGCCTGCCGTCGCATTGGCCTGCTGCGCATTTTCTGCATTCTGGTTCACCTGGTCGGAGATTCCATTAATGGTGGCAGCCAGTTCCTGCACGGAGCTTGCCTGTTCAGTTGCTCCCTGGGCAAGAGCCTGAGAGCCATTCGATACCTGTTCCGCTTCGCCTGCCACCCGAGAGGAGCTTTGGCTGATCTGCAGCATCGTGTCGTTGAGCTTTTCTGTAATGCCCCGGAAAGAAACAAGCAGCGGATGGAAGCCCCCTGTATACTCTTCTTCACAGATAGAATCCACCGTAAAATCCCCTTCCGCCATTTTTGCAAGGAATTTATTCTCATCATCTATAATAAGCTGAAGCTTATGGAGCAATCTGCGTACCTGCTCAGCCAGAACACCCAGCTCATCCTTAGATGTATAGGAAATCTCCACATCCAGATCCCCCTCCGCCATTTTTATAGCGGCATTCTGGATTTCGGAAATAGGAGCCTTGATCAGGCGTATAATCACAAACGAGAAGAATACCCCCACAAGGATTATGGCAATGATAACTGCTACCATAAGGTAAGTGGCGGTTCTGTATAGGGAAAAACTCTCCTCTGTTGCAGTTTTGCTGCCTTCTGTATTGTAGGTGATGATATCTTGGAACACGCCGTTTAACGAATTATAAAGATCTACGCATTCGCCTTCCAGGATTGCGCGGGCCTCTTCCCTGCTGCCCTGCTTGGCTAAGGCTATTATTTTTTCATCCGCTTCACTGTACTGGGTCCAGAAATTCATTGCATTATTATAGAAATCCCTTTCTTCATCGTCAATCAATGCCCCATAGGAAGCCAAAAGGGTATCCATATCCCCTTTTTCTTTTTGAAGATATTGAAGGCTGGACTCTTCTACATCGTCAGAAATTGCAGTAAGGTACCCTAATTCATTCATGCGGACATTCGAAAGAGTAGCTTCCAGGCCTCTTGCCGTATCAATGCTGGGAAGCCAGCTTGTTGAAATATCACTTGCCATTTCGTTCATTTGCCCCATAAGAGAGAATGACACCCCGCCGATTATAAACATCCCCAACAGCGCAACTCCTATGAGGATATAAAGTTTTAACCTGATTTTTAAATTTCGTATGCCTTTAATCATGTTTTAAATCTCCTTCTGTATTCTGTTGTCCATACCTCTGGGACACCCCATAATTCATGTCCAAAAAAGGCGGGAAAACAGCTTCGCTGTTTCACACAGTATACCCTTTGGTTATGAAAAACAATCCCTAATTCTCTGGGCAGTATTTATAATGTATATCGGCAAATTTCACCTGTTTGATAAGTAAAATCCCCAATTTTTTTGTTAAATAATTTAATTCTAAAATCTGCCTTAGCGAATAGTAAGAGGGCTCTTCTATTTCTATGCAATGGCATGACCTGTTTTTCCAAAGCTCAGGAATCATAAGGATGCCAGCTTTTTATCATAATGAGATACCCAAAAGTGCGTTTTCCCTTTACTTGAATTTCAAAACGTTTATCCTTTCTATATATGTATCATGAATCAGATCTGAAAAAAAGATAGTCGGAAATAAATATTTTTATGCCGCTCCAAAAGGAGCCATATGAAACAAGAAAAACAGCCGCTTTCCCAATATGCTGAAAAAAGAACAGGCGATCAGCAAACAGATGTGAAAAGCACTTTGCAAAATATCTTTCAAAATTCATTTTCATGGTTCAGGCGATACATGCTTATTCCATGAACAAAAATTATCCCAGAGGCTCCAAATATGGAACCCCTGGGAATTACTTTCATATCATTTCATCTTATATCAGTTCATCTTATATCAGTTCATCCTATATCAGTTCATCTATACATATTATTTCATCTTATATCATATCATGATGCTGGGGTCAAAAGCCCAACTACCGAACATTGAAAATTTAATATTTTACAGTAAATAAAGACAATCCACCCTTTTGTGAGTTATAATGGTAATAGTTCTAGAAAGGTGGTATCTCTTATGGCATTTAAACCGAATGATTGTCAACAGTTGTCCTTCGACGACAGCTTTATAGCACTAACTGAGCGTGAGAAAAAAGCTCTGGAAAAATCCTGGGCAAAAATCTTTGCTGATGAGATTTTTCCAGCAATAGATGAAGAACGTTTTTCTGTTCTGTATAGTGACAAGGCCTCCAGATCTAATACACCT
>CAJTDL010000002.1:56963-304361 GCA_910575035.1 Lachnospiraceae bacterium
ATCAAAGAGCTTTTTGATTATTCGGACGATGAAATTGTTGAGAACCTGATGCTTGACCTTCATCTCCAGTACGCCCTGCATACCACAAGCTTTGTGGAACAGCCTGTATCAGATAAAACCCTGAGCCGTTTCCGTAAAAGATGCTATGATTATGAAACACTTCACGGGGTGGACTTATATCATGACTGTGTAAAAGACCTTAGCGGCAAAATAGCTAAAATCATGAAGCTAAACGGGCGCACCCGCCGCATGGATTCCCTTATGATAGAATCAAATATCCGTTTTCTGGGCCGTATGGGACTGATTTATACCTGCATACCAAAGCTGGTTGTTTATCTCACAAAAAAGCAGCCGGGTATCATTCCGGAACAACTGAAACATTATGCCGACCCGAATGACTATAACCGCATTTTCTGTCATCAGAGAAATGATGACATGGGGGCCATTATCCAGACGCTTCCCACAGACAGCGGCTGTCTGCTTCATCTGTGCGGAACAGATTTTGAAGACGTGACGGAGTACCAGCTTTTTACCAGATGCCTTTCTGACCAGACTGTTGTGGAAAATGAAAAACGCCGCATGAGGACAAAGGAAGACGGTACGATGAATTCGTCCGCACTCCAGAATCCTTCTGGCCCGGATGCCACTTACAGAAACAAGGCGGGTAAGCAGCACAGGGGATATTCTGCAAATATTGAGGAAACGGTTGGCAAAAATGGTCCTGTTGTGACGGATTATCAGTATGGTAAAAACACCCATACAGACAGTCAGTTTCTCCAGGAATCTCTTTCGGCAATGGAAAAATCGGAAGAAGAAATCATTCTGGTTACAGATGGCGGTTATGACGGGCAGGGCAACATTGCACTTGCAAAAGAAAAGAATATCCGCCTGGTAACAACAGCCTTAATCGGCAAAGAAGCCCCTGATGCACTGGCAGATTTTGAATTTAATGAAGATGGCACGCGTCTGCTGAAATGCGCAGCGGGCCACGTCCCAATCAGCCAGAGCTATACAAAATCAACAAGGCAATGCAGGGTATCATTTGGCAGAAATCATTGTGCCGGTTGTCCTTATCAGGAACAATGCCGTCCAAAGATATACAAAAAAGTCGCTTCATTTATCACTTCAAAAAATGCATCTAACAGGGCAAAAAGTCAGCGGTACATGCAGGGTGAAGAATTTAGCAGTCTGGCACGGTTAAGAAACGGCGTGGAAACAGTTCCTTCCAGTCTTCGGAAAAATTACCATCTGGACAGCCTTCCAAGAGGAAGGCAGCGAGGGAAATTTTTCTTTGGAAGTAAAATAGCAGCTTTGAATTTCAGAAAGCTCTTCGGATTTCGGAAGGGACTGGGAAACTATGCCCAAAATCCTGTATTAGTATAGAAAACACACTAAAAGTATGCCAATGCATTTGGAGAAAAGGTGCCTCTTATAAGAAATCTACTGTGAAATATTACATTTTCAAGGTTCTACGAGTATTCAGCCATAGAAAACTCTATGTTTTGACCCCAGCATCATATCATTAATTAATACTCAAACCGGCGCTTGCATATCCTACAACTGTATTGAGCAAAGACAGTCCACTTGCTGATGCTGAAAATACCAGCATCAGCCGGGTTTGCGCCGTTACCGGAATATTAAGTCCTGTAAGCGCGCCATTTAACAGTGTACCAACGGATATTACTCCAGAAAGTGATGGCGTCAGGCTTATTAGTGTCCCGGCAATCGGAGAAAATACATTATTCGGCGTTGTAGATTGGTAGATCTGCGCTCTTATTGCAACAGTAGAACCTACTAAAGAAAGCGCCACTGTCGTGCTAAAGAATGCACTGAACGAAGTAATGGTGCCAGTGCGCGGAACCTGAAATGCAAAGTTCGAGAGTGTTCCACTGGCATTTGTGATATCAATTGTTGACCCCAAAAGCGTAAGGCCCTGGGCGCTGCTTCCAAATCCAACAAAAGCAGGCAGTCCCGCAAGCCCTCCAGCGATTGTTGTCAAAGAAACAGGAAGCCCTGATGAAAATGGAATGATCGCTCCAGTACCCGCAACCCCGGTTGCTCCGGTCGGACCAGTTGGCCCATCTGTTCCTGTCGCTCCTGTCGCCCCTGTCGCTCCGTCCGCTCCTGTCGCTCCCGTTGAGCCGGTGGCTCCGTCTGCTCCTGTCGCTCCTGTCGCCCCTGTCGCTCCTGTGGGGCCAGTGGCTCCGTCTGCTCCTGTCGCTCCCGTTATTCCCGTTGGGCCGGTGGCTCCGTCTGCTCCTGTCGCTCCTGTGGAGCCAGTGGCTCCGTCCGCTCCTGTCGCTCCTGTCGCTCCTGTCGCTCCCATGGCTCCTGTTGGACCGGTTGCCCCATCCGCTCCTGTCGCTCCTGTGGCTCCCGTTATTCCCGTTGGGCCGGTGGCTCCGTCTGCTCCTGTCGCTCCTGTGGCTCCCGTAACCCCAGTTGGACCGGTTACCCCGTCCGCTCCTGTCGCTCCCGTTGCTCCTGTTGGGCCGGTGGCTCCCGTAGGGCCATCATCCCCTGGACATCCTTTCGGACCCTGTGTTCCGATCGGACCAGTCACACCCTGAATACCTTGTGGACCTGTTACGCCTTGCGGTCCCATAGGGCCAGTTGCTCCCGTAGCTCCAGTGGGACCTGGAATACCCCTAGGCCCCTGAAGCCCAACATCTCCCTGTGGCCCCACAGGCCCTGCCGGCCCAGTGGGTCCTGCCGGCCCCTGAGGCCCGATATCCCCCTTAGGGCCTTCACAGCCTGGATCGCCTTTTGGCCCAATATCACCACGGACACCCTGTACACCCTGAATGCCCTGCGGCCCGGCATAGCCTCTTGGCCCGGCATAGCCTCTTGGCCCCGTATTGCCAGTAGGCCCTACCGGCCCTGTATTTCCTCTGGGTCCTCTTGCCCCAGGAGCGCCTGGAATCCCCTGTGGCCCTATCGGACCCTGATCTCCTCTGTCACCCTTAGGGCCAGGACAGCCCGTATCGCCTTTCATTCCCTGTGGCCCCATGGGGCCCTGGTCTCCTTTAGGCCCTGCTGGCCCGCGTTCACAGCAGGAAGGATGGCACTGATTTTGGCAATTGCTGCATGCTTTTCTATTATCCATATAAAACAACATCCTTTCTAAAATTATATGAAAAAAATACGATAAAGTATCTTTTTCTACAAATATTTTATGTTTATCTGCAATATCTGTTACATATTTTAGAAAAAATTTAGAACGTGTCTAAAACACGCTCTAAGAAACCTGCAGACTGTCAAAGTACTGTTTATTATATAAATATGCCCTGGAATAGGGCTTACAGGCTCCTGCCCTTTCATTGTATTCTTTCGCTTTCATTCGGTCTCCTAGTTTGTCAAAACATACACATAACTGTAAAAGCGGGACATAATCATAGCAATCCGGCAGTACAAACCCACCTGAGCATTCATTTTTAGGCCTGCTCAGCGCAGTTTCATACCAATACACAGCAATATGGTAATTCCCATGCTCTAAAAAGTATTTCCCAATTTCGCAGCATATTTCAGCTCTTGGCAAATCAAAGCTCATGCTGCGCAAAAGAGTATTTAATGCGGACTGCTCCTGTCCCAAACAGGAATAACAGTCAGCACAGACCGAACAAGCTTCTATTTTATTTTCGATCCATCCTTCCGATAAAAGCAAAAATTGTTCCAACACGGAAACAGCCTCTTCATACTGTTTGTGATAATATAACTCCCGCCCATAATAGTATCGCTGCCGGGGATCCAATTCCTTTCCCTCTTCCAGCATCTTCCTATATATGTTCAGATTCCGGTCAGGATCTCCAGCATTTATTTTTTTATGGCTAATCGCAATATCAGAGTAAACGATGTTGCCGCTGGGCGGAATTATTTCATGAACTGCGCCGAGCCAGCGGTATTGGGAATCGTTTCTAATCCACCTTTCCCGGAAATAAGAAAAAGAAGGTTTGCCTGCTTCATCAAAAGAAGTATTATACTTCATCATTACAATATCCACATCCGATAACAAAGTCTGTTTTAACTGTAAAAATTTATCCTTTTCCGTTTCTTCCAGAATATCATCGGCATCCATCCACATACAATATTCCATAGACGCCTTGGAAAAAGAATAGTTTCTGGCATCAGAAAAATCATCTTTCCAAAGATATGAATACACCTTTTCTGTATAATTTGACGCTATTTCTACCGTACAGTCCACCGACCCGGTGTCTACAACAATAATTTCATCTACAAGTCCTGCCACGCTGTCAAGGCAGCGTGCAATATGCATTTCCTCGTTTTTGACAATCATGCAAAGGCTTATTGTCGGCATATTGGTTCCTCCCTCCTCTTTGAATTATTACCCGCCAAGCTTTTCTATGCTCAGGTTCATATTGATTTTAGAAGCGCCTGCGGAAGAATCCCATTCAAAAAACAGTGTGGATGCACTGGGGATTTCGATTATAAAATATCTTGATATCACAAGCATTTCTTTCCGCTTATCTGCCTCTGCATATGCACTATAAACCGTCTGCATACAGTCATTGAAAATAGGGGTAAGCTTTATAAAGCCGCGCCTTTTTATTTCCGCAGATAAATAATAATAAACTGCATAACGACCGGGAGCCAGCAATACAGAATAGTCATTGCAAAGAGATATATTTTGGGTTACATCCGAAATCTCTATTTTAAGCGGAAGGCTGGCGTTTTCCGGCAAAATAAGATCCCGCGCTATAAATGATGCAACTATACTGTTTTGCGGATAGCCAGGAGGTCCCGCCGGGCCACGTGCGCCAATCTCTCCTCTTGGCCCTTGTGGGCCTGTTGCGCCCTGCGGCCCTTGTGGGCCCGTGACTCCTTGTGGGCCAGTCTCTCCGCGCTCACCGGGACAGCCTGGCGGGCCCGGCTCTCCTTTCGGCCCTTGTGGCCCCGGCTCCCCGCGTTCGCCGGGACAGCCTGGCGGGCCCGGTTCTCCTTTCGGCCCTTGTGGCCCCGGCTCCCCGCGTTCGCCAGGGCATCCTGATGGACCTGGCTCTCCTTTCGAGCCCTGTGGACCTGGCTCTCCACATCCACCAGGACAACCCAACAGACTAGATTCTACTCTTAGTTTCTGTGACCCAAACTCACTTTTTTCACCGGAACAGCCTGGCAAACCTGGCTCTCCTTTCAGCTCTTGTGAACCCGGTTCTCTGCATTCACCAGAACAGCCTGGCAGATCGGATTCTTCTCTTGGTTTCTGTAAGCCAAACTCGCTGCTTTCGCCGAAACAGCCTGGCGGAACCATCTCTTCTTTCGGATCTTGTGAACCAGGTTCTTTACATTCACCGAAGCAGCCTGGCAAATCGGATTCTTCTCTTGGTTTCTGCGGACTATACTCTCCGCATCCACTGGGGCAGCCTGATAATTCCGGTTTTATCGGTTCAGAATCACAACAGCAAGAAGAATCACATTCATCCGATTCCGTTTTGTTTGCACACTGAGAAGGATCTGATGTAACCGCATTTGCCGTAGGAACACAATTTGATGAGGGCTGTGCGGTATTTTGATTATAATTTCTATTGGATTCCCTTCTCACGCCAAACAGATTCGGTGGCTGAAACAGCCAATTAATATTAAAATTATTCAATGAAAACCACCTCATTCCTATCTGGTTTTGAGTGATGATACATTATCCTACCTCTTACAATCGCTCCACAAAAGATATCCTATTGGAATTCCTGAAGGATATAATAAATTATATGCATAAAATATAATTTTGCTTTTGAAGCTTACCATCCTTGGCTAGAATATCTGTATCCCAGCCTGCCATAAGAAAAGGCCTCCTATGATTTTTATTTTATCATAGGAGGCCTTCCCCTTTCCTTTTGTTTTTACTCTGACTGCCTGAAAGAATGTTTCCTGCGTCAATTCTTCTGTAAGCCTGCTGTCCTGTGTTAAACCGCAGAGATATTTATAAACCATCTGGGCATTTTTCCGATATATTCCATCCATTTTTCTTTATACACATCTGCACCTCATTTTGTTAGTTCCTTTTAAGTGCGGTTTGTTACAAATAGTTTAAGAAAATTTTTAAAGCCAATTCCATACTTTTTTTATCATTTCCGCAACTCTTTCCCCTCATTTCTTTATCCCAACGCCACATCAAGCGCCATCATAACCGTAAAACCTGCCGCAAACAGAACTGTCCCCACATTGGAATGTTTCCCCGCTGACATCTCCGGGATCAGTTCTTCCACTACCACATAGACCATGGCTCCGGCCGCAAAGCTCAAAAGATATGGCAAGAACGGGATGACAAAACCTGCTGCCAGTATCGTCAGCACTGCTCCTATCGGCTCCACTGCACCAGAAAGCACACCATACAGAAATGCCCTTCCTTTGCTGATGCCCTCTGCCCGCAGGGGCATGGAGATAATCGCCCCTTCTGGGAAATTCTGTATCGCAATCCCAAGGGAAAGCGTCAAGGCGCCCATGGCGGTAATCCCGGCGTCTCCGGAAATCCACCCAGCATAGACTACGCCCACAGCCATGCCTTCCGGCAGGTTATGGATGGTTACCGCAAGCACCAGCATGGTTGTCTTCTGCAGGCTACTTAGGGGACCCTCAGCTTTACTGCTGTTCATGTGCAGATGGGGAACCGTCCGGTCCAAAACCAGCAGGAACAGAATACCTACCCAAAAACCAATGGCCGCAGGGATAAACGACAGCTTCCCCATAGCCCCCGACTTCTCCATTGCAGGGATGAGCAGGCTCCAGATGGAAGCAGCCACCATAACGCCCGCCGCAAATCCTGTCAAGGCTCTCTGCAGCATGGGATTCAGCTTATTTTTCATAAACATCACACAGGCAGATCCAAACATCGTCCCAAAGAACGGTATCAGGATGCCCTGAAGGACTTCTATCTGCATGGCATCACCCCCTAAACAATGAGAAACAGCACCTTTTTCACCTGAAAGGCATTCCTTACAGCCTCGTTGATATGCGCCTGGCACATACCACAGGCCATTCCTTCTATGTCCACTGTTATTTTCACCATAAAACTTCCTCCTTATGCTTCTCCAATACAAGTTGGCGGTAGATAACCCATATCTTTACACAATTTTGCCCTTTTATTAGTTTTAACTAACTCAATTCCAATTATACCTCTTATGCATTGTTTTTATCATAAGATAGAATTAATAGCCCTTCAAACCCATCTTGCACCGTGAACCAATACCAGCACTTTAATCGGGAAATTCATACTTGCTTGCATAGCAAATATGCCATCAACTGTAAGGCGTACCAGTTCCATCCAATCATCTACCACTGCGCCCGTGGCAAAAAAATCGGCTAATTCAGGAGTGAATCCGTCATTACCTATTCTGTAAAAATCAACGCCAGAATCTGCAGCACTGCTGCTGTAAAATACCTTTATCACTCCATTTTCATAAAGAGAAAAATCCGCCCTGTATCCAAACTCCATTTCTGGAAAAATATGAACCGCATTCGTCCCGTCGTAACCATATAATCATAATTCCAAGGGGAAAAAGCGGGATTTGATACTCCGTTTTCTCCGCCTGCAATTATAAGTTCCATTGTCCCATTTCCATCTATAATTATAAAATGCGTAACAGATGTCCTGTTTATGGGTACGGATTTCAAGGATCATTTGGAATTTCTTTCCCAACTGCATTAGGCTCCGTTTGCACTTATTATATGCGGCTTAAGCTAATGTCATAATACATCAGGATGTTTGGATCCTCCTGAACAGCCTGCCCCGGAAGGCGCTCCGCCATATCCACGATAGCCTGGTAATTCTTGTCTTTCCACAGGCGTGCAAAACCTACACGGATAGCTTCTGAACGGAAGAGCCTTAGCTTACCTTTTGATATAAGATAACCTTCAAACTCTTTCCAGAGCTTCTTTTCACGAAGTTTTGCAACATCACCCTCTTTGCAAATATCAGGGATATACCAACGCCCTTTTTCATCCTGTAGGAAGTTCTCCTCAAGCAATATCTGTAATTCAGGCATACTCTCATATTTATCCACCACTTTAACTTCCTGCATAAACTGCGGCTGTAATTCAGCATAAGTTTTTGGCTCATCTAATCTCTGATATAGCCATGCTATCGCCGATTTCTCATTTGTGACAAACAGCCCGAACTGGATAGGTTCTACATCCATCTTTATTCTGGCAGTATCATATTCATATACCTGATCCGCTAGGAAATACATACTATCCCGTTGCAAATATCTTTCTTCAAGCCCCTTATAAAAATCAGCCGAATCAATAGGAACTGGCAGCCCATTCATAATGTGATACGCAACCATCCTATCAAACAATAAGAACGCTTGACGATCCGCGATCATATCAATTTTCCCATTCTTATCCGTATCCGCTACAATTGGCAGATTCGAAAGATGCTGTTCTACAAAGGACCAGGCAGTCTCTTCTGTACCAGCCTTTGACAAGAACTCCCGATGGAAAGTTCCCTTCGGCTTATACGCAGAAATCACTAAATCTTGTTTGACAGCGCTAGTAGTTGTAACCTGCTTAAAACTACCGCCTTGTTTATCAAGAGTCCTAACATCAGCAACTATAAATCCAGACCTTTGGAGCGCTTCTTGTATCGCATTCCAAACAGCATTTTTTGAATTGTGGAACTCCACAGTCATCCAACGATTAGGTTTTAAGACCCTATAATATTCTGAGAAACATTTCGCCATCATTTCCTGATATTCCGGCAAAGCTTTCCCCATAGTTGGATTGATAACTGCCTCATATTTCTGATTTGTCAGAATCCCTAACCACGCTTCCCAAAGAAAGCTAAGCTCTGAATAATTTAAATTGTCGCCAAATGGAGGATCTGTAAATATATAGTCACAAGAATTATCATTTATTGGCAAATTGGTTGCAGAGCCAGTGGAAATACAATACACATTTCCTTGATTATATTTTAAGGCGTCTGCAAATTTTACAACTTTACCACTATATGCATGGAATGGATTAGCCTCGCTTACCATAGAAGAAACATACATTGTGCCACTCAAGGGATTAAATGGGAACGATACCTGCGGACGGAAGCGGTTCATCTTGCTTATATTGATAATTTGGCTTGTAAACATGATCTTAAGCAGGTCTGAGTTCCCCTGGCCTTTTATTAAATCAAATATTTTAGCAAGCACATACAAAGTTCGCTTGTAGAAAAAATGATGGACGTGCGTAATACCAATTTTGTCATTCCTCCTACTTTCTTTTCCTTCGCAAAGCCGAACTGTTGGATACCAATACGGGATTTTTGCTGATTCAATCTTCTCAATAATTCTTAAGTCGTTATGATCTGGCTTTTTATCATACCGTTTATTACCAAGTTCATACCTAATCAGAACTGGTTTTTGCTTTATGATGTTATGCACCTCTCCCAAACCATCATCAAAATATGATTCAAAAGCTCTTTCGCAATCGTTCTTTTTGAGCTTTGCCCTACAAGAAGGGCATAAAAAACTATCACGAACCTTTCCTGTATCCGGATCAGCCGCTACATCATAAAAAACGATTTCTTCCGCACAATGAGGGCAGATGAATACATCAGACCATACGGTGTAAACTATCTTTCCCTTTTCTGGAACAAGGCACGCTATGCCAGTATCTATGGGTTCCGTTTCATACATCCAGCTACATTCTTTTTCAGCTAAAGCCAAAACCTTTTTAGCTTCTTCAACAAACTCCATAACATTAATGTCAGCATTATAATTCTTACTAATAAATGTAGCTATCGGCGACAAATCAGAAATCACCGGATATCTTCTGCCCCATTTTACATATGGCATCTCCATATCAATTAAGGCTCTGAACGCATTCTCCGGATGCTCACACATATTAGCTGCAACACCCGTCATACCAGTACCGCAAAATCCATCAAGTACGATATCTCCGGGCTTGGTGTAATGAAGGATATACCGCATGATAGCCTTATAAGGCACTTTAGTATGATATGTATGTGCATTATAAACAGCGTCTGATTTTCCTTCGCTGACATCAGCTGCAAACGGTTCACATTTGTAGCCGTCTGTTGCCTCATCATATTGCGATCCATTTTCAGCTATAAAATCCTTAATAAACGGATTGGGACAAACCGTATAATATGGCGGGTCTGAAAGCTCAATGATGTATTTATCGTCAGCAATCGGAAATCCTTCTATATTCCGAACTTTATCTATGTCTGCTTTTGTTAATCTGTTTTTATCCATTTTTTAATCCCCCTACAGCCAGTTTAGAAAATTACTAAATGTCATAAATATAGTATTATCAGGTGCTTTTCCTGACTGTATTAAATCTACTTGCTTATGTGTTAAAGAAAACAGACATACATTTCCATTTGTCTTCAAATCACTTCCAACCTTATCCGTTGTATTCGCACAAACTACATAATAATCAACACCCAAATCTTGTGCGCTCTCTACAATTTTATGAAAAGCGCGGGCTCCCTCTGCTCCTTGCCATGAAGGCCTCTTTCTCATCTGAGATATTAGATATCTTGCCCTTTCATGGGAATAAAAATCCATATAGAAAGTAGTCAACTCAAAGCCTTTATATGATGAACCGTTATACCAAACATAATCCAAATCCACCGTTGAAAAAGGCGATCCGACTATGTAATCATAGCTGCAGGCATACCGTTCCTGTATAAACGGCTCTAAGAACTTTGCTTCTGGTACTAAGGCATGCGGCCTCTTAGTGAAATTCAAATAAAAGGAAGGCAAGTGCGCTTTGCTTCCTGGCCTACTATCCATTACAACATTAATTTCATTTCTTGCATTCTTTTCATAAAGGTATGCAATTATTTTATCATTTTTGATAAGGACTATCGGCCATGTGACATTGGAGAATCCATACTTTTTTACCAAAAAATCAATAATCGGTTTCTCACCCTTCCCTGTAGCATTTCTGTATTTAGGATTTGTTTGCGCCATTTTTAATCCTCACCTCGTTTAACGATTATTCTCAATTTTAAAGAATCCTTTCCCTTCATAATATGAAGAAATAATAAGCTGTCACTCAAGGCATAAAAATCATTCTTGTCATCAATTGTGTAATTGCAGCGAAATTATACAAATATTTTGCTCAGGAAATTCTTGTGAACTAGGACGGCATAGCATACAATTTAGAAACAATTGATAGAATTTTGATGCCATTCTACCACAAAGCTGCCTAAATTTCTATATGTTTTAAGAATTTAAATCCATTTTACAATACCTACGTTACTATTCACGGCCTGGAGGCCGCTTATAGCAACAATTCGGAGCGAAATTTAAAGTTTTGCTTCGCCCCCCCTCTTCCTTACAGTTTTTTCACAAACAGGCAGCGGATTGCATTCAATACCGCAAGAATCATAACGCCTACATCCGCAAAGATAGCCAGATACATATTTGCGATTCCCACAGCCCCTAATGCAAGGCAGGCAAATTTCACCACAAGCGCCATCGAAATATTCTGGTAAACAATCCGCAGGCATTTCCTTGAAATTTTGATTGCCTTTGCAATCTTAAGGGGATCATCATCCATCAGAACAATGTCTGCCGCTTCGATTGCCGCATCCGAACCCATTGCGCCCATAGCAATGCCAATGTCCGCTCTGGAAAGCACCGGCGCGTCATTGATACCGTCGCCAACAAACGCCAGCTTTGCTTTGCCTGGCTTCACCCGCAAAAGTTCTTCTACCTTTTCTACCTTGTCAGCCGGAAGAAGCCCGCTGCAAACCTCATCAATTCCAAGTGAATCGGCAACCTGATCTGCCACTTTCTTCGCATCCCCAGTCAGCATAACGGTTTTTTCTACCCCGGCTTTCTTTAATTCCGCAACCGCCGCCTTGGAATGAGGTTTTATAATATCGGAAATTACGATATGTCCCGCATATTTCCCACCTATCGCCATGTGAATAATTGTACCTGTCTGATGGCAATCCTGATAAGGAATGTTTAAGCGCTTCATCAATTTGTCATTACCGGCAGCAACATTTATGCCGTCTACTTTTGCAGTCACGCCATTTCCGCTGATTTCCTGTATATCCGCCACACGGGTTCTGTCAATTTCTTTTCCATATGCCCGCTGTAAGCTCTTGCTGATTGGGTGGGAAGAAGCGCTCTCTGCAAGAGCCGCATATTCCAACAGTTTCTCATTCTCTATGGCAGCGTGATGGATGCCGTTTACTTCAAAGACACCCTTTGTCATCGTTCCGGTTTTGTCAAAAACAACATACTTGGCTTGCGAAAGGATTTCCAGATAGTTGGAACCCTTTACCAGCACGCCCTCTTTGCTTGCGCCTCCTATTCCTGCAAAGAAACTCAAAGGAATACTGATAACAAGCGCACAGGGGCAACTGATAACAAGGAATGTCAATGCCCGGTAAATCCAAACACCCCAATCAGCAGACAGTCCCATAAAAAGCATTCTGATAATTGGAGGAAGCAATGCCAACGCCAATGCTGAATAGCAGACAGCTGGAGTATAAACCTTCGCAAACTTCGAGATAAAATCTTCTGATTTTGATTTGCGGGAGCTTGCATTTTCTACCAAATCCAAAATCTTAGAAACCGTAGATTCTCCAAATTCCTTTGTTGTCTGTATCTTCAATACCCCTGTCATACTGATACATCCGCTGATGACTTCATCACCGACTTTTGCCTCCCTGGGCAGGCTTTCCCCAGTCAATGCACTGGTATTCAGACTGGAAGCCCCCTCAACTACACTGCCGTCAATCGGCACTTTCTCGCCTGGCTGCACAACGATTATGCTGCCAATCCCTACCTCATCCGGATCAACCTGCTCTAATTTCCCATTTCTCTCAACATTTGCATAATCAGGACGTATATCCATCAGGTTGCTGATATTGCGGCGGCTCTTGCCCACAGCATAACCCTGAAACCATTCCCCAATCTGGTAAAACAGCATAACGGCAATCGCTTCCAGATAATCACCGTTCTCATAAATAGCAAGCGCCATCGCCCCAATCGTAGCCACTGCCATCAGAAAACTTTCATCAAATACCTGACGGTTTCTGATGCCTTTTGCCGCTTTCCTTAAAATGTCATATCCAATGATAAAATAATTGATCAGATAGCACGCAAAGCGAATCCACCTTCCTGCGGACGGAAATAAATAACTGTCAGCCGTATCAAACCTCTCTGCTGGGACAAACTGGAGCGCCAGTAAGATTCCGGCGCTAATCAAAATACGAACCATCATAACCCTTTGTTTTTTTGTCATACCATCCTTGCGGCTGCCGACAAAAATAAGAAGTACAGCAGCCATTATAATAACAAGTGTCAGCAATATGCTGATTACGAATTCCTGCATGGTAAAAACTCCTTTCAAAATATGCTTAACTATTTAATTGTTTGGGATAAAAAAGACACCCCAAAACTGCAGGCAGGCATTTTCAGGGTGTCAATGTGTCTGGGCAGCCCTGGTTTACAGGAAAATCTCGCAGTCCGGCTCCACTTTCTTACAGGCACCCAGCACGTTCTTCATGACGTCTTTCGGCTCCTGCCCTTCGTCAAATTCCACAATCATCTTCTGTGTCATAAAATTGACCGTTGCGCCCTGAACTCCTGCTGTTTTACGTGCTGCATCCTCCATTAGGTTTGCGCAGTTAGCACAGTCTACCTCAATCTTATAAGTCTTTTTCATTGTAAAACCCTCCTTGTTATTTTTTAGATTCAGTGATTAAGTATTTATTTAATCATCATAGGCGTAGTATAATACAGGGAGAGGCACACGTCAATATCCCTAAAGCATTCCTTGCCAAATGGGCGAAAAGTATTTCCATTTGGGCGAAATGCACTTAAACACTATCACGCCCTGCGGGCTTTCATATTTCTCCTTTCATAGGCAAGTCAAAGTTAGGATGGAAATTTTTCCACTGTTTGTCCATGAGCATAATTACTTATTCCTAAAATACCGGAAAACAGTGTGCATTTGCCACTATCTTCCGGTATTAATTCTACACTAAAACGTTCGTTTTATTTTGTCTGGGAAAAAACAGTATGCTGTCTTCTGTATGTATCGTTGTCCTTCTGGCTTAATTCCTGCTCTACCTGCGCCAGTTTTTTCTCCAGTTCGCGGATTTTCTTTTCATCCCCGGAAGCTGACTGGATCTGCTGCTCCAGAGCCTGCTTTTTTTCTTTCAGCTTCTTGATCTCCCGATCTACCTTATCTGTACTACCGACGCATATCTCTGCAGGTTTTCCCTGGCCGTTCCCGCCTACCTTCGGCTCTTTGCCATCTGCACCTTCCCCGGAACGCTCTTCATCTGCTTTCAGATCTTCCTTCTCATCCGCATGAGCAGCTTTTAGATCCTCTTTTCCGGCTGTATGGACAGCTTTCGGGTCATCAAAAAAGATTTTCCGGTTGCCGTTCTCATCCTGCCCTACCCGGTACAGCCCCGTAGGCTTTTTCCCAGATTTTTCACTGCTGATGTATTCGTCCTTCGGTTCGGACATTTGGGCTGATCCTTTTTCTTTTGCAGCCTTCTCTGCTTCCTTTGCCTTTTCCGCCTTCTCAGCGGCCTGTTTTTCCTCTACCCTTTCTGCACAGCCGGTTCTGGAATGCCCATAGTTTCCATTGATTTCCTGGGATCTGCCGTATGGCATAAAGGTATCCTTTTGGATCTGCATTGCCATAAGTATATTCCTCCTTTAATTTGATATTGTCAGGCAGCTGCCTTTACAGACAGCTTCCTTTTCCTATTTTCGGCTGAAAAGGCAACGTGTTAATCCATTTGCTGTGGGATGCTTTCTGGATGCTGTGGAATGAGCAGCAGCACATGGGCAAGTATTGTTTTACCAGCATACCATATGCGTTTTTCTTGTATTCGCCTTCACCACATTCAGGAAGCATTGCTGACCGGATACAAATGGCCACCTCCCTCCGGACATGAAAAGAGAGCCGATTGCTCGGCTCTCCCACAAAACCTGTTTACTCAATACCTTCTCATTTTTCTTTAACAGGAATCCACACTTCTGCATAATACTCGTGATCCTGCATCCCCATCTTGAAATCTTCCGGTTTGCTATAATACTCGATATTGTATCCTTCGGCAATCTCATATGAGCTTGCAGGCAGCCACTCTGAAAAAATCTTACGGTTTACTTCCTGCAATGGAAGCGGCATCGGGCCACGGCACGGAAATATTGCCCAAGTATGCTCCTCGATTTCATGCACATCCAGCTTTTTAACCTCAGCCTGTCCTGCGTCATAAGCATCAGCAATCATATAGCGGAACTCATTGCCAGCCATCTCTTCATCAAAGCACATTCCGTACATTCCCATCACAGGTCTTTCTTCTGACTGCAAAAAGACTTCATTCCAGAACTGCGGCACTTCCGCATTTGCATTCTCATAAGAGAAAGTCTTAGCAACGCCCATAACCTTGAATGCCGGCTTCTTTTCGATTCTGTACTCCATCGTACTACCTCCGTCTAATGTTAATTTGATATGCAGCGGAGCAAATGATTTCAGCGTCGCACCGCCGCGCCTCACATCAGTTGGAGTACTTCCGTGGAATCGTGTAAATGCCTTGGTAAAGCTATCTGGAGAATCATAACCATATTTCATTGCGATGTCGATCACCTTCACACCCGATGAAAGAAGTTCCTCACCAGCGATAGATAATCTTCTCATGCGAACATATTCTCCAACAGTATATCCGCAGAGCATGGAAAAACCTCTCTGGAAGTAAAATGCGGATGTATTTACTTCCTCGGCAATCCTGCCTACCGTCAGATCTTCGGTTATGTTCCCTTCAATGTAACCAATGGCATTTTCAATGATCTTTGCCCAGTTCATCTGGCCACCTCCAACTTGATTGTGACTTCAGTATAGCGTTTCCGCCTGGAGGCTTCCCGACAATAACTGCTCACTTTTGTCCTAATTCATACAGGCATCTTTATTATCGCAATAAATCTGGATCGCCTTATCGACAAATTCTGCCGTGCCTTCACCGCCATACTCATCGATGTTTTTTGTAAAATCTCCACCTCCGGAATACATCTTTCCTAATCCCCTGAGGATTTTGTTAGTACAGGTGTACAGATTCTCCGTAATGAAATCCTGTATCCTCTTTACAATATCCTGTGCCTCAGATGATGCTGGATCCTTGCTTCTCATTTCACCTGCCTCTTTAAAGAGCAACATGAATCTGTCAGCCAGAAGTTTGTCATCTTCATCTGTTCGGTTTTTCTGTTTCTCTGCAAGTTCTTTATATTCAGGTGTATTGCCATAAAGCTCCTTTGCCTGTCTGGAATATTCATCCAGTTTGCTTCTGTCAAAAGCCTTAAAATCCATATGCTTCACTCCTAACATTTTTATTCCAAGCGCAAAGTTCATTAGGTTTTCGATATGCTCTTTCTTCAGTTTAAGCAATTCTATCTGCTGTTCCAAAGCTTTTCCTCTATCGAAATCCGGACTGTTTATAATAGCCTTGATGTCCTTCAAAGGAAATTCCAACTCACGGAACAGTAAGATGTGCTGCAGGCGTTCCAAATCTGTATCGTCATACAGTCTGTATCCCGCATCGGTGTATCCCGTCGGATGCAAAAGGCCGATCTTATCATAATACTGCAGGGTGCGTATACTCACCCCGGCAAGCTTGCTCACTTCGTGTACTGTCATCATTGGCATTTCCTCCATTCGCTTAGTAATATTACTATAAACTATTACGTAACGTAGGAGTCAACACTTTTTTCAAAATTCTTTTAGTTTCTTTAATAAAATCTCCTACAAAAGGATTAGGACAAGCCTTGTCATATGGTGCATCAGAAAGTGCAATAATGTCCTCACCTTCGCCAATTGGAAATCCCTCTATGTTTCGAACTTTATCAAGATCCTCTTTGGCAAGTTTTCTTGATTCCATGTTTATTCCTCACTTTCCCTACGTTTCACAACGATACGAAGTTTTCCTGTATCCTTCCCCTTCGTGTATACTGACACAATCTCATTAATTTTTGCTTTAAAAGAACTTTCATCCATAGGTGGAAGTTCTTCCAGCTTATGCATTAGATCTTCCATCCCAATCACAACCGGTTCAAAGCCCTTCAACAAAGCATTGATGCTGTTGACGAAGAAATCATCCACCTTTTTCGGCAGCTCTCCAGTTAAGGTAAAATCATCAATCACCTTTGCTTCCTGAGTCTTTAGAAACTTCTTCTGATCTAGGATAATCGGATCCGACAATGTATCCAGCAGTATCTTTGTCCACTCTGTTACCATTTCATCGATCCTATCTTCCATATGCTCCATCTGACTGGCAACGTTCTGCGTTTTGTCTTTCAGACTGAAACGGCAATGCGGACAAATCGGACTGCTCTTCAACTCCTGTGGTGTCAGGCTGTAACATACATTCAGCCCTGCTATATTCTGTTCTATTTCTGACAGCTTCGCTCCTGACAGGATTTCTATGCTGCGGAGCTTTCGCAGATTTCCAAGAGCCTGTCCTTCCTGAATCTTGCCACGACGCTTTGCATCATCGATGCCCAGTCTTTTCTTCTTATGCTCTGCAAAGTAGATAGCAATATATTTCTCTTTGATTTTCTCTAGCTTTGCTACGATCTTACTTGCTGCAGCATCACCAGTAATTCCGTCCATAATACTGTCTCGGATTTCTCTGAATTCGGCCTTGCCATCTTCAATAGAAGTCTTCAGTTCTGCACCTAAATTAATATACTCAATAGCGGAAATGTAGGTGACGATATCCGCACACTCTGTCTTGAATGTAATGTATTCTGGAATCCTTCGCAGAAACTGTATCTGCTTCTCCAGTTCTTCTACTTCCGCATAAGACAAACTGAAATTATTCAGCTTCGCCGGTGTATTGAACTTTGCCTGGTAATTGCTGAATTCATTCTTCACTACATCCGCTGCATTCCGCATCATCACAGCCTGCTGCTGATTAGCCAAAGGTTCTCCCCACAATTCAAAACCATCTGTCAGTTTCCGTTCTGCCAGAACAGCATGATTACTCAATTCCTGCGCTCTTTTCAAAAGCTCTGCAACACCTTTTTCGCGGTCATTTGGATTGTCCAAAAGAGCTGGATTGATATCCAATATTTCAAACAACTTTTTTAGCTCTGCCATAGAAATCTGTGCCGGTCTGGAAAGATATTTGAATTCATACAAATCAAACACACTGGTCTTCGGAACCTTACCCAGATTTGACGCGGTTAATGTACTTCCATCCCTCAGCGTGATCACTGCATAACCTGCATACACCAGTGACAAGAAAAGAATCGGCGTAAAAAGGAAATTGATTTTAAATTTCTTATCCACAAACATATTGTCATTGGCCGGCTCAAAAATATCAGAGTAATTCAACACTCCCTGCGGCTTCAGCCCTTTCAGCATGTCAATATAGTAGGATGCATACTTAGATCCTTCTGGGCGTATCTTATCGCCGTCAAGAATTCCAAAGCTCTGCAGCACCGCTGTAGACTGCTGGCTTTTACGGCCTGCGAAGTAATCAAAAGCTGCCCTTACGTTTTCTGCCTGATTCTTTCTTGTAATCTTTGTCTTCATTACTGGATATCCAGGATAGATGGTTCCAAAATATTCATCCAAGCAAATGGAAGATGCCAGATCAATGGTATCCTTAAACGTCATATCCCTGTTGTACTTGCCTTTCAGCACTTCGATCAGCTGTCTCATGCGGCATTTGTATGTCACATTGAAACAGGTATTCTTGTTTTCACTCAGATATTTCACTAGCTTCTTCTTAAGGATAGCTGCCTTACCAAGATACGCATCCTTGTCCTTGCCTTCACTGATATCTGCCTGAGCATTTGCAGCGGCATAAAGCCTCAGATTATCTTTAAAATCATCATTGCCCTGGAAATAGAAGTAAACTTCACCATCCAGGTTATGTAAATCCACGCTTACATCATCAAAGGGCGGCATGATATAAATATAGAAATCACGCTTCGGCTGCGCCGTGCTGCGCTCTCCTGGAAGTCCCATAAACAGATAACCTTCGCGGAAGATATTATGAGAATCCCAGTTCAGGTCATACGGATAGATGTTGAAGCCATTCACATACTGACGGGCATCCCACTCCAGGCATCCATATACCACTGTATAAAAGTACCGGTTCAACTCGCTCTCCGCCATCATGGAAGCCTTCTGTCTGATCCGTTCATCATAATCAACAACCTTATCCACGTCGATGTAATACTGATTATTAGCCTCATTATGAAAGATGAACTGACCGGAAACAGTTTTCATGATCTCTTTCAGCGTGGCATTCACCGCCCCCAGCAAAAACTCCGCATCCTGCTCTGGCATCTGCAGGTACAGACACAGGTCATCCTTCAGCTTCTCTGCTGTCAGGCCGAACTGCACATCCAGGCCGTTCGTAGTCAAACGATGCACACTCAAAGCATAGATAATCTGCTTCGCCATCGGTTTATAGACAGCCTTTGTAAAGGATCTGCTAATGATCTCTTCCAGCTGTCCGCTGGCACCAACCACACGGCTGATCGTAACGTCATTCTTCAGCAGGCCATTGGACTTTATAGCAGGCCAATAATTATCAAAAGAAATAACACCTGGTGCATCCTCAGGCACTTGGCTCTCAAAAATATCTTTGATGGTAAGAGAGATATTCTTCAGTATATGCCTGTTCTCTATCACATAAATCTTATTAAAAACATCTATGTATGACGGATGAATCGGGAATAAATCTACAAAGTCCTCCATCTTGGAAGACATTCCGCTGTACAGTCCGGAGAATTTCTCCAGATGCTGCCGGATCATGGCCTTCTGTTCCGGTGTCTTTTTCAGGATACGTTCTGAAACAACGTATGCTGTAGCCTCTTTCGTAATAATAATCTGTGTAAAACGGTCTCCGACCTTCTTCAACGTTTCACTTACAAAGCTGAACCTCGGATTGCCGAATACCTTTTCCTGCACACCACAGATCAAGCGGATACGAGATTTAGAGCACATCTCAGCCATCGACTGCAGAAATGCCAGATCCAGGACAATCTGTCTTTCATCTCTGGATGTAAGATAGGACAGGAGCTCATCAATAACAATCATATACCCTTTATTAGAATACTTTGCCTGGAATTTCTGCATCACTTCCTTAATCAGACGGGCATTATCACGCACATTATCCAAATTCGGAACCGTGTAGTCGATTCCACGATTGGCAAAATCATCCTCAATCTCAGCCAGGATGATCTTCCTGAGCGGCATGGTCAGTCCGTCCACCTTAAGCCTCAGAACCTCGAACTTTCCTGCAATAATCTCCATATCCCTGGCAAACCGCATATTCTGAGCAAATTCAAGATTCTCAGCATCTGTAGCAATCGCCGCAATCACAGACATCAGGTGAGATTTACCAGTACCATAATTACCAACAATCATTACGGCTTTATTATCCACAACCTCTTCCATCTGCAGCTGGTCAATAACAGCCGCTTTCAGATTCTCTGCCATGGTATCAGACATAACATAAGTCTGCACTATGTCCTGTGCAACTTTCTTATCCACAGTCTCCAACAACTGAATGGCAGACTCAATCGGCTTAAAGCTGATTAGTTCTGAGTACTTCATTCCCACTTCCTCCTAATTTCACAAACGTAATAGCATAATCCCCTATTTTATATACCTTGTAGTCCGAATAGCCTTCTTCTCCATAAACCATTTTTCCATCCTCAAACCTGCCAGGCAGACAACGTTTTACCTCTTCCTGCCGCGACCAGGCTTTTCAAAACATCAACCTTATTATGCTCACATTTTTAATAAGTTTTTTATTACCATAAAAATTCCACATATCTGCCCCCAGATGATTCTTTTTGCATCTGTTTCAATACACACATTCGTTTTTATGCCGCCTTCATGAGCATAAAAAATAGTCCCCCTCCGCAAAGATATGTTTTATTAATCTCGGACATCCCAACCCTCCCGGAAAAAATAACTGAAATCAACTCAAACCACGAATCACAGCCCTTCTACACCCATTGGCAGAAACTGAAACAAAACTAGCTTTATATACATTAAGATTAACACAAAGGATCTTGTCCATAACACATGAAAAAGACTGATGTTATTTTACCACAAAACCGCTCAAGCCTCTATATGTTTTGTAAAAATCGAATTCATTTTTATTGAATGATTTTTGAAAGAGCAGAAACAAATCACGTTTATAGCTTTGGTAAAAACTCATTAGAAAGAGAGCTGGCTCTGATCAAGCCTACACCCGAAAGCCAACTGATAAGTGCAACTAAATAACCAGTTCAGTCTATAGGGCAACTGGCCATTCAGACAAACAGGAGGAAACTCTGATGAATGGCCTTTTGAAGATACAACTGAACAGATGCCATGCGGTTTCCTCCGTGCAAATATACGGCGGTTCCGTCAGTACCTTGGTTTCAATGGGTGCCCTCGATATGGGGCTTTAGGCATACATGGATGCATTTAGAAGGTGAAATTATGAATACAATATTGCAGCAGCTATATAACGGGGAAATCTGTTTAATAGAACAATACCGCCCCATCTTGGAAGAATATAAAGCAATCAGAAAAAAGCATATGGACAATTACAAGGGTTTCATTGAAAAACTTGGCAACCCTCTTGATAAGGAATTTATTAAAATTATGGATGAACAATTTGAAACTGCTCCCCTTGACTTCTTCCAGATGTTTTCGGACGGTTTTAAACTGGGAGCAAAAATGATGATAGAAGTCCTTTACAGCGGGGATGGAAAGGAAACTGCTGAATAGTTAATGAGCGAAAAACAATAGGAGACAATAGTTAAAATGGAAAAGGATTATATACAATTACCGCCAATGCCATCCGATACACCGACAGAACTCGTGGCGATTGTCTGGATATATGCCAAGATGGAGGAGCCAGAGAAGGTACAGATTTTAGATTTTATACGGGAAAACGTCAAACCTGGCACAAATGAGGGCGAGAAAGAAAAATTGATGGAACTGATGGAGAAATCAAAATTAAACCCAAGCCCATATGTTGAAGAATTCCATTCGCTGATGCAGGAATTAATCGGGACGCTCATCGCACAGGCGTGTGAAATGTCGGCTTGTATTTACCAGAAATATTGCATTGAAGAAAAATCCACAAAAGAAATATCTGAAGCAATCCATGTGCCGCAGGATGCCGTTGAACTTATGGCGCAGTACTATGAGAAAAATATGAAATAATGTTTTATCAAACACACATGAAGGCGGTGAACCCATGAAAAGATAAAGGTTCACCGTTTTTATTTTTCTAAAATCGGAAGTCTATGTAACAAATGAACAATACCCAACATTTAAACATGATAAATTTACCACGAAAACTCACACCAAAAAATAAGCGTATAAAATTCCAGTCCACAGGGAATACTAAAAAGTTTGCCCAAAATCTTGACATGGGTACAGCCGTTATGGTATTCTGAAACACTTATAGGAGAATTAGAACTAATCCAGAAATGGAGTTGTCAGAATGGCATCAGATAAACTATTGAATTACTGCCTTGAAAATCTTGAAGGGACGGTCTTTGTTGAGAGTTGGGGGAAAAAAGGATTTCTATAACCCATACCATGTACTGCAACGGTTGTATTGCCCCCACAAAAAACCTGACAAGCGTAATCAACGTATATAGAAGCGAAATATGGTTTCAAGGTACATATCGCATATAAAGCAAAGGTAAAGAGGAGTTTAGGATTGCTAATGTATGATGTTCCTGATGCAGTAGAGGCATTGAAAAAGCCGAGGAAACATACGACAGCGGAGAAAGTGGAAACAACAAAGGATGCTTTGAAACATTTTAAGATTTTATGAGGTTAAAAGATGGAAAGTATTACAAAATTGAAAGATATGGCTCAATTTATTTTACAGACAAATGAAATAGAGCGTGATGGGAGTAATGGTTCGGAGATAAGTATTCCTATATATGATATTTCATCTGAAGAATTTCTATATTTTGCTGAAAATGCAATTGCATCTGAAACGAAAGAAGGAATTGTAAATGCTGTTTCGAATCTAAAAAGAGCATTAGATTGTGAAATGGATATGTTTTTTGAGAGCATAAATCTAAAAAGAATTTTTGATAAAAGGAATTTGAAGTTCGAAAAGAAGACCCAGTTTTTAGCTAATATAGGATTATTCCCTATTCAGACTATTAATAAATTAAATTTTATGAGAAATAAACTGGAACATGAATATAAAACGCCAGAAATATATGATTTACATACATATTATGAATTGGTATGGAGTGTTGTAAAAATATTGGATTTGTATCTTGAATTGTTATATACAAACGGAGAGATAAATTTAGAACTTCATATTGAAAATAACGTGTATTATCTTACGATGAAGCATGATATAAAAGAATGTGCATTTGAATTTGAAATAATAGATTGGACTAAGGGAAAAGAGAGAGAACATAAAAAACTAAATGTAAGTTTGAAGAACCAAGGGGATGCAGATGATTTTATAGAAGCATTTAATATATATTTGTTATCTATACAATACTTTGATTATGGAAATCTTAATTTATACAAAAAGAAAATAAAGAAACTGATAGAAACAGAAAGAGTATAGATATTTGTTATGCAAAAAATTATGCGGTCAAATGGGAGATTTTAAATGAACGAAAAATTTTATAATGAAATTAAGAATATATTGAATATAGCAAGAAATAAAGTCTATAAAACAGCCAATTTTGTAATGGTTGAAGCGTATTGGAATATAGGAAAATCCATCATAGAGGAACAAGGCGGCAACGAAAAGGCAGAGTATGGGGCAGGTTTGATAAAAGAATTGTCAAAACAAATGACACAGGATTTCGGCAAAGGATTTACAGTGACAAATTTGAAATATATGAGGCAGTTTTATTTGATGTTTCCAAATAGTCACGCACTGCGTGACGAATTGAGCTGGACACATTATAGACTTTTGATAAAAGTGGAAAATGATAATGCACGAGAATTTTATATGCAGGAAGCTGCAAAATCACAATGGAGTACCAGACAGCTTGAGAGGCAGATAAATTCTTTTTTCTATGAAAGGCTATTATCCAGCAAAAACAAGAAACAGGTTGCAGATGAAATCCAAACATTAGAGCCTGCAAAGAAACCAGAAGACATCATCCGTGACCCATATGTTCTGGAATTTCTTGGTTTAAGTTCAAATGATGATTTTTATGAAAGTGATTTGGAGCAGGCATTGATTACTCATTTGCAAAAATTCCTTTTGGAGCTTGGGAAAGGTTTTTCGTTTGTTGCCAGACAAAAGCAAATCACTTTTGACGGGCGGCATTTTAGAATTGACCTTGTATTCTATAATTATGTTTTGAAATGTTTTGTTTTGATAGATTTAAAGGTTGGGGATTTGACACATCAGGATTTAGGGCAGATGCAGATGTATGTCCATTATTATGAGCGAGAGCTTATGAACGAAGGAGATAACCCGCCAATTGGTATTGTATTATGTGCAGATAAAAGTGAATCTGTGGTTAAATATACGTTGCCCGAAAAAGAAACACAGATTTTTGCTTCAAAATATAAGTTATATTTGCCAAGCGAGGAAGAATTGCTCAGGGAATTGAATCAGGAATACCAAGCATTGGAATGTTGCAAAGTAGAGGAAGAAAATAGATAGTTTTCATCTTTGTCGGGAAAAGGGTAACATGAACGATATTAGAAATGTAGAAATATTCCCCATTTTTTGATTTTGTAGGGATATGTCTCAATTTGGCACTCATTGTGGAAATTAAGAAATGCAAAAGGTAATCTTGAAAATAGAAAAATAAATAAACACATAAATTAGAGAATGAAATGTCAGCCAACGGACAAGGCTGACCGCCGCCGAACGTATATTGCCCTTTTCGGTTGGCGTATGGCAGCATGGTTTTGAATCCCAAAGCCGTTACGTAGCATTGCGAATCCGAGCAGGAGAAAACACTCCTGTCATTCGTGGTGCGGTGTGGCGGCTTTTTCATTTATCCAAAAGTCAAGAGAAATCAAATCCAGAACGGAGGTGCAGGGACATAGGATTTTCTTTTCGGAGGGTAAGACAGGTATGGAAGAATGGCGGCTGCACAGGAAAAATGCTCTGCGGCGTTGTCCACAGAGATAGCGAGCATCGGATTGTGTCAGCCACAATCCCAATCCATGCCGCTTGTGGGCATGGACTAACTCAGGGGACAGCCCCTGAATACCCCAAAGAAAGGAATTTAAGACTGGAGGATTAAGGAAAATGAGCAAAGAAAAATCAGAAAAGGATGTGCGGAATGTCCCGATTACTGTCCGATTGAACGAGGAAGAACACCAAAAATTAAAACAGTGCGCCGCCGCTTGCGGTCTGTCCGCAACCGAATTTATGCGCCAGTTATGCAAAGGAAATACCCCGCAGCCACAGCCAGAGAAAGAGATTTGGGCGTTGCTGGATACACTTTATGAGGTACACGCCACCTTTAAAAAGTGTGTTCCCTACTTTCCTTATGCCATTGAAATCTGTAAGGAGATTGAGGATTTTATCTTAGAATTGCAACAGAAAACCACTCTCCCACAACGATTTAACGTAGAAGAACTGACAGAACAGGGGGCGGTCTGATATGGCGGCAACGAGCCTATGGCACATCAAAGGACGGCTGAAAGACCTTATTGATTATGTTGAAAATCCAGAAAAGACCGTGCCGAATGAGAATATGCAGGACTTCTTTGACGTGTTTTCCTATGTAAAGAATCCATTAAAAACAAAAGCAGGCGAGTACGTTTCTGCAATCAACTGTCTGAAAGAAACCGCCTTGCAACAGATGATTTTGACAAAGAAACAGTACCAAAAGACAGGCGGATATACCGCTTGGCATGGCTACCAGAGCTTCAAGCCAGACGAGGTAACGCCCGAACAGTGCCATGAAATCGGATTGAAACTGGCAAGGGAAATGTGGGGCGGCAAGTACCAGATTATCGTTGCCACACACCTTGACAAAGGGCATCTGCACAACCATTTCTGCTTCAATTCCGTTTCTTTCGTAGACGGGCAGAAATATAATTACTCAAAATCAAAACAGAAGCGGTTAAGGGAAGTGTCCGACCATTTATGCCGTGAGTACGGTTTATCGGTAATTGAAAACCCCAAAAAAGCTCCTGCAAGACCGCTTTATCTGGACGAAAAGAGCGGCAAGCCGACACGCTACAACGTCTATCGGGAAGATTTGAGAGAAGCAATCAATGGGAGCAGGGATTTACCGCACATGATGAAATACCTTGCCGACAAGGGATATGAGATTGATTTTTCGGGCAGCCATTGGAAAATGAAGCTGCCACAGAACAAACATTTCACAAGGTTAGATACGCTTGACGAACGGTTGACGCCTGACTTCATACGGTCATGTTTAGGCGGGACTTCCCGATATGGGAACTACAAGGCAAGGATTTCCTACTCCCCACATATGCCAGAGCAGTACAAAAACGCATGGAAACCACACCAGAAAACCACGGGAATTTTAGCGTTGTATTATTACTGGCGCTATCAGTTAGGGATATTCCCCAAAGGCACGGACTACAAGCCGACAAGCCCGCTGATGAAAGAGGAGCTGCGGAAACTGGACGAGGTTACCGCACAAGTACGGTATATGTCAAAGCAGGGCATCTCCACCCTCTCCGATTTACACGCCGACAGGGAGAAAAACCAGACCGAAATGGATAAACTGATTGACTACCGCCAGCACTTGCGGAATAAGGTACGCCGTGCCACACCAGCCGAAAAAGAAAAACTTCGGGAAGAAAAACAGGGCGTGACAGAGCAGATAACGGAGCTTAGGAAGCGGCTGAAATATGCAGACGGAATTGAAAAACGCTCCGCCCATATCGACAACTGCTTAAACCAAATCCACGACACGATGGAAAACCAGCGGTCAAATACAAGAGCCAGAGCAGGCAGGGCAGACTGCAGGATGGAGGAAACATTGCGATGAACGAACCCTTTGGTGACACAGAAAAAAAAGAATTTTCAGAAGAAACTGCCATCCGCCAGATGATTGATGGAATTACGGACTGCCTTGCATCCATGACAAAAGAAGAACGGTTGGCATGGTTTCGCAGGTCACAATATCCCCATCCACTTAATTTCCAGAAAGAGATAGACGGTACAGTTTATACAGTCAATGCCCATTTTAACGCCGCCGCTTCTGAGAGCATTCAGGAAAAAGCCGAGCGCATTCTCCTAAAACTATAAACGGCATTTGAATTAAGACTTTAAAGCGTTGAAGTATTCTGCCAGATATGGTATGATAATGGCACCTACAATTCATATCATGTCTGGCTGTGGAAAGGAGAATTATGAGCAACCAGCCAGAAAAAATAACAGCTTTATACTGCCGTTTAAGCCGTGACGATGAGCAGGACGGGCTTTCGGGCAGCATCAAAAACCAGCAGTCCATACTGGAAAAATATGCAAAAGAGAATGGGTTCCGCAATCCCCGCTTCTTTGTAGACGACGGATTTTCGGGAGTCACGTTCACAAGACCCTCTTTTATGGAGATGATGGACTTAGCCGAGCAGGGGAAAATTGGGACGATTATCGTTAAAGACCACTCAAGGCTTGGGCGCAACCGCCTTGTTGTCGGGCAGTTACTGGAGGAAGATTTTGAACGCCTTGACGTGCGTTATATTGCCATCATGGACAATATCGACACAGCAAAAGGCATCAGCGACCTTATCCCAATGCAGGACTTATTCAATGAATGGCACGCCAAGAACACAAACCAGAAAGTGCGGAACGTGTTCCGAAACAGAGGAATGTCAGGCAAGCCTTTAACATTCAACCTGCCTTTCGGATACAGAAAAAGTCCAGACAATCCCACAGAATGGCTTATTGACGAGCCTGCGGCAGAGATTGTGCGGCGGATTTTTGATATGTGCATAGCTGGTCTTGGGCCAGCGCAGATAGCAAAAAAGCTAAAGGCAGACAAAGTGATGACCCCTACGGAATATTGGAACAGCATTGGGAAAGCATACCGCAGACCGCCCGCCATACCGTACCACTGGTCAGCCGACAGCGTGGGAAACATCCTCTCACGGCAGGAATATATTGGGGACACCGTCAATTTCCGCACAGCTAGAAAATCTTTCAAGCATAAGAAACGTCTGGAACGCCCGCAGGAGGAATGGCAGATATTTAAGGACACCCACCCTGCCATTATCGACGAGGAAACCTTCCTGCTTGTGCAGGAGCTTCGGGAACACCGCCGCAGACCGACAAGGAGTGGGATTGTCAGTATGTTTTCTGGTCTGCTTTACTGTGCGGACTGCGGGGAAAAGCTGTATTACAGCGCAAAAAACAACTACAAACTGGAACACGCATACTTCTTCTGTTCCAGTTACCGCAGAAACTCAAATGTGTGTTCTGCCCACCATATCCGTGAAAAAGTTGTGGCGGAGATTGCATTGGAAAGTATGCAGCGGGTATTCTGGTATGTGCAGAGTTTTGAAAAAGATTTTGCCAGAAAACAGATGACAGCTTTCGGAGATGAGAAGAAAAAGGAACTTGCCCAAAAGCGGAAGGAGCTTTCAAAAGCCAAAAAACGCGCAGTTGAGATTGACCACCTTATCCAGAAAATCTATGAGGATAATGTCAATGGGAAGATTTCTGATGAACGGTTCGCTACTATGTCGATGGCATTTGAGGAAGAACAGAGGCAGATAAAATCCGCCATCCCCAACATGGAGCAGTACCTTGAAACAGAAACAGACAAAAGCGACAGCCTTCAGCGGTTTATTGACAAGGTAAAATGCATCACGCAGCTTACGGAATTAACGCCAGAAATCGTACACGAATTTATTGAAAAGATTGTTGTGTCCAAGCCAGAATATATTGACGGCAAACGCCACCAGAATTTAAAAATATATTATAATGGCGTAGGCATTGTCCGAGAACCATCACCAGAAGAAATGGAAGAACTGTTCCAAGAGCATATGCAGGACAGGACAGCAAATCAGAAAATCAAAACAGCGTAGCCCCAAGGCTACACTGTCTACATTATCACATCATTATATTTTGTCTTTGAAGAAAAAACATCCTTAGGGAATACCACCCAAACATCGTTTTTTTATTTGGTGGGTCTGATTTTCTGTTATTACATAGTAAACACCTATATGTTATGAATAATATTCCACGGTCACTATCAATGTTGCGTTTATTTCTTTCCAGTAATTATCTATTAAATGCTTTATATGTCTGTAATACAATTTCTGTATAGCATCCGCTCCTCCCAGATTGATTGAGCCTGTCTAGCATTTTCATTTCCCCACGGTGTAGCCGTAAAACTTCATCCGCCTGCTTTGCCAGTTCATTTGAATGGGTAACGATAACAACACATTTGTTCATCTGATGGGCACATTCTTTTAAGATATTCGCTATTTCGGCTGCGGTATCCTCATCGAGATTTCCTGTCGGCTCGTCCGCAAGGATAACCTTTGCGTCTGACGCTAATGCACGGGCAATCGCTACACGCTGCTGTTGTCCGCCAGAGAGCTTCAGAACATTTCGTCTGCTTTCTTCCTCGGTTAGTCCGACACGCTCCAAAATCGGCTGCGGCGGCAGTTTAGAAGTCAACGCCACATTTTCTTTCGGCGTTAGATAATCAATCAGATTATAGCTTTGGAAAATGAACGCCACATTGTTTTTGCGGTGGGCGGAAAGCCCTGCTTTTTCAATATTCTTTCCTTCATAGAAAATCTGTCCGTCAGATGGGCTGTCTAAGCCGCCCATAAGGGAAAGGAGCGTTGTCTTTCCGCATCCAGACGAGCCAAGAATAGCATACATTTTGCCCTCTTCGAGTGACAGGTTTATAGCCTTTAATACCTTTCTTTTATTTTCATAGGCATATCCAACATTTTTAAGCTCTATAATATTCATACTGACTACCTCGTTTCTTTTTGTTTTACTGTGCATCATACTGAAATCACTCCATCTGTGACAGGATTTCTTTTGGCTTCAACCGCATAGCCGGGATGCAGGATATCAATACAGCTGCAATCAACAGGATAGCTCCTAAAGTCGCCACCAAAGTAAAATGCTGTGTTGTGACGATTACACTCTCTGCCGTCTTGCCGAATAATGTGCCAAGCATTCCTGCAACTTGTTTACTGGATAGATATGCCAGAGGAAATGCGGCAACTGCTATCAATAGAGTTTCGATTGTATATTGCAAGATGACAGCAGGTTTTTCAATCCCAACCGCAAGCAGGATACCCATTTCTTTTTTTCTGCTGCGTATAGACATTGACAAAATCAGAATAATCAACACCATACTCACAACCGTTATTAAAACTATTAGCGTGGTAACCAATGTACCTGTATCAGAGATAGAGCTAGAAACACGCTCATACACCTCATCATTTGCTGTGATTATAAAATTGTTCCAGTTGATAGAGGTTATTTTTTGTACTTGCTGAATAATCCCTTCAAGCTGCTCTGGGTCATTCACAAAGAAATCTGCTGAAGCATATCCAACATCCTCATAATTTTCTAACAAGGCTTTCATCGTTGTTTCACTGACAAAGGCATTATTCGCATAATCGTAATAAGATGCTTCATTGAAATTGTTCCGTTCATCTGTCTTATCAGCTACAACTTCAAACAACCCTACAATCTTTAACTCTTTTGTCTTGTCATTTGAAAATGGGTCATTGACTGCTTGAATAGTGTCGCCAACATGAAGTCCATGTTTATCTGCAATCTCCTTGCTGATAATAATTCCATTATCAAAAGAGGGGGCAAGCATTTCTCCATCGCACATTTCCAAAGCACCCGACAAAAACAGTGAATGATATTCTGAGTTGATACAACTATAAGAATAAAATTGACAATCCACCATCGAATGACCTGTAGGCTCTAATTGCTCTAACCATTGTCCATTTACATCGGACAGGCACAATATCGTTCGGATAGAAGCATTGTATCCTTCAATTCCATCTACAGCAACAATCTTTTCCATCATATCGGAAGTAAGATATTCCTGCGTACTATACGAACCGTTCCCACCATTGCCCCAGCCACCTGTCGCAGTATTGCGGCTAACGGTAAAACTTGTACCAGTTGTTCCCCTTAATTCCTCTGCCTGTTCCTCCTGTGCATCTGAAATGGCAAGCCCCGACAGCACCAGTGTTGTAATGGATAAAAGCAGGCAGAATAGAAGCAGTGTCTTTTTCCATTTTCGGGCTGTATATAAAATAGCTCTTGTCCCTAAATTCATTTCGTGCCTCCTAACTCATTTGTGATAAAATGTTTTTGGGGTTCATTTTCATAATCGGATATGCGGCAAGTGCGGTAGATACCATACAAATCACCAATCCAAATGCCCATACAATCGCATAATCCGTTGCGGAAATCTCCACTATAATCTCTGAAAGACCTAAATCTTCCGTAGGCTGTTTGGCTGTTTCTGCGTTCTGCGTCAAATCCACCGTTTCATAGGTTTCCGCTGTAACCTGCGAAAGCAGCCTGCTTCCAATCTGGTTAGAAATGGCTGCACTTGCACCGTAAGAAAGAAGCAAGGCGATGGCAGCTACGATAAATACCTCAAGCAAATACTGTAACAGTACCGCCCCCTTTGAAATTCCCATTGCAAGGTAAATGCCTGTTTCGTGGATACGGCTACGCAATCGCAAGGTCATAAACAGGGCAAGCACTAAAAAACAGATAGCAGACACAACTGCGATAGCAATAAAGACAATATTTTGCAATCCCTCCAGAGACTTCTTTGCATTTTGATAGTCTTTATCATAGCAGGTCAGCGTACAGCTATTCCAATCCACACCATTGATTTCCTGCACCTGCTCCATAATGCGGTCAAGTTCCTCTGGGTCATTTACATGAAAATCCCCAAACTGTATATTGGTTTCGTCCTCTGTTCCATAAAGCAGATAAGAAGCGGTGGCAAGGTCGGTAAAGACAATATTGTCATATAAATCGCAGGATGGTGCAATCCCGATGGCATCCTGCTCTTTTGTGCTTGTGAAGATGCCTGCAACCGTTACATCTGTGACACGGTTTTTATCTGTTACATCAAAAAGCTGTATGGTGTCGCCTATGGTAAGCCCATTTCTTTCAGCAAACTTTTCATGTATCAATACTGCATTTCCATTTTCAGATGTAATGGCTTTTCCCTCCGTCAGCTTAAAACCGCCCTCGGTAAAATAACTGTCATTTTCTGAGTTGGAGCTTGCGACAATCTTTCCTGCGTTTTCATACTCTGCGGGTGTCTGAGCTGCTCCCTCCGTGCTGATTTCCAAAAGTTTTCCGTCTGTATCATAATAATTGGCATAGGAATAAGAACGCAGGATATAATTTCCGCTCAGTCCGTCTATGGAAAGTATCTGATTTAGCACACTCTCTGTAATACCCGTATCCAAGTGCTTTGCATTAATGGTAAAGTATCCCAACAAGGCTTTTTTGATATTTGTGTTTGCAGTTATTGTTGCCGACTGGATAGAAAAGCAAGTCAGCACCAGCGTTGCCATAACCAGTAAAAATGCGAGGAGTGTAGCCGTTTTTCCTTTCTTTCGCACTAAGTATAGGCAAGCCCGTTTCAGTAAATCCATGTTTCCTCCTTTTTGTCCTGTCTCATATAAGTACGCCCGCAGGACTTTTTTTCATCTCGTTTTTCAGTAAGACTAATTCTTTTTTATACTACCTGCCTTTTCACCTCCTTTGCCGCCCCTTTTCTTATCTGAAGCATCATAAAAATACGAAAAAAAGGTGGAGTCTGGGTGGAGTTGAGAAGTATTTTAGGTGGAGTTGCCGTTTTAGTGCAAAGAAAAAGGCAGACGGCATCATTGCCAATCTGCCTTACAATTATGTTGATTTGTTTTAGAAACCGACTGTAAACTTCACGCCGTTTTCTGTGTTTTCCAGTTTGTATGAAATGCGGTGGTGGTCGAAAATCGTCTTGACAATATACAGACCTAAGCCGCTCCCTCCCATATTGCGGTTGCGTGATTTATCTACACGAAAAAAGGGAATAAATAGCTGTTCCAAATCTTCATCCTTAATGTGGACGCCCGTATTATGGACGGTCAGCATGGCATCCGATAATTCTACCTCTACCTCTGCCTGCTCTGGAGAATAGATGACCGCATTATTTATAATATTGGAAACAGCCTGCTGTAAAAGCCGCTCGTCACCATGATAAAAAACATTTTGCTGTAGGTGGGAGAGCATCTTTATTTTCTTATCTTCGGCAATGCCTTTGACCTTTCTGCAACACCTCCCTACCAGACGGGTCATATCCACTTTTTCACGCAAAAGCTGAAAATCTGAACCGCCCATTCTCGCCGCAGAAAGAATATCCTTTACGAGTATTTCCATATCTGTGACAGTCTTTAAGGCGTGTTTCAGATAAGCATCCCTGTCTTTATACTCGCCAACCTTATATATCATGCCCTCTACTTCACCTTTGATAATAGTAATCGGCGTTTTCAGTTCATGGGAAACGGAAGTAAAAAAATCTATCCGTTGTCTTTCCTGCCTGCGTTGCTTTTCAATATCCGACTGTAACTGTTCGTTGGCACTTTGCAGACTTTCAAGGGCCCCAGAGAGCTGGGCGGACATTTCATTCAGACTTCCCGCAAGCTGCCCGATTTCATCACTTCTGGATTCATCGCATTTCCAAGTCATGTCAAGCCGTGTCATCCGTTTTGCCACGCCGCATATATCAATCAACGGCTTTGAAAAATAACGGGAGCAGGCATATGCGGCAATAACGGAAATCATCAATATCATTCCTGCGATAAACGGGATAAGCTTTACCAGAATATCATAGGATTGTGCTACCGCAATAAGGCTCGCCGTTGCAAGCAGGCGGTAGTTTTTTCCTTTATATGTGAAACTGCCAGAACTGCCCAATGTCTTGGCAGCATGATTCTTTTTTTCGTCGTTGCTAATATTAACGGCAAGCATTTCATTTCCCGCTTCGTCCTCAATCCGCACAAACGCATTGTTCCGTATAGAAAATGCGAGGATATCCTGCGATATATCTTCCCATCCGCTTTTTTCAAGACTTTCGGTCAGCTTATATAAATCCGTCGTAAACTGGTTTTGAAGCTCCACTTGATAATTTTTCGGAAGAAAGACCATGACCATTCCATAAATAAGGATGCAACATACGGTCAGCAATAGGAACATAGTCAAAAATGTCTTTGCCCCGATACTTTCTTTAATTTGCTTTCTCAATTTTATATCCCACCCCTCTTATGGTTTCTATATAATCCACGCCTAATTTCCTGCGGATATTTTTGATATGGGTATTTACAATCTTTTCATCGCCAAAATAATCATATCCCCATATACTGTTCAGCAGATTATCCCGTGTAAATACACGCCCTTGATTTTCCAGAAACAATTTTAGAATTTCAAACTCACGGGCAGTAAGCGTTATGCCTGTTTCTCCAACGGATACCTCGTAGCTTTCTGCATTTAGGCAAATATCTTTATAGTGGATAACCGTAGATGTTTCATTTTTTCTGTCTGTTCTTCTTAGGACTGCTTCAATTCTCCGCACAACAAGCGGCATGGAAAAGGGCTTTGTGATATAGTCATCTGCCACCAAATCAAAGCCTTTCATCTGGCTGTCCTCATCATCCAATGCGGTCAACATAATGATAGGCGTGTCGCTTTCTTTCCGTATCTGCCCGCAGACAGCAAAACCGTCCATCTTCGGCAGCATTAAGTCAAGCAGCACTAAATCTGGATGATATATCTGAAATTTTTCGATACCGCCCATGCCGTCTTCTGCCAATATTGTCTTATATCCTGCATCTTCCAAAAATGCCTTAATAATGTTCCGGATAGCCTGCTCGTCCTCTATAATTAAAATCGTCTTTGACAATAGAAACACCTCCATAAAAAGGGTAACACATAATTGTGGAGTTTCGGTGGAGTTACACATAAAATCTTTTCTCTTACCTATTATAGACGCTATATATTCAAAATCAAATGTGCAAATAAGATTTCTTACCTCCAATAATAGGAGATTAAATCTCTTATTGCCAGAGATTTCACATCGTTTTATAGGATACCACATCTCTGTAAAATAAAAAGGTAAAAATTCAGAGTACAGGTGGTGGAACTTATGGACAAAAGGAAAACAGAGGAATAAGCCCCTCTGTTTTTCCTTATTACCGAACCAAAGGCTATGATGGATGCCCTCGTCCCTGATACGCCCCGAAGCATGGGAAACCTTGTCGGCGTCATATTCCGTAGGGGAATTTTCCTCCGCATAATATCCCGAGTACTCTTGGAAACTCACAGCCCTTGAAAACACTGTGGTTCCAAAATGCTCCGTTTTTTCTTTACCTCCACTTTTCAGTGGGTTTTTAACATTTTTTCTTTATCTTTTATCAGAAAATTTCCGCATTCCTATTGACAAACCTGCCAGTTTGTACGGCCTTTACGCCGAATAACTCATGACAAGGCACATTTGCTGTCCCCCAAAGGGCATACTTATCCCCAAGTGTGCGTTTATCTTTCCTGCCCCCGCTGCCTTTGCAGGTGTCGGTTATAAAACCCCAACGCCTTTACGACAAAATCCGTTTCCTGCCCTCTGGGTATGGATTTCGGTATGAGCTTGGTTATCCGCTCATCCTTAAAAGCAGGCTTCTCTTTCTGGTTTGGCTTATCCTCCTGCATGATGCTTTGGATAACCTCGTCTGTGAGCTTTCCCTCCTGCATAAACTTCTTCATTTTGATAGTGTGCAAATTTTTCCTTCATCTACCATATCCAATATTTTTGGTATCAAATAAGTCAGCAGGATATACCGGTTAATCTGCCGCTGGCTTTCTCCCACCTCTCTTGCCAGTTCCTTATTAGAATCCACCTTTTCAGAATCATCCGTATTCCGCAGCCCCCATTCACCATTTTCGGATATAAAAGTTTTCAATTTTGCAAATTCTGCTGTCGGGTTTTCCAACTTTTTGCCAACTTGGCAGGAAGTTAAAATCTGTCCGTTTCCCCTGCTGTTTCATTGCCTCTAATTTCATCCGATAAGCAAATGCCTTCTCACTTGGCTTGATATGTTCCCTCTGCAGGTTACTGTCAACCATTGCGATTACCGCTTGACTATCATCCAATTCCACAACCATAACAGGAACTTTATTCACCCCTGCCCATTTACTGGCGGCCTTTCTTCGGTGTCCTGCTATCAGCTCATATCCCTGCCCTGCCGGATTTGGTCTTGCAAGCAACGGAACCAGAACGCCCTCTTTTTCGATACTCTGCATCAGTTCAAATAATTCCGTATTCATTTCCACCTTAAACGGATGGTTCTTGAAGTCCGCCAACTGATTCAGGGGCAAATATTGGATTTTTCCCTCAAAAGTGTTCTGCTTACTTCCAACACCCTTGTCTTGAACGATTGAAGAATCATTCTGCTTTTTCCCTGCCATTTCCATCACCACCTCTCATTTTCAAACAAACTAATTTAGAAACAAAAAAGACCGTCCATCCTCAAAGCCTTGAAAATGAACGGTCTCCCATACTTTTTTATTCACTTGAATAACACAGTTTTTGATGAACTATTAACGCTGCTTCGATGTGTTCTGTGATACCATATCAAGAACCACGGAGACGTTTACACCATCAGAAATCGCTTTTTTATACACTTTCCGGTCACCTTTTGAAAAGCTAAAAAACCTCTCAAAGTGCCTGAAGCTGAGAAGTTCTACGAATCCCTCCGATGTAGTAGACATACGCTCTCTATATTCGCCGTAAACGGAAACATATCCACACAGCATACCCTTTCCACTCCATACCCCCTTGCCTGCAGAACCTCCAAATCCCTTGCCAGGCTGGTGGGCTTACAGGAAATGTACACCATCCGTTCCACCCCATAGCGGATAATCTTGTCCAATGCCTTGGGATGTATCCCGTCCCTGGGCGGATCCAGCACGATAAAATCTGGCTTCTCTTCTATTCTATCCAGCACTTTCAGCACATCCCCTGCCAGAAACTCACAATTTTCCAGCCCGTTCAACGCCGCATTTTCCCTGGCAGCCTCCACTGCTTCTTCTACAATCTCGACGCCAATCACCTTTTTCGCCACTGGGGAAAGCATCTGGGCAATGGTTCCTGTGCCGCTGTACAGGTCATAGATTACCTTCCCATCCCCTGCGCCTGCAATATATTCCCTGGCCGTTTCATACAAAACTTCCGCCCCCAGAGAATTGGTCTGGAAAAAGGAAAAGGGCGAAATCCGAAACCGAAGCCCCAACAGCTCCTCATAAAAATAATCCATCCCATACAGCACCTGGGTGCCCTGGTCAATTACAGCATCAGCCAGGCTGTCATTTTTGGTATGTAAAATCCCAACGATTTTTCCTTCTAATTCCAGCCCAAGCAGCGCTTTCTGAAAGCCCTCTAACAATACCGATTCTTCTGCTTCCCCCATTTGCCCCGAAGTGACTAAATCCACCAAAATCTCCCCAGTCTTCACGGCCTTGCGCACAATCAGATGGCGCAAATACCCTATATGGCTATATTTGTGGAAATAAGGCACACCCGTTCCGCCTTCCCCATAATCCCGGAAATATTCCCATACAGCAGACAGAATATTTGAATAATCCTGGTCCACGATCTTACACCCTGTAACTGTTACAATGTCATGGAAGCTCCCCCGCTTATGCATCCCCAAAGCCAAAGGCCCATCCTTATAGCTGTCCCCAAAGGAAAACTCCATTTTATTTCGATATGCAAACCGCCTGGGGCTCTCCTTTGCCCCTTCAAAAAGATCTGCAAATCTCCTTCTCCCACAGGATTCCTCTGCAAACCTATCCACGACTGGCTCTAACAGTTCCTGCACCTGCTGTTCCTTCAATTCCAGCTGCCTTTCATATCCAAGGCTTAAAAAAGCACATCCGCCGCACTCCCCAAAGTGCCTGCAGGGCGCCTGTTCCAACTCCAGGGGAGACTTCTCCAAAACCTCCAAAAGCCTTCCTTCTCCCTTTCCCTTCCGCACCTTCTTCACGGAAAAGGAAACCTTCTGCCCTGTTATGGCATGCTTTACCATGGCCACTTCCCCTTCCCCTGTCCGCACAATCCCCTTATTTGGAAAGGCAATCCTCTCCACGACTCCTGTATATACTTGCCCTTTCTTCATAACTGGCTTTCCTCCTAAACCGCCCTATCCATCTTATTACTTCGACCGTTAAATACCGCCATATCTTACCTAGCCAAATCTTCATCTGCTGCGCTGTGCCTGGCCAAGCGGGGCAGGTTCCCCTAAACCGCTGCGGCCCAATCTTCGGCCTCAGAAAATTTCCCATAAAAAAGAGGGCTGCCTCATTAAGGATATCCAATACAAGACCCTGTATCCTCAATCCTTAACAAGGCAGCCCCTTTCCATATCTCTTATTCTTCCTCGGCTGCATCCTCATCATCAAAGAAGTCGTCTTCGAAATCATCCTCGAAGTCATCTTCAAAATCTTCTAAATAATCCGGTGTAAAGAAACGATAGATACCATAGGCAATTGCTGCAACTGCCACTACCGCCCCTGCAATGGCACATACCCAAAGCAGCTTTGACTTTCCTTTTTCCTCATCCTGTTTGCGCAATAACTCTTTCAGTTTCATTGAACTTAACACTTCATCAATTTTTTCTCTATTCATGATTCGCCGCTCCTTCTCCTCTTTCTTGTAGATGAACCTTTCAACCTATTTACTGCTATAGTATAACACATCTTTCCTAATTAGCATACCATTTTTTTGCAATTTTATACTTTTTTTAGTTTTGCAAACGTAGCAAACATTTTTTTTGTGCCGACCTTATCAAAATCCACTGTCACCTCATAATCCCTGCCCCCTTCCACGATCTGTGATACCGTGCCTTCCCCAAACTTCATATGCGCTACCCGGTCGCCCACCTGATATTCCAATGTGGCCTTGCTGGTATTAGCGCTGGGAAATGAGACATTCCTGGACTGGTATGTATTCCTGGTGCTAAAGATCGGCTTCACCTTGGAAACAGCCTCCCGGAAAGACTGGGGCTGCACTTCTTTCTGTGATTTTTCCAACGCTGCCGTTTTGCCCCTGCCCAACAGATGCCTGGGAATCTCCTGCACAAAACGGGATACTGTATTATATTGCATTTCTCCCCGAATCATGCGCTGCCTGGCACAAGTAATTGACAAATCTGACATTGCCCTGGTAATCCCCACATAGCAAAGCCGCCGCTCCTCTTCCAGATCTGCCAGGTCATCGGATAGGATCGTCATATAGCTGGGGAACAGCCCATCCTCCAAGCCCGCCATATAAACATGGGGAAATTCCAGGCCTTTTGCACTGTGGAACGTCATCAAGACCACATAATCACTGCCCTCCTGCAGGCTGTCAATGTCTGCAACCAGAGCAACTTCCTCCAGAAAGCCGCTTAACGTAGGCGTTTCCGCTGCCTCATCATAGGCGAAGGCCTTGCTGAGCAATTCGTCAATATTTTCAATCCGCGCACGGGACTCCTCCGTATTTTCTGCTTCCAGCTCCTTCACATAGCCTGTCCCATCAATGACTTCCTGTAAAACCTGGGAAACACTCAGATATTCCAGCTTACTGCGCATAACCTGGATAAAATTCACAAAGGGCCTGATCTTCCCCCCTGCCTTTCGGATTGCCTGGATATCGTCTACTTGCTGTAAAGCGTCGTAAAAGCTCAGGCCCTGCTCCTCTGCATAAGCCTGTACCCGCCCTATAGTCGTAGCCCCAATCCCGCGCTTAGGAATATTGATGATCCGGCGCACAGACAAGTCGTCGCTGCCATTGTCAATGGTTTTCAGATATGCCAGCAAATCCTTGACTTCCTTCCTGGCATAGAAATTTACGCCACCCACAATCCGATAAGGCATATTTGCCACCACCAAACGCTCCTCAAACAAGCGTGACTGGGCATTGGTGCGGTACAAAATGGCACAGTCCCCATAACTGCCTTTGCCGCCCTGCACCTTCCCCTGGATATCCCTTATAATATAATCCGCTTCTTCATAGGCCGTATCCAACTGCCGGAAATCAATCCTGCTGCCCTGTCCATTGTCTGTCCACAAGGCCTTGTCCTTCCTGGCAATATTATGGGCGATAACCCCATTGGCAGCATCCAGGATATTCTGAGTGGAGCGGTAATTCTGCTCCAGCCTGACCACCTTTGCATTTGGGTAAATTTCCTCAAAGCTCAGGATATTTTGGATATTCGCCCCTCGGAATTTGTAAATAGACTGGTCATCATCCCCTACCACACAGAGATTTTGATATTTCCCTGCCAGCAGTTCAATCAGGCGGAACTGCGCTGTATTGGTGTCCTGGTACTCATCCACCATAACATAGCGGAAACGCTCCTGATAATTGGCCAATACCTCTGGAACCTGCTCAAAAAGCTCCACAGTTTTCCCAATCAGGTCATCAAAATCCAGGGCGTTATTCTTCTGAAGCATGGCCTGGTATTCCCGATATACCGCCGCCTGCCTCTCCCTTACAAAATCCCCCCTAGCCTGCCTGGCAAATTGCTCTGGGGAAACCAGCCCGTCCTTAGCAGAAGATATCACGCCTAAAAAGTTCTTCTCCTTATAGATCTTCGTGTCAATCTGCAGCCGCCTGCAGACTTCCTTCATCAAAGCCTTCTGGTCATCTGCGTCATAAATAGTAAAGCTGTTATCATACCCCAGCCGCTCAATGTAACGCCTTAAAATCCTGACACAGGTAGAATGGAAGGTGGATACCCATACGCCTTCTGAGCCAAATCCTACCAGCTTGTCAATCCGTTCCCGCATCTCCCCTGCCGCCTTATTGGTAAAGGTGATTGCCATAATATGATAAGGGTTTACCCCTTTTTCCTCAATTAGGTAAGCTGTCCGATACGTCAGCACCCTGGTCTTGCCAGAGCCTGCACCTGCCAAAATCAGCAGGGGGCCTTCTGTATATGCTACGGCTTCCTGCTGCATCGAATTTAAACTGCCATATTTACTCATATCCTATCCTTTCATTTCAAACATGTGTTTATTATAGTGCATATTCCGCTATTTTTCAACCTATTTTCCACCGTCATTGAGAAAAATTGTTACTATTCACGGCCTGGGAGCCGCTCATAGCAACAATTCGGGGCGATATTTAAAGTTTGCTGCGCAAAAATCGCCCCTCACTCCTGAATCATGTTCTCACGGAATGCGCAGTTCAGCGCATTCCTGAGCTATGAATAGTAACGAAAAATTTAATAAAACGCTTGTTTTCCCATTTTTAATACTATATAATGGACTGTAACGCAAACAGCTGTGTAGGATATTCGCCATGGGAGGTTTATGTCTTGTTCGTGCTTTATATATGTTTAGAAGAAAGGAATGGTAAAGAATGAAAATAGACGAAAAAAATTTACTGGGCAGCATATTAGAAAGCCTTTCCCATATTGACTATATCAAGCCAGAGGATTTTCCCAATATAGACTTATATATGGATCAGGTAACCACTTTCATGGATGGCCAGCTGGCTGTGTCCAAACGCCACCCAGAGGACAAGATCCTCACAAAGACCATGATCAACAATTATGCCAAGAATAACCTGCTCCCTCCCCCAGTGAAGAAAAAATATTCCAGGGAACACCTTCTGGCGTTGATTTTCATTTACTATTTCAAGCACATCCTGAGCATCGGGGATATCCAGGCTATTCTGAACCCCCTTATGGAACAGTATTTTTCCCCTGATCTGGATTTTAACCTGGAAAATATCTACTCTGAAGTCTTCCAGCTGGAAGAGCCAGAAGTCCGAAATATGCAGAAAGACATTGCCAGAAAATACAAGACCAGCCAACAGACCTTCCAGGACGTGCCGCCGGATGCGCAGGCAGAACTGCAGATGTTTTCCTTTCTGTGTATGCTGAGCTTTGACGTCTATGTGAAAAAGCAGCTGATTGAAAAATTAATTGATATGAAAATAGAAAAAAGCAAGCCTTCCGAAAAGCGCGCTAAGGGTAAGAAAACAGAAAAATGATATTCCCAGATTTTATCCCATATGATACAGCTACTGGGATAGCCGGATGGCCTGCAGGCTCTTTTGGGGCATGGTGCCATCCCCAGGCTGCCATTACTATCTGAAGCCATGACGGCAGGCTATCCTATGGCTGTTTTCCCAAAACCGCCTCACTGCTGATGGGAAGGCCACAACAGGTTATGCCTAAGGACAATGCCGACAGGGCAGCATCACAACGTGCCCTGTATATCCTCCTTGTTATTTTTTTCATACCCTATCCTGGAAAATACCATATCATACCCGTCATTCCCATAATTCAAGGAACGGTTCACACGGCTGATAGTAGCTGTGGATGCGCCTGTCTTTTCCGCAATATCCAGATATGTCTTCTGTGTACGCAGCATGCCAGCAACTTCAAAACGCTGGGAAAGGGACAAGAGCTCATTGACAGTGCAAATATCCTCAAAAAATATGTAACATTCTTCCTTGTCCTGTAGGCTTAATATGGCTTCAAACAGGTGGTCTACTGCTTCTGTCCTTATTTTTTTACTCATGGTGTAACTCTCCTTTATTTACATTTGTTCTCAAAATTAACATCTTTGCAATATGAAATCCATGTTGATTTTAACATACTAAAGTCGCAAAGTAAATAGGGAGTGGGGAAACTTTTGAGTGAGGGCAAACCCAATGGTGTTGCTATGAGCAGCCTGGAGGCGCTCATAGCAACAATTCGGGGCGGCATGTAAAGTTTTGCTTCGCAAAAACGCCCCTCGCTCCTGAATCATGTTCTCACAGAATGCGCAATTCAGCGCATTCCTGAGCCATGAATAGCAACAATTCGGGCGATTTTTAAAGTTTTGCCATACAAAAAACCGCCCCTCACACCTAAATTATATTCACTCTGCCTGAATCTCCCCATGCAGGCTCTGCAGTGATTTCACCTCACTGCTCTCATGCCCTTTCAGATAAAGGATGCCACTCACCGTAGCCTTAGCTGCCGCCATTGTAGTCATATAAGGCACCTTCTTCTTAATGGCCGCCTTGCGTAAATAGCTGTCGTCCGTTTTCTCCTGCTGCCCAATTGGAGTATTCACAATCAAGTCAATCTTCCCATTGGTAATTACATCCAGCATATCCGGGCGCCCCTCATTCAGCTTATGGATCATCTCTGCCCCAATGCCAGATTCACGCAGCAATTTGCAGGTATTTTTAGACGCAATAATGGAAAATCCAGCTTTTTTAAATTGCTCTGCCACTTCCACCACTTCTGGCTTATCCCTGTCACTAACAGAAATCAGGACAGTCCCTTCCAACGGAAGCTTGGACTTTGTGGCTTCCTGTGCCTTGTAGAATGCCTCGCCCCAAGAGGTGGACAATCCCAGAACCTCTCCTGTGGAACGCATTTCCGGCCCTAAAACAGGGTCAACCTCCTGGAACATATTGAAGGGGAAAACGGATTCCTTTACCCCATAATAAGGGATATTCTGCTCCTTCAGGCCAGGAACTGGGGATGGGTTCCCTGTTAACTCTGCAGTAATAACCTCAATTGCCAGAGGCACCATGCGGATATTGCATACCTTAGACACCAGAGGAACGGTTCTGGATGCCCTGGGATTGGCTTCCAAGACAAAAACCTTGCCATTTTCAATGGCATACTGCATGTTCATCAAGCCTTTTACATGCATTTCCTCTGCAATTTTTCGGGTGTATTCTTTAATGGTTTCAACATTTTCCTCGGAAATATGCCGGGAAGGGATGATGCAGGCAGAATCGCCTGAGTGAACCCCAGCCAGTTCAATGTGCTCCATAACAGCCGGAACAAAAGCATGGGTTCCGTCGCTAATGGCGTCTGCCTCACACTCCATGGCATGACCCAGGAAACGGTCAATCAAGATCGGCCTGTCTGGTGTGACGCCTACCGCTGCTTTCATGTAGCCTTCCATGCTTTCTGCATCATAGACTACCTCCATGCCGCGGCCGCCCAATACATAGGAAGGGCGTACCATAACGGGATAGCCGATTTCTTCGGCAATCTGCAGGGCTTCTTCCACATTTACTGCCATTCCGGATTCTGGCATGGGGATTTCCAGTTTTTCCATCATGGCACGGAACAGGTCACGATCCTCTGCCAGGTCAATGACTGAAGGGGATGTGCCTAAGATCTTTACGCCATTTTTCTCCAGGTCGGCTGCCAGGTTCAGAGGGGTTTGCCCGCCAAACTGGGCGATTACGCCTACAGGCTTTTCTTCCTTATAGATGCTCAGCACGTCTTCTAAGGTCAATGGCTCAAAATAGAGTTTGTCAGACGTATCATAGTCGGTGGAAACCGTTTCAGGGTTGCAGTTTACGATAATGGTTTCAAAACCCAGCTTTTTCAGCGCGATTGAGGCATGCACACAGCAATAGTCGAACTCAATTCCTTGGCCGATGCGGTTAGGCCCCCCGCCCAGGATCATAACCTTCGGCTTCCCTTCTGCACCTGTGGATAAAGCTGGCGCGGCCTTTTGGCTTGGCATATTGTATGTGGAATAGTAGTATGCGCTGTCCTTGGTGCCGCTGACATGGACGCCTTCCCAGGCCTCTTCTACACCCAGGGAAATCCGCTTATTCCGCACCTCATCCTCTGAAATCTCCAAAATCTGGCTTAGGTACTTGTCTGAGAACCCATGCTGTTTGGCAGCGATCAGGCTTTCGTCAGAGGGGAGACGGCCTTTCCCTGCCATCAATGCTTCTTCCTCTTCCACCAGTTCCTTCATCTGTTCCAGGAAATAGTGCTTCACCTTGGTGACCTCATGGATCTCCTCTGCCGTAGCGCCTTTTCGCAATGCTTCATATATAATGAAATAACGCTCGCTGGATGGGGTAATTAAAAGCTTCAGCAGCTTTTCCTTAGATTTTTGCCCAAAATCTTTGGCGTGTCCCAGGCCGTACCGCCCGGTTTCCAAGCTGCGGATTGCTTTTTGGAAGGCTTCCTTAAAGGTTTTTCCAATGCTCATAACCTCCCCTACAGCCCGCATCTGGGTGCCCAATTTATCCTCCACGCCCCGGAATTTTTCAAAGGCCCATCGGGCAAATTTAATCACTACATAATCCCCATCTGGGACATATTTGTCCAAAGTCCCATATTTCCCGCAGGGAATGTCTGACAGGGACAGTCCAGAGGCCAGCATGGCAGATACCAGGGCAATGGGGAAGCCTGTAGCCTTAGAGGCTAAAGCGGAAGAACGGGAAGTCCTTGGATTGATCTCAATCACAATGTCTCGGTCTGTTTTGGGGTCATGGGCCCATTGCACGTTGGTACCGCCAATCACCTGGATGGATTCTACAATGCGGTAGGATTTCTCCTGCAGGCGTTTTTGCACCTCCTCCGATATGGTAAGCATAGGGGCAGAGCAAAAAGAATCGCCTGTATGCACGCCCAGAGGATCAATATTCTCAATGAAGCATACGGTAATAATGTTATTGTCTGCATCCCGCACCACTTCCAGTTCCAGCTCTTCCCAGCCCAGGATTGACTCTTCTACCAGTACCTGGCCCACCAGGCTGGCCTGCAGCCCCCTGGCACAGACCGTCTTCAATTCCTCTACATTGTAGACTAGCCCGCCTCCAGCGCCGCCCATGGTATAGGCAGGGCGAAGCACCACTGGATATCCCAGCTTGTCCGCAATGGCCATCGCTTCTTCTACAGAATAAGCCACCTCACTGCGGGCCATTTCAATTCCCAGGCTGTCCATGGTCTTCTTGAACTCAATCCTGTCCTCTCCACGCTCAATGGCATCCACCTGCACGCCAATGACCTGTACGCCATATTTCTCCAATACGCCGTTTTTTGCAAGCTCTGAGCAAAGGTTCAGGCCAGACTGGCCGCCCAGGTTCGGCAGCAATGCGTCTGGCCGCTCCTTTGCGATAATCTGCTCCATACGCTCTGCGTTCAAGGGCTCAATATAGGTAACATCCGCCGTTTCTGGATCTGTCATAATGGTGGCAGGGTTTGAGTTGACCAATACAATTTCATAACCCAGACTCCGAAGGGCCTTACATGCCTGGGTGCCAGAATAATCAAATTCACAGGCCTGTCCAATGACAATAGGGCCGGAACCGATAATTAATACCTTATGGATATCTTTTCTTTGAGACATCATCGTTCCTCCTGTTTGTGATATTTTTCTGCTGTTCCTTCCATATTATACAGGAAAAGTTGCTAACCATCAATGGACTTTTCCCATTATTTTTCGCGTGATTCTGCGTTTGGTTACGATTTGCGGACAATGTCACTAACTTATGGGGTTATATTGGCTGGCGGGGAGTGGCTATGCGACCGTCAGGGGGAGGCTGACTACGTTTTCTATACCTGTAAGCTGAGGAAAAAACCATGCTAGATGCAGGCAAAGCCTTGCTGCACAAGTTTAATGGAGCCATTGGTTCCCTGGGCAGAAAATTTGTGGATGCCCCAAAACTGTTTGACCACACTGCACACAATGGGGCAAACTATCTGAAAGGGCATTGTTTTGTAAGCGTAATGCTCTGCATGGCAGTATGGAATATACGATAGCGTTCCTCGTTTTCAGCATCTGGAAAAACTTGCTTGACAAAAGGACGACACGGTGTTATATTAAAATTGTCAACATCGTGTTATACATTAAGGAGGATAAACATGGTACAGCAAATTTCCGATACCGAACTTGAAATTATGAAAATCATATGGGGGAACCCGGAGGAGGCGACATTGTTTCCCTATATTATGGACGGACTGGCTGCAAGGGGGAAGCCGTGCCAGAAAAATACCTTGATTGTGCTGTTGACTCGGCTGGTGAACAAGGGTTTTTTGAGCGCCAGGAAAATCGGGCGCCGGAACGAATATACTACCCTCGTTTTAGAAACGGAGTACCAGACGGCACAGACGAAAAATTTCCTGAATAAGATTTATGAGGGGAGCGCAAAAAGCCTGGTTTCTAATTTAATTTTAGGTGACTTGCTGGCAGATGAGGAATACGAGGAATTGAGAAAGCTGCTGGAGAAAGGAAAAGGCCAACAATGAACACAGTTTTGAAAATCTTCCTGTCTATGTCCTTTTCTGGCGGGCTGCTAATCCTGGCTCTGCTTTTGGGAAAGCGATTTATAAAAGACAAAATCAGCCGTCAATGGCAGTATTATATTTGGCTCATTGTCGTTTTACGGCTGCTGCTCCCGTTCGGGCCGGAGGTAAACCTGATGGGAAAGACATATCAGGCTGTTGATCAGGCAATATCCCAGGCCGCCCCTTTACCTCCACAGCAACAGTCCCCACTAAACACTCCAGGAGGCAATCCTACTCCCGCTGTTGGAACGGAGCAGCACAATGAAACCATAAACAGTCCGGCTGATGATGTAACAACTGCCCATCCACTTCAAGATATTGGAGTGTTGTTAATCAATCATATCTGGCTGGTTTGGCTGGTGGCTGCGCTGGGCTTGCTGATACGAAAAATAACAATCTACCAGGGCTTTATACGGTATATCAGGGCTGGATTAACACCGGTTCCTGACATTGAGCCGTTAGACGAACTTTCTATTGCTGCGGAGCAATCAGGCATCAAAAAGCCGATTGAATTATGTGTCAATCCACTGGTTTCTTCCCCGCTGCTGATTGGCTTTTTCCATCCATGTATTGTACTGCCAAATGCGGATATTCCCGAAAAGGATTTTCAGTATATCATCCTGCATGAATTGACGCACTATAAACGGCGGGATATGTTCTACAAATGGCTGGTTCAAGTTACCGTCTGTCTGCATTGGTTTAATCCGCTGGTTCATCTTATGAGCCGGGAAATTACCAAAGCCTGTGAATTTTCCTGTGATGAGGCCGTCCTCTCTAAAATGGGGAACGGCAGCGCGCAGGACTATGGAAAAACCTTGCTTGACGCTATGGCGGCAGTAAGGAGATACAAGGAAAATTTCGGAGCCGTCACGTTCAGCGAAAACAAACAGCTATTGGAAGAGAGGATACACGCAATTATGAACTTTAAGAAGAAGTCAATGGCGATACGTTTTTTGACGGGTGCGCTGACGCTGTGTGTGATGTTCGGGGCGGCTTTCGTTGGCGTTTACCCTGTTGCCGCGACAGTTCACCGCACAGCAGGCAAGCCACAGGCTGCTGTAGATAAAACTCCCATACAAGGGAACACAGGCACAAGCAGCAAGGACTATGCGGCTCAGGCGGAGCGGTACTACAAGGCTGGCAGCCTGCCGCTGTTTCAAATTGTTTTCCCCTGGCTGGACAGGGAAGAACAGCTTGCATGGCTGGAAAAAATTTACGCCGATGAAGATATCGCGTTCTTCTCTGTCGCGGTACGTGGGCTTAATACAAATTCTTCTTTGCTTACCAGCTTCGCTGAAAAGGTTTATGAAAACACTGATATTGCGTTCTTCTCTACATTGGCAGACTGGATGGATGAAACAGAACTGGAGCTTTGGCTGGATCGGGCATTGGAGGATGGCAACTGGGCATTTCAATCCATGCTGTTTGATAAGCTGGACAAGAAAGACGAATTTGACGAACTGGAAGCGAAACGGGAAAAAGAATGGGACGAGGTGCAGATAAAGGAATATGAGAAGGTTGGCGTCACAATGATCGATGAAAAGACTTATTATTATCAAGGAGAGCTGGTCAATATCTTTCTGGACATCCGGAAAGAAGGCTCCTTCTATACGCTGAATATGAACCCAGATGGGGCAATCAATATCAAAATCACCCGCGACGCGAACAATACTATCACAGGCGTTGCCTATATGACCCAGGCAGAAGTGGCTGAACTGTTGGAGGATATGGATGACCCAGATGATAAAAACTGATGTGGCCTATTGGCCTGTGAATCACCTGCGGCAGCCAGGCGAATCGCTGGAATTGACGGTAGACAGAATATCAAACACATATCACTTGCGGGTATTGAAAACGTAGTCAGGGAGGCGCTGGGGCATAAGAGCCTGCCCTTGTTCTGGCTCCTCCCTGACGCCCATCTGCTGCGTTAGATTTTCTATCTGCAGCCAACGCTACCCTATCCAAAACCCAGCAAGCAAATTTTACAGAAACCCCTGTCAACTAAGATCAAAATTTATGCAAAATGTCTGGATTTTGATTGAAAGAATGGGAAAGCTATGTTATAGTAGCTTTATATGCTGAGAGGATTTTCTGGAGCTGAAATGATTGGCATATGATAAAATAATTTCGAAAAATATAATAATTATTTCACAAATGGAGGTTGCCATGAACATTGTAAAAGCAAAGGATTACCATGACATGAGCCGTAAGGCTGCGAATATGATATCTGCACAGATCATTTTAAAGCCCGCCTGTGTGCTGGGGCTGGCTACGGGTTCCTCCCCTATCGGGACATATGAGGAATTAATAAAACGGTATCAGGACGGGGATCTGGATTTTTCACAGGTTACCACTGTAAATTTGGATGAGTACCGGGGGCTTCCAAGAGAAAATGACCAGAGTTATTACTACTTTATGAATGAGCACCTGTTCCAAAAGGTAAACATTGATGCCAGCCGCACCTTCCTTCCAGATGGGATGGAGGCAGACCATGAGGCTGCCTGCAAAAAGTATGATGGCATCATACGGAGTGTGGGAGGCGTAGACCTTCAGCTGCTGGGGCTTGGGCATAATGGCCATATCGGGTTTAATGAGCCGGGGAATGTTTTTGAAAAGGGCACCCATTGTGTGGATCTGTCAGAAAGGACGATTCAGGCCAATACCAGGTTTTTCGCTTCTGAAAAAGATGTTCCAAGGCAGGCTTATACCATGGGGATCCAAACGATCATGGCAGCAGATAAGATTTTGTTAGTCGTTTCTGGAGAAGACAAGGCAGAAATTGTGAAGGCCGCATTTTTCGGTGACGTGACACCGCAGATTCCGGCTTCTGTTTTACAGCTGCATAGGAATGTGACAGTTATTGCAGATGAAGCGGCTCTTTCCAAATGTGAGGGAATGCTCTAATATGACTGCAGCAGATTCTTGAGGCATACTTTTAGAATGGAGGTTATATTATGCAAAGGCAACGGGTGATTGGCGGGTTAGTATTTCGGGAAGACGGCGTATTTCTTCCAGGAGATGTCTGCATCTGCGATGACCGGATTGTGTCAGAGGAGGAATACTTTGGATATGAAGGGGACGAAACAGTAATAGACGCTGCTGGGGGATATGTAATCCCGGGATTGACGGATATCCATTTCCATGGATGCATGGGAAGCGACTGCTGCGACGGCAGCGAGGAGGCCTTTCGCTGTATTGCAGAATATGAGCTTCAGCAAGGAGTCACTTCCATTACGCCAGCAACGATGACTATGCCAGAAGATACACTGGCACAAATCTGCAGGACAGTAAAGGGGTTTTCCTGGGAAAAAGGGGCTGACCTCTGCGGGCTGTATTTGGAAGGCCCTTTTATTTCTGTGGATAAGAAGGGTGCACAGAATGAACGTTATATCCACGGGGCAGATACCCAAATGCTGCAAAGGCTCCAGGAAATTTCCGGCGGCAAAGTGCGTACGGTTGTGGTTGCCCCAGAAACGGAAGGGGCTATGGATTTTATCCAAAAGAACTGTGGGAATGTCCGGATTTCACTGGCACATACAACAGCTGGCTATGAAACTTCACAAAAAGCCCTTTCTTTGGGGGCTTCACAGCTGACCCATATGTTTAATGCCATGCCGCCTTTGAGCCATCGGGCACCTGGCCCTATTGGAGCTGCCGCAGATGATAAAAATTGTATGGTAGAATTGATCTGTGATGGGGTGCATATCCATCCTGCCGTAGTGCGTACCGCTTTTCGGATCTTTGGGGATGAACGGATTATTCTGATCAGCGACAGCATGCGGGCTGCCGGAATGCCAGATGGCACCTATGACCTGGGAGGGCAGGCTGTTACCGTGAAAGGCAATCTGGCTGTTTTAGCAGATGGCACACTGGCCGGATCTGTGACAAATTTGATGGACTGCCTCCGTACGGCTGTCAAATGCATGGGAATCCCCCTGGGAAGCGCAGTGAAATGCGCTGCTGTAAATCCAGCCCGGTCAGCTGGGATTTTCCAGGACTATGGGACATTGGCGCCAGGGAAATATGCAAATATTGTAATCCTGGATGGCACTTTGGAAACAAAAGAGGTGATCCACAGGGGAAAGCCCATTTCCCAGGCCTAAAATTAACTGAACTAGTATAATCCACGCCAACATGCATATTATGGAACCTATGCATGTTGGCTCAGATACTCCTTTGGCGTTGGCTTCCTGCCGTATCCCTTTCAGCCTCCTGCCTGGGCTATGCCCTTTATCCTAATGAATTTATAAATATTTGCCCTTTATGCCATCGAGGCATGATAAAGCCCTTTATTGGATGGAAATATACTTCTTTTCTTCCACAGCTGGCATTTCCTTTTTAGGAATCACCATTTTCAGGACGCCATTTTCAAATTTCGCCTGGATATCTTCCTGGGTTACATTTTTTCCCACAAAGAACCTTCTCTGGCAGCTTCCTACATAACGCTCCCTCCGAACATAGTTGCCCTGCTCATCCTTTTCATCCTGGCTGCCGGTGTGCTCTGCAGAAATGGTGAGATATCCATCCTTCAGGTCTGCCTTTAAATCCTCCTTCTCATATCCAGGCAATTCCATATCCATCTGGTAGCTGTCTCCCAGATCCTGGATATCTGTGGACATATAAGAAGCTGTGTTCCGCCGCTCAAACGGAGAATGGAACGCGTCCTGGAACAGATGGTCAAATGAACCATTAAAAAAATCGTCGGTAAAATTGGTGTTAAAAATACTTGGTACTAACATAAGCCCTTCCTCCTTCATATACGTGATAATTTATTATTTGCTGTTTTTATAACTTTATGCCAAAGTGCTTTCCAAATAGCCTAACTTGGGAAATGATTACTTTCCTGACAAGGATTTCCAATTCCTTTCGTCCGTTACTATTCACGGCCTGTGAGCCGCTCATAGAAACAATTCGGAGGGGTATTTAAAGTTTTGCTGCGCAAAAATTGGCTCTCACTCCTGAATCATGTTCTCACAAAATGCGCAGTTCAGCGCATTCCTGATCCATGAATAGTAACTTTCGCCCTTCCTTTGTTCTATACGTACTATAACACATATTGTTAGCACTGTCAAGCTTCGAGTGCTAAAATTGTGTGAAAATTTTGTGATGTCAATACAAATGTTGCTGAAGGAAAAACCTATGACAAAACCAAAAGACATAAAACAGAGTTTTTTCACAAAAGACAAATCTTTTTATAAGACATATTTCAGTATGATGGTAATTGTCGCGCTGCAAAACCTGGTTGCTTACAGCGTCAACATGGCCGACAATATCATGCTGGGAAGTTACAGCCAAAATGCCCTTTCCGGAGCGGCTACAGTAAACCAAATCTTTTTTATGGTGCAGCAATTCGCCCTATCCATTGGAAACGCGCTGGTGGTGCTGGCTTCCCAATATTGGGGGCAAAAGCGGATCTCCCCCATCCGCACGCTGACGGGAATCGCATTGAAGCTGGGCTTCCTATGCAGCGCTGCCATTATTGCCCTATGCGCCCTTTTCCCTGAACCGCTGCTCCGTATTTTTACAGGCTCACCAGAAATCATGGCAGAGGGTAAGGAATATTTATCCCTGATCCAATGAACCTTTGCACTGTTTATTTTATCCAACATCCTGATGGCCGCCCTTCGGAGCATCGGAATTGTCAAAATATCCTTTTATATCTCCATTGTTTCCTTACTGGTAAATGTAGGGATTAACTATACCCTGATCTTTGGGCGGTTCGGCTTTCCAGAAATGGGAATCCGAGGCGCAGCTGTTGGAACTTTTATGGCGCGTGCATTAGAGCTTGCCATTGTAGCAATATACATATGCAAACCAGGCAGGGAAAATAGCCTGGTTTCCAAAGGGGCATTTGCCATAAACCGTGGATTACGGCGGGATTATACAAAAGTTTTCCTGCCAATTATGTCCTCACAGGTACTATGGGGCATATCTGTTCCCATGCAGACTGCTATCCTGGGGCATTTATCCCAAGATGCCATTGCAGCTAATTCGGTGGCGGCTACCTTTTATCAATACCTGAAGGTAATTGTGATCGCAGTGTCTTCCACCTCGGCAGTTATGATTGGAAATGCAATTGGGCGGGGGAATATGGAACAAATCAAAGCAGAGGCGCGCACTTTGTCTGTGATTGACGTGATGGTTGGGCTGGTACTGGGGATTGCGCTGATGCTGCTGCGCTATCCATTACTGTCCATGTATAACCTTACGCCGGAGGCAACGGAAATGGCTTTGAATCTGATTGTAGTTATGGGATTTATTATGGTAGGGATGTCCTACCAGATGCCCGTGAGCTTTGGGATTATCCAAGGGGGCGGGGATACAGAATTTACGATGAAGATGAATATGATCAGCACCTGGCTGATTGTAATGCCGCTGTCATTTATGGCGGCGTTCTGGTGGAAATGGCCAGTGGAAGCCGTCGTGGTTGTAATCCAGTCAGATCAGATTTTTAAGGGACTGCCTACATTTCTTCGTTTCCGAAGTTATCGGTGGATTAAGAAGCTTACGTCAAACCAACCTTAAAAACACACTGTTGGGACAGGCCAGGGCGGGTATGGCCCCACACTGGCCTGCTGGCTTTGGCCTAGCCTAAAACTCAGCCTTCATGGATATACATCCTTGCCATCTTGGGCTCACCATCCCCCTGTACCATACAGAGGAACTTCCAGCCATACCTTTCATAGAAGGAAGTATGGTCCGTCACAAGGTATAAAGTGCTTACGCCTTTATCTTTGAAATCATTGCATACAAATTCCAGCATCTTTCCTGCTATCCCCTGGCAGCGGTAAAGTTCCTCTACATAGACAGCACATACATTTGGGGCAAGGTCTTTGCGGTCATGGAAATCATTTTCTATCACGCCAAGCCCACCGATAATATCTTCCCCTTCCATAACCACATACCACTGGGGAACAAAATACCCTGGACGTGGATTCAGGCATTCCTCCATGCTCTGCAAGTATGCCTCCAACGGTATCCCCCACTTCTGATGAAACCATAGCGCTGCCCTCTCCTTCAGCTGAGGACAATCCTGTATTTTCACAATCTTATAATCCATAGCAATCCCTGCCCTTTACTCAAATCTAAACACTTCCATTCTTTCCTTACTTTGAAAACATAACCTTCTCACTGTCAAACATCTTCGTCAGCACAAACACTCCAACCCCCGCATAACAGATATTCGCTACAACCGTAACCGCAATATTCACCATATCTGCCTCCAGCGAAAATATCCCACTCATGCACTGTGCGCTATTATACAGGGGGATCAAAAACCACACTGGCTCTGTCATGCAAAGGCTGTCCACCATAGAAGTTACCCCCAAAAGCATGGACACGATCATAATCGGCGTCACCCAGCTGGTAGCCTCCTTCACATTCTTCGCATAAGCAGACACAATCGACACAAGAGCCACGATCACAAGCGCCGTACTCAAAATTACCAACAGCAGCATAAGGTAATCCTGTATCCCATACACATTTGCATTAATGCTCACTTCCCCGCCCATCAGTTTCGGCAGTGACAGCATTGTCCCCACAAAACTGGAAAAACCGCATAAAATCGCAATAACGCTCAAGCTGACAATCTTCCCTAAAGCCAGATGGCTCCGCTTCATAGGAGTCACCAAAAGTGTGGCAATAGTCCCACGCTCTTTTTCCCCTGCAATGGACTCTGGCGCAATTGCCATACATCCGCTGAATAAAAACACCATCAACAGCATGGGCACCATCATAGAGAAAATCTGAACCGACATATCTTCCTCGGTTGCCAGATCATAAACATTTTCGCCCGGATTTACATCAAATTTATTGGCGAGGCTGCTCTCATATGTATCCAGCACCTCCAATAAAATAGAATAAGCAGACTGGGAATCCGTATTTGCAGAGTTATAATAAAGCTCCACTGCCGGCGCCTGCCCTCCTGCTGACATATCATAGGCTGCCACCTGCTCTTCAAACCCTTCTGGAAAAACTGCTACCAGATCATAGCCCTCTTCCCCTTCTTCCAGCTCCTTCACAGCCTGCTCCCGTTCCTGTTCCCCGGAAATTTCAGAAAATACAATGGCTTCCCCCTGTGCCGCCATAGCCTCTATACTCTCAGGAAGGTTCTGTACGCATACCCGCGCCTGATAGTCCTCATGAGAGGAAACAAAGCCCTGCCCCATAAAAGAATACAGCAGGTAGATCATAATCCCAGGCATCAGCAATGTGGTAAGAACCATCCTCCGATCCATAAAAAAGCGGGTAAATTCTTTCTTCATTACAGTTATCACATTACTTTTCATAACTCTCACCTGCCCTTTCCGCATAGATATCGAAGAATCGCTCCTCCAAAGATTTCCCTGCCGTTAAATGTTCCAGGGTATCGCAAACTGCCATCTTCCCGTCAATAATAATCCCAACCCGGTCACAAATTTTCTCAATCAGGCTGAAAATATGGGTAGACACTACAATCGTCTTCCCCTGTTCTTTCAGTTCCAGCAGAAAATCCGTCACCACCCGTGCCGTCAATACATCCAGCCCGTTAGTAGGCTCGTCGAAAATAATAATATCTGGATCATGTACGATTGAAATAACCAGGGACACCTTCTGCTTCATGCCAGTAGACAGATTGGCCACCTTCACCTCTGCAAACTGGGAAATCTGAAATTTCTCAAACAGCTCCCGCTTGCGCTTTACGGCTGCCTCTTTTTCCACCCCATGCAGCTCTGCAAAGAAGTCAAATAAATAATTAGGAGTAAAAAACTCCTCCAGCTTCAGCTCGCTGGTCAAAAAGCCAATCTTGCCCCGCACCTCAGCAGGAGATTTTACCACACTGGTTCCATCCACAACCACATCCCCTTCATCCGGCGTGATCAGCGCTGCCATCATACGCAGTGTCGTAGTCTTCCCAGCCCCATTAGAACCCAGCAGCCCAAAGACTTCGCCCTGGTAAGCGGTAAAACTCAAATGGTCTACAGCCACTTTGATGCGTTCCTTTGTCTTCTGGATTTTCTGCTGCTTGGCAGAAATCTTAAAGGTCTTTTTTACATTTTGCACTTGCAGTAATTCTTTCATAGCGCGTCCTTTCTTTTTTGTATTATTGTACTATACATATGATACAATAAAATAGATTACCATTCTTGTCAAGTAAAAAATAAAATTTCTTGAAAACAGCTTTTCCAGGATTTTTTTTAAAAAATATTGCTATTCTTCCAAAATATGTTAAGATAGTAGTGTGCATTCTGCACACGGTGAATGTATCTGTAGAATACGGAGGGAGTACAAGTGGGTTATTTACGTCACAATCAGTCATCCGTATTTCGCACAACAATCAACCAAAGTAAATATTTAGGAGGAATTTTCAAATGGCAAACAAATGGGTTTATCTCTTCAAAGAGGGAAATGCAAACATGCGTGAGCTTCTTGGTGGAAAAGGCGCAAACCTTGCTGAAATGACCAGCTTAGGCCTTCCTGTTCCACAAGGTTTCACAATCACTACAGAGGCTTGTACTCAGTATTATGAAGATGGCCGCCAGATTAACGAGGAAATTCAGGGGCAGATTAACGAGTACATTGGTAAGATGGAAGAGATCACCGGGAAGAAATTTGGCGATACTGAAAATCCGCTTTTAGTATCTGTCCGTTCCGGCGCAAGGGCTTCTATGCCCGGCATGATGGATACCATCTTAAACCTCGGCCTGAATGAAACTGTCGTTAACGTAATTGCGGAAAAATCCGGAAATCCCCGTTGGGCTTGGGACTGCTACAGAAGATTTATCCAGATGTATTCTGACGTAGTTATGGAAGTTGGCAAGAAATACTTCGAAGAGCTGATTGACAAAATGAAGGCTGAAAGAGGCGTGACCCAGGACGTAGAGCTTACGGCTGACGACCTGAAAGATCTAGCTTCACAGTTCAAGGCTGAATACAAGGAAAAGATTGGCGAAGACTTCCCAGACGATCCGAAGGAACAGTTAATGGGCGCTGTAAAGGCTGTTTTCCGTTCCTGGGACAACCCTCGCGCAAACGTATACCGCCGCGACAACGACATCCCCTATTCCTGGGGCACTGCTGTCAACGTACAGAGCATGGCTTTCGGCAACATGGGCGATGACTGCGGCACAGGCGTTGCATTCACCCGTGACCCGGCAACTGGCGAGAAGAAGCTGATGGGCGAGTTCCTTACCAACGCCCAGGGCGAAGACGTGGTTGCAGGCGTCCGCACCCCAATGCCAATTGCCCAGATGGAAGAAAAATTCCCAGAGGCATTTGAGCAGTTTAAGCAGGTTTGTGAGACACTTGAGAACCATTACAGGGATATGCAGGATATGGAGTTCACCGTTGAGAACGAAAAACTGTATATGCTCCAGACCAGGAACGGCAAGAGAACCGCTCAGGCCGCTTTGAAGATCGCTTGCGACCTGGTGGACGAAGGCATGAGGACAGAGGAAGAAGCGGTTGCCATGATCGACCCCCGTAACCTGGATACTCTGCTGCATCCACAGTTCGACGCTGCCAAGCTGAAAGCAACCACACCTGTTTCCAAGGCTCTTGGCGCATCCCCAGGAGCTGCCTGCGGCAAGATCGTATTCACAGCTGACGATGCAAAAGCATGGGCAGCAAAGGGCGAGAAAGTCGTATTGGTACGTCTGGAGACCTCTCCTGAGGATATCGAAGGCATGAAGGCTTCCCAGGGTATCCTGACTGTCCGGGGCGGCATGACCAGCCATGCAGCCGTTGTTGCGCGTGGTATGGGTACCTGCTGCGTATCTGGCTGTGGCGATATCACAATGGATGAAGAGAATAAGAAATTCACCCTTGCTGGCAAAGAGTACCACGAGGGAGACTTCATCTCCATCGACGGCTCCACAGGCAACATTTACGATGGCCTGATCCCAACCGTTGACGCCACCATCGCAGGCGAATTCGGCCGGATCATGGGATGGGCTGATAAATACAGGACATTGAAGGTAAGGACAAATGCAGATACTCCTGCTGACGCTAAGAAGGCCCGCGAGCTTGGCGCAGAGGGCATCGGCCTTTGCCGTACAGAGCATATGTTCTTTGAAGGCAACCGTATTGATGCATTCCGCGAAATGATCTGTGCAGAAACCGTGGAGGAAAGGGAAGCAGCCCTGGAAAAGATCCTTCCAGAACAGCAGGGAGACTTTGAGAAATTATATGAGGCTCTGGAAGGGAACCCAGTTACCATCCGTTTCCTGGATCCGCCTCTCCATGAGTTTGTTCCAACAGAGGAAGAGGATATCAAGAAACTGGCAGAAGCCCAGGGCAAATCCGTAGAGGATATTAAGGCAATCATTGATTCCCTCCATGAGTTCAACCCAATGATGGGACACCGCGGATGCCGTCTGGCAGTTACTTATCCGGAAATTGCCAAGATGCAGACAAGTGCAGTGATCCGCGCGGCCATCAACGTACAGAAAGCCCATGTTGACTGGACCGTAAAGCCAGAGATCATGATCCCATTGGTTGGCGATATCAAGGAATTAAAATATGTGAAGCAGGTGGTTGTAGAGACTGCAGACGCTGAAATCGCTGCTGCTGGCATTGACCTGAAGTACGAAGTAGGCACTATGATCGAAATCCCAAGGGCAGCCCTGACTGCAGATGAGATTGCAAAGGAAGCTGACTTCTTCTGCTTCGGCACCAATGACCTGACACAGATGACCTTCGGCTTCTCCCGCGATGACTCCGGCAAGTTCTTAGAGGCATACTATGATGCTAAGATCTTTGAGAATGACCCATTCGCAAAGCTTGACCAGACAGGCGTTGGAAAATTAATGGAAACAGCCATCAAGTTAGGAAAGCCTGTGAATCCAAACCTTCACATCGGCATCTGCGGCGAGCACGGCGGCGACCCCTCTTCTGTAGAATTCTGCAACAAGATTGGGTTAAATTACGTTTCCTGCTCACCATTCCGCGTGCCAATCGCAAGGCTCGCAGCTGCACAGGCGGCTATCGCCCAGAAATAGTACACTGGAAGCTGTGTAAATAGTATATTGACTATTTCACAGGATTTAAAAATAGAAATCCCCTGTTACTTTATAAAAAAGTAACAGGGGATTTTTTGTGCTGTAATGAAGCATAAAGAAACTTCCGTCTGACAGCGGAATGTATTACTCCAGCGGTTAAATATCAATGTATCCCGCTTGACTAAATTCCCATCTGTTGCGTTGTCATCAATCGGCGTAGCACTCGCTACGCCTCATTCTTCTGCCTTGCATATAGAAATTTATGCCCGATAAAGCGGGGCAGGCTCTTCTGCGCAATCTACGATGTCAGAATTGCGCCCTTCCCCATAATAGTCGTAATCACAGGAACGCCTGTCAGCTCTGCAAGCTGTGCCATCTCTTTATTTGCATGGGCAATCTTAACTCCGCCGCCTATCAGGAAAACAGGCTTTGCTGCATGGTTCAAGATGTCCAGCGCCTTATTTAACTGTCCCATATGCACGGAAGTACCCGGCCTATAACCTCTGACCATAATTTCCTTTGGGTAAAAACCGCTGCCGTAAGCTGTCTGGACATCCTTTGGCAGATCAACCACCACTACCCCTGGTTTTCCTGTTTTTGCAATATAAAATGCCTTTTTCATTGTTTCTGCCAAATCTTCCCTCTTTCGTACCATTACGGCATATTTACAGATACTTCTTGTAATGCCCACAATGTCCACTTCCTGAAAGGCATCATTCCCAATCAGGTATGTGGGAACCTGTCCCGTAAAACATACCAATGGAACACTATCATAATTTGCGGTAGCAATGCCTGTGACAAGATTCGTAGCACCTGGCCCACCTGTCACAAGGCAGACGCCCACTTTACCCGTAGAACGTGCATAGCCGTCTGCCGCATGGATTAAGCCCTGCTCATGACGGGGCAGGATAACGTCTATTTCTTTATCTCCATACAATGCATTAAACAGATCTATCGCCTGCCCTCCCGGATAAGCGAACAATGTGCCAACCCCTTCTTCTTTTAACGCCTTCACAAATAAATCTGCACCTGTAATCTGTTTCATAACTTCCTCCATTTCTTAATGCATGTGCTTGCACGCATAAGTTTTGCTTTTTTGGCGCTGACCTCTGACAGCGCCAAATCTTACTGATAGATTCCTTTTACAAACATCTGCACACTTTCTTTAATATACTTTTCTTTTTCTATCTCTGTAAGCTCGTTTCCAAAGGATGCCTTCAAAAATGTGTAACCGAATGTCGCTGAAAATACTGTCAATGCCAGTGTCTTAAAGTCCTTCTCTGGTATTTTCCCCATTGCGCACATCTTATTCAGGTAATCGGTAAATGCCGTCAAAAAAGCCTGTGGGACTTTCATAATGAGCTGTTTCGTTTCCTCATAGAGCTGTGGCGCCCTCAAACCGATTGACAGATTGACGAAATCCGGCGTCATCCGATCCATATATGCCCTCATGAACATTTCCAGGTCTGCCTGCAAATCCCACTCTATATTTTCAAAAATCTCCAGTGTGACATTTGCCCGCCAGCCAGCCTGGTTGACCCCTTGTAAAACAATATCCTTTTTGCTCTCGAACTTGCGGAACAGAGTACACTCATTTACGCCAGCTGCCCTTGCAATCTCTTTCGTGGTTGTTGCAACGTATCCCTTATCCCGGACTAATGCCATCGCCGCATCAATGATTTTCTGGCTTGTTTCATCCACATTCTGTTCCCCCTTTCTGCGGATTTATCAACATATTTTCATGCAAGTACACGCTTTCATAATAGCAAAGTAAATGCCCAAAGTCAAGCATAAAATAATCCTTACTGGGAAAGACTCCCCTGGCAGGTACGCCCAAGTGTATATATAAGCCCATACTCCTGAAATTCACATATCCAAGCCCACATGCCATGCTTCTGCTATAATTATAGAAGGAATTTGCCAATGGTTCCCCTATGCTTCCTACATCATCCAATCAAATACCTCAATGCAAACAACAGGGTATCAGGCTTGCAACGCTGCAGAGCAGGGGGTATTTGCACGCGCAAGTGGAAAAATTATATTATTTCCTTATTTTTGGGATATTCCTCCCCCCTAATTTGTTTTCTTTATATAGGAGGTGCAGATTATGAAATACGCAGAGAAACAAAAAGTCCTGGAATGCTATCAAAAGCATAAAGACATGATCTTCAAGCTTGCATGGGCTTACTGCAAGGATACCTACCAGGCAGAAGACATATTTCAGGAAGTCTTTTACAAGTACTTAACTTACCACCCTAAGTTCAAAACCCCAGAGCATGAAAAAGCCTGGCTAATCCGAACTACCATCAACCTCTGTAAAAACTTCCTGAAAAGCAAGTGGAACCGCGACATCCAGCAGTTGGAAGAATGGGACAAGGGGCAGGAATCCCTGTCAGATCCCTCTGATGCCTTTGATGCGCTGAAAAACGCCATTCTGGACTTACCGGAAAAATACCGCATACCAATTCATCTGTACTACTATGAAGACTACTCTGTGCGTGAGATCTCGCATCTTCTGCACAAAAGCGAAAGCACCATCCAGACACAGCTGCAGCGTGGAAGGGAAAAAATCAAACAAACACTTGAAAGGAGTGAACGACATGACATTAGAGCATAACACTTACAAAGAGGCCATTTCAGACGTAAAGCTGCCAGATGATGTGGGCGTAGGGCTTGTAGAAAGCGCCATCCAAAGAAAGGAACGCCGCACCCAGAAATTCCGGGTACAGGCCGTAGCCGCAATTGCAGGCATCATGATTATCGCCTTTGGCGCAAATGGCGTCTGCTATGCGCAGACGGGAATGAATATCTGGGAAATACTAGGTTCTGTCTACCATAAGACAGAAAACACAGCAGCTGCTGCCGTAGCAGAGGGTTTCCGGGACTGCGGCGACTCCATTATTTATGACAACCGACAATTCACTGTGGAATCTTATAACTTTGACCCTATAAACTGCGAGATATACTATTCTATCCGCATCGATTCCCTGGACGGAACGCCTTTAAACTTGGATGATTTTACAGATAATACAGACCTTCCTCCAAAATATTGTTTTTCATCCGCCCCAACCCGCTCAACCCCCAACGAGTCTTACGGCTGCAGCGGAGGGCCTTTTTCCACTGACTATGCAAATGAAGAACACACTTCCATCCGCAGCATCTACCATGATGTTTATACTTTTGAAAATGCAGGAACCTCAGAAGACCGAATAGACATTATCCTGTCTGCAAGGGATGGCGAAGATGTAGAAAACGGTATCACCTATTATCACTATAAAAAAGTGGATTCGATCTCACTGGAGCCAACCAACCAAATGGGCTATATTCAGGCAGACGGCAGCGCCCTGGACAATTGCACAAATATTAAGATTACCCCTGGCGGAATCTCCCTGTATTTTAAAACACCCAACGATATATCCTTTAGACTGATGGAGCCAGGCCAGGAACCTTTTAACCTCATAACACTTAAAATGAAAGACGGCGCTTCCTACTACCTGTTCATTAGCACGCCAGAAGGCTGGACGCCTCTGGATGAATCCAGCGGAACGCTAGATGCCACAGGGTACCAGACGCCAGAGGGCGAAGTACCGAGCGAGTCCATACTGGGCACATTTAGCGCCGGCGGCAGCTATGGAGAATATGATTTCTCCACCGTATTTAATTCTCTCATCAATATCAATGAAATTGCCGCACTCTATGTAGACGGTGTAGAGATGCCATTAAAATAAAAATTGTAAATCCCAGAAGGGATGCGGGGCAGCCAGCCTTGCATCCCTTCTATTTGCCTGGCCTGATGAGTTCCATCAAAAGCCCTTCAGATATTTATAAAATGTATCTGCCGCCAGGCTTTTTGCCCTCCCCTTATCAGAAACGATCTGGATCGACCGTTTAGGTATCTTACAATCCGTTTGGATCTTCACCAGGCTCTTTTCTTCTAACAGAGGCCGTGCCAGGCTTTCCGGCACAAAGCCAATGCCAAAATGATTCCGAATCAAAGGCAGCATAAGCCCAAAGGTAGCCACCTCCATATCCAGTTCCAGATCCAGGCTGTGTTTTAGAAACAGATCCTTATAAAAATCATAGGTACATGTGCCTTTTCCCAGGCCTACCCATGGATAATCCTTCAGTTCCTGCAGCCCCACAGGCTTCTGGCACAGAAAATCGTATTTCGTTCCTCCCACCAGAATTTCCTGAAAATCCAATATATTTTCAAAAAAAAGATTCTGAGGCATGGGGATTGGGGTCGTTACCACTGCAAATTCCAGCTTTCCGCCCAAGAGGCTTCTTATGATTTCCGGGGTAGCATGATTGTGGATTTTTATTTTGATCTTAGGATACTTCATCTTAAAATCCCGCATAACATCCAACAGGAAAAGATACAATGCCGTTTCTGTAGCCCCGATCTCAATGGTTCCAGCGCCTTGCCGCTCCTGCCCGCACAGCTCTTCCTGGGCATTCAGAAGATGCTGGAATGCAATCTCCACATGGGCATAGAGCCGCTCTCCCTGTTCTGTCAAGGAAATGCCCCTGGGCTCGCGGATAAAAAGCTGGCAGTCTAACTGGGATTCCAGCAGCTTCATGACGCGGGTAACGTTAGGCTGGTTGCTGCCTAAGGCAGCGGCGGCTTTGGTCATGTTTTTGTATTTGGCTACATAATAAAATATTTTATAGTATTCGAAGTTGATATCCATATGAAATTTTTATTGCTCCTATATGATATATGTATTTTTCATATTCCTATGCAAGTAGTATAATACAGATTTGGCAGGATGTAAATATTGGGAAAAGAAAGGATGACCTACTATGAACAAAGACTTAACGCAAGGAAACCCCCAAAAAGTCCTCTGGGCCTTTTGCATGCCCATGTTTGGAAGCATTGTATTCCAACAGCTTTATAATATCGCTGATTCCCTGGTGGCAGGCAAGTTTATTGGCGAAAACGCACTTGCAGCCGTCGGGAACAGCTATAATATCACATTGATCTTTATTGCATTTGCCTTTGGCTGCAACATCGGCTGTTCTGTAATTGTATCCCAATTATTCGGGGCAAAGGATTACAGCGCTATGAAATCCTCTGTCTATACCACATTGATTGCAGGAGGCGTATTATGCGCTGCCTTAATCTTGGCCGGACTGCTGTCATGCGATACGCTGCTGCATCTGATGAAGACCCAGGAAGAAATTATGGCAGACTCATCCCTTTACTTAAAGATTTACATATGGGGGCTTCCCTTCCTGTTTTTTTATAATATCGCTACAGGCATATTTTCTGCATTGGGAGATTCGAAAACGCCGTTTCTGTTTTTGGCCGTCTCATCCGGTGCGAATATATTTGTGGATATCCTCTTTGTAAGGGCTTTTTCTATGGGAATTGCCGGCGTGGCATGGGCTACATTTCTCTGTCAGGGGATTAGCTGCATCGTTTCCCTTGTACTGGTGCTGAAGCGCCTGGCTGCCATAAGGACAACAGAACACACCTGTCTTTTTTCCTGGATCCTGCTGAAAAAAATAGCAGCCATTGCCGTTCCCAGCATCCTACAGCAATCTTTCATATCCGTTGGAAATATGGTTATCCAGGGATGTATCAATGGCTTCGGCGTAAGTGTGGCTGCCGGGTATTCTGCATCTGTAAAATTGAATAACCTGGTGATCACCTCTTTTACAACGATTGGGAATGGGATTTCCAATTTTTCTGCTCAGAACCTGGGGGCACAGAAACCTGGGCGGATCAAAGAAGGCTTCCGCGCGGGATGGAAGCTGGTATGGTGTTTGTGTGTGCCTTTCTGCGTACTTTATATTGGGTTTGGAAAATACCTGCTGCTCCTGTTTCTGAACCAGGGCTCTGCCACAGCCCTTTTAACCGGCCAGCAATTTCTCTGGATCCTCTCTCCCTTTTATTTTATCATATCCATAAAATTGGCCGCAGACGGTGTCCTCCGCGGCGTAAGCGCCATGGGGCAGTTTATGGCGTCCACTTTTTTAGACCTGATCCTGCGTGTGATCCTGGCCTTTCTGCTGTCAGGATGTATGCATTCTGCCATCGGCATTTGGTGTGCTTGGCCCATTAGCTGGACAATTGCCATGGCTCTTTCCGTATATTTTTATCAAAAACAGTGCCGCCTGTTTCCTTCACAGCCATCCTGAGCCTGACATTATACTCCTTCATTTGAAAGCAATTGCCAAATACACTCCAAACCGCTTTTGCAGGCACGAATCACCAACCTCCTTGATTTTGAAACAACTTTGAAACATCCCTGTGTTACACTGCTTTTGTAACAAACCAATACATCCGATAAAACACATTGGGGCAATACCATGTTTTATCAGAAACTTCGTTGCTATTCACGGCTCGGGAGCCGCTCATAGCAACAATTCGGGGCGATATTTAAAGTTTTGCTTCGCAAAAATCGTCCCTCATTGAATCATGTTCTCACGGAATGCGCAGTTTGACGCATTCCTGAGCCATGAATAGCAACGATACTCACAAAAAGGAGGCCTGTTTTTATGAAACATATGCACAAAACTATTTTCACAACTTTAGCCCTGGTAGCCCTGCTGTCCTTATCCTTTTTCCTGGGAGGGGCAGTCATGTCGCGCCGCTCGGAGTCTGGCGCAGTTGCTTTGGCAAAAGAAAAGCTGGAAAAACGTTCCAACAAAGAGATCGTGTCAGAAAGTGACGAATTTCGCCAAAACAGCCGGGCACTTGCCCAGAAGCTGCTTTCACAAAACAGCGAAGCCCCGCTGTTAGACGATAACCCGGAAGGCGATACGGAATGCCTGTCCTTAGAAAGCATAATCAATGATGTAAATGCTGGCAGCAGCGCAGGGGAGGCAATTCTTGATGTCTGCAAAAAAAGCAATCTGGACGCCGCCGCTGCCAGGGTCAAAGACTTGACAGAAGAACAAATCATGGAAATCGACCAGAAGGTATTCTGTGATTCAGACCACCCAATGTAGGGACAAGCGAGGGAACCATGGCAAAAATATTGATTGTAGAAGACGACAGGGCCATCAATGGGCTTATGGCGCGCACCTTATCCATCAACGGGCACCAATGCCTCACTGCCTATAACGGCAGTGAGGCTATTTCCCTTATGGAATCCCAGGCCATAGACCTGATCCTGCTGGACATCAACCTGCCAGATACGGATGGATTCCATATTATGGAACACTTCAACGGCGCCCCTGTCATATATGTAACAGCCCGCAGCGACATTCGCGACAGGGTACGCGGCCTGGATAATGGCGCAGAGGATTACATTGTCAAGCCATTCCATATCCGGGAACTGATCTCACGGGTCAATGTGGTCCTGCGCCGTTATAAGCGGGAGGATATCTTCTGCCTGGGGGAGGTAAAGGTGGACTTCACCAACTGTAAGGCTTATCGGAATGACAGGGATATCTCCCTGACCAAAAGGGAATTTGAGCTGCTAAAGACCCTTATACTCAACAAAAACATCACCTTAACGCGGGAACAATTACTGAATGCTGCCTGGGGATGGGAATATGAGGGGGAGGAACGCACCGTGGACATCCACATCCAGCGCCTCCGCAAGAAACTGCACTGGAAAAATTATATTAAGACCATTTATAAAACTGGCTACCGACTGGAAATAACGCCTTGAAATGGGAGATAAGGTTATGAAGATCTGGGAAAAAAATTATGTACTGACCATGGCATTGCTGCTGCCCCTTTTATTTGGAAGCCTGTTCCTTATACAGCAATCTTCCTTTCGGAAAAATCTGAACCAATACTGCGATAATGCCTTTTTAAATGAAGAGCGCGCCGAGTATGCCGTCTCTACCTGCCTGAACAGCAGAAACAGCCTCCAGAGGTTCACCTGGTACTGCCAAAGCCTTCAAAAGCAGAATGCCTATCTTCAGGTAAAAAATCAGGAACAGGTATTGGCTGACAGCCTTCTGTTCCCCTGGGGCACTGATGCCGAAAAGGATTTCCAGCTTGTAAAACACAAGGGGAAAGCCTATCTTTGCATTGCCAACTCCTATCCTGACCTTGTGCATGGAAACATCTCCATTATTTACCAGGAAGACATCAGCGATTTGTACGACGTGCAGCTTGGCCAAATGTTCCTGATTTGGGGTATCGCCCTCCTGGCTTCCCTAATCCTTTCTGCCATCCTGTACTGTACGATGCGGCGGATTTATGCCCCTGTCAGCAATATCGCCCATGAGCTGCGGACGCCCTTAACGGCTATCCAGGGCTATGCCCAGTATATTTCCCTGGGAAATATAAGCCCAGAAGACATTGCATTTGCCAGCGGCCAGATAGATATGCAGGCTCAGCACCTGAATGCGCTGATTGAGAACCTGCTGATTATGGGCAGCCTGCGGGATGGGGAGATTACCATGGAGCATATAGATCCTGCAGGACTCACAAAGGATCTGAAATCCTATTTTCCCTTCCTTGCCATTGAAGGCCAGACAGGTTCCTTATATGGGGACAAAACCCTGCTGCTGAGCTTACTGCGCAACCTGATTTCCAATACCTGCCGCCAAGGCGAGCATATCACCCTGTCTATCACAAAAAATGCAATAGCCATCTGCAACCAGGACGACCATATCCCGGAAAAAACCCTGTGCCTGCTCAATAAAAACCGCCCCCTCCCCAAAGAATCTATCCAGGGAAGGGGGCTGGGGCTGAACCTCTGCCATGAGATTCTTAAAATACACCATGGGAAATTACAATACCAAAACCTGCCAGAAGGCGGCGTCAAAATCCTGGTCACTCTCTGGTAACAGCCTGGGATTGATTCCGATACTGCACCGGCGTCACCTCATATTTCTTCTTAAACAGCCTGTTAAAATGCTCCACATTCTGGTACCCCACGCTCTCTGCAATGCTCTCCACCGTCATGCTGGTGTTTTTCAAAAGCGTCCTCGCTTTCTTCATCCGCACGTTCTTCACAATTTCACCAAAAGTCTTCCCTGATTTCCCTTTGATGTATTTAGACAGGTAAGGCTTCGACAAATGCATCTTTTCCGCAAGCTCATCCAATGTCACGCTCAGATAATGCTCCTGGATATAATTCATGATCTCATTCAGCCTCTCATCCCTGCACTGCCCATTCTCCTGGATCTGCTCCAGCTTATTGACAGCCACGCAAAGAGCCTCAATGGAGGACTTAATAATATCCTCATCAAGCCCCACCCCCCAGTACAGACGGTTATTGCAGGAAATCCCCACATAGGATACAGCCTTTGCGGAAGATCCTCTGGATAAGGAATGCTCCTCATATACCGATAATTCATAACTGATATTAAAATACTGCTTCAAAGCGTTGCTGACTGCATCTAAGCGCCCATTTCCATTTCCGGTAACATTCCGCGCCTGGCCATTATGGGAAATGGTGGCTTCTGCCAGGATCCCATCCTTCTGGCGGAAATGGCATTCTGGAATCTGGAAATATGGCATATTCCCCATATAATTCTCCTCGAAAATCTGATACACCAGCTGGGGGGACAGCTCCATATGGCGATGGTCGGACACGCCCTTTACGGTATAGCCTACCTCTTCCTTCATTTTGTCTGGGATCGTAATGCCATAATTCTGCTTCAGGATATAGCCCACGCCGCCTTTGCCAGACTGGCTGTTGATACGGATCACATCTGAATCATAGGTACGCCCCACATCCTTGGGATCAATGGGCAGATAAGGCACTGTCCAGGTTCCCTCAGGATCCTTCTCCCGGCAGGCCATGCCCTTTGCAATGGCATCCTGATGGGAGCCGGAAAATGCCGTAAATACCAGTTCCCCGGCATAGGGCTGCCTGGGGGATACCTGCATACGGGTACACCGCTCATAAGTCTCCGCAATTTTGGACATATCGCTAAAATCCAGCTTGGGGTCTACCCCATGGGAAAACATATTCATGGCAAGAGTCACAATATCTACATTCCCGGTGCGTTCCCCATTTCCAAATAATGTACCCTCTATCCGATCAGCTCCTGCCAGTATCCCGAATTCCGCATCACAGATCCCCACGCCCCTGTCGTTGTGGGGATGGAGGGAAAGCACCACGTTTTCCCTATATTTCATATGCTTGCTCATATACTCCACCTGCCCTGCAAAAATATGGGGCATGGCATTTTCCACAGTGGTAGGCAGGTTAATGATGGCTTTGCGTTCTGGGGTAGGCTGCCATACATCCAGAACAGCGTTGCATACCTCCAGGGCATAGTCTATCTCTGTGCCAGAAAAGCTTTCCGGGCTGTATTCAAAGGTAAAATTGCCCTCTGTTTCTCCTGCCAGCTTCTTTAATAATTCTGCACCGTCCACAGCAATCTGCTTGATTTCCTCTTTGCTCTTTTTAAACACCTGCTCCCGCTGTGCCAGGGAGGTGGAATTGTAAAGGTGCACAACGGCATGGGGGGCGCCTTTTACTGCCTCAAAGGTTTTGTGGATAATATGCTCCCTGGCCTGGGTCAGCACCTGCACTGTCACATCATCCGGTATCATATTGCGGTCGATCAATGCCCTCATAAAGTTATATTCTGTTTCCGATGCTGCCGGAAAGCCCACTTCTATCTCCTTAAAGCCCACATCCAGCAGCAATTGGAAAAATTCCAGCTTTTCCTCCAGGCTCATAGGCTCGATCAATGCCTGGTTCCCATCCCGCAGATCCACGCTGCACCAAATGGGCGGGGATGTGATATACTCTTTCTTTACCCAGTCATAAGTAACTTCCGGAGGCATAAAATATTGTCTCTCGTATTTTCCATAATTTTCCATGTGCTGATTCCTCCATTATTTTATTCCAGCAGGATATGCCAAAGAGCCCTGCCTGCATTGGTATTTTATGTTTGGTCCATCGCAGATAAATTATGGGAGCATATCATCTTGTAAGCATTTTTTATACATTAGGAAGCCAACGTAATTTCCTATGAAATAAAAAATCTTCCATTCCCACTACCCACAATGGATAATAGAGACGAAAGATATAAAAATCCTGCGCGGTACCACTCTACTTCATGTATTTCCTCTACATGCCCTCATCGGCGCCTTCACGCCTATCCCTGTAACGGGAGAACCCGTCCTGGCTTACTATGCAAAACTGTCACAACCGCCCAATCCCCTGCAGTCTCCTACCAAAAACATGCAAGCGCCTTTCAGCCAAGAAGCTCCAAGGTCAGTTCACTGCATCGTCCCTGCCATTTTCCACCGCCAATGGCTCTCTGTATGTTCCTTTGCAGCTACTATTCCTTTTCCTCGCATTTACGGACTTTATCTTACCATAGATTTCTCCACTTGTATAGTGATAATTTTAATCAGTTTTATTGATTTATTTTAACATTATTCTATTATTAAAGGAAGGAATCTTCAAATGCTCCCTGATACCCACTAAGAAAAAAACCGCTAACAAGAGCCCAGGCACCGAAATCCCCTTTCTGGCTGAGCCGTTGCAAGCGGTAAGCATACACCTTAGACAACGCCTTTTTGGTGCAAATATTTTTCCTTTGTTGCCAATCCGCCGCGGATATGCCTCTCGGATTTGTTCACATCCAACACTTTTCTGGCCTGGCTGGCAAGGGCGGGGTTCACCTGCATCAGGCGTTCTGTAACGTCTTTGTGCACTGTGCTTTTACTGATCCCAAACTTTTTCGCCGTCTGCCTGACCGTTGCATTTTCCTCAATTATATAATTAGCAATGTTGATTGCCCGCTCTTCTATGTAACTTTTCAAGAAAATCCCTCATACACCGTTTTTTACAGTGTATGAAGAAATCTCTGGCCTTATGACTATTTTGGCCAATGTCCTTTCCCAAAACGCACCTCGCAGTCCTTGCGGAAAAAGGACACCCCATAGCAGTCAATTTTCCGATACCCCTCTGCCCGCAGTTCTTCCATATACCTCTTGTCATATATTTGCTGCAGCGCCTTCTCTGCATCTGCTTCCAATTCATCAATGGACCCTGAAACTTTCAGCTCCAAAATAAATGACCTTCCCCGCAAGGACGGGCTTTTCACCATAATGTGGGAACGTCTATTGCCGGACTCACGGTTGGACTTCACCAGGTAACCCTGGCTTTGGCTTAAAATCCCGGCAAGGAAGCCATGGTAGAAGTTCTCTGCGCTGTCAAAGAAGCTGATAGTGTCAAACAGCTGCCTGTTCAGGATATCACCCATCTTTTCTGCATCCCCATCTTCCATGGCACGGTATAGGCCATGGAAATCCTGCTTTTCTATCTTCTGGCGCAGCCAGCTCAGGATGGTGTTCTGGTATATCGACTTTACCTCCACTTCCCAGAATGCCTTTCTCTTTTTAAGCATCATCCGGCCTTCTAATAGGATGCCTGATATCTTATCCGCTTACCTTATCGTATAAAGTTCATCGGCGTAAAGGACTCCCTTTGAGGAATGCCATAAGCCTCTTTTCCCAGGGCGATGCTCTTCATCAAAAATGACATATTCTTTGCCAAAGTGCGCATGATCTGCAGCCCTTCCACATCCTGGCTGGCTTCCCCTGCTTCCCTTCCATGGATGCTGTTCCAATACTGCCCGGAAGCTACCGGCATTCCGGCAATCGTAAAAAATTTATTCAGCTCATCAAAAGTTGCGGATAGCCCCCCGCGCCTTGCGGCAACCACGGCAGCCCCCACCTTCATGGCCTTATCAAAAGGCGTACTGAAAAAAAGCCTCGTCAGGAACGCCACTAAAGTAGCATTTGCAGAAGCATAATAAACAGGGCTCCCCACTACCAGCCCATCACATTCCTGAAATTTCTCTGCCGTTTCATTTACAATGTCATTGAATACGCACTTTCCCGCTTTAGAACAATTCCCACATGCGATACATCCCCGGATATCCTGTTTCCCAATATGCAAAATCTCAGATTGGATCCCTTCTTCCTGGAAAACCTTCTCCATCTCGTGCAAGGCGATGGAAGTATTCCCATTTGCCCTTGGACTTCCATTGATCATCAATACCTTCATATTCTCTCTCCTTTTCCTATTTAATTTTCAATCCATAATATGCCCTTACAATTTCAGCTTAGCAAAAGCATCTGCAAATGCATTGTTCAAAGGCTCTTTCGCTTCCTTGCGCATCTTATTCATATAATTTGACACATCCTTCTTAGATACCCCGCCGCCGCTTTCCTTTTTCCGTTTTTCAAAGGCAGACAGCTTCTCCCGGTATCCGCAGGCACAGATAAATTTCTGCCCTTCGCCTTCCCCCACCAATTCCATCTTTTTATGGCACTGGGGACACCTGGCATTTGTAACCCTGGACAATGTTTTACGGTAGCCGCACTCCCTGTCCTGGCACACCAGCATCCTGCCGTTTTTATGGTTTACCTCCAATAAAAGCTTGCCGCATTCCGGGCATTTCTTACCGGTCAGATTATCATGGCGGTAGGTTTTGGAGGAAGCCGCAATATCCTTCACAATATCCACCGTATAGCTTCGGATCTCCGCCTCAAAATCCTTTTTCCTGGCCTTCCCCTTCGCGATATCCGCAAGCTGCTGTTCCCACCTTGCCGTCAATTCCGGAGAGGTCAGCCCCTGGGGTGCCAAATCCAGCACCTGCCGCCCTTTGGAAGTCAAATGGATATACTGGTCTTTTTTCTCAATCATAAAGCTGTTAAAAAGCTTTTCAATAATATCCGCCCGGGTAGCTACCGTTCCAAGCCCCCCAGTCTCCCCTAATGTCTTCTTCAGGCTCTGCTCTGCATGGTCCATATATTTCACTGGATTTTCCATGGCTGCCAGAAGGGTGGCCTCCGTAAAGGGCACTGGCGGCTTCGTCTTCCCCTCTGTAATCTTCCCTTCCCCAAAATGTATTTTCTGTCCCTTGGAAAAATCAGGAATGCTGCCTGCTATGCTTTCTTCCCCTTCCTCATCCTCTTCCAAAATACCGCCGCTTTCCTGGATACTCTTAATTTCCTGCCATCCCTGCTTCTGGATGACCTTTCCTTTCAGTGTCAGGCGCTCGCCATTGCAAAGGGCTATCACCTCCGTCTGCTGGTATTCACAGGGCGGAAGAAGAGCTGCCAAAAACCGCGACACCACCAGCTCATAAATCTTCCTCTCCCCATAATCCAACTCACTTAGGCGGATCCCCTGCTCCGTGGGGATAATGGCATGGTGGTCAGAAACCTTTTTATTATCCACAAAGGACTTATTCCCCTTGATTGGCGACTTCAAAACCTTCCCGCAAACCGCCGTATAAGAGCCTCCCCTGCAGGCTTTGACCCTTTCCGGCAAAGTGTCCACAATATCCTCCGTCAGATAGCGGGAATCCGTCCTGGGATAGGTCACCACCTTATAATGCTCATAAAGCCGCTGCATATAGTCTAAGGTCTGCTTCGCAGAGAACCCGAACATCCGGTTCGCATCCTGCTGCAGGGAAGTCAGGTCATACAATTGGGGGGCATAGGATTTCTGCTGCTTTTTCTTCACCTCCTGCACTGTGCCTGTACTGTTGGCCACCTTCTCCGCTGCGCGCTTAACCTCCTCCTTTGAAAAAGTGGAAACGCTGTTATCCTTGGATTTCCAGCTCCATGTAGCCTCTGCGCCCTTTACCTTCAGCCCATAGTATTCTTTGGGCTGAAAAGCCTTGATCTGCGCCTCCCGCTTTGCGATCATGGCAAGGGTAGGCGTCTGCACCCGGCCGCAGGAAAGCTGGGCATTGTGCTTCACCGTTAAGGCCCTGGTGGCATTCAGCCCTACCAGCCAGTCTGCCTCTGCCCTGGCAACAGCCGCTTCATACAGCTTCTGGTATTCCCTGGCGTCTTTTAGTTGGGAAAATCCCTGCCGGATGGCTTTATCTGTAACAGAGGAGATCCAAAGGCGTTTCATAGGCTTTTTCACCCCCGCCTTCTGGATAATCCAGCGAGCCACCAGCTCCCCTTCCCGCCCGGCATCCGTGGCAATAATGATCTCGCGGATATCCTTTCGGAACATTTGGGCTTTTACGGCCTGGTATTGCTTGCCTGTTTTTTTGATCACCTGGATTTCCAGCCTTTCCGGGAGCATGGGAAGGGTTTCCATTTTCCATACCTTCCACTGTTCCCCGTAACTCTCTGGGTCGGAAAGCTCAATCAAATGCCCTAATGCCCAGGTCACCACATAGTCCTTCCCTTCCAGAAAGCCATTGCCGCCCTGCCTGCATCCAAGGACTCTGGCAATGTCCCTGCCAACGCTGGGTTTTTCTGCTATTACAAGTGATTTCATGGTATTTGCGCCTTTCTATGTCTATTCTTGAAATTTGTATATCATACGTAGTTTATGGAATAATTACTGCATCCCCATCTTTGCCTTAAGGATTCTCGCTGCTGACTCATCCACCCTTTCTTCGGACAGCGCCCCCTGCCCTATGGCATCCAACACCCCTTGATAAGCGCTCCGAAAATCCGATGGCATCAGCAGCATATCATTCCCTGCCTGGAGTGCCTTCACTGCTGCCTGGGCAGAGGTATACTGCTCCACAATTGCCCCCATATTCAGCGCATCTGTCAGAACAATCCCATCATACCCCAACTCTCCCCGCAGATAACCCTGGACCACCTCCTGTGAGCAAGAAGCCGGCACGTCCCCCCCTATAGCCTGCGGCAAAGAAATATGCCCTACCATTACAAAAGAGATCCCCTGCTCAATACATCGCTGAAACGGGATGACGTCACTGACTTTTAATTCTTCCCAAGTCTTATTGGTATAAGCATACCCATTATGCGTATCCCCCAAAGTAGCCCCATGCCCTGGAAAATGCTTGATACATCCATAGACTTGATGGGACTCCAGCCCTTGCAGGTTTTGCACCGCCATCTCGGCAACCGTCTGCGGGTCGCTTCCATAAGACCGCCGTTTTACCACAGTATTGTCAGGATTCGTCAAAGTATCTGCCACTGGCGCAAAATCCAGGTTAAACCCCATACGGCTTAAATAAGCCCCAATAGAATCCCCAGAATCATACGCCCTGCTGAGATCGCCTGACGCCCCAATCTGCGCATTGTCCTCAAATTTGGGCACATCAATATTGGCACAGGAGGCCACTCTGGTCACCTGCCCTCCTTCCTCATCCACAGAAATCAAAAGGGGCAGCCCAATCCGCTCCTGGGAAAATTGCTGCTGCTTCTGGATCATCTCCGTTACCTGCTGCTCTGACACAATATTTCCCTGAAAATAAATCAAGCCGCCCACAGGATATTGGTCCAAGGCCGCTTTGGTGGCATCGCCTGCCTGTGTAACGGTTCCTGCGCCAGTCAGGGCTTCCGGCGTGATCAAAAAGAGCTGTGCAACCTTTTCTTCCAGGCTCATGGAAGAAAGTTTTTCCTGGACTTTTTTTTGCAAAGCATCCCCACTGTCCCCCTGGGCGGCGGTTTCTATGCCTGTGTTGTTTTGCTCCTGTCCAGCTTCTGCCCCATCTTCCCTTTGGCCGCTTGCATCTTCCTTTGAAGCCTGGCCGTCTTCTAAGCCCTTTGTGCCTTGGCCGGATCCTCCGTCTGCATCTGGCCCAGAATCAGATGGCTCTTGCGTATGGGAGCCCTGATGCTTATCCTGGGAGGAAAGCCCTTCCTGAGAGGCGCCTTGATATTGATACACGACTAAAAGAACTGTCAGCAGCAAAAGGCTGCCTGCCAGTCCTATCCAAAAATTATTTTTTTTGTTTTTTCTTTTTCTCATCATTCTCCACACTGTTTCATTCTGACTGTCTACGGGCTTTTATTGCATGGCAGTCTTTTAGGGCCTGCCAGAAGCTATTGGCCTCGTGCCCCTGCAGCCTGGGAAGCTGCTACACCCGTAAAACTCACCATACATTCCCTTGCGCCTTACCATCCCGGCCCCGCATTTGGGGCATAAGACGGCAGGCTCTTCTGCGCTTTTCGCCTGCAGCAATTCCCCTAACTTCTCATAGCATTGCTGGTTCATTATGCAGTCCTGCAGCGCCCGGTGGGCGCCGCTGGTGCTAATGCCAAAATGCTCTGCCACATCTGACAGCCTGTGGTGGGAAAGCTGGGGCAGGCACTGCCTTGCCAGAAAAAGGGTATCAATGTAGTCATTCCCAATTTCCGTCCCATACAGGCTCATGGCTGCCTGGCTGATAAATTTCATGTCAAAGGTATGTATATTATGCCCTACCAGGACACTGTCCTGAATGAAATGAAGAAACCCTTCCATTGCCTCTGGAAGAAGTGGGGCGTCCTTTACCATCCCATCCGTAATGTTATTTACCCTTGACGCAGCTGCTGGAATATGCCTCTGGGGATTGACCAGCGTGCTGTACTGGGCACATGGGCGGCGGTTTTGCACCCGGATTGCAGAGATTTCTATAATTTCATCCCTTTGCCAGCTGATTCCCGTGGTCTCCAGGTCGAAGACCACGTAATCTTTTCTATACTGGTTCAGGCGTTTTCCTTTGTCCTGATCCATTCCCTATTCCTCCACGGCCTTCAGAACATAAATCCTGGACTCAAAATCACAGGAATGAGCCACTCCCGGCGGTATCTCCCCAGCTGTCACATCCGAGGTAATCAAGCCAAATCCCATCAGCTCATCCCCATAATGCTTCGAGCCGTCCTGGCTGTTTTCATAACAGAAATCCTCTGCAAGGCCTGCAAGCTGTATGCGGGTGAAGCGGGCGTTTACCTGGTTCAGGATGCGGTACCACCCCACAATAGCGGTTTTCTTGTCCTGACTCACTGCCATCCAGCACATTTCATTTCCCTCAAAGGGGCTTTTCAAACGATAGAATGTGCCATACTGCAGCAGGCTGCGGTACTCCTTCATAAAAGAAACCTGTTCTTTGACTTCTGCAATCTCCTCCTGGGACAGCTTATTCAGATCCAGCTCATAGCCAAAGGTTCCGAAATAAGCCACATTTGCCCGGGTATGGAGAGGCGTCTGGCGGTCTACCTGATGGTTGGGCGACACAGAAACATGGGAGCCTATGCTGCTGATAGGGTAGCACATGGAAGTGCCATATTGGATTTTCATACGTTCCACGGCATCTGTGTCATCGCTTGTCCAGGCCTGGGGAGCATAATACAGCATGCCAGGGTCAAACCGGCCGCCTCCGCTGGCACAGGATTCAAACAGCACATGGGGAAATTCCTCTGTCAGCCTTCGGTACAGCTCATACACGCCCAAGATGTAGCGATGGAACACCTCTCCCTGCCGTTCTGGAGGAAGAGCCTGGCTGTAACATTCTGTTATGCTGCGGTTCATATCCCATTTAATATAAGATACCTTTGCTTCCCGCAGGATTTTTGCCATCATCCCATAAATAGCATCCACCACTTCAAGCCTGGAGAAATCCAGCACGTATTGGTTTCTGCCATGGCTTCTGCCCCGCTCTGGCGTTTCCAATATCCAATCCGGGTGGCTGCGGTACAAGTCGGAGTCCAGATTCACCATTTCCGGCTCAAACCAAAGGCCAAACTTCATCCCCATCTCTTCTATACGCTCTGCCAGGCCGGCAATCCCATGGGGCAAAACCCCTTCATTTGCCACCCAATCCCCCAGGCCGGCACATTCATGCCTCCTGCCGCCAAACCAGCCATCGTCCAGCACAAACATCTCTACGCCGCATTCCTTGGCCTTTTGGGCAATCTGCAAAAGCTTCTCCTCTGTAAAATCAAAGAAGGTAGCCTCCCAGTTATTGATTAGAATCGGGCGCGGCCTGTCCCGCCAATAACCCCTTGCCAGCCGTTTCTGGTACAGGCGGTGGAATGTCTGGCTCATGCCGTTTAAGCCCTGGCAGCTATATGCCATCACGGCCTCTGGAGTCTGGAAGGACTCCCCTGTCCCTAATTTCCAGCTAAAGGTATCTGGGTGGAGCCCCACCAATACCCGGGCGCTGTCATGGGCATCCACCTCTGCCTGGATCAGGAAATTGCCACTGTAAATAAAGCTAAACCCAATGACCTCTCCCAGCTGCTCTGTGGCAGACGGGCGCTTCAGCGCCAGGAATGGGTTGTGCTGGTGGGAAGAATTGCCCCGCAGGCTTCCAATGGACTGGACGCCCATGGCGAGCCTGCGCGTGATAACATGGCGCTCCCTTGCCCATGCGCCAGACAGCTGCAGCCACTCATACTCACAATCTGGCAGATCCAGGCACAGGCTCATGGCACGCTCCAGATATACAGGCTCACTGCCTTCATTCACATAGCGGATGCTCCTGGCTACTGCGCCTCCCTGGGCAAAAACAGTATAGGACATTTCCGCCAGGATTCCTGTCACAGCATCCTTTAGCTCCACCACAAGGGTCTCCGCCTCCTGCTCCGCCTCCACATAAGTGGCAGGCAGTCCCAAAAGCCCTGGCTTCCCAGCCTGAATCCGATGCCCCTGATACTGGAAATCAGATAAACGGCTGCCATTCCCCTGGCGGATTTCCACAGCAGGGCTCCGGTAATCCCCTGTTCCATATGAGGGCAGTTCCAGTTTGATATGTTCCAGTGAAAATGTTTTATCCCCTAAAGTAGGGCAAGCTGCCATAGCCCGGGGCGCAATTTCCAATAAATCTGAAAAATCCTCCCTGTCATGGATCCTTTTCCCAAAATAAAGCTGCCCCAGCTGCCCATTGGCCAGGACAATCATGAGATAGCTGATTTCTTCATTATAAAGATGAAATGTTTTTGATAATTCGTGGTATACAATGCCCATTTTTTCCTCCATTCTTGACTGTTTTGCCCGGATGCCTTCGTCAAATTTTTGATACATCCATTATAAACGGACAATTGGCAATTATAACAGAAACTTTTGTCTCATTAATTAGTCAAAATGTTTCATAATTTCTTTGATCTTCTGCTCCTGAGCCAATAGTCGCTCCTGTACCTCCCTGCGGTTCTCTTTACGGTAAACACTGGGCGGAACCCCTACAATCTTCTTAAATGTCTTAGAATACACCAGGGCGTCCCCATAGCCGCATGACATAGCTACCCCATCCACAGATAAATCCGTCACGGTAAGAAGATCCTTTGACCTGGTAATCCGAAACTGGGTCAAAAACTCCTTTGGCGATATCCCTAAATTTTCCTGAAACAGTTTATAAAGATAGCTGCGGCTAATGCATACATGGCTTGCCATATCCGCTACCCCAATCCCCCGGAAAAAATTATTACGGACATAATTCACCGCCTGCCGCACATAAATGCTCTCTTTCCTCTCCCTGGGAACCCCCTCCATCTGCACATTCCTGGTCAGCACTGCAAAAAACTCATATAGAAGGCTCTGAAGGTAATACTGGTTCTCCTGGAATAACACATCCTGCTTCAGCATGCGCAGCACAATCTCCCGCAAATCCTCCCCATGCCCGCTCTGGAAAATAGGCCGTTCCTCGTTTAAGCCCAGTTCCTGCAAATGCATCTCTGCCCTGTACCCTGCAAAAGCCACCCACAGATACGTCCAAGGCTGCTGGCTGTCCGCCTTATAAAAGGTAACTGTTTCCGGCTCAATCAAAAAACCCTGTCCCTGCATTAGGTCGTATTTGCAGTCCCCCACCTGAAAACTGCCTTTTCCAGACAAAATGTAGTGGATAATATAGTTCGGGCGGACAGCAGGGCCAAAGCTGTGGTTGGGCTTACATTCCGACACACCGCAGTGGCACAGGTACAGTTCCTGGAATTTTGCGCCTGCCATATGCAATGTATATGCATCTTCCATGGAATATTCCTCCTGCAAATTTAGATTTTTACTGGAAATTTGCTGATACTTTGATTATAATGGTTTTTGAGTAATTGTAAAGATATAATCACTTTAAAATTTAGAGAGGAACTTTCCTATGGCAGATTATCAACAGCTTACACATGAGTTCCCGCCGATTTTCAACAGGGACTCCAGGATTCTGATCCTGGGAACCTTTCCTTCGGTAAAATCCAGGGAACAGCATTTTTATTATGGACATCCGCAGAACCGTTTTTGGAAAGTACTGGCGACGATTACAGGGGAGGACGTGCCAAAAAAAATTGCAGAGAAGAAAAAACTATTGCTAAGCCACGGCATTGCCATCTGGGACGTGATCCAAAGCTGCGAGATCATCGGCTCGTCTGACAGCAGCATACGGAATGTGGTCCCTTCTGACATTTACCAGATCCTGGAAGGGACACAGATTGCAGCAATTTTCGGCAACGGCAGCAAGGCCTGTGAGCTTTATGGAAAATATGCCCTGCCCCTGCTGCGGGAACGTTGCCCCGGGGATTGGAAGAACTGGGAAAGCCGATGCGGCATCCACAGGCTCCCTTCCACCAGCCCGGCAAACGCAGCCTGGTCCCTGGACCGGCTGATTGCAAGCTGGGGCGAGGAGATCAAAGGCGTGCTGGATACTGCGGCAACTATCTTAAGATAACAAAAGCAGGCAAAACCGTCCTGCCTGCAAATGCAGAAAGACAAGAATCCCTGATTTTCATAAACATTACAGACGCTCAAAAAAAGGAGGCACACTATGCTCTGGGACACACATATGCATACATATTTTTCAAGTGACAGCGAGGCAGATATCCATGGCATGATCCAGGCAGCCCTGGATGCCGGAATAGATGGCATTTGCTTTACAGACCATATGGACATAGACTACCCTTGTGACAAGCCGCAGGCATTTTTCTTTGACCTGCCAGAGTATTACCATAAAATGAAAGAAATACAGTCAGAATATATGGGACGGTTTCCCATTCGGATCGGAATGGAATTAGGCCTACAGGTGCATTTAAAGGATAGGCTTCCAAAAATCACAACCCAATACCCTCTGGATTTTGTAATCGGCTCCTCCCATCTGGTGCATGGAATGGATCCCTATTACCCAGAATACTTCCAGGGAAAGGAAGAAGATAACGCCTATCTGGAGTATTTTGAATCCATTTTAGAGAATCTGGCGGTATTTGACTGTTTTGACGTCTATGGGCATATTGACTATATTGTACGGTATGGCCCCAGCCAAAACCAGTTTTATTCCTACGAAAAATTTGCAGATGTAATTGATGAGATCTTGCGCACATTGATTGCAAAGGGAAAAGGCATTGAAATTAATACAGCCGGCTTTAAATATGGCCTGGGGCATCCCCATCCCACCGAGAAGATCTTAAAGCGCTACCATGAACTGGGCGGTGAAATTATCACAATTGGAGCAGATGCGCATAGGCCGGAGCATGTGGCGTTCGAATTTAAAAAGGTGCCGGAAATATTAAAAAAAGCTGGATTCCAATATTATACAGTGTTTTGCAAAAGAAAAGCAGAATTTTATCCACTGGAAACATACTAAGAATCTGAAAACCCCCGTTTTTGAAAACCAGCCTCAGGGAGTGGGCACATAGGCCCTGGGGCATCTGGCTTCCCCTTTCCCTGAAGCTTCAAGCTTCCCACTCCCCTAAGGCAGCTCTGAGGGCAGCAGTTCCTCCATCCCGCCCCCTTCCATTCCAGACGATGCTAACTCCCCAACCTTACTCCCATCTGTTAAACTATACGCTTCCACTCTCCCGCTATAATACGTCAAATAAAATACATCCCCAATATAAGTCCCCCGGATACTATCCGAATCATCCATTATATCCGCTTCCCCACAGTCAATCTCCAGCCGTTTCCGGAACTCCCCGTCTTCATAAGAAAACAGCAAATACTGATAAGGGACATCCTCCCAGAAACGCTTTTCTGCACAGAACCCAAACAGATTCTTCTGGGGATCAATAAGCACTGCTTTATAATCATAAAGGGCAGATGCATAATCATAATCTCCCAGTTCCACCGTAGACTCCTCTCCCACATCAGACGGATCTGATATATCAAACATCGTTATCTTCAGCCCTTCTGTAGCGCCTGTGCTTTCATCCGCCTCCATGCCAATCCCAAGGAGCTGGTTCTCCCCATAGAAATGCAGGTACTCAGAAAATCCGCTGATCTTCAGTTCTCCCAGTATATTAGGATTCCTGGGATCTGACAAATCCACAGAAAACAGCGGGTCTGTCTGGCGGAACGTAACGAAATATCCTGCATCCCCCAGAAACCTGGCGGAATAAACCTGCTCACCCTCAGCAATATCCTCAATTTTCCCAACTACTGTTAAGGCTGGATCCAATACGTAAAGGCTATTGGAAGTGGATGTATCTTTGGACATATAGCCAATGGATTCCCCAGTGACGTCGTCCTTCACTTCATCCAGGTTTTCTTCATTTAAAGTAGTGACCATACGAAGGTAGCCTTTATACTCATTCATGGCAAAATGATCCCGCAGCGTTCCCTTCACTCTCCCTTCCGCTTCTTTCTTCATATTCCCATCCTGGTAGGAAAAACGGTAAATATTGGTGCTGTCTGTCTGGAGCCCTTTTTCCGAATAGTCTATATAGCTGCTGTTTGCCATATAAATATTGCCTTTGCTCACATAAAAGCTTTCCGCTGAGGCCACAATTGCCTTTGTATCTGTAAATGCATCTGGCTTTTCCATGTTGATGGAAGCCATAACCAGATAAGAGGTATCCTCCATTTCCTCTGGCAGGTAGATCTTGTCTGCTGCCAAGGGCTCATTGTCCACTTCTGGGATATAAGCCCTATAATCCGTTTCCATTTGCGGCCGATAGGCTGTATAGCCGGCAAAGAAATAGAGGTACCCATCCGAAATCCTGGAGTCTTTATAGTCGCCCTTTATGGTAAATTCATGGTATTTTTCTGGCTTTGTACGGTCTTGGATGCCATAAATATGGATCCTGCTGAATGGCACTGCCATTTCATATGCCACATCCTCTTGGGAATCCCCTTCTGCTGTGTTCCCATTTGGGCTGGAAGCCCATCCCGTCTCTACAACCACCAGGGTGTCTTTCCAGACATACATCTCTTTGATCTCCCCGTCATCAAATCCCTCTATGGCAGCCGCCTTCTGCAGGCCATCCTTCGTGTCTGTGATCTGGACAGCTTCTTTGCTAAGGCTAAAATCCGTACTGGCCACATGGTAAATGTACCTGCCATCATTTTTGATAATGTCAGCTTCTTCTATTTCCTCCTCCTGCTGATTGGTTTTTCCATAATCCTGGGAATTTTCCTCCGCCTGGCCAACAGGATCGGATTTCTCTTCTGCCCCTTCCGCCATAGGACGGACTGCGTCAACACCCTGTTCTTCCCCATCAGGCACTATCCCCTGCGGCACTGATGACATTTCATACTCTGCACTTCCCTCACTGTCACCTTTTGACGCACTGTAGAACCCCTGTCCATCCTGTTCCTTCCATACGTTGCAAAAAGCCTGGTAAACCTCTTTGTAAGTAGCTCCCTCTTTCAAGCCGCTGGCGCTTTGCCCTGGATCCCCTAAGGCAACATCTGCTGTATCATCTAAGGCATTGTCTTCTGCACTGTCCGCTGCATCATCTAAGGCATTGTCTTCTGCACTGTCCGCTGCATCATCTAGAAAAACATCACTGTATATCCTATTCTCTTCCAACGCTGCATCATCGGAAGCAGAAGCATCCTGCATATCCTCTGCCGCGCCATCTTCTGTGTCACGAAGGCCTATATTCCAATCCATAGAACGCCCTGCTACAAACAAAACTACTGCCAGGCAGGCGGCTACTGCCGTTCCATACCACCATTTCCGGCAGACGGGTTTCCTTCTCTGCTTTGCATCTGGCGTTTCTGCCATATCCTGCTGCGTATGCCCCTGGTCCAGCCCTGTTGCTTCTACTGTGCCCTTTTCTTGCCGTTCTTGCTTACCTGCTGTTGTCCCTGCTGTATCCTGCTGCTGTGGCTGTCCCTTTTTTGCCACTGCTTCCTTCAGCCAGCCTTCCATCTGCTTTGGGTGTAAACTGTCTGGTATCTGTTCCGCTTCTGCCGCTTTTTGTAAAAACTGCTCTATGGCATTATCTTCCCATTTCGCCATTTTTTCATGCTTCTCCATCATTACACCTCCAATTTCTTTCTCATTTTTTGAAGCGCCCTTCGATATTTGGAACGTACCGTACTGTGGTTCTTCCCCAAGATGCCTGCAATTTCTTCGCTGGTGTACCCGCAGAATACAGACAGCGCCACAATCATCCGATCTTCCTCTTTCAATTCCCAAAAAACCTGTCTGACTGCTGATGCTGTGGCAAAGTCCAGCTCATCAGACAATTCCATCTCCTGAAAAGGGGAGATGCCGTCAATATCCCTTTCCTTGCGGAACCAGGACTTCATCATCCTCCTGCACCGGTTTACCAGAATCTGCATGATCCATGGGGCGAACTTGTCCTTGTCCCGAAGCTGATAGAATTTCTCATAGGCCGTCAGTACCGCATCCTGTACTGCATCCTCTGCCTCCTGCCGGTTCTGCATATAAAAAAGGGCCGTTCGGTATAACTGTGGATAAACCTTCTCATAACATTGCATAAACTCTTCCATAAATGTTCTCGTCCTTTCCCTCACCTTCCAAGAGCCAGTTTCCCTAAATAATGTTGCATTTTTTTCAAATTTTCCGCCCTCCTTTGCTGCCTGGCCAGACTATGATGCTTATTTTCCGAACCAATGCCTAAAGCCAGCCATATGATCCTATTATATGAAAGAGCCATTTACCCTCCGAAATGTTGCATACATTTTTTAATTTCTCATATGCCAATCCCCCCTCCCCTTTACATAAGCAAAAACACGCCATAAGCAGCATTGAAACAATGCCCATTATGGCGTGCCTGTCATTCCCATTACTCCAGCAGCTGAATATCAATTATTTGCACAGAAACCCCTCCCCTGCTATCAGGGTCATTTTTATCCGGCTCTATATGGGAAGGGGATACTGACCGGCATTCTTATTCTTAATCTGCGCCACCGCGCCCTTATTCCCAGCCGTATCCTTCAAATACACCTTAAAATTCTTAATCCCTCCATCTGCGCCTGTCTCAATCCTCTGCCATGCGCTGCTCAAAACCACTCCCATATACCTCCATCCATTCTGCCCCTTAAAATAAATCTTCGTACCAACCTCTCCCTTCACATAGAGTTTACTGTTTTGCACTTTCAATTTAGGCGCTTTGGGGGCAACCACATCCTGAACCTTCCTGGAAACCACCCCGCTCCTTACATTCCCTTTCCTGGTATAAAAATACAGCGTGCCGCTTTCCTGTTTTGGAATCGTAATCTTTTTCCCCCCGCTTTTCTTAAAAGCCACTGTCTTGAGCGTCTTTTTATCATTTTTGATTACAAGGGTTGTGCCCTTATACCCAATCACATTAATCTTCGTCGTTTGATTGGTAATCCGGCACTTGGAAAGATCCGGCGCCTTAAGCGCAACGCTGAACGGCTCTGGTGCAACAGATGGAAGGCTCGCCACATTCCTGGTAACTGTTTTCCCTTTCTTCCCTGTGCGTTTTGCCACAAGGTAAAATTTCAGCTTGCTGCCACCTGCCTGCTTCTTAATCTTCACTGTCTTAAGCCCTTCCTTCGGGTAAGTTTTCTGGAAAACCGTCTTATTGCCATTCGTTATATAAAGCGTCGTATCATCATAAACATAGACTGGAATCGCCGTTGTATTTTCTGTCACTTCCTTTAAAAATACCGTTGGCGTAAACACTGCCTCATAGGAGGGAATCTCCGTCTTCGCAAGTACCGTCTGCAGATTCGTAAGCGCCAGCATACATGCCAAAAGGCATAAGCCGATTTTTTTGATTGTAATTTTCATAATGCTTCTCCTTTCTTCACTTAGACTTTTCACGTAAATTTTGCCAGCATATATCTTAAGAGCGCTTTCACCCTTAAAATGTTGCAATCTTGTTTCCAAAAGGCCCGCACTCCGATAAACGGATCATTCCACGATGCCCCTACGACATCCTCCCCTTGATAATTCCATTTTACTACTCTTGTTATATTCTTTCAACCTTTATGCAAAAACTCCTTAAATTCCCTTCCTGCGGCGTGTTACTATTTACGGCCTAGGAGCCGCTCATAGCAACAAGTTCTTTATGGCATCCCCTGTCACATTCCCTACTGTTGGCACTTATCTCTGCACGCAGAATTAAAACCCGCTCCAACTTCCAACAAAAGGATGCGAAGGATCCGCCCCCCAGCCTTCCGGAATGGAAGGCATGGATTCCCTTTTAGCAGCATAAAAGATCCGTGCTCCGCTATAATCCTGGATACTCTCTGGCTGCTCCTGGTATTTTTTCTCAAATTCTTCCATAAAGATACCTTTTTCTTCCTCTGTCAAGCCCTTATAATTCATTCCGAAATATGCCTCCAGGTACGTCTTTTTATCATAATTTGACCCTATCATGTCGTTTTCTTCTTCTAACAGCTGATAATCACAGGATAGGTTAAGATATTCCTTCAACAGCCCCTGATTGCAGTCTGAACGCGCATAAAGCTCTGAAAAAACATAAGATTTGTTTTTTAAGCTATCCAATCCATCCTTCAGGGAATTAAATACAAATAAAACCGTTCCTAAATATGGGTAATTTATGGCATATTTCGCCAATTCTTCTGTGGTTAGGGACTCTGCCATTTCCTTTGGCATATTACAGGCGGCGCATGCCTGCGTATAGGACATTTCCTCCCATTCCGGGGAATCTATATTGATAGGATATTCCCCTATAGGCATTTTCTCCCACTCTTCCACAGATAAAAGAGGCTCCGGTACATTCTGGCCATAATCTTCTCCCTGGCCTGATACAGCCGCCTCTCCCCCAACAGTATTTGGGATAACGCCAGAGACAGTTTGGGCAAAGGGGCGTTTCCCTTCTGGCAAAAACGCTGCCTGCGCTTTATTTTCCTCCCTTTGGCACACCGTTCCCGCCATATAGGGAAAAATGGCTGCTGCCCCCAATACACCTGCGGTTAGTAATGTTACTATCCTCTTCCTACTCTTCATTGTCTTTTCCCCTTTCCTTTACAAACATCTGACATTATGTTTTTAATGATTTTATTTTTTAAAATCAATTTACATAAATTATATCATTTTTTTATTTTTTGTCAATAATATTTCCAGTATTTTTCCTATTATATTTTTTATTCGTCTATATAATATCCTGCTTATTTTTATATTGACATAAAATACAGGTTATTATTATAATAAATCTATGAATATAAGGAGGCCGTAAGCATGAAAAAGAAAAAGACTGATTTTTTCTATTTATCTTCCAAAGAGGAAGCTGCCATGAAAGTACTTTGGAACAGCAGTGAGCCATTGAGCGCTGCTGAGATCGCCAACCGGATCCCTGGCCGCACCTGGCCCGCATCCTCTATCCAAAGCATCCTGCGCGGACTGGAGCATAAACAGGCGATTGAAGTCGCTGACATCGTAAAACTGGGCAAATCCTATGGAAGGGTCTTCCGCCCAGCCTTATCTGCCAATGAATATGTCACAATGCAATTTGACCGATATTACCAGGACGATGAAAACAATTACCGCCCTATGATATCTGCCCTTTTAGGAAGCGCACCCAACCGCCAAAAGAAGGATTCTGTCATAACAGAATTAAAAGCGCTGTTGGAGAAATATGAAGGAGAAGGGAGCTGATCCTATGTCATTTTCTATTTTCACATGGATCATAGCCATATGCTGGGTGAGCCTTTTTGCCAAAGCGGCCTCCTGGATGCGCAGGAAGATGGCATTCCTGCATTACTTTTCCCTTTTTCCCTTCCTGCTGCTTCTGTCACTCTGTATGGTAAGGATATTCCTATTTGCAGAGTTTCCATTTACCATAACAATTGAATCCAGGCACATCCTATCCTCTATCTGCCGCTTTTTATGCACGCCTTTCCTATCCCTTGGCAGGCTGCGCCTCAGCCTGCCTGCCCTGCTCGCCCTCTTATGGCTTTGCCAAACAGTCCATCTCCTGCTTTGGCATGGCCGGAAATATTACTATTTCCGGCGTTCCATGCAGCTCCTTCCAGAACAGGAAAGCATAAGGCAATCGGATAGCTTTCAAAAAGCCTTTCCCCATGGCAGGCTGCAAAAAGCCAGGATCATTGCCCATCCTTCCATCCAATCCCCTGCAGTGGCGGGCTTATGCCGCCCTATGATCCTTTTGCCGGATCTGGATTTTACAGAGGATGAGCTGCTGGGCATTCTCCTCCACGAGGGTGCCCATTACCGCTTTGGGCATTGCATAATAAAGTGTATTGCAGAAATTACCTGCGCCAGCTTTTGGTGGAACCCTTTTTTCCGGGAATTGGCCTCTGAAATAGAGCATGCACTGGAAATGCAGGCAGACAAAGCCGTATGCAGGCAATTGACTCCTGCGCAGCAAAAAAAATATCTGGAAGGAATCCTCAAGGTCGTCAGCCATATGGGCAATACACGGCCTGCCCCTGGCTCCCCCTGCTGCCTGGTAGCAGAAAGGAATGAAGATAAACTGCAGCAGCGTTTTCTTATGATACTGGAAAAGCAATATAATAAGAAAAAGAAATGGGATGCCGTTGCAATCCCGTCAATCCTGGCGCTTTTCTTATTCTCATATGCTTTTGTGCTGCAGCCTTTTGGAGAGCCTACGATAGCTGACTATGGCGAAAATCCAGAGCCATTCCCGCCTGGGTACTATTTGGTTGAACAAGAAGAGGGGTATGACTTTTATGATGAAAAAGACAGGCTGATTGACCGCATGCCCACGATAAATAATTTTATGGAAATGCTTCCTGTCCAACCGAAATGGGCAAGGGCCGGAAGCCAGGAAAATACGGATAAACTGGCGGATACGGATGAATTTCAAAGGAATACGGATAAGCTGGCGGATACAGATGAATTTCAGGAGAATACGGATAAGCTGGCGGATATGGATGAATTTCAGGGGAATACGGATAAACTGGCGGATACAGATGAATTTCAAAGGAATACGGATAAACTGGCGGATACGGATGAATTTCAGGGGAAGGAAGCAATACAGGAAGATACTGCAAAGCATGAGAATACAGCAAAACAGGAGGATACAGAAGAACCAGACAATACAAGAGTCCATGGAAACCGAACTGGGTATAAGTACCGATTTTTTACAGGAAGGTTCTGCAGGCGCCTATGGTCCTACACTTACCAAAAATGGGAAGACAGCAGCTGGCAGCCCTTTGGGATTGATTCAGCGCCATAGGCGCACCCTGGATGGATACGGCATTACGGAGGCTATTCTGCGCGGGCAGCCTGCCCCTTCACAGGGCGCTTGGCTGCCCCAAGCAGCGCCCGGGCAGCCAAACAGTCTCCCATCCCACTTTATTCTGCCGTCCCTCCAAGCCCTGGCGCCTTCCCGGTATAGAGCTGGTAGTAACGCCCCTGCTGGCTAATCAGTTCCTCATGGGTGCCCCTCTCAATCACACTGCCCTTTTCCAATACCATAATACAGTCACTATTTTTGACTGTGGAAAGCCTATGGGCAATCACAAAGGTCGTCCTGCCCTGCATTAATTTATCCATGCCGTCCTGAACCAGGCGTTCTGTACGCGTATCAATGGAACTTGTGGCCTCATCCAGAATCAGGACCGGCGGGTCTGCCACAGCTGCACGGGCTATCGCTAAGAGCTGCCGCTGCCCTTGGCTTAGGTTGGCGCCATCCCCTGTCAGCATGGTGTTGTAGCCTTCTGGAAGCCTGCGGATAAACTGGTCTGCATTGGCCAGCTTAGCTGCTGCCACCACTTCCTCATCCGTAGCGTCCAATTTCCCATAACGGATATTCTCCATTACCGTATTGGTGAATAAATGGGTATCCTGCAGCACAATGCCAAGGGAACGGCGCAGGTCTGCTTTTTTGATCTTGTTGATGTTAATGCCATCGTAACGAATCTTGCCATCCTGAATGTCGTAAAAACGGTTGATCAGGTTGGTGATTGTAGTCTTGCCAGCCCCAGTGGAGCCTACGAATGCAATTTTCTGGCCTGCATTTGCGTACATTTTTACATCGTGGAGCACAATCTTATCCGGATTATAGCCAAAGTCTACACCATCGAATACCACATCCCCCGTTAACTCAACATAATCCGTGGTGCCGTCTGCCTGGTGGAAATGCTTCCATGCCCACAGGCCGGTCCGTTTCTCAGATTCTGCCAGCTTGCCTTGCTCACGCTTTGCATTGACCAGGGTCACATAGCCTTCGTCCGTTTCCGGCTTTTCATCCAGCAGCCGAAAGATGCGCTCTGCGCCCGCCATTGCCATAACCACGCTATTGAGCTGCTGGCTTACCTGGTTGATGGGCATATTAAAGCTGCGGTTAAAGGTCAGAAAGCTCGCCAGGCCGCCTAAAGTAAAACCGCCTACCCTGTTCATGGCCAGGATGCCGCCTACCACGGCGCAAATTACATAACTCAGGTTTCCAAGCTGGGCATTGACTGGCCCCAACATATTGGCAAACTTATTGGCATTGTTGGCGCTTACAAATAATTCCTCATTGAGTTCCTGGAAACGCTCCCGGCTCTCATCCTCATGGCAGAATACCTTTACCACCTTCTGCCCCTCCATCATTTCTTCGATATAACCGTTTACCCTGCCGATATCCTTTTGCTGGGCTATGAAATATTTTCCGCTCCTGCCTGCGAATGTCTTGGTGGCAAAGAGCATGACGCCTACCATAAGAAGGGTGACGAATGTCAGAGGGACATTCAGCACCAGCATACTGATAAGGATGCTCACAACTGTGATAACACTGGATAAGAGCTGGGGCATACTCTGGCTGATCATCTGGCGCAGGGTATCAATGTCGTTGGTATAAATGGACATGATATCGCCATGGGAATGGGTGTCAAAATATTTGATTGGGAGGCTTTCCATATGCGTAAACATATCATCCCGCAAATCCCGCAGGGTTCCCTGGGTAACCTTTACCATAACGCGGTTGTAGGCCCAGGTGGACAATGCGCCGATGCCATAGATAATCCCCACACGGAGGATTGCTGCAGCCAATGGGGCAAAATCCGGGTTTTCCGCGCCAATCATGGGCAAAATATATACATCTATCAATGTCTGCATAAACAGGGTTCCCTGCACATTGGCAAGCACGCCTACGAAAATGCCAATCACTACAACCAGGATATGGAACTTGTATTTTGCCAGGATATATTTCATCAGCCTGGAAAATAATTTCCCAGGATTTTTGATTTTCGGCCTGGGGCCCCTAGGCCCCCTTCCCATAGGGCCCTTCTGCGCCTTCCCGCCATTTCCCTGAAAATCCTTGGATGCCGCTTCTCCATTGCCCTGCCCCTGGTTAGGGGACTGCATTCCATCTTCCCTCTTGGGGCATTGCTTTTCTTTTTCCATAACTGCCATTACCGTTCACCTCCCTCTTGGTCAAAATCCCCGCTGCCGCCAGTCTGTGACTCGTAGACATCACGGTAAATCTCACTGTTTTCTAACAGTTCTTCATGGGTGCCAAAGTCCGCCACCCTGCCATTCTCCATAACAATAATGCGGTCTGCATTTTGCACGCTGGAAATACGCTGGGCAATGATCAGCTTGGTAGTATCTGGTATTTCCGTAGCGAAGGCTTTGCGGATCTTGCTGTCTGTGGCTGTATCCACAGCGCTGGTCGAATCATCTAAAATCAGTATTTTGGGCTTCTTGAGCAATGCCCGGGCAATGCAAAGGCGCTGCTTCTGCCCGCCGGACACATTGCTTCCGCCCTGTTCAATATAAGTGTCGTATTGGCTTGGAAGCTGCTCAATAAATTCATCGGCGCAGGCCATTTTGCATACCCGCACACAGTCCTCCTTTGTGGCGTTCTTGTCGCCCCAGCGCAGGTTTTCCAAGATTGTGCCAGAAAACAGCACGTTTTTCTGGAGCACCACCGCCACTTGGTTGCGCAGCTGCTCCATATCATATTCCTTTACATTGATGCCGCCTACGGACACACTTCCAGCTGTCACGTCATAAAGGCGGCTGATAAGGTTTACCAGGCTGGACTTGGCGCTTCCTGTCCCACCGATAATCCCGATAGTCTCCCCTGCCCGGATATTCAGATTGATATCCTTCAGCACCGGCTCTTCACTGTTCTGGCTATAAGCAAAGTCCACATGTTCAAACACAATGCTGCCATCCGGCACTTCCTGAATGGGATTGGGCGGGTTGGACAAGGTGCTTTCTTCATTGATCACTTCTGCAATACGTTCTGCGCTTGCTGTACTCATGGTGACCATGACAAAGATCATAGAGAGCATCATCAGGCTCATCAGGATATTCATGCAATAGGCCATCAGGCTCATCAGCTGCCCGGTAGTCAGCGCGTCTGTAATAATCATCTTCGCCCCCAGCCAGCTTATGGCAAGGATGCAGCCATACACGGTCACCTGCATCAGCGGCGCATTCCAGGTCAGGATATTCTCTGCCTTACTGAACATTTTATAGATATTGCCGCTGGCTTTTGTAAACCGCTCATTTTCATAATCTTCCCGGACATATGCCTTCACCACACGGATGGCGGACACATTTTCCTGGACGCTGGCGTTCATATCGTCATATTTCGGAAAAATCTGCTTAAAATAACGGGTGGCCTTCCCCATGATCAAAAAAAGGCAAGCCCCCAGCAAAACCACAGCGATCATATAAATACTTGCCAGCCTGGCATTAATCCAAAATGCCATGGCCATAGCAGTAACCATACTAAACGGCGCCCGGACACACATACGCAGGATCATCTGATATGCATTCTGGATATTGGTAACGTCTGTCGTCAAACGCGTCACCAAACCCGCTGTAGAAAATTTGTCAATATTCGCAAAGGAAAATCCCTGGATATTGTCAAACATCGTCGCCCTCAGATTTTTGGCAAGCCCTGTGGAGGCGCTGGCAGCATACCTGGCTCCCAGCATACCGGCCGCAAGCCCAAACACCGCCATCACCATCATAACCGCCCCTGTCTTATAAATATAAGGCATATTCCCCTTTTCCACGCCATTGTCAATAATGGCAGCCATAAGCAATGGAATGACCATTTCCATAATAACCTCTAAAATCATACAGACAGGCGTCAGCAAAGAATCCTTCTTAAACTCTTTTACCTGCCCCAAAATCGTCTTTACCATTTTGAATCCTCCTTCCTGCAATTTCCTTTCTTCATGAGGCGCTGCTTTGGATAATAGCTGGCAAGATCCTCCTCCAGGTTCCTTTTCAGCTTCTCTGCCACCACAAGAAAGGACTGTATCTCCTCTGGCGTGATATTCCGTTTACATTGGGCTTCCAGTACCTCAACATGGCTGATATGCTGCTCATGGATTTTCCTGCCCAGTTCCGTCAGCGCCAGCTTCTTCAGCCGGCCATCCGATTCCACAGATTCCCGCCGGATATACCCTTTCTTCTCCATCAATTTTACAATGCAAGTCACGGTAGACTTGGCAATGGAAAACTCCGCCTCAATATCCTTCTGGAATACAAGCCGCTCCTGGTTCTCGTATAGAAACCCCAAAATCCAGCCGTGCATCACTGTAACCTCATCCACCCCTTCCTGGCTAATCTCATAAGCAACCACATTCCGAAAAAACAGATTATCCAATGTCTTAATCCAAAACCCAAGGGTATCCTTCCTCTCCATCCCACTCCATGGCACCAAAATCCGCTGCATTTAAGCAATGGCATATGCCCCTCCTTCCTCCTGTTCTGTTACGCAAAAGCGTTTATCACCATTACTCCAGCGATATGTTGCCGCCAGGGTAATGTGTGCCTTTTTCCTGAACATAAAATAGTTTTATATGGAATTGTTCCATATAGAATTGTTTTATACAGAACTATTATAACCGCATTCCACAAATTGTCAAGACATTAATTTTATTTTTCAGAGAGTGCTGTTTCACAGTTAATATTCATGGACACGGTATCATCCAATGAACAAGCGAGGGATCACCCTTGAATATAGGATGTTTTTTTTGTATAATGAAACAAGATAACCTAATTATTTCTCTGCTGAAAAGGCGGAGATGAAAGGAAGAAGGAATGGAAAAACAGAAATTGCGAAATATACGATTAAAAATATATTAGTGGATGCGTGCTATAATGATTTGGGATTCACAGTAAGGGACAAAATTATGATTTTGACGGAGGCTCAGACCACATGGACGATGAACATTATTATCCGGGCATTGATGTATCTGGTGCAGTCCTATCATGAATATTTTGAACGCATGAATGATAACCTTTACGGTAGTAAAAAAGTAAGGCTGCCAAAAGCAGAATTATACGTGATATTCACCGGAAAACGGGTAAGCAAACCAGAATATGTTTCCCTTTCAGAAGAATTTTGGGACGGGGAGAAATGCTCCATTGATGTAAAGGTAAAAATGATATACGATGGCAAGGACAATGATATTATTAGCCAATACGTGGCCTTTACAAAAGTATATGACGAACAGGTGAAATTATATGGACGAACCAGGGAAGCAGTTACCAATACAATCAATATCTGTAAAGACAGGGATGTTCTAAAAGAGTACTTATCAAGCAGGGAAAAGGAGGTTGTTGACATGATGATGACATTGTTTGATGAAGAGCAGGTAATGCGCGCTTATGTGGAAAGTGAGCGAAAGGAAGCGGCGGAAAAGGCAGCGGCAGAAGCTGCAAAAAAGGCATCTGTGATTTCAGCGATTGAGATATATCAAGAAATGGGTTTGCCTGTTTCAGAAACCATAAAAAAGGTGGCAGGAAAATATCAACTTGAAGAAAACGATGCAGAAGCATGGGTTCAGCGATATTGGAAAACGGAAGGGGGAAACCAATAGTTTTCATACTAAGAAAAATGAAAACGACTTTGTTACTGGTTTACTGCATTTCACTTTAACAGACGGATTGCCCGGTTCTCAACCGGGCAATTCATCTGTTTTTACGCCTTTTTCACGCAGGATAAATTTTCAGCCTGCAAGGCAAAGGAATAAGGCGCAGCGGTAGCTGCGCTGATTGGCGGCAATGCAGCAGATGGAAACTTAGACAAGTGAAAAGTGCGGTTAATTAGTGTGGGTTTATACTATTGTACTGGCACAAATTTGCCCTCTTCCCCCTTTTATGGTAAAATATCTACATAAATATCCATTAAAACACCAAGGCTTACACAAGGAGACACAAAAGCATGAACACATTCTCAGAATTACTTTTCAATTACATCAAAAAATCTGGCTTCACCAACATCCACTTCGCCAAAATCTGCGGCATAGACCGCACCCTAATGCAAAAATACATTTCCGGCAAACGCCTCCCCAAGCAGGAGCAAACCCGCAAAACCTTATACGAAAAGCTCCACCTTTCCCCAGACGAACGCTTTATTATGGAAGAGGCTTACCAGCGGGAAGCCCTGGGTCCTGGTGTCTTTGAACAGCAGAAAAGCATCCAAAATATCCTGGAAAACTTCAGTGAGATTACCAGCGAAAAAAAGCCCGTTGAAAAAACGGCTTTTCATGTGGAAATCCATGCAGGGCACCTGAAAAATATCGTCCCTTTATATACAAGAGACGATATTCTGGCTTATCTCTGGGGAATCCTCGCCTATACCCTGGAACAGGAATCCTGCGAGGTTTTTATGATCCTACAGCCCGATTACGATAGCCTGGACGGCATTTTAATGAATTTAAGCCGAAAGGAAAATGTCTGCGTACATCATTTAGTCTGCATTGACCGCCAAATGAAGGAACAGGAAGGAACCTACAACCTCCGCATCCTGCAGAAAATAATCGCATTAATGTGCGGGCGGGCAAAATACGACGTGCGCTTTTATTACAGTGACATTTCCAACCATATCAATTCCACCAGCCTGATGCCCAACCTAATCCTGACAGGGGAGTTTGTAATCCAATTTGATTATGAGATGAGCCATGGTATCGTATTCCATGATATGGGACTCCGCCGTTTCTATCAGAAAGTCTATGATACCCTGCAAAAAAAGACAAGTTCTTTCCTGAAAAAGCATGAAAGCATTGTGGATACTGTGCAATATTATAAGGAACAGCATCCCTGCGACTGTTCCCTGCAGCTTCAGCCATGCTTTGCTTATGCACTTTCTGATAAAATCCTGCTAAAAATCGTAGAGCCGTCTATGTTGGGTCACCAAAAAGTGATCGAAGACCTTTGCGCCATGTTGGAGCAATGGGGCGCCCAGGCATTTTCCATGGGTATCCCGGCCAACCGGAATTTTTTTGTAAAGGACGGCATTGACGACTTTATGAGGACAGGAAGAATCAAAGAATTCCCGTCTGAATTTTACCGCCCCCTTACCTTTCCCTGGCGGCTGCATATGCTGAAAATGTTCTGCAAGCAATTAAAAAGCGGGCTGATTGAAGGGTATCTGCTTAATGAAGAAAAATTTAAAACCGACGGCCATTTGGTCATACAACTCAGCGGCCGGGATGCGGTGCATTTTATCAGCTGCCGGGAGGATGGCAGCCAGATTGTCATGCGGCTTTTTGAAGATGGGATTGTGAATGCATTTGTAAACTTTATGGACAATCTAAAGGGAAGCTCCTATGTGAAAAGCCGTGAGGAAACCATCCGGTTTGTAGAGGAAAAAATAGAAGAATATAGCGCACTGTAACGATACAGCCATTTTCAATTTGGATAGGCTTTACAGCCAGGACGCCGGATGCAGAGGTTTTCCCTGCTGCATCCGGCTGCTGTTGATATGCTGTTCTATGGCCGGTAATCCTCTGGGCAGGCAGGCACGCTGTTCCTGTCCCAGCTCATGTCAAACGTCCTGGCAAAGGTATTGTCACTTACCAAAAATACCGCATAAAATCCTGAAGAATCATTGCACTGCACATCAATAATATACCATTTCCCATCTACGCATACCTCATTCCACTGATGGCTGGGATTGGAGGCGTTGGCGTCTGCATGGACATAATAGCACCCAATCCCAATCCCATCGCACAAGGCCTTCATTGCCCTGGCATAGCCAGAACACTGGGCTTCGCCATACACCAATGCGCCCCAGGCTGTATTTGCCCGGTTCATTGCCCAGCTAGGGGCATAGGAGCAGACAGAGGCCAGGTAGTCATGGGCTATTTTCACCTTCAAATAGTCTGACATGGTATCATCAATATAACGGTCTTTAAAATCCTGCACTTTTTCCCGTACCTGGTTCAGCTCTGCCTGGCTTAAGGACGGGCCGTATACGCTTCCGGGAGAATAATTCCCTCCACTCAGGGCAGAGCCCTGGGAACTGATGGTTACTGTCCGTTGGCAATATGCGCTGTAATCCTTCTTCCCGCCAGTTTCACGGTAGGCGCGGATACGGAAGGTATAGCTGGCGCCCTCCTGGAGCTTACCCATGTACAGGGTATTCCCGCTGTTTTCCGAAACACTGCTGACTTTTTGGAAGCCCCCCTTCCCTTTCCTGTAAGAAAGCTCCAACCCAGAGGCTTTTTTCACCTTGCCCCAGCTGATCCTCGCCTGCCCCTTCCGCTCTGACACAACATTCATGCTGGGCGCGGAAACCTTGGTCTGTGCCTTACATACCTTAGAATATGCGCCATAATACATAGATTTGCCAGATTTTTTATAAGCGCGGATCTTAAAACGGTAAGAAGTACAGGGAGACAGCTTCTTCACCGTCAGGGATGTGGATTTTGCCTTCAGTGTTTTTATTTTTTTATATTTCTTAGTTTTTGGCTGATACTGGTATACCTGATAGCCTGTTACAGAGGCAGATTTTTTCCATTTCAGTGTAATGGAAGTATCCGTCCGTTTCCCACTTTTAAAGGCAGACACCTTCCGGGGCAAAATCTGGAATGTGCGCTGGATGGTCCCTTTATAATTTCCCTTGCCTGTAATTTTAGCCGTGGCTTTCCCTGTCTGTTTATTATTTTTATAAGTTACGGTATAATCCCTGTTTTTCTTTAACTGCCTGCTGCCGTCCTTCAATTTGACAGCCGGCTCAATCTTCTTCCCGGTATAAGTTTTCTTGGGAATCTTAGAGCAGGACAGCTTCTGAATACTCTTAGGTAAAATTTGGAAGGACACCTGCTTTGTGCCGGTAAAACGCCCCTTCCCTGTCACCGTGGCCTGGGCTGTCCCTGCGTTCACATTATTTTTATAGGCAATGCTGTACTCAGACGGGGGAATCTCCTCTCCCTGGTAAGTAAGCGTAATTTGGGGGCAAATGGCCGTCCCTGTATATGTGGCATTGGGGATCCTTCCCACCGTGGCCTGGGAGATATCCTGAAGGGATTGCTCCAAGGAAACCGTTACCGCCAGGGAAAACGCCGTCCCCGTATCATAAACATAGGACATCTCCGTCCCGGAAGCAATAAAATATCCTTCATCCCAGACTGCGCCCTGCAGGCTGCGGATCCTGGACACGCTGTCAGGAAGGGCAAACGGAAGGGTAAACCGCCCGCCTGCATCCACAGCTGCCGCCCTTTGGTTACCCTCACAGAGAAACTGCTCCAATTGGGGCAGCGATGACAAGTCCAGCTCAATCAGGCTGTTTTTGCTGCAGTCCAAGGACTTCAATCCTGTAAAAATTTCAATTCCCCTTAAATCCATGATTCCCAGCCCAGACACATCCATAGACACGGTACCGGCAATCTCTGCTGCAGATAAACGCCCATCCTTATCTGCATCCACAGCCTCTGACAAGTATGACGCAAAGGCTGGATCCGGGAACCGGGCGCTGTCTATGGCAATCAGGCTTTCCCCCGCCTCTGTTTCAGCGTACTGTTCTGGGAAATAGTCTCCCCCTTCGGCACTTTCTCCTGAATCCTCCTGGAAGCCCCCTCCTGCTGAACCTTCCTGGAAAGGTTCTTCTACTGAACCCTCCTGCAAGGAATCTCCTATTGAGCCCTCCTGCAAGGAATCTCCTACCGAACCCTCCTGAAAGGCTTCTCCCACTGAATCCTCCTGCAAGGTTCCTCCTGCCAAACCCTCCTGCAAGGAATCTCCCACTGAGCCCTCCTGCAAGGCTTCTCCTACTAAATCCTCCTGAAAGGAATCTCCCACTGAGCCCTCCTGCAAGGCTTCTCCTACTAAATCCTGCCCCTGGATAGCTGGCTCTTCCATCGGATCCTGCCAGCAGAATGCCTGGCCTTCCACAATACTCCTGTCCTGCTGTGCCTTAGAAAAAGCATACGCAGGCTCTCCTGCCATTCCCAAGCACAAGCTGCATGCCAATAACCATGTTACAAATTTTTTTCCTTTCATTTCCAACTTCTCCTCCATTCCTTCTTGTAATCTTATTTTTAAATGCCTACTGTTACTGGCAGCGATTTCATTCCCAAACCAAAATCTCTGCCGAATCTCCCCCATCCCCTTTCCATATCTGCCACAGCCCTCTGCTGCGCCATGGCACTATTATATAGGATATCTCCCCTATTGGCAAAGGATTTTTCTACAGCACAAAAGACCCCTCCTCTGCCGAAAGCGGAAGAAGCCTCCCCATATACTCCCAGTCCATATTTATGCCCCCGTGCTCTGATAAGCCTTCATGCCTAATTTCCAAACAACAATCCCAACAACCCCTAATACAATACAAACACCCGTAATATAAAATAAGAAACCTAAGCTTCTGCCCTTTAACATAAATACCGTTGGATAATAATTAACCAGCGCAATTGGAAGGAACAGGCTGACCGCCACACGAATCGCCTTATGGTAAATGTCAATCGGATATTCTGCCAGCCTCTCCAAATTCCCGATCATCACAATGAACATGTTCGATTTTACCATCCAAAAAGACAGCGCTGAAAAAATAAACAGGATGCTGAAATACACAAATACCCCTGTAGCCAAAAGATATAGGAACAGCGCCCAGTCTGCCCATCCCTGAAATAAATGCAGGCTGCTGCTGGTCTTTGCGATCAATATGCCGCCCACGAGATATTCATCAAAAGGATATTCCGCATTGTACCTCCCTGAACTCAGCAATTGAAAAAACGTATTCAATGGCCTTATCATGTACATATCAAACTTCCCATTCTGCACCCAATGGCTGATGCTTAAGGTATTGATAAAAAAGGTATTATAAACCGCCCGCACCAAGTAAAAAAAGCCCAGGCACCATAAAACCTCCTCTTTATTCCACGCCTTCATGGCGTCTACATGGCTAAAAATAATTTCAATGTTAAATACCCCCACTAACAACGCCAAAACACTGGCAAGGTTGACTGCTAAAAAATCCAGCTTATATTCCATCATTACCAATACATTTATTTTGAAATACATAACGAAGCATTCCAAATACCAACGGACTTTCTTCATAACGGCTTCAACCTCCCTGTATTACAATCTGGCTCATGGCCTTTCGGTGCATAACCGCCCCGCTTACGGCCAGTACCCCAATCCAGAGCAGCTGGCCGGCCAGGCCATAAACAGCCTGCATCCCCCCTGCTTCCCCCATTACAATTGTCAAGGGAACATAATAAATATACTGGAACGGCAGCGCCATGCATGCACTCCTTAGCAATGCAGGGTAAAATGCAACCGGGATAAACATCCCGCTAAAGATATGGATGCACGCCATTTTCAGCATATAAATCCCAATATTAGAATTTGTCCAAAAAGTAATGATGCCCAGCATATAATTTATGATACTGAACAATAGGTATGCCAACACTACAGAGAGCAAAAACAGAAGCCATTGCCCTGGATGCACCATAGCCAGGATTTCCCTATTCCATATGCAATAGGGAATAAAAAGCAAAAGGAGCGCTGCGGCATTCAAAATCCCCTTCCCCAATTCCTGCAGGGAATATCTCACTGGCAGGCACATAGGCATCAGGAACGAGGTTACAATATTGCCGCTCTGAAAATCCTCCCCAATCTGCTCATCCGCCCCGCTTCCCAAAAACCGCTGTAACAGAGAGGTCATAACAGTATAAATTATCATGCTCTCATAAGTAATATGTTCAACCTCGGCCTTATCCTGGTATACCGCAGACCAGATGGCAAGCTCCACGGCAAAAGAAAGAGCCATAGATAAAATCCCAATGCAAAAATTGGCGCGGTACATTAATTCTTTCTGTATCCCTACTTTTATGAAAGCGACATATTTTTTCATTTTTACCATTCTCCAATCATTTACTCCCGCACCATATGATAAATAAAATCCTCCAGGCTTTGTTTCTCTATAGAGATATTCTCCACAGGCATTCTTTTTATTAAGCCTGCCATGGCTTCCTGCTCGGACAAGACAGCCCTGTCTATCCGTATTTTCCACTCATTGCCTGTTCGGCCAATTACCATAAGGCCGTCCATCTCTCCTATCTGACAAGAATATTCCCCCACTATCTTAACTGACAGATAGCTATACATGGATAATGCACAAATATTATCCACTTGATCATCCAGTATGATTTTCCCATCGTTAACCAAAATAAACCTGCTGCAAATCCGCTCCATTTCTGCAAGGTCATGCGTGGAAAAAAGAACTGTAACCTTTCTTTTTTCATTAATATATTTCAAGTACTCTTCTATTTTCTTCTTGATCAAAATATCCAGGCCAATCGTGGATTCATCAAGAATCAGGAGCTTCGGTGCGTGAATAGAAATTGCTGCAAATTCACATTTCATCCTTTGTCCCAGGCTCATAACCCTGACCGGGATGTTTAAAAGCTCTTTAACCTGGAGAAACTTGTCCAACTCATCCAACGTTTTTTCAAACTGAAAATCCGGTACCTGGTAAATCTTTTTGTTCAATTCCAAGGAATACAGAAACGGGAGATCCCAGACGAGGGAACTTTTCTGCCCAAAATTTACCCCAATATGGCCCGCATTCTTTTTTCGGTATTGGAAGCTATTTTTCCCAAACATTTTAGCCTCTCCATCATCCGGAGATAAAATTCCCAGCAGCAATTTGATTAAGGTAGATTTCCCCGCCCCATTCATCCCTACAAGGCCTACGGCCTCCCCTTCCTTTATGGTGAATGAAATATCTTTTACCGCCTGTTTTACTTCAAATTTGCTTTTCCAAAAAGCACCCTTTTCCTTTCTGATTTTCTGCCTGTAGGCCTTAACTAAATGTTCCGCTTCAAGAATTGCGCACATATTTCATCCTCCTTTCATTCCGCACCCTGGCACTATTATATAGGATGCTTTCCCTAATGGCAAGTATTTTTAAACACCGAAGCATGCAGCGTAAGCTGCTTCTGTAGAACCCCATCCCTTTCCAGGCCTCTGGCATATGCATCAACTATATGGTATTCCCATCCCTCCATAGCCATATGTTCATTCAGCCACTGTTTTGCCGGCTGGCCACATCCGCAAGCGCCGTCTCTTCGCCGCCCAGCGCCAAAGGGTTATGCCCTCACTGCATATACATCAATAGTTAAAGTAACCTTTTACCTGGGTATAGCCAGAACCATATGATATATAATATACTTGGAGTGTTACAGACTGTCCATATGCAACAGAATTAGATGCCAAAACCGTCTTAATCTCAGTAAATGAATCGTTAATTCCATTTGAAGTCTTCACCTGAATTGTCGGACTTCCCGTAAAGCTACTGGCTGTAACCGACGTAGTTGATATTATTGCACTAACATTCTTATAATAGCTTGTGACATTTGTGCGGGATGTCCCTGACAGAGAATGATGCAAATCCCAGTTCGCTTTATTCCCAGATGCCCTCGTTTCAAGCAACATTTCCTCCGTTATTTGTCCAGCAAATGCTTTTGCTGGGCATATCTGCATATGACATTTATTTGAACTTTTTAATCACATATTTTGTATCCTGTATATGTTCCTATTGTATTATGTTTATTGACGCACAAATTAAAGACACCGCCTGTACAACATGTGAAATCAAGACAATATGATATAAATTTATATTCCCTCCAAACAGCATAACTGCCCCCAATACTATTTCAATTACCAAAATCACAATGGCATAATTCCTATAAACTTCTTTCTCACACACACTTAATTTCCTGTTCTCATTGTCCACTGGCGACAGGCATATAATAATTATACTACATGCAACAGCCACAAGGTTTTTTATCCACTGCGGAGCCAGATATAATGCGCCCCATTTTGCCACTCCCACCCCCCAATAGCTGCTGCATTAGATAACAACATGCATTTCCATGCCTTATCTGCATGATAACCGCCACAGTAGCTTCGAAGGGGAAGGAACATGCAAAGAAAGAAAAGAATGTCCCTCACCTGTCCCAGCCAAACACCAAGGCAGATGGAAATGACAATACTCAGAGCCATTTCTACCATCACAGTGTATCCATATTGATAAATATTCGCATCTTCCTCTTTTATTAACCCAATAGACACTTGAAATTCAACAAATACCCTAGCCAATCTTGCAATCATCACTGAATCCTATTGAATCTCTTTGCTTCTTCTGGAAACTCAGGCTGGTGGAACATCCATATACAAACCATATTTGCTGTTTGCACCACAAGAGCGAATGCTAAACTGTTAAGCCCATATAAAACTTTCTTTAATATACAATATCTCCTTCTCATTTTTCTCCTCTCTCTTATTCCTTACTTATTGATCATTTCTAATTTTTATATATTAAAAAAAACAAAAAATACAAGACCTATGTCAATTTTTGCAGTCTAGAATGCAGTTTTTGCATAAAAATGGATCTTGGAATGAAAAAAGCGCCTCCAAAATCTAGAAACGCTTTTTCAGAAAAACCTCCATGCGAGAGGATTCCGATTCATGGAAGAATATATGTTTGGGCAAACCCCCTTTTACATAGAAACTGGCAAAAGCAGGATAGCTGTAAACAATTGCCCCTCCACAAAACATTCCAATTCGCCGCCATATTTCCGGGCTGTGTTTTGCACGCTTCGAATCCCTATCCCATGTATGCCGTCATCCTTCTTAGTAGAAAGAAAGCCATTATCTGTTTGAAGGACTTCCCCTTTGTAGTAATTCTGGATTTTAACAGCCTGGAACCCACCGCCATTTTGTATGTACATCCGCACAGTGACTACTTTGCATTCCGCAGTTTTGGCAGCCCGCAGCGCATTGTCCAGCAAATTGCTTAGCATGGTTATAATATCTACATCCAATACCCCATCCACCACAATTCCTGGCTCAACATAAATGTCCATCTCCACGCCTTCCCTCTGGGCAGCCGCTTTCTTTTCCGCCAGGACAGCATTGATTACTGAATTTTTACAATATGTCTCAGCCACAGTTTTCTCTAATTCCACATTTAAGCCCTGCAAGACAGAAAGGATGGAATCAGCCTCATTTTCCCTTGCCAACTCCCCAATTGCCTTCAGATAGTGGCTGGCATTATGGATAAATTCCTGATGCCTGGCGTCTAAATTTTTCATCTGGCTATAATACTGCAGCTCTATGGACTGCTTGGAGATTACCAGTTCTTGCTCTGCATTCCGTGCTAATTCTGCGGAATATCGGCAGAATGCCCGGAAAACTGCCATATTGCCAAAAACCATAATGGCAAAGCAAGCACTGAACAACCCTTTCTCTACCTCTCCCATTGAAGCATCCATACCAATATAATATGTCAAGATCATAATCCCAATGCTGGATAGGGGAATGCATATATAATACACAAACATCCTGACCCCAATTTCCTGCTTTGAATACCCATAAAATTGCTTGATCGTGGTAAGCAATATATATGTCATCAGTTTCATAGTAAAAAAATGCCATGGAATATCAGATAAATTGGTAACAATTCCCTGTTTGTGTATAAATGCTGATATACTTAACAATGCACTGAACAAAAACTCACAGCCTGCTGCAACAAATAGGGCAATGATGCAGCACAAAGCCTTCATTCCCATATGCCCTCGGAAAAGCAGCATACAGCATACTCCTATAACCAGGCAGGAACAAACAAGATTTAAATAAGAATTCCCCAATAAATTCACACAAAACTGGCACATAATCAGTAAAAAAAGCATCAAAACCCTTTTCCATAATGCCTGGAAACTGTCCCTTAAATGGAAAAAGCCACAAAAAAAATCATAAAATATACATATCTCCGCCACACAACTTAACAACAATATCACATGATCCACATTCCCTGCCCCCTTAATATTTTTGTGCAATAAACCTTGTGAAAGCTTCCCTCAGGTTTTTCTCCTTTGACCTGGAGACTGTCAACCTTGTCCCATCTGTCAGTTCCAATTCTTCCTGGATACCTCAAATTTCTCGACTTTGGAGTTTTCCGTAAAAATTGGGGAATTATCCACATTCATTGGTCCCATTTCTACAATCGCTTACTTTTTGTGGATAAAATTTTCATTTCTCCCTTGGCAGGCATCACTTCCGTTGCTATACTTATCTCAGTTGACTGGTGCGCTGTGCGTGTCATCCCAATTTATATCTTCCGGTTTCGTTAGTTGCCGTCCAAAGCTTTCTAACAGTTCGGAAGATATATTTTTTTGCTTCTTTTTTATCTCCCTTACCTTCAGGCAGAACCATTCATACAGTTTTTACCATGTCCGATATCTGCGCCATCAGGTAATGGTTCTTCATCGCAGTGGCATCGTGACTGCAAGCATGGGTAATATCGCTCTGCCAGTTCTTCTGCCGGTTGAAGCCCTCATTCTCTATCTTTCAACGTTTTCTTCCTGTTCCTGCTGTTTTTTCCGCATTCCTTTTGGTAATTCGGATACCTGTCAGCCACTGGAATTCCGTCCACACAGTGCCCCTTTTATTATCTTTTCTTCCCAGAAACGCAGCATATTGACCGGCTTTCCATTATAATCGATACCATTGACGAATTCTGCATGCCCTGACGTTTCCTTTTCCAGGATGTTTTCATATTCCTCCGTAATGCTTGGAATGCTTCCCGTTTTATATCAGATGATGAATTCCCAGCCGTTGTTCCGGCATATCCCCATTACAGGTTCCGATGCGTACAGGCTGTCCGCCAGCAGTATGATGGGCAACCTCGGGAATGCCTTTTTGATTTTCTCTGCCAGCCTCTTTAAGGCTTTTGTTTCACAATCCTGCCTCCGTTTCTCCTCACTCATGCGTTTCTAGCTTTCGGCATCCTCCCCATTGTTCTCTATAAATTCACTGACCATGCTTACGACCAGGCTCTCCCTCAACACGAGGACAACACGGCAGGTCATAAATATCTACGAACTGCGCCCAGAAATCGAAGAGGATTTCCTATCAGATGAAGGATCTCTGGAAATTGAAGAACTTCAAGAACTTCAAGAACACAAAATACAACTATACCACCCACTACACAGATTATATGACACTCTCCAGTATTTTGGCATCTTTCCCTTCCTTGATTTCCTACAACTCTATGCAGAATGCACTTTAGAAGTACGACAGCTTCTTGATCCAATCTCGGCTAAAGCATAGCAGGCTTTTGAATGGATTCCCAAAAGCCTAATTGAAGTTCTATCAACAAAATAATTTTTCTGGTAACCAATACCACTTTTACTTTGTCCATACACCTTTTCTTCCTCAATATTTCCTTTTGCCCCAAATAATGTAACACATTTTCACCATCGAATAATATAGTCACATGACTGCGCTATCATTTCATCATGCGTAATAACCAACAGAATTTTATCCCTTTTCAGTAACTGAATCACTTCATTAAATACTTTTTTCCCTCTTTTATCCCATGATGATGTAGATTCATCCAATATCATAAGTTCCTTCTTTTTCATAATACCACACAGCAATTGTATCTTTTGCCATTGACCTCCAGACAGTTCCGAACACTTAATTCCCATACATTGTCCTAAATCAAAACTTTGAGCAAAAAGGCTATCCAGCTTGTATTCTTCCAATGCATCCTCTATCATACTATAATCAAACCCTTCTAAATAGAAATCTAAAAATTCACCTACTGTAATATTTGCGGGATTACTGTTTTGCTGCATGTAGGAACAATGATTTTTTCTTAAATCACATTTATTGATATCTGCTAGTTCAATGCCATTATATTCAATCCTTCCACCATAATTTGGATACAATCCCATTAAAACATTTGCAAAAGTGCTTTTCCCCATGCCATTACTCCCAATAATAGCATATAATTTTCCCTTAACAAAAGTAACAGAAAGGTCTTCTATGACATTCTTATCACAATATGAGAAGGATAAATTTTGTACTGTAATGCTTTCAATTTCCTGTATTATCATTTCCCCATCACGTTCCGCAGTTTCATTCATAATTTCATCAATACGCATTTTAGAAACTTTCGCCTCTTGGAAATTTTTCCCTAAATCCCCATAATATTTTAAAGCAGATAAAAGAAATGAAAAATAAGAATTGATTACCACGAACCCACCTACAGACATTACGCCATTATGTATTTCAACTGCACTTATAATCATAGCTGCAATTTGAAAAAGCACAGATAATACCCCATCCATAGACTTAAACCTTTCTGAGAAAGAAAAAAAACTGATTACACTCAATAAATAATTTGAATATTTCCCTTCTAACTCCTTTATAACTTTATTTTCATCTGCCATTATTTTAAATTCTCTGACTCTAATAAATTGTTCTAGCAAAGAACTTAAAAAAAAGTTGCTTTTCTCTTTAAAATCTCTATTCCTCCTAAAATATTCTTTTTTCATGTAGAAGTATAAAAATAAATATATAGGTATAAACGCAACAGAACAAACAAATATTTTTAAACTTGTACAGAATAAAAATACTAATGCAGCAATAATTATGCCAGCATTCGAAACCATTGACACCAAATTGTCCAACACAAAAACAACCAAAAAATCAATATCTTGGTTTATTCTTGAATAAATATACCCTGCTTCATATTTTTCTGCCATAAGCAGTTCCATCTCATGATAATGTTTAATTACTTCCCGTTTGAAATCAAAAGAAATATTGTTCTTTAGTACTATAATATTTATTTTCAGAAAATATCCAAAAACAACTCCCATAACCAATAAAAAACTATATAATATAGCAAGATTGCCGATTGGTTTTAATGTATTTGAATAGGTTATTGCATCTATAAACCTACCACTTACAAACGGGCTAATAACTGTTATGCATAATGTAAGCAAATATAAAACCATAAATTTAAATATATGCTTTTTATATGGAAAAAGTCTTTTCACATCTATTTACCGCCTTTACACCAGAAGGAGAGTTATTATGATATTATCCCACAATAACCCTCCCTCTCTCACTTACGCATCTTTACTAAACCAATCCAATGAATCACAGCACCTACAGATATCATTAGGCCTAATAATAATTTCTGTTTGTGCATCACATAAAACGCATATATCTCGCGTCTCGGATGAAATCTCTATTCCTCCAGCATTAATTTGTTCCATAATTTCACCTCCTTCCCATCAATATCCTATACCTAAAGATAACAAATAACTATCAGGTTCCATTCCAGAACCTTACCTGAATCCAGATATTTCTGAATCCTGGCAACACTCTGGAATGGAAAAGCCTTTTCAATACATAATCCTTATCCTTTCGCTAAGAAAATAAATTGCGTTTTTCTTCGTCTGATAATGATATATATAATAAAATGATACGCTCATAAATCCTTTTAATCAGCCTGCACGATATATCACTAGGTTCATCCACAGTACCTGTCACAGCATAATTATCATATGAACATTTTCCCAAACATAAATTCCTGCACCAACATTTTTCGCACTTTTTGTGGGTCAAAACATTCACAGCATGTAAAAAAGCATCGTTATGTAGACCTTCTTCAAGACTTCCAATTTTATATTTTTCCACCCCCACAAATCTTTGACATGGAAAAAAACGGCCATCTTTATCTATAGCAATCATTGTTCTGCCGACTCCACATGGATAACATCCAATCACACTGCTATGAATATGCGAAAGATATGCAAAAATACTTGTATATCCATAACGTATCTCATTATATTTTCCTTTGTGTATTAATCTGCTAATTTCATCTATGTACTCACAGCTAATATTATAAACTTTTTCGTAATCTTCTTCATCAAAGCTTTCAACCGCATACGCAATGCCTACCTCTTTAAAACCGCTCTCGTATAGAAATTTTTCTATTGTCTTCGTATCTAAAAATGCTGACGTAACAGTTGCGCGTGCGGAAGCCTTTCCTTTTTTTCTTAATCCTTCTGTATTTTTCATAATGCTATCAAAAGATCCTCGCCCATCTGAAAACACCCTCATATTGTCATTTACTTCCTTCGGCCCATCTATGCTGATTTTTATGCTTATATTGTTATCCTCTAAATATTCCTGAACTTCCTTGTTTAATAAAGTTGCATTTGTTGTAATACTCATGCCAAAATGTATGTCCCTTTTCTGCTCCACCTCTTTTGCATAATCAACTATTGCTTTTATCAATTTAAGATTTAATAACGGCTCTCCCCCAAAAAAGATAATGTTTACGTTTTTCCTATTGCCACAATTATCAATTAAAAAATCAACTGCTCTTTTCGCCGTGTCTATTCCCATTATGCCCTTATCTTTAAATTGTCCTCCTTCACCATAGCAATATTTACAATTAAGGTTGCAATCTTGTATTGCCATTAAAATTATGCTTTGCAACTCTTGTGCCCCCTTTTCTATCATCTCCGCATTTCCAACATTCATTATCCCCTTAACCACATTCCCAGCTTGCAAAACTTCTAATACATAATTATCAATTGGCAAATAAACGATAAAATCCCCCGTTGCTTTCTCCAAAACTGCATAAACTTTATCCGAAAGCCTTAATAACCTATTATTTTTTGATGTAAACATATATTTGCCATTATCTGAAACAAATAGCTTATACGGAAATAGCCTTAATACCTCTTGATTCATTTCATACGCCTCCTTACAAATATCCCCGCATTGAGGGCTGCTAAAACAATAATTTCAGAAAATTTGCCCAAAACATAATAAGCTCCATAAAGATGGTACTCAAAAGGACATAAAACCCCTATGAAAACATGATTTGATATCAGCAAGCCAATCACCAAAATCAAGTACGCAACCAGCCCCATCACATATTTTTGCGCCACTTCAAAACACACATGGCATAATAAAATATAGATAACGATCCCCAGGCATACGGAAACTATCAAGCAGGCAGATACAGCCTTACCAGTAAGGAAAGCCCCTGCCGCAAGACTCATGCATAGATAGGCAATGCTAAAAACACCTGCGGCAGACAGGTCAAACAAAAGCCCATACAGAATGCCCGAAACCGTCTTTGTCTGCACGACAGACTGTACGATTTTCCTGTTTTTGTCAGAAAACCTGGCATAATACACCAAGGGCAATGACAGTGCCATAAGGATGGAACAGACGGCATAGGCTGTCCACACACTTTCCTCTATTTTTTCCCTGCCAAGCATCATCAGCGCAGCATAGCTGACAGCCACAGCGGCCAGGGAGGCCTTCAAGGCAATATTCCTCTTTAAATCCATATACGCCGTCCAGCACAGCCCCTTTATGTTATCCATCATTTAGAATCCTCCTTAAGACATCTTTATAAGCGCCGTCTGAAAAAGCCTCCACATTAATCTCAGACAAATCCGAGATTTCCCCCAGTTCCTGGTAAAGACGGAACAGTTCCCCTTCTGCCTTTATCATGCACTCTTCCACCACGCATTGCTTAGGGGACACGCAGGAGCCATAATCGCTTACCAGGGAATCATAGGAATATTTCAGCAATTCCTCCGATTTTTTCTTCCTTAATATCTGGCTGGGAACGTCCTGAGCCAACAAATCCAGAACCGTCTCCTGGAATCTTGTAGACGGCTTTATGACAGCGTATAAATATCTTGCAATGATTTCCTCATCTGAAAGGTTCCTCAGCGCTTCTGCGTAACAATCCACGAAAACCTTATTGCCCTGCAAACGCATGAATACCTTGGCTCCAGCCCCATCCCATGGAAAATATATGGAGCGCCCCACCTCATACCGCTCTGCCCCTATGTCAAACCCATATGCCCGCAACACCACATCTGCCCCATGCAGCAATTCTGCCAGATGCCCTGCATACTCTTTCCCCAAAGATTCTTCATACTCCACCACATACCCGTCTGCCTCCTTTGTAACCCATCTGCCGGATGTAATCTGGCGCTCCGCAAAAGACTCTCCTGCTGTTACCGCCACAATCCCTGCAAGATACAAAAGCACAGCTTTTTCCTTCCCCCTGGCAGAAGACGCAGAGACAAACAGGATTCCAACAGCAGATGCCAGCACAATCCCTATGACGCAGAATGCATTCTCCTTTTTTTCAAACAGCAGCAAGGGGGACACATAGCGGAAGTACAATTCATGCACCAAGGGTTTTTGAAGAAGCCAGAAGACCACTGCTACAATCGCCATGTATGTGGCCAACCCATTCTGGCATGCCACTCCTATCACATCCCCCAACACTGTAAAAAACAGGCAGCCTAAGGCTGCATAAAAAACAGCATACCAGGGCATTCCGGAAATAATGGCTTTTACTGCATCAGCCATAAACCATGGCGCTGCCATCAAAAGAGATACCCCTAATATATACTTTGCCCGATTCTCCCGAAAACCACAGAACCCTAAATTAATGCAGTTTTCTTTCACCTGAGAAAAGAAAGCAGCCGCTTGCTCCGCAGTTACCAGAACCATTCCATATAAAATCGCCCTTGAAACACCCCACTCCACAAGCAATGCCGCAGCCCCTGGCAGCAGGTAATACAAAACAATCCATTTATTGTACCTTTCCTTTACATATACCTGTGCAATTTCTTTAACTGCCATTATCATGCCTCCTAAATGAATACGATGTATGATGGATATAAGCATCCTCCAGACTCTTCTTTTCCTTTTTCAGGCTCCCATTGCGGTACAATGGCTTGCTTCTGCATAACTCCGCATTATTTACAGAAAAACGGATGACCAAATTTCCCCTATCTCTCTTAATGGATATTATGCTAACCTCTTTCCCTATCTCTGCCAATTTATCCCTGGGAATCAGGATGGAGTATACCACATTCTTATCGTCCTGGATAAATCCATCCACACTTCCGGCATAGGTCACCTTGCCGCTCTGCAGGCTAACCATCCTCTCACAAGCGCTCTCAACATCATCCAAAATATGCGTGGAAATTAATATAATCTTATCATCACCCACTTCATTCACCATATTCCGAAAGGCCAGGCGCTCATGTGGGTCTAGCCCAACCGTAGGCTCGTCTAACAATATGATATCCGGCTCCCCAAGAAAGGCTTGGGCAATCCCCAACCTCTGCTTCATCCCCCCAGACAATTCCTTTATCTTTTTTCCTGCATCCTTAGAGAGGTTAAGGTAATCCAGCCACTTTGCAATCTGCTGATTTTCATCCCTAATGCCAATCCCCCGGACATGCAGGAGGTAAACCAGGGACTCCCATACCGTTAAATTGCCGAAAAACTCAAACTGCTGAGGCAGATAGCCAACCTTGGCCTTATTCTTATCTGACCAAGCTTTTCCATCATACACAATGTTTCCTTTATCCTGCCGAACCTGTCTTGTCAGTATTTTCATGATGGTGCTTTTCCCTGCACCGTTTTCTCCAACCAATCCACATACGCCCTGCCCAAGGCCAAAAGTAACATCATCAAGCGCAAGATTGCGCTTATATTTCTTTGTCAAATTCGATATCTGCAGCATTTTTTATCTTTTCCTCTCCTTTTTTCAACAAGCCACATCACGTTTGAACCACAATCATCCCATAAAATACAATAAAAGGCCTTAGAATACAAGGCCTTTGTCGATTTTTGCAATCCAGAATGCAATATTTGTAAAAAATGGGGGTAGGACGAAAAAAATCATAAAGATATAAAGTTCTGCCACGCAACTTAACTACAATATCACATGATCCACTTCCCCCGCCCCTTAATATTTTTGTGCAATAAACCTTGCGAAGGCTTCTCTCAGGTTTTTCTCCTTCGACCTGGAGACTGTCAGCCTTGTTCCATCTGTCAGTTCCAATTCTCCTGGGATTCTCCGTTTTATGTAGCGCAGGTTGACAATGTAGCTGTTATGCGCATATTCAAAGCCGCAGCCCTTTAGCTGGCCATATAACTCTGCCAGCTTCTTTTTGCTGGTTATATGGCTTTCAAACTCATACTTCACCACTGATGGGTCTGCATAAATCTTGCTGCCTCCCCTTGCAATGGAAATATATAAGATTTCCTCCGGCCTTAGCCGTACCATGCTTTGCTTCCAAGTGCCTATGATGTCAGGCGCCATCCGCCTATTTTTCATTTCCTGGATCACCGCCTGCAATTCCTTCTCCATCCGCTCATCACCATATGCCTTCAGCAAATATCGGTAGGCTCCTGCCTCAAAGGACTTTACTGTCGGCTCGCAGGCTCCGGAACAAAACACCAGGACAGACTCCGGGAAATGGCTGCGGAAAAGCCTCGCTGCCCCATCGCCATCCATCCCATCCATTTTCATGTCCAAGATCAACAGATCTACCTTGGGGCAATGGCTGCATGCCTGAACCAGTTCCTCCCCGGAATGGAATTCATGGAAGGCTGCCTCATCCTCCACCAGGCCGCTTTTTAAGAGCATCCGTTCCATATACCCCACAAAGCAGCTGTCGTCATCGCAAATTGCTATATCATACATTTGCTATTCTCCTTTTTTCTGTTGTATTTTATCCCAAAGGCGATTTTTGATATAGCATAAAGAATCGTGGAAATCTTCCTAATTTTTTATATGCCATATTTGCCATATTATAACACACAGCAAATAGCATTTCTATCCATAAAATTCACTTACTGTAATATTGGAAGTTTATCGGTTACTATTCATGGCTCGTGAATGCGCCAAACTGCGCATTCCGCAAGAACATGATTCAGGAGTGAGGAGCGATTTTGCGAAGCAAAAACTGGCTCCCTTCACCGCAAACCTTCAGGCAATAATCTTCCCTGCGTCTATCTCATAAGTCCTGTCGCAGATATATGCAATGTCTTTCTCATTGTGGGAAGCCAGAAGGATTGTCTTGCCTTTCTCCTTTTCCCTAATGAGCACATCCCGCATCTTGGCCAGCATGCCCTTGTCCAGGCCATTGAACGGCTCATCCAGGATTAGCACGTCCGGATCCTCCATCAGCGCCTGGGCAAGGCCAAGGCGCTGTTTCATGCCAAGGGAGTATTTCCGCACCTTTTTCCTGTCTGCCGGGTCCAGGCCTGCCAGCTCCATATACGCGGAAATCTCTCCCTTCCCAATTTTTTTGTGGATGCCCGCCAGGATTTTCAGGTTCTCATAGCCGCTTAGGTAGGGCATGAAGCCTGGGCTCTCAATAATGAAGCCTGTGCGTTCTGGGAATTCCACGTCCTTCCCAATCCGTTTGCCCAGCACTTGGATTTCGCCGGTAAAAGCAGTGTGGAACCCGCAGATGCACTTCATCAGCATGGTCTTCCCAGAGCCATTGCCCCCCACCAGGCCAACGGCCTCGCCCTGCCCGGCCTGGATGGACACATCCGTAAGGATTGGGTGTTTGTTTATGGTTAGCGATACATTTATTACATTGATCATGGCAGTACGTCACCTCCTATCATGTCTATGCTCACATTCCTGGCCTTTCGGTACATTAAGATTGCAAGCAGCAGCCATGCCCCTGCCAGCAGCCCCACTGACAGCCATGGGCTGAACACAAACGCACGGAAATATTTCCTATAGTGGCATGCCAGAAGGGCGTGGCTGACGGGGAAGAACCACATGGCCTCTGACCGCAGCAGGATGAGCCCGCTCCCCGCCGTGATGTGGAATGCCTGCACGAAGAACAGCAGAAGCCGCCTCTGGTAGAGGCACCCTGCCATAAACGCCATCCCACAGAGCAAAAGGAACAGGGTGAACATGGCATAGGAAAGCAGGAAAGCCATGTAGGGCGGCATCTGAAAATACAGGTTGGGCGGCAGGATTTCCTTTATCATATGCCCCCATTCCGGGGCAAATTTCTCATCGTACTCTGTTACCACCAGGCTCCATCCATTGTCCAAAAAGGAGTCCCCTGCCGCCTGCGCCATAGTCAGCAGGTTAGCCGCCAGGCTGTAGAGGGCTGCGCAGATGAGCTGGAACAGCATCTCCCCCAGGATCCAATTCCGCTTCCCCATCCGTGCCACATAGAACAGCATGTTACCGTCTGCTTTGGGGAAGGGGGACATCAGCACCAGGTACACCAGCCCGAACAGCAGCAGGCCCATCCAGGAGTTCATGGTGGCGATGCATGGCTCCAGCAGGTTCAGGGGGCTGCCCATCTGCCTGGAAGCCTCCAGCAGGGGCAGGACGGTATTGTCACGCAGGGGCAGGAACGCCACTGCCAGCAGGATAAGCCTGGGAGTGGACAGCCACCGGGCGTATTCGCTCCTTGCCACCAGCAGGATGGACTTCCCGCTTATAAGCCTGCCCGCCCCCTTGGTGCCTGCCTTGCCTGGCTCCGCTGCCCCTTTCCCCTGCGCTGCTGTTTTACCCATTTCTGTTTTCTTGGCCATGTGCGGCCTTTGATTTCCCATTATGCCCTGCCCCCTTTCGCCTTCCACAGAATCCCGCAGCCTGCCGCCAATGCCGCTGCCATGCCCCATGGGAGCAGCATTGCATCCGCCATTGCCACATCCTTCAGCAGGTATCCCAGGATAAACAGCGCGCCCAGGCAGGTGTACAGGTCTGGGTATAGGAATACCAGGAACGTGGCCATCATGGACATAGCCATCCCATAGGACGCCATATACAGGATTCTGGATCCAAGGGACAGCAGGAGGGAGGCCGCCGTCATGGCGCCTCCCCCATATGCCTCCTGGCCTCCTGCGTATATGGGGTTCAGTGGGAAAATACAGGACACTGCCAATGCATACGCCCCAAGCCCCGCTGCGGACAGCGCCCCACCGCTTGCCGCAGCATAGAGCAGCCGGGAGTAGGCATACCGATATTTCCCCATACGCTGCTCCACGCCCATATAGAAGCGGCTGGCGAGCTCCTCATAGACGCAGGAGGCGGAAGGGAGGGCAGCAATGACTGCCAGCAGCACATACATCCAGCTGGTGGCGCAGGCGTCAAATGCCCGCCCTGCCGAGAACTCCAGCAGGCTTCTCCTGGGGAGGCGCAGCACGGCGGCAGCCACAGAGAGGGAGGCATCGCTGCCCAAAAGGCACAGGGGGCCCATAGAGGCCAAGGCCACGATAGCCAGTACACCCAAAATATAATAAAGAGCCTTCTTCCTCACATACATGCCTATCACCCTTTCCGCTCCAGCTCTAAGTCTGTTGTAAGCTCCCCAGTCACCATATCCACAAGGAAAAAATGGCCATAGCGCCCCAGCTTCATAATCCCCCTATCTGGCTCCCCCTCTTCTTCTCCCTTGGTGAGGAACGCATAAACTGGCCTTGCTTCCATCTTTTTCCCTGGCATTTTGCAATGTTCTACCGTATAGGGCATATACAGGGGGAGGATTTCCTGGATATAGAATGAGCCAAACCCTGACATGGTCTTTTCTACAATCCTTACCGCACTTTCAAAGTCGACCACCTGCGTGACTGGCTCAGAAGACTCTATGGAGAAGCTTTCATTCCTTGTGAAGAAGGAAGGGAGGATGGGGTTCTCGAAATCCATCTCTGTCATAAGGTATGTGGTGATGAGGTCTGTATTATTGCCTTCAAGGATATCCTCCCCAAAAATGGGGCTGGCATGGTAATTGAAACGGATGCCCTTGTATTCATATTCTGCGCACATGGACAGGGTCTCCTTGCCGCTGCCCTCCTGCTTCCTGACGGCCACATCAGAGATTTTATGGGATACGCCGTCAATTGGCATGCCCTCATCCAGCCATTCTTCTATTTCCTGGCATAATTTGGGTAGCCCAACAGGCCCGCTTGGGAAATCTATGGACACCCCTGAAATGTCATCCTGGTCCAGACGGTATTCCGCCTCCACTGTGCTTGTTCCAGAGCCAGCAGCCTGCCCAGCCATATAGGCCATGCCCCCGTTTTCCCAAATATCCATGTAATCGTCCCCTTCGCCCCCATCATAATAGACACGCCTGCCATACCCAGGAGCCTCCCCCTCTGCAAATTTTTCCTTGTCCATATGGAACATGGATGTATATTTCTCTATGTTCTTATCATTCAGGAATCCGTCTTCTATTTTCATATGGAGCACATCAATCCCTTCTATGGCTGAGAAGTCTACATCCTCTGGGAGCACCAGGTTCCCAGAGCCCATACCTGTGATCTTTGCTTCCCGCAGGTCATCTATGGAGCAGTATGTAATCTCCGTTGCTGCCACCTGAGGGTTGTCCCCATAGGTTTCCATGTTCTCCTTTACCCTGTCAGGCGTCTCCTGGCAGCCTGCAAGAAACAGGCTGGCGCATAGGGCAAAAGCGAGAACCTTTATATGCCTCATTCTGTCACCTCAATATACAATGCCTGAGCCAGGAAGGAGATTAATTATGCCTCTCTCCTCCTAGCTCAGGATGTCCAAAGCTAATATGTAATTGTTCTCCTTCTTAAAACCCAAATGTTGTCAACATTACACAAAAACTTACTTCACTTCCACGGCTAACTCTCTGTATAACCATCTGCCATACATTCTCTCACCTCCTTCTTGCTATCAACACTTATCCTCAAAACATAATTGTTTAATATATTTTCCATATCAAGCAAACACCATACAAGCCCTACTTGTACAAAAACTTTTACTATAGAGTTTGCTAGATACCTGTATTCATTTTTATGTTTTTCTTTTCATACCCTTTTTACCTAATTAGATACAAAAAAATCCAAAAATGCGACATGCATTTAAAGTTTTTTATATTTTCTATCAATCCTATATCTGCTCTTTTTGCATTGCTTTTATGGACGCACAAATTAAAGACACTGCCTGTACAATTTCCTGTTCTCATTGTCCACTGGCCACAGGTATATAATAATTATGCTACATGCAACAGCCACAAGATTTTTTATCCTCTGCGGAGACAGATATAATACGCCCCATTTTGCCACTCCCCCCCCCAATAGCTGCTGCATTAGATAACAACATGCATTTCCATACCTTGTCTGCATGATAACTACCACAGCAACTGATCATTTCTAATTTCAATATAATAAAAATAACCTAAAAACACAAGGCCTATGTCGATTTTTGCAGTTTAGAATGCAGTTTTTGCATAATTCCGTTTAGGCTTTTACCCATGTTAGCTCCTTTCCCTAAAAGAGCCTGATACTGTAAGTATCATACAATAATCAGGCTCAATTTGCAATCAATTCTAACAGCGTGTTTCTATTTGTGAATATAAAATCAGATTTCTATGCTTTGTGATAGGTATTTTTCAAATTCTTTTCGCTTAATAAGCCATTTACGATTCCCCACATGGAGTACAAAACTGCTAACTGGATTGTTAGTTATCTCATATCGTTTTGTGATTCATTTTTATTTTCCATTTTTTATCATCCTTTCTTTTTTGATGTTCTGCCCAATAATATATTATACATATATTTTCCGCTCATCAGGCAGAATACTCCTTCCTATAATGTCAAGCCCTAAATCATTAATTTTACAGGCTTTTCTTTAAATATTTACCTCATAGAACAGAGCCAAAAGTGTATGACAGTCATTGTATCTTGTACTGAACAGCTAAAAGAGAGTACAGTTTATAAAGCGTCCCTTGGTTTTGCTTTATAAAGGCTATAAATCCTCTGTTAACTATGATGGTGAACCTTCCGTGTCTAAAGGGATCGCGTCCCAACTTCCTTTGTCCCACCTGCCCATACACCGAGTGCCCGCCAAGCTTTCTAACAGGGTCATGCCCTACGGAGAGAACTACTGCAGGCTACAGCTCTTGTTTGTATCTTGATTTTACTGACCTGCCCTTTCCGCATACTGTAAGATTTCTCTGGATCTGCTATAGCCGCGTCCTCTAAGCTTAGCATCATGCCAGATTTGTCTTATTCCATCTTCACCGAGTGTTACTTCTATTATCTCGCATCTTCCCATAAAATGGGAGATTTTTTACGAAAAATTTTTAACCGCCAGAGTAATATCTGCTTTTGTATTGGTGCAATAACCTGTCACATTATCCATAGCTTTAATCCTTACCTTTTTTCTGTAATTGCCCTGACGCTGTACAAGGATATGGACTTATTGACGCTGCCATATCCAAAAGTTACTATTAAAATGACACAAAAAAACAGAGAAACTCGGCACATCATACTGCACCGTTCCTCCCGGTGTTATTATTACATATTTCATTTTGTCCGGTGTCTAAAAGTCTTATCGTAATTCTCCCATCCGGCAAGCTGCTTTCACATTCGACATGGTAAATGCTCATTGGGAAAAAACCGTATTTCTTCTTCTCCTGTATATGTTTCCCCAAAAATCTCATTGATTACGGGGATAATCAGCTTCCGGCAGTCATTTAAGATTGTCCGGAACGCTCCATCATATATATTTGCCATATGTTATCTCTTTCTAAGTTTGTGACTTCATCATATCATTTTTCCGCTGCAAATTCAAGCACTGCACAGCATTTCTCGTTGTTTATTCCTAATGCAGTCTGATTTAATCCTTTAGAATCCCTTTCCAGTGTCCGCTATAAAACTTCTTCCTGATGTTTCCGTTTCTGTACGGATACCTCCTCTCTGCTTTTTTTCTCCCCAAGATTGGGAAGTATTTCATTCTGTTTTAATTTTGCCCTCTGCACCATTGCCGCCTTATCTGCAATCTCCGCAAGTTCTCCAAGAATGGTATCATTTTTTTCTAAATCTTGTTTTATCCTTGCACTTTCCGCTTTTAGTCCGTCAAGTTCCTTTTTCCACGTTTTGGGGAGCAGCTTTTCCGTGCCACTCTAATTTTTTATCCCTGTCCGGTAGGAGAGTGCAGTTTCAATCTTATCCACATATTTCTTTTCTTCTTCCCGTTCAATGGCTTTTTCTCTTTTTCAAGAAAAGCAATCTTATCTGTCAGACGTTCAATGTTCTCCATGCTGGATATGATAAGGGAATTGATTTTTTTGATTTCCCTGTTCATGTTTCCGACTTCGGTCTGAATGCCCCTCCTCTCCATTGCAGTCACTGCCGCACCCATATGGATCGTCGACAAAAGGTCTATCCACTGTCTTTCAAAAGAACGATGTTCCGCTGTAATCACGTATCCATTCTTTTTATAAAAATCAGTTTACGTCGATATTTAACCGCCGAAGTAATAATATCACACCAGATAATTTCCTGGGAATGATACAAGATGGGGACGGACATGTTCCCATAAAAGGGAGTTCCCCTTTTTATTGGGGATGTGGATATAATTTGGTCTTTTATCTGAACGAAGAAGAAAAAGTGGTGTGGGGTTTTTATTAGTTATGCAGCATAGTGGGCTGCGCCCTGCTGCCCGATTACTACATCCGCTCCAGCGCAGACAGGCTGGAAGATGTCCCTCAGACCAAAGCAAAACTCCAGCGTATTTGGAGCGACTATGATTTTGTTCACTCCAGCCTCACCTGGGAGAAGGTGGGGAAGAGAATCGCAGATTATAAATGGTTGGATATTCTAGACTGATGACTTGTCCTTCAGGCGGCAGGATAATACAAAAAACGGTTCCGCCTTTTCACAAAAAGAAAGGGAAACAAATGAAGGCGCTTCCAGAGTCCAAAGGATTCTGGAAGCGCCTTCCGCCCTCTCTGGCCAGGGGATCCCCCGCAGCCATCTGGGCAGCGTTCTCCTTACCTGACTTTAGTTCTCGCCATATAAGGTGATCAATTTATTCAAATACTCATAACGCTCTTTTGCATGTTTCTCGGATACTGCAAACAGCTCTTCTGCCCTTTCTGGATTGAACCTTGCAAGCGCATTGTAACGGACTTCGCCGTTCAGGAATGCCTTGTAATCTCCAGTCGGAGCCTTGCTGTCTAAGGAGAATGCAGCCTTGCCTTCCTCTTTCAGCTGTGGGTTGAACCGGAAGTTATGCCAGTAACCAGCCTCTACTGCGTTCTTCTCTTCTGTCTGAGCCTTGCTCATGCCAACCTTGATGCCGTGGTTGATACATGGAGCGTAAGCAATGATCAGGGATGGCCCTGGATATGCCTCAGCCTCTGCGATTGCCTTTACGCACTGGTTGTAATCAGCGCCCATTGCGATCTGTGCAACGTATACATAGCCATAGCTCATTGCGATGGAAGCAAGGTCTTTCTTCTTCACTTCTTTGCCGCCTGCTGCGAACTGTGCGATTGCGCCGGTAGGCGTAGCCTTGGAGGACTGTCCGCCTGTGTTGGAGTAAACCTCGGTATCGAATACCATCACATTGATATCCTGCCCGCTTGCCAATACATGGTCAACGCCGCCGAACCCAATGTCATATGCCCATCCGTCACCGCCGAAGATCCACTGGGATTTCTTAGCCAGGAAGTCTTTCTCAGCCAGGATTTCCTTGGATGCGTCACATCCGCAGGCTTCCAAAGCTGCCACTAATTTATCGGTAGCTGTCCCGTTCAAAGCGCCGATGCCGTAGGTATCCAGCCATTCTTTCCCTGCTGCTGCAACATCTGCATTCTTGCCTTCTTCTACCAGGGCTTCTACCTTGGATTTTAATTTTCCGCGGATTGCCTTCTGAGCCAAAAGCATACCATAGCCAAACTCTGCCGCGTCTTCGAACAAGGAGTTAGACCAAGCCGGGCCTTGTCCTTTTTCATTTACTGTGTAAGGCGTGGATGGTGAGGAGTTGCCCCAGATAGAGGAACATCCCGTTGCATTTGCAATGTACATCCTTTCACCGAACAGCTGTGTGATTAATTTTGCGTAAGGTGTCTCGCCGCATCCGCCGCATGCGCCTGAGAACTCAAGCAATGGCTGTTTGAACTGAGAGCCCTTTACGGTTGTCTCTTTGAATTTCTCTAAAACATCTGCCTTCTTCTCTATGGTCAGGCCAAAGTCAAAGTAAGCCTGCTCGCCAACGTTTGCCTCGCAGTTCTGCATAGTAAGGGCTTTCTCACCCTTCTTGCCTGGGCAGACATTTGCGCAGGAGCCGCATCCAGTACAATCAAGGGCGGAAATCGTCATGCTGAACTTGTAGTTTGGCATGCCAGTCATTGGAAGTGTCTGCATTCCTTCTGGAACCTTGGAAGCCTCTTCCTCTGTCAATGCCACTGGACGGATAACTGCATGTGGGCAGACATAGGAACAGAAGTTACACTGGATACAGTTGTCTGGGTTCCATACAGGAACGTCTACTGCAATGCCGCGCTTTTCAAAGGCTGCGGAACCAGATGGAGTCTGTCCATTTTCATATTTCTTAACAACGGATACAGGGATCTTGTTGCCTTCCTGTCCGTTTACTGGGATCTGAATATCATTTACGAAATCAACAACGTCTTTCCTGTCGCCCGTTGCAACCTGTGCGAAGCTCTCATCCTGCGCATCCTTCCAGCTTGCCGGAACTTCGATCTTCACAACGCCGGTTGCGCCAGCGTCGATGGCGTCGTAGTTCATCTGTACGATCTTGTCGCCCTTCTTGCCATAGGTTGCCTTTGCAGCAGCCTTCATCAGCTCGATAGCGCGCTCTTCTGGAATGATGTCAGCCAATTTGAAGAATGCTGACTGAAGCACGGTGTTGATACGCCCGCCAAGGCCGATTTCCTTACCAATCTTGATACCGTCGATGGTATAGAAGTCGATGTTGTTCTCAGCGATATATCTCTTTACCTGCCCTGGCAGATGCTTCTCAAGCTCTTCTGGACTCCAGGAGCAGTTCAGAAGGAATTTGCCGCCTGGCACTAATTCCTGAACCATGTTGTACTTGCGTACATAAGCAGGATTATGGCAGGCAACGAAGTTGGCCTGTTTGATCAGGTAAGTGGATTTGATGGCTTTCTTACCGAAACGCAGGTGGGACATGGTAACGCCGCCGGACTTCTTGGAATCATAGTCAAAGTAAGCCTGTGCGTACATGTCTGTATTGTCGCCAATGATCTTGATGGAGTTCTTGTTTGCGCCTACGGTGCCGTCTGCGCCAAGTCCCCAGAACTTGCAGTTGATGGTGCCTTCCGGCGTGGTTACCGGGTCTTCCTTAACCTCTAAGGAAAGGTTGGTAACGTCATCATAGATACCAATGGTGAACCTTTCTTTCTCTGTATTGTTGTATACAGCGATAATCTGTCCAGGCGTGGTATCCTTAGATCCTAAGCCGTAACGGCCGCTGGTGATCTGAACAGTGTCGAACTTGGTGCCCTTCAAAGCTGCCACAACATCCAGGTATAATGGCTCGCCAAGGGATCCTGGCTCTTTGGTCCTGTCTAATACAGCAATCAGCTTAACGGTCTCAGGAATGGCAGCAACGAATGCTTCCTTGCTGAACGGACGGAACAGGCGGACTTTTACAACGCCGACCTTCTCGCCCTTAGCCACTAAGTAGTCAATGGTCTCGTCAATGGTGTCGCATACGGAACCCATAGCGATAATTACCTTCTCTGCATCTGCAGCGCCATAGTAGTTGAACAGCTTGTAGTCTGTCCCGATCTTTTCATTTACCTTGTCCATGTATTTCTGTACGATGGCTGGCATAGCTTCGTAGGTGGAGTTACAGGACTCTCTGGTCTGGAAGAAGATATCTGGGTTCTGTGCGGAACCGTCCTGACGCGGGTGGTTTGGATTCAATGCGTTCTTGCGGAATGCGTCAATGGCATCCAAATCTACCATGTCTTTCAAATCTTCGTAATCCCATGTCTCGATCTTCTGGATCTCGTGGGATGTACGGAACCCATCAAAGAAGTTGATGAATGGAAGGTGTCCCTCAAGGGCAGCGCAGTGTGCTACCGGCGTCAAGTCCATTACTTCCTGTACAGAGGACTCGCAGAGCATTGCTGCACCAGTCTGACGACAGGCATATACGTCGGAGTGGTCTCCGAAGATGTTCAGCGCATGGGTTGCCACGCAACGCGCAGATACGTTAAATACGCCTGGAAGGCCTTCGCCAGCGATTTTGTAAAGGTTTGGAATCATCAGCAATAAGCCCTGGGATGCTGTGTAAGTGGTGGTCAGCGCGCCTGCTGCCAAGGAGCCGTGTACGGTACCTGCTGCACCAGCCTCGGACTGCATCTCTGTTACCTGGACTGTCTGGCCAAAAATGTTCTTCCTGCCCTGGGTTGCCCATTCATCAGTGGCTTCTGCCATAACGGATGAAGGGGTGATGGGATAGATGGCTGCAACATCTGTATATGCATAAGAAGCATGGGCTGCTGCATGGTTACCATCCATGGTTTTCATAGATCTTTTCATTGGATTTTCCCTCCTGCCTGAATTTGTGCATACATATCATCTTAATTATGTAGTATGCAGATTTTTCCTTCTTTTATACTATAATAATTATGGGCAAAAAAATCAAGAGGTTTCGGCTTTTTTCGTGTATTTTTATGGGAACACGGTTACTGCCTATGTACTAGGAATGCATAGGGGCTTACTACACTCCGCTTCGGCTGTGAAACACTGTCAGTAACTTAGGGGGTGGCAGGGCGCGGCTCCTCCCTGACGGACTCTTACCCACTCCTGCCGCAAGCCACCCCCCCTGACAGCCGCTTACCCACCCTCGTTGCTTGCCAATAAACTCCCTTAAATTACTGACATTGGACATGAATAGCAACGGCAAAAAACACAGAAAATCAGATTATTTTAGGAAAGCCTGGACATTGGGGAAGAATTTTGTTATTTTATGTTTTAGAAAAGTCCTGCAGGGAAAGATATGGGATTTAGGGAAAATGTATCATAATCTAAGGAAGGAGCATTAGGAAATATGGGCAAAATACAAATGTTTGTAAAATCAATTTATGCAGGGTTTATGATCGGGATTGGAGGGATTGTGTACCTGTCTTTGGAAAATAAGATAATTGGGGCTTTAATGTTCTCTTTTGGCCTGCTGACCATTGTGACACAGGAATTTTGTTTGTATACGGGAAAAATCGGGTTTGTGAAAACAATAAGCGAGCTTGGGGATATGGCAATTATTGTTGTTGGAAACTACATAGGGAGCTTTGCGGCTGCAATCCTGGCAAAGGGAGCCCATATGGGCATCAGCAGCACAGAACTGGCGGAGAAAAAATTAGGGAATGATTTGGGAAACGTATTTTTGCTGTCTGTTTTTTGCGGTGTTATGATGTATCTGGCAATTGACAATTTTAAGAAAAGCGGAAATATTGTATTTATTATTGCGCCGGTTATGATCTTTATATTATCTGGATTCGAGCATTCCGTGGCAAATATGTTTTATTTCCATTTGGCAGGGGCATATGGGGGAAAGGCCTTTTGCTACCTGCTGGTGATGGTTGTGGGAAATGGCATTGGCGCTAAGGTATTTGGCCTAAAGCCAGAATCCAGTAAAGGCTGAATCCCTTCTTAGACAGGATTCTGGCATTTTGAAACGGGATGGCCAGTAAACATTGCTGACGGTGCAGCGCCCTGGCAAATAATCTGACAGGGCATACTGAGCCATTCTAATCAAATATCATTTCATCAACTGTCACAAATTCATACCCTTGTTTTTGAAGGGTGTCAATAATTTCCATGGCTGCTGTCACAGAGGTTTCATATCCGTCATGCATTAGGATAATATCATTTTCCTGAACGTCGTTTAGGGTTTTTTCCACAATCTTGGCATGGTTCTGGATAGACCAGTCCAGGGTATCCACATCCCAAAGGACTTCTACCATATTCATTTTGCAGTCCAGCTCTTTATGCCAATCCCCAAAGGGCGGGCGAAGGTAAGAAGGGTATATGCCTGTGATTCCATAAATCAACTCATTGGTACGGGTTACCTGGGCGCAGGCCTGGTCCATGGTCAGTTTGCTCAATTGTTCGTGTTTGTAGGAATGGTTGCCTATCAGGTGCCCTTCCTCCTGGATCTGCTTTACAATCTCTGGATATTTTTCCACTTCCTCTCCCAACAGGAAAAAGGTTGCTTTTACATTGCGCTCTTTTAGGGCTGCCAGCATTTCTGGCGTATATTGTGGATGGGGGCCGTCGTCAAAGGTAATGGCCACCTTCTTTTTTTCTGTATTCCCTTCGGATGTTTGGCCTGTTCCCTGGCTATCCCCATTCTTTGGTAATCCAACAGCCTCCTGGCTCTCTCCGCCTTGCAAAGACAGCGTGCTTTGTGAATGGCTGGTATCCCTTTGGGTTCCTTCCTGAACATGGATGGCAGATACAAAAGCCTGCCATACAGCCTCTCCTTTCCCCATTCCGCTAACAAGCAAAAAAGCCACCACACAGATACAAGCCAGATCAAAATTCAGGCATTTTTCCCAAAAACATGTTTTCTTTTTGCCCCTCTCTTTCGGTTTCCAACGGTATTTTCCCAGCATCTAACGCATACTCCATAGATGTTTCCCTCTAATATATGAAGGAAAGGATGTACCATATGAGCCCAGCTTATGAAAACCTTCAGATAGTTCCCTCCTCTTGCAGCACATGAAAAATCTCCATCGTTTCGCCTCCTTCATGGCTGCCCAGCAAATACAAAACGCCTTCTTTTGTCTCAACCATGAGGAAGGGAGCTTGGCGGGGATCCAGGCAGACATTTAATTCTTTTCTGTCAGCGCTGCTGTAATAATCCCCTTTTTCCACAGTGCGCATTGCCGTTCCGCTTCGGCGCCTCATATCCGGCCTTTCCTGGAGCAGGGAGACTGATTTTATGTCTGAATTTTTAATTCGGTAAACCTCTTTCCAATGATGGGCTATGACCATGCCATTCTCATAAGAAAGGGATACTGGCGTAAATTCCTCTGCCACTGTCCAGGCACATACCCCCACCATGCTTAAGAAAAGCGCTGACACTGTTACAATCGTCCCATACCGGATCTTAGGCTTTGCCATATTTCCGGTAAGCCCCATTCCCGTTCGATTTTCTACCATAGAACGGCTATCCTTTTCATTATAATAAAACATCCCCCAAATCCAATATGCATCCTCATCTTGGGCGGCAAAAGCCCCCGCCTCATATTTCTCATTGGCTTTTTCCATCCTGCGGCCGCACACCCATAATATGCCCAAGCTTCCTAAACTAAAGAAAAATCCAACCCCCGCAACAACCCAGAAAAAATATTCGTAAGGAAGGTGGAAAGCCATCAATATGCCCCAATTCATCCCTCCTGCCATCCACGCAAGCACAGCGCAGCATTTCCCCCATTGGTACCCACGCACCCTTGTAAACTGCTGATTCACCTGCGTATCCCCAGAAACCACATGGGTGCGCTGTTTTCCCATCAGAAATAGGAACAGAGGAAACAGAAAAACACCTGCCGCCATAATCACCAAAACCCTCTCACACTCCCAAAGATCCGGCATCTGAGGATTGTGCCAGATCCTATGTAAAAATAACTCCGCCACAATGGGCATTGTGCCAAACACACATCCTAAATACAGGCTTTTTCGAAAAAACCTTGGTTTCCTGGCAGCTGCGGCTGTCACATCCACAAATACCTTCCTTGCTGCGGTTTCTGTCCTTGGCAAGGTATCCTGGAATGCCCGTTTTTGCCCCATCATTTTCTGATTCGCCTGGACAAAGGGAACAAACAAAGCAGCCATTGTAAAAAACACCCATAAAATCTGGCCTGAAACCATAAGGGACTCATAATCCACAGCCAATGTCGCCAGAAAAACAAGGAAGCAAAGCAATGCCCAAGTATTCAGGCGCCGCTTATAAGACCTCTGTATCTCCTGCACCTGCCTGCTTTCCCTGGCTCCTTCCCATAATGTCACGCCGTATAAAATGCCATTTTTCTCTTTTCCGCAATAATACAAAACACCATAAAGTATTGGTAAGAGAGGCAGCATAGAGACTGCCATCATAATTTTTAACCCCATTCCCTGTCACCTCCATATGCCAACGCATAACTAACGGGACTATTCCATGCCTGTCATTACATACCAAACGCCCCCTAAAATGCCTCCGCTTCTGTAAGCGCTAAAGGAACGCCCATTGCAGGCTTTGCATCCTCCATTGATGGGTTCTGTGCCTTATCGCCCCCATAGGCCTGACTGCACAAATCCAGAAATTCCTCCTTAGAGAATCCCGCTATTTTCGCTTCTGCCGCTAGTAATCCCAAGCTCTTTTGCATCTTGCCTTCCAAAGCCCGAGGCTTTTGGCTGGCACATTGGATGGTCGCGCCGTTACGCCTGTCTGTGATAAGATACCCTTCTTGCTTCAGAAGCTGATATGCTTTGTTGACTGTCATAGTGTTAATCCCCGCCTCCTGGGCAAGGGTACGGATGGCAGGCAGCTTATCACCATCATGAAAAATGCCACTGGCAACCGCCTGTACAACCTGATCCCGGATCTGTTGATAAATCGGTGTGCTGCTGGCAAAATCCAACTCCATAATCATCCCTGGACACCTCCCGCCCTTCTCTAATTTGTATTATATAGTATAATACATACACTACAAACTGTCAAGGCAAATCTTAAACCATATGTAAGCAAGGTTACTATTCATGGACAATGTCAGTAACTTAAGAGATTTTATCGGCTGGCTGCATAATGCTGGGGGATAGATTTGCGGCTGTCAGGGCAGGAGCGATAGGCTTGACCCATTTTCCTAAAATCCCCAAAAATAATATCCCCCAAACATTGACAACGCAATCCAAGGCGAATAAAATACCTATCATAGATACCCCTGCCTATATAACTTCCAAAACTGGCACACGAAATAACAGGAGGTACATACCATGAACTACACCCACCCTTATCCTTCCCCCCTGGGAAACATCACCCTTGCAAGCAACGGCGAACAGCTTACCGGATTGTGGTTTGATGGGCAAAAATATTTTGGCAGCACGCTCACACATGAATCCACGCAAAAAAACCTGCCCATCTTTGATCAGGCAGGCCATTGGCTGGATATTTATTTTAGCGGAATATCACCCGATTTCACCCCGCCATTATCCCTGAAAGCAACCCCTTTTTGCAAAACAGTCTGGAGTATCCTACGCACTGTCCCCTATGGGCAGACTATAACCTATGGTGAGGTCAGCCGCCAAATTGCACGGCAAAAAGGCATTCCTGCCATGTCTCCCCAGGCAGTCGGCAACGCAGTAGCCCGCAATCCCATCTCCTTGGTCATCCCCTGCCACAGAGTCATAGGAAGCAACGGAAGCCTGACAGGCTATGCCGGGGGCATTGATAAAAAAGTGAAATTACTTTCCTTAGAGAAGGCAGACATGGCAAATTTTTTCATCCCCACAAAGGGAACCGCCTTATAAAGTTTAAGATTGGAGGAAGGGCACATGGGCACTGTATTAACAGATAAGCTAACTCATGGCGCACTATCAACAGGCCAGTTGAAAAAAGGGCATAAAACACATACTGCCTTAACAGAAGGGCTAATTTATGAGATACTGTCTGCCGTAGGGGAAGTGCCAGAAGGCAAAGTCGCTTCCTATGGGCAGATTGCCAGGCTGATTGGGCGGGAAAAAAACGCACGGCTTGTAGGGAAGGTTTTAAGCATGTCAGAATATTACGGAGACTACCCCTGCCACCGTATTGTAAACCATGCCGGGCGCCTGGCGCCGCATTTTCACCGGCAGCGGGATTTGCTCCTTCAAGAACATATCATATTCAAGGGCAATGGCTGCGTTGACATGAAAAAATGCCAATGGGATTATTGATTTTTTATTATTTTCCACACATAAATCCCAGTATAAACCGCCATAATCCCAGATACCGTTGGAGCCACTGTGCCGATAATGCCAAGGCTTCCGGGAACCTTGGCGCATACCAGGCCAATCAGCGGCATGCGCAAGGCTAATGCGCCAAAACAGCAGCTTACCATCGTAAACAAAGTTTTTCCACGGCCATTCAGATAGCCATTCAGGCTAAACACAAACAGCACACAGAGATAATCAAAGCTGCAGGTTCGGAAAAATGGGATTCCCGCCTGGATAATGGCTGCATCTGATGAAAATACCCCAATCATCGTTTCTGGTGAAATCTGCGCCCAAAGAAAAAACGCAAGGGAAAAAGGCAGGGCTCCTGCAATTCCAATCAGAAGAGCCTGGCTCATGCGTTTATATTTTCCCGCGCCAAAATTCTGCGCTACCACAGAAGACAATGCACTGGCCACAGAGGTGGCTGGAAGCATGGCAAAGACATCATATTTGCTGGCAATCCCCACAGCCGAGGCAGATGAGACACCCAGGGCATTTGTCACAGAAGTCAGGTACAGGAAGGACAGGCGCACCATGCATTCCTGCAGGGAAATAGGGATTCCCACACATATCAATTCGCGGGCTTGCTTTCTATAAATCTTGAAATTCCGCAGGCGAAAGGAGAAAATAAAATTCCGCCTGTTGAGGTAACAGGCAGCCCACACCATGCTAAAAGCCTGGGAAAAAATAGTAGCAAAGGCTGCGCCTTTTACCCCAAGATTCATATAACGGATAAACACAATGTCCCCTATCACATTCCATACGCCGGCAATGGCCACAAACAGCAAGGGGCTTTTTGAGTCTCCATATCCGCGCAGGATGGCGCTGATAGCATTATAGCCGCAGATAAACACCACCCCTGCCCCGCAGACACAGACATATTCTTTTGCCAGGGCAAAGGATTCTGCCGGCGTTTTTAATGCCCTCAGGATTCCATCAGAAAACAGGATCAGCAGTACGCTAAGCGCCAGCCCTACGATAAAAAACAGGCAAAGGCTGGAACTAATCGTCCTTTTTACTTCTTCTGGGGCTTTTCTGCCCACATATTTTCCAACTGTCACTGTGGCTCCTAAAGTCAGGCCAGAAATCATGCTGGTGATAATCTGGGTCACCTGCGTCCCTGTCGAAACCGCCGCAATGGATTCCGGAGGGCAATACCAGCCTATAACCATCAAGTCTACGGCTCCGTACAAAGCCTGGATTAAATTTGCCAATAAGAAAGGAACAGAAAAGAACAGCACTGTCTTTACCATGTTCCCTTCTGTTAAATCATATTTTTCATCCATACCCAACACCTTAGAACCTGAAAATTTTCTACAAAGGCATTATAACATGGAAAAGGCAGAATTGCTACCATAATACATTCCTGCACCATTATTTTCAATAACTGAATAAAAGAACTGCACTTCCCAAAACAGCCAGAACAACCCCCGTCACACGGTTCAGCACCGCGGCGCTTGCCTTATTTGCAAACTTAGCCGCAATCCTTGCCCATAATAGCGTAGATGCCACACAAAAGGCCAGACACCATAAATCAGGCATCCCCCCAATGGCAAAATGGCTGGCCGCCCCAGTGAAGGCGGTAAATGCCATAATAAATACGCTTGTCCCAACTGCAGTCTTTAATTCATAGCCCAGGACACTGGTTAAGAGCAGCAGCATCATCATGCCGCCCCCTGCGCCCACAAAACCGCATATAAAGCCGATTACAATACCGCTAATGATGGACTGGATGAGCCGCTTCCTGCCGCTGGCCGCTTCCATGGATTCCTTGGTAGCCATAACGGGCTTTACAATAAATTTAATTCCCAGCAGCAACGTCATAAATACAGAAAAATTTCCCATTGTAGCGTTCGGCACAAAGCTTGCCGCCCAGCTTCCAAACAGGGTGAACAGCAGTACCATAACCATCATAACCAGCCCGTTGCGGATATCCAGATTTTTATTCTTCCCATAAGTATACGCACTGACCGCGCTTGCCAGCACGTCGCTTGCCAATGCAATGCCAACTGCCTCATAAGCCGGCATCCCCAGAAAGGTGATTAGCATCGGGCTGATCACAGCTGCCGCGCTCATACCGGCAAACCCTGTCCCAAGGCCGGCACCAATACCTGCTACAAAACAAATCAGGAACTGAAACATTACTTTACCTCCTTCAAGTGATAATGGATATTTTCCATTATTTGAGCCATACAGCGCTTCATGCCTGTAAGATCTTCTTCTGAAATTCCCTGTACCATAATCCCCAGAAACCGTTCCTGTGCCCGCCTCCCCTCACTGACCAACGGATCCGCTTTGCTACACAGCATCAAATGCGCAGTCTTTCGATTTTCCTTCTGGTATTTCTTTGCAAGGTAACCGCCTTTTTCTAAAAGGGCTATGGATATAGAAACCTGGGATTTTGATAAATAACGGATCTCTACTATATCCTTTGCCGTATCGTAACAAGGGTTATTGGCCAAAAACAACAGGATATCTAATTCCATACGGGTAACCCCATGTTTTTGACAAACCTCCCCAACACAGTTTGCATACAGCGCCTTAATTGCATTATGGTGCTCCCACAGATTTAATGGTATCATCTTCTCTCTCCCTTAGTTCTTTTTTGAACTATTTTAATGAAAAAATTGTAAATGTCAAGTAAATTTTTTGTTAACTGAAATTGTTTTCACCAAAATCCACAAGAAAATTTCCAGAAAATTGTTAAAATCGCCAATATACAAAATAGAATTTTCCGTGTATTATGATATGCAAGTGAAAACGGTAACACAGCCATTTTCACTGCATCTTGTAAAAACATGCAAGACCATTCTAAATCGGAATGACCAACAAAATCATGATAAGGAGGAACATATTATGCAGCAGCAAGTGAATGTAAGGTTTCATGATGTTGAGCAGATCAGGCAGTTTGTAAGTATCATTGACAAGATTGACGCAAATTTTGATTTGGGTTCTGGACAGAGAATCGTTGATGCAAAATCCATCCTCGGAGTGATGGCGCTGGATTTTTCCGGGCCGCTACAGTTAAAATACGATTCGCAAGATGCTGGAATTGAAGAAAAAATTATGCCGTTTTTGATTTAATCAACGGAACAGAAAAACTGCCGTAAACAGCAGCGCACATCCAAGGGCAGCTGCTGTTACGGCAGTTTTTTATTCAGCAGGCCATGCCTTTGTGGCGCAGCCTACAGCAACTCATTCATACTTCCAGTACGGTATCCTGTCAAATCCATAGACACATAGGAAAATCCCCAGCTTGTGAGCGCCTTTACGGCCTGCTTACGCCTTTCTTCCTGTATCAGCCTTGCAAAATCCTCTGGCAGTAATTCAATCCTTGCCATCCTCCCATGGATCCGCACCCTTACCTGTGAAAATCCCATGGACAGCAGCAAATCTTCTGCCTGTTCCACCATAGCCAGCTTTTCTTTTGTAATTTCTTCTCCATAGGGAAACCGGGATGAAAGGCAGGCAAAGGAAGGCTTCTCCCAGGTAGGCAGGCCTAATTGCCTCGAGAGAAACCGAATCTCCTGTTTCATAAGCCCTGCATTCCGTAATGGGCTTTGGATTCCCAATTCTGCCACTGCCTGCATACCAGGCCTGTAATCCCCTTCATCATCCACATTGGAGCCCTCCGCCACATAAGCGGCTCCCTGTTCGGCGGCAGCGTCCTTCACCAGGCTTAAAAATGCCTTTTTACAAAGGTAGCACCGATTAGGCGGGTTCTCCCTAAACCCTTGGACTTCCAATTCATCAAATGGAACCACAATTTGGCGTATCCCCTCCTGCTGGCAGAATTTTTTTGCCTCCTCCAGCTCCCTGCCTGGAAAGGAGCAGGACTGCGCCGTTATGGCAATGGCGCCCTCTCCCAACACCTCATGGGCAACCTTCAATAAAAAAGTGGAATCTACCCCACTGGAAAATGCAATGGCCACCTTCCCCATATTCCCAAGGGATTGTTTTAGCGCTTCCAATTTCCCCTCTACCGCCCCTTCTATCTGTATCTTCTCTAACATAATCATATCCTCCATTCTAATGCATTACTCTGACGCTTAATACCACACCTTGCCTTGATATTTAACTGCCAGGGCAATATACGGCAGGCCATGCCCTTATTATTGATTCTGAAAGGAAATGTCCAGCAGCAGCCCATTCACTTTCAGCCAATTCCGGCGCTGCGGGTAATCCGGCAATATGGCTTCCACCAACTGCCAAAATTGGCGGGAGTGGTTTAGGTAGGCCAAATGGCATAGCTCGTGAACCACTATGTAATCTAATATTTCAAGAGGCGCTATCACAAGATGCCAGTTAAAATTTAAGTTTCCCTTGCTGCTGCAGCTTCCCCAGCGGGTTTTCTGGCTGCGGACAGCTATGCGGTTTACGGCGCTTATTTCCTTTTGGGCAATTTGGGAAGCTGCTTTTGCTACCAAAGGGTAGTAAATCCCAACACGCTGCGGGAATAATGCCTTGGCCTGGAGAACATACCACTGCTCCAAATGTTTCTTTATGCTTGGGGTATCGGAAGGGTCTAAGATTGCGGATAGTGTTTTTTCCTTAGGATTTAAGATGACCTTTTCGGAAGCGGGCGTATGGGAGGTGGGAGGAACTTGGCAAAACTGCAGTTGATATGGCTCACCAAGGAAATAAAATACGTCACCCTGTTGGAATGTGTGGGGAGGGCTCTTTCGCTCCAATGCGCTTAATTGTGAGCGTTTTTCTTTGATCCAGTCCGATTTTTTCTGTATGAACTGGTCGATTTGGTATTTTGGCAGCCACGTAGGGGCTTTTACTTGTACAGTGCCATCTTTTTTAATTATAATGGAAAGGCTTTTCCGTTTGCTTCGTGTTAATTGATAGAATTCCATTTATGCTCCCTGTGTGTAGATTGTATGCGGATTAACTTGGCGGGGTTACAAAATGATTGGCAGGGAATCCCATCTAAAGATTGGCAAGTATGGGAAACTGCCATTTTTTATTATAACTGGAATCTGGGAAAATGTCAAAATAATTTGTAAGAAAGTCCTTAGAGCGCGTAAAAAACGTTACTATTCACGGCCTGGAAGCCGCTCATAGTAACAATTCAGGGTGATATTTAAAGTTTTGCCCCGCAAAAACCGCCACTCACTCTTGAACCATGTTCTCACGGAATGCGCAGTTTGGCGCATTCCTGGGCCATGATTCAATGTCAGGAACTTAAGGGGTTTTACAGGTAGGCAATGGGAGTACCCCTTCCCAAACGCATCTGCGCTCCATTCCAATCGTTGCTGGAAGCGCGGCTGATGCTTAGCGCCCCCAGCGTAGGCAGTTATGGGTGTACATTAGCGTAGGTGGTCATGGTATACATTTTGTGGGAGAATGGGCTTAGCTGTGGGGAGCGGTTTTTGCAGCCAGGGCGTCTTGCTCTACATCGACCAGGATGGTATCGCCAGCCCTTACCTGGCCTGACAGAATCAATTTGGCAGCAAGGGTTTCTACTGTTTTTTGGAGGTAACGTTTTAGGGGCCTTGCGCCATAGACAGGATCATATCCATGCTCTATGATAAATTGCTGGGCTGGCTGGGACAGTTCCAGGGATACCTCGCGGTCTGCCAGGCGGTTGTTCAGGTCTGCCATCAGCAGATGGATGATGCTGCCAATGTCAGCTTTGGTCAGCGGCTTGAACAGGATTGTTTCGTCCAGGCGGTTTAGGAACTCAGGGCGGAAATTGGCGCGCAGTTCAGCCATAACAGCCTCTTCGCATTCAGGCTTAATCTCACCTGTTTCCCCAATGCCTTCTAAGAGGTAGGAGGAGCCCAGGTTGGATGTCATAATCAATATGGTGTTTTTGAAGTCTACAGTGCGGCCTTGAGAATCTGTAATACGGCCGTCATCCAATACCTGGAGCAGTACGTTGAATACGTCTGGGTGAGCCTTTTCCACTTCATCAAAAAGCACAACAGAATAGGGCTTTCTGCGGACAGCTTCTGTTAATTGGCCGCCCTCTTCATAGCCTACATATCCGGGAGGCGCTCCAATCAGGCGGGAAACGGCGTATTTTTCCATATACTCGCTCATATCTATACGTACCATATTGTTTTCATCATCAAAGAGGCTGGCAGCAAGAGCCTTGGCCAGCTCGGTCTTGCCTACGCCAGTGGGGCCTAAAAACAAGAAAGAACCGATAGGCTTGCTAGGGTCTTTGATCCCAGCTTTGGAGCGGATAATGGCTTCGGTGACCTTGGTAACGCCTTCTTCCTGGCCAATAACACGCTTGTGGAGTTCCTCGTCCAGATGGAGGGTCTTGTTGCGCTCGCTTTCTGTAAGCTTGGCTACGGGAATGCCTGTCCAGCGGGAAATGATCTTGGCGATTTCCTCATCGCTCACGTTTTCGTGGACTAAGCGCAGGTCTTTCGTCTTTACCTGTTCCTCTTCTAACTCCAGCTGGCGCTGCAAATCTGGCTTTTTGCCATATTGGAGCTCGGCGGCCTTTTCCAAGTCGTAGTTCTGCTGAGCCCTGGCGATTTCGTTGTTGATGGCTTCCAGTTCTTCCCGGAGCTTTTGGACACGCTCTACGGATTTTTTCTCGTTGTCCCACTGGGCTTTGCGGGACTGGAACTGATTTTTCAGTTCTGCCAGCTCTTTTTGCAGAGCCTCCAGACGATCCTGGCTTAGGCGGTCTTCTTCTTTTTTCAGGGCAGCTTCTTCAATTTCCATCTGCATCACCTTACGCTGCAGTTCGTCCAATTCCGTAGGCATGGAATCCAGTTCTGTCTTGATCAGGGCACAGGCTTCGTCTACCAGGTCAATGGCCTTGTCTGGCAGGAAACGGTCACTGATGTAACGGTTGGAAAGGACAGCGGCAGATACTAGGGCAGCGTCTGTGATCTTTACACCGTGGAACACCTCGTAACGGTCTTTAAGGCCGCGGAGGATGGAAATGGTGTCTTCTACCGTTGGCTCTTCTACCATAACTGGCTGGAACCTGCGCTCTAAAGCAGCGTCTTTTTCAATATATTCCCGATATTCGTCTAAGGTGGTGGCTCCAATACAGTGGAGCTCGCCGCGTGCCAGCATGGGCTTTAAGAGCTGCCCGGCATCCATGGCCCCATCTGTCTTGCCTGCCCCTACGATGGTATGCAGTTCATCAATAAACAGGATAATCCGGCCATCGCTGCTTTTTATTTCATCTAATACGGCTTTCAGGCGTTCCTCAAATTCACCGCGGTATTTGGCTCCTGCCACCAAAGCGCCCATATCAAGGGCAAAAAGGCGTTTATCCTTCAGGCCTTCCGGCACGTCGCCACGGACGATGCGCTGTGCCAGCCCCTCCACTACGGCAGTTTTTCCTACGCCTGGCTCACCGATCAATACAGGATTGTTCTTAGTCTTTCGGGAAAGGATACGGACAACATTGCGGATTTCGCTGTCGCGGCCAATCACGGGGTCTAATTTCTGATCCCTTGCCCGCTCTACCATGTCATAGCCGTATTTTTCCAAGGTGTCATAGGTTGCTTCCGGGTTGTCGGACACCACCTTTTGGTTGCCGCGGACAGTGGCAAGGGCTTGCAGGAAACGCTCACGGGTAATGCCGTATTCCCGGAAAAGCTCCTTTAAAGCCTGGTTGGGGAATTTCAGCAGCGTCAGGAAAAGGTGCTCTACAGAAACGTACTCGTCGCCCATTTTCTTAGCCTCATCCTCAGCGCTGACCAGGACTTTGTTCAGGTGCTGACCCATGTAAATCTGGCCGCCAGACACCTTGACACGCTTTGCCAGGCGGTCTTTGGCATTTTGGGTGAAATGGGCTTTGTCAATTTCCATTTTTTCGATTAACTTAGGGATCAGGCCATCCTCCTGCAATAAGAGGGCGACCAACAGGTGCTCCTGTTCAATTTCCTGGTTGCCATATTCATAGGCTAATTTTTCACAGCCGTTGACGGCCTCTATTGATTTCTGTGTAAATTTCTGAATGTTCATAAGGGGTCCTCCTTCCCTTTCAATTGATACAATAATATATGTTACTACTCTTGTGTGCAATTACATAATGGATTATGCAAAAATGTACATCTAACCTGGCATAAATTCCAAATGCATATGCAAAAGAGCAGTTTCAGCAGCATTGTTCTAGTTCGTGTATAACAATACCATATATTATTAGCACTGTCAATAGGTGAGTGCTAATATTTTCTGAAAATTTTATAACATGTGATTTTTGGCCTTTATACCCATTCCATACACCTGGAACTGCCAGCCTTCCTCCAGAAGCTGATCATAGGACTGCTCCCGGCGGCGGGCAGCAGCAATGTGAAAGATGGCAGAAAAACAGCCGTGCCCGAAAAAGAACGGACTCGGCATAGCCAATGGTGTATTTTTCTGTTGTTTTATCAGTGAAACAGAAGGATTATGTTAAAGTGGAAAGTGCCGCCTCCTAATATCCCAATTCTCCCGGCCAGTTTCTGATTTCTTCCTGCGAAGATGCAGTATCCTCTTCATATGCGTCAAACACATTTTCTGAAATCTGCCCAGCAGGCAAAATCTCCTCAATATCCTGAACGCTGGCAGCCAGCCCGCCCGTCCCATGGGAGCAGAACAGATAAACCTGTTTATCGGAAAAATCATAGCTTTCCAGAAAAGAAACCACTGCCATCGGGCAGCTATACCACCAGATTTTCTGTATTTGCCGCGCCGGAAGCATTTCCATCCGCGTTGCTTTCCATTTCTGTTTCTTCTCCAGAAGACGCTTCTGCAGCCTTCTTCAACGTTTCGGATTCCGTTCCATTCTGATCTTCCGTTTCCAAAGGAGGATTTGCCGTGCCTCCGTCCACTGCCTGCTGCTCAGCTTTGCGCCCCTTAAAACCTTTGCATAGGTGGGATTTGGCATAACGCCGGAAAACTCCACAATATTTTTTCCTGCCCTTTTCAAAATAGATGTTACCTCATCATAAATGCCGTTCTCCTTAACAGAACCGCCGCCATAGGCCAGCAGGATCGTGTTATGGCTTTTTGTCAGGCAGGCCAGATACTCTTTCACGCATCCCCTGCCCAAAAATACTTTTGTGGCGTTTTCAAAAATAAAATTATTCATCATCTGATCCCCTTTCCATATAATTGCTTGCTTTTCCAAGCATCAAGGGATACCCGCAGGGTGTCTCCTTTTATTGCCTGTTTTTCCGGGCATCAAGGAATACCCGCAGGGCGCCTTTGATTTTCCCAGAATATTACCGCGTCATCTATCCATCCTTCTGCCACAGTCCCAGTTCCAAGGCCAAAACCATGCCTGAGTCCCGGATATTTATGAAACTCTGTGGGAATCCCGGCCGCTTCCAGGTTACGCAGACGGTTTTTCATTGTCCTCCAGCTTGCAATGTTGTCATTTTCCCCGACACACGCGTACGTAGGCGGGTCATTTTGGGTACAATCAAATAGGTGAGTGCTAATTTCATTATAAAATCTCCATCTATTGATTGGGCATTTTCTGTTTCCACCCATAATACCCCAAAATTAAGATTTCCTTTCCTAGTTTTTCCAAAAATATAAAGATTGCTTTTGATAATTCTTAAGAAAAAAGTATTAAAATAAAAGCACTTTATATAAAATACGCAAGAAAGGCTGGAAACAAAAATGCCCCATTGTCAGCATAAGCAAAAACTGCATCTTACATATCCCTCCCGAAAATGCTTCCCACATAAATTCTACAGTTTTTTATACCGGAAACCATATGCCATTTACATAACAATCGGGCTTCTCACCGCTTTTTTCTGCTGGCTTTTTGTGGGCAGGTATGGCATCTTCGGCTCCAAGGTGGACTGGATCAGCCAACACAGCGTCCTCCCAGACTACTTCCGCCAGCAATTTTACCAAACAGGGAACCCTTTCCCAGAATTTGCCCCAAATATCGGCGGCGGACAGAATATCTACAACTTTTCCTATTATGGGCTTTACAGCCCTATTATTCTGGTCTCCTACCTGCTTCCCTTTGTAAAAATGGGCGATTACCTTATGGCAGCCTCTGTCTGCTGCCTGGCTGCGGCAGCCATGCTGCTGTACTGCTGGCTTGCCAAACGGGGCTTTTCTATGCAAATCCGCTTTTTGGTCACCATAATGTACCTTCTTGCTGGCCCAATGGTCTTCCAATCCTATGGCCACATTATGTTTGTCAATTACATGCCCTTTTTATGCATGGCTTTTCTTGGCATAGACAGCTATTTTGAAAAAAATCACCTGGCGCTCTATACCATCGGTGTCTTTTTTATGATCCTCTCCAGCTTCTACTTCAGCATCGGCGGGATGCTGGCGCTGGTATTGTATGGCCTGCACCGCTATTTTCAGATAAATGAGGACATGCACCATACCTTCCTCACATTCCTCCGTGACGGAATCTATTTTCTGCTGCCTATGCTGACTGCCGTGCTGATGAGCGGCATTTTGCTGCTGCCCACTGCCCTGGCATTATCTGGCAGGACGGGAGCCCAGGGATCCCATTCCCTCCTTTCCCTGCTCCTTCCCAATATCCAGGCCATGCGCCTCACCTATAACCCTTATGGCATTGGCCTGACCACGCTCCTGGTCACTGCCCTGCTCGCAAGCCTAACCTACAAAAAATGCCACGAACGGATATTATCCTATGGCTGTGTACTTATCCTCACCCTCCCCCTTTTTTCATGGCTCCTGAACGGAGGCCTGTATATCCGCGATAAATCCTTAATCCCCTTTTTGCCCTTGCTCTGCTACCTGATCGCCTATTTCCTCCAAAAAATGGAAAACCGGCAGATTCCTTTCCCATTTGCCCTGTCCGCCTTCCTTTTGGCAATCCCCCTCCTATGCCTAAAGCCAGCCCAGGCAAACTATGCCAAATATGGATGGCTGATCCTTATGGACGCCCTTTTGATGCTGGCCTTTTTCCTGCTCTACTGGAAGAAGCATACCCCAAAAAACTGCATCTTCCTGCTGGCGGCTCCCCCCGTCATGTTCCTATTTCTGTTCCAATTAGCCCTCCACCCATGCGCCAACCGAATAGAAACACCAAAAGCCTATGCCAAGGCCACCGCTATTTCCACCCAAAAGGCCATAGCCCAAGCCCTAAAAAAGGAAAAGGGCTTCTACCGCATGGAACAGCTGGGCACAGACACTGAAAACGCCGCTACCCTAAACCGGATCTGGAATATGGGGCAGTATATTTCCTCCCTCTATTCCTCCTCCTACAATGCAGGCTACCAGAACTTCCGTGAAAACATATTTCAGCTAAACGAGCCGTTTCGGAACTGCCTGATGCAGTCCCCCACCCACAACCCAATTTTCCAAAAACTCATGGGCATAAAATACCTGATTTCCCAGCAGGATATCCCTGGGTATGCCCCAATTGGCCAGGCCGGCTCCCAGGCCATTTGCCAAACCCCCTCTGTCGCCCCCATTGCCTATGCCACAGGCCAAATAATTTCCAAAGAAGCCTATGATAAGCTAAAATTCCCCTACAGCCAGCTGGCATTCCTCTATGCCGCCGTTGTAGATACAAAAAGCGCACCCAGAACCAACGCCCCAAAACCTTTACAAAGCCCGCCAATCCAGCGGTATGCATATTTGCAAAATAATCTGCAAAAGGCGGATACAACAGAAGCCATACTTTTAAAACAAATCCGCCAGGCAGCCTCCCGCATTCCCTTCTGCCTGACGCAACAAACAATTGCAAATGCCACATGGATAAATAAAACAGACAATGGATACCAAATCCAATCCAAAGAAAACCAGAACATCCAAATAGAAATACCTTCCACAGAACTGCCTAAAACCGCAGAACGCCTTCTCTTTCTGCAATTTAAGATCAAAAACAACCGCCCCAATAAAGATGCTGCCATTTGGCTGGAAGGAGAGGGCAACAAACTTACCGCCCAAGACCACATATACTACAACAAAAACACAACCTTCACCTATGCCATCCCCTTGAAAAGAAGCCAAACCACGGCAACGCTGACCTTCGGCAAAGGCAATTATGAAATCACGGAAATCCAGTGCTTTTTAAGCGATTGGCAGCCAAGCCATACTTTAAGCTTAAGCCATAGGCTATACCAATCCTCCTTTTGCCTACACCCTGCCAAATCCCAGGGAAACATTATTTCCGGCGCCTTAACCGCAAAAGCCCCTGGCTATTTCGTCACCTCCATCCCCTACGACCCCAACTTCGAAGTACAGGTGGATGGCGTTAAAATCCTGCCCGAAAAAGTCAACACATCCTTCCTGGGCTTTTCCCTCCCAAAAGGAAGGCACGCCATTACCATCACTTACCACGCCCCTGGCTTTGCCCTCGGAAAATGCATATCCGCAACAGGCTTCGCCTTATTCGCCGGACTCCTGTTTTTCCCTGCCATGCCCTTTAGAAAAAAACAGAAGTCCACAGAAAAAGACAACATTCCTGCCTATATGTAAGCAGCCATTCCTTACCTTTTCCTTATCCAATTCCTCAACGGATCCACTTCCTTCGCCTTTGCCATAATCCCCTCTCCATTCTGCACCAAATACCTCCCAAGCTGCCGCACTTCCTCCTCCGTAAATCCAGAGGATCTCTCAATCTCCCCAGAAGGCAGCACCCCTTCTGCCACATCTCCCCCTCTCTCAAATACCACCCGTACAATCCGTTTCCCACTTTTCTGCAGGATCACTCCAGAATAAGTCATGCGCACTTCTTCTGCTTTTCCCATATCAGCCCTTTCCATCCATATTTCTTATTGCCAGTACCGTCCTTATCTGTTAGCTGCCTGCCCTTCTTACCGCAGCCTTTTCTTCAGCATCTCTGGATTCGTAGCAAACTCCAACGCCGTATCCTTCGTAATCTTCCCCCCATTATAAAGGTTCAGCAAACTCATATCCATAGACACCATATCCGCATTCGCTGAAGAATACAGCACCCCTTCCAGCTGTGGAATCTTATTCTCCCGAATCATATTCCGAATTGCCGGTGTCACCGTCATAATCTCAAAAGCAGGCACCATAGCCCCAGCTACGGAAGGCACCAGCTGCTGGGAAACCACTGCCTGTAGCACCATAGAGAGCTGCACTGCAATCTGGTTCTGCTGGTTTGGCGGAAATACATCAATAATACGGTCAATGGTATTCGCAGCCCCTACCGTATGCAGGGTAGAAAACAGCAGGTGCCCCGTCTCCGCTGCTGTCATAGCCACCTGTATCGTCTCATAATCACGCATTTCCCCTAATAAAATAACATCTGGGCTCTGCCGAAGCGCCGCCCTTAATGCCGTCACATAACTCTCTGTGTCCACATTGATCTCACGCTGGCTCACAATGCTCCGGCAGTGCCTGTGCAAAAATTCCAACGGATCCTCTAATGTAATGATATGCTTATTATAATGCTGATTAATATAATCAATAATACAAGCCAGCGACGTAGACTTCCCGCTCCCCGCAGATCCTGTGATCAGCACCATGCCCTTCGGAAACCTCGCAAACTCAATGATCTTATCCGGAATCCCCAGCTGCGCCGGATCGGGCAGTTCAAAGGTAATGACACGGATCACAATCGAAAGCGTGTTCCTCTGCTTATAAGCACTGGCACGAAACCGTGACAGCCCTGCCACTGCAAAAGAAAAATCGTCATCCCCGGACAGATGCAGCGGATCCATCGTCCGATGGTGGGCCAATTCGTAGATCTCTGTTATCAGCCCATCCGTATCCCCTGGCTTTAGTGGATCATTGCTAATCTGCACAATCTTCCCATTTAACCGGACAGATGCAGGAAGGCCAGTCACTATAAACAGGTCAGAAGCACCTGACTGGACAGCTTCTTTTAGTAATTCGATTGCATTTAATCCCATAATCGTAGTCCCTCCTTGCACTACTGTATTAATTGTATTGAATTATCCCCTTCCCAGGGAGTGGTCTGAATTTCCTGCCAGGAGAGGATTTTATAAAATGCGCCAGAACCCTCCCTTTGGATCTGCTCTGGGGACAGCACCGCAAGCAGCACCTGGATCGCCTGGGAATCATTTACATCCACCTGGTAGCGAATCTGGAGCTGCCCCTCCTCCTTCTCCGAAGTAAGTGTATCTGGCAAGGCCTCAGAAACCATCTTATAGTATTCCTCTGCATCCTGCGCCTTGCTGTAGGCGTCTGAAAATATCCCGTCCACGCTGGCTAGGATCTCCTCTGCCTGGTTGGAAGCTGCATAATATTCCTCTGTATGTACTGACATCTTCTGCCCGGAACGGGAATCGCTGACAGCGGAAGACAAAGACAGGGCGGCAAAAGTTACCATACAAAGGACAATAAAGATCATCATCAGTGATATGGTTCCAATATTTGTAATTGGAAAGCTTTTTTTCTTCATAAACAGACTCCTTGCATTATGGCCGTTGCGGCTGGTGTAATTTCAATGCCAGGGAATAGACGTCCTGTTCCCCGCTGTCCAGATTCCGAACCTGGATATCATAGAGGGTCAGCCCCTCCTCCTGCGTCTGCACAATCTCCATACAGTGGGCGCCATTCCTTTTCTGGCACAGTTTCCAATCCGCATCATAATAGACAAAAACATCGGAGCCAGCTGCCGCAGCCTGCGGATACTCTGCCAGAAGGCAGCCTGGAAAAGACGTGCTTTCCGTTTCGTTAGATTTCAGGGAATTCCTCAGCAATTCTGCAGCGTTCCCTGCCTGATACACAGCCATATTCAGATCCCTGGTATCCTCGCCGATTTGATGGCATGTGGCAAACATCCGTAGGCACACAGCGCTTGCCAGGGAAAAAAGCATAATGGCAATCATCATTTCCATTAAAAATAAACTAGAGTGGCTATTCGATGAACGATTCATGAGGCGCTCCTTTCTGAAGCAATCAGGCTGGTCTCATTCCCATCCAGATCCACAGAGGTCAGGCGAAAAAGCCCTTCACTGATTCCTTCCACAGAAAAATCCTGCACCTCCATAATATCCTGCCCATCCTGCAGGCGGACATCCACCCCTTCCCGGATAAAAAGCTCCTTTAATTTCCCATCATATTGATAAATATAGGTGGTATAGGAAACGCCTGCAATCTGGTTCTCCAGCACCAGGCAGTCCTGCCCTTCCAATGTCTGAATGGAAATACCGCCCCTTTCATCATTCTGGCGTATTTTTTCATTTACATAAGACAGGGAGGTCCGTGCCATATAATTATTATTGGCATCCGCTGTCTGATTGCTGTAAATATTGGCGGCAAGCATAAGAACAGCAAGGGAAGAGGCTGCAAACACAAAAAATACCGCTATGGGAAATGTAAAATCAATCACATGCCTATGCTGGGTACGAAATTTCATTGGTTCCTCTCCTTCCAAGTTTGCTGTAGAATCCTGCCCAGCAGGATCCTACGCCTTAGGATAGATCAATCCTCTCTCTGGATAATGGTTACATCCGGCATTAAGTTAGAGCCCAAGGGCTGATAGTCAATATAATAATGGCCTTCATCGTAGATCAGCCCATAATTTTCAATCAAATACTCCAGGCTGTCCGGATAAGTCCCCTCAATGGCATAGCAATGGGTGATCCCCCGCATAACGGCTGTCTCCAATGTGCGCATTTCTTCTTCCTTTGTCCTGGTGGAAACGGATGACACCGCCAGCCAGAAAACCAGAAAAACAGCCACAAAAATGCCCAATGAGATCAAGAGGTTTTTCATATAGGAATTGCTCTTTTCAGTTACAAAACGATGTTTCATTCAAACGCCTCCCTTTCGGCTTACAGCCCGGACATAATGCTCATAAGGGGCAGCATAACAGACAGCAGGATCACGCCTACGATTACAGAAAGGATAATGACCAGCGTAGGCTCTATGGTTGCAATAATCCCGGCAATCCTGGTGTCAATATCATCTTCATACTGGCCGGCAATCTGGCGCATGACTTCATCCAAAAACCCAGTCCGGGAGCCAATCGCCGCCATCCGCGCATAAACACCGGAAAAAATCCCGTTTTCCAATAGGGAATCACAAAGATCCTCGCCTTCTGCCACTTCTTTTTTGCATTTTTCCAGCTTGCCCTGGAAGCCATTCTGCTCGATCAGCCCGCAGGTAAGGTTCAAACATTCCTCTGGCGTCAGCCCGCTGCTCAAGGTCAGAGCCATTCCGCTGGAAAAACGGTATGCCGCAATCCGCTCGGAAAGGGCGCGGGTCGTGGTAAAGCGGTTGGCCAGAGAGCGGAATACTTTCTGCCCTCTGGCAGATTTTACAAGATAGAGAGCACCTGCTACAATGGCTACAAAAATAACAATGAATACAATAGAGTAGCGGTTCATAAATTCCCCAATACTCAATATTGCCTGGGATACACCCGTCATTTCACTGCCTAACTGACGGAATACCTGGTTAAAGACAGGCATCACCTTTGTTACCAGGACAAGGATTACCAGGATCATCATAACAATCATGATCAATGGGTATGTAATGGCATTCTTCACCGTCTGTGCAAGATTTGCCTCTTTCTCATAATATTCTGCCAGGGAGTTCATAACCTCATCCAGCCGTCCCGTCTGCTCACCGATCTGCACCATCTGCAGCAAATAACTGGGAAATACCCCTGTTTCCTCCAGGGAATCATAAAACATGCCCGTCTGCATCAGGGAATCATAAATCCGCGAAAGCAGCTCTTTCTCATCTGCATCCTTTGCGTCCTCCAACATAATGCTGACCCCTTCAATGGACGAAATGCCAGACTTCAGGATCATGGCCATTTGCGAGCAGAAGGAAGCGGCTTCTTTGTTGGAAAGAGGCGCTAATTTTTTGTTGCCCATAGAAATCTCCTTTCTGAAACCCCTGCAACGCTGACAGGAGCCATTTTTAATATGAATATTTTACTACATATTTAGAACCATCACCGATATACTGCGCAACAGCCGAATTGGAATTATTGGATGCCAGCGTGGGATCCATAAGTGTCCAGGAACTTCCGTCAAACTCAATGATCTTGTCAATCCATCCCACGTCCTTTACAAAGGTACTGATCCAGGCATGGTACGCCTCGCCAGAATAGCCTACCTCCAGCTTCGTAGGGATTCCCTGGGAACGGAGCATGGCTGTCATAACAGAGGCGTAATCGAAACAGATGCCAGTGCCTGTCTTTAAAGTGTCATCCACGTCAGGGAGATAGCCATAAGTCACCGTTGCTGCTTTCTCATTGTCATAGGTGATGTTGCTGGTGACATAATGGTATACACTCTCAATTACTTCCAGGTCTGAACCCAAATCTTTGGCAAGATCCTTGGCAAGCTTGACTGCCTGGGAGCTTTCGTCAAAGTTTGAGTATTGGTTTGGGTAGAGGAAAGGCTTAAGCTTATCCTTCAGAGTCACCTCAATACTGGCAGAAAATGCAACGGCATATTTATCGCCTGAGACATTCTCCAAAATCTGAAGCTCGTAGCTGCCATTGCCGCAGGGAAGGGGGAAGGTCTCATATATGTTTGGGCCTGATAGCAGGTAGAAATATTCTGAGTCATTGGGGCCGATGACGCGGAGCTTTACCTTGGAGTTCGATCCCAGGTACTGCACCATAAAATAGCCTTCGGCGGCGTTAGAAGTATCAATAATGGCAAAATCATTCTCATGGACATCGGTGCCTGAAGCTTCTGGAACCAATACCTTGGGTGTGTTGCTTCGGGTCTTTCCAGAATTTTTCGCAGTTCTGGATTTCGATGAACTAGATGTCTTTGCAGAACTTCCTGAATCTTGGGATTGTGCGGAATTGGCACTGCTGCCTGAGGCTTTGGCAGACGAACTGGCAGCCACAGGGCTGTCAACGGGAGCGTTGCCGGCTGTGGCACTCTCACCAGAACAGGCACATAGCAGGGCACTGGATAGGCATAAGATGCATAGGGATAATGAAATAGATTTACGTATCATCCGACATTCTCCTTGTAATTTTATAGTGGGTAAAACAGCATGCTGCGTATTGGGCAGATGCGTTGGGGTATTCATTAATGGAGTATAGCATAATTTGGGGGAAATGAACAGAGATTTTTAAAAAATAATAATGCAGAAGCAATTTAGTATTGGTATTCATGGCTAATGTCAGTAACTTAAGGGGGTTTGCAGGCTGGTGATGGCTCAGCGGCCGTCAGGGGGTGGCTGGGGCTTTTGGGGGTTCCTTTAATCAGCAAAGAGTTAAATATATGCAGAAGCAGCTGGAACCATGCTGTAAAAAGGACTATGGCCGAAAGCCTTTTTCCCAGCTTACAGGCATCGAAAACGTAGTTGGGGAGGGGGCGGGCATAAGGGGCTGCCCCCTCCCTGGCAGACTCTTAGCCATCCCCCGGTATTTTGCCGCCTTTACCATCCTGCCTTTGGGCCGTAAATCGTAACCGTATTTGACTGTTCTGGGATTATCCCTGGCAATTGAGCATGGAAACCCATTCCTCTGGAAAAAATTGATCCATTAGCTCTTCCTGGCGTTCTTCTGTAATATGGGGATGCTGGGATTCTTGGGAACCTGGATCTTTTGCCTCTTGGGCGCCTGCAAGACGGTTTATTGGCGCTGAGTCATGGGATTCTTGGGGGGCTGAGCCTTTTGCCTCTTGGATGGCGGCCTTTACGGCCTCGCCTACCAGCATGCCGAACTGAGGCTTGGCTTTTGTAAATTCTGTCACCTGTTGGTACGCCTGCATAACGATTGTCTGTTCTTCCTCTTTGGATGAAGCATTTTTCAGGGCGTGTTTGACACGCTCTCCCTGCTGCCTGGCCAGCTCTGCCATTTGGGCAAGCTTGGGGTCTACACGCATCAGGAATTCTTTTTCCTGTGGGGTAACAGACTCTCCGCGGGCGATTTTCCTTGCAATCTGAACTGCTTTCTTGACGTCTTTATCCGTATCATCCACTTCCTTGGGTTCCATGATCTGCTGTATCAGGGATTTCTTTTCTTTCTCCTGCTCTACACCTGATAGGTTACGCAAGATCTGGCCCATATCTACCACAATATCTCCGTTTGCTGTTTTAGAAGTGCTTGTTCCTGCTTTGATTGTGTACATTTTATCTACCTCCTGCCGCTTCCTGGGAAACTGGCGCTCTCAAATATGACATTTCCAAATGTTATTCATATTATCGGCATATCCCCGTATTATCAGCATACTGAAAAATACTTTTTAAAGAAAACTCCCTTTTGGGAAAAGTGTTCCCACTGCTTAAAATTTAGTAAAATGCATTCAATTACAGAGCTTGCGAGGGGTTTAGAGTTTCTTGGCAGTTCCCCAAATACCAGGGATTTGCGCACAGGGACATCCGTAAAAGCCATGGCCACGCCACGGACGGCGTGGCCATGGCGCTTCCGTCCGCATGGCACAGCCTCCCTGGAACTGCTTAGAAACCCTTAATCCTGGAGCGCCGGAACAAGGGCAAACCCGGATGCCCCAGCCGTTCCCTGACGGACGCTTTGCCCCCCTATTTGCCCCTGCCCAAATTATCCCTTTCCGCCTTCCCCGCATACCCAAACAGCCCGATCCCCAATACCATTATAAAAATAGAGATTACCTGCGACACGGAAAAAATCCCCACTTCTCCCCGGTAGTCATTCCGGAATATCTCGATCACAAACCTGCCTAAGCTATACAAAATACAGTACCCTGCCGCCACCTTTCCTTTGCTGGGCTCTCTCCCCGCATAGCCCATCAGCAAAAAAGCAATCGCAAAATCCCCCAAGCTGGAATAAATCTGGGTAGGGACTAATTTTACCCCATTGGGCGCATAATTTGACTGCCAATACTGAATTGACAGCACAGAATCTGTTTCCCTGCCATAACAGCACCCTGCAAAAAAGCATCCAATCCGCCCGCATCCCTGGGCAAACGCCACAGAGGGCAAAACCAGATCCAGATATCTCACAAAATCCGCCTTCTTATAACGGCAATATCCCCAGCTTGCCAGCACGCCGCCGATAATCCCTCCATACACTACCCATCCATTCTGAAAATTCAGCAGTATAGACGGATCCTTCAGTATTTCCTGAATATTCACAATATAATACAGCATCTTGCTCCCTACTGCCCCGCCTAAAACAGCACACCAGAAAATTCCATACAAGATCTCTGTATCCATTCCCCGCTTCCTGGCCCGGCGCTCACTGATCAGCAAAGCGCTCATATAGCCAATGGCTATCATCAGCCCATACATATGCAACGTGATTGGCCCAATGTGTATATCATTTATCATGATCTGACACCCATCATGCAGATTTTTTGTTACTATTCATCGCCAGGAATGTGCCAAACTTCCATTCCGTGAGAACAGGATTCAGGAGTGAGGGGATCCCAAGCTGTGAATAATAACGATTTTTCCACGATTCTGCATTTTTTCCTTTCCTTTTTTCTGATTATCATGTAGAATCTAAGATAACCTCTTACAATTATACGCAACTACCATACATTTTGCAAGAACATGCAACTATTTCATAAAGAAAGGACTTACGCTTATGTGGATTGCAGACAACTGGAAAGAATACGAAGTGCTGGACTGTTCCTCTGGAGAAAAGCTGGAGCGCTGGGGAAAATACATTTTGGTGCGCCCAGATCCCCAGGTTATCTGGAACACCCCCAAAAAACACGAAGGATGGGACAAAAGGAATGCCCACTACCACCGCAGCAAAAAAGGCGGCGGCGAATGGGAATTTTTCGGACTGCCCCAGCAATGGAATATCCATTACAATTCCCTCACCTTCCGCCTGAAGCCCTTTAGCTTCAAACACACTGGAATCTTCCCAGAGCAAGCTGTCAATTGGGATTGGATGATTGAAAAAATCTCAACGGCCAACCGCCCCATCAAGGTCCTGAACCTGTTCGCTTACACAGGCGGCGCCACTTTGGCAGCAGCCTCTGCCGGAGCCAGCGTCACCCATGTGGACGCTTCCAAGGGAATGGTAAGCTGGGCAAGCGAAAATGCAGCTGCCTCCGGCCTTTCAGAGGCTCCCATCCGCTGGATTGTAGATGACTGTATGAAATTCGCAGAACGGGAGATTCGGCGTGGGAACCAATATGAAGCCATCATCATGGATCCCCCTTCCTATGGCAGGGGACCCAAGGGCGAGACATGGAAAATCGAGGATGCCATCCATCCCCTAATCCGCCTTTGCGCACGGCTTCTTTCCAGACGCCCTTTATTTTTCCTGGTTAATTCTTATACTACTGGGCTGCAGCCTGCCGTCCTCTCTTATATGCTTGGCACAGAACTGCGCCAATTCCGCGGGCATGTAGAGGCACAGGAAATCGGCCTTCCTGTTGCCTCCAGCGGCTTGGCTCTCCCCTGCGGCGCAAGCGCAAGATGGGAGAAACGTTAATGTTTCTCCCATCTTGCGCTGTTTCTCAAACGAGGGCGCCCTAAGGCTCTCCCTCTTTATCCACATAGGAATATGCATTGGAAATCCGCGCATTCTCTGCCGTCAGTTCCACTTTCTCCCGATAATAAGCCACAACCGGCGTCCCAACCTCCACTTTCTCATAAATCGTTTGGGCAACTTCAAGCGGAGCATTGATACACCCATGTGAACCGCTGGTCTTATAAATGCTTCCCCCAAACCTCCCGTTCCTCCAGGAGGCGTCATGAATCCCTACATTATAGGCAAATGGCATAAAATAGGTAACATTTGACTCATAATCTTCCCCTTTCAGCACTGCTGGGCTCTCTTTATAGACGATCTTGAACACTCCATCGGGGGATCCATTATGCCTGCTGATATTCCCTGTTACCACATCTGTGTCCGTTACCAGCACTCCATTCTCATAATACCACATATGCTGCTTTGTATAATCAATCTCAATATATGTATTCCCAATATCATCCTTCCCTGATACAAAAGGCCTTTGGGAATACACTGGCTCCCTGGTAACAGGCTGGCCGCCTTCCAGGTCACTAATAATCTGCGCCTCCTCTGCCTCTTTGTTCAAAATCCAGCCATAATCCCCACCGCCAATCTGTATCGTATCCCCAGCAGTAGTCTTAAATGACCGCACATCTGCGTAGGTATTGTACTTGCTTGCCAATTCCTGCACATACTTTGTGATCTCATCCTTCTTCAGTGTGACAGAGCCATCCTCACCCAATTGGATAAACTGCAAAATCTTATCCTGATCCAGCACTTCCTCATAATCCTTGATATCATAAGTAATGACCGCATTCTGGTACTTCTCAATCTGCCCCATTACCCCTGCAATTTCCGGGCTGTCCTGGGTAATCTCTGCCTTGGCATAATCCTCATCCGTCAGCGTAATGGAAGCCTCCCCTGCCAGAACTGCCTGCTTCACCTTTTTAAGGACATTTTCCTGTATCAGGCGGTTGCCCTCCTTCTCCGGCTCCACATGATACCCATTTTCATCCTGCTTAATCTCAGCATTTACCGGATCCTTGATATTCTCCTCCTGGAACAAGTCCATAGAAGAAACTGCCTCTGAAATCAGCTTATCCTGGTAATCCATCGGCATGGGCACCTCATGTTCCTTTAAACGGAAAATATCAGCCAGCCATAAAAATGGCTTCTGCTCCTCCAACAGTTTGTCTAAAGAGCCGTCTGGCACATATTTGCATCCGATATCCTCACCATAAATATGGTGCTTCTCCCCTTCACGGTCATACACTGTCAGAAGATATTCCTCAACGCTTTTCCCTAATTTCTCCTCTGCCGCTTCAATGTCCATGCCGCCAATTTTCCAGCCATTGACCTTGGTGCGGAAGAAGAAGTGGCTGCTAAAGTAAACGGCAATCCCACAATAGGCTGCCGCCAATAAGGTCACGGCTCCAATGGCACACCCCCAAAAAATCCTGCGCTGCCTTCTTCGTCTTCTCTTTTTTTTCATGCTCACTCCTCAATTCATTCCAGGCAGATTACCTGGCCGCTTTCTAAGCTTTTGCCTACATGGATAATCCTCTGGTTTTTTGAACCACGAAACCGTAAAGAAATATCTTTCTTTTCCTCCATAAATTCTCCATCCACCAGCACATCCACCAAAGATAGCAGCGCATCTGTCACTTCACACCTTGCCCGGCTGTCTTTTTGCAGTTCCTGGTCAAATAAGTATCCCGTATAACACCAAATATCCTTCGTTGGGTAAGCCTCCCTCACTTTTTCCAAAAAGGGCAGCAACGCCCTCTGGCTCTCCGGCTCCATGGGCTCACCGCCCAAAAGGGTCAGCCCTGTAATATACGGCGGGGCAAGAGCCTGCAATACGGCCTCCTGCGCCTCCATGCTAAAAGGCTTCCCATAGGCAAAATCCCAAGTCTCTGGGTTAAAGCATCCCTTACAATGATGGGTGCAGCCAGAAACGAACAGGGAAACCCGTATGCCAGGGCCATTGGCAACGTCTGTTTTATTGATCTTGGCATAATTCATTCCAGCCCCTCACCCTTTCACACTTTATTTCAGCGGCCTGGCAATCATCGCGATATTTCCCCATCGGTTGTATGCCCGCAAAGGCTTCTCCAGGCGATAGCCATTCCCATAATACATAGACACATGGTAAATATTGCGGTATCTGCCGTTTCTGCCGCTGCTGTAGAAGATCAGGTCTCCTGGCAGAAGCTTGGAAACATCCACACCGCCATAGGAAATCACCTTCCCTGTACTCTCTAAATGGGATGCCATAGCCGCTGCTGTAGGCGCCCAGGAAGGCATGCCGCCCAACAATCCGGAATCACATCCATATGCCCGGAATACCAAAGCGCTGCAGTCATAATACCCTTTCGACATACGCCTTGCCTGGCTGTACCTGGAGCTGTTGATAATCTTAAGCCCCTTTGCACATGCGGAAAGGGCGCGCTTATTCACAACCCTTACCTGGAATACCAGCCTGACGCCGTCCACCTTTGCCACAATCTTAGTTTTTCCACTGGACTTTCCTTTTATTACGCCTGCTTTGCTTATGGTTGCTATGGATTCATTTTTAGAAATATATGTAATCTTGCTCTTGGAGGATGCCCCTGTGATTGGTATCTTCTTGGTCTTCCCAGTTGCCAGCATGGCCTCATTGGACTTTAACTGCGGATTTGTGATGACCAGCTTTTCTTTGAGGGTCTTTCCATCCGCCACGATTACCAGCTCTGTTTTCCCTGCTGTATTCCCAACAGTGACCTGGCCATCCTTATCCACAGAAGCCAGGCTGCTGTCTGCAACCTTCCAGTCCACTGTACTGTAGGCATTCAGCCCTTCCACCTTCACTTTTTGGGACTTTCCAAGGCTTATAACAGTGGTTTTGGAAGCCACTTCCGGCTTAGATACCCGAACCTTGGTAAGGTACTCTTCCGCTGTGCCATCTGCATAGCTTACCGTTGCCGTAACATTGGCAGAGCCTTCCTTCCTCCCTGTCAGTACGCCCTTGCCGCTGACCTGGACAATATTTGGGGCAGAGGATGCCCATACTGTCTGGACAATGGCATTGCCCTCTTTTTCTATATTTTTCAAAGTCAGGCTTTTCTTGGCTTTTACTGCCACAGAAGCCTGCTGCTGTACGATTCCGCTGTCAATTACCTCAATCGCACATTCAGACTCCCCCTTTACCCATTGGCCATTGACCAAAACTTTGTAAGCAGCCTTCAGGGTAGCTTCCCCAGCCTTTTTTGCTGTAACCTTACACTCATTCCCAGAAACAGAAATTTTCGCCACGCCTTTTGAATCATTGGACAGGGAAAAGGAAACAGAATCCTGCCCTGAAATATTTTTCAGATAGAGTACAGCGCTTTTCCCCTGCATCAATCTCTCGCTGCTATGGTTCAGCTTGTAGTTGCTGCTGATGACCTGAACCTCGCAGGTGGCTTTTGCGCCTGGGACAACAGCCGTAATTTTGGCCTTCCCGGCTTTTAGGCCTACAATCGTCCCATTTTTATCCACCTTGGCAATTTTGGAATTAGAAGAAACCCATTCCAGCTCCTTCACCGGCGTAGCGGCTGCCTTCAGCCTGCATTTATTATTCTCAAAGAGAATGGTTTCCTGGGTATTCAATTTTACAGAAGATTTTTTAACGGTCACCTTACACTGCTTTTTCAGGCCATTGCAGGTGGCGGTGATGGTCACTGTCCCTGTCTTTACTGGCTTTACCTTACCTTTGCTGGTGACTTTTGCCACCTTGGTGTTGGAAGATTTCCATGTGATTGTGCCTGCCGGGGCGGCAGTGGCCTTCAATGTCAGGGTGCTGTTCAAATAAACGGTTGCCTTGCTGTCTAATTTTAATTCAGCTTCTTTTACCACAACCTTACAGGTGGCCGCCACGCCATCCGCTTCCGCTGTCACCTGAGCCGTCCCAGGCTTCAAAGCAGTAATCCTGCCTGCCTGGTCCACTGCTGCAACCTCCGGGTCAGAGGAGAACCATGTAACAGCGCCTTGGGCAGTTGTAGAAACCTTCAGCGTTTTTGCCTTCCCTTTATATAAAGTAAGGGATGTTTTATTCAGGGAAATGGCATCCCCTACCGTAATCTGGCAGGAAGCAGCGCTTGTCTCAATGCCGTCCTCTGTGAATACTGTAAAGGTAGCTGTAATAACAGCCTCTCCTTTTTTCAGCCCTGTGACAGTTCCATCTTCCGCTACGGAAGCCACATCCTCCTGATCAGAAGCCCAATCCACTTCTGTATGGCCTTCTAATTCACTGGAAAGCTTTACCTTCTCACCAACCGCCAGGTTATATGTACTATAATTTAACTGAAAACCATCTGTCTCCTGGCCATCATCCTGTGCGCCGTCTGCCGCAGCCGCTTCATCTGGCCCTGATAAGCCATTCGCCGGGCTGCCCCCCTCTGCCTCCTGGCCGTTGTCCGCTGGGGCATATGCGTCCGCCTCTTCAAAATAGCTGCCTGCTGCAGCCCTGTCTTCTGCTTCCTGCCTGCCGCCCTCAGAATCTGGCGCATCTTTCTGCCTGCCTGGCAAGGCTGCCGCATCCGCTTTATCTATAATAGAAGGTTCTCCTGAAATCCCATTTTTATCTGAAACCGAAAGTTCTTCTGAAATACTTGTCTTTGGGGAATTTACTGGTGAAATGGAAGCTGCCTGAGAGTTAAAGGGCGTCTCTGCTAAGAGCAGGCAGCCTAATACAATTGATAAAATTTTCTTATAATTCATTGGTGTAATGCCTCCTGTGCATAAGGGTAATTAATGGATGCAGATCCAACGTCTCTGCCATCCGTAACAATCAAATTAACTTTCCTCCTATATAATAATCCCTTTTCACAGGAGATTCAAGACACTTCTTACATTTTTTGTGTAAATATTACTTTTTTATTACTATTTTATAACATTTTTCTCTATAGGCGGATGTTTTTGTGAGATTCTATCTAAGGATCCAGCCTTCTCCTGCGATAAAGCAGACTTTTTGCTGTACTGTTCCATACAGCCGCCTTTTTATTCCAGAACCATTTTCACACCGCCATAGATCCCAGCATCATTCCCAAGGGAAGCCAGGGCAAATTTTGTGTCCGCACAGGAGGAAAAGGCAGCCCTTTTATAATACTTCTCCACAGCCTCCAGCAAAGGCATGCCTGCCTTAGAAACGCCGCCGCCGATTACAAACACTTCCGGATCTGCCACACAGGCAATATTGCTTAAGGCATTGCCTAAAATCCTGGCAAATTTCTCCACAATCTCCCCAGCTGTTTGGTCTTGCTGCTTATATGCGTCAAAAACAGACTTGGCGGAAATCTCCTCCATCTGGTCCAACAGGGACTTTCTGTGCTCCTGCGCCAGGCGCTCTTTTGCCAGGCGGGCAATCCCGGTTGCCGAGGCATACTGTTCCAGGCAGCCCTTCCTGCCGCAATTACAGGCAATGGATTCATGGGGATTTACAGTGATATGGCCAATCTCACCGCCAGCGCCATTGGCTCCGGCAACGATCTGCCCATGGATAATGATCCCGCCGCCTACGCCAGTGCCCAATGTCACCATAACCAGGTCCTGGCAGCCCTTGCCGCCCCCCTGCCACATCTCTCCCAAGGCGGCTACATTAGCATCATTTCCGGCTTTTACCGGAATGCCGCCCATTAAGGACTGCATTTCTTGAGGGACATCCATATTTTTCCAGCCAAGGTTCACGCACATGGAAACCATCCCGTTTCCATCCACAGGGCCTGGAATGCCAATTCCAATGCCTTCGATTGCCTCGGAAGGAATAGATTTTTCTGCCATTTTCTGTTGGAGGGAAGCTGCAATGTCTGGAAGGATATTTTTGCCTGCCTCCCGCTTATCTGTGGGAATTTCCCATTTGTCCACAACCTGTCCTGCCGCCTCAAACAGGCCGATTTTGCAGGTAGTCCCGCCAATGTCTACGCCAAAACCATATTTTTTCATTTTAGTGTGCTCCTTTCCGTCTTCATATTCGATTTTATGGATGGGACTATCGTACCATATAATTGCCTGTGCTACAAGTACAATCCTCACTTTACAGAACAGTATGGAAAATGATACACTGAAAGCGTTTCAAAGCAAGAGTGCAGATTAGAAAGGCAGGTTTATTTGATGGCGCATATTTTATTAGTGGAAGATGATAAAGGGATTGTGGCAAATTTGACAGAATTTTTACAGAAGGAAGGCTTTACAATTACCTCAGTGGATGGGCAGGGGAAGGCGCTTGCCCTGTTAGAAGAAGCGAATACAGGGTTTGATTTGGTGCTTTTGGATGTCTCGCTGGCTGAAGGGAATGGATTTGCGGTTTGCCGGGCGGTTAAGGCAAATGGGGATCTTCCTGTAATATTTTTGACGGCTTCAGGGGATGAGTACAGTGTGGTGACGGGTCTGGATCTGGGCGCGGATGATTATATTGCAAAACCATTTCGGCCGCGGGAATTGGTGTCACGAATCCACAATATCCTGCGAAGGTATGGGAAGGCAAATGCTTTGCTGGAATATCAGGGGCTGAGCGTGGATATGGGAAGGGGGGCTGTGTCTAAGGACGGACAGGAGGTGGTATTGTCTGCATTGGAATATCGGCTGCTGCTGTATTTTATGAACCATAAAGGGATCATCCTTTCCAGGGGGCAGCTGCTGGATGCGCTTTGGGATATGGCAGGGGAATTTGTAAATGATAATACGCTTACAGTATATATTAAGAGGCTCCGGGAGAAAATTGAGGATGACCCGCAGAGCCCAAAAATGATTAAGACTGTGAGGGGGATGGGGTACCGTATGGGGGAATAAAAGGAACTGCTGCATTGCCTTCCTATGGACAGATCCTGGCAGCACGCTTTCATTTCCTACTTCCCTTTTGCTCCCATTTGTTATAACACATGTAGTCTCATTAATTGTAAATTCCCTGCTGGTATCCAGCCCAATCTCCTGAAGCATGCTAAGCAGCATAGGCATGTACTCCTTGTTGACCTTGTCCCAGGAGCATTGCTGCTCCGCAACCTGAATCATATTTTCACGGAATGCGCAGTTCTGCGCATTCCTGAGCCATGAATGGTAACAACGATGCCGCAGCATAAAAACATCCCTAGTAAAATATTGACATATCCCCATAATTATTCCATAATACTTAAATACCATTACCATCCATCTAAATCCAGAAGAGAAAGCAGTCCTCCCGCCAAAGTAAGCCCAACGCCCAAAGAGAACGCATACTATCTTCAAGAAGCAGAAAGGAAGCAAATTCCCCATGAAATTTTTCCGCAACCCTGAAATAAAAACCAGCCTGCTCTGGCATCTCCTTATATTAACCCTGACCCTTTGCGCCGGGCATTTTTATGCCCCGTCTAGCCTGCGCCTGCTGGCGGCTGTCTCTGTGCCCTATATCCTCACCTACTATTGGATGACCTGGCTTAGATACCGCAGGCTGCGCCAGCTAAGCTATGACATTGACAATATGCTCCACAACCAAATCCCCATCCAATTTGAAAAATACCGCGAGGGGGAGCTGTCTATCCTGGAAAGTGAATTGTCCAAAATGACGCTGCGCCTGAGCGAGCAGGCACAAGCCCTGGAAAATGACAAGAAGCTGCTGGCAGACTCAATGGCGGATATTTCCCATCAGATCCGTTCCCCGCTGACCTCCTCCAACCTAATCCTGTCCCTTCTGATGGAGCCGCAGCTGCCCCCTGGGCGCAGGCAGAAGCTCCTACAGGAACTGACCCAGCTTCTGTCCCGCATTGACTGGCTGGTAGAGGCGCTGCTAAAAATGTCCAAAATGAATGCCGGGACAGCCTGCCTGCAGCAGACGCCTGTCTCTGTGGCAGAATTAATCCGCTCTGCTGTGGAGCCTTTGGAGATTCCCATGGAACTGCGCTGCCAGACTTTCAAGGTTCATGCTAAAACGGCTCATGCCAGCTTTACCGGAGATCTTTCCTGGTCCACAGAGGCTGTCTTAAACATCCTGAAAAACTGCATGGAACACACGCCTCCAGAAGGATGCATCCAGGTTGCTTATTCAGAAAATACCATTTTTACGGAAATCACCATCGAAGACAATGGCCCCGGCTTTGACAAGGAAGACCTGCCCCATTTGTTTGAACGGTTTTACAAAGGAAAAAACGCCTCTGACCAAAGCGTTGGCATTGGCCTGGCTTTGGCCCGCATGATCATTTCCCAGCAAGACGGAACCTTAAAGGCAGAAAACCGCACAGAGGGCGGGGCAAAATTTACCATTAAATTCTATAAGTAAATTTATTCTTTCCCTTCAAGATCCTCCTTTTCTGACAATTTTGTCACTTAAAAGTCACAGAGGCGTCATTTTGGGCGTTTATACTCTTAAGTAACATTCAGATATTGCTTGGCTCTCCAGGCTATATCTTATTCCAAAAACAGAAAAGAGGTATGAATTATGAATACGGAAATCTTAAAAGCAGAACACCTCACGAAAATCTATGGGACTGGCGAGAACCAGGTCAAGGCCTTAGACGATGTGTCTTTTTCTGTGCAAAAGGGAGAATTTTTGGCAATCATCGGGCCTTCCGGCTCTGGAAAGTCCACCCTGCTGCATGTATTGGGGGGCGTGGATGTGCCCACCTCTGGCAAAGTCTTTATGGAGGGCACCGATGTCTATGCCCAGAATGAAAGCCAGCTTGCCATCTTCCGCAGGCGGCAGGTGGGGCTGATCTACCAGTTCTACAACCTGATCCCTGTATTGAATGTAACGGAGAATATGACGCTGCCTGTGCTGATGGACGGCCGCCCGGTAAACCAGCAGCGGTTAGGGGAGCTTTTGGCCCTCCTCTCTTTAAAGGGACGGGAAGGCCACCTTCCCAACCAGCTCTCCGGGGGGCAGCAGCAGCGTGTTTCCATTGGCAGGGCCTTGATGAATGCGCCTGCCGTTGTGCTTGCTGACGAGCCTACGGGGAACCTGGATTCTAAAAACAGCCAGGAGATTGTGGAATTGCTGAAATATTCCAATGAAAAATACAAGCAGACCCTGATTGTCATTACCCATGATGAGAACATAGCCTTACAGGCAAACCGCATTATCGCCATCGAGGATGGAAAAATCATCAGAGATGAGGTGATCCGACCATGAATATCTTCCAAAAAGTCACATTAAAGAATTTAAAAGAAAACCGTATCCGCACCCTGGTCACGATCATTGGCATTATCCTTTCTGCCGCCATGTTCACTGCTACCACCATCAGCATTTCCTCTATGCAGCATTACCTGGTGCAGTCTTCCATTTACAACGATGGAAATTGGTATGGAACAGCCCAGGGCGTCACTGCAGCGGAAATAGAAAGCATCTGTGCAGATGCAGAGGTGGAGCAGGCCGTCTCTATGGAATTTCTGGGCTTTTCTGCCCTGGAAGGCTGCTTGAACAACGATAAGCCTTATCTGTGCGTGTATGGCATACAGCAGGATTTCACGGAAATGATGCCAATCCATCTCCTAGAAGGGCGTATGCCAGAGAACCGCCAGGAAATCCTCCTGCCAGGCCACCTGAAAAGCAATGGCGGCATTGGCCATGCCCTGGAGGACAGCCTAGAATTGGATCTGGGAAACCGCATCAGCCAGGATGGGCAGATCCTGCTGAACCATACTGCCTATACAAATGACATAAATAGCCCTTCTTCCCAAAATGACGCTGGCAGCCAGACAGAAACAGACTTAGAAGACTCTGCTTCCCCTGACATAGAACGGCTGGTAACTACAGAAAAAAGAACGTATACCGTGGTAGGGTTCTATGAACGCCCGTCCTTTGAAGATTATGACGCTCCCGGCTATACTGCACTGACCATTGGAGATGGGGACAGCGGACACCCTTATGACATTTTCATTCGGACCGTTTCTGGGAAAAACTGCGCCACGATCCTGGAAAATATGATCTCAAACCTGCATGGAGTGCCTTTACAGGCAGAACTGCCTGCCACTATGGACAGCATTTCTGGCTCAGATGGCTCTTTCAATGAAAGCGGCGTTGTCTGGAGGTTAAATTATGACTTGCTTCGGTACTATGGTTACTCAGGGGAAAACCGATACAATGAGGTCATGTACGGCCTTGCTGTTATCTTAATGGGAATCATTCTGTTTGGCTCCATTTCCCTGATTTACAATGCCTTCTCCATATCCGTCAGCGAGCGCACCAAACAATTTGGGCTGCTGGCTTCCATTGGCGCCACAAAGCGGCAGTTAACAGGCAGCGTATTGTTTGAGGCTCTGTTTTTAGGCTGCATTGGCATTCCTTTGGGCATATTGTCCGGCCTAGCGGGCATTGGCATTACCTTTTACTTTATCCAAGATATGGTAGGCGACATGCTTGGCATTGTATCAACCAGCTATGAAGCCGCCCGGCTTGCCGATATCTTGGGCCCGGTTGACCATGTAGCCTTAACCATGCACCCTTCCTTTGGGGCATTGGCTATCGCAGTCCTGATCTCTTTCGGAACGATCTTGATTTCGGCTTATATCCCTGTACAGCGGGCTGTGCGGAAATCTGCTATTGACGCCATCCGCCAAACGGACGATATTACCATCCGCCCTGGAAAAGTCAAAACTTCCCGCCTGACCCAGAAGCTGTTTGGCTTTGAGGGCAGCCTTGCCACCAAAAACTACAAGCGCAACCGAAAAAAATACCGGGCAACGGTAATTTCCCTGTTTTTAAGCATTGTGCTGTTTATTTCCACCAGCAGCTGGTGCACTTACCTGACGGCAGCTGCAGATACCATCGTCTCAGATTCCGGTTACGATATTTTATACCATCTTTCTTCTGAATCCGATGTTTCCGCAGACAGCTTGATGGCAGATCTGTCCAGTGTCTCTGGCGTGGACTACGCTTCCTATGAGACCTCTCTGTATCTGTCGTCTTCCATTGAAACCTCTGCCCTCAGCAAGGAATACCAGAAGTATCTGGAAGATTTTGCCGAGCAGTCAGGCTTCACCTATCAGAAGCATGATCTGACCCTGCTGAATTTTATGCTGCACTTTTTAGAGGATGGACAATACCGCAGCTATTTGAAGGAGCAGAACCTGCCTGAATCCATCTTTTATAATCCAGATGCTCCCAAGGCTGTTGCTGTAGATACCCTGCGCCTTTACAACGAAAATGACCAGAAGTTCTATAGCTTCCCTGCTTTGGCAAATGCAACCGCTGGTTCCCCTACTATATACCTGACCAAAACACAGGGGGATTATGACTTCCAGGAGCGTTACATGGATGAGGCGACTGGCAAGCCCTATTACAGATTTTATAATTACAGCACGGATGAAGAAATGTCCCTCCCCATAGAAGATGCCTGCCTGGCGCTCCCCCTTTCCATCGGAGCCACTGCCAAAAGGTCTCCATCCTTCTTTTCCAATGAAAATGATACGATCCAGCTTTTCTATCCTTACAGCTTCTTACACCGTGTCATTGCCAATTTGGAGCCAGGGATAGAATACATGGAAGTTTCCCCCAACGCTTACTACTCCCCCCGTTCCGTGGATTTATTTTTCAAATGCAAGGAACACAATACCGCAGAGGCTGCCATGGTGAAAAAGCTGGCTGACTGGAACCTAACCTCTGACAGCCTATACAATTATGCAGCCAGCAAAGAAGGGGAACGTGCTATGATGACTGTCATCAATGTATTGGCCTTTGGGTTTATCACACTGATCTCACTAATTGCTGCGGCAAATGTGTTTAATACCATTTCCACTAATATCAACCTGCGGCGGCGGGAATTTGCCATGCTGAAATCCATTGGCCTGACGCCAAAAGGCTTCCGTAAAATGATGGATTTTGAATGCCTGCTCTATGGCGTAAAGGGCTTACTGTACGGAATCCCCGTATCCTTTGGCGTAACCTGGCTGATCTACCGCACCATTTCCAATGGCCTGGAAGGAAGCTTCTTTATTCCCTGGTACAGCATTGCCATTGCGGTAGGAAGCGTATTTTTGGTAGTATTTTCCACAATGGTCTACTCCATGCGGAAGATCCGGAAAGAGAATACCATTGACGCATTAAAAAATGAGAATTTATGATGCTGGGTTCAAAACTACTTACAAGCAGGAAATTTTTCCCAGCTTACAGGATTTGAAGACGTAGTCAGGGGGAGGCTCTTGCCTCCCCCTGACGGCCGCTAAGCCACCCTTGCCTATAACATCCCTTAAGTTGCTGACATTGGCCATGAATAGTAACTTATATATCCTGCCCCTCGGGATCTATAGGCGGCTCTGGCGGCTCTGGCTCCTCTGGCTCTATCGGATCCTCAGGCTCCTGCGGTTCTTGCGGCTCCTGCGGTTCCTGAGGCTCCTGAGGCTCTTGTGGCTCCTGGGGCACATCCGGAATATCCGGCACATCCGGCACCGGATTATCTGGTATATCTGGAATCTCCGGCACGACTGGATCTTCTGGAAGCAGCTGGTCTTCTGCAGGCCCTTCTGGCTCCTCTGGAGCCTCCGGCTCCTGGGGCTCCTCCGGAACCGGCGCCTCTGGCTGCACATCTGGCGTCCCATAATTATTCTTGGGCGAATCGTTCTCATCAATATAAGGCAAAAACTGCACTGGCTCCAAGGACTGGTGAATCTGCTCCATAAAGGTTCTCCAGATGCTCCCAGGATAGCTTGCGCCAGAGAGCCCCGGCAGCTCCCTAGGCATATCGTAGCCCACCCATACACTGGTAGTATAATAGGGCGTGTAACCCACAAACCAGCCATCCTTATTGTCATCGGTAGTTCCTGTTTTCCCAGCGCAGGGCATATTGGACAAAGCCAGGCCGCGGCCTGTTCCCTCCTGGATCACCGTTACCATCATATCCGTCATCATGCGGGCGGCGTTCATTTTATATACTTCCTTTTCCGTCTGCTCCGTTTCCAGGATTATATTCCCCTCCGAATCCGTAATCTTGACAATACAGGTAGGCTCGCGGAATTTCCCATCGTTTTCCAATGCCGCATAACCGGAAGCCATCTCTACCGCTGAGGTACCGTTGGTAAGGCCGCCCAGCGCACTGGTAGGCCGGTTATCCTCAGGATCCAGACGGGCAAAATTCATTTCCCTTAAGTAGGCAAGGCCAACCTCAGGCGTCATTTCCTCTAACAGATCCCATGCTACTGTATTTTTAGAAGTCTGCACAGCCCGGCGGAGGGTAATGCTCCCCTCATAATATCCGCTGGAATTGGAAGGCCCCTCTTCCTTCTTCACATCCTGCACAATAGAATCCGGCGTGTACTCCCGCTCCAGGGCAGGCGTATACACAATCAATGGCTTAATGGAACTGCCTGGCTGGCGGTAACTCTGATATGCCCGGTTCAGGGTATATCCGACAAGGTTCTGGTTCCTGCCTCCTACAATCGCCTTCACATAGCCAGTATGGTTGTCAATACAGGTGGCAGAACTCTGCAGTGTGTAAATCCCATCCTCACTCTGTTCTGTGTACTCTGCCAGATTGCTGTCCACAGCATCCTGCAGCTGCTGCTGCATATCCAGATTAATGGATGTGTAAATCCGATAGCCCGCCGTATACAGGCTGTTCTGGCATTCACTGTAACGCTCGCTGTAATCTGTTTCATAGGCTTCTTTCTCCTCTTGGGAAGAAAACTCCGTCTGGAACTGGAATCCCTGCTGGCGCATCAGCGCACGGATGGCACAGTAATAAGTATAAGTCTCCACATAGTCATTTTTCTTCTTCTGGGGACGGCTAAGGACAATCTCCTCTGCCTTAGCCTGGTCACAGGTGTTCTGGCTGATTTTCCCATCCTCGCACATCTGGTCCAGGATCCGATTCCGGCGCTTCAGGGTGTTATCCATATGCTCTACCGGGTCAAACAGGCTGGGATTGTTGGGGATCGCGCACAAAAATGCAATCTGGGACAGGGAAAGGTTATTCACTTCCGTATTGAAATACCCTTTGCTGGCAGCCTGTATCCCATAATACCCACTGCTGAAATAGACATTGTTCAGATAAAATTCCATAATCTTATTCTTGCTGTAAACCTTCTCCATCTCAACCGCCAGGAACATTTCTTCAATCTTGCGCTCCCAGGTACGCTCATGGCTCAGGAAAATATTCCTTGCAAGCTGCTGGGTAATGGTGCTGCCCCCCTGGGTAACCTCCCCATTTTGGATCATCGCCTTGGCGGCGCGCATGATCGCCTTAATGTCAATACCATTGTGGCTGTAAAACTTTTTGTCCTCGATGCTGACCATAGCCGCCGGGACATAAGCTGGGATATCCTCATACTCCAGATAATAGACGTCCTTCTCACCATTCAAGGTAGCAATCAGGCCTCCGTCATCATCATACACCAGGCTGGTCTGCACAGAGCGGAAAGTAGATTCGTCAGAATTTTTCACCAATTGCTTCGCTTCCCGCTGCAATGCGCTGACCTTCTGGGCATAGCCCCCATAAAAATACCAGCCTACACCCGCCGCAACCACCAGCATCAGCAAAATCTGCAGCCTTGCAAAAAACCAAAATACGCGATATTTCTTTTTCCGTTTCTTTTTCTTATTCTTAGCCATATGTTATATTCTGTCCCACCTCTAAAAATGTCATTCTGATATTATATGTGTTTTCCTAAGCTGATGTAAATATCGGCTGTTTATTGTCTTGATATAATACAAGGCCGGCCTGCTTTCTAACGCGCCTAACGCATGGCATGGGAAGCCGCTGCCCCTGAAATGAAAAAACAATCATCCTCCCAGCACAATCTTCCCATAAGGGATCTTATTTTTCTCCAGCACTTCCATCTCCCGCTTCTGGCAGGTAAACAGGAATATCTGCCCCTTCTGCCTTCCCAGCCACTGCATTGCCGCTTCCAGCCGCTTATCATCAAAAGCCGCAAACACCTCGTCCATCAGGATTGGCACAGCGCCTTCTTTGGAAAAAATCCTGCCAGCGCCCATACGCAGCGCCACATACATCTGCTCCATCGTGCCCCGGCTCAGCTGCCAGGGATACACCTTGCGCTCCTCTTCCCACGCCACTAGCCTCATCCGCTCATCCAGGCCGACCTTTTTGTATTTCCCATAGGTCAGCTCCTCAAAAATCTTAGACATTTCCTTCTCCAGCCTCTGCCTTGCATCCCGATGGATGTCCCTGGCCACATCCTCCAGGGTCCGCTGCGCCAGCTGGTATGCCTTAATCTGGCAATCTGCCTCTTTCTCCTCCTCTCCAGGAACACGGGATTCCTCCAGCTCCTCCTGCAGGTTCATCAGCATGGACTGCTTATCAAACAGCTGCACCTGGAACACGCCTTCCACCGCTTTTTTCTGCACCTGGCTCTCATAGCTCTCCTGCTCTTTTGCCAAAGCATTTTCCAAAAAAGCCTTCTGTGCTGGTATGGATTCTGTTTCCTGCGGCAGTTCCTTGGAAGAAGGCTCCCCGTTTTCTGCCGTTGGGTAAGGTTCCCCGTCCGCCTGCCCTTGCGTCAGCTTCCTGAGCTTCTCACACTTTCCCTGCCAGAAAAACACGCCGAATATCCCCAGCGCCACCACAAGCACCAAAAACACTTCCAGCGCCATCCAGCTGCTCCATGGGGCATTTGCCAGGTCATGGGAAGACCCGTTCCAGTAAATCGCCATAATGCCCAGCATTGCCAAAAGCAGGGAAAACGCCATCTTTATATAATATCCAATTTTCTGTTTTTTTTGACGGGTATCCCGCAAATATTCTGCCATTTCATTCCGGTTGGGATTGGCTCCCTCCTGCTGGTTGCGGAAAGTCTGGTAAGCCTCCTCCTGCTGGCTCCTTAACAGCTTCACATCATTCTCCAAACGGGCTTTTTCTGCCAGGATCTGCTCTTCTTCCGCCTTGCGCTTTTCCGACAGCTCCCGGTAATGGCTTTCCGCTGCCTGCTTCCCTTCCTCCAAATGGTGGTAAGCCGCCACAAAATCCTCATCCAGAGGGGCATTCACAAAAAAATCCTGCAGGATATTTGCAAATTCCTCCTTTGTCTCCACAGAAGCCTGGCCAATGCAGTATGTATTTTCATAGGTTTCTTCCCGAATGCTGCCAAACAGCTTTTCCAAAGCGCCCTGTTCCGTATTCAGCTCCCGGTTCTCTTTCTCATTTACCAACCTGACGGACTGGGATTCCTGGCGGAAATTCCGCTCCAGCAAAAAGGGCTTACCAGACATGGTAAAACGCAGCGCACCGCCATAATGTGGGGCATGGTCCCATGGCTCATAATGCTGGTACACATCCTGCCTGCCAGTTTCCCCTTCCTGCTTTTCCAGCCCAAACAGCATCCCTGTAATAAAATGCTGCAGCGTAGATTTTCCCGCCTCGTTCTCTCCATAGACTACATTGATGCCCTGGATGGGATGGATATTGATATTATGGAGCTTCCCAAAACTTTTAATACGAATTTCTGATATATTCATTCTACCATCAATGCCTCCACACCGTAATATAATGCTTTTTTTGTAATTTCATCCTGGGGCATCCTCTCCAGCATATCAATATACCGCCCTAAAATCTGCTGCCCATACTGCACCTTCAGCTTTTCCAAATCCTGGTCTGCCTGGCACTGATCCAGCACCTGCGCCACCCGGCCAATCTTCCCCAGGGAACGTGAAAGGGAATGGGCTTTTGATCCCTTGGTGCCTGTCAGGGTAATGCAAAACAGCTGGTAAGGCGGAGCCTTCTTGATATAATCCTCTGCAAACTTCTTCAGCACATCCTCCGCGATTTCACGGCTGATCTTCAGTTTCAGCGGCACATATTCACAGTAATGGATCGGATAAAACCTCACCTGGTTCATATGGTTCTTGATCTCCCCCATAAAATATCCATGCTGCCCCACATCACTGCTCTGCGTGGGCTGCAGTGCGCCTGCCATCACTACCTTGGCGTCTATAAGCTGCATGGGCTTATGGAGATGCCCAAAGGCCACATAATCAAAATCCATATCCCGGAAATCAGCGGCCTGGAAAGGAATGTGCTTCTCATCCCCACCATGAGCCAACAGCATATTGGTAAAATTATCTTTTTTGACCTCGATTCCCTGATACATGGAGCGTGGGATTTCCCGATGCTGGTAGCTCAACCCATATACTCTTGTCTGGATTTTGGGCAGCTCAACATAATCTATTTTTTCTTCTTTGAGGAAATGTACGTTTTTCTCCCAGGGAAAGGAACTGTAACAGGAATTTGCACTAAGGTAATCGCAGCTTCCGGCGATGATCACCACCTGGGTCTGTGGGATCCTGGCAAACTGGCGGTTCACTTCTTTCAATTCCTTCAGCAGGGGCTGCCGATGGTAGAGGTTCCCTGCAATCAGCAGAAGGTCGGCACTTTCCTCCTTTGCCCGGGTCACAACGTCTGTGAAGGCCTGCCAGCTGTGTTTCTCCCGTTGTGCCGCCCAGGGCTTGCCTTTATCTGGCTTTGCGCCTAAATGCACGTCTGCTATGTGAATGAATTTCATGTTCTATATCTCCTTAAAAATGGTCTTTGGGTACCTTGTGGAAAGCCGTTTACTGCGGAACTTGCGCCAAATCTTTAATTACTTCTCCGGCCAGGATCAGGCCTGCCACAGATGGGACGAAGGATACGCTTCCAGGCACAATGCGGCCGGAACCTTCCCTGATTTCCTCCAATGGGGATAAGGCTTCTTCCTTGGAGTATACCACCTTTAAATGTTCTATGCCACGTTTTTTTAATTCCCGGCGCATAACACGGGCTAAAGGGCATACAGAAGTCTGAGAGAGGTCTGCCACCTCAAACCGGGTGGGATCCAGCTTGTTGCCTGCACCCATGCTGGAAATAATGGGAGTTCCCGCTTCCTGAGCCTTTAACGCCAAGTGGATCTTAGCCGTTACGGTATCTACGGCATCCACCACATAATCATATTCCCTGAAATCAAACTGGACTGCTGTTTCCGGAAGGAAAAAGCAGCTGTATGCCTGTACCTGCGCCTGGGGATTGATTGCCAGGATCCGCTCTTGCATCACCTGCACCTTATATTTCCCCAAGGTCTGGACAGTGGCTATAATCTGTCGGTTTATATTGGAAATGCTGACCTGGTCTCTGTCAATCAGATCCAGGCTGCCTATGCCGCTCCTTGCCAATGCTTCTGCAGCATAGCCCCCTACGCCGCCTATGCCGAATACAGCCACCCGGGCCTTTGCCAGCCTGTCCATGGCAGCTTCACCCAAGAGCATTCCCGCCCTGCTGAATTTCTCGTCCATAAAGTTCTCCTAATATCATGCCTGTTTCTGCTGGATTCCATTCCCAAAAGCTGAATTAATGGCGGCCATCCTTGGAAAAGCTGAATTAATAGCAATCCATCCTTGGAAAAAGCTAAATTAATGGCAGCATATGCTCTACCAGCGCTGCCGAATGGGCTGCCGCCTCTTTTTCAAAGACAGGAAAATCCATTTCTGCGCTGTCATCCGCCTTGTCAGAAATGGCACGGATAATGACAAAGGGAACATGGTTCAGGTAAGCCGTCTGGGCAATGGACGCCCCTTCCATCTCCACACAGAAGCCCTGAAAATTCCCTATGATCTTATCCTTAACCTGGCGGTCGCTGATGAACTGGTCGCCGCTCACGACCCTTCCCTGATAGACAGAAAGCATAGGGTTTGCTTCCTTGCAGCAGGTGACGGCCAAATGCGCCAAACGCCCATCAGCCGGAAATGCCAGGCATCCTGCCTGGGGAACCTCCCCCAGCCTGGTTCCTACCACCCGCGCATCCATATCGTGGTGGAGCGCGTCTGTGGAAACCACGATATCCCCAATGTTAATCTCATTTTTCAAGGAGCCTGCCACGCCGGTGTTAATGATGTGGGTGACTTCAAATATATCACATAGGATCTGCGCGCAAATAGCGGCATTTACCTTGCCAATGCCGCTCTGCACCACCACCGCATCTGTGCCGTTTAACGTGCCTTCCCAAAATTCCATAGACGCTTTGGCCATGGTGCGCCGCACTTCCATTTCCCCTTTCAGCCGCTCCACCTCCTGCGCCATAGCGCCTATGATTCCAATTTTTTTCATTTCGTCCCTCCTGTATATCCTTAAAATATACTCTGCCTATTTCATCCGTCCCATTTTTACACTTATTCACTCTTTCCCAAACATGCGTCTTGCCGCCTGCGGCAATTGGGACAAACTTGTGATAAAGGGCACATCCGCCTCTACGGAGCCATATCCCATCCTGGCATGGATGAAAGGCAGCCCTGCCTCTGTGGCAGCCTGGTAATCCCCCTTGGTATCCCCCAGATAAAACGCCTGATCCAAGCAGTTCCTCTGCACTACCAGGCGGATATTATAGGCTTTGCCCTGTTCCGTTTTTCCAAAACATTCAAAATCGTCAAAATAGCGTTCCAGCCTGTGATGCTCTAAAAACGCCTCAATATAGCCAGCCTGGCAATTGCTGACAATATAGAGATGGCAGCCTGCATCCTGCAAAGCCTGAAGCGTCTCCTCCAGCCCTTCGAATAGCCTGCCGCCGTGAAGGCGGATATATTGGTTTTCTTCTTCACAACAGTAATCCATCAGCGCACGGCGGGTTTCCAGGCCATATTCCCCGAAAAGGATATCTGCAATTTCAAACATGCTCTTGCCCATAACATTCCGTATCATTTCACTTGTAATCTTTTTATACACATCTGGGCGTTTTTTCAAGGCTTCCTCCCAGGAAATTGCCACTTCCTTGGCAGAATCCCACAAGGTTCCGTCCAAATCAAATAAAATCCCCTGTTTCATAGCATCTGTCCTTTCTTCTGCTGTGGGTTTTTTCGCATTCCGTTATCCAGTATAGCATAGGTGCAAATGAAAAGCGAGAAAAAATTCATTTTCCCCATGCAGGATCAGGGCTTGTATTTCCAGCAGATTTATTTTTGCTGCCCATCTTCGGAATTGGCGGATTCCAATTGGGCGGATGGATGAATGGAGAGAGACAGTTCCTCTAATTGAGCCTGCTCTACTACATTGGGGGCGTCTGTCAGCAGGCAGGATGCGTCTTTTACCTTTGGGAAGGCAATCACATCACGGATGGAGTCGCATTGCATCATCAGCATCACAATGCGGTCTAAGCCGTAGGCTAAGCCTGCATGTGGAGGAACGCCGTATTTAAAGGCATTTAATAGGAAGCCAAACTGTTCGTAGGCACGCTCTTGGGTGAAGCCCAATACCTCCAGCATCTTTTCCTGGATATCATTTTGGTGGATACGGACAGAGCCGCCGCCTAATTCTGTACCGTTTAGGACAATATCATAGGCTTTTGCACGGACTGCGCCGGGATCGGAATCTATTTTGTCCCAGTCCTCCTCCATAGGCATCGTGAAGGGATGGTGCATCGCCATAAAACGGTTTTCTTCATCCGACCACTCTAAGAGGGGGAATTCTGTGACCCAGAGGAAATTGTATTGGCTCTTGTCTATGAGGGAAAGCTCCCGTGCCAGTTCCAAACGGAGAGCGCCCAATACATCCCACACCACCTTATTTTTGTCAGCGGCAAAAAGAAGAAGGTCGCCAGGCTCCCCCTGCATTTTTTCTACCAGGGATTTCAGTTCTTCTTCCGTCATAAATTTGGCAAAAGAGGATTTGTAAGTTCCATCCGGATTGACTGCCAGGTAGGCAAGGCCTTTCGCGCCATATCCTTTGGCAAAATCCACCAGCTTGTCGATTTTTTTGCGGGGCATTGCTCCCTGTCCTTTGGCATTGATGCCCCGGACGGAACCGCCGTTTTCAAGGGCGCTGGTAAATACGCCAAACCCACAGCCAGATACTGTTTCCGATACGTTTACCAGCTCCATCCCAAAACGGGTGTCCGGTTTGTCTGAGCCGTAACGGTTCATGGCTTCCTGCCAGGTCATGCGGGGGATTGGGAGAGAAACCTCTACGCCAATGGCCTCTTTGAATACATATTGCAAAAGACGCTCATTTACTTCGATCACATCATCCACATCCACAAAAGACAGTTCCATATCCGCCTGGGTAAATTCCGGCTGGCGGTCCGCACGCAGGTCCTCATCACGGAAACACCTGGCAATCTGGAAATAACGGTCATAGCCAGAACACATTAAAAGCTGTTTAAATAATTGTGGAGATTGTGGCAATGCGTAGAATTCCCCTGGATGCACACGGCTTGGTACCAGGTAATCCCTTGCGCCTTCCGGCGTGGATTTTGTCAGTATGGGCGTCTCAATCTCTAAAAAGCCTTCCTGCTCCATAAATTTGCGCAACAGCATGGATACCTTGCTTTTCATAATAAGGTTCCGCTGAAGGTCAGGCCTGCGCAAATCCAGGCAACGGTAGCGCAGGCGCAGGTCTTCCTTGGTCTGGGAGTTTTCTTCAATTGGAAAAGGCGGCGTTTCCGATTCAGATAAAATGCGGATATCCGATGCAATAACCTCAATATCCCCTGTTTTCAAATTTTCATTGACTGCAGCCGCACGTTTTTCCACCGTACCTGTAACAGCCACCACAAACTCGCTGCGCAATGTGCCAGCCTTGGCAAATCCTTCGCTCCCTACCTTTGGTTCATCAAATACAATCTGCAGCAACCCAGAACGGTCACGCAGATCAATAAAGACCAAACTCCCTAAATTCCGCCGTTTCTGCACCCATCCCATAACCGTAACAGTTTCCCCAATATTCTGGTTGGAAACTTCTGTACAGCGGTGGGTTCTATGCAGCCCTTTCATTGACTCTGCCATAATTTTTTCCTCCTAAAATCCTTTTCTATTTATCAAAAGTTAATTCTTTTTTTAACAACCAGTGAAATACATGTTTACCTACGATTCTCCTGTCATCACATTTGCAAAAACTAACCATAACCCAAACTTCATATAACTTCACAGTGATATGCAGATAATCCTTTCACAATCTGCTGCAAATTATTTAATCACGATTAAAAAATTCCTTAAATTCTTGGTATCCCTCTGCTGCCAGCTTTTCTTTCTGAAATTTCTTATTCTTATTCATGCGGGTAACCAATACCTGCCTGCCCTGCTTCCTCTCTTCCCCAGCCTGGGCTATTACCTGCGCCAGCTTGTCCCCTGGATAATTTTTCTCAATCAGGTAGGCAATCTTTTCTGCCTGCCCCGGCACCTGGAAGCCGCTTTCCAACAACAGCAGGATAATGCGCTCAAAGCCAATGGAAAATCCGCAGGCTGGAACATCCTTCCCAGTAAACTTCCCTATCATTTTGTCATAACGCCCGCCACCTCCGCAGCTTCCGCCAAATTCTGGCATGGCAATCTCAAAAATCGTTCCTGTGTAATAAGACATTCCGCGCACCAAAGTTGGGTCAAACACCAGGGCAAATTCGGCTGCCTTCGTGTCATTTACACAATCTGCAATTTCTTTCAGGCTGGCTGCCACTTCCCCTTCCAGGAAATCCCCCAGCTTTTCTGTCAGGTAAGCAACACCTTCTGCCACATCTTCTTTTCCTTCCATATCCCGGAAAAGCCCCAGGTATTTTCCAATAGAATCCTTGGCAAAACCGCTTTTTTCCAACTCCTGCTCCACGCCCTCCAAGCCGATCTTGTCCATTTTGTCCAGGATAACAAAGACGGTATCGTAGGATTCTTCTGCAAAGCCGCTGTATGCCGCCATGGCCTTTAAAATCCGCCGCTCATTGATGCGGATCTGGAAATGCCGAAACCCCAATTTCCCAAGAGTCGTAGTAGTGGCAAGGATCAGCTCAATTTCAGCCAAATTGCTGGGCTCCCCTAAAATATCTATGTCACACTGCATAAACTGGCGGTACCTTCCCCTCTGGGGACGGTCAGCCCGCCATACATTCCCCATTTGCAGCGCTTTGAAGGGGGACGGCAGATTATTTGCATTATTCGAATAAAACCGTGCCAAAGGCACCGTCAAATCATAGCGCATGCCAAAATCCACCACATCATTTTCTGTGTGGGCAGTTTCCAGGTTCAGCTTTTCCCCGCGCTTTAGCACTTTAAAAATTAATTTTTCATTTTCCCCGCCCTGCTTATTGCTTAAGTTTGCAATATTTTCCATACATGGCGTCTCAATAGGAGTAAAGCCAAAGCTCCGGTATGTTTCCTTAATTACATTCATGACATAATCCCGGATCTGCATTTCCTCTGGTAAAATATCCTTCATGCCATTTACTGGCTTTTTCGCCAATGCCATATCATTGATTCTCCTTTCTGTTTCATGATTTGCCGGATCTATACAATAAGTCAACGCCTGATTTAATTGTTTCTGTTATCGTCTGCTGATGGGTATCAGAGTATTCCTTTAAAGTATGGTATTCCGCATCCGACATCCTTATGGTTACAATACGCTCTTTTGTGACATCCGCCTTTGGACGCCCCCTTTTTCCCATAGGCACCTCCTTCTCCCTATTTACTCTGTATCTTCACATTATTATATTTTTCGCAATACGAAATGTCAAGCATTTCCCGTATTACAAATAAAAAACTATCAGCAACTTAAAAATACGGCGGAAAAAATATAGCCGCAATCCCATTACTTAAAGCGAATGGGATTGCAGCCATAAACTTTTTCTTCGCACTTGATTCTGGCTTTTTTTATTTTTTGGCTTCGATTTGCGGCCAATGTCAGCAACTTAAGGGATTGACAGACAGGGAGCAGGAATGGCAAGAGAGCCGCCTGGGCACAGGGATGGCTCAGTGGACGTCTGGGCGCAGGGATGGCTCAGCGGACGTCTGGACGCGGCTGGGGCTTCTGGGGTTGCCCTTGTTCTGGCGCTCCGGCTCCTCCCTCACGGACTCTTAGCCACCCCTGCGCCTGCTTTTTTAGCCCCCCGAAGAACTATCCTGCACAGCCTGCATCCGTTATTTTTCCACAGTTACTTATCTTTTCTTTCATTCATAATCAATGCGTGATAAAACGCCACCGCACAAATTGCTGTCACTATACCTGTCGCTGCCGAATCCAAGTGAATATCATGCATATTGCAAAACACATGGACTGCCATACTAACCAGTGTTACTATTAGTACTGCGGCAATCCCTTTTAAGAAATGCTTCATAACCTTATATCTCCTTCCAAAACAAATATATATTTATCGCAGGACAGTATACCAGAAAAAACAACAATTCCACAAAACTGTCATAAAATGCTTAATTTCGTAAAAAAGTGCGTATTTTTCCTGCAAAACGCACGTTTATTCATCATTTTCGCAATGCAATACTTGATACAAAGAATCACATATAGTATAATCAGTGAAGCAAACCCGAAAGGAGGAGCTACATGGTGCAATATATTGGAATCCTGCTGCCTTTTTTTCAGCTTTCCCTTGCCATTTGTAACGTATGGCCTCAGCCCATGAGCCAAAAAGCGTTTATAGGGCTTTATATGCTGCTTTTGCTTGCCGGGTTGCCTGTAACGCTCCTGTCCTGTATACCATATGGCCTTTTCGGTATTCTGGCAGCAGCCTGTATTTTTGGATTGCTTACCTACCAAAACACCGCATCCCAGAACGTCTGTATGGGCATGATTGGATTTGTGCTTGCCGTCATAACGGATAATTTGCTGACAAACCTTCAGAATATGCTGATTCCCTTGGCTTTATCAAACCAACCGTATCTTGCTTTCGGCATCAGCCTGATACGAATTTTGCTGTTTTATTATATTACGCTACTTTGCGGCAGGCTGCTTAGGAAATTATTACTGTCAGGCAAAGGCATCTTACGCCTTCAGCAGACGTGGTATCTGATTGACGCCGCATTACTGCTCCTTATAACCATTTATCTGTTTGATAATCTGATTCCGGGACAAAATGGCTCTATCGGCAAAATGATATATAATAATACCTTACATATTTCAGGATATTTGCTTGTTATGCTTTTTTTGTGTCTGGCTATGCGCCGTTCCTATCTGGAAAAAATACAGACAGAGGCAAAACAGAAAGCCCTGCAGGATTTACAGGACTACACCCACAACCTGGAAGTCATGTACAATGGCCTGCGCTCCTTTAAGCATGACTACGTTAACATTTTACTCTCCATCTCTGGCTATATTGAAAATTGCGATATGGACGAATTAAAGAAGTTTTTTGAAGACAAAATCTTCCCAACGAAGAATCTGATTGACCAAGGCGATTACAAGCTGAATCAGCTTAGCAATATTGGCGTGCTGGAAATCAAAAGCCTGCTTTCCGCAAAACTGATTTACGCCCACGAGTCCGGGATTGACGTCACCATTGATATTCCTGACGAAGTAGACTCTTTTCTGATAGACACCATAGACCTTGCCAGAATTCTGGGAATTTTTTTAGACAATGCAATAGAAGCCACATTGGAAACAGAACAGCCGCAAATAGGCTTAAATATCATTCAAAATAAGGCTGGCGTGTCAATCATCATAAGCAACCGCTTCCAGGATAACGGCGTGGCGCTGCATAGGCTGAAGCAAAAAGGATTCAGCACAAAGGCGGGGCATCAGGGGATCGGGCTTCCTAACGCCCAGCACATTATCAGTTCCTATGACAATGTGCTGCTGGAAACTACAATGCAATGCGGCTGTTTCATACAGCATATGGAACTTGCTGCCAGAAAGGAATGACATAATATGCTGGACATCTTTGTGTGCGAGGATCATGACGCCCAGCGGCGGACTATCGTGCAAACCATCCAAAATACCGTACTGATAGAAGAACTGGATATGCAGCTTGCATTAGATGCGGGAGACCCTTATGTGCTGCTGGAAAAGGTCAAGGCCAGTCAAAATACAGGCATTTATTTCCTTGATATTGACCTGAACAGCAGCATGAACGGAATGAAGCTGGCACAGCAAATCCGATTATTTGATCCCCGCGGCTTCATTATATTCATAACCGCACATTCTGAACTAAGCTATATGACGTTTCAGTACCGGGTGGAGGCAATGGACTTTGTATTAAAAGACAACCCTGCCGAAGCAAAAGTGAAAATCAGGGAATGCCTGTTAAATGCAATGGAACGCTATACGCTCCAGACCAACAAGGCGCACAAGGTTTATACGATCGAAGCTGGCGGACGGAAAATCAGCGTTGATTATGATGATATTTTCTTTTTTGAAACTTCCAGCAATATCCATAAAGTCATTCTCCACGCGAAAGGCCGCCAAATTGAATTTTCCAGTTCCATAAAAAAACTAACAAGCACATTATCTGGTAACTTTGTGCGCTGCCATCGGTCATTTCTAGTAAATAAAAATAACATAAAAGAAGTAGACGCCAAAAACCGAATCATCTATTTTACCAACGGGGAGACTTGCCTGATGTCCACACGCATGATGAAAGGGCTCTGAAAGCGTATCCCGAAAATGAACAATATTTACATAATTTCAGTTACTATTTTATTTGAAAATCCTTTTTGGATAGGTATATAAGCGTATTGATAGCGATAGATATAAGAAAACAGCGGGAAAGGCCTGCAGGGCTGTCCCGCCGGATGTCCTGTTCGTTCTCATCTTATTTTGTATCTGTTTGGGATTTAGAGGAAGTTTTGCCAAAACTCTTATCTTCGTCTTTATCCTTATCTTTGTCGTTAACCTTATCGCCTACTGTTTTATCTATCGTACTCTTAAACAGCTTTGAGATTGTGTCGGAATAAACTCCTTGCTTGTTATAGGTCTTATCCACACCCCTTGTCCTTGCCGCAGCGTTGGAAATGGAAGATGCTTTTTGTGCAATCTTATCCGCAAAAGAGCCATAGCCTGTAAACAGGGATTTCAGGCGGGATAATAGCAATAACGCTTCTTCTAAATTCATGAGCCTGCTTATCTGCCGTTGTATTTCTGCGGTACGAGTATTTTCCAAACCGCAAATAATCACTTTTAAAGACGGCTCAGAACATACTGGATGATTTAACGATGAGTTTTATGAAGATAGTTCTATCCTTGTCAGTTGTGATGTGATTCAAATACAAAATATACCAAAAATAGAGTCGGTTGAAGATTAGAAATCCAGATTTATATGGATAGTTGAGCAGAGAAAATCTGATGTTTTTATGGAGAAATATGTTGAAGATGGAATTTCCGCAGGGAAAACAAGCCTCCTGGAAAAAATAAGGGTGGCGGACAGACATGGTAATCGAATTAAAGTATTCTGGCACAAACACATATCTTGTCCGGGGAACGAAGGGCAGTATCCTTTTGGATACGGGATGGGCGGGAATAAAATCCTGTTTCCGGGAAATCTATAATTATTTAGGGAAAGAAAATATTTGGCACGAAATAACCAGGCATAAAGCATCTCATTACTGTTAAAGGTGATAAGAGGGTGGACTTGAAAGAGTTTAGAAGAAATAACGGCATACGGGTATTGTCTTTTGCCTCCGCTAAAGATTTAATGGAGATAATGAACTTAATTCCGGGAGCTGCAGAGAGCGAAAAGTTTATTTGTAATAGGTATCATAACGATGATATTAGCCAGGGTTAATTTTGTCGGGACAGAGGCGGCTGGCCTGTTATTGACCGCGATAACAGGCAGGTAAAGTACCTTAAACAATCATTTGACGATACGCATATCTTTTCATTTGAATTTTGGGATGATGAATTTAAGAATTTGCAGTATTTTTTGATAGATGGATGACAAATTAATCTTTGTTTGTAGAATTGGAAAATCGGTATTTGAAAGGGGTGTTTTTATGAAACATTTTGATTATCCACAATTGCCTGAAGAATTGCAAAAAGGCTTAAATGACTATTGTAAATTTTGGGAACAGGGCTTAAAGAAGAGGGCGAATGCAGTTATCCGTGAAATTATGAAGTATTATGATACATTATCAGAAGATGTCCATAAAGAATTTATTTCAATAGTCTGCACCGAAATTTGTGATAATCATGTAGAATTATTCCAGGACTATTCTTTGCCGTATGAGGTTTCTATACGTTTAGGGCAGGAACTTTCCCCTTTTGTGAATCAGGGAGTTTTACCACAGGCACGATGGCATTGTGAGCTGTTTGGAGATTTAGATGAAACGATTTCGGTTTATCAGAAGAATAAAGATGATTTCAAAATAGCCAGGATTCTGATGTTGAGACTGATTTATTTGCTTTCCTTTGGCGCGCATCATTTTCCGGAATATTCCTGCCTTGAAAATGTTTCGGAGCTTGACGAGGCAGAAAAGTTTGGTGAAGAGATACTGAAAAAGCATGATATAGATGCTGAATTGCAACAGGAATTTCGATATTATATCAAACTGCACAGGCTGTTCCTCTCTTGGAACGGTGAAGGCGATTTTGCGCTTTTATGCAGAAGAAACGGTTTGGAATTTAATGAAATAGCGGCATATTACTATAAATAAAATCCAGTTTTTGAAAGCATAAAACCGGGATTAAAAGCTGTTTATAGATACGATGAATTTTTTGGTGAAGTGAGTGTATTACTGGATCAAAGGGCAAGTAAATTATCCGATGATGAACTATATGAGACTGAGTGGGAAATGCGGATTGATCTTATGGTGGCGGCTATGAAAAGACTCGATGCTTCCGGTTTGTTTGGGACTGGGAAAGAAAGGGAATGCGCGGTCATCAATGTTGAACAGGCTCCGCCTGACGGCGATGGTGCCGAATACGACCGGGCATTGCGATTGAATCCGCCTTCGGCTCTGTTGATCCGCAAAGGCTGTAAAATCGTGAAGAAAGGCGAAGTCTATGAGTGTAATCTCTTTACCGCTAAGAGCAAGCTATTCAAGCAGGAGGATTTTGTTGATGAGGTAAAGCATTTCTATACCGACCTTATCAATCTTCTTGTAAAAGACGACAAAGAAAAACTCCATGTATTTGACAGCAGCGGATTGTATTTCGCCACCAAGAAGATAGGAAAAAACAACCCGAAAGCAGAACAGATACAGACCGATAATGATATGCGTATGCGTTGGAATTGTGAAGTAGACAGGGAAATCGTCAGCGGCATTTCCGAAGCAGAGATACAACAGATAAAGAAAAAATATATCGCAGACCGCATCAGAGAAACGGTACAGCCGATTACAGAACCAAACGAGGGAAGATCAACAGAAATAATATCGCAGACGGATAAAACGCCAAAGCCTATGATGTCCGCTGAAGCCGCCGCATATCCAAAGCTATTGAAGATTTATAAGGAACTAAAGCGCCAAAACGGGATTATCTTTGACACAGAAAGGGATCACAATGAGTTGGAGCTTGGGCGCGACAGCCTGAAAGGATTTGCAAAATTAACCAAGAAGGGAGAACTGCAAAGCAGGATTGACCGCAAAAATGAGGAGATTGACATTTTGAAAATCGGATTATCCGGCATTGCCAAAAAATACGGATATAAGAATGTACAGGACTTTTATCCCGTCTATCATACAGTCAAGAACACTTATGCGGACTATCAGGATAAAGCGGTTAAGTGGGAAGAAACTTATGGGACAAAGAAAAAGAGCGATACTATTCATGAAAGAATAAAGAGTTATCAAAAAGAGATTGCCGAAAAACAGTCTGGAAATATTACACGAGGCAAAGACAGAGAGGCGAGATAATCGCCCCTCTTGTTTTCTGCCCATAATGTTTTGCGGCTATAAAAAGACATTAAATAACCATAACAGGATATCTTTCTCATTCGCTAAGGATTTTGTATAAATAGAAAAATTCCCCCTTTTTTTCCATTAATTCATCAAATTTTCCTCTTTCTACTATTTTACCGGCATCCATTACAATAATTTCACTGTATTTTTGCATAAGTGCGTTATTATATCTATGAGTAATATTTATAATCGTCATATCTTCATCCAATAGTCTTTTTTCAATCTCAAAAGCAGTAGCATTGTCAAGCCCCGATGTAATTTCATCAAGAAATGTCATTGCCTTATTTCTTAAAAAAAGCCTTGCCAAAGCAATTCTCTGCAATTCACCGCCCGAAAAATTTTTCCCATTCTCCTGGATTTTTTCATCTATTCCCTCTGGAAGCCTCTGAATAGTATCATAGATGCCTGCTTTCCGTAGTGCTTCAACGACCTCGTCTTTTGAATAATTCTGATATAAGGCTACATTATTGAAAATCGTGTCGTTGAATATGTAGGTTTGTTGGTAGCAAACCGGACTGACATGCATGATACCTTCCTTGTTAAGTCCTGACAGTTCCTGTCCATTAATCAGAACCCGACCTGTATAATCCGCTCCATACTCTGTAAGTAATTTAATAATGCTTGATTTTCCGCTTCCGCTTTTACCAACAATAGCGTACTTCTTACCTTTCTCAAAAGTCAATGTCAGATTGTCCAACGAAAAACTTTCACTGATTTTTTGATTGACATGATCCATACAGATTTCTAGTATATTTTCATCAATATTCTCTTTATTATCATTTTCACTTTCCTCTTCCAACAAAGCTGCCAATTCAGCTTTTACCTTTTCCATAGCCTTTAACTGAATCATTCCATTGGCAATCGTCTTACATGGTGTTAAAACGAAATTCATCATATTAGTGATGGCTACTACTTCGCCAACCGTGATTCTTCCTGCCATAACAAAAAACATACAACTCGTCAGAACAATCAGAAAAGCCCCATTGTTTACAAATGAGGCTAACGCCTGTGCCCAATATAGAGTTTGAGATGCATATTCATTTTTTCTGCATACGAAATCGCTTAGCTTTTCCTGCTTTCCTAAAATCTGCTTTACTGCATCGAAAGTTCTTATGACCTTATGGCCTCCTAAATCACTTTTTATTCCGTCCAAATAAACCTCAAGGGCTTCTGTATACTCTTTTGTTGAGGAACCGATTTCCTTTTTTAATATGTTCGGAACCCCAAACTGTACAATGCTGACTGCGGCTACAATCAATAGAATAAACGGTTCTACCCAAAGTAAGTAGATGACGGCAACAACCAAAAAGACAAACTGCATAATCATGCCATATATATTGTTGACTTCGCTGTCTAATATGATTTTTATATCCGTAGTAAATTTTGAAAGGTAATATGCCAGTCCCTTTGTTTCAAATTGATTGGCAGAAATATAAAATAGCTTATGCATCAATTGATTGCGCAGATCCTTCTCAATATTCCGCACAACAATTGCCTGACTCTTCTTGCTTGCCCACTCAAAGATAAATACTCCTATGCTAAAAACAATAGCGATAAGGCATTTTTCCAACAACTTCCTATAATTTGAAGAATCAATCAAAAGCTGCATAATATAGGAACGTAAGGGAGCCATGACGCCAACAATAATCACCGGAATCAGGCTGAGCAAAAACTTGTATCTGTTCTTTTTATAAATTTTTTTTATCATTGTCCTTCTCCTTCTCCTTCGAATTATCAACTCAATTATATCACACCAACGCGCTATATTCTAACAAATTTTAAGAAAACGACTGTTGATATGCAAAGACAAGGAGAGCATACGCCCCGTCATCACCGTTTCCCCGGACATCAAGCCTTTATATGCACCCACCCGGACGGGCATAATCACAGCGGCAACATTCATGTACATATCGTAATCAATTCTTGGCGGATTGCAGAAGTTTCAGGGGCATAGTGTCCATTACATTGAAATGGATTTTTTGTAAAGTCTATTCCCTCTGGAAAGTAATTGCGGTATAATGGAGCCATTGACAAGCTTAATTCAGAAGTGCTTGATATACCGATTTATGAATATGAATATGGTACAGATAAGCTTTGTATTACAATGGCATTTTGTGGTGCGCCAGGTGCAGCTGTAGCGATTGAAGAACTTACCGTTGAAGCCGCACAAAACTGATTACGGCAAAACTCATATTGATATGCAGTATTAGTTTTACGTTCCATATGCTGTCAATTATCTTCCAATATGCCACAATCTTTCTTGCGGCGAAATGTTTTAACAAGGATTTTTTTAACAGGCTGTCCACCCATCCCCGATATGATATATGTAAATGGAAATTGCTATTTGCAGGCAATAAAAATCCCTCCAAACTTCAAAAAGCGAAATTGGAGGGTGGTTAGGGTATGACGAAACAGCCCACCCGAACATCGTTTTTTTTATTTGGTGGGTTATCGTTTTTGTATTTCTTGTAGCTGGTTAATCTGACAGCTCTGTAACTGATTCTATACAGCCGTCTTTAATCATGATAATCTCATCTGCCTGTGCTGCAAGATATTTGCTGTGCGTTACTACAATGACGCACTTTCCAAGCTCATGCGCCGTTCTTTTCAGTAATTCTATAATTTCCCCTGCCGTGGTTTCATCAAGATTGCCTGTCGGCTCATCTGCAAGCAATACTTTTGCGTTGCTTGCCAATGCCCTTGCAATGGCAACCCGTTGCTGCTGACCGCCTGATAGCTGCAAAACATTTCTTTTCCAATCCTCACAAGGAATATTTACTTTCTCCAATAAATCCTGCGGTGTTTTTGTTCCGCCAAGCCGCACATTTTCCTCAGTCGTCAGATAATCAATCAAATTATAATTTTGGAAAACCAACGAAACATGATGCTTTCTGTGGTAGTTAAGCCCTTTTGCCTGTATATCTTCACCGTCATACAAAATTGTTCCTTTTACAGGCATATCCAGCCCCGCAAGCAGGGACAGGAACGTCGTTTTGCCAGCCCCGCTTGCACCGACAATCGTATAAAATTTCTTTTCCTCAAACTGCATAGAAACATTTTTTAAAATTTCTTTTCCTTTCTGCGATTTATACGCATAATTTACATTTTTGACTTCTAATACCATCTTTTTGCCCTCCTAACTAATTTCACTGAAAATATCTTTTGGATTTTTACGGGCTATCAGAATGCCGGCAGCCCCAACCGATATTACAACCAACAACACCACGCCGAACCAATCGTACAGCATCAGTTCTGGTGTAACAATGACTGAAACGCCTGTAACTGTTTCCTCTGAATCCTCCGCTGATTTTGCAACTTTTCCCTCATCTATGACAGACTGCTCATCTGCCTGCTGTACCTGCTGCTGCACAAGATAGGAAGCTGTAATTTGAGAAGTGGCAGGAGCCGCCATAAAAGAAAGGAATATAGCGACAGTAGCTATCATGAACGCTTCCAATAATATCTGCCCAAATATTTTTATCTTTGGTGTCCCAAGGGCTAATAAAATTCCAATTTCCTGTACCCTCCCTTTCATCCAAAAAACGAATACTAAAAATAAGATGATTAGGCTGGCTCCTGCAACCACAATGACTAATATTTCGCTGACATGCTCCAAATCATTGAAATTTTTGGACATCTTATCAATGTTTCCATTGTTGTCAATTAAATCATAGCGTTCCCATCCAATATCCACTTTCTGTATCTCTTTTTTTATTTCATCGTATTGGTTCACGTCTGCCACTTTGAAGTATGCTTTTTCGTACAATGCCCCCGATGTGCTTCCTTCGGCTTTTTCTGGAAACCCTAAGTCTGTAAATATAATATTTTCAGAACGGAACGTATCTCCAGCCATAACAGGCGTCATTTTCTGCTGAACTGTATAAATACCAACAATCTCCGCCGCAAAGACGGTTGAGTTTTCTACATCACGGCGGTCATTGAATTGTATCCTGTTTCCAACCGACAGGCTGTTTTTTTCGGCAAGTTCTTCTGAAATCACACATACATTGGCATCTTCCTCCGTTATCATCCGTCCGTCTTTAATTGTTACATTCCCTGACAGGACATTTGCATCCAATGCCATATCCTTATTGCCTATTAAGCTGACACAAAGTAAATCGGAACTCTGGTCTACATCATCATCCTCAATTCTGGAAAAATCCACGGGATTTACTGCCGTGACGGCGGTTGTCAGATTATATTCTGAAATGCCAGAAACAGCGGCAATCTTTTCCATATCGCCTATTAAAAGCGTCTGGAACGAATTGTCATAAGATACACTCCATGATGTCCCATACTCTGTTTTTATTTTTTTAACATTTACGCCATCAAAATTTCCTTCTTCCCCACTCGGTTTTTTTGCAAGAATTTCATCTGCCCTGTCCCTCTTGTTCTCTTCGTTTGCTTCCATCAGAAATCCAGCGCCTACCGCCTGCTTTGTCTTATTCTGGGTGGCGATGCTTGCGTTTCGGCTAGCTATGCCCGACAAAAAAAACAGGCTGATAATCAATACTACAAAAAACAGCAGTATACTTTTGACTGGTTTGCGTATGACCGAACGCCACGCCATTTGAAAACTGTTCATTGTCTATCCCTCCATTTTTGATAAAGTTTCTTTGGGATTTGTCCTTAATATTGGAAGCAGGGAAATTATGACTGCCGCCAATACTAGCAGGATTCCCAAACCTGCCAGAACGACGATATCTTTAAACTGCAATAAGACCTCTAAAGAAATGTCTGCCCCTCCAGAATCTGTAAGGAAACCTTGTAAAATGCCAGCCATAAAATTTCCCAGACAACAGGAGCCTAAGACAGCCAGTGCAAAGACCAAAAATGATTCCAGAAATACCTGTAAAAAAATACTGGATTTTGGTTTCCCGATACTGATAAAAATGGCAGCTTCCCTCTGCCTTGTCCGCATCCACATACAAAGCAGCAAAGATATGATGGCTGTTCCTGCCGCAAGTGTCAGGATAAGCATAAGCTTTGCAGCTCTTGTAATCTGTTCCAACGGCAGAGCCATTTGTTGGTACAAGGTATCCGATGTCGTAGAATCTGCTTTATCGGATAAATGCTTGTTCAATTCTTCTTCTAATAAACTTAATTGCTCTGGATTTTTGCAATAAACGGCAACTTTGGCATAACCGTCCATTCCAAATAAATCCGAGTAGGAACTGTTATCTATGAATATCTGGTTTTCAATACGGTTTACAGAATCCATCCCTTCTGGCTGTTTGCTTTCACTTCCAGATAAAAAGATGCCAACAATCTCCAGGGAAACCCGCTTTCCATCAGCATTTCCCAATTCTATCAAGTCGCCTAATTTTAATTGGTTGGCATCCGCCAGATAAGAGTTGATAACAATTCCTTTTATGTCTTCTGAAATATATCTGCCAGAAATAAGACGGTACACTCCTTCTGAAAATCCGCTGTCATTTTCCAGATTGTCATAGGATAGAACAGATGCTTTCTGATTGGATTCTTCTGTGGAATCGCTGCCTGTAATCAATTGAAAGTTTACAGGAAACGCAGTGTTTCTGGCTAAGCAATTTACGGTGGAGACTTCCGCCAAATCCTTTATCCATTCCACGTCGTCTAACGTAATCTTGTTTTCTTCTTTCAAAATACCCATGACAACTTTTGCTTTTGTTTTTTCCCCAATTGCCGCTTTTGAATCAGCCGTTGCACGGAGAATCATGTTAGTGCTTAATATCATGCTGCTCACAATGAGCAGCACAAAAAACAGCAGGATTGTCTTTGATTTTTTCCGCTTCAAATACCGAAACGCAAGCTGATAAAATGCCATGTTTATTTTCCACCTCCCTTAGTTATATTCATATTGGACAATCACTGCTTTTGTAGCCGTAAAATTTTCTGTATCATCAAAATTTCCATAAAGCAGCAAGGATGTTTTTTTCTTTATATCCGCTTTGGCAGCTTCACTGACTGTGGCTTTTCCAGTCGCTATGCTCATAACCGCTCTTTGGAATATGCAGTTATCTCCATATTTAATATTGATTTTTTCCGCTTCATCTTCGTATCCATCCGCCGCAATGGCAGCCTCTCCATCATTACTTGATGTTACAGGGGTAATCGTACATCCATTGTCTGAAAATCCTGTCACGCTTCCCTGTAAATCGGATGCAGCAATCATTTCATCGGCATCCATACTGCCGACAGCATTTGAATTGTTCCCATCGGAGGTATTCTTTGAATTGTTTTCATCAGGGGTATTTTTCGGATTGTTTTCATCAGGAGTATTCTTTGGATTGTCCTCATCGGGAGTCTCTTTTGAATTGTTCTCATTGGAAGTATCCTTTGAATCGTTTTCATTGGGAGCATCTTTTTTGTCAGGATTTGTTATGTCATTTTCAATATAGGCATCTTTGGTTTCTCTTTCTCTGTTTGTTCCCATGTCATTCGATGTGCCACAACCTGCCAAAGCAAAAATACTTACCCCAACTATTAGCATCTGCATTAATTTTTTGTTCTTCATGATTATTTTCCGCCTTTCTTTTGATATGTTTGTATTTTAGCACCATGATTTTTATATACCCTGCAAGGCATTCAAGTTATCAAGCTGCAAAGCCATTGTATAGAAAAACTTCGCTAAAAATCCTGTAAAATTACAAAAAATATAAAGGACTTTTTAGAGGATTTTTACAGGATTTCATATTATACTGATATTAAGCAGATTATATAATCTCATCAAAAATATTTACTGTTGCAAATAGCGGCAAGATTGCAGATATGCGAAAAAGATGCTATCATGCTTCCCATATATATCCCATAGTAAAGTTCTTGTGCCAGATAGATTCACAAATAGTATGAACTAGAGAATATCTAGCAGATATGCTTTCATGCTCTGGGAAAATAAACAAAACTAAGGAAAGGATTTAAACAATGAAAATACTTCTTTTAGAAGATGACTTAGAGCTTTGCAGCTCAATACAATCGCAATTAACGAAAAACGGTTATATGGTTGATGCTTGTAATGATGGGGAAACCGCCATGCTGTATGCCTTACATACAGATTATTCCTATGATTTAGCTATTGTGGACAGAATGCTCCCTGTGATTGATGGGCTGACGATTATTAAGGCTATGCGGAAAAAAGGTATCCAGATTCCTGTTATCATCATTACAGGAATGACCGCCCTTAATGAAAAGATAGAGGGACTGGATGGCGGGGCTGACGATTATTTAGTCAAGCCGTTCCATATCCAAGAACTGCTTGCACGGGTAAGGGCTTTAACAAGACGTCCAAGCCAAATAAAAGCAGAAGATATACTTCAATATGCCGACTTGCGTTTCAATAAATCAAGCCGTGAATTGACTTGCAGCCCTAAAACTATTTTTTTAACAGCAAAAGAGTCTGAATTATTATATGTCTTTATGAAAAGCCCAGAAACGCTTTTTTCAAGGGAACAGCTTATACTGAAAATATGGGGCACGTCATCGGAAGTTGAACAAGGGAATGTTGATAATTATATTTCTTTCCTGCGGAAACGGTTAAGGGAATTAAAGAGTAGCTGTGAAATAAAAACCGTATATGGGGCTGGGTATTCCCTGACCCAGAAAAAGAAATAAAATTTTTTATGGCATATGAGCCATAAAAAAGGAGGTTAAAAATGCTGAAGCCACTGTCAAAAAAATTGAATACCATTTTTATAACGGTGATTATGTTAATTATTACATCAATTATGATAATTCTCTGCAACAATTACGTCCACATGGAGCAGTCAAGTGAAGTTCTTTTATTTCAAAGAATGGTTACGCAGATGATGTACCAGCTTGAAGATACCAACCAGAATTTTGAATCCATTGCGGATTCCTACCATGAGTATAAATCCCCGATATTTTGCTATATCCAAGATACTTCTGGAAAGATGGTATATCAAACAGCTTTTGACTTTCCTACTGATGTAGATACTCTTTTAGAGCGTTTCCGCACACAGACAGACAAAGAGGATACTTTCATAATAACAAATGATAACAAGCCGGCTACAGACCAAAGCGGTGTTTTTATGTTTAACGGAACGAAAAATGACGAATATTTAGGGATACTTGCAACGATTGTAACGCCAAATGACACAGCTTATCATCTGTCACTGATTTACAGGCAGAAGTCCTTATTTGATATTTTAACAAAACAGGCTTTCCTTTATGTTTCCTTATGGTGTCTTTCCCTTATTGCCGTGACGATTATGAGCCATTTGCTAATAAAGAAAGCATTAAAACCAACAGAGGTCATGTTGAAAAGCCAAAAAGATTTTATAGCTTCTGCTTCACATGAATTAAAATCGCCGCTCGCTGTTATTCTGGCAAACGCAGAGAAGCTGGAACAATTACAAATAGATAATACTGAATTTAGAAAATCGGTTAAAATATTAGACAAGGAATGCATGAGAATGTCAAAACTGGTAAGGGATATGCTGCTTCTTGCTTCTTCTGATGCGAAATCATGGACGATATGCAAAAATACCATTGATATAGACACATTATTAATCTCATTATATGAAACTTATGAACCAATCTGCATCAGTAAAAAAATCCGCCTGTGCTTGGAAATCAGTGAAACCAGCTATCCTAAATTTTGTGCGGATGAAGAACGGCTTTTTCAGATATTGACAATTTATATGGAGAATGCCATCCACCATTCCGTAGGTAATAAACAAATTGAAATTAAAACGGCAGTAACGGCAAAACATATCACATTTTTCGTAATAGACCACGGAAACGGTATTTCCGAAGATGATAAGCCATATATCTTTAACCGTTTCTATTGCGCCGACAAATCAAGGACAGATAAATCAAATTTTGGATTAGGACTTAGTATAGCAGACGAACTTGCAAAAATGATGAATGGTAAAGTAGGCTGTAAAGATACGGATGGGGGCGGGGCTACATTTTTTGTTACACTTCCTTGTTCCACATATCCGTAGACCAGTACCTATACCCAGACAGTCCGATAGGGAAATTTTCCTTTCTTTACTGTTCGTAATCGGAGACAACAATATAAGCTTTCTGTTTTCTATATGACAAAAAAACAGCTATTACATATACAGAAAATAGATTACCACCCTGCTTTTTTAAAAAAATGAGTAAATCATGCAAAAAATCTGCGTGATTTACTCATTCTTTTTTACACCCCCAAAATTACAATACTGTTATCAAAAAAAGCAAAGGAGAATAAAAAAAATGGCTACATTATTGGAAGCGAAAAATGTAACAAAAATTTATGTGAAATCACAGCACCCAAGCCTTAACAAAGTATCGTTCAGCGTAACGGACGGCGAATTTATTGCCATTATGGGGGCTTCCGGATCAGGAAAGACAACATTGCTTAATGTTCTTTCTACTATTGATACACCCACAAGCGGCAGCATTACAATAAACGGTATCAATCTTAAAAATCTGACTGATTCCAAAGCAGCGGATTTCCGCAGGGATAATCTGGGTTTCATTTTTCAGGAATATCTGCTGTTAGACAGCCTTACTATTTTTGAGAATATCGCTGTTCCACTGACTTTGCAGAAACTCCCACCCCAAAAAATAGAAAACATGATACGGAGCCTGGCGAAAAGCTTTGGTATTGACGCACAGTTAGATAAATATCCAGATGAGCTTTCAGGTGGGCAAAGGCAGCGTGCTTCTGCTCTAAGAGCCATTGTGAAACGTCCAAGCATTTTATTTGCAGACGAACCGACTGGTGCATTGGATTCAAGTTCCGCAACAGATTTGCTGAACACTTTAAAGGAATCAAACGAAAGCCTCCATACTACGATATTAATGGTCACACATGATGCTTATGCTGCAAGTTTTGCTGACCGCATCCTGATTTTTAAAGACGGCTGCATCATTCAGGAATTATTGAAACAAAATGCTGACAGGCGTGCATTCTATGAATCCATTGCACATGAAATAGCAAAATTAGACACAGAAAGGTAGGGAAGTACCCATGAACCATTTATCTATGGCACTTAAGAACCTAAAAAATAATTTTTCCTTTTATGCCCTTTATTTATTGTCCATTTCCTTTGTGATTACTATTTTTTTTGCATTTACTTCATTTTCCATGAATAAAGTTATACTTGAGAAAATATCAGGCGACGGGCGGGTGGAAACCATGTGCAACACGATTTCTATATTCCTTATGGCATTTGTAATTTTTTATATGTCGTATTCAAACCGTTTCTTCTTGCGCCGGCGCACAAAGGAATTGGGTATTTACGCATTATTAGGATATCGGAAGTCCACGATACTGTCCCTACTTACAGCAGAAAACCTGCTCTCCTGTTTTGGGGCTTTCGTAATCGGAATCCTTTTGGGCGGTCTGTTCCACAAAGGCATTGTGTTTGGCATTACAAAATTACTGGACTTGACAGTCAATAATTCGGAAATACCGTTTTTTAACCTGAATGCTATGGTAAAGACAGCATGTTTTGTTTTTGCCATTATTATCATATTATCGCTGTCCAACAGCAGATTTCTTTTTAAATCTTCCCTTATGGATTTAGTGCGGTTTGAAAAAGGTGCAGAAAAACAGACAAAGTTCCATGCTGTTCCTTCCATAATCGGGTTTGTATCTGTCATTTTGGGATATGGTATTGCCCTTGACATCCTTCGGGGCGAAAAATCTGTCTGGTTTTCAGTTGGGTTTTATGCTGTTGGAATGCTTACATTTACACTCATTCTTTTTGGGACAGTGCTTTTTATTGCATCTTTTCTCCCTTATGCGGTACAGACTGGCAAGAAAAATAAGAAGAAATTTTATACGGAAACAAGAATCATTACTTCACCAGGTTTTATATACCGGATGCGCTCCAATTCAAAAACGCTGATCATGCTCACATTACTGTCCGCCGCAACTTTGACTGTTTCAAGTGCTATGGCTCTGACCCTGTATTATCCGATTGCAGCAGTATCCCGCATTGCACCGTCAGAAATTGAGTGCCGTATTGAAAAGGAGAGCGATCTGCCCGCAATCATGGAAATCGTGAACAACTATTCATCCGGAGATGATATTACATTCCTGCAGACTGATATTTATAAAGTCACTTCTACTGCCGGGCAGCTTCCCATGGAATACAGTGTCGGAACTTCCAAAGGAGATGCTGACAACGAAAAAATTCTTCGGAATGCAGGTTTTGAATGCATCTCATATTCTGACTATACTGCCATTCTGAAAGCGCAGGGGCGGCAAAAGGATTTGGAACAATTTACAATGTTAAACAATAATGAGTGTATTTTTGTAAGATACCAGCCAACTTCCGGCAAGGACGAAACAGGCAGCACTTATCCACTGCTCATAAACAATACAGAAATACCTGTCACTGTGATTATGGCCACATTAGATAATCCTATTTCTTTTGCGAACAGTATTGGTACTTTGATTGTAAGTGACAGTTTATACAACATGATATCTGAAAACGCCGCCCCCGAAACGAAAGTCTTAAGTATAAATGGAAGTTCCATAACAGGTAATGAGGATCTGTTTCAGGCTTTGTCTGCATATCTGGATAAAAGCCCTTACCTGCAGGGCAATTCCCACAGGATACATGAAGTGGTTTCCCTAAACAGTTCCACCTTCCTGCTGATAGGCTTTCTTGTGGTATTATTCTTTATCGCAACAGGCAGCATTCTGTATTTTAATAACATTTCTGCTATAGCCGATTCAAAATCCGATTACGATATCCTCATAAAAATAGGATATACTTACAGGAAGATTAAAAAAATCATCCGGAAACAAGCAATCACATTCTTTAGCATTCCGTTTCTATTCGGATTGACAGACTGTATCTTTGCCACATTAGTATACAAGACAGCGCTTATGCAGAACCTTTTGGCAAACAGCATTGTTTTATACGCCCCTACGATATTAGCCATTGTGCTAACACTGATCATTTATCTGCTTTATTACTGTATGACTGTCCATACCTGCTGTAAAATGGTTTTGGGAAAATAAAGACTATGCGAAAATGCCGCCTCTTTATCATCCGGCATTTTCGCAAGCTATATGTAAGGCTATCAGAATCATGTGAAAATTTTAGTTGTATATACACAGGTAAATGGTATAATTTAGGCATAGATAAGGAGGCAAAAATATGAAGCGTATTATCTTTAAGCTTTTGCTTTTTATAAATTCCACCCTGCTTGTAATATATATGGGGCTGGAAATAAATATTCAGATGCCTTGCAGCATCAGCAAAATCGTTTCATTATTCCTGTCATCGCTGATGCTGATAGACGCTACTTATATAAGTTCCTGCAACATCAAGGATAATAAAGCTATCTCTTTGTTTTGCGGTCTGCTGGCATTAGACAGTTGGTATATACTCCTTTCCGTTTCGGACAATGCTATAACAAATATTGCTTTTTATGCCTTAAGTCCAGTTATATGGTACATTTTTATCAATTTCATACTCATGTTTTTATTTCAGGGAAGCGATTATAAATTCAAAAAAATAACAAACTTCTGCCTGACTGTAACTTGTATCTGCTCACTTATCGGCATTTTTATATCAGACAATGTGTTTGCATTGTTATATGGCATCCAGTTTTTGGTAAGCTGGGCTTGTTTCATTTTTGTTATTGCTTACCATAGAAAAAGAGCTGCTTTTGTTCTTAAGGCAGAATGGAAATGCATCCTGCTCTCTCTCGTGGCAGTAATCATCATATTCATTGCATACTGTCTTATCACAAGAGGAATAAAAGGAAATCTTTCAAACTTTGGCGTGTATATCCCTGTCCTGCTTTTCTCCATAAGCATTCATGGTATTATACTGAAAGAGCATCGCAGCTTTCCATTATCAGCCATATTTAGCAGTTTTCAGTTAATGTTGATCCTGCTTTTCGGTATTATCATTTGTGGACTGATTACAATGACTCTAGGTATCGGCTGGTTATCTTTCCTTCTTATGTTGGACGCTATGTTTGTGTTAATCTATGTCTGCAATATCATACTGGATTTTAATTTAAGGCAGGGAGGAGGCAATATGGTTATGGAAAGCAAATACAATGCCGCATTGGCACAGTTACAGCAGGAAGAGCAGATAAATCTTGAATTTTCAAACTTTCTTCATGACAATATACTTCAAGACCTGCTTTCCATAAAAAATTTGATGTATAAATCAACAAAACCTGATATACAGAAAATAATCACAGAAACTCTTGATAGTATGAATATCTATATTCGTGAGCAGATGCAAAATTGCCATCCTGTATTACTGTCAAAACTTACTATAAAAGAGAATTACCAGAACTTGCTTGCCTATATTGCGCAATCATTTCCTGAGCGCCACATCAGCATTGTTTTTGACTGTCCGGCCTCTTTATTTTTAGTTCCGCCATATGATATTTTCATATACCGGCTTTTAAAAGAACTCGTCACGAATGTTTATAAACACTCTACGGGAGAAAAAGCATGGATAACACTTACACAAGATAATGGAATGATAGTATTATGCGTAAAGGATAATGGGAGTGCTGATGCCGACAGCCTTACCTATGCAGACTCATCAAAACACAGAGGTCTTGCATTAAGTACTGACCGTGTGCATAGCATGGACGGCACTATAAGTATAACCCAAAATTTCCCACGTGGAATCTGCGTCTGTATCAACTTGCCAATGAAAGGAGATGCTTCTTATCAATATTTTATTAGTCGATGACCATGTTCTATTTTCCAAAAGCCTGGAAATTGCATTATCAGATTACCCGGAAATAAAAGCTTTTAAAAGTATCAATGATATTTCCCTATTGGATAAATTTATGGAAGAAGATGCCCCGGACATCCTGCTTATGGATATCAATTTAAAAAATATAACATCTGAAGATGGTCTGGAATTGGCAAAGCAGATATTACACTGTCATCCAGAGCAGAAAATTGTTATCCTGTCCGGATACGATCTTCCAGTATACCGCAACGAAGCCAAAAAAATCGGGGCAAAAGGATTTATCAACAAAAATACTGAACCGGAAATGCTGATCGCTTTTCTTTCACAAATCATGCAGGGAAAATTTATCTTCAACGGTTCAGTTCCGTTTTTAGAGGAATTAACTGACTGTGAAAAACAGATTTTGCAGCTTATAGCTAATGGAAGAAAGAGGAAAGAGATTGCAGCCACACTTTATATCAGCGAGCGTACCCTCTCCAATCATTTACAGCATATATTTGAAAAACTTGATGTTTCCTCCTCTGTCGAAGCTGTAACAAAGGCGATTCAATTAGGATACCTCCCGCCTATTTGTTAATTTCTCATCAAATATGCAAATCATCAAAAGCTGCATCATGGAAATGTGTATAACTGGCTATGGAGCTATGGCCCCCCATTCACAGCCAGCTTTTCGTCCGATAAGTATCGGCTGTTTTTCTTCCGGCAGGCTTTCAAATGTACCCTTGTACCCCTTTTCCAATAAAGGAGTGCCTTTCGCTATACGATACAGCTTCATACCAAGCCATTCCTGCCATAATCCCTCAAACAATGCTGTACCGTTTCCCCTGATGCCGGATGACGCATGAACCAGAGCATATCTTCCACATGCAGTTTCAGATTGCTGTAGATTTCCATTCTCCCTTCTGGGGCGTATGGGTTGATTTTCCTGCTCTTGCGCATTGGTATTCTAAACTGTACATATGCTAGCGGAACTACCGCTATATCCCCAATCCAGCGCATTTACTTCGGCTTTCCATACCGTTCCTTTAAATATTTGTTGTTTAGTTCGCCCTGTATTTTATATCCATCCCTTTACATCCCCAGCGGTATGGCTCCCATCATTGCTTTTAATATTTCTGAAAGCAAGCATGATGTTATTTGGTGCCACAATGATTTCTACGAGATTATTAAATATTTCTCCATCTCTGCTTTTTGCACACAGTTCATCAAAGATGCTTTGCATGTCATCGTATTCCGCATGGCGCAATTTACTTCTTTTTTTAGCTTTTTGCATCATGTACATCCCCCCATTTCATTGATTCAAATGGCAGTTTCTTATTCTTACTGGCTTTCCTTTTCGGCTGGTCGCTTTTCTTTCCCTCCCGCCTTGCTCTCTGCTGGTCGGCTTTCTTACAGCGGTATACCACAAGCCGTCCGTTTCCTCCGGCGTGAGGTCTGCCCCAGTCTTTTCAATCGCCATAAGCTCCTTTATGGATTTCTGCTTGGGCGCCTTCTCCGGCTCGCCTATTGTCAAAGATTATCCAAAGAAAAACCTTATTGACACCACCGAGGACAAGTTTGCTAATAACCCTGGCCTGAAACATTGGGCTGACATCCAAAACCTCAAGATTACCGCCAAGTCCGCACTTTCGGAAACCGCACGGACAAGCCTTGTAGAAACCGAGCATCAGCTAAAGAATTTAGGGCAGATTCTAAAGTATGCCGAGCAGTATAAAGCCAACCGTGTCTACCATATCCGCTACCATAAATCAAAGGATAAGGACAGATACCTGCGCCAACACGAAACGGAGCTGCTGCTCCATGACGGCGCTGAAAATATGCTGAAACGCTTCGGCATTGACACCAGAAACCTTGATGTTGAAAGACTCCGCAACGAAGTTTTTTACTCCACTACGGCACACCCTCTTTTGTATGGCTCTCCCTGCTAATTGAGCGCTTGGTAGTTGCTGTCCATATAATTCTTTTTTCCGAAAGGAACATAATTTTCATCCAGCAGAATCATATTCCCGTTTCCGAGATCCGGGAATTTCTGTGCGATTTCTTTCAGAACCTCCCACTCGTCTTTGGAGTTTTCCCGGTTATCTTCCTCCACCTGTCTTAATGCCTCTCTAATCGCCTTCTGATCCATCGTACCCCAGTAAAGAGGGTGGGGTTGAAAGGACGAATGGTACTTGCCCCCTTCGTAGCAGAAAAAGCAGGAACAGGGGATTTTTTCAAACAATTCTTTCCTTGCCCCGTCAAGCTCCTTGACTTCCAGACAATAACAACCGTTTACGGCTGCCGCCCCTTCCTGCGCAACCATATTTGCAATAGCCATGATTGTCAGCGGCTCTGTTTTCACGATCATTCCGGGAACCAAAAGCCCCTCTTCGTACAGTTCCCTTAAATATTCGTCAGAAAATTTTCCCACCGCTCGCCATAGGAAAAACAACGCAATAAGAATGCATATGAGGGCAAAAATCCAGCCTTTTAACAGTGAAATCCCCGCCATACATACAAAACATACGCAGGTTATGGCAGACTTTCTTCTCTTTTTAACCACAGCCCTTATGATTTCATCATTCTTCCGTATTCGGTTTATATCTGCATGAATACCCGATTTTGTACTTGCTTCAAATTGTGAATAATCTACCACTTTTATTTCCTCGTCCTTCTTTTGATTCTGACAGTTTTCTATTTCTTTATGATTATCTCTTTCAATTCTTATGACAATCCTTCCGTCACCCAGAATCTGATCCGCTCCCCTGTTCAATTCTTTTTTCGCATTGACGGATAATCGAATCATTTAATTGCTGACTGGGTTCCTGTTGTACTCTAAGTGCTTTATGGAGCAACAGCTCTATCTCAATTTTGGCTCTATCGCCTTTTTTATTGTTCTTCACATATTCTCTCCTCTCTTTATTTCATTGGAAATCCCTTCTGCAATTCTCTGTGCCAAACTTTCCTGATAATCGTCATCCAACAGCTTTTGACTCTCAAAATAATTTGAGAGAAATCCCATTTCTACCAAAACAGCGGGCATTTGCATGTTTCGCAAAACATAATAGCCCTCTGTTTTTGCGTACCTCGTTTCAATATCCTCTTCTACTGCCTTGCCGCTGAGAGTACCCCCGTCACTTCCTCCATGCCCTGCATCCACGACAACACAAAACCCTGGGGCATTATTCTCTGTTGAAGCCACAGGAGCAACATCGTTGCATGCGTTTCTATCTGTGTATATATCCGTGTATTTATTTACCTTTTCATCTTCCTTTGTAAATCTCTCGTATATGTAAAGACATCCGCAAACCATAAGTATCATCACTATAATCGGTATCAGTATGACGATCGTCCTCAGCAGATACGCAATCATAAGCCGCTTCATCTTTCTCTTCCTGAGTTTTTTCCTCTTTCCATATTGTTTCCTGTTCATTGCCGCATTTGTTCCTCAATCTGGAATAAATCAATGGCTTTTTGGCAAAACGATTTCCTCACCACTTTCTTTTGATAACACATAAATATTGCCTGTATCACAGGTAACAGACATTGCAGGTATATGACTGATCAATTCCTTGTTATTCCCGTCCTTACCGCAGGAATATAAGCCTCCGCCGTCAGTCCTGGAAACATAATAGATTAACTGTTCATCCATGCAGAAATCATATGCAACTATATTTTCATAAGTGTAAGTTTCATTACTGGAAACGTCATATCTTGTTAAAACCCCCTGTTCATTTTTGTAAAAAATGCTTTCCCCATCGAATGAAATATTTCCGTTTGTAGGAATCTCGAGTTTTACAGTTTTTCTTGTGTACCGGTTTACTTTTGTTATGCCATCATCGCCAATGAAAAACAGGTTGTCGTCATTCAGGAAAAAAGCGTGGTGAAAATCCAGGAACTTCCATTTATCCCCCGTTTCATAGTCAATGCCCAAAAGAGAACGCCCGGAATTTGTAATCTGCTCAAAGATTGTTTTTTCCTCAAAGGTATTCAGATTCAACTCGACCACTGATACTTTCGTTATATTGCTGTTATAGTTTCCTACACGGTTGACATAGCTTTCCATAACCGATGTGGTGTAATACAGATATGGCGGACACACATAAAACGCACGTATTTCTTCTTCATCAGAAAATACCCCAAACATAGGGGAACGTGCTAAAGGATATGTTTCCCCCGTGGAAGTATTTTTGAGAGAATAATCAAAATTCCCTACATCTTGTATGATTTCATAACCCATACAGTCATACCCAAAGGGCACGCTGTAGCCTGCCGATGAATTATAGACAACGCTTCCCGTTTTTCCACGGCCTGCACATCCCGTCACTGCCAATGCCAGGCCAAACATGACAGCGAAAGCCGCCCCACGCTTCTTTTGCCCTGATTTCATCAGCCACCTGTTAGAATTGCGCCGTAAAATCCAGACAACGGCCAAAGTACACAAAAGCACGGATACAAAGAGCAGGGTCAACAGCGTAACCGTGCCAACCTCTGCAAAAATAATTTTCTCATCGCCCGTCAGGGCATCGCTCATAACAATATCCCCTGCAAAAAAGTCTGTTCCAAGCAGAAACGGCAGCGGCAGAGGCAGACGGTAAATGCTGGTTTTCGATAAGCCTATATAGGGAATGATCACGGACACCGCACCTGTAAGCAGGGTGACCGCATACTTTTTTGCCAAAACGGAAATGAACATCAGTAGTATCGTAAGAAACACACCGCCAAACATCCGGAGCAGCCCTATCAATACATATCCCTCCAACAGCGACATACTCTTGCTGCTGTCCGCAAAGTAACGGATACTCTGAATCGGATAATCCCCATCCGGCAGTCCGTATTTGAACCTGTAAAACCCGTATTCAATAAGCGAGATACACAACGATAAGAAAAGGACAGCCGCAATCATAATGAGCAGCTTATACAGAGCGCTTTTTCGCCCCTCCCTTGCAGTCAGGATCAGGGTGTCCATCTGGCAGCTGTACTCAGAACAGAAAACAGGCGTAACAATCAGCAAAATGCCAAGGAAGAGAATGAAATTAAGCGTACCTTTGCCAAGAAGCCCCATCCATCCGTTTGTCTGAAGAAAACAGCGGTTCCCCGCATTTTCGCAGATATAGAGATACTGCTGATAGATGACCTCAAATCCATTTTGACGCTCCAGAACCTTCTCTATTTCCCGGCTCTCTTTTTTGTATTCACTTTCACTAATCTTCCCGTCATAGTAATTCTCCAAAAGGCTGTTCTGCCTCTCCTTCGCTTTTGCAATCCTCTCCGCCTCCTGCTCCAAATAAAGGGAAGATTCCTCGGTGCAGTATCCGTTTACCTTTTCCAGATACCATTCATATTCACTTTTATACTGCTCCATTGCTATGTCTACAGGGTTGTCGGACAAGGCAAGCCAGACCGTGCCAAAGAGCAGGACAAGGGCAATATAGAACAGCCCCCTTTGACAGAGCATAATCTTTTTTACTTCGTACATAAATCCAGACATTTTATCCTCCTTTCCCGGCAATAAGAGTTCCTTTTAGAAAGCATCATCATTGCCGTTATGGAAATCACCCCTACGATTATGGCAAAAATAATTGCTGCCTGGAAACTTTGTACCGGATATCCTGCAAAACCAATAAACTCGGTCTTTCCAAATAGTATGCGGTTAGCAAGCAGCGAATATGGGTTTATAATCTTGAGCCAGGCATTGCTGAAACAGCTCTGCGACGCACCTGTAATAATGAAACACAGGGCTGCTCCAAAATCAGCGACAAACGGAACAAGAGCATTACGCCCAAACAAGGAAATCAATAGAAACACCATGCTCATCGTCCATACGCCGACTGCCTTTATCACTGCGGACAGAATCGCATATTGCCACAAATTACAGTTTACCGCAGCCATGCTGAAATTGCTGACAGCATACAGCGGAAGATTTCCTCCTTCCGCCGTTCCGAAGAAATACACAAAGCCAATATAATCCACAACAGAAAACCATATGGCCACACTGATCACAAACAAAGAAGCCGCAGTAATTTTAGCAAATGTGGTCTTTTTACCGCCGCCCGGATTTGTCAGCAGCAGCATATCCATCTGTGTTTCCTTTTCGCAGACAAAGGTACTGACAACCCCGTACAGACAAAGAAACAAAACCAATATGCCCGAAAAATCATAGTTCAGATAATAGTTATACATTTCCTCATAGGCAAAGGCTTTTATGCTCCGCCCGGAATAAAGGTGATAGATCACACTGTTTTTACGTGCTTCATAAGTCTGCCCCCGTTCTTTGTAAACAGCGGCATTTTCCTTTGCCCTCTCTGCCACTTGAAGCGCATAAGTCCGATAATGATAGAAATATTCCATAGGCTCCACATAGTATTTTTCCAGGATATTCCGGTCACTGTATATATTCCCCGTCATCATATCCGGATTGTCTTTGGCTGTGCTTGCTGTCATATCAGCCGTAGCGTCTGCCAACGGCTGATATATGGAAAGAAGATGATTGATTTTTTCAGCAGTGATCTCCCCTCTGTAATCCTCATAAAGCTGCCAATACACGCTGTTCCAACTACGGCTGTCATTTCCGTCCGCCAGGTAGGAATACGAGTGGAATTCGCTGTTTATTTTGAACAGGTTCATTACACTGAACAATATGAGTACAACAAGTATCGACCGCTTGCAGAATAATTTGTAAAATTCATATTTGATTAAGCGTGTCATATTATCTCTCCCTTAACTCATTGCCCACGGAAGTAATACAGAAATACATCTTCCAGGTTAGGGGAAACCTTTACTGCATCTGAAGCAGGCAGCATATCGCTTACGATTCTTACTAAAAAGCGTTCCCCCTGCTGTTTCATATTGCTGACATAATATTGGCTGCCAAGTCTGGCAGCGTCTTCCCCGTTTACTGTCACCTCCCACACTTTCCCATAGATATTCTGTTCTAATGTGTCGGTAGTTCCCTGGGTTATTAAGGAGCCTTCCTTTAAGATCATAATCTCCTTTGCGATACACTCCACATCGGAAACGATATGAGTGGCCAGCAAAATTGTCCGCCCCTGTGCGAATTTTGAGATCAGGTTGCGAAAGCGGATACGTTCACTGGGATCAAGCCCTGCTGTCGGCTCATCCAAAATAAGAATTTCAGGATCGCCCAGCATCGCCTGGACAATGCCGACCCTCTGCCGCATACCACCGGAAAGAGCGCCAATCTTTTTATCTTTCGCATTTGAAAGATTGACAATGTCCAGAAGTTCCAAAGCCCGTTTTTTTCCCTGTTCGTCAGGGATTCCTTTCAGCGCACACATATACAGCAGAAAATCCATCACTGTAAAATCCCGGTAGAAGATAGGATATTGCGGCATATATCCGATTTTTGACAAGAAGTCCTTACCCAAAGTTCCTGCATCCTGCCCGTCAATCAAAACCGTTCCGCCATCGCTTCCCAAAATACCCACAAATATATTGATCAGTGTCGTCTTTCCCGCACCGTTAGCGCCCAAAAGCCCATAGACGCCCTCCGTAAGTTCCGTGGTAAAATCCTTCAGGGCATACTTGCCCTTATACTGCTTTGAAACATTTCGTAATGATATTTTCATCAAGAATCACCCCACAAAGCTAAAGGTTGTTATCAAGGTGCTTACCTCGTCAATACCCCGTCCAAGCACAACGATACAGGTGCCGGATTCATCCAAAATCAAAATCTGTGGAACACGCAGGAAATAGGTACTGTTGCTGTCCTGAACGGTTTCCGTATGGATACTTTTTCCCGATGCCGTATCATAAATGTTGATTGTAACACTGCTTTCCTCCAAAATAGCAGTAGCCACATATTTTCCCTGCCCGGAGCAATAAACACCGTCTTTTCCCTCACTGCGGCTTGAGAACGACATCGTTTTTTCTGTATTGGATATGGTATCAAGCATCAGCAGGGTGCCATTATTTTTGTCAAAGCTCTGGGGCATAATAAGCAGGTTTCCGCCCTTTTGCACTTCTTCCGTATCTACCTTGTAATCCCCCTTTTTGGTAATCGTGAGATTTGCGCTGTCTGTGGATACTGTACCATAAACACTGACCCCATCCCCGCCAATGGAGGTATCTGTAGCCATGCCTAAATAGAATAAAGTGTTGTTCCCCGTAAAGGTAAGGCTGTCCATAGTTACAATCTGCATATTACCTGCTGTGCCTTCTTCGGAATAGTTCAGAATGGTACGAACCTTCCGGGAAGAAATATCATAAAGGTAAAGCCCCTGAAGTCCGCCGAAAGCAACTTGTTTTCCGTCCTGTGAAATAGCGATTCCTGTGATCTGCGAGGTAAAATCGTCACTTAATAATCCGCTAAAAGAAATGATATCCTGAATAGCAAAGTCCTTATTCAGTATGTATCCATTGATACCGCCGCTTTCTGATGTAGCAAATGAACCGTTACTGTCGCCGCCAGCCTTTCCCTGACCCACAACAAAGTAGCCGTCTGTAAAAGTCTGTACACATAAATCTCCCATGGAAATATCCGCACTTGCGATTGTTTCGCCTGTCCCCATATCGTAAAGATAAAGCTGATCCGCTGCAACGATAATCTGGCTTCCATCGGCATAATAGCAGCCGCTGACCTTTCCTGAAAAAGCGGAATCCTTGAACCTACTGACCGCCGTAATATTTTTATCCGTGCCGTTATCCTGCTGATCAATCACGTTCATTTCGCTGCTTTCATTTCCTGTATTTTCCGATGAATCATCTTCTACAGATTGCGGTTCCATGTTTATGGCTCCATTTTCAGAGCTGTTCCCAATCTCCTGTCTATCCCCACAGGCCGACAGATGAAGCGCCAAAGCAAGCATAAGTATCATACACATCCATTTTGTTTTCATTTTTAATTCTCCTTGTATAATAAAATTGAACCTGTTTTACTTGTAACTGAATTTCCCTCCGCTGCGACGGCTGTCGCATAAAAAGTATTGAAGCCATCTAGCTTAGCGGTATCTATGGTTGCTTCAATGATCCACACATTTCCTTTGCTTAATGTGACATCACTGGAAACCGCTCCCTCAAAAGATATAGGCTTATGGTTTAAGAAAAATGATATGCCATATCTTGCGCCTGGCGTTCCACAAAGGGTGCAGCGCACGGTAAGCGTATCTTTCCCGGTAAGGTTGATATTGTCATACACCACCTCGCCGTCATAGACAAGCGTCCAATAGACACTGTTATCCAGGGTATCCATCGTAACGCCATTCCATCCTGCTTTCACAAGCTCATTCTCAATAAAAGAGGAAGTGACTTTTTCCTCTGAAATGTTTACATCACGAAAAGCAGTTATACTTTCTCCATAAATGCTGTCACTTTCTGGAGCATCCTCATTAAAATGCAGTTTCAGCACCCTTTCAAAACTTTGATGATACCAGCCATAGCTTGAAGTTTCTTTCATATCAGGCTGGAAATCGGGCCTGGTGACGCTCACGACCGTCATATTCAGGGTATCGCCCTTTTTCCCTGTGTCCGGTGTGAACACAAAGGAAAATTTCTCTTCGTGCTTTTCTGATGTCCGGAAGCAGTGGAGATACTCATATTCCGCCCCCGTGTCGTTCACCTTGTAGGCTTGCGGCTTTCCATCCAAAAAAAGCAGGAAGCCAATGCTGTCCAATTTCCCCTCTGATGAAAACTGATAGTCCAGGACAAATTCTCCGCCATTATACTCATAAGGCAAAACACTCTGGTCATCCGCTCTGGCGGGACTGGCTTCCCCATGGCTGAGAAACCCTAAATCTACGTCCTCCTGTGCCCCGGCGAATGGGTCCTCTTCTACATTTTGCGGCGGGGCATTCTCGTCCGCAATGCTATACCCTTCGGGTGCCCCTGAATTCATGCCCTTACGGGCGGTCGGACAGCTTTCGCTGTCCGATAAAGTATAATTTCCGCAGGCCGCCACAGCAAAGGGCAAAACAAAAATCATAGCTAATGATAAGAATCGCTTCCGCATCGTCTATCCTCCTTGTTTTAGTTTCGACTTCTATAATAGAATCCAAAACAGGATTCTATTATCTAAATGCCATTATAAAAACCAAAAGTCAAAATGTGGTCAAGGAATAGAAAAAATTTGCGGAGAAACAGCTTAGTTCTTTACATAAAGAGAGCCAACAAACCGTAATTTCTCACAAGTCTGTTGGCTCTGCATCTGTATGTCTGGCTCTTTGATGAGGTATTTGTTCTCCCCTGCAAATGAAAATTGAGCGCTTCTTTTCAAGCGGCGATACGAGCAAAATCAATGCTTCTTTAATATTTTATCAATCAGGCCAAAATCCATTGCTTCTTTTGCTGTCATATAATTATCACGTTCGGTTGCAATAGCAACTTCACCAATACTTTTTCCTGTATTTTCTGATAAAATGGTATTTAATCGTTTTTTACTTTTTTGTATATGGTCAGATGTAATTTTTATATCGGTTGCCTGTCCCTGAATTCCATTTCCATGAATGGCAGGTTGATGTATCATAATTTCTGCATTAGGCAAAGCAAGACGTTTTCCCTTTGTACCTCCTGCCAATAAAAAGGCTCCAAAACTTGCGGCAAGACCTATACATATTGTTGATACATCACATTTGACATATTGCATTGTGTCATAAATAGCAAAACCCGCCGAAACAGAGCCGCCTGGACTATTTATATATAATTGAATGTCTTTTCCTGGGTCTTGGGCTTCTAAAAATAGCATTTGTGCAATAATCAAACTTGCTGAAACATTACTTACTTCTTCTCCTAAAAAAACAATTCTATCGGACAATAGTCTTGAAAAAATATCATAACTTCGTTCTCCTCGGCTTGTCTGTTCAATAACATACGGAATTGTACTCATGCTGCCAATTTACCTCCTGCTAAATAAAACATAAATGAGTATCCATTAAACGAACCCATCATGCATATCTTCGATTGTTTAGGATAGAACACACCATTTTTTCGATAAATATTAGGCGTGCATTCATATAACTGTTTAAAAGCTAATGTGAATGCTTGCTGTGAATCATAATGTGCTTCATAAGCAATTTCAACAATGGGCTGCTCTGTTTCTATAAGTTTTTGAGCAGCCAAAGTCAGCCTACGCCCCTGTATGTATTTATAAACCGTACATTTTGTTTCTTCAGTAAAAATTCTGGCTATATAGAATTTTGAATAATTTAATGCATTTGCTATTTTATCAAGCGACAAATCCTCGTTAATGTGCGTTTCTATATAGTCTACTATTTTTTCTACAACTGTATTATTGTTCATATATGACACTCCTTTCCCTATTTAATATAACATAACTTTTTAAAATTATCTTAATAGAAATTGCCCTAATTTAGAAACCAGAAAAGCGACAGAATAATCCTGCCGCCATCTTGTTATGCATAAATAATTTCCTTGTTTATACTCTCCCTCGCAAAGCTTCTCAATAAATAAAAATATCACTCCATTTTGTGGACTGCAAGTTTAATTGTTACACAAGCTCCACTGGGAGCAATGTTTAAAAGTTCTAAACTTCCGCCGTGTTTCTGGCTAAGGACACGGCTTGTAGCCAATCCCAGGCCCATATGCTCTCCCGTTTTATCCTCAGAATAAAGAAAGGTGTTCTTTTTATGGAGCATTGCCCTTGAAAAACCTTTGCCATCGTCTGATATGGTTATCATAAGCATATCATCGGTAAGGGAGTACCCAAAATTCACCTTGCTTTTGGCATATCGAATGGCATTAGAAAAGATATTCTCGACAATACGGTAAAAGATCTGCTCGTCTAATTTCACCTGACATTCGGATATGGTGGAATGGTATGCAATCTCCAGGCTATGCTGTTCTGCAAGAAACGAAAGACTTTCCGTAGCTTTTCTTAAAAAGTCTGGTAATTGAACTACGGAATACTTTGTTTCCGTTTCTTCAATCGCATTCAGGTCACGGATATAATCTGTATAATGTTCAAGCCGTTTTGCCGTTACCGCAAGGTTAGACAGTGTATGCCGCAATTCTTCGTCATTCAGATTTCCATCTGCTAGGCATTGCTGTATATATTCCACATATCCCTCAACAATCGCAATGGGATTTCTAAGGTCATGTGCCACTGATGCCTGCAGGATTCTGCGCTGCTCAATCATGTTCCATAGCTGACGGTTGTTATCATAGAGCGCCTGCCGCATTTCTTCAAAAGCGGTACAGAGCCTTCCTAATTCATCATTCCTGCTATAATCAACCATAAAATCAAGGTCTTGCTCCCGGATATGTTTTGTCGCATCGGCAAGAACCTGAATGGGTGGTGACAGTTCTTTCCTGTAAAACCACCATGCGCACAGCATGATACCTGCAATGGAATAGACAAAAGGAAACAGCACCATAGAAATGCCTGCCATTCTGTATGCAAACTTTTGCTTTGGGCGAAGCGCCACGAAGCCAGACTCGATTTTCTCTATTACGAATTCCGTATTCTCCAGAGCTACATCCACTCCGGCAGGAACGATCATACCCACCTGGGCAGGTTCGTCAAGGATAACCCTCTGCCTTCCCTCTAATACCCTCCCATCCGCTGTAACCGTCCGGGTATTCAGCCAGACTTCCTGAGAATCTGGAAGTATCACTTTCTGTATACGGTAGCATCCATAAATCGTCAGGACAGATGCCGCAAAAACAAGAAACATTGTAGTAGCTACCGCACAGATAAAAGCTCTTTTCATTGATCCAGGTTTCCTCATTTTTTCCATCTGTAACCCATCCCCCAAACCGTTTCGATGTATTCCCTGCCCGTAGCTTCCTTCAGTTTATTCCTGATCTTTCGGATATGCTCTTTTATGACTCCACTATCTCCTTCGGCATTCAGCCCCCACACGGCTTCATAGATCCGTTCCCTGTCGAATATCTGATTGGCGTTACGCATCAGAAACTCCACAATGTCAAACTCACGGTTTGACAGGTTCAGCGGCTTTTCCCCATAAAAACAAGTACGTTCCGCAAGATTTACGATCAAGCCCTGAGAAGAAACGATTTTAGGCGTACACTTGCTTCGTTCATCCCTTCGCAGGTGAGCCGCTACTCTTGCAGTCAACTCTTTCAGGCTGAACGGCTTGGTTATGTAATCATCACCGCCAGCCTGCAAGCCGTTTATTTTGTCCTGTTCCGTAATCCTGGCTGTCAAAAACAAAATTGGGCAGACAACATTCTGGCGGATCATTTTACATAGCTCCAGTCCGTCTATTTCCGGCATATTGATGTCAAGCAGAATCAAATCCGGATAGACATTCAGCATGGATATTGTCTGCTGTGCATTTTCCGCTACAAAAGCCTCATATCCACACTTCTGCAAGTGACTTGACAATAACTCTGTCAGCATTTTTTCATCATCAACAATGAGTATTTTGTATGCCATAGTAACCTCCTCTCCCAGAATATGATACTGCAAATAAGTCAAAAAGTGGTCAATTTCCTGCTTTTCAGAGCGTTCTCAACCGCCTTTTTTATGACAGTGCTTGAATTTGTTGCGCCTGATATTGCGTCTACACCTATTTTCTGTTCATCAACTATACTGTCAGTGATAACTTCTGCGGTCTTTCCACGTTCATGCCTATGCTCCAAAATGTTAATATTTGTGATTTCTCCATTTTGCACGGTAGCTTCCACTTTGGCATATATAAAATCCACGTCATATTCACCAACATAAACTCCGTCAGGAATATCAGAAATATTTATATCTTCAAAGGTGGTTTCCCTTACTGCCTGTCTATAGTCCGCAACACTTTTAAGGTAGGTGATTCCCAAAACGAAACCGACAAACAAAAGGAACATGATAACAAATAATACTGTTTTCTTTTTCGATATTCTCACTTCATCACTCTCCACTATTTGTAATAGAACAATACAACATATAAAAACCATGTTCTAAAAACTGGGCTTTCGATAATCCCATTGCTTTTTTAATATATTCTTCTTTATTTTCTGCAAGCTGAATAAGCCCGGACAACATACCCCAGAAAACAAAAATAGTAGGCATGATTTTCAGATCGCTGCGTAAATCGCCTTTATCTATGCCGGATATTAAAAATTCCTTTATCTTTTCGTTTATTTCTTCCCCTATTTGATAAGTATCTTTTTCTTCGGGAAGATAATCGTGGCGCTCAAAATCAATATTGATTTTATCCAATACCATTTTGAAGTAGAACGGAAATTCTTCCTGATACTGAACCAATCCACGACACATGAAATTGTATTGTTCTTTTGTGGTTTGCTGCTGCTCCAGTGCAGAAGCGATGTAATGATAAAGTTTTTTCATGCTGTCCAGCACTAAGATACCAACAATTTCCTCTTTGTTCTCAAAATACACATATAAAGTCGCTTTGCTGTATCCGGCTGCTTTGGCTATATCGTCCATAGAGGTTGCCGCTATGCCTCTCTCCATGAACAATACTGACGCAGCGGAAGCAATTTTTTCCCGGTGTACACTTTTCGGCTCTTTTTTTCTCCGTGCCATTGTCTGCCTCCTTATAATTGAACTCAAAGTTTAATTATAAGCGTTTTAAAGAATACTGTCAACTTTTACCTCCAAAAATAATCTGGAAAATATTTGCCTGAATGAGATGCCTCCACTTCATGTTGCTTTCCTGTCTCGGTGTGCCGTTTTATGTAGCGGCGGTTATTCTGTTTTGGTATATGGCTGTTCATCAAAACGGAACTTGAACAATGCGGCAACAAGCCGGGATTTTATACTGTCCTCCGTATCCCTGCCGATATGCCCGTTTTCAATGGCGGCAATTCGGATTCGCTTGCTGTAATGCCGTAAAACCCCGTCCACGGCTTCCGGCTCTCCGCTGGTCGCCCGGACAATCGTTTCATAGGGTAAAAGATTCGGATTCCCCATGTGAAAGCACCTCCATTTCTTTGTGCAGGAGCTGTAAAGTCCTGTGGATTTGATACCTGGCCGTACTCTGGCAGCATCCGTACATCTCCCCGATTTCCCGCTGTGTGTAATGTCCGAAAAAGTAAAGGAAAATGATTTCCCGGTTCTTCTCTAGCAGAGATAACAGGGCGGCGGCAGGCTCCCCGTTGGTGAGGATACTGTCTGACCGCATATCGTAATGGGGTATCCTTCATAGGGTGCTTCAAAATATTCGTCTGTTATGCCTAAAGGGTAAAATTTTTCTTCTGTGAGGTATTCAAGGGATATTTCCTTTTGCCGCCGTCTGCCCCTGTCACGCCATGCGTTGATAGCCGCAAAGCGTATGACAGTCTTGCAATAACCATTGAACGTATACATGATGTGTTCTCTGTATGCTTCTGTGCAAGGCATAGATAATTCCCCCTTTCTCCCACATAGGGCATTGCGTGGTTTGCAGTTGCATTTATAATTCAAGGTTCGGTGACTGTTTGAACTATTCCGCTCCCTAAAATTTTCTCTGGCAAACTCATAAAACTATTTATTTTGACAACTGCCTTTATTCTGTTAATGGTTGTCAAAATATTTAAAACACACTGCATAAACTATATGGCTTAATAAAAAGATACCTACAGCAATCATGCAACCTACCATATCTGCCTTGCAGATAGCGGAATACAAAGCAAGGACAATAAAACCAATATTTGCAAATTCAGATACAAGGGTGTATGCTTTGCCGTTAATAAGCACGTTTCTTTCGTCCTCATCCATAATTTTAGCGCGTCCAATCTTATGGATAAAATGTTCAAATAGAAAATCTACAATGCCATAAGCTACTAGTGCGCAGCCAGCAGAGACAATAAAAGCAGCAGGAAATCCCTTTATAAGACTAAAAGGTAAGAGCAAAATACCAATACCAATAAATAAACACGCAAAAATTTTCTTACTCTTTCTCATGTCAATCCTCCTCAAAATTAAATAATTCTTCAATCTTCAATCCAAATATTTTAGCTAACTCATGTGCCAGCAAAACAGACGGATTATATTGCCCTTTTTCCAGTGAAATGATAGTTCTTGAAGAAACTTTTACTAAATCAGCAAGTTGCTGTTGGGTAAGCTGTTTCTCCATTCGGTATTCTCTTACATGATTCGATAGTCGTGTAGGAACTTCTTTTTTCAAATTTTACCTCCTTTGTATGATATAAACTTCACATGAAATTTATTTCATATTAGCACTTGGATATACATTTGTCAACAACTTCTTGCTTTTATTGCTAGAAAGGTATGAGAGGGATTCCGTAGTAGTATTTGTCCGAAAAGAACGGGCGCACCCCGCGTAGCTGCAAGATACATTTCTCCCCCGTCCATGACCGCGATTTTATCTTCCGTCATAAGCTGCTTTCCCAATTTCTGATAGTTCAGCCCATGCGAAAGCTCCCGCCCTCTGGTTTTGGACGTGTTGAAGCTGTCATGAGGTAAGCGCCTCGTGGACGCTCCCTCCCGAACCGTGCGGGCATTCCGCGAAGAATGCGAAACAAACCCAGACTTAAATGACACAAAGAATCTTTATGGGGAAAACCGTAAACTGCGCAGAGGGCTGGAGGAAAAGAAAAAGGAAATTGCATTCTTAAAAAAAGCCGCCGCATTCTTCGCAAAAGAAATCGATTAGAACAATACCAGTTTATTGACGGACATAAGCAGACGTACGGCGTCCGCTGGCTTCTGCGCCAGATGCCTATTACAGTTATAAAAAGAACAGGAAAGCAGGCTACAGGGAGCAGAAAGGGAAATTTAAAAATAAGATTCTACAAATATACCATGAATACTCTGGAAATCCAGGATATCGGATGATGAGGGTTTATCTGCTGCGGGCGAAAATCCGTTTGAGCAATACAACTGTATTAAAATATATGCAGGAATTGGGGATCCGATCCACAGTGACGCCAAAAAAGCCTGCATACAAAAAGGGGGACTGCTATAAAAAGTTTGAAAATCATCTAAACAGGGAATTCCATGCGGAAAAGCCAAATGAAAAATGGTGTACAGATTTTACCTATATTTTTATGGAAGATGGAAGGAAGCGATATAACTGCAGCATTATTGGCCTGTTTGACAGATCTGTGGTGGCGGCCCTCAACAGCAGCCATATCGATGCAGAGCTGGCTGTGCAGACGCTGAAAGCAGCTCTGGAAAGAAATTACCATCCAAAAAACCTGATGCTGCACAGTGACCAGGGCTCACAGTATACCTCGCGGGCATTTACAGATTACTGTAAAGAAGAAGGGATTGAGCAGAGCATGAGTAAAGCTGGATGCCCCTATGACAACTCCCCAATGGAAAGCTTTTATGGGACCTTCAAAGCGGAATTCATCAGCAAACACCGTTTTTCAACAGACGAAGAACTAAATAGTGCAACTATGGATTATGTCAAAACTTTTCCTTGTGAGTGTTACAAAAAAACTTGACCATCTCAAGGGGCAAGGATACAGATTCCCCTCTCCCCCTTGTTTACATGGCGGTTGAAATTCTTCTGCCATGCCTGGTAGCTAGCCACTAAGGTTGCGCCAGGGCGCTGTAAGGCTATCAGAAGAGTGTTGTTGAAACTGTAATTATGAAATTTTGACATAGTGGAGAGATAGCTTTTGTATTTCTCGCTCTCGAAAAGCTCTTTTAAGCCTTCCTCCAGCTTGTCAGTGCTCTCTTTTACTTTCTGCTTTTCTGTTTTTGCATCTGCCATATTTGATTTTCCTTTCTTCACATGAAAAAAAAACAATCTGTTATGACTGTCTTTCTTCCCGAAAAGAGAAAAAGCAGCAAATTGTTTTCTCTAATAAAAACAATTCACTGCTTTACTGCTTGTGTTATTAAGTTGCTGTGATTATGCCAGCACAGGCTCCCGTTTTTTGATGACCGCCTCTACTTCTTCAATCGTCTTTTTTACAATCTCTGCAATCTGAGCAGAATCATATCCTTTCTCATGCATAGTCATAATCACTTCTGCTAAAGTATTATCCTTGATTCCCTGTGACAAATTACACATGGCGCTCACGTCCTCTCTTATTTTATCATCTACTACAATACTATACTCTTTTTCAATGATTCCTAATTTTTCATCAACGGTCAGCTCCATTGAAAGCAACGTACTCAGCAGACGGTGCAGCTCATACTTCTCATCATGCTCCGGAAGCTCATTTGATATACCAATCAGGACAATATTTAACAGGTCAAGCCCGCCCTTCCACGGATAGGAACCAAGCAAATCGTCTTTCGCAAGATGCACATAAGCCATGCTGCTTTCATCCATGCCCATACATACCCAAATGAAAAAGACACGCCTGATGTCGTTATAATTTGTCTTGACAAAATCCCGTTCCTTCTGCGATGAAACAAGGCGGCTCACATAAAAGACTGCCCTGTTTAAGATATGGTAGCCTAACGGTTCATCTTTCTGTGCCTCGATGTTTATGATAACCTGTGAGATACCATCTTTCATACGCACATAAAAGATAATGTCAAACCTTACAAGCCCCTCGTTAATCTCCGCATTCTCCGTATTCATCCCGACAATGCGCTGTCCGTTTTCTTCTTTTTCCACATTGGTCAGACCAGGCTCCACCGGAACCACGCTGATAAATGGCTCCCCCTCAATATAGGATACCACATCTTTCGGGTTCATTCCCTGGAACTCATCAACCGTCTTTACCAGAATATGCGCCAGAATGATCTTATTTCCCAACAGACGTTTTGCCTTATCATCATACTGTGCGTCCTGGTCTGTTGCGCTGACCGCATGTTTTATTTCCGTATCCATCAGCCATAAACCTCCTTTTTGTATGGTAGGAAACGCAAAAACCATTCCCAAAAGGTATATGACCTCCATGCCATTATACCCCGAAATCCCGGCTATATCAATCGGAACTTTTTTGAAAGCAACGGAACATCTTCCAAAATTTCATTGACTTTATGACTGTTACAGCGTTTCCTCCTTCCTTTTCGCTTTTTCAGCATCAGCCCTGTCTGTCCTGGATGCTTGTGCCTTGTATGCCGCCAGCTTCTCTTTTAACGATACCCGCTGCACAGGCTTGTCAGCCATTGCCGCAGCAACTCTCAGCCCTCCATTCCCCATTGTATGATCACGCCTTGTGTTTTCTACCGGATACGGTATCGGCGCATTGGCGGCTTTTTCGCCTGTTTTCGGTCTTTCAGAAATGCTTTCCGTCTGTCCCGGCTTCTGGACAATGGCAATGGGGCACCCTGCAGCGTAAAGCGTGTCCAGAGGCATATGGCAGAACAAAGGCTGAGGCCTGTAGTGGTAAAAAAGTATAACCACAATGCAAACCATGGGTTGAGCAGATGGGTGAGACATATACAAGGGTTGACGATTATTATTTGCCTGCGCTCGCCTTACCTGCCGAAAAAGAAAAGCATATCGGCGTATGGGGACAGAGACATGCAAAGTATTTGAAACAAAACCATAAGGTTTTATATATGAACCTCTTTACCAGCGACAGGATGAATGAATATCTTGCAAGTGTAGACGCACTGGCAGTAGATATGTTTTTTCGGCTGGTAGCGGAATATTCCGATAGGCAAGGCGTGACAGAACCGTTGAAATCAAAAAATCAATTCTTATGGATTCAAAGATGAATAACATTTTGGCGTGTGTAAGAGAAATTGTAGAAAATGAGATAATTTATTCATAGGTGAATGATAGCGTTTCCGCAATAAACGACAATGCCATTCAAACTTAAGCAACGACAGTTTGTGAATTGAAAAATCCTATGTTTTTGTGTATAATTAGGAAAAAAATCAAACTGAGAAATCAGAATTTAAGGAGAAACAATAATGGTAATTGAAACGGAAAGACTACTGTTAAGAGAATTTACTCATGAGGATTTTCCAGCATTATTTGAAATTGTTTCAGACCCAGAAACCATGCGACACTATCCCAAACCTTTTGATGAGAACCGTACAAAGGATTGGATTCAGTGGAATCTCCAAAATTACAAGGTATATGGATTTGGTCTGTGGGCTGTTGTTTTAAGAGAAACGGGTGAATTTATCGGCGATTGCGGGCTAACAATACAGAATATTGATGGGGAAGCCCTGCCTGAAATAGGGTATCACATTCATAAAAATCATTGGAGGAAAGGTTTGGGAAGTGAGGCTGCAAGCGCGGTTAGGGATTGGGCGTTTATGAATACAGAATACGATTGTCTATATTCATACATGAAATATACAAATATTGGTTCATATTCTACTGCCATTGCAATCGGTATGAGGAAAGTGAAAGAATATCCCGATGAAAAGAATGGGATATCATATGCATATGCCATAAAGCGTGAAGAATGGGAAAAATTAAAGTGATAAAATTCCAGTTTATAGGGGAAACAAACACATCATCAAAGAGCCAGACGGGAGATTTCATTATGTTGGGTATATATTTAAGTGGAACGGGAAACACAAAACACTGCATTGAAAAATTGATACACTTATTAGACGAAACTGCACAGGCAATTCCTATTGAAAGAGAGGATGCTGTGAATGAATTGTCAAAGCACGATTTTATTATTTTGGCATACCCTGTTCAATTTTCAAATGCTCCTATTATGGTAAGAGATTTTATCAAGCAGCATTCAGTCCTTTGGAAAGAGAAAAAAGTGCTTTGCGTTGCGACAATGGGATTGTTCAGCGGTGATGGTGCCGGCTGTTCCTCTCGATTATTAAAAAAATACGGTGCAAAAGTTGTTGGCGGCTTACATATCCATATGCCCGACTCCGTTTGTGATGTGAAGCTATTGAAAAAGTCTATTGAAAAAAATCAAGAGATAATAAAAGTAGCAGACAAAAAAATTGAAAAATGGGCGGAGAAAATAAAATGCAGCAAATATCCAAAGGATGGATTATATTTCTATAATAGGGTTGCAGGCTTTATCTGCCAACGCTTTTGGTGTTATAGAAAAACGAAAGATTATTCAGACAAGCTAAAAATCAACCATAATTGTACTGGGTGTGGTCTATGCGTTCGTCTATGCCCTATGGAAAATCTCGGACTACAAAATGGCAGAACTACCGCAGGAAATCGTTGTACCATGTGCTATCGTTGCATTTCTTCCTGTCCTAAACAAGCAATTACATTATTGGGAAATGCGGTTATTGAACAATGCCGCTATGATAGATATGCAAAAAAATAGAACAGTATGCCGCTTCTGCATTAGCCCTCACAAGCGCATTTCCAATAATTCAACAGGCGAATAGAGAAATAGTACTGGGGATTTTATGACGGATTATAAATGGATACGCTGCCCGGTCTGCGGAAATAAGACAAATTTTAACCAGCGATTTGAGAGCTATGAGCCGCTTATGCTCTACGTTGATGACTTTGACGGATTGCACCGCACGAAATATGAGTTTAGTTCCAACGGGGGGCAGAAACTGGCAGGATATATGTATAGTTCGGGAGAAAACCAGCGTGGTATCGTTGTAATGGCACATGGCTTTGGTGGAGGTGGACATAATTCTTATATGGATTGCGTGAATTATTTTGCCTGTCATGGATATTATGTTTTCTCCTATGACGCTACGGGAAATGATGAAAGCGAGGGTGAGGGAGTCGGAGGGCTTCCACAGGGAGTAATTGACCTTGACTATGCAATTACATTTGTGGAGGAAAGTGGGAAATTCCCAAGTCTGCCAATCGTTTTATTCGGGCATAGCTGGGGCGGCTACAGTGTTTGCAGTGTGCTTACATACCACCCCGAAGTAAAAGCCGTTATAGCGTGTTCGGGTTTTAACGCTTCACCGAATCTGTTTGAAGCCGAGGGGAAAAAACAGGTAGGAAATGGTGTTTATTTGATGTTACCATTTGTGAAACTGCATGAGAGGATTCAATATGGCTCTTATGTGAGAACAACATTGATTCCCCACAGGAGCTTGTTTCTTTTATCAGCGAAAAGCATGGACAGATTTCCGATTTAGAAAAAAACGGCAGGCAATTTACAACCGCAACCGCCATCAGAAAAGTGAGGAATTAAATGCACAGGCAAGGGAAATCTCCGCCAAGATAAAACCTCTGCGGGAAGAATTATCCCTTGCAAAGACTGTCCTTGAAAAAATACCGAAGCTGAAAGAGGTAATTGAAGCCGAACGGCAGGCGGAAACCGCCGTCCTGAATAAAACAAGAGAAAGAAGGTATGCACGATGACAAATACAGAAATTAAAACCAAGAACCAGCCAAAGAAAAAAGCGGCGAATATCCAAGAGGATAAACTCTGTACTTTTGATGGACATCCCTTTAAGGTGCTGGACAATGAAGATATGAACAATCTTACAGAGAGCATAAAGGCGCAGGGAATTATTTCTCCGTTAATTGTTCGTGCCATTGAAAGCACAGATGAATATGAAGTGATAAGCGGACACAGGCGTTTACACGCCGCCATAAAAGCAGGGCTTTCCGAAGTTCCAGCCTTAATTTATCCCCTTGACCGAAACGAAGCGATGATTGCCGTTGTAGACAGCAACCTGCACCGTGAAAGGCTGCTCCCAAGCGAAAAACCCTTTTCCTACAAAATGAAAATGGATGCAATGAAAGCACAGGGCAGGAGAACGGATTTAACTTTGTCTTCAGCTGTGAAAACGAGTTTTCCCTTAAAATTGGCAACACAACCTACGAGGTCAATACCCATTTCAGCAAAAAAGGAAAACAAAGCGTATTGAAGCAGTTTAAAGAACTGATACTGTCCGAAAAGCTGGTTTAATATTGCACATTGGAAAAAGATAACTGGGTATAGTAAGATAACCCTGCCTTTGCTATGCCCAGTTGTCGGAAAGGAGATTATTTTTATGACAACTCTAAAATTAAACGGGCAGACCGAAGAAAAAATCACAGCTTTGTATTGTAGGCTGTCGGTTGACGATGATAATAAAGACGAGGAATCCAATTCCATAACGAACCAAAAGCAGATTTTACAGGATTACGCCCGCAAAGAGGGATACAACAACACCATGTTCTTTGTGGACGACGGCGTGTCGGGGACGACCTTCCAAAGACCAAATTTTATGCGTATGGAACGTATGGCGGAAAACGGTGAAATCGGCACGATTATCGTAAAAGACCTTTCCCGCTTCGGGCGTGAGCAGGTGGAAATGGGCAGGCTTACGCAGGTGGTGTACCCTTCCCTCGGCATCCGCTTTATCGCCATACAGGAGCGTGTGGACACTTTGACCGGCGACGGCGTGGAGATGATGCCCTTCCACAATATTTTCAACGAATGGTATGCTGCGCAGACCTCTAAGAAAATCCGTGCGGTGTGGCAGTCCAAAGCGGAACACGGTGAGCGTATCGCTTCTATCGTACCCTATGGGTACAGAAAATCGGAAGATAACCCAAAACAATGGGTAATCGACGAACCGGCAGCACAGACCGTAAGGAAGATTTTTGCCCTGTGCCTTGCGGGGAAAGGCCCGATGCAGATTGCAAGGCAGCTTGAAGAAGAACAGATACTCTCTCCCGCCGCCTATTTTGAATCCATCGGCAGGAAACATGCGCAGAAAGTCCCCAAAAACCCTTGCGGGTGGGAACAGGCGACCGTTGGCTATATCCTTGAAAACAGGCAGTACACCGGCTGCGCCGTCAATTTCAAAAGCACTACCGTCAGTTACAAAGTCCATAAGAGAATCCAGCACAGTGAGGAAGATTACCAAATCATACCCGATATGCTATGTATAAGTTAAATCTGCGTTGCATGAGCAGATAGATTACTGCCCGAAAAAAGGACATAAAAAAATCCCTCCAAACTGAAAACTGGTCTGGAGGGTAACGTCTATTTATTTAGGCATGGTAAAGCCGCCCACCGAACCTCGTTTTTTTATTCGGCGGGCAAGTACCACAATGATTTTTTATCAATATCTCTTTCTTCTTTCGTAAATAAAAACTACTGCAATTACCAGCAAACTTAAGCCGAAAAGCCATATCTTTGTGGAATAATTGCCTTTTCCCATTGAGAACAAATAGAAAATACTATCCTCTGATACATTCCCCAAAAAATTTAAAAGAAAATATCCGATTGACGCCAGGTAACCTACAATAACAGAATTGCTGAATATGGCTGCTGCAAATCCAAAGCCCCCCAATGCCATTGCGCTTATCACTGTTCCCGCCACATAAGGCATAAAGGGAAATATACAGTTTTTCCATACCATAATTCCAGAGAACAGGCATACCATCAGAATGAGCAGCAGCATTGACATGATGAACCGCAGCAATAAGATTTTCCAATGAGGAATTTTCTTTGTGCAAACTACGTCCTGTATTGCCTTAGACTGTTCTGGGGCAGGCAGCGGAACTATGAGAAATATTCCTGTTAGTATTACAGCCTGTTCCAAACATTCCGCAGAACGAACCATATCTAAATTTGCAATCCCCCTTAGTAAAGGAATTATCAGCAAATAAGCCGCCGCCAAAATTAAGTTATTTTTTACCGCCAAAAGAAAGTTTGTCCTGCATATGCCTAGAACACTTGTGATAGATATTCGCCGCATTTATTTTTCCTTTCCGCTTAAACTTAAGAACCCATATGGACAGAACGACAAATAGAATACTGATTCCCGCCATAAGCAGCCTGTTCGTGCAAATCATTTGAAATCCATCTTGTATTATTTCATAGCCACGCAATGTATTGTGCCTTATCATTAAAGTTGCTGCCCCCGTGTCCCCTGACAGTCCAGTTACTCCCTTATCAACCATCCACCAAAGGAATTGAATGGCAATCGCAATCGGAGAGTCTGTGAGCAAAGTGAAAAATATTCCGATTGCGCATACCGCCATGACCTCTGGCAGAAGCCACCATAAAATGTATTTGATATACGCAAAATAGTCTACTGAAATACCTTTCTTAGCGCCAAACGATATAAGCGGCACAAGGGATTCAAAACTTAATAGCAAAACAGGCAGGAGAACCATAGTGATACTTGCCAAATATCTTGAAACCACAAGTCTTGCCGAAGATATTTTTTTGCCGTAAATCAATTCTGACGCATTGCCTATACGGTCTTTCATCCATATAAGCACTACCAAAAATATAGGGTATAAGCCTAGTTCCAATCCTATATAATCACAAAATAACCGTGCAAAACCGCCTGTCACTTTATCATTGCTGATTGTCTGGTTATATTCCTCACATGCTTCCTCATAAGTCATTTCAGACATGCCAAAATAGGTAATCATCATTTCGGGGGAGTACTGTGAACCGTTTTCCCCTATCATATTTTCCATTTCCTGCATTAGCTCTTTGAAATGTTCATAAGTGACCTGTGATACAAAATGCTTATATTTATCATCTCCGCTTTCTGTGTCTGCCCTATTTCCCATCACCGTATTCAAATTTCCATTTTCATCAACACTCATTGCGTCAAAGGAAATAATTGTGCCTGTGACTGCTGGAAAATAATCTTCTGGCAAATCTTTTAATTGTTCTTCCGTCAATCCCGTTATTTCACAAAGTATTTCAAGTACACGTTTTTGCTCATCATCGCTAAGTGTAATCGCTTTATAGTATCCAAGGGGATATGTAGCGTAACGGTTGCTTTCATATTCTGACAGCAACGCCCTTGTAACGCCCATCATGATTGCCGCTGGGTCATCCTCTGAAACCTTACTGCCAAAGTATTCATCCTCCTGGAATGGTTTGGACAGTAATGAGCGTTCAAAACCTATATCTGCTGGGAGAATACCCTTTTCCCAATTGATTTCTGTTTTTGTCACTCCCCGAAAATTCTGGAACCAGCTAAAAACCAAAATAGCGATAAAGAAATAATAAATCACGCTTGCTGCAATCTTTTTACACTCTTTAAAATATAACTTCATCGTCCTATCCCTCCCTCTGTCTGGCTTAACAGATACATATACCCATCTTCCAACGTAGGGGGTTGAAGCATATATTTTTCTTCTGGCTCCACATCTGACAATACCCTGTACTGTGTGCCTGACTGTGAAGAAATGATATTTAAGACAGCATACTTTTCCTTGATATGTTTATCCTGCTTTTTTGCCGCTGAAATAAGATAAACTTTTCCCTCTGCCTGTCCCGCCAGTTCTTGTGTGCTGCCATTCCATATCATTTTCCCATTGTTCAATACTCCTATATTTTCACAGCACGATTCAACATCCGAAGAAATATGGGTGGAAAGAATCACGATCCTGCCTTCTGCAAATTCACTTAGCAGATTTCGGAAACGCATACGCTCTTCTGGGTCAAGCCCTGCTGTCGGTTCGTCAACAATAAGGATTTGCGGGTTATGTAACAGTGCCTGTGCAATCCCCAGCCGTCTTTTCATCCCTCCCGATAAAGCCTTTACTTTCGTCCGCATATCTTCTTTTAGATTTACCCGTTCAAGTAATTCCAATATTCTTTCTCTTCGGATTTTATCTGGAATTTCCGACAGCAGCCCAAGGTAATCCATTGCGCCATAAACACTCATACCTCTGTAAAAAGAAAAATCCTGCGGGAGATAACCTACGATTTCCCGTATTTTACCTGTTTCTTTGATTGAGACGCCATTCATACTGATTTCCCCGCCTGACGTTTCCGAAAGCGTCGCCAAAATTCTCATTAGGCTTGTTTTTCCTGCGCCATTCCGCCCAAGAAGCCCGTACATTCCAGAATGGATCGTAACGGATACATTTTCAAGGGCTGTCTTTTTTCCATAGTTTTTGGAAAGATTTCTTATTACAATTTCATTGTTTTTGCCGTATGGCACGTGTGCCCGGCTGGGTATAAAGGTATCCTTTCGAATTTCCATAAATACAAAAACCTCCTTACTTGTGTTGTAAGGAGATTTTATAATAGAAAAGCCAATTTTCCGAAAAGTATATTAAAAACTTTTTAATTTGGCGGTTACACATGCCCCCTTTTCTTTCTGATTTCCGACATATAATAAACCGCCATGTTTTTCACAAAGTATCTTACATACGCTTAAGCCTATACCAAAATGCTGTTTTTCCTTATCATTACTGTAAAATACAGTGGTTGCTTTTTCCAAATCTGCCGCTGAAAAACCTTTCCCATCATCCTTTACAGTAAGAATGAGAAAATCTTTTTTGTGTGAAAGGTTTATGCTTACTTGTGTTTCTGCATAACTTAATGCGTTCTGCAGGAGATTTTCTAAAACCCGAAAAAACACGCCCTTATCTATTTGAATTTTGTCCACTGTAATATCGCTTGAAAGAATGATTTCTTTATTTCCCGCAAGCTGCCGCACATTACTTCTTAATTCATTCAATAATAGCTTCACATTTTCAGACCGTTTTTCAATTTCAATATTTTCAATCTTCTCAATATCCCGAACGCTCTCCACATATAGCTCCAAACGGTTTACCGCTCCCTGCATAGATAATACCGTATCGAAAAGCATATCTTCCGTAAGCTTATCCTGTGGGATATTTTTCTCTAAATAGTCTAAATATCCTTTGAGAACGGTAATCGGCGTTCTTAAATCATGGGATACCGAAGCATTCAATAATTTCCTTTGCTCTAAGGATTCCCACAACGCTTTGTGTTTTTGCCGAAGTTCCCTGCGCATTTTTTCCATAGAACAGCATAACCGCCCTAACTCATCATCACCGTCATATTCAATGTGAAAGTCAAGATTATCCTCCTGTATTCTTTCTACGCCATTCTGTAGCTGTGTGATAGGCTCCCGAAGCTTCTTTCGGTAATATACCGCCGCAGCCGCCCCAATCCCGACAGCAATATAAAAAACAGGCAGGCCAACCATAGCAGCGTAAGAGCCATAATAGACGACAGTATCCCACCTGCTTAAAGGCTGCCATGTGATATTGTTGTTATCAATATCCAAAATATAATTGCCTGTGTTCTCATCTATCTGAAAATCAGGGGAATTTATCGTCATATACCGTTTCTTTAATATTTCATGCTGCACTTGGTTTGCCGCAAAAATAGTGACAAACGATAACAGGGCAGTCACACATATCGTAATTAAAAAAGTAACTGCCATAGATGTCTTAAGCGACTTTGTTTTTATTTTGCCCATTTATAACCAACTCCCCATACTGTTTCAATATAGTTTTTATCCGTATGAACTGACAGCTTATTCCGTATCTTTCGGATATGTTCTTTTACTACAATGCTGTCGCCTTCGCCATTATATCCCCAAAGTTTTTCATAGATGGTTTCCCTGTCAAAAACCATGCCTGCATTTTGGGAAAGAAAACGGATAATCTCAAATTCTTTATTTGAGAAGTCTAACTGTTCCTTACCATAAAATACCGTTCGGCTATTGTAATCAATAATCAATTCTTCATCAAACCTTAGATTTTCTGCTGTGCCTTTTCTTTCTTCACGCCGAAGGTGTGCCGAAATTCTTGCCAATAATTCATCCATGCGAAAAGGTTTCGTAATATAATCATCCCCGCCGACAGACAGCCCTTTTATCACATCCCCTTCCGTTACCCGTGCTGTCAAAAAAATAATCGGGCAGGATATATGCCCCCTAATAAGCTGGCACAATTCCAATCCGTCCATTTCTGGCATATTGATATCCAACAATATAATATCTGGTATTACGTTTAATAGTTCTAACGCTTTTTTTGCATTTTCCGCTGTATATACGGAAAATTCTTCTCCTAAACATTTTTCCATCATGGATAATATCATTTCTTCATCATCAATAATCAGTATCTTGTATTTCATAGGCAATGCTCCTTATCAGTTAATTCCTTTATCGTAACCGATAAAAGACAGATTTTCGACAATTTTGCGCCAAGTGATTATAATTATACCCGTTATCTTCATTGCTATCAACAGCATTGCATACGGGCGGCAGAAATCACTTTCTACTGCCCATGATTTCATCCGTCATTTCCTGTGTCCACACAACAGTGCCTTCGCTGGTTTCCACAACAGCCTTTTCATCAGCCATCTTCTGCATTTCAGCTTTCTCCTGCTCTGCCCATGCCTTGTACTCATCGTAAGTCCACCATTCAATAGCTGAAACAGGGTTCTCTTTCTCATAATCAGATTCAGACCCCCATGTTTCCCCATTGTTTTCACTGCACCAGATGTTGCCGTTGTCATCCGTGTATGACATTACGCCATCTGATTCAGCATCAACGATAGTTTCTACACTTTTGGCATTTGCCGCAGCCACGCTTACCACACTGCCTCCTACAAGGGCTGTTACAGCAAGCGCTCCCATCCATTTTGCTTTAAACATTTTTCTACCTCGCTTTCATTAAAAATAGTCGCTCCATTGGAACGGCTATATTTTACTAAGGCTATTCGGATTCTTGTTGGAATTTATATGGATTTTTTGTGGATTTTCGACGCTGTAAGGCAAAACCGGAATTTTACGCCTTTATCCGTATTACAGATTCCATAGGAAGCTTCATGTTTTTCTAATAATGTCTTTATAATATACATACCTAATCCGTTTCCGCCATTCTCTTTGCTCCGTGAAGCATCAACACGGTAAAATGGCTCAAATAGATTGGGCAGTGAATCATTTGGAATGGTAACGCCTGTATTTTCTATTTCAAATGTTATGTCTGCATTTCGGTCTTGTGACATAGATATGGCTATGCTCTCCTTAACAGGGGAATATTTAACGGCATTTTCTATAAGGTTTTTTATGACACGCTCCATCATGCCATTGTCAAACCAACAGACAGCCCTATCTGGAATATCAACAGATATCTGCTGTCCCTTATCCTCAATCAAACAGGACATCTCCCCAATACTGCGCCGAACCAGCTCTGCAAAATCTGACTTTTCAAACACTGGCGTAACTGTTCCATTTTCTACATAAGCAATAAACAAAAGGGACTGTACCAGTTGATTCATCTGTTCCGCTATTGCAATCGAACGCTCTATATATGGTTTTGCGTTCTTATAATCTCCAACACCATCCAGAATCCCATTTAAATGCCCTATCAAAATAGCAATCGGCGTTTTAAGGTCATGGGATGCAGATGCAAAGAAATTCCGTTGTTTTTGCTCAATCTCCTTCTCTTTTCTAATCTCACTTTCTAATTCCTGCAATGTCCTTTCAAGATTCCCCGAAAGGGCGTTTAGGCTTTCCGACAAAACGCCTACCTCGTCATTCCTTTTCAAATCACTTTTCGTGCTAAAATCTAGCCCTGCCATCCGCTCTGACACTTTGCTTATTTCTATAATTGGATTTGTTATATAATGCGAATAAAAAAGGGAACATAAGATAGACAATATAAAAATCCCTGTCAATATAACGGGCAGTGTTTCTTGTATTGCGGACATTGCTTGATTTATCGGTGAAGATTTTCCATGCACTTCCAAAATATACCTTTCACCCGTTCCTTGTATTGTAAACGGAAACATAATTCCTGATAATAGTTCATCCTCTATAGCCTGGCCGCTTTCTTCTTCATCTTTCATAACTGCCACTGTATCATTTGACATATCTATCTTCCCAACCGCTTCTGGATAAATTAGATACCCATCTTGGTCATTGATGGAAACCAGTGCATCCATTTCCAGCGAAAAGGAATCCACTAATGCATAGCAATCTTCAAGATTGGTACATTCCCCTAATTTGGGGACTAACTCTTGGGCTTCATTCTGTAAACGCTCTGATAATTGACTGCCATAAGTTTCTGGAATGTACTTTGCCATACACAAAACGGAAATGCTGCAAGCTGCAGCCAACAGGGCCATTGTTATTAAAAATATTTTCACTGTAAGGCTTGATTTATTTTTCTTCATCAATCCGATACCCCACCCCTCTTATTGTTTTAATGTAACTGCTGCTCAATTTTTTTCTTAGGTTTTTCAGATGGCTGTCTACAATCCGTTCCTCCACATAGGCGTCAATTCCCCATATCCTGTCTAACAGCATTTGGCGTGTGAATACCTTGCCCTTGTTTTCAAGCATAATCTTCAGCAGTTCAAATTCTTTTTGTGTCAAAATAACCTCCGTTCCATCACAAAACACATGATGGCCAGTCAAATCCATTTTCAAATTTTTGTAAAGCAATTCCTCCCCTTCATCTGAAACACGTCTGCGCCGCAAGATGGCTTCCATTTTACAAAGTAATATTTTAGCCGAAAACGGCTTCGGAATATAATCGTCTATTTTTCCTGCATAACCCTTTAATTGACTTTTTTCATCTGCCAATGCCGTAAGCATGATGATTGGCACATCCGACTTGCTCCGTATCACTTCGCAAACACCAAACCCGTCAATTTTAGGAAGCATGATGTCCAAAATCACCAAACTTATCTTTTCGTTAAACCGTGCAATTCCCTCTACGCCATCTGCCGCAAAAACCAGCTGATAACCCGCATCTTCCAGATAATTTTTTAATATTGACTGAATATCAAAATCATCCTCAACAATTAATACTTTCTCGTTCATCATCATTCACCCCACAAGACATATATTCTTCTCAATTTTAGCACTCAAAAATGGAGATTACATGGATTTTTTAATATTTCTTCATTTTTGTTTTTAATTTTTTATACATAAGCATCTACCGATGAATGTATCATCTGTTTTATAAAAACGACAAGGCTTTTACACCCTGCCGCCTTGTCACTTAAGTATAAATAATTTCTTCGTTCACAATCTCCCTCGCACAAGCCTTTATGTTATTAAGACGTTTTACCCATTCTGAGGCGTTTTCTTCCTTTAGGCGTTCCGTTATGCCTTGTGTCTGTTTCATGCCCTCTATGAGCCGATAGAAACGTTCCTGTGCCTGCTTGTCGATATCGGCAAGATAGGCGTTGAGTTTGCCGCTTGTAAGAAGATTCGTGTATGTAACCCTGCGGTGCTGCTTCAGATAATCCAGATGCTGCCGCCCGTATAAGCCAATCGGCTGTTCTTTTTCGGGTGGTAATGCAAGGCTGGGGATAAGGTAATCGCCCTGCCGTTCAAATTCGCCCCCGTTTTTTTCAAAGATTGTTTTCTCCATTGTGTTTACCTCCTCTGTCATAGTTTATTTTTCCATTGCTGTTTTTCGTGGGCAGTCCCTCTTTTTGCGTGGCTTGCAGCCATACACAAAGCTCCGGAAGAAGAACTGAAAGAGTCCGTGCTTGGCTTTGTGCAGAAGTACGGCTTCCTCAGCTTTATGACCTCCCTGCCGACAACGGCGGATTTCATAACCTATGAATTGGTATATCTGGATGTTACCAAAACGGGTAGCGGTTCGCCTTTTGCCAAAATGAGTACATTTTGAGAGCTTCCAGTATCGGAGGAGGGGATACATATGGAAAATAAAGCGAAAGGTAAGCACTATTGGTGTTTGGAATGATTTTGGAGCTTGTCGGTATTGTAGTGACGGTTGTCAGCATCATCGTCACGGTGATCAGTATCCGGCAGACCAGAAGAAATAAAAGACAGCAAAAAAGCAACCGCACCAGCCAAAGTTAGGTTGCTTTTTTTGAGCTACTATTCTGTCCATCATTTCATTGCATTCCTCATCAATCTCCGCAAGATGTTTCCATAATGTTTCCGACAAAAGCATGTCTTTCCGGCTGGAATCGTTTAGGCGGCTTAATCTGGTAGAAAGTGATTTTTTTGTCTTTTCCATCTGTTTAATAGAGTAACGCTCGCCATTTTCTGCTTTGAGGGCTTCGATTGCCTTAAAATAAGCTGTGTTTTTCTACTTTTAAAGACAAAAAGGGCGTGCTGCAATCCACATCTATTGTGAAACGCAGCACGCCCTCCAATATGTATCGCATTCCTTTTACCGTTTTTATATGTATTGCGGGATTTCCAGCACCGTCCTGCCCGGCGGCATCTCCTCAATGTCAAGGATGTGTCGCCCGCACTTCGGGTTCGGGCATCTGATCCTCTCCACTGACAACCGCCTCCCCGCACTGATATGGAACAAGGGAACCAGACATGAAGTGTTCCTGCTTGGTTCCCTTTTATCGTTTGTGCTTTATTGGTTTTCTTCCTAAAGATTGTCTTAATAAGTCCGGGCAGTCCTCAAAGGCAAAAGTTTATACGCCTCTGCGGAATAAGTTGTAAGATTATACCTGTATATCCAATGTGCTGCTCGATACAGAGGACCTTTTCACAAATGTATTTCCGCTTTGAGTAAGCTGACTTTCTACAGACTCTCTTGTAATGCCGTTGATTGCATCAGAGGGTACGACTGTAGGATCAACTTCCTTAATTGCTGATTTAAACGTCTGCACATATGCCGAACGATACTGCCTCAATGTATAACCTGCGGACAGTCTGTCGTCTGACTTCATCTGCCTATACATATCCGTGAAAATTTCTGTATCTCCTTTTCCGTCCCCCATTCCATTACGATGCAAAAAACTACCTCTTACAGCTTCAAACATTTTATCCTTGCTGCTTCCGGGAATATCAATAATCATTTTATAGTTGTCGCCTGTTTCATCCGTTACAATAAGACCGGTCAATCCATCTGAATCAACAAATTCTCCCCTTGAATTGTAATTTTTCATTAAATTCTTAATTGCCCGCACATTTGTAAACATATTGCCCGTGCAGCCGGTCTTTTTCATCTGCTCAAGACCGCTTTACACCGCTTACTGCTCGTATCAATCCCCGCCGCTTTCAACTGTGACTGTATGGAACTGCTGTTTAACTGTGAAAACTGAAACACGCCCGGCAAGATCCTGCTCTCCGTCTGTTTTCTTATCCTCTGTTTCAGTTTTATTTCCCTCTAACGCTTCCTGTAATTCTTTTTCCTTTTCTGCTGCCTTTTCTTTTGTCTTTTCAATCAGCTTTTCAAAATTTTCCCGTCTTTCCTCCCGAAGTTTGTCACTCATATTCAGCATAAAATCATTTCTGACACAAGCAATAGCACTATATTTTCCATTTTCATCTATATAACTATGACGGTATACACCAGACCAACCACTGGCTTTATAGATACCATCCATCAGCTTTGTCATAGACTCAACGCCTTTTATCATGTCTTCCATATCCTTCTTTGTTTTAGGATCATTCTGCATTTTTTCCAAAAGTTTGGGATTAACGGTCAGGGACTTGCCGCTTTGGGCAGATACACAGGCATTCCCTATACGGAACTCCACACTTGGCACAAGTTTTTCCAATTCCTTCGCATAGCCTGCCGTACTTTTCGCCTTGTCATTTCCTGTAGTGGAATTTTTCTGTGCAGACGCCGTTTCTGACGTTTCCTTTCCTGACGCTGCCTGTTTCTTTGCTGTTTCCTGTTTTTGCGCCGCATATACACTCTCATACACATTATTGTAAGCACTGTTAATTTCCATTCCCATAACTTAAACCTCCTATCTCATTTTTTCTTATAACATATCAATCTGCTATATTAAAACATCTTTCCGTTTATGCTTTACCACCTGAACCAATAAAGGTTTTGCACCGCTGAAATCCTCAATGCATCCTGGCACACCTTCGGTTTTTGCCATATACTCATTTATCCGGTGCAATATAAGCAGTTACTTATTGCATAGTGTACTAATAAACATAGGGGAACTGAAAAATATGCTTTTTCAGTTCCCCTCGCACTCTATGAGAGTCAATCATTCTTGTTTTTGTCCTTGTCTTTTTCTTCTTTCAATTTCTGTTCCCAATAGGATTTATCCGTTACCTTATCCTTGTCCTTGTCTTTACTGCCCACTCTTTCATCAATCGTACTTTGGAACAGCTTCGAGATTGTGTCGGAATAAGCGCCGTTCTTGTTATAGGTCTTATCAACGCCTTTTGTCCTCGCCGCCGCATTGGAAATAGCGGATGCCTTCTGCGAAATCTGGCTGCCAAAAGAACCATATCCGGTAAACAGGGATTTTAAAGTAGAGATGTTGTCAAGCTCAATTCCGCTTTTCCCTAAAGCTGTCTTTTCCTTCAGGGCATCCTCGTCAAACTCCAGTTTATTGCCTTTGCCGACGGTGATGCCTACTTTTGAGAGCAGGTTGCCTGCCTTCTCCGTTATGCTGGTCATCCACGCCGCATTGCGCAGCACATTCTTCGTTTCTGAATTTCCCGCCTGCTCCACCACAAAATTATAATCGTCAACAAATGATTTGACCGCCTTTGTGATGGCATCCCAGTCATAATCCTCTACCTCGGTTTCTTCCCCGGTTTCCTCATCTTTTTTCTTGAATTTCTTCTTTTCATAAAGAGAAGCATTGCCTAACGCATCCGCAGACTTTTTCAGCGAATCCGCGCTGGAACGCATTAACGTCAGCGTCTTGGAGGAATCCCCTGTCTGCGACAGTTTATCCACATCCTGCTTCGCATAGTACGCTTTCATCAGCTTTCCATAACTGCCGTTTTTAATCATGGCATAATCAGATACGTTAATCCCGCCCATGCCGCTGTCTATATAGGGAGCGCCACCGCCAAACAACGTGGAATAATCCATATTGGTGTTATATCTGCTTGTGTAGTCGTTAAAGCTGTTAATTTCTGACATATAGAACCACCTCCTATAAGCGTACATCCACATGGGTATAAACTGCTGCCGATGCTGTTGCAACTTCCGGAACGGCTGTTTCAACAGGATGTACATTTCCCGCCTGTGTACTGTCATCCCGCTGTACATTCTCCGCATTTCCTGTCTGTGACCCGGCGCCAGATACACCATCCTGTGCTTTTTCTCCGTTTGTACTGCTTTCCGCTGCCTTTTCTGCTGTGTTTTCTGCCTGACCTGTTTTTTCTTCTTTTGCCCCGGAAGTCTTATTGTCACCACGCTCTGCCACGGCAGCTTCTTCCATAGCTTTATTTGCCTCTGCGAGCGTATTCATCTGCGATGCAGTAGCCGCCTGTGCTTTCTGTGTCACATCCGCAAGCTCCTCTTTCTTCTTTGTTACATCAGCGCCATGGTTATTTTTGATTTCAGATTCCAATACGCCTGCTCTGCCCTCCATGCTGACTGCCACGCTGCCCTGCACCTTTGCCTGCTTGATGGATGTATCCGCAGAAATCATCGCCGTCATGCTTGCCTGGGAAAGTCCGGCGCTTCTACTGCCTGATTTGCCGCCCTTTGTTCCGCCCAGCATATCATCCATAGATGTTCCCTTTGCCTGCTGTTTCTCTTTTCGCTGTTCTGCCTGATGCTGCCTTAACTGCATATTCAGGTCGCTGATCTGCTGCTGTATCTCCTGCCGCTTTTTCATCTTTTCCTCTAATGTCATTTCCTCATTAGAAGAAAGCTCCTGCAGTTGCTTCTGTGCGTTGGCAATCTGGTTCTGGATGTTCCGGCTGTAAGAATCCGTTGCCTGATTCATCCCCATCTGTCCCATTTGTGTGTTTGCTCCATTGATACCATTAATTTTCATAGTAGTGTCCTCCTTGAAAAAATTTTGAAATCCGTTTCACATATGAGAAAATCCTAATCTCTATCAATTTTATCGGGATATCATTTGTACGGATAAAGCGCCATGCTGTGAACCGCCCTCATTCTGTTGTGAACCCCTTACTCAACCTGAAGCATAATCCCTACCGTAACCTCATTCCCATTTTGTTCAAATGACAGATCCCCCATATACTTCTTAGCCACCCTGAGCATATTCTTTAAACCGATCCCATGCCCGCCGCCTTTTTTTGTCGTGTATGGAAGTCCGTCTGCCGGACTGATGGGAAGTTTCCCTTCAAAGCTGTTGCTGATAATCAGCATAAAAATACTGTCCTTGCGGAATGCCTGAATCCTGATATACGGATTTTCCCCATTTACCGACTCCATACAGTTATTCAGCGCATTATACAAAATCACGCTGACATCAAAGGCATCCAGTTTTGTATTTTTTGGATAACGGAAGTCGCTTTCAAACCGGATTCCACGCATCCCGGCTTCTTTTTTCTTTTCTAAAAGAATCATATCCGTAACCGGATTCCCTGTCCTGATCTCAGGTGCAAGTTCCTGCCATTCTGTTTTCAGCCTCCCAAGATATGCCGAAGCCTCGGCGGTGTTTTCCGTTCCCATCAAACCTTCTATCATCTGGATATGGTTTCCCATGTCATGGCGCAGGGAACGGATATCCCCATACAGCTTTTCAATCTCCACGATATGCGTTTTTATCGTATTTATCTGGCTTTCCAAAAGCTCATGCCCGGACTGTTCTTCCTGTGAAGTTTTGCAATTCTGGAAGATAATAACTGTCACAAGGATTGCCATTACGGATATCAGATAGTACAAAAAACAAAGCACATCATAAAATCCCGTCATTTCGGATTTAACCTGATAAAAATGGAATATTGCATAACCGGCTATCCCTGACAGGGACGGCACAATCAGCATCACAAGTTCCCTTCTTTCCATATATCTGCCCTTGCTTTCATACGCCCTGTTGACTGTCCGAACAGATAACAGCAGGAGCAGAAAGCTAAACAGTATGCCCAGAATCCTTACTGCAACATACAATCCGTACTGCAGCCATACCCTCGCCGCTATCTCGGGGTTTAAAAGAACAATATCAAAAAAATGGTCTATGATTCCTGCCATAGAAGCGGACAGCCAGCGCAGTGAAAAAAAATTAACAGACAAGAATATCTTTTGGCTGATATTGCGCCTGTCCTCTGCGCACATCACGGCAAATGCCGCTAATGTACCAATGAAAAATGCAAGGATATTGTCTATCTGGGGCGGCATGATATATAAGACCGTCATCACCACACCATACACTGTACCTGCCTTAATCGCTTTGCTTCTGCCCAGCATATAAGGCGATACAAATATTCCAAAGCATATGCCCGCAACACCAAGCTGCACAATAATTGATACATAAGACGTAATATTCCAACATAATTCTACCAGACTCACCTAATCTCCCTTCCTTTCCTCTGGTTATATTTCAGATACTGCTTCACAAATTTCGGATAATTCTGCTTTGCAATCAACGCTGTTCCGTTTTCCATAACAGCAGACACAGCATCATACCTCAGCACATACTTAAAATGAATCAGATACGACCTGTGTGGTCTGAAAAAATCCTCTCCAACTTTTTTCTCCAAATCGGACAGTTTCCCATAATATTCTGTATCGCCGTTTATGGTATGAATGATGACTTTACGGTTGAACACTTCCGCCTGCGTATTGCCTTCTAGCAGATCCCTACCGGAAGAAAACTGTTCTATTACGGCAGAAGGGAGCATATTCTTTATTTTTTCCTCCAACAGTTCAAGCATAAATACCTCATCATCGCAGATTGCCACACCAATGGCATCTCTTACGGATTGTGCATTAGCATCTGTCCAACCAATAAAGTTTTCCATAGGTTCACATCTCCTTTATGAAAATTTTCTGCAATCAATTCCAGATGACAAAAAACAACATTGCTTATATTATATCGTAAAAACTGTTTTTGTCTGATACGGTAAATTGTGAACAGACCTTGTTTTGTTGTGAAAAATATTTTCCCGGCTCTTTCTTCCCAATATCTACAATCGCTATTTCATAATCGTAAACTGCTATTTCTCCCGAATAATATTCTGAATAGAAATTTGTAACCGCATTGGTGATTTCCTCAATAAATAATGCTATGACCAGTTCGTCTGTAATTTCTTCCTTTGTTGCAGCATCCGCATTGAATGTCTCTATGGTCGAATTCCTATTTCTATTAAAAATATTGAACAATAGAAATGCCAGTAAAATTAGCAGACAGGCAGTTATACACCTATACTTTTTCATAAGGCTCCATGCTTTTTATTACTCTATCTACACCACACCTATCTTCATTATTCCATTAACATCTACAGCATACTAACAGGCAAAACTCCATATTATCACGAAAACTCCATGCCGCTTCCGTGCTTGTATCATATCTCCCGTTTTTCAACAGCATTTTCCGTCAAACTGATACCCTTTTCCGCAAAAACCACCAATATCCTACACCTTTTTACCTTTCCGCTTTATACTATCACGGAAACCCCCGACTTTTGCGTGATAGTATACTTTTGCCTGATAGTACGATTTTTTCCCCTATCGCCATCCTATCAGCGGCATCAAGAAACACAAAAATAGGGGTCCACCACCCACCGTGATGAACCCCACCAATCCTAAAAAACCTTGATTTTAAACCATTCTTCAATACTTTCGCCTGAGAGTACCCAAATTCCTATGGCATTATTTTTGAATAGCCGCCTGTGCAGAAAGGTAAAAACAAGGGGGTTTTTGAGGAACATTCCATTGTCCTCATTCTCTTTCCTATGTAACGAGGAAATCTGTTCGATTTCCTCTAATTTGACTACAGCTCTGTTTTTCCGTCTGTAACATTGGTAGCCGTAAGAAATCTTGCCGTCCAGTTTTGCATGCCATTTATCTTTTCTGAAAGACAAACCGCAGGAACAACATAGCTTGTTTAACCATATGTCTTTGGAATCACGCTTGCTGTGTGTTGTCTTTGTTGTTGACACTAAGGACGGCTTCACCCTGCTTTCCCTTATCTTCTGGGCTTTGTCCCATATCTCCTGCAAAACAATAGCAGGGAAATCGCCCTCTACATATTCATAAGTGGACATATCCAGATTGTTAATCCTCTTTTGCTCCAGAAAATTGTTGCTTCTCGTAATCCTAACTGTTTCTGCCTGCTCTTCATTGATGACATAGGTGTCGCCTACACGGTCATAGCCTAATATGTTTCCATTTCCATAAAGGACACCGTTATCTCGGCTGATTTTCTGACCTGCTTTCACACGCTCGGAAGTCTTACGGCTTTCCTCCTGTGCCAATGTTGCCATAAGGGAAAGACGCAGCTCTCCGTCACCATCCATCGTCCAGATATTATCATCAATAAAAAACACCTCAACACCGATACCCTTTAATTCTCTTGTCACCACAAGAATGTCCACGACATTCCGAGCGAAACGGCAAACCTCCTTTGTTACAATCAAATCGAATTTACCATTTCTGGCATCTTCAATCATACGCAAGAATGCGGGGCGTTTTTTCGCCTGTGTTCCAGTGATGCCCCCATCAATATACCGTTTGCAGACAGACCAGTTCGGATGATATTTTACTTGGTCGTCATACCACTGCAACTGGTTTTCAAGTGCGGATAACTGTGCTTCGTGTTCCGTGGAAACACGACCGTAAATAGCAACTTTCCTTTCCCGATTTCTGTCAAATAACGCATAATCCGTGAGCTTGAATCTGTAATTGTATTCGTTTACTGATGTATTCATTAAGCATACCTCCTTTAACTCAGCACCATTTTATCTTCTTTTAAGCCGCTTGTGAAATGTGCGAATCTGAATGTTTCACAATATTTGTATATGTGGCTTGGTTTATCAATCCTTTTTCAAGAAGTATCTCAATGAGTTTAAGAGCAGCGGTATAATCATCAATTTTTATCTCTTTCATTGCATCCTCCCCTCAGAGAAATACTAATGGCAAGAGCTTTATCAACCCTTGCCATCGCTTCAGTCGGCATCATGCCCATATACTGTTTTAATCTTTTTTTATCTACTGTACGGATTTGTTCAAGCAAAACAATAGAATCTCTGTCAAGTCCTTCAAAGTTCTTTACTTCGGTATGTGACGGGACGGGAGTATCATTATCCTCTTTGTGATTCTTGGCGAAATCGGGAGCCGCCCGATATTTTGAGTCGGTAATTTAACCGCTCACTGCTTTTCAGCAGGTCATGGCGTACCGCTGCACACGCTTATGCTTATTACAGCCACAAAGAGAATGAATTTGGTGAATGGGTATTCGGTTGTCAAAGAGCCGTCCCGTTTTTGCCATAAAGGAAAACAGGTAAAAGGGTTTTTAAGCCCCTTCATCTGTTTGCTCACTCACCAAAGGCTGCGTGTAGTGTAAAATTTAAAAAAACCTAAAATTCTTTTTCAGCTTTTCAACCGCAATATCCACGCTGAATTTAACCGCCCTTTTCGTGCAGCCCTCCATCTTTGCAATCTGCTCATAGGTCAGCTCCCCGAAGAAGTACAGCTTCAGCCTGCGACGCTGCACTTCGGGAAGTTCGGAACCCCCCCTATGCAGCTGCTCGTATTCGATGCTTTCCGAAACAATATCCTCTATCCTCTCTGCCTTATAAAAAGCTCTGTCATTCAGCGTTTCATCGGTCAGTTCAGAGTGTTCAATGTGCCTGCTCACCCTGTTCAGATGGGATATGTCCTCAAGCTCAAATCTGTCAAACGTCTGGTACAGAATTTCATCAATCTCAATATTCTGCTGCTTTCCACGCCCGTCTTTAAAAGAGAGGTAATAATGCCCCTCGGTTATCGTCAAAGTGTACGGATTATACTTGTCCTTTTTTCGGTTTGGATGCTTTTCAAGCATTGTAATTTCCTCCAATCAATCTGAATTTTTTTGAAAATCCAGATTGAAAGGCGGAGAACAGAATCCCACATCAAAAACAGCCTTGCGGCGTGTTTTAACAAAAAACGACAAAAGAAAAACCGCAAAGGCTGTCACCACATAAGGAGATAATTTGAAAACATAATTGGAATACAGCTTATGGGCGATAGCAAAGGCAAAAGCCAGCGTAAAAGTAGGAATGCTTTTCACGCTGGCTTACTCTATATAAAAATATAATCACATATTCGTTAAATGTAATTTCTTTTGCCACAATGCGGAAAAGTAATGCAAAATTCAAAGCAGCACTTAGCGGTTGATAATGTGCATATCAAAGCAGTCAACAACTAACCCAAAAATAAAATTATGGAGGATTAATACTATGGAAAAGACATTGTTTGAATAGATGGGCGGGACATATACAAGGGTTGGCGATTATTATTTGCCTGCGCTCGCCTTACCTGCCGAAAAAGAAAAGCATATCGGCGTATGGGGACAGAGACATGCAAAGTATTTGAAACAAAACCATAAGGTTTTATATATGAACCTCTTTACCAGCGGCAGGCTGAATGAATATCTTGCAAGTGTAGACGCACTGGCAGTAGATATGTTTTTTCGGCTGGCAACGAAATATTCCGACAGGCAGGGCGTGACAGAACAGTTGAAATCCGAAAACCAATTCTTATGGATTCAAAAGATGAATAACATTTTGGCGTGTGTAAGGGAAGTTGTTGAAAATGATATAATTTATTCATAGGTGAATGACAGCGTTTCCGTAATAAGCGGCAGTCCCATTCAAACCTAAGCAAAGACAGTAAGATAGAAAGACAATTTGAGAATTGAAAAATCCCATGTTTTCATGTATAATTGGAAAAAGAAGTTAGACTGGAAAATTGAAATTTACAGGAGGAACGAAATGAAAGAAATATTGGAATTTAACAACAAAAAACAATGTGGTTTATGGTTGATTCTTATTGGAATTGTACTAATAGTAGCTGTCATTTGTGGCGGTGAATTTTTTGTTAATCCGTTTGTGTTTCTGATAGGTTATTATGCCTGCTTTTTTGGAGTCAATGTAAACAAAAAAGTAAGAGAAAAACTTTCTCAAGGAGATATTTCTAAAAAGCAGATAAAGATAATTTATTTTTCGATTGCTACGTTGTTCATATTAATGTTTTGTATTGCTGGCCCGTTTATCCCCGGATGGCATTGGCGGCAGATATGGCTTGGTGTACTGATGGCAACATCAATACATTTCTTCTTGTGGTTTTTTGTACATGGTTGGAGTATGGTAGTGTTGGGGATTGTATGTATGGTTATCGTAACAATGGGCTATATTTTTCCGGGCATACCAGTTTCAGTTATTTGCATTGCAGATGCGATGGTTAAACTGATATGCGGAATATATTTGTTATTTATTGCAAAACCATCAAAATACATTCCTAATATGATAAAATAGCGAATGTACAAAGAAACAACTTCCAGTTTGACATACTGGAAAATCAAGATTTGAAAGGAGTAACAGACATGGAATTTCCTTTTTATGATTCACCCGATACTGCTACGATTATCTGTTGTCATATATTGAAGCGTCAGGCACCTATTCTATATGTATCACATGATGAAGATGACGGAATGTGGCAATTTCTATGCGGAGAAACACACAAAACAGATGAAGCAAAGTTAGTATCTTTAAAATGGGGTTTTGATTTAGATAACTCTGTTAGTACCTTAAAGGATATGCCTTGCGGTTACTTTGCAGAAAGGAAAACTCAAGATGACGATTGGATTATCAGAAAGCGATAACTTCCCATTTGCCGAGCAGAACAACACATCATCACAGAGCCAGGCGCATAAGACGCAGAGACGAAAGACTCGTGAAAAATCACAGTTATCGGGAGGTTATGGCGAGCGACAAATGGGAAGTTGTACTGGGTAAAATAAAATTATTTGGCCAATAGATAATAATGGGTAAAATATTTAATATTTAAGATAATTATGATTCAAAAAAACAGAAAATTCATTGCTGTCGCGTTTAGTTTCTTTCAAGTTTGTTTTGTTTGAATACAGAACGGACAGGAAGAATAAATAACATACGTGCTTGTGCAAGGGGAATTGTAAAAGGGGAAGTTATTTTTGCATAAATCCAATGCAGCGTTTCACATTTCAACGGAGCGTTTCTTGAATATGGTGTTTCTTGTGATATTATGAAAACAGAAACGTAAGAAACGGAGGAAAAAATGGTCGATTATTCACAATTTGAGGCAAGTGTAAAATCCGGCATCCGTGCAGATGTGAGCCGGATACGGCAAAAGGATGAAATAATAAAAGCCGTCGTCAAAAAGCGGCGAAGCTCCGCGATAATCTGCGTGTGCTTCCTATGTATGTCAGGAATTTCTTTGTTTAAAAGCTGGATTCCCGCCGTTATCTGTTTCCTTCTTGCATTGTTTTTCCTATGGCGGGCTGTCGGAAAATTTTCTGACGAGTATTTACGGGAAATGTACGAGGAGGGGCTTTTGGTTCCCGGCATGATCGTGAAAACGGAACCCCTTACTATCATGGCAATCGCAAACATGACCGCGCGGGATGGCGCGGCAACCGTAAATGGGTGCTACTGTCTGGAGGTGAAAGAGCTTGACGGGGCGCAAAAGATTCTATTTGAAAAAATCCCCTGCTCCTGTTTTTTCTGCTATGAGGGCGGCGATTACCATTCTTCCTTCCAGCCCCATCCCCTCTATTGGGGAACGGCTGATCAGCAGTCTGTTCAAGAAGCGTTAAGACAGGTGGAGGAGGACAACAAAGAAAATACAAAAGATGAATGGGAAGTGCTCAAGGAGGTTGCGCGGCAGTTCCCTGATTTGGGAAACGGGAACTTGATTTTACTGGATGAAAATTACGTTCCCTTCGGGAAAAAGAACTACATGGACAGCAACTATAAGCCCCTCAACGAGGAAGCTGCCCCCAAGTAATATGTTCCATTTAGGGAAACGCTGATGAAAGCGTTTCCCTCGTCGCAAATGCGGGATTTATAAGTGAGAAAAGAGTTCCTGATACGAATTTTGGGAGGTAATTTTTATGTTTTTTTCAGTAATATTAATCTTGTTGATTGCCATTGTATTCAGAAAACAGAAAATGGCCGAAACAGGACAACAGAAATCTGATAAAATAGAACATTTGTCTAAAAATAAAAAAGAACTCATCCTCGGCTTATCATGGTATATATTCTATTTTATGCTGTCTTACATAAGCTGTGCCTATCAGGTCGATATAATAAGCGAATTATCAAACTGGCTGTTTCTGGTTTTCTTTCCACTCCTGATTATTGCTGTTTTCAGAAAAGAGAAAGTGATACAAACCCTGAAAGAAACAGGCTTAAAACATTTTGACAGAAAAACTGCACTAAGGATACTGTTGATTTGTGCTGTATACCAAGGTGTTATTATCCTTGTCTTTGGTTTAGGGAAATTTTATTTTAATATAACGAATATTCTCCAAATATTAATAAAACTTCCAGTATTTTTTTGCCTGATGATACTTACAGCAGCGTTTACGGAAGAAGTTTTCTTCAGGGGCATTCTACAAAGAACTATGATGGATTCACTGAAAAAGCCGTACCTTGCCATACTGCTCACCGGTATTCTGTTTGGACTATACCATTTCCCGTTTGCATATTATCTGTGGGACGATACTGCCGGAAACATAATGTATTCACTCAGAATGGTTATGACGGAACATGTCCTTACTGGCTGCGCTTTTGGATTTATGTACTATAAATCCAATAAAAACCTCTGGAGCTGTATCATTTTACATGCTTTCACCAATGCGGCTATTATGGCTCTCGGCACTGTATTTTCGACATAAACAGTGTATCCAGAACTTATGACAGGGCTTTTAGCAACGCAGACAAATCAAAATTGAAGTTTATAGAAAATGTAAGTAAGGAGTTTGGCAATGAAAAATCTTTTGAAAAGTAACCGATTTGCAGTTTTCATAATCTTAACTTTTTTAATTTATGTAATGTCCAATGGAGAATGGTGTATCCCGATTTTTGCGTGGATTTATCCAATTTTGTTTCTATGTATGATTTATTTTAATCGTACTCGAAAAGTCTACCTTATAATTAGTTCAATATATGCCATTGGTTTTATTGTCCAGTTTTGGAGAGCCATTGGAATGGATATAAAGATATGTATAATAGTAGCAATCCTGCTGTCTTTTCTGAAAGTTTTACCATATATCTACTGGTCGAAATCAAAAATGAGATTTCAAGATACTGTTATTTTTGCAAGTATAATGGTATCAATAGAGTATATCATTTATCTGATATACCCTGCATTGGGAGGGTTGTCTGACGCCTATACACAATACCAAAATCTATACCTGCTACAAATAGTAACGGTAACAGGGATTTACGGAATCACCTTTTTAATGTATTGGACGGCGGCAATGGTTATATGGATTTGGAACAATAAAAGCAAAAAAGAATACATCAGAAAATACATAATCGTATATGGTTCTGTAATTGGCTTGGTATTTGTCTATGGAGTTGTTATGTTTCATTTTGTAGGAAATTCAGATAAAAGTGTTAGGATTGCTGGAGTAACCGTTCCGATTTCAGAGTTGTTAAATAATGATAAAGATGTATATTCTACATTTTATACCAACACATTTACTGATGAAAACATTACCAATACAGGGAATAAACTATCATCAGTAGCTGATGAACTTTTCCTAAAAACAGAGTTGGAAGCACAAGCAGGTGCAAAGATTGTTTTTTGGTCTGAACTGAATGGAGCGGTTTTAAAACAAGATGAAGATATGCTTTTGCAACGGGCGTCGGATATGGCAAAACAGGAAGAAATTTATTTGATTGTTTCATTACTGGTGAAAACCCCTTACGAGGACTTAAAGGAAAATAAAACGGTAGCATTTAATCCACAAGGAGAACTCATATCAGAATATTTTAAGCATGGACGTTCAATCGGAGAATTGTGCCAAAAAGGAGATGGAATGCTAAAAAGTTTTGATACAGAATATGGTAGAATTGCGCCGTTTATATGTTCTGATATGGCATTTTTGTCTAAAATACAGCAGGCAGGTAGAAATAATGTAGATATACTAATTGTTCCGGCTTCGGATTGGAAAGAAATGACATTATTAGCTGCAAAGACAGCGATTGTGCGTGGAGTTGAAAATGGAAGTAATATAATCAGACATACAAATAGCGGAATGTCGATTGTTTCAAATGTTAAGGGCTGTGTGTTGGCACAGACCGATTACTTTCAGTCTGATACAAAGACATTAGCAGCACAGGTTGCTATGAAAGGACGCTTTACTCTTTATTCGTATATTGGAAATCTATTTGTATATCTGTGTAATTTATATTTGTTAGGGAGTTTCATACTTCCCAAAATTAAACGATTAATTAAGAGGTAGTTAAATTCCGGTTTGCCTGCTAACTGCCTTAACTTTCCTTTATTTTCAAGGCTTTGCGGTATGTCCAGCCTCAAAATATGTATCCTTTTCCCTTGTTTTTGCCCTTATCAGCAGGTTACAAGGGAAAGTTTTTCTTATTCAGTTTTCATTGCTTAACTCATTCCCACAACCTTATCCAATAGCTTTGCGGAATCCCTCTTAGCCTCTCTTGTAGCGTGTGCATAGACATTCATGGTTGTGCTTACGTCCGAATGTCCTAAAAGCTCCTGCACATCTTTTGGCTGCGCCCCGTTTGATAACAGGTTTGTTGTGTAGGTGTGCCTTAATGTGTGGAAGTGGAAACCCTCTAACTCTGGTACTTTCCTTGCCGCTGTCCGGCAGGCTGTTTCTACTGTGGCTGGAAGTTCAAGACAGCCATCTTCCCTCAAACATACAAAGGAGATTTCTGTATAATCCTTTGGCACGTTCTTTGTCATTCCCAAGTTGTAATACTCATAGTGTACCCGATTTTTCTCTGTAACTTCCCTGTAGAAATTCCTGTGGTAGAGTTCACCATACTGCATACGGTTTTTAAGCTGTTGCTTCCTTGCTTTCTTCAGGATGTCAGCGAGGGCGTTCCCAAAATCAACTATCCGAACTTTTTTCCTTTTTGTCGAGCCGATTTCGTGCTTATGGGTAGCGCCGTTGTAGCGGACGCTTCTGCGGACTGTCAGACATTGTTCCTCAAAGTTGATGTCCTGCCAAGTCAGCCCTGCCACTTCCCCAAGCCTGAGACCAGTGAAATAGGCTATCTGTACGGGCAGGATTGCGTCTTTGCTCCGTTTGCCAAGCTGTGTAATCAGCTTTTGGTACTGCTCAAATGACAGTGGCTTGACCTTGCCGTTATCGGTGTCCGTTTTTTCCGCAAACAAATCCATATCATCCTTTTTATGCCTCATGACCACATACTGCATGGGATTGAACATAATGTACTGTTTTGGGAACACTGCAAAGCGGAATGACTGCTGTAATACTGTGGAAAATGACTTTACATAATCTTTGGAATACCCTTTGGAAACAAAATCTTCAATCGTGCCTCCAAAAGACATGATATCCATGAACTGCTGTAAATGCCCCGAAGTAACCGTTTTGAGCTTCCGTCTGCTTACAGGGTGCTGCTTGATGCGGTTGATCGCCTGAAGATAAGTACCGACAGTACCATTGCTCAATGTTCCTGTCTTTAATTCTTCTTCCGCCCATGTGTCAAGCAACTGTCCGAGAGTGATATTGTCCGCCTTTGCAATGAATTTCTTGCTTTCATAGTCCTCCATTGCCTGCCTTAACAGCTTTTCCGTTTCGCTCTTGCTTTCTGTTCCTGCACATTCTTTCTGTACCAGGTTTCCGCTTGCATCCTCCACATAAAAGCGGTAGTACCATTTCTTTCCTTTTTTTCTTACAGAACCTTTTGCCATGATCGTTCTCCTTTCGATAAAAGGCAATCGGAACTGATGAAATGCTTTCTGCGTGTAAGTATATCATAACTCCGGTTGCCTATCTATACCGATTCGGATTCTTCCCCCGATACCATAGAAAGAAGATTTGCAAGCCTTGTGGTGGCTGTTTCAGGATTTTTGGAATAGAGCCTCACAATATCGCCCATATCGTTAAACATATTTACGGTGTGGGTGATTTCCCTGAGAAACATAATCTCATTATATTCCTTATTCGATTCAAACCCCATTGTCTGAGCGAGTGCGGCATTTTCCGCATTGTCCTTGAAATTCTTGCAGGCAAACTGAAAAGAATCCACGAACAGTTCATACTCCCTTAACATCAGCAGCAGTAAATCTTTGGAAAAATCCGCCTCATCAGGTTTCATATCATATGGGAGCCTGTTTACTATGGAACTCATCACGTCACGGATAAATAATTCCCTCTTATCCGTAATGTCAGTTTCATATTCCTCTGTTTCTCCCTTTAACCACTCTACAGATACATGGAGTGCTTCTGAAAGACCTTCCAAGACCAGCTTCTTTGTATTGTCGATTGTTCCTGCCTCATACCGCACGATTGTGGAAGTGGCAACCCCCATCTTCTCTGCAATATAAGGCTGGTTCAACCCTAACTCAACCCTCCGCTGTTTTGCCCTGCTACCAATCAGCTTGCGTAACTCTTTATCTTTCATACTGATACGCCTCCTTTGTCGGTATGGACAAAGTATAGCACAGAAAAAACAATAATGCAATATGCAACATAAAAACATTTTTAAAATTATCATAATGCTTGACGGGAGATTATAAAAGCGTTATAGTAAGCATACCATCAAAATTGCGTTATGCAATCGGAAGGAGGTGAACCAATGACCGGAACGAAAATCGCACTATCCATTGAAGAAGCTGCTGACTATACAGGTATCGGGAGGAATACCCTGCGGAACCTTGTGGAGTGGGAAAGCTGCCCGTCCTCAAAGTCGGGAGAAAGATACTTATCAAAAGCGACATTCTTGAGAAGTTCATGGAAGTGAACGAGGGGAAGAACCTTCGGGATAAGAATAATGTAAAATCCGTTACAAGAAAATCAGCAGTATAAAAGGCGGCTTCTTACGAAACCGCCCAATGGTATGTATCAGACCGAAGCCATGATATACCTACACGCAAATAGATTATATCATGTGCTTTGTCTGATATGCAACCGATTTTTGAGAATAGGGCAGCATTTCTATGCTCATGGTGGCATTTTTTACTATTATATGTGGCATCGCTTTCCGCTATCATCTGATATTTTAACAGGCATTTTCGGGAGGAATTCTTCTCTCTTTTAAGCCCTCGGCGTTTGAGAGCGAAATACACCCATTGCACAAACTGCGTTTATGCAATGGGGATTTCGCCCTTGTAGGGAGCAAATTCACACAAGCGTGAATTGCAAATGCTGACGCATTTGTAACAACCGCCAATCGGCGGATATGTTCGTAAACGTACCGCCTATGCTGCCCACTCACATTTTATGGAATAGATATTCCCGCTTTCAAGAATCGGTTGCTGCCATTTACAGGAGGGAGGACAAAGCACAATACAAAGACATTCATTTATCCGCATGAGCAAGCTGCCTGATGTCAGGGGTAGAATCACTTATATATCCAGCCATGCGAAACAGGAAAATCTGTATGCGGTATATGAAACTATAGACCGCCATTATTGGACGGAGCTTGCAAGATTCAATCAGCAGGAATTTCAAAAAAGCGGCACAGAGGGGGAATGTATCGAGGCGAGGGAATTTATCATTGCCCTGCCGGAATCTTTTCCAAATCTCTATGAGCCGGACAAACTGCTACAGTTGTTCACAGACCGTTTCAAAGAAAAGTACGGTGTGGAGTGCGTATCGGCTCTGCATCATAACAAACGAAAAACAAACTACCATATCCACCTTATTTTTTCAGAGAGGGAGAGACTGTCTGAACCCATAGAAAAGACCGCAACAAGGAATATGTTCTATGATGAGCAGGGAAAACACGTTCGCACCAAAAAAGAAATACTTGACGAAAACGGTCTATATCTTGCCACTAAGAAGATAGGGAAAAATAATCCGAAAGCAGAACAGATACAGATGGATAACGAATACCGTATGCGTTGGAATCGTGAAGTTGATAGGGCGATTGTAAGCGGTGTGCCAGAAACAGAGATACAACAGATAAAAAAAGAGTACATCTCTGACCGCATCAAAGAATCTATTGATTTATTTGGTAGTCAGCCGGAACGGTTTGGAACTATCCTTATGAGTGCGGTCGCAGTATTGGCAATGCTGATTTCAAAAGTTCTGCAAAAGGCAAGAGAATTGTCGGCAAAGTTTTTTGAGAAAGAAGTGGTACAGACGATTTCAGAACCAAGCGGAGGAAGAACGACACCAATAATACCGCAAACGGATAGTGTGCTACAGCAGGAGCATAAGTTTAAAGTACCTACTGTAGATTTATCGGTACAACAACGAGAGTTGCAGCCCAAAACGCAGACAACGGAGCAGAAAATACCACGAATACCCCCAAAGCCTGTCATGTCAGCCGATCCCAAGCTGTCAAAAATTTACAAAGAACTGAACAGACAAAACGGCATTATCTTTGATGCAGAGAAGGAACGCAATGCTTTAGAGCTGGAACGTGACAGCCTGAAAGGACTTGCAAGACTTACCAAGAAAGGGGAAATACAGAGCAAAATAGACCGTAAAAGTGAAGAAATAGACCTCTTGAAAGTCGGTTTGTCGGGGATTGCAAAGAGATATGGATTTCAGACAGTGCATGATTTCTATAAAGTCTATGCTACCGCTAAAATAGCTTATGCCGAATATCGGGATAAAGCCGACAGATGGGAAGAACTTTACGGGGAAAATGCACCAAGACAAACAAAAGAAAGCGTACACAGGCGTTTACAGGATTATCAAAGGGCAAATGCCGACAGACAAGCGGAACAGACTTCAAAAAACAAGGACAGAGGGGCAAGATAGTGTCCTCTCTGTCCTTTTACCTTTTTATTCTTGAAAAATAATTCTTGACATATAAATTGAATTATGGTAGGTTATTAAAAAAGTTTAGGAGAACATGGAAATGCAGAGCTTACATTTTACAATGCACTATATGTACATGTATTACAGACGTACTTAAAAGTAATTGTGTTTCGATTGGATGCACAGTTACGCAGGTAGGTCTGATATGTCTGTGCATATAAATCGGTAGGTGTAAGTTGTAATTATAATATTTGTAATAGCCGATGGTTTTAGTAATGCACTGGACATATTGTATGTTTGGTGCTTTTTTTGTTCGGAAAGGAGATTTTATGAAATTATCAAATGGAACAGAGGTTATTGCAAAGCCTTATTGCGAAGAAGATACGGAAGAAATTGTCAGGTTGATTTGTAGAAATTTTAACGAAGTCAATGTGAAAGATTACGGGGAAGAAGCTATAGCGGCACTCTGTGCCACGCATGATGTGAACTGGTTTAAGGGTGTGGCGGAATATGCGCATGTATATGTATTTTGGAATGAAGATAAAATTGTAGGGGTGGGTTCCATATCAAGTTTTTGGGGGAACCCTACGGAAAGTATATTGCTGACTATTTTTGTACTGCCGGAATTTCATGGGCAGGGAATCGGCAGCTATATCATTGATACGCTTGAATCCGATGAGTTATTTTTAAGGGCAGAAAGAATAGAAATTCCCGCATCTATTACTGCGGTGGAATTCTACCGAAAAAAAGGTTATGAATATAAAAACGGAATAAAAGAGTTAGATGATGAGCAGCATTACCGAATGGAGAAATTCAAAAAGATTAATTAGTCTGCAAATAAAAAGTCAAGCAGAAATTTGTGAACTTTGGAAATTTTATACAGGTTGAAAAATAAGCACTACAAAAAGACCACCGCAGAACGCTGGCCTTATGGAAAGTGGGAACATTTATTTAAGTTTCTTCGGTTCCTGCAACCGTGGAAAGATATTCCTTTACCCGCCCGTAATAAATGCGGAGGAACTTGTTTGCACCGGCAGTCATGTAGACATAGTAGGGCTTGCCCTGCGCCCGCTTTTTATCCATGAAAGCGTAAACGGCATCATCAGCAGGGGAACGCTTGATGAGCCCGTCCATGATCTGGAAGAGGGTCTTGCGCAGATAAGGAGAGCCTTTCTTTGTGGTAGGCACACTTTTACGGACGTGCTGCCCGGAATCATTCTTTCCAGGGTCAACACCAGCAAAAGCGGTCAACGCTCCGCGATGTGTGAAACGCGTCACATCCCCAATCTCAGCCATGAGCTGGGGACCGAGGGTAGGGCCGACACCATTCATTGCCATGACAACCGGATATTCTGGCAGCGAGGAAGCGACTGCGTCCATTTTCAGACGCAGGGACTCTACAGTTTCAGAGGCAGTGTTCAGCATTGCTATAGCCTGCCGTATCAGCATTTTCGTGCTGTCGTCTTTTGGGAATACGGCGATCATGTCAGAGGAGAGCCGGTAGATATTCTCCGCTTTAGCGGCGCTGAAGTTATAGCCCTTTCGTCTGCACCAGTTCCGGTAATGCTCTGTAAAGGCAACCGGTGATTTAGAGCGGACACAGTCCACATGCCAGTAGGTGTGGACGAAATCCACCCATTTCTGGCTGCCGTCACTGCGTGCAGGGCTGTCAAAGAAATCATTGGCGCCCGGATAGGTCTGGTCAAGCAGGGCGATGAGGTTGTTCTTGATGGCAGTTTTCTGAGCCATATAGAAGCCGAACTGGCGGTTCATGGTTTTTAGTTGGTTGCGTGTTTTATCCATGCTTCCATACTGCCTTAATTTTGTCCACCGGTCAAGGGTATAGCGCGCAATCTTTTTGGAATCGGCCTTGTCGGTTTTGGGAGTGCGCAGGGAATCATCCCCGAAGTCCCTGATGAGGACAGGGTTTACGGCGCTGACAAAGATACCGGCGCCAGAGAGCCATGTGGCAACCGGTTCATAATACCTTCCGGTGTGCTCCATGCAGACCTTTGTTTCACCATCAAGCCCTTTTATTTGCTCAATCAAGGCGTTAATTTCGGACTGTGTGTGGGGGATGTCGCGGGGAGACATAACGACAATATCGCCGGGTCTGCGGATGGTGACAGTGCTCTTGCCTTTGGAAACATCAATACCAACAGCGTTCATAACAGATACTCCTTTGTAATGTATTAGCAATGGTCAATACCAGTTTTCCCATTGCCTATTCAATCTACTGGGTATCACACGAACGCCTATGGGTTCAACCTGCGTAAAACGAATGCTGCGAATGAGGGCTGGTTGGCTGACTAATTTACGGACGTAAAGTTCCAGGAGGATACGGCCAGACCACTTGCACCACTCATTTTAACAGCTTAAGCAACAAGATGGATAATTCCTTACTGGCTGTAAGGGGTATTAACCATAAATATCTCAAACTTCGCACATAAATTTTAGTTATGCACCTTGAAAATTCAATACCTGGCAGTAATTTGGTTATCAATGTTCTGTGGTTTAAGCTGCTTGTAGCTTCGATTT
>CAJTDL010000003.1 GCA_910575035.1 Lachnospiraceae bacterium
CTGCAATAGATAGCTGCCCGGAAGCTCCCGGCAAGAAGTGTGTCCATCCCTGTATATTCCATTGCGTTCATCATAACCGTTTACCCGCACAATCCAGACGGAACACGGTCACTTGGAACCTCATCTTTATTATACCCTATTTCTTGTGGTTTGGCAAGATATTCTTTATCTGTTTTTCTGCTGTGTTTCTGTGCGATGAGGCTCACGAAAACGTCCGTAGCGTCCAGCTCACCGTCAAATACTGTGGTGACATGAATCTCTGTTTTATTTTTCGCCATAGGCAGTTGTCCTCCATACATGAAAAGGCCAGACAGGGACGGTCGGCAACGAAGTCCGGCAACGGGCTTCAAAAAACCTTGGAACTAATCCTTGTCTGGCGGTTGGGTTATTTTATACTTTTTCTTTTATTTTTCTGTTGCTTTGGTTGTTAAAGGGGAGAAAAGCCCGCAGTTACGGGATTTTGCCCGGCAACCGGCCCGGCAACGGGATAGCAACGAAGTGTGCAACGGGATAGCATTGGGCTGTTATTTGCCGGTTTTTTTCAGAAGGGAAGCTCCATTTGCTCCGGCACTGGCGTAAATCCCTCCGGGGTTTTTCCACGCCCGTTGCTGATGTCCGTTGCCGGTTGCTCCCGTTCCCATCCCTTCTGCCTGCCGTACCCGGCGAACATCCGGGGGTTGGAGAAATAATTCCAGCCGGTGACGCACTGGTTCATTATCTCGTTGATTTCCCGGATTTCCCATTGTTTCGGCTCGTCAAAGGAGTGGTTCAGGGCTTCTTTGTAAAGCTGTTTGGAGCAGACGGTATCGCCGGGGTAGCTGTCAAGGAAAGCCTGAATCATCCCGGCCTTGGTGTCCTCCGGCATGAAGTCCCGCTGGCGTTCCTTTAGGTGGCGCACCATTTCCGGGCTGAATGTCAGCTTCCATCTGCCGCTTTTGTAAATCTCCATCGCTTCTGCCCACACCTGGCTGATATAGGCTCTGGAAGCGGGTTCGTCCTCTAAAATGTGCGTTTCCGCCTGTTCCGGGCATACTTGTATGGGGATAAAGCGGCGGTTGCCGGAGCGGTCAAGGGGCAGGAAGTCAAGGGCGTTGGATGTGCCGCCGAACACACACTGCCTTGGGCGGTCTGCCGGGTGGGTTTCGTAGGGTATCTTGTAGACTTCCTTCTGACGGCTCAAAAAGGACTTGATTTCCTCTATGCTCTTTGCATTTGCGGTGGCAATCATCTCCGACATTTCGATTATCCAGTGACCTTGCAGCTTCCGGTATACATTGTCATCGTCAAGCTTCCGCAAATCGTCCGAAAACCACTCGTCTTTGACTGCCAGCAGACGGAAGAAGGTGGACTTCCCGGCTCCCTGCCCGCCCACCAGACAGAGCATGACCTCAAATTTACAGCCGGGGAAAAATGCCCGGTGGATGGCTCCCAACAAAAACAGGCGCAGGGCTTCATAGGTGTACTGGTCTGTGTCTGCCCCTAAAAAATGCCGCAGACAGAAGCGCACCCGCCCGGTTCCGTCCCATGTCAGGCTGTTCAGATACTCCCGGACAGGGTGGTAACTGTTCTCATTGGCGGCAAGGTCGGCGGCGTCCTGTATCTTCTTTTCGCTTGTCAGGCCGTAAGTTTCTTCCAGATACAGCCGGATATATTTCATGTCCGTGTCGGTCATGGGGCTGTTTTGGGGTCTTTTGTAACCGATGGGCTTTAAAATATCGGTGCGGTCGGTCAGCAGGTTATAGGCAACCGCCCCGGACAGGAGCGGGTCGCACTGGAACACGGTCAGGCAGTTGCGGATGCTGTTGCGGAAGCCGCCTTTCTCGGTGGTTTCCAGCATGGCCTTGACTTCCTCAACGCTCCGGGGCGGCTCGGCGCTGTCTGCCATGTTCGCTATTTCCTGCCGTATCTGGGGCGGTAAATTCTGCCATTCGTCTTTCAAGGTTCCTCACTTCCTTTCCGTGTCCTGTAATAAGGGCTGCCCGCTCCTGAATGTCCCCGGAGAGAAGCACGTCCATCAGGTATTCCACCCGGCTCATGTTCTGCAGGGCTTCCACAAACCGGGGATTCCATGCTTCATCGGGCTGCCGTGGGGCATATTCCTCCTTCCAGCGGCGCAGGAGATGGTAATAGTCGGACAGCACCCGGAAACAGTGCCGCTCCATGCGCTTAAATTTCTGTTCCTCGGTTTCCCTCCGCAGGCGTGGACGGATGGGCGGCTTCCCGGCGTTCCTCCCGTCCTCATAAGGGATGGAGAAGTCCTGCGCCAGCATGAGGGCGGCTTCTTTACTGCCGATACCGTGGAGCCGGGAAACAAAGTCAATCACGTCCCCGGTGGCTCCGCAGCCGAAACAGTAAAAGCGGCGGTCAACCTTCATGCTTGGGTTCCTGTCGTTGTGGAACGGGCAGACGCACATCCCATTTCTGTTCACTTTAATTCCATAACGCTCCGCAGCCTGCCTTGTGGTGACGGACTGCTTCACGGCTTCAAATACGTTCAATAGGCGTTCCTCCTGATAATCCCAACGTGGGCGACACAATGTCGCTCACGTTGTCTGTAAATCTTTCCAGTTCAAAATAAAAGGCACTTGTCTGCGGTTTCCAATCACAAAACAAGTGCCTGTTTAAAGTTCCATATTCTGTTGTTTCTGTGTCCGGGGCGGCTGGCGTTTCTCTGCCTTCTCCTGCCGGATGCGTTCCTGCCGCCCTTTCAGGTTCCCCTGTACGGACGGTTTCTTCCCCGGCTCGGCGGTCTGGCGGTACTGCTCGGACGGCAATACCTGATTGAGCCAGCGGCGCACATCCCGCAGAACTTTTACATCTGCCTGCACCGCTTCCAGCTCCTCCCCCTGTTCCGGCAGGGCAGAAGCAAGCTGTTCCCGTTCCGCTTCCAAATCTTTGCGGGAGTAGGTATTGCCTTTCAGGTTGGCTTTCAAATACCGGATAGCGGCATAGTAAGCGTCCAGTTCCTCCCGGTGGCTCTCCGCAAACTGCTCTTTTTTCTTCTTCCAGCCGATAGCGGCATACTCCTTATGGACTGGCTTGCCCGCTTCGTATTTGTCAATGTAGGACAGCATGGTGTTGATGGCTTTGATGCGCTTCTCGCTTTTTTTCACGCTCGCCATGACAGAAACGGCGGTCTGGCTGATTTCATCCAGCCGGGTGTCAAGGCTCTCTACGGTGGAGATTTCTTTTTTCCGCAGAAAATCCATAGCCGCCTGTACCTTGTTGAAGTCGGCAACTGTGCCCTTGAGCTTCCCTCTGGAAGTCCAGTCGGCACGCTGTCCGCTCCGCAGTTCTAAATACTGTGAGAGCAGCTCCGATATGGTCGGCTCCTTCGTCTGTTCCAACGCTTCCATCAGAGCGGCTTTTTTCTCCTTTAAGTCGGCAATCCAGCCTTTTAAGTGGCGCACCATCTGGCGGATGGACTGCATGAGGGAGTTGGCGGCTCTGATGTCCCGGTTCAGGTTGCCGATGCTGGTCTGGATTCCTTTCTTCTCCATCTGGCAGGCGGCAGGCCCCATGTGGACGGTAGGGATTTGGTCAATCCCTTGCCGGGCATAGGAGCGCAGGTCAAGGCGTTCCGGGCGGTCGTTTGCTTCCAGATAGCGGTTAGCCGTGTCCGCCCATCCCTGCCGCCAGATTTCAGCGTACTTCTGGTCGTTCCAGTCCACGGTGTTCTCCTTGTGGCTTTTCCATCTGCCGGACGGGAGCCGGATTCTTTCGCCGTTTCCGTCGAGGTCGTATACCTTGCGGCACTTGGGAAGCCATTTCCCTTTTTCGTCCATCGCCCGCATGGTAAGCAGGATATGGGCGTGAGGGTTGCCATCCCCCTTGTCGTGGATGGCAAAGTCAGCAATCATGCCTTTGGAAACGAAAAACTCCCGGCAGTAGTCACGGATAAGGTCGGCGTACTGTCCCGGCGGGATTTCCCTTGGGATGGCAAGCACGAACCTCCGGGCAAGCTGGGAGTTCCATTGTTTCTCCTGTGCTTCGGCAGAGTTCCATAAGGTATTGCGGTCTGCAAACTCCGGCGGCACATGGGGTGGGAGCATGATTTCTTTGTGGGTGACTTCGTTCTTGTAGGGATAGTATTTCTGCTCTTGGTCGTATTCAGAGAACAGCTTTTCGCCGCTCTGGTAGGCGGCGGCAGAAACAGCGGATTCATTGTTGCTCCGCTTAATGATGGTGATTTTACAGTGCGGGCATGGCAAGTGTGCGCCCTCCTTCCTCCCGGATTCCGGGCATAGAAAAAGCAGGATACCTTTTTTCAGTTTCCTGCTTGCGTTGCCGCTGGTGGGCGGCAGGTATTTAGTTTTTGATGAGTTATCAGTTTGATAAGCTTAAATTTTACAATTTGAATTTATTCCTACAAAAGTACAAATACTCTTTAACGGTTATTTCTTTACTATGTAAAATACCGATGATAACAAATATAATTCCTGCGACTGTAAGGTAACAGTCCTTAATATCAAAAATAAAGAAGTTTGGTATCTGCAAAAAGTCTAAACTTCCTCCCCAAAAAATTTTATCTATTAAGCTACACAAACAACCTGCCAACCCAAAAACTAAAATTATTTTCACTGAAAATTTAGTTTTCTTCGTTTTTGCTCTATACAATAAATATCCTGATAGAATAATATAAATGGCAAGAATGTTAAAAACAACCATAAGAAATGAACTTGAAAAAACATCAGCAAAATTTCCAAACCATGACAAATTTGTATTTTGTTCTGGGTTAAATCGCAACAAATGAAATATTATATCAAACTCGTCTTGCATAAATAACTTTAATATAATTATTTTTATAGTTTGGTCTATCAATGTCAAAAAAAGTACAGGGATAATAAATGGCTTAATCTGTTTGATGATAAAAAACTCCTCCTCTCAAATCCTGATTTATCGTTGGCACTATTATACAGCTTTAACTTGCTAAATGGAATACGCTTTCTGAAAGATTTCCGGGTGGCAAAGCCACAAAGGGGTAGCTGGCAAAGCCAGCGCAGGGGAAGGGTAGCTTCCCCTGTGATGATTGGAGCAGATTGAAAATCTGTGGAAATCATCTGCTGTCCGCAGGACGCTCCCGGCAGGGCGCAATGCACCACTTCCCTAAGTGGTGTATAATTGCGCCCTCTTCCAGAGGGGGATTTTCCAGCTTGTCACTTCGGAATCTGTCAACGTGAACGCGCCCGGCTCGTCCACGTTAAAACTTCCCTTCAAAAATCAAGACGCGCCCGGCGCACTTTGATTCTGGAACAGTCTTTTTTATCGTTCCTGCTGTCGGGGCTTCTTGTCAGGATAGAGTTTCCCGGCGACAACGGCGGCATGGCTCTTTATCTTGATTTCCCCTTCCTGTTCGCTGTGTTTTGCGTTCCGGTAACCTTCATCGGAAAGGAAGAAACGGAACCGCTCCCCCTTGAAACCGACAAAGCATTGCTTCTGTACTTCCAGCGTAATCATGTGCCGGGTTTCCGGGTGGAACCGTTCTATCCCTGACAGGTCATGCCCCTGCAAAATCGGCTCCTGTGCCTTTGCCGCCGCAAGCCGCTGGCGGATGGAATTGTCACGCTCTGCCAGGAACCGGGCTTTTGTGGCGGCGACAAACTGGCTGCACTCCGGCTCCGGTATCTTTTCCAGTTTTCGGATGGCGTTCTCCACGATTGCCTTTGTCAATAAGTCCTTTATCACAGGCACGATTTCTTTCATGCCCGCAAGGGTTTCCGCCTTGGTCGGTGCGGCATACTGGCAGATAATATCCAGCTCGCTTTTTGAAAATTTCATTCTGTGTCCTCCTTCCGGTTTTCGGTAAGAACCTGTGCCACAAGGCGTTGGATGTCGCCCCGGTGGAACAGTACCTTCAAGATGGTGCTTACCTGCTCGTCCGTCACGGATTCCGGGTGGGGGAGATGGCTTTCCAGCATTGCCCCTCTGGTGCAGAGCCGGTGTGTCCGCTCCTTCCGGTTCAGTGTCTTTATCTGGTGTTCCAGCATTTTCTCCTTATGCTGCGCCCGCCGCAGCCTTGCTTCGGTCTTTTCAATCTCCTGATTCAGTTTTTCCAGCTTCTCATTCATGGGCAGCGTCCTCCTTCGGGAGCAGGATATAGATGTGGCTGACCTCCCCGATTCCCTGACGGACACGCATAATCATCCCGGCCTGTTCCAGCTCGTTCAGGGAACGCTTGCAGGTCTGGGGGCTTCGGGAGAGTGCCGCCGCTATCTCCATGACGGGGAAGCGGATAAACAGAATCCCGTTGCTGTCCTCGGTTCCCCTTGTCAGGATTTCATCCAGCAGGCGGGCATACATGACCTTTGCCGTATTGCTGACTGGAAGCCGGAGCATTGCCTTTGGGAGCGGCATACAGGGCGGCAGGGGTGTACTGGCTATCATAAATTCACAATTCATTGGGTGGTATCCTCCTTTTGGCTCGTTTGGATAGATAGCGGGGGCAGTCGATCATGACAGCCCGGAAACTCTGCTTACACTCATGCTGGCATTTCCGGCAGACTTCATTGTAGCTTCTGCGCCCCCGGTCGTTCAGGAAGAAAGCAAGCTCTTTCTTCAACTTCTTTGACATTCTCGGCATAGTGCCTCCTTCATAGAAAAACCGCCCGATTCAGCAGTAACAGCCGGAATGGGCGGATAGTGGTTTTTTGTGTAGCGTTTCGGGGCGATTTTCAGGGGAAATACGGCCATGGAGCCGCCCCAAAATCTCCCTTGGTATTACGGGCAGGGCAGACTATGCCCTGTGAAATTGTTGTGTTTCGGTATCGTTTCGGTGTTCATTTTTGCCGGTTCCCTCTGCTGTCGTTCCTGCCCCCGTCTTTGGCGGCGTTTCGCTCCCCTTGGTACGCTCGTTCCGGTCAGGGTTCCTCCGTTTCCCTGCCGGAAGTCGTTGCGCTACATCGCCGGGGAGCATATCCCATACAGGCCGGTCATTCGATTGGAATAATCCATCGATGAACTGCCTATATCATAGGACATTTTTGTACCCTGTGCCGTATGTCCACAAATCAGGAATAAAGCCCAAAATCCGAAAATTTCCACGATTGCGGAATGGATGTGGTATAATGGCTTTATTGCGGCAGGCTGGCCGCAGGGAAGGAGTGTTGCGCTTATGAAATCACGGCTTACTATACAGGAACGTCTAAAAGATTTACGCAAGGAAAAAGACATAAATCTGGAAAAACTTGAAGAACTGACCGGCATTTCAAAATCTGCACTGGGCAGCTATGAAGCAAATGATTACAAGGAAATCAGCCACGGCAACCTTGTGACACTGGCAGATTTTTATGGGGTGTCTGTTGATTACCTTCTCTGTCGGACAGAAAATAGAAAACTCTCCAATGTATCATTAGCGGAACTACATTTGAGTGATGATATGGTGGAATTATTGAAAAGCGGAAACATCAACAACCGGCTTCTCTGTGAGATTGCTACCAATGATAAGTTTGTCCGGCTTATGACCGACACGGAGATTTACATAGACGGCCACGCAACCGCCCGTTTCCGTGACATAAACGAGTCCTTGGAAGAACAACGGCTTGCCCTTATCAATCAACACCGCCATGCGGAAGGGGATTTATATTCGGAAACACTACGGGCAGGACAGATCGGGGAAGAAGATTTTTTCTGCCACATTACACACAAAACTTGGGATTCCATCCTCCGTGACATCCGCAATGCCCATGAGCATGACATTGACAGCACACCGGATTCCTCGGCCGCGAAAAAAATGGCTCTGGAAATCCAGAGAGCCTTGTCAAGCCCCGGCGATTATCTGGCAAAAATGTGGAAGGTCATTTTAAGTATGCTCGGTATCGACTATGACAAACTGACGGATGATGAGCAGAAGGTCTTGAAAAAAGTGCTTGCAAAATCACCGGCAATCAAGAACAGCCCGCTGAATTTCCGGCGTAAGAGGAAATGAAAACAGCCGTTGTTGGAATTACTGTTCCTGCAACGGCTTGTTTCGCAAATCATATTCCATTTTAATTAGGTGGCTGTCCAACAGACTAATTATTTATTAGTCAAAATAAAATAAATCTTCGAACTTCTTATCTAAAGCAATACACAAAATTAGTGCCAATTTAGCGGTTGGATTAAATTGTCCTGTTTCAATAGAACTGATTGTGTTTCGTGATACTCCTACCATTTCAGCTAATGCTGATTGAGAAAGTTTCTGTTCAGCCCTTATTTTCTTTAAATTATTTTTTAAAATTAAGTTATCATTCATTAAAATAGCCTCGCACAGAATTTATAAAAGAAATAGATTGATGCCAACAATAAAACAATGCCACAAACTACAGTATATTTCTTTCTTAATTTTATTCCTTCATATGTGAAACCTAACCCTGATGTACAGAATAAAATAGATATTATATCTGCCGGTGATTCCGTTCGCAATAGTTTAATGACCATTATAATTATGCCAAGAACAATAAGACCCCATTGTGAAAAAGCATCCCTTTTCACACGCACCTCTTTTTCACGTTCATCTCCATAAACATTTTCTTTTCTACTTTTTGATAAAATTTCATTTTTGTCCATTGATATATCCTCCTTTTTGTTGCCAAGTATTGTTGTCATTATAAATATATCATTACCAAGTATACTTGTCAATAATTATTGCTAAGTTTTCTTTGCAATAATTGCAAAAAGAATTGAAAAGCCAGAGTGACTAGCCATTCATCCAGCTGGTCACTCTACATCTATGTCAAATATAAATTAGTTCGTTCTTTATGATTTCCTCCGCCCGGTTGCAGATATTGTTCATCCGGCCTAAAATCCAAACTTATATAAAATCCAAACTTTTCTGAAAACAGCTTGATAATTGGGGATTCTTGCCGGAAAAAGTTTGGATTTCGTTTCACAAAGTACAATACTCCAATTATGACAAAATGCGTAAAACATTGCTATTTAGCTCTGTTTCAATCAATTTATTCTCATTTCTGACAAGAGAAGTACAAAACAAAATCCAAACTTTTATATCAAAAATGCCTTAAATAAAGGATTTACAGAGGAACGTTTGGATTTCTTCTAAGTTTGGATTTTAGGCCAAATCCAAAAGTTTAGATTTTTCCTGCCCATTCAAGTTGGTTTTGGGCTTTCAGTTCCTCCGTCACTCCCTCGGCTGCTTTCATCTGCCCGATGATTAAGTACAGCCGTTCCTCCGCCTGTTCATTCAGGTCGGCAAGGTATGTCCATAATTTCCCGGTTAGGATAAGGGAGCTGTATCGTGCCGGCTGCTCCTGCTTGAGATATTCCCGGTGCAGCCGCCCATAGCGTCCGATGGGGCGGTTCTCCTCCGGCAGCTTCAAGTCCGGGATATAGTAGTCGCCTACCAGAATATAATCAATGCCGTTCTCTGTGATTCTTTCTTTCAGTTTTTCCATTGTCGTTCCCTCCTGTGGTGGAAGGCTCGTCACTGGCCAACTCAATCACGTCCATAATGCCACAATCCAGTGTTTCACAAATGCGGGCAAGTGTGTCCATGCTGATATGTTTCCCTTCTTTGCCCATGTTGGCTATCATATTTGTGGTCAGGCCAGCGGCAAGCCTTAAATCCTCTTTCCTCATGTTGCGCTCTATCAGTGTGTGCCAGAGCGGTTTATAACTGATGTGCATTTTTCTCCCTGCCTTTCTGCCCCGGATGGGCGTTTACACCCATTATATCAGGATTCTTGCTAACTCACAAATATTTCTTGACGGTATCGCCGGTTCCGTCTGGATTGTGCTTTTCCTTTCCTCTTTTGATTACCTCTAATTAGCCATGACCTGTTTCATGCCCTGTGATTTTGCTCATGTGAGATAAAGAAGTAAAAGAAGTGTAAAAAAATTTTGCCGTTCCCTGTCCGGCTGACTGCCGGACGGGTCGGGCTTTAGTCGGGCAACTCTACCTTGCCGACAAAAGAGTAATAGATTTCGATTTCCTGTCTGCGGAGCTTCCCCCGGCGTTTCCCGTCAAGGGCTTCCGATTCGTGGATTACGATTTTCTCCACAAACTCCCGTAACAGGGTAGGGGTGAGTTCCTCAAAGCTGGTGTACTTGCGGACTACTTTCATAAACTTTTCAGCGTTTGCCGTGGCTTCCAGTGTCCTTGAAAGCTCGCCCTGCAGAACGGCGGCTTTCTCTTTCAGTTCCTTTTGCTCGGCTTCGTAGTCTGCCGAAAGTTCCGTGAAACGCTCGTCCGATATGCGCCCCGCCACGCTGTCCTCATACAGCCGCTTGAAGATAGCGGAGAGTTCCGCAATCCGCTTTTCTGCCGCTTCCAGTTCTTTCTTCTTGGCGGCGTTCCGGCGTTTGCTCCCGTCCTCGGTCTGCTCGGTCAACAGCTTCATAAACCGGGCTTCGTGCTTGGCGGCGTAGCTGGTGACTTTCCGTAAATTCTCGGTCACTCCCTCGGTCAAGAGGTCGGTGCGGATAAAGTGCGCCGTACAGTCTGCCGTGCGCTTCTTGTAGCTGCCGCATATGTAGCAGTCCTGTTTCCGCTTGTCCGTCTGATACCTCTGCTGGTACATGACGCTGCCGCAGTCGGCACAAAAGAGTATGCCGGAGAACAAGCCCACTTCATCATAGCGGTTGGGGCGTTTGCGCTGCTTGCGTAGTTCCTGCACACGCTCCCATGTGTCACGGTCTATGATTGGCTCGTGGTGGTTCTCAAAGATTACCTGCTTTTCTTCGGGGTTCTCCTTGCTCTGCTTTACCTTGTAGGACACTTTCTCGGTCTTGAAGTTCACAAGGCAGCCCGTGTACTCCCGGTTTTCAAGGATATGCGCCACGGTGTTTGTCGCCCACCTGCACTCATAGCCGGGGTGGTAGCGGCGTGTGCTTCCCGTCCGGCGGTATTCCAGCGTTCCCGGCGTGGGTGTCTGCTGTTCCGTCAAGACACGGGCTATCTTGGTCGGTCCATTCCCGGCAAGGCATAAGCTGTATATCTGCTTCACCACGGGGGCGGCTTCTTCGTCAATGATGAAATTTTCGTCCTCGTCCATGAGGTAGCCGTACACGGGCTTGCTTGTGACAGGCTTCCCACTCATGCCTTTTGAGCGTTTTACCGCCCGGATTTTCTTGCTCGTATCCCTCACCAGCCATTCGTTAAAAATGTTACGCAAGGGGGCAAAATCGTTGTCGCCCTGTGCGCTGTCAACGCCGTCATTGATAGCAATGAAACGGACGTTTTTCTGTGGGAAAATCATTTCCGTGTACATTCCCACTTGTAGATAGTTTCGCCCTAACCGTGACATATCCTTTACGATAACCGTTCCCACAAGCCCCGCTTCAATGTCGGCAAGCATGGACTGGAAGCCGGGTCTTTGGAAATTCGCCCCGGAATAACCGTCGTCCGTGTACCATTTCAGATTGCCGAAGCCGTTCTGTTTTGCGTAGTTTTCAAGGATTCGCTTCTGGTTGCTTATGGAATTGCTCTCGCCTTGCAGCTCGTCCTCATGGGATAACCTCGGATAAAGGGCGGTGATTTTTTGGGTGGTCTGTCTTAACATGGTTTCCTCCGTTTCCGACAGCCAGCCCACTATTCCGTATGTCTATTATACCATAGGGCGGGGCTGGCTGTACAGTCCTTTTTGTTACTTTATGGCACATAATGTCGGATAAATTTCAGCAAGGAATGTCACTTCACATGGCATGGGCGGCAGTTCCCCCGGCTGCGCTTTCCGCTTCCAGCACTTTCATCATCTTGTCGGCGGCGGTGGCGGTGGTGTCCTGTTTGAAATAGCCGGAAACCACAAGGACGGTATTCCCCCGGCGTACCTCGGTCACGCAATCCGGGCGGCGGGCGGTAGTGGCGGCGTTTCTGTTGGGGGTGTCGGTCATAGGCTCTCCTTTCTGTTCAGCAGCATTTTAAGGCGTTCCATTTTCGCCTGTGCTTTGGCTTTTCTGAAATTCTCCCCGGTAATGCGGACGGGGGTACACATTTCCGTAAGACGGTCATATATCCGGGCGTGGGCGGTGTCCTCCGGGTTCTGCAATTCTTCCAGCGTCAAATTCGTTGTGACAATCAGCGGCTTTTGGCTGCGGTATCGGCTGTCAATCACGTTATAGACTTGCTCTAAACCGTATTCCGTGCCACGCTCCATGCCGAAATCGTCAAGGATAAGCAGGTGGAAGCTGCAAAGGCGGGCTATGTATTCGTTCCTGTCCTTGAAATTGGCGGCAAGGTCATTGAGGATAAGGGCAAAATTTGTCATGCAGACAGGCACTTCCAGTTTCATAAGGGCATTGGCGATACACCCGGCAAAAAAGCTCTTGCCCGTGCCGACATTCCCCCATAACAGCAGCCCGTGGTTCTCCGCTTTCATATGCCCCCATTGCTCCACATATTCACGGGCAAATTCCATTTGCGGGCATTTCCCGTTGTCATTGTCAAAATTCCATTCCCGCATAGCCGGGTCGGTGAAGCCTTTCCGTTTCAGCCGTTCAACCGTGTCAAAATGTCTGCGTATATCCTCGGCGGCTTGCTGTTCGTCAAGGATTTTCCGCTTGCAGTCACACGCCCGTGGGTGTCGGTCACGTCCGAAAAGGGTCTTGCCCTCCGGAAAGTAGGCTTCTTTGGGCTGGCAGCATTTCCCGCAGTATAAAAGCCCGTCCTCGCCTATGTAGTCCTCCGGCTCTGTTTCTGTGGCAAGCCGGAAAATAGCGTTATCATAATCACACATAAAATCGTTCCTCCTTGTTCATGGTCTTTTACGCCCTGTTTACGGGGCGTTGTATCTATGCTGTCAAAGGCTCTCGCCCTCTTTGTAGGAATAATCGGGGATTCCCTTTTTCGGCTTCCCCTTTGCCCTGTCATCAGCCGCCCAACGCCGGATAGTGGCGGCATGGTTCTTGTATTTCTTCCCGCTGGAAGCGATATAGCCGGATAGGCGGTCTATGTAATACTCCCATTTGCCGGGAAGTTCCTCTTGCAGCTCCGCAAGCTCTTTTTCTGACAGGAATACATTTTCATATCTGCCAAAAGGGGCGGGGGCTGTCTGTCCTGTTTTTATCTCTCCCTCTCTCTTTATCTCTAACTCTATATCTATCTCTTTCTCTATCTCTATCTCTGGTGGACAAATGTCCGCCCCATATGGTGGACGTTTGTCCGCCACGGCTTCCGGCAAGGCTTTCTGTTCCTGCAAAGCCCGCCTTGCCCGGCGTTTGCGCTCCCCCTCGGTAGAGGACTGACCGATTAAAAGCTCAATGTTGCTCATGTATAAAGCCCCGTTCTGCAACGGTTCTACAAGCCCCAGTTTCATAAAAATCTGCAAAGCCCTCTCCACTGTGCCGACTTGCTGGCGGGTGATTGTGGCTATCATCTGTGCGGTGTAGGGGATATTCTCGGCAAGCTGGAGCTTTCCCCCGTTTTTCAGTGATTTTAGGTACAGCTTCAAGAGAATGTTTGAGTAGAGCATACCGTCCTGCATACTTTCCAGCAGCACGATAGCGTCCTCGTCAAAATAGCTCTCTTTCAGCTTTAGGTAATAATATTTGCGGTTGTCTGCCATTCGTTCCTCCTTTGGTCTGTTCTGTGGCTTCTGTTACGCAATTAAAGCGGCTTTTGTGGGGGTAAAGGATAAATGTACCGCCTACCCGTTGAGGGCGGTCAAAAAAGCCTTGATTTACGGGGGTTTGGAATATCCTAAAGCGTGACATTTATCCCTCTGTTTCCGCTTGCGCTGTGTGGCTCTGATTCTTTTCATGCGTCCGGCGCAATCCGGGCAGTATTTCCCCCGGTTGGACTTAGGGAGAAAATACCCGCCGCACTCGGTACAGCGTTTCCTGTCTGCCCGGTGGAGCAGGGCGGCTTCCAGTTTCCCGTCCAGCGGCAGCACGGCGGCAATGAACCAGCGGCACAAGAGGGAATAGCTGATACTCTGTACACATACGCAAGGCTCGCCGTTATCCAGCAAGATACAGTTGCCGTTATCGTAGTTGCAGCACTCATGCACAAGCCGACACGCCGCCCGGTACTGGCGGTAGTCCATGTATGGTGTTTCTGCGCCCATGCCTTTAACGCTCCCTTTCCGGCTTCCTGTCCGGGTACAGCCTCCCGGCGGCTACGGCGGCATGGCTCTTTATCTTGATTTCTCCCCGCCCCTCGCTGGCTCTTGCGTTCTTATAGCCCTCATCAGAGAGGAAATAGCGGTGGCGTTCCCCCGGAAATCCCACGGGGCTGTCGCTGGTCTTTACGTCAAGGACAATCATGTGGCGGGTTTCGGGGAGAAAACGCTCCATGCCCGTCAAGTCATGCCCCTGCATTATCGGCTGTTTCGTCTGTGCCTTTGCTTCCGCAAGCCGCCGCCGGATAGAGTTTTCATGCCCCGCAAGGAAACGGGCTTTGTTGTCGGCTATGAACTGGCTGCACTCCGGCTCTGGTATCTTTTGCAGCTTTTCTATTGCGTTCTCCATGATTACCCTTGTCAAAAGGTCTTTAATCACGGGTACGGTTTCTTTCATGCCGCCTATGGTTTCCGCTTTGGTGGGTGCGGCGTACTGGTAAATCATTTCAAGCTCGCTGTTCGTAAATCTCATTGTGCTACCTCCTGTGGCTGTTTTATTATCGCTCCTGTTCATGCTTTTTCTGCTGGCTCGGTGCGCCCCTCAAAATCTGCTCGATATTTCCCTTGATTGTCTGTAATTCCTTTGTTTTTTCCCGCTTCTCCCGGTACTCGTTGTAAAGCGTGTTCTTCTCCCGTGTAAGCTGCTCAATCTCCGCTTGTAATGTCTTGGACGCTGGCAGCTTGGAGATTCCCTGTGCCTTGAAATACCGGGCGGCAGATTCAGAAATGATAAACTCGCTTTCATGCTGCTCCCGGTAGGCTCTCCGGGCTTTCTCCGTTTTCTGCGCTTTAAGTCCGTCACGGGCTGGCTTGGTCTTGATGTACGCTAATAGCTGTTTCTGCAAGTCTTTTTTCTCCCGTAAAGTGCTTTCCACGGCTTTCAGTTTCCCGGTAGTTTCATGCAATCCGGCACTGGCGGCGGCAAGGGCGGCTTCCAGTTCTTCCGGGGAAGAAAAACCGGATTCCTCGTAAACGCTCACGGTAGCCGCCATTTGCTTCAAGTTGTACAAGGTCGCCCATTTCTCGTAGCCTTTCCCCTTGCCCTCGGCTTTCTTGGCGGCTATGTCTACCATGCGCTGTACGCCGTCTTGTTTCGGGGCGTTTATGGCGGCTTTGTTACGCTGTAAGCGGTCTTTTATGCTCCGTGGGTATTCCTGTCTGCGTGCGGGCGTTTCGGCGGCTCTGGCGGCGTTCTGTGCGTTTATGGTGAGTGTTTCCAGTATGGCGGCACGGTCAAAATCATCACCTAATTTCCGGGCGGTGATGGGCTTCGTCCTGTCCGGCGTGAGATAGGATAGCCGCCCCCGGCTCTCCTTGACGGTCACGCCCTGTTGTAGCAGTTTCCCGGAAAAATCCTCAAAGGAAACGGCAGAGGACAGGACGGCTCGGATTGTGCGCCGTAGCTTCTCCTTGTCAGTTTCAAACTTGGTCTGCTTGGGCGGCTCTCCTGTGGCGGCTTGGGAAGCGTTCCCTTTATCCAGTGCGGCTTGTCCTTTCCGTTTCGCCCAATACTCACGCTCGGTAATGCGGTTCTTGCTCCCGTGGAGTAAATCAATCTGATAGAGGTTTTCCCTGTGGCACATCTCCATGACTTCCGCTTTGAAATATTCCATAGCTGCGTCCGTACAGCGGTGCTTGCAGCCCTCCCTTGTGTCGGCTGGTCTTTCCATGTAGGGCAATAGTGGCACTTCGGCAATCCGCAAAGAATTGATTACGATATGCACATGAATGTTGCCGCTGTGGTTATGCCCGTCCGGGTGGGTGCATACCAACGCTTGATGTCCGGGGAAATGCTCTTTACAGAACTGCTCGCCCAACGCTTGCGCCCGGTCTACGGTCAAGCCGTTGTCTGGTGCGTCACGGGGGTCAAAACTGATAATGTAATGGTGGCTCTTTACGTCCTCCCGCTTTTGGTTCTTTCCGTATTTCAGATTGGAGCGCATACACGCTATGGCGAAATCTTCATCACCGCAATTAAGGGAAGATATGCGGTAATCGTCACGGAGAACAAGCCGCCCGTTTCCGTCCAGTGTGGGCTTCATGGTAAACTCGTCATGCTCAAAAGTTAGGTACTGTTCAGCCGCCCCATAGTCGGCATTTTTAGAGCTGATATGTTTGAATGTTGCCAACGGCTTCACCTACTTTCTGCAAGACTTCAAACTTCAAGGCGGCAAGCTCCGCTGTGGCGGCTCGTACCTCTTGGGAGAGGGCGTTATAGGGTGCGCCGTACTCGTTCAGACAGCGGGCAATCTGATTCAAGTTGCCGCCGATTTTCCCGTACTCGGCTGTAAGTTTCCCAACGGCAGAAAGCAGTTCATCATTGACCGGGGAAACGGTGATTACCGGGCATATCCTTGACTTGGTGAGGGCTTGCCGGATAAACTCGGCTTGGCTCATTTTGCAGAGGGCGGCACGCTCGGAAAACTCGGCGTATTCTTCCTCGGTTAAGCGTGTCTTGATTACCCTATGGCGGTGGGGCGTGTTATATTTTTTCATGGCTGTGAACCTCCTTTCGTGGGTGGATTTTTTCAAGCGGCGCAAGCCGCAAAAAGGCGGGCTTGGGGTGGCAACCCCAACAAGATTCCCATAGGACAAAATGAGCCGGTAGGCGAAATTTGGTACTGTGGTAGAATCTTGCTCTAAGAAAGTGGCGGCTTCCTCTGTGTGGGCTTTTGCTGATACCCCCGGCTTGCGTGGCGTGGATTCTGCCAACTATGCGGCGGTATTTCTCCCTCTATTACTTACTACGCACGGCAAGGCAAATCTGGCAAAGTTCCCCGGAATTTCTTTTCGTGTTTTCACAACAGCATTTGACAAAAACGGAAAACTGGAAGCCTTTTTTGGCTTGAAATCAGTTCCGTTTTGTAGTGATATACGGACAGTTTCAAAAAACGCCAAACTTTCCGGCAATTATTTTTCCCCTTATTACCTACTACGGGAAAAAAGGAAATTTAGGCAATGTTTTCAGAAAGTAGTTGAATTATTTTATTACGGTGCAAAATCCGGCTTGGTTTTGGGCGCAAAAAAACAGGAAACCTTTTCTTGATTTCCTGTCTTTGGCTGCCGCTGATGGGCGGCGGTTATTCTGTTATCATTCCCCGGAAGCAAACTTGTAGCCCACGCCTAAAACGGTTTTTATGTAAGTGGGCTTGCCGCTGTCCGGCTCTATCTTTTTCCGTAGATTGCATATCACATTTGACACGCTTGACTGGCAGCTTTCGCTTTCCATGCTCCACACGGCTTCAAAGATTTGCGCCTTTGTGAATACCCGCCCCGGACTGGCGGCAAGGTAGCAGAGTGCGCCGTACTCTAAACGGGTGAGGGGAATGTCTGTGCCGTTTTTTAATACCCGGCGTTGGTGCAATTTTATTTCCAATCCCGGAAAAGTAAGTGCCGGGGAGTGGGGCGGCTGCATGGCTTCCAGCGGTATCATATCCGCAAGGGCGGCTATGGCTTTCTCAACCGCTTTTTCTTCTGTGTCGTTAAATATAAGCATGACTATTTTTGCGACAAATCTCACCTCCTGTTAGGTAGGCTGTCCGTCAAAGCGGAACTGGAACAGGGCAGCGATAAGCCGCCGTTTGATATTGTCCTCGGTGTCCTTGTTGACGTGTCCGTTTTCAAGGGAAGCAAGCCGGATTCGCTTGCTGTAATGCCGCAAAACCTCGTCAATGGCTTCCGGCTCGCCGCTGGTCGCCCGGACAATCGTTTCATACGGCACAAGTTTAGGATTCCTCACGGAAAAGCACCTCCATTTCTTTATGCAGCATTTGCAAGGCACTGTGTATGTGATGCCACGCCGTACTCCGGCAGCGTCCGTACATTTCCCCGATTTCCTGTTGTGTATAATCTCCGAAAAAGTAAAGGAAAATAATTTCCCGCTTTCTTTCCGGCAGAGATAACAGGGCGGCGGCAAGTTCCCCATTGGTGAGGATAACTGTCTGACCGCATATCGTAATGGGATATTCTTCATAGGGTGCTTCAAAATATTCGTCTGTCGTGCCTAAAGGGTAAAACTTTTCTTCTGTGAGGTATTCAAGGGATATTTCTTTTTGCCGCCGTCTGCTCCTGTCACGCCATGCGTTGAGTGCCGCAAAGCGTATGACGGTCTTGCAAAAGCCATTGAACGTATACATGATATGTTCCTTGTATGCTTCTGTGCAAGGCATAGATGATTCCCCCTTTCTCCCACATAGGGCGGTGCATGGTTTACGGTTGCTTGTTTATAATTCAAAGTAACAACAACTCTATGCGCAGGTCTTAACTCGTTTCGCTACTTTAATTATCTTCTCCCGGTATCACATTTTACCATTCACAAAAAACAATTTCAGCATTTTCGTAAATAGGACATATATCTTTCAAGATATTCCTTTTGACAGTTTGTATTTTTTTATAATCAATATTATTGGTAATATAAATGCAAACTTTTATGTGCATACCAATTTTATATATGTCACATTTTTGCAATGTCATAATACCGCTAAGATTCTTTTCTACAAATTGGAAAACTGTTCTTTTTAGTTCCTGATTCGTTGTCAACCCTCCTGACAATTCGCGGAAAGAAGATATGAAAACACTTATCGGTTCTTTTATTGCAGGCAAGACTATAATTGTCGTAATGAAAAAATCTCCAGTATAATGAAGAAAACCCAAACTTCCGTTAATATCTATCAGTTTTATCAAGAACGCAGACAGTGCTACGCCCAAAGATAATATGCCGTCGATAAAATTTCCTTTCGATTCTGTTGCTAAAAGTGTACTGGAATCATTAGTTTTACGGCTCTGGCTTCTGTTAAAAAAAGACAGCCCAAAACATATGATACACATAAGTATCTCATAAGGAATTACAGGTTCAATCATCAAAGGGGTTCCAACGCCATATGCAAAATACCCCCATGCTGCTTTTGCAGTACGAGCAACAGAAGAAAACAGCAGCACCAATGTTAATAAAGTTCTAAAAATAGAATATAATGGCTCTAAAAAATAAAGACCGTCCGGGTAATTCTTTGTCTTTTTATTACTAATTTTTGAAATTTCCAATGCTGCCAAACAAGAGCAGGAAGCAATCATTGAAAAGGAACAGTCTAAAAACAGAGCTTGAATATTTGTTATCGAAAAAATCCAAAACCCACCTATTGCCATTATTAAGTTTACAATGCAGCTTACTATCAGCGATTTGCGTTCAATTTGTTTTTGTGTCATGGTTACCTCCATTGCCTTGGAATTTTATAGTATTCAGATTGACATATCCGTACAACAAGCAGTATACTATAACATGTGTCGTTTTTCTATCTTCAATTTTATCTATAATTGTTGCCTAAACGACACTGCCGCTCGAAACTGTTGTTTAAAGGAGAAAACTATGAATAAACATGATAGGCGGGTCAAAAAGACAATAAAAGCATTACAGTCTGCTCTTGCTGACGCAATGCTTGATAAGGAACTTCAAAAAATTACAGTACAGGAATTAGTCAACAAGGCAGACATACATAGAGCTACTTTTTATTCGCACTACCATGATGTGTATGACTTATATGAGCAAATGGAACATGACGCTATATCTGAGTTCACTAAATTTATTAACGATAATCCAGCAGGTCATTACGAAAATATTTATAATTCCATTATTGATTATATTTATGAAAATCCTGCCCTAAGCCGTTTGCTTTTTTTCGGAAAGGGAATTGACCACAAATTTCAAGAGCATATGTATGACATCATCGAAGAAAAATATCTTGAAATATGGATGCAAGAAGAAAATATATCTTCCGTTTCAGAAGAAATGCTCTATATGGCGACATATCATATTCAAGGCTGCCTCTCAATAATCTCACTTTGGATTAAGAATAATTTTTCTACCCCAAAGGAAAAAATAATCCAGCTTATTTATTCTATTGACGCAAGTTGGAATATGCCATAAAAGAAATAATCTGTGTGGAGATAAAGAGGGATTCCGTAGTAGTCGGCACTGTGGGAATGTGCATAACTTGCTGTCTTATGGAGTTGTGGGAAAGTCCGTTTGCAGAATGTGGGAAAGCTGCACTTTAGCTTTTCCATGTTCTGTGAACGGACTTTTCCATGACGGAATAGCAAGTTATACACATTTCCACGGTGCTTGTCTTTTGGTCTTTAGTTCTTTTGTTCGGAATAGTGTGGTGCTGGCGGTCTATCTCTTGTTTTCGGTTGCTTGCTTCTTTACCGTACATGAGCATTCGCGCCAGGATTGTCGTTGCCGTAACCTTCCAGAAGGTTGATGACGCCCCATGCGCCGAGGCCGGCGCCCAGAGCTATAACCAGGATTTTCAGGGTATCAATCGCACTTGCAAAAAAAGCCATAAAGTTTCCTCCTTTAATTTAAGAAATCATGTTTTTGTGGTGTGGCCGTTTCAGGCCAGAAACGAAAAAACGCCCCTGTGCTTTAAGAAAATTTACATCAAGCACAGGGGCGGCATGGTCCAGGATATACCTGAAAAAGTATTCAGTTGTCAGGGGAGGAGCGCGAATCCTCAAAAGAACCTCCTTCCGGTGAAAAGAAAAAGCCCGTCAAAGTCAGAAACTTTAACAAGCAGCTACATCATCATACGGCCGGTGCCTCCAAATCCTCCGCCGTGACCTCATAATTACGGTACAGCTCACCGGGACGGACCGGCAGCCTGGTTGACAGGAATTTTTCAATGTCAAAGGCATTTTTCGGGGCATAATCCGACAGATATTTATAGTTCGGGTGTCTGGTAATATCGTACTTGCGGGAGAGGAAAGGCCGGACGCCCCTGATCTGCAGGAGGCATTTCCCACCGTCCATGACGGCCAGCTCGTCCACCGACATTAAATCCTTTCCTAACTTTTGGAAATTTTGTCCGTGGGATTCCTGTGTGCCTTTGGTGACGCTGGTGTTATACATGTCGATGGTCTCTTTTCCCAGCAGGGAGTTCCAGCTTTTCAACGTGGTTTCCTCCTTGCCTCCCAGGAAAAGGGAAGCGTCGCAGTTGCCAATGATGGTGTCCATGTTGTCCTTATAAAGCGCCTTTAACTGGCTCTGCGCCTGCAAAACCAGACAGGCAGAAATCTCCCTGGAACGGATCGTCGCCATCAGCTTTTCCAGGTTTGGAATCTGTCCGATATTGGCGGCCTCGTCAATCAGGCACCGCACATGTACCGGCAGCCTGCCGCCGTACTTGTCATCGGCACGCTCACACAGCAGATTGAACAACTGTGTATAGGCCATGCTGACAAGGAAATTGAAGGTCGCATCCGTATCGCTGATAATAAAGAACAGCGCCGTTTTCCTGTCCCCGACCAGGTCAAGCTCCAGCTCGTCATACATGGTGATTTCCCGGACTTCCTTAATATCAAACGGCGCTAATCTGGCGCCGCAGGAAATAAGGATGGATTTTGCCGTCTTGCCCGCCGCCAATTTATATTTTTTATACTGCCGCAAGGCAAAGTGGTCCGGGTCCTTTTGCTCCAGTGCGTCAAAAAGCAGGTCAACGGCGTTCTTAAAGCTCTCGTCATCCTCACGGACCTCCATAGCATTTATCATTTCTACCAGAGTAGAAAAGTTCTGCTCGTTTGTCGGAGCCTCATAATAAATATAGCCAATCAATGCCGTATACAGCAGAGTCTCGGCCTTGACCCAAAAATCGTCACCGGATTTTCCTTCCCCTTTGGTATTTGCGATCAGCACCGTTACCAGTTTCAGGATATCCTTTTCGTTGTGGATATAGGCAAAGGGGTTATAGTGCATACTTTTTGAGAAATTGATCGTATTGAACACCTTGATCTTATAAGGCTCATACACGGTTTTCCCATCCTTCCCCTTGACCGGTTTCCCGTCCTTATCCAGTTTCGGCGTGCCACGGCTTAGCAGCTTTCCTACTTCGATCAGGACCGTACCTTTTGGATCGGTGACAACATACGAACTATGGAGCTGCATTAAGTTGGGTTTTATAAAAAATCTCGTCTTACCAGAGCCGGAACCACCGACTACCAGTACATTTTTATTGCGGGCATGGGCGGGATTTTTCGGTCTGCCGGACATCATAAGCCCCTCGGTCTGCGTCAGGATAATGTTGTTTTCCGGTTTCGGGTCCATAAAAGGGGCAATATCTGTTTTGTTACCCCACCGGGCGCTCCCGTACTCCACATTTTTGCGGTACTTTTTTGCATCCTTTCCTTTGAAATAGACAGCCAGCCGCACGATCACCGCACCGCATAATCCCACCAGCCAGTCCAGCGCGGCACCCGGCCACATGCTCTGAAAGGCAAGCGTAAAACCATCGGCAATCCCTAACAATTTCTGTGAGGCGTCCGCACCAGGGGCAAGGCGCACCGCCTCGCCCAGCTTCGCAAATACCAGAAGGAACAGAAGATAGGGCAGATGAAGGATCACCTGCTTTTTCAGGGCATCGGTATCTATCTTCATCGTTCCGGCCCTCCGTGTTCCTTGTTCTTTACCCGGTCACGGCCAAGCGCCTGGGCCAGCTCCTTGAACTTATGAAGCTGTGAAAGAAGCGACGGCCTGGCGCTACGGGCAAGGTCTTTCTGCGTGTACTCCTTAAAAGCCGCAGTCAGCGCGTCCGCCTGGTTCGCCTTGAAATAGACCGTCCATTTCGGGGGATGGATCCCCAACTCCTTTTCAATATGGTAGCGGACCTGGTGTTTCCTGGCGTACCGCTCAAAGGAGCGGATTCTGCCGGAGACTTCAATGGTGTTAGCTCCGGGGTCCTTACAGGTCAGCCGTTTCATGCTGTTCCTGCCGACTTTCGGGGTAGTGCGTTCCTGCTCCATCTTACGGAGCACCGCGGCAATCGCAGCACGCAGCACCCGCCCGGACAGCTTTGCCGCCTGAATGGAGACCGATACGGTCCGCTGTTCCAAATCTTCCTGCATGAACATCCTCCTTCCTGATAAAATCTGCAATTATAAATAGGAAATAACTGTTTAACGGGCATCCCCGATCACCTGCTGGCGCGGGGCGTGCTCAAAGGCTTTTGCCGCCTGGTCCACCTGGATTTTTGCGTGTTTCAGGAGCGTCTTAATGATAGTCGCCGGGTGATTCTGTTCCTCCAGGCGCGTTGCCATATCCTTACAGCCTTCCGGGAGATATTCAGCCATATCTTTACAGACATCAGCCAAGTCGCCCATGAAGCCCCAGCAGCTATCCATGAGCTCACCGTTTTTGTAAAGCTCAAATCCGTAGCACTCGCCCCGCAGGTAGGAATCATAAGCCGCGACTTCGCTGCGCATCAGATCCTCCGCCTTTTTCCGAATAGAGTCGGTCATTTTTTCACCGTCAAATTCTTTTAATGCGTCCTCTTTCGAGACATATATCCAGCCCACCTGCCCGCTGTCCCAGGGATCATTGAAACTTGTGGTATTCATAGCAAGGCCGCTGTGGTCCATCAGATAAAGAGGCAGCGTAATGTATTTTTCGGAGATCACCTTCAGCATGGCGTCATCAACCGCCCGTTCCTCCGTCTTTGGCCCGTGCCGGAACCGGCTGCTCACAACGTTTACCATGTGTTCATACCGTTTCATGCCCGCTTCATCATGCCCCACAGTATCTAAGTACATCTCCCGAAGAAAATCGTCTTTATCCATGTAATTGTGGCTGTCTCCCAGCGCATAGCGGGGATGGAAGCAGGCCATTGTCCCAAAATGTTCGTCTACCTCACGGGGAGAGATTAAAATATCGTCCGGCTGCACCATCAGCGCATAAGGGCCTTCCACTGCCATCAGCATAAATCATCAGCTCCTTTCCGGCTCCCTGGCCTTTTTATCCGGTACTTTCGGCTCTGCCTGCGCTGTCTGTTTCCTTGCATTGTCAAGCTGTTCCCGTACCGAAATATCCCGTTTTGCCTCCGGCACTCCTGCGCCGAAGAAACCCTGCAGCTCCTGAAAGCCGATACTGTCCACGTAATAGGCGGTGTCTGTACCTTTCTCATGCAGGACCAGCACATCGGAAACAGAAAGGGAATGGCCCCTGAAATCTTTCGGGTGGTCGATATTGAACCGCCTGTAAATATCCTCCAGTGTTTCGCCTGGTTCCCGCTGCCTTGCATAGACCATCTGGTAATTATCCCGGTCCACGGAAAGCCCTTTGCCCTGCACCCAATCCAAAGACATAAAACGGAGATTATCTGTATTGTCCGATAAGTCAAGCTGGTAAATGGAATATGTGCTGATCCCATACTCTTTTTCATAGGAAGAAATACGCGCTAAAAGCGGCGCCGCTTCTCCCTCCATGTGTTCCTCACGCTCAAATGCCGCCAGCCTCATGCGGATTTTTCCGGTATCTCCTGAAAGCAGCTCGTCCGCCATGCGCTCCTTCTCTACATGGGAATCCGGGTACAGGTCTGCGTAAGCCCCGTTGTTCTGCCTGAAAAATTCATCCAGATCGAAAGCCAAATCCGTGGATTCGTCAAGCCTTATATCATCCCCATCCGGTTCCTCCATAACAGTGGCTGGCTGCTGCTTTTCCTCTGGCGGGAGGGGTTGCTTCACCGCAACAATCTCACCCGCCAGCCGGTAAAATTTTTCCGGGTATTTGAACTGTTCCTTATACTGCTCCATAAAGTAATCGGGAAGATCGGCAAAACTTTCCTCACCGAGACCGGCCATGAAAAAAGTACCAGCCATGATCTCGATCATCTCACCGTCCTCATTATAAATTGCCCGGTTCAGGGGTAGCCCGTTTATTTTTCCTTCATCATTGCAGACAATCGCAACAGGCTCCGCATAAGGGTAATAGCCCTCTATGCCTCCCCCGACTGCCTCCTGCATAGATTCAAGGCTCCCGTCAAGCTCGGCCTCATAAGGCGTTTTCCCCGGCTCTATCATTAACACTTTCAAATCTGTATGTCCTCCTTCTTTTTATTTGCGGCTTTCGGTTCTTTCCCTGCCTTTTTCTGTACCTTCACCGCAGACAGCTTTTCCTGCACGGAGGCCTTTTCCTGCTCCCGGCCCTCAATCCTATATCCGGGGAGAAGCACGCCATTGACCGTAAAACAGTTCTCATGCTCTTTGGGAACAGGCGGTGAAATCTCTGCAAACAGATGGGAATAGGCTTTTTTCCGCCCGTCCAGATACTTCACGGCAGCAGCTTTGTCCGTATAGCGTTTCCTGTCCTGCCCTGCAAGGTGGATGTTGTAGCCTTCCCTGGGCGAATTGAGATATAGATCCCATGTCACATACCAGGCAACCGGGATGCTCTGCTTCATCTGTCTGTCATATTTGGTATCTTCCCTGATCCGGCAGAACATCTTATAGACCCGGTTGCTGATTTCCTCTAGGTCACTGTCTTTAGAATAAGGCTGCCACCTGTTCCCTGTATGCTTGACCTCCGGGGTGCGTAAGTATGCCAGCGCCCGGTCAAGCCGCTGCGTGGCCGCCGCCTGCTGTTCCCATTGCTTTGCTGCAGCCACTACGATGTCATAGGCTTTCTTTTCTCCTTCAATGCTGTCCTGGCGCATGGCCTGTATGGTTTCTGCCCCTTGTGCAATAAACGGTGAAATATCTATGTTCTCACATGATACCGTATGTTCCACCTGTAGCTTGTAGCCTTCCGACAGGTCCCCGGAACGATGGACACGGTAATCTTTATTTTCTTCCAAACTCTTTCACACCTCCTTAAATCTCCGGCGCATGGCTCTTTTTCGGAACCGCCTGTGCCGGGGTGGTCTTTTCTGCCGGTTTCGCCGCTGTAAGCTGCGCTATGACCGAAGGCCTTTCTGCCGTAAATATGGAAATCTGCTCATTCTCCGCCAGTGACCGTGTTGGTAGGGGCAGTGTTTCGTCCGAATGGGTTAGTATCTGCTCCCTTTTCAGGTCTGCCATGATCTCGTCAAATACCGCATTGATGGCCTTCCGTTCCTCACCTTCCGGATAGGCTTTCAAAACCTCCATTTTTCCATCTTTATCAGTTGCAAAGGTGACGGCACAGTCCGCATGGCCTGCCAGATAATCTGATTGATAAGGCAGCTTATCCTTGATGTAACAGGCAAAGGCCCTGGCGGTCATTTCCGTGTTGCTGTCCCAATAACCGCCGTCCTTTTCACATTCCTTACCCATGCGCACGGAATTCCGGTAGAAATCGGTTTCCACCCGCCCAATCTGCGGTGACTCCTGTGCCTGCATCCCGGACAGCATGTGCTCGAATATTTCCAGCCTTTCCCGCTCACTCTTGGGGATCACCCGCCCGGTGACAGATTTCTTAAAAGCGCTGATCTGTTCCACGGAGCCGTCCTCGCCGGACAAAAAAGCCTCCCTAAGAACTGCGTATGTTTCCATCTGTTCCTCATTACCGTGCCGTTTCAGGGAACCGAGCACCGCAGAATCCAGCCAGCTTGCCGCATTTTTCCGGGTGCGTTCCGTCTGTACTTCGGTACGGGCTGCCGCCTGCTCCGGTGTCTCCGGCTTATATTTCATGGTTTCAATCAGCTTCTGGAATGGGGCATAGAGGCGGGGTTGTTCAGAGAGAAAACCCTTGGCACCTATTTTTACGCCAAGGTAATCGTCAAGTCCATGCCACCATTCATGTGCCAGGGAACCGGCCCCGTGCATCTTCGTAAGATTGATGACTTTGCGCAAAGGCTCATAATGAGCCGCCGCATTGCCGCTGCCCCTGGCACCGAAAGCGATCGCAAGCGTTCCCTGATAGGCAATGTCTTTGTCGCTGACCTGCAGGGCAGCCGCCAAATCTTTGAGCGCTTCAAACCCCATATTGAGGGAAACCTGCCGGTCATTCTGGTTCATCCAGTTCCCAAATTCACCGCCGCGGAATCCAAAGGTATCAAGGTAATGCTGCCCGGTAATCTCCACGCCATTTCTGTAATTCGGTCCGGTCCGCCGCACATGGGATAGCTGCGGAGGCACAAACCGCGTCTTTCCGCTTTTACTGCGGCCTTTCGCCAACTCCTGCACCCATTTCAGGGCGGCATCACGCGACTCAAAATTTGTCTTTACGATGGAATAGCCCTTCGTCACATAGTAGGTATCAGATTTCCAGTCATTATTTTTGGAATAGGTATTCTTCCCATCGTTGAAATGGATCGCATAGCCCTTCGGCACTTTCTGGTCTTTGGAGACGCCAAACTGCTCTTTCTGCGCTTTCTGTGTGAAGTTCCGCTCAAAATGCGCGGCAGAGTGAACCATCAGGGCATTGGACAGCTTGTTTGTAATGGCCGGGTTCTCCCGCCCCTTCTCTGTAGCCTGGTAATGGACGCCGCCGCCCCAGCCCTGCACCTGCTCCAAATATCCGTTTTCCACAAAGAAACGGTCATAGGCTTTCATGGCGTCCTCCACGGTGCGGGCCTCCGAGACTGCGCTTTGCAGCTCCCGTACCGTCTGGATATATTCTTTCTGCCTTGCAAGGCGCTTCTCCGGCGTGTCGTCCCTGTGGTAATACTGCGGGGAGGCGTTCAGACCGTCCCGCGCCTTTTTGATAAAATAGACCACCCCAAGGGGAATCCCATCATCAAGCATGGCCGTATAATCTGGTTTCTTCCAGATATTATCCTTTTTTACGAATTTCTCGGACTCACGTTCGTTCATGGCATCCAGATCGTTCACGTTGAGCCCCCGGTCCTTCCACAAGTCTTTTTTGGCGCCGCCGATCTTTTCCCCGAAATCTTCATGCTGTATGTTGTTATCTGCCAATCCTTATCACCTCCAGTCTGTCATAAAAATCACCGCTCCGGGGAAGGGTGGCGTTCCTGTGTTTTATTAAGTTGTGTGTGTATTCCCATGAGCCGATCCGTCTCCCGGAGGACCAGCCGGTCCAGCGCGCCTAAATCTTCCGGGGTAACGGCAAATTCCCGGTAATGCTCGTACCACAGGCCCGCCCGGACAGCCGCAATAGGGGGTATCTTTTCCGGGCCGGAGGGAAGAAGGCGGTAGACCGGCGCTTCATCATAAAGTAGCATCTGTTTGGCTGTCCCCAGGGGTATGCGGTACATATCCGTATCGGGATTCTGTGCGTCGGTCATGTATTCCACATTCAGGTGTTCCTCCAAATCCTGGGGCATATAGGAAAATGCCTGCTCCTTCCATTGGCTGAACCGGTTAGAATAGCGGTACTGCCATTCCGTCACCTGCTCCGGCGCATAGAGGTAGCGCCAGTTTTTCAGGGCGTCCTTTTCGCACAGTTCCATTGCCTCCCATTTTTCAATGCCGGCCTCCGCCTTCGTGCCGTCCCGGTATTCCATGCTGACGCCGTAAGGGTAGAGGGTATTTCTTTCTATGTCCTGCCGCAGCGTGTCAAGATCCATCATCAGGACATCCCCATATGGGCGCCCGTCCTCCCTTCGTTCCGTGTGGAACAGGAAAGCTCTGGCAGCGGGGTATTCTGTCATGGTGGCCATCCGGTAAAGCTCCGCCGAAGGACAGTAGGCAAGCAGCGCATCCGAGAGCCACATATGTTTTTTCCCCATGATAGCGATAGAATCCGGCCCAGTGTTGGCTGCCAGTGAGCGTAGATTGAATTCACTTTCCCGTAGAAAATCCCCGGCCAGGATATGAAGTTCATAGGCAAATATGCCTAAATCCGTATCTCGGACTAAGTGAATCTGCGGAAGTGCATCATCTTTCATAGTGCCTGGTGCCATTTATAGATTCCTCCCATCTGCCGGCGGCTGCCCTCCGGCAATCTTGCCGATGATCTCCGGCCCGGTCTCGTAAATCTGCATGAGCCGCCTGGCCGTTCCGCTTGGCTGCGCGGCGCCGCTGGTCCAGAGCCGGATTGTGGAAGGGGCGACATTCATCAGAAGTGCAAAGCCTTTCTCGTTCATATCCAGTTTTTTCATCAGCGCCTTAACCATGTCGGGGCCATAGTCCGGGCACCGGGCAGCTTCGGCGATCATCTGTAAGACGGTATTCTCTGTTTTCATCATTTCTAAAATCCTCCTTAAATAGAAATTGCCGCCTGTCTATGGCGGCTTTGTCGTTGGCGGTCTTTATCCTGCGCTATGACATGGAGCAGCATTTCGTTGTAGTCCTTCCCTGTGCGGGGCGGGTTGACGCCTACTCGGATATGTTTGAACCGCTGATCTTCATGGAGCATTACCTGAATCTTCCTGGCATTTTTAAGGCCGCCGAGGTCATTGTCCATGTAGAGATTGACACGCCGGATTTCCGGGTGGCGTTTCAAAAATGCGGTCAGTGCCACATGGGAAGTTCCGCCCAAAGACAGCCGGTAGCCGTCCCATTTCCAGCCTTCTAATTCCTGCAGCGTGGCATGGGAGAGGGCGTCAATGGGCGCCTCAAAGACCGCCACATGGCGGCTGCCCGGATTTCTCGGTGGATAGCAGAAGCTGTATTCCTTGTCGCTGCCGTAGACATCTTTTCTAAGACTGCCGGTAATGCTCCGCATACAGGCAAACTTTGCTTTGTCGGCTTCATCCTTTCCCACAAACACACAGACCGGCTCTCCATGATACCGAGCCTCATAGAACAGCCTCTCCCGGAAACATCGGCTGATAATATCAGAGCTGATCCCGCGTTGCTGCAAATAAGAAACCGCGGAAGCAGCGCACTGTCTGGCCCAAGGGAGGGAAAATGTTTTCTTCTCCGGTTCTTTCTGCACATGGGCTGTTACTGTTGCACTCCGATAGGCCGGCATCTGCTGGATTTCCCCGCCGACCAGCGTATGGACCGCATCCACCAGCCCATAGCCCCGAATCTGGATCAGATAATCCAGAGCGTTGATACTCCGCCCCCGGCTGTTCCAGTACCAATACCTTTTCCCGGTCACATAGACCAGGCTGTCATGTTCCTTGTGCCGGTAATTGGGTCCGTCCCGTTTCAGCACCCCAGGTTCATGGAACTGCAGGTATGCGAACAGATCCGCTTCCCGCGCCGCCTGAATCTGCTCTTTGGTTACGCCGGGCATAGTGCCGGCGCAGCATTTCTTTTCATCGTGCCCGCCTCCTTTCTGTGATGAAAAAAAGCACCCGAAGGCGCCTAACAGCCGTACAGGTCATGGTTGACCTCGGCACGGTAATAACTGTCCATTGTTGCCGGGGCATTATACAACGCTGCCAGCAGGTATGCCTTGATATTCCCGACTCTCGTGGTGTTCCTGTCGATACAGTCAAAGACATACTCCAAGTGGCCGGAATTGATCTTCAGGAAACGGCCCTTTACCACCTCCCTGGGGAAATCATCCCCGGCGATACGGATAAAGGGGCGTTTTGACAAGACCACTTCAAGCATAAGCTCCATAGTCTCGTCCAAACGTTCTTTCCCATACCGGGAAACCATACAGTCATACTCGATATTTTCTTTTAGGATTTCACGATAAGCGTCTATCAGTTCAATCCGATCCATCCCATCCGGGCGGTGTGCCGCCTCCGGCTCTGCCGGATAGATTGATTGATGGGTCCTTGATACATCCGTTTTTGATTTTTTAATTTTTAATGGATTAGTATTTAATTGTGCGGGATTTTCCTGTCCAGGTTCAGCCTGTTCAGGTTTTGCCTGTCTTGGGTTTACCTGTCTTGGATTTACCTGTCTTGGATTTTCCCGTTTAGGTGAATCCTCCTGTTTTTCGGCGCTTACAGGCTTTTCATGAATTGTATACTCAATGTCTCCGAGCTGCCCATTCTCATAGCGGAGGCGCTGCCTGGTGAGATACCCGTGCCGCTCCAGTTCTTTCAGGGCGGTAGTAATTGAATCTACACCGTCCTTACAGATATGGGCGAGCCCCTTTGTGGTATAGTCCCAATCTTCCGGCAGCGACAGCATGAGGGAGAGAAGCCCCTTTGCCTTTAAGGACAGTGACCTATTGCGCAGATGGTGGTTGCACATGATCGTGAAGTCCTTCGTTTTTTCTACCCGGAATACAGCCATTTCACAGCCTCCTTTCTCCGGTTATTCCATTACAAGGCACGGTCCCTGCGGTCATAGTGAAGATGCCCGCCTGAGACCTTTGCATGGTTTTTCAGTTTCACTTCGCCCCGTTCCTGGCTGTCTAAGAATTTCTGATAGCCGGCATCCGTAAGGAACAGGCGCATCTTATCGCCCTTGTCACCCACAGGGGCATCATAAGAGAGCACATCAAAGACGATCATGTGCCGAACCTCCGGGTCAAACCGTTCCAGCGCCATGATGTCATGCCCCTTCAATTTCTCGGCGCCGGATTTCTGCCTGGCCTCTGCGATCAGCTCCCCGATAGTGCGTCCTGCCTGCGGAAGCCGGTAATTTTTCTGAATATCCCTCACCAGATCCATGCACTCGGCATCTGACAAGGGGAGCAACTTTTCCATAAGGTTCTTTGCCGCCTTCCTCCGCGCCGGATCACCGGCATACTGTGAAGCCATAGAAAGCTCATTGATAACGGCATACCGTTCACAGCCTTCTGTCTGATATAGCATCCGTTTTTCCATTTCGTTCAGTTCCATGTGAATCTCCTTTCTTCTGAAAATGGGTATGAAAAAAGGGCGCCCACCTGTTAAAGTGAAACGCCCACGGCAATCAGCGGCCAGGCAATACACCGGACCGCTGGCACTATTAAATTTTGTCGGTAATGAAACAGCCTCCTTTATTCGATAATTTTCTCGTCACATTTCAACTTGGAAAAGGAATTGAATAAATGACGGCAAACGCTCAAACCCCTTGAAAATAAAGGCTTTTTCCGTTTGTCGTTATTATACCGTAACGGCATACCTATGCGACAATTTTCGATTACATTAGCCTTATTTAGAGCTTTTTTCTTGTATTCTTAAGCTCGGACTTACCATACTTTTTATTAGATTACACAATAATAAGTGCATAAAAATGCGCAAAATAACAAGTAAAATCGTTTTTGTCGTTGGCTTTATGTAAGAGGGTATCCACTAATCTAAATCATGTAATCGAATCCCTTTTCTTTTCATATTTTGATTCATACTTGTATTATAGGAATTCGTAGATTAGTGCAGTTGGAATTCTTTGTAATTCATGATGATTTAGTCGAAGAAATACCTCTTGCTTAATTTTTTCGATCATTTGTTTCATCAATCTGTCCTTTCATAGCACATCCCATCTTTAAAATTCCAGAGTTATTCGATATTTTTAGAAGCACCATACATACCCTTATTATTTATCAAACAACCAAACCGATAACAAATAGTACCACAAAGAGTATCAAACCTGTTGAAGCAAGTAAAAGTCCTAACTTATAATATTTGAATTTTTTATCACAAATTATCGAGCAAATATATATTTGAGATATTAAATCATCCTCCATTTGTGATGTTTTGCATTTTTTCAATTTTTGCTTATACGACGATAATGATTGGTGCCTTGCTATTGATGAAAAGAAAATAAGCGAATCAGATTTAATACCTCTATTGGAAAATTCATTTAGATTTACTCTTGCAAATAACGCAGTAATCCAGCATATACAGCCAGCAAGTATAAGACTTATTGCAAAAAAGCAGAAAATGATATATACGACCGTCCAAAGAGTGACATTGCTCGCCATATGGCAAAATATACTCTTGAATTTTGAAACATAATCGGTGGCAAGAAGAATTCCCGCTATAACACCAAAGCTCCCCAAAATGATTGATGTTTTAGAATCGCAGTTTTCTATCCACGCCGTATTTCTATCAAGAATTTCTTTCAACTCTTCGTGTGTTCTTTTGCTTTCCACGGATAACCCTCCTAATATCCCATTGATTTTAATTTATCTAAACATTCTCTGTAATCTTTTCCCTTGTAAACTCGTTTTTCAAGGATACCTTTTAATTTTGCCCAGTGTCCCGATTGTTTTACAACATCTTCAAGAACATATGTACTTAACCAAGTTGAATTTTCGGCTTGAACACATAAAAGCTCATATGCTTCTTCGTACATAGCGAAACAGCGATAGATCCCAATGAGATAGCAGTCCAAATCTATTTTAACTTGAATCTCCGATTTGCCAATTTCTTGTCCCAATTCATACATCTTTTTGATAAGCCCAAGCCAATAGTCTTTCCCATACTCATTGATTAGAGTATTTTTACAATATGTCTTTGAGAATATGCTTTTATATATGGAATAGGCCTGCTCTTTATTCTCTTGCTCTTTACAATCTACATCTGCCTGCTTGGAGTTTAATTTATCTTGCCATTGTTGAAGCCTAATGTTCTCCATCCACAAATCATTATCACGAGCAATCACTTGATTTTCTCGTTGCTTGATTTTCTCTAACGCAACTGATAGCTCTGCGGATTTTTTACTGATCTCATCAACGAGCAACAGAGCTTTTTCCTGTGTTTCAGCAAAAATTTCTTGTATAAATGAAGTTTCAGAATAATTTTCTTTATCTGCCTTAACTGCTTCTGTTGTGATCTCTTCCGGCAGTGACAGGTAATATTCGCTGACCGTATATCCTTCAAAAACTTTACTGCCCTTTGTTCGGCTTGTTTTAATCCATACTTCCGAATACTCAATTTCTGAATATGTGTTTTCATCAATAAATATTTCACAAAGATGTGCCAGACTACAATAGCGGTTAGCATAATTTGTTGTTGAGCCGACCCAAACTATACCTGTTTCATTTTCGGCCGTTTCATCACTTTCTTTTCCACGCATTCCGACCTTTGTAATCATAATTGTGCCAGTACAAATACCGATACCGCAGCCAATACAAATGTCCATTGATTTTTTCAAAGCAGGATTCAAGCAATAATCAATCAAAGTATGTATGTATCTTGCTGCCTTTGTTGCTTTATAAGACGAGGAAATAATTTGGTCGTCCTTGTTGCTATCTTGAAAAACACCCATAATTCCGTCACCGGCAAACTGTCGTGTATATCCGCCCGAATACCGAATCGCTTGAATAACGACACGAATAAATGAGCGATAAACTTTCACCATTTTTTTAGATTTCAATTCATCTGTCAAATCGGTGGATTTTCTCATATCTACAAACAGAACAGAAAGTTTTCCCTTAAACACTTTATTTGAATCAGTTATATCGTTAAGCGGTGGCAATATGTCTGTAATTTCTATTTCTTCAACAGGCTGCCCTAAAATATTATTGACAGCGTTACTCGCCACTTCAAATTCTGATGTTGAAATAAATGATTCGGTCATAAACATAGCCTCCTTTACCTTCTGAAATCTTTTAACATTTGTTGCAAAAGTTGAGATTGTAAGTAGTCTTCTTTGATTGCGTCCATATTATAACCATCTAAATCAGGGAAACGAGGCAGTCGATCGCTAAATGCGTCAACATTGTATTTTTCATAATTGGCTATGACAAAATCACTGAATTTTGTCCTTTCAAATTCAGATTCAAAAACAAGCACGCATTCCAAAAATCTTTGTCGTGCAGTTAGCTCCTCGTCCATATCATCAGTAATATAAAACAGATGAATTGTATATTCGATTGAACCTTTCACGAAATACTTATATGAAATGTCCCAGCGGTGGTAGCTCTCTTTGTATAAAGAAACCCCGTCGGTTCTGGGGGTGGAGGTAAAACATCGTCCACCGTCCAAAGCAGCTCCACCCAAAGAATATAATAAGGTTTGATGATAGTAAATATTTATATCGTACCATCGAGGACGAGAATCGCACTGATTGAACAGATAAAACTCATAACCATTTCTACAATCTTCTGCTTGAATATCTGCAAGTGTAAATTCGGGAGCATACTTATAAAACTTTTTGCCGTCATCAGAATCTACCCAATCGTAAGGTTTTTGCAAAAATAATAAGGCGCGATCCAGAGCAGTTGCATCAATTCCGAATCTCTTTTTCCATAGTTTTTCTATGACATCTATATCTGCAGATGCATTTTTAGGGGTATTGGTATCCATTATTCGAGAATAGATGTTATTGGCAAATACACCTTGATATTGTTCTGTTAAATAATAGGGTGTATTACGATCATTGCGAATAACAATAACATCTATTACTTTTTTGCAGTATAAACAGGAATGAACATATACAGTTGGACGAACTCCGCCAGCAAATTTTTTATCCCGCAGGAATGTAACTATATCCTGTGTTTTTCTTCTGTTGGGGTCATTGGTAATATCGCAAGTAGCATAATCCGTTTCTTCATTAACCCCGATAATAATGAGTCCATCGTGATTTGATAGATTATTTGCCATACATATAATATCATGCAGTAAATCAGACTTATTCTTGTGCCATTCCTTTTTGAAATCCCAATATTCGCCCTCTTGCCGAAATGCAATTAGTCGTAACACTTCTTCTTTAAATGAAATCATATCCATTGAAGTCACCTTATACTATGCCTTAATATAACGCGTAGATCTTGCTGACCCAATCCGTTTTATTGCACCGCTCTTTACCATTGAACCGAGGACTGCTTCAACTGTTGTCGGACTGACATCGGGGAGAATCTTACATATTTCGGCTTTGGAAAGAGGGGTCAGACTGTTTAATACCGTTGCTTCTATGCGGGCTTTCTTTGTAATCTTTTTCCCATGTAAGACTGCAAAGCGTTTGTCCAACTCTTTATAGCACATATAAAGCATAGACAGGAAATTCTCAATAAATGGGAAATAACTATTTTCATTTGATTCCCAACCGTCAGAAGATTGACGAAGAGATTCGTAATAATAGGCTTTGTAGTTATTGATTTGCTCTTCAAAGGACACATATTTTCCGGCATCAAAGCCATTCTTGTATAGGAGCAACAACGATAACAGGCGTGACATTCTGCCGTTACCATCTCTGAATGGATGTATGCAGAGAAAATCCAAAATAATGCAAGGAATCAATAGCAGTTGGTTTATATTGGCGTCACTACGTGCTTCCATATAGGCAAGCTCTAACTGTTCCATAGCCTTTGGCGTTTCATTTGCAGGGGTGGGACGAAAACGAACACGCCTGTTTCCGTCTGTTTCGATTTCCAAAATCACATTATCGTCTGCTTTATATTGACCGCCATATTCATAACCTGCAAATGCCATCATCATTTCGTGCAAATGCAAAATATCACGCTCACAAAAATCAATACGCTCATAGTCCAAATGAATTTCATTTAATGCATCCCTATATCCGGCAATTTCCGCTTCATTATGATTCAACGGAGCGCTGTTCTGATTGACGATAGCGGCAATACGCTCGTCACTTGTAACAATACCCTCAATAGCATTAGAACTCTTAATCGACTGTACCTTTGCAACTGCCTCTAACTCCGTAAAAATTTGGGTATATTCCTCTTTTCGCACTCCCGCCATTGTTTTCAATGCCGAAATATTTGAAGTAAGATTCACCAAATTTGCAGGCAGTAAGCCGTTGCTTAAAAAAGAGTAATCGAATTTCCTCATATCACACCATCCTTTCTGCATATTGTTGTAACATATTATATGCAGAAAATCAAGCCATATCTGTTTTATCTGCATATAAAACAGAATAAATTATGCAGGTATGAGGAAACAATGTGCAGAAACTTATAAAAAGCAGTACAGAATGATTACATACTGCCTTCATCAAATGCTCATTTTGCAGCATGCCAGTCTTTTTCAGATGTGTAATGCCGTCACTATATCCTCTGAGATAAAATCTCTGCCGTTCCATACTGTCGTACCGAATCTGCATGAAAAAAGGCGTCCATCTGATAAGATGAAACGCCCACGGCAACCAGCGGCCAGGCAATACACCGGACCGCTGGCGCTATTAAATTTTGTCGTTAATGAAACAGCCTCCTTTTTTCGATATTTTTCTCGCCATGTTTCAACTTGGAAAAGGAATTGAATAAATGACGGCAAACGCGTGGACTCCTTGAAAATCAAGGCTTTTTCCGTTTGTCGTTATTATACCGTAACGGCACTCCCACGCAAGTATGCTGATCAATCTGGGATTCTCCGCACTGGAGACTGCAGACCGGCTGGGGCATGAATCCGTGAAGACCACATTGGACACCTAGTTTATTATGAAACGTAGGCTATTTCAAACACAGTCGGAGAAAAGAAATGGAAAATGTTTTAATCACAGGAACAACAAGCGGATTTGGAAAAACGTTTGCTGAAAAATTTGCCAGTATGTGAAATAACATCTTACTTATATCAAGAGATATGCAAAAATTGAAACAACAGCAGTTATATTTACAGAATCAGTATCATGTGACCGTAAATTTTATTGCATTTGATCTGACAAAAGAAGATGCCACAGATTTTATTATAGAACAAATTGACAATTGGAATATACCTATTGACTTCCTTGTCAACAATGCAGGTTTCAATGAGTGCGGCTTATTCTCTCAAACAGATATTGGTTCAACTTCTTGTTTTTTTCTCAAAAATAATGCCTATTGATATTACAAACAAACTAACAATGATTATGATGAACAGACAATAAAAGAAATGGACACTCTCCCAAGACTCTTAAAAGTCAGTATGGCGGGTTCCAAATTGATGTCCCCGGAGATAGAAATGGCGAATTTGAGCCAAAACTCATTAAACGATTTGAAAAACCGTGGAGTAAAAGACGTACTGTTTTTCTGCGCAGATGGCCTGTCCGGCTTTACATCCCCCCTTATTCCATCGGCATCTGTATTATTGCCAAAAAACTTAGGCCTTATTCCGGAGGCCGGGTGTGGGCAGAGCCAACGAAAAAGCAATAAATACAGAGCCTTAATAAACATGCAAAAATTAGAAATAACGGTATAACCCTCCTGAATCCGGGTATACTATGGCGGCATCTTCTGTGTGATGCCGTCTATGTCCCGTTCCAGCTTCGCCAGAGATGTAGTCCCTAAACGCAGCCGCCACAGGATGATCGGTTTCCATTTTCCCTTGAGCATGTCATGCACAAGTTCCAAAGGGCAGGTATATTCCGTCCGCATTTTCATAGGCAAATATAATATCGGTACTTTTTCTTCTCCAGACGCTCCTGGCGTCGTTTCTTTTTCCATGCCTCCATTCCTGCTTTTTTAGGCACCTACATCGCTCCAATCTATGATTTTCTTCAAATAAGGATCTGCGCCATATTTACCTTCCAAATACTGCTTATCATATTTTGCATCCTTACGCACAGATTCTCCCTTATCATTTTTAAACCCTACCAAAGAATATAATCCCGAATTCTGCCCTCTTCCCTTTGCCACAAACCAGATTTCATCTCTCCTAAACACATCATTGTTCATAGTAGACAAAACATGTGAAGTAAAAATTAATTGCCCGCCCTTCTTGTTTATACTCATATCTGTAAACAGCTGAATCACATATTGCAGTAACACAGGGTGGATCTTTACATCCAATTCATCTATAACAAGCGCAGTTCCATAAATCAAACTTTTTGCAATAAACGGAAGTAACCCGAACAGTTTTCTTGTTCCGCTGGATTCTTCCGACAATGTGATTTCAGCACTATACCCATCCACAATATGTTTTGTGAAAATTTCAATGCGGCCATCATCCTTTTCTTCAATTCTAAAATCTTCGATATCCAAATCCATCTCTTTCATCATATTTAATACTAAATGCTTTATATCTTCGGACTTCGCTATCGCTGTTCTCGGTTCTTGATAGGGATTTCTGTAATTCAGGAAATCAATAGCGTCTTCAAACCAGTTCAGTACATCGCTTACCACCTCATTTTTCTTGTAGGTAATCCCAAAGTAAGAAATCAATGGCAAGGTCACCGAGAGATCCTCGCTTATCTTTAATCTCCCAAAGACTCCTTTTAATTCTGTTGATTCTGTATCTCTTCTGAAAAGCGCCGAACGTCTTCCGGTATCCATTTTCACTCGTTCAAGACTTTCATAGACAACTTCATCTTTTTTCACATGAAGAATATAACGATATTCTGCTTTTGCCGTTCTGAAAAACAATTCAAATTCTGTAGGTTCATCTTTCGTCTGTTCAGAAAATGCAAATGGTTCTACCGAAATTTTACGGGCTTTATAATTACAATCTGTTTTATCACAAGTAGCACAGAGCGGTCTTAACACTTTGGAATCCAAAGTATGCAATGCTTCTAATACATTTGATTTCCCTCCCCCATTAGGTCCATAAATCACAGAAATTGGCAAAAACAATTTAGCGTCTATATCTTTCATAATTTTACTATCATGTTCTGAAATTGCGGCTGCCTGCATATCAATTCTTACCAAAAAGGAGCCATTTTTTACCAAAACACATACTATTTTACACTACCTGTTTTTTAACTCCGCCCCTTGCATTTATCTTTCTCTTAGTATATACTTTTCATAATCATAAGTAAAACAAAGAAGGCGGCAGAAAAAATGCGTGGAACAAAACATTTACGCTACAGCTTAATAATTGCCAATAAGAAGGCTGTGTCCATTGCCATTCTGGCGTCTGTATTTCTGACATTGCTTTTGTCCCTGCATTTCCACCTTTGGAGCGATGGCTGGAGAGAAGGGGACTTAGAAGATGCCATCCAAAAGCAGGAAGCATTGATTGGAACAGGCATTGCTCTGGAAGGCGAAGCTTTGGCTTTTGTACAGGTTTCATCAGAAACGCATTCCAAAGGACTTATCCATCTTTGGAATGAAATATATTTTTATTTTTGTTTTCTCTGTATGTTTGGGATATTCACTATCCCAGCTATTCTTTTTATACTCTTTTTTTCTAAATATTTGCAGCGTATAACGCTTTTCAGCTTATCAGTGCGAATGAACCGTTGATTTGCGCTGTGCCCAGGCATTTCTAAATTCAATTTCCAGAACAACTAAAAAAATGCTTTCTTAATTTCTGCAAAGGTTTGCCTATATCCAGAAAAATCCGGCAATCCTTTCACTATTCCTTTCGCTATTCAATAACAGCCGGATGCAGGGGCTTTTCCCTGCTGCTGTGACTTCGGAGAAAAGCCAGAAGTTCTTGCTTTCTGCCCATCCCCCAGGATTTGGAGGCATGGATGTCCCCAAAAGGCGCGCATGAAGCCATGGATGGCGGCTAAGCGCCGGTCCGTAAGCATCCCAAAGTTCCGCGCAGAAGGCTTAGAACTTCCAGCTTTTCGGAGACCGGAACCGCAGCAGGGAAAAGCTCCTGCATCCGGCGTCCGAATAGCCCCCAAAAAATAAAAACCATCAGGAGGCTCCCCATGTACGCATTAGAAGCAAAACATCTCTATAAAAGCTACCACACAAGAAAACAAACAATAACTGTACTGCAAGACATCTCCCTGCAGATCCGCAAAGGCGAAATGGTCGCCATTATGGGCCCATCCGGAAGCGGAAAGAGCACCCTACTCCATAATTTAAGCGGCATCGACCAGCCAGACTCCGGCGAAATACTGGTAAATGGCCATAATTTAGCCTCTTTCTCCCAAGAAGAGCTTGCCCTATTCCGCAGAAAAAACTTCGGAATGGTCTTTCAGGACTTCCAATTGCTGGAAAGCCTTTCCGTAGGAGAAAATATCCTGCTGCCCATGATCTTGGACAAACGGAACGGACAGGAACAAAAACAGCAATTGGAAAAGCTGCTAAAGCTGACAGGCCTGGAAGAATTGAAAGACAGAGGGATTACAGAATTGTCCGGCGGACAGAAACAGAGGGTTGCCATTGCCCGTGCCTTTGTGCAGGAGCCGCATCTTGTTTTTGCAGATGAGCCAACCGGGAGCTTAGATGCAGAAACCGCTGAAAATATCCTGCATTGCATGGCAGATATGAACCGGCAGGCTCAGGCCAGTATGCTGATTGTCACCCACGACCTGTATGCAGCCTCTTTCTGCCACCGCATACTCAGCCTGACAGAAAATGGGTTATTGCCATATGAACAGGAAGGAAGGTGGGACAGATGACATTTTTTGCCATATCCTTAAAGATGCTCCAAAAAAACTTCTATAGATACCGTCTGCATTTTTTATGCAGCTTTTTTGCCATAACGTTATTTTTCTGTTTTGCAACGCTCTTTACGAATGATTCCTTTATGACGGGGCATGATGTAAATTTTATGATTGCCTCTAATATTATTTTCCCAAGCATCCTTGCAGCGGCCTTTTTGCTGGTTTTTGCACCTTATTCCTATTCTGTTTTCCTCTCTGCCAGGAAACAGGAATATGGCATACTGTCCTCCCTGGGCATGAGCCCCATGGAATCCTGGAAATGGCTGCTTGCAGAAAGCATTGTGCTGGGAGCCATTGCATTGGGGGCTGCCTTTCTCGCCGGGACACTCCTGTCATTGTTCTTTTATGGCGTCATTTCCCATGTGATTGGGATTACAGCATTAAAATGGGCGTTCCCATACAAGGCCTACCTTGCCACTGCCCTGCTGTATGGGCTTGTGCTTGCCATCACGGCTGCCCTTCAGGGGATCCAGCTGCTGGGCAGGCGCATACGCCCTCTGCTTCTGGCTCCCTACCGGGCTGAGGCAAAAGGCAGGGGATACCAGTGGATGGAAAAAATTTTCCCTGATTACATGGGGCGTCATCTATTGGAATTTTCCCTGCTTGCCCGGCATAAGAGGGACTGGGCGGCCCGCTCTGCTTTTTCTTCCCTGCTGATTGGCTGCGCGCTGTATCTGGCAGGGTTTTGCACCGTATTTTCCGCTTCCGTGTTACAGGATCTGGAACATTACTGCCCTTATGACTTAGCGTATTCCGAGTTCTTAGGTCAGAACCGTATTTCGGGAAACGCCCTTCGGAATGCCTTGTCCCAGCATCAGGTTTCCATAACAGCAGAAAAACAGCTCCCTTACCTAAGGGACCCAGCCTTCAATTACCTGCCTGTGTCAGGGGCAAATCAAATATTGGGCTGTGATTACCAAGTCCCGGAAGGAAGCTTTTTAAACCTTTTTCAATATGAATTACAGGACGGCTATGGGCATGATTTGACGGAGGTTTCCCATATTTCTTTAAGGACAGGAAAGGAACTGCATTCCTGCGGCAGTGACATAAAAATATTGTTTAACCAGAATCCAACTCTTGCAGAGCGCACCCTGATCTTAAATGACGCTGACTTTAACCAGATGTTATCCAGCGGCTATTATTGGGAAGGCAGGATGCACCTTTTCCATCTTCAGTATTGGGAAGACGCATCGGAGGGCATTGAGGCCCTGCAGTCCCTTCTGCTGGAAGCCAATGGGCTTACGCCTGAGGAACAATGGCAGTTTTACCGAGCCACTTCCAAAACAGAAGATTTCCAAATCGCCCGGCAGTCAAGCCAATTTGCTTACTTTTTGATGGGTTTTGTGGAAATACTTTTGCTGATGGCCGCCTGTTTACTGATCCATTTTCGGATTGCGGCCGAACGGGAAGAGAACCGCCGGGCCATGCGAAGCCTTTTTATGGTTGGGGCTACAGCCTCTGAACGGCTTCACCTGTGCCTGTTTAAAAACCGTATGCGTTTTCTGCCCCCTTTTGCCGCCGCTTCTCTGGCTGCCCTCCCCTTTTCTTATAAAACAGGGGAAATGGTTTACCATTCTGGGAACATCTGGTGCATGGCTGTGGGATTGTTAGGCCTGGCTTCTATTTTGGCCATGGCAAAGTTTACAGGATACTATTCCAAAAGAGAATTTGAATCTTATGAAACCAATGGTTAAGCCCAGATTTTGCTTTTCAGGCTATTTGTATGGCTAATGCCAGCTGGCATAATACCCCATATGCCAGCCGGCTATTGCAGGAGCAGGAAACTATAGGCAGACTTTCCAGATTCACCAGGAACACCATCTGCCGGCTATTGCAGGCAGCAGGCAACGCCATTTTCCCTGCTGCCTGACTGCGGTTATTCCCCTCTTCCCAGGCGAAGCAAAGCCGTGCCTGCCTGGACATTGCCATCGGCTAAGGTATCCATCCTGCCATAATCCTCCGCATTGCAGACGACCATGGGCGTCACAAGGGGATAGCCGGCGGACTTTATGCCCTCCATGTCAAATTCCAGCAGCACATCTCCTTTTTTCACTGTATCGCCTGCTGCCACTTTGCAGTCAAAAAATTTCCCATTCAATTGGACTGTATCCATGCCCACATGGATCAGGATCTCTGTATCGCCAGGCCCGGTAAGGCCTACGGCATGCAATGTGCTGGGGACAGTGCTTACCACGCCGTCACAGGGCGCAGAGACTCTGCCTGCTGTTGGGATGATGGCAAGCCCCTGTCCCAGCATACCCTGGCTGAACACTTCATCCTCCACTTGCTCCAATGGGATTACCTTACCGGAAAGCGCCGCGCACAGGACAATGTCTGGAAGGCCTGCAGGGGCTGCTGGGGCTGCTGGCTCAGGCGCAGGGGCGCCTTCCGGCGTTTCTTCCGGCGCATCTTTATAACCAACCGTGTAAGTCAGGGCGAAGGATACAGCCATTGACACAACATTGACCAGCAAATAAATTGGCAGCTGGTTATTCAAATACAGCAGCGCCCCGGGAATGCCTGTCAGGGCCATGCCAGTGGCTTTTAAGCCAAGGATGGAAGCCAAAAACCCGCCAACGCCGCCTCCAATCATAGACATGATAAAGGGTTTTCCCAGCCGCAGGGTCACGCCGAACACGGCGGGCTCTGTAATGCCCAGTGTGGCGGAGAAAGCAGATGGGTAAGCAATCTGTTTCATTTTCGCATTCCTGCTCTTAATGGCCACTGCCAGGACAGCCCCCGCCTGAGCCATATTTCCGCATGTCCCAATGGGATTGAGCATATTCCAGCCAGTCTGGGAAAGCATGCTGATCTCCAGGAATTCAAAATATGGTGGATGCCGAAGATGCCCAGAAGCTGCCCAAAGCAGCCATAAATTAAGCCGCCCAGGCCCAAAGGCAGTACCAGAAGGTTTTCTACGATCACCAGCACGATGTTTTCAACTTGATGGAAAACAGGCCCGATAACAAACAAAGCCAGTAAGCTGCTGGATAGCAGGGTTAAAAAAGGCGTGATAATCAAATCTACGGCATCTGGAATCTTATTTTTCAGAAATTTTTCAATTTTGCTCCCTACAATGCCGGTGATAAAGGCAGGAAGGACAGAGCCCTGGTAACCCACGACAGGTATGAAGCCGAAAAAGTATAACGGGGACGCCGCCTGCTGCCCAACTTCATAGGCATTGGGCAGCGCAGGGTTGACCAGCATCAGGCCGATGACAATGCCAATCACCGGATTGCCGCCAAAGATGCGGAATGTAGACCAGCATACCAATGCCGGCAAGAAGGAAAAAGCCGTGTCTGTCAATACCTGGGTGAATAAGATCAGGTTGTTGGGAAGGCTGTCAGAAGACATGCCAAACAGGGATAAAAATGCCTCCTGTGTCAAAAGCCCCCGCAGCCCCATAAACAGGCCAGTGGCCACCAGCACCGGGATAATGGGGACGAATACATCGCCAAACGTGCGCACAGCCCTCTGGAACGCAGTGCCTTCCTTTTTGACAGGGGCGGCATTGGCAGCCACGCTGCCTCCCAAAAGGGACTGAACCTCATCATAAATCTTATTGACAAGGCCCGTGCCAAAAATAATCTGATATTGGCCGGAGTTAAAGAAGCTGCCTTTTACTTTATCAAGGTTTTCTACCGCTTTCATATTGATCTTCTCTTTGTCTGCCGTAATGATGCGCAGCCTTGTGGCACAGTGGGCAACCGACTGTATGTTTTCTTTTCCGCCCACTAATTCAATGACTTTTTCTGCGATTTCTCGGTTTTCCATGGTCTCTCTTCCTTTCTTTTTTATAGTGCAAAATATTCCAGATACTCTCCCTGCTGCAGGCCCTCATATACAATCTGCAGGTTTTCTTCCTGGGTGAAATACCGCATGGAAAAGACAGCTTCCCCGTCATTGACAAAAATTTCTGCTGAGGAATTATCACTGAAAATCTGCAGTTTTGAAAGTGCATCCAGAGACAGCTTCCGTATCTGCATTTCCCCATTTGCCCAGTTTTTTCTGCCTATTTCCAGTATCTGAGCCTTTGGGCAGTATGTAATATAAACAGTATGGCTCCGCAAGGACAAGGACAGGGGCTGGTGTGGGTCTTTCCGCAGCAGGCACAGCTCAAACTGGCCATTCTGCGCAGAAAAACGCCCTTTGGGCTCACTGTAGGCGCGGGCGTCATGCCGCAGCCCGAATACCTCCTCAATTGGCCGCTGGTGCAGCATGCCATGTTCCCAGGTAAGGACCCGCGGGAGCGTCAGGCAATGGATGTAGCCAAAGTCCCTGGTTGGGCAGAGGGCTTCCTGGGCATCGTCCATTCTTGACATCCAGCCAGCCATAATCCGCCGCCCTTTGTCATCCAAAAAGGTCTGTGGAGAGTAAAAATCAAAGCCGCAGTCAAGAAGCTTGCGGGGCTGGGCAGGGGAAAAGGACATCCTTTCCTCCTGAAAAACACCTGGAATATACGAGGCATAACTGGAAACCTCCTCCCGCTTTCCAGATGCATCCTCAGTCCAAAACCGTTTTTGCGGGCAGCAAACCAGAATATCTGTCTCACCGCCCAGACGGAACAGATCCGGGCATTCGCATACCTGATCCAAATCCTGGTCATAGAGGACGCGCTCATAGTTCCAATGGAGCAGGCCATGGGATGAATATAACGCAACTGCGCCGGCCAGGTCGCTTTTTTGGGCGCCAACCAGCATCCACCAGTTGTCTTTTCCGCGCCAGACCTTTGGGTCCCGATGGTGCTCTGTAAATCCGCCTGGAGTATGGATGCACTCCCGCTGCTTGATAAATGTATGCCCATTTTCAGAAATGGCAATGCACTGGTGGCTTTTCCTTATGCCATTGTCTTTTTTGCTCCCTGTATAAAACAGGTACATTTTCCCATCGTGCTCAATGCTGCTCCCAGAATGAATGCCATGCCCGTCCTCCTCACGGTCAGGCAGCAGCGCGCTGCCCCTGCTTTCCCAGTGAACCATATCCTGAGAAATAAATAAGCCCCATTCTTTATAGGAATGGTCCATTTGAAAACGGTTCCATTGATGGAAAAAATAGTATGTGCCCTTGAACTGGATGAAACCGTTGGGGTCGTTCATAAGCCCTTGTGGCGGCTCAATGTGATATGACATTTTATATGGGTTATCCATGCTTTCCTCCATGCGCTCTTTTGGCGCTTAATCATTTATCCATTCTATTTATATGCAAGTGCATTGTACCATCCCAAAAGCGGTGCAGCTATGGAAAATGCAAACGACAATATGGAAATTTCTAAGATTTCCAAAAGCAGGAAATGGATTGTGCTATAATAAACTTATGAGAGAATATACAGACAAACTGACAGATTGGAATAAAAAGAGCATTTCTGATTTTGTATTTTACAATTGTGGCATTGAGCAATGCAAGGGAGGCCAATTTTACGGGCCTAAGCGGCGGGATTATCATTTTATCCATTTCGTTGTGAAAGGAGAGGGAACACTAGAGATAAAAGGCAATCGATATCCTGTCCATGAAAACCAGCTCTTCATTGTGCCGGCCGAAGAGGTATCCACCTACCAGTCCAGCCGGGAAAACCCATGGAAATATTGCTGGATTGGCTTTCTTGGCATTCAGTCCAGCCAAATGCTCAGCTCCCTTATGCATTGCGACCCGCGGCGTTTTGTCATTGACTGTATGGACGCCGCCTTCTATGAGCGTCAAATAGAGATTATCCTGGGCATTTCCGGCAAACAGATGTCTACGCACCTCCGCTCCAATGGCATTATGTACAGTCTGATGGGAACGCTTCTGGAAGAGCTTGGGGCAGATGACCCGGAGGATCTGGATATGTCCATCCCATACCAGGCACAGCAGTATATGGACCAGCATTACCACAATAACCTGCAAATCGCAGATGTGGCTGCCGCCATAGGCGTCCACGCCAACTATCTGTCAAATATTTTCCAGGAACAGTACCATAAAACGCCCAAACAGTACCTGTCCGGATTGCGGCTGAAAAAGGCCCGCGAACTGCTGCTGTATACAGAACATCCTATTTATATCGTGGCGAATTCCGTAGGCTTTACAGACCAATTGGCCTTTTCTAAATTTTTCCGGCGGATGATGGGCGTTTCCCCATCAATTTACCGCATGCAAAGGAGGCATGGCAATGCAAAAGATTCAAATTTTTTATGATGCAAAACAACAGCTGTTCCACCTTTCCAACAGCAAAGCCAGCTATATTATGGAACTGCAGGAAGGCACGTGGCTGCTGCACCGTTACTGGGGAGCCAGGCTGTCGGCATACCATGGTTCCAACCGCCCAAAAGCAGTGAAACGGACTTTCGCCGCATCCCTTACCCCAGAGAATCCTGCGTTTTCCCTGGAAATAGAACCCCAGGAATTTTCCTGTCCGCAGCAGGGCGACTACCGGGAGCCTTCCCTGTCGGTACGCCGGACAGACGGCTATTTATCCGGGCGTATGCAATACCAGGGCTATGAGATCACAGATACGCTGCATATCCCAGAAGGGCTGCCGCATATCCGCCCAATGGAAAACAAAGGGGCGAAGAGCCTATCGGTCCATTTTCAGGATGTTTCCAGCCATGTGAGCCTGACGCTGCATTATTCCATCCTGGAGGACAGCGCCGCCATCATTCGGTCTGCCAGCGTTACAAACACAGGAGACAGCCCCGTCTATGTAGAGCGTGCGCTTAGCGCCCTGATGGATATGGCATATGGAAAAGAGCAGCTGGCCGTCTTTTATGGCACCCATCAGAAGGAATTCCAATTAAGCCGCCAGGATATCGGCCATGGCGTCACTTCCATTGGAAGCACCCGCGGAGCCAGCAGCCCCCAATACCCTCCATTCGCAGCCCTATGTGCGCCAGAGGCCACCGAGCATACAGGGGAAGTCCGTGCCTTCCATCTGATTTACAGCGGCAATCACTGTGTCCGGGCAGAACGGGATCAATATGACCATTTGCGTCTGGCCATTGGCATCCACCCGGAAAATTTCCGCTGGAAACTGCTGCCTGGCGAGAGCTTCCAGACACCGCAAGCCGTCCTGGTTTACAGCAGCCAAGGGTTTAACGGCATGTCCCAGGAGTTCCACAAGCTATATACAAACCGCCTTTTTCCCAGACAGTGGGCAAAGCGGATACGGCCAATCCTGCTGAACAGCTGGGAAATGTGCTATTTTGACGTTTCAGAGGAAAAAATGCTGCAAGCCATAGAAAAGGCGGCATCCCTGGGATTTGAGCTGGTAGTCCTGGACGACGGGTGGTTTTGGCATCGGAATAACAGCAAAAGCTCCCTGGGCGACTGGCAGGCGGATCCTGAAAAGTTCCCCCATGGGCTGAATCCTCTGTTAGAGTGCGCAAAAAGCCATGGCATTCAGTTTGGCGTCTGGTTTGAACCGGAAATGATCTCGCCGGACAGCGCATTGATGCGGGCGCATCCAGACTGGTGCGCACAAATCCCAGGCTATGCGCCTCTGTTGGGAAGGAACCAGCTGGTACTGGATCTGACAAGGAAGGAAATACAGGATTATGTATTGGGAATTTTAAGCAGCTTCCTAGAGTCCTGCCCTGTCTCCTATGTGAAATGGGATATGAACCGCCATATAACAGACCCAGGCTCCCTGTCCCTGCCAAAGGACCGCACCGGGGAATTTTACCACCGCTATATGCTGGGCCTGTACCATATTTTAGGAAATCTGACAGAACGGTTTCCAGAAGTGCTGTTTGAGAATTGTTCCAGCGGGGGCGGCCGTTTCGATGCAGGCATGGGATTTTATATGCCCCAGACCTGGTGCAGCGACAACACGGACGCATATGACCGCCAAGCCATCCAATATGGCGCATCGTATCTTTTCCCGCCATCTGCCATAACAGCGCATGTGTCAGCGGCTCCCAATCACCAGACAGGCCGCCAGATTCCCCTTGCGGCCCGTGCAGCCGTGGCATCTTCCGCCAATATGGGCTATGAATGGAATATCCTGGAGCTGCCTTTGGAGGAACAAAAACAGATTCTGGCACACCTGTCGGAATACAAAGCAGAAAGGGCTTTGATTTACGAGGGGAAATTTTACCGCCTGCGCTCACCATTTACAGACGGCGGCTGCGCCTGGATGGCAGTGGATGCAGAGAGGACGCGGGCAATTATTTACTATTTTGTAAAGGAATATGATACGTCTGTGCTTTCTTACCTTTTGAAAATCCCCTATCTGGATCCACAAAAGACCTATGCGGAAAAGGTCACAGGCAGGCGGTTCACAGGAGAAGAGCTAAGGTATGCCGGGATTGCCCTTTTACCTGTCTTAGGGGATTATCCTGTGATAAAACTGGAATTGCGGGCAGAAGCCCGCTCCATTTGCCAGGGCACAGCCCCCTAAAATATGCTTGAAAAATGCTTTCTGCCAGAGGATCCCCAAACTTGCGGGAGGCTTACACCTACGCCCCAGCCCGCCTTGGGGCTGCCCCTCTGGCAGCATCCGTTCCGCTGGCTATAATCCCCCAGCGGCGCCCTTCCCAAATATATGCCCTTCTTTAACTCACAGGCGCATTTTCCCCATTACTGGCGCTCCCATCGCCCCCGTTTTCACTCCCTGCCGTTTCTCCTGTGTTGTCCCCTGCATCTGTCCCTGCGCTCTCTCCTGTCCCTGCAGCCGTATTCCCCTCTCCTTCTGCATTTCCATTCCCTGTTCCGCCAGCAGTCTGTATGGGCGTGATAATAATATTCTGCGCTTCTACATTTGTCTTCCGTTTTACGATATCCTCCACCTGCGCCCGCTTCGCATCTGTAACTTCACCCATATTCAGCACAACATCCGCATTGCCGTCTGTAATGCTCACCACCACATCCGTAAACCCTTTTGCCTGCAGCAGCATTTCCGCCGCGGCCTCCCTCTCTGCAATATCCGTCATGCTGATCATGGTGCTGACCGCCTCCTGTTTCTGCTCCTCTGTAATATTCGTGTTATTGATAATCTCCAACAGGGATTCCTTATTCTGGGACCGCACCTGTTCCCGGTTCAGCTTTACCTCCGAAGCAAAATCCACGTTGCTTACATCCGTGCTGGTCAGCACTGCTTCCCCTGGGTTCTCTGCATCCTGCCCATTTGCCTTGGCAATGTCCTCCCCTGTCTGTATGCCTAAGCCTGCATCCTGGGCTTCCGCTGATGTTTCCTCACTTTCTTCCGTGTCCGTAAAAATGTCCTCCGCGCTGTACATATCCTCATCGGATATTTCATATGTAGATTTCGTCGTGTCTGCGCTGGCCTCCTTTGCCAGGTCGCTGTCACGCTGGCTTCCGGTATATTGCAGATAGCCTGCCACAGCGATCATCAGAGCCAGGGCTGTAATGATAATCTGGTTTTTCTTAAACACTTTCTTCAAACTGGTAACCTCCTGTCAATTCATTTTAACTACCTTAATTTTATGTACTTCCACTGGAAATAATGCCAAAACAGCGTCAGAAATATTTTTTGCAACCTTTGAATCACCACCCCCTTTCGCTACCACCAATACGCCTTCTACCTTTGGCATCACCTCCCTTGCAATAAATGGCTCCCCCTTGCTACCACCCTCCTTGGAAAAGATGGATTCCTCCTGGTACTGCCTTTCCTGGGTGCTGCGGGATGTGCTCCCATCCTTCTCAGAAACCTCCTGGCTGGTTTGGGCCAGGTCTTTTTCCACCACCCGCTCCCCCTCATCCTGCAAAGTAATCATAACCTCAACCTCCCCCACCCCTTCCATTTTGGACAATACCTGCTTGAGCTTCAGTTCTAATTGCTTTTCATAGCGTTGGGAGCTGCTGCTTTTGGCGGGGCTTTTTTCTGATCCTTCTGCTAAGCCCGCGCTTTCCCCCCCATCCCTGTTCCCCTGGTCCACAGGCATGGCAATTACCAAGAGCAGCACGCCTGACAAAGCAGCTATCAGCAAATGGTTTTTGGTGATCCCCTTGAGCTTTTCTTTTGGAAACCATTCTTTCTGATTCATTTTTCATCTACCCTTCCTGCTTGCATTCATGTGGAACTTACGCTAATTTCAATCTGCGCTTCTTCTATCTGGTAAAATTCCATCAATTCCTGCTTCAAACGATAAACCTCCGGATATTCCTGGCTGTTATCCCCATAGGACGCCTTGCGGAGCAATCCTTTCTCCTCTCCCTTCATGCTGATTTCCATGGCTATGGATTCCACCTGGTATTCTTCGGAAAGACGCACATCCACCTGATTGGCATAAAGCTGCTTTTCCTCGGCCATCCTGCTGATATCCATCCCAACTGCCCGCTCATATTCCCTAAGGTACATGGCTTTCTGGTCCTGCTGCAGATGCGCTGTATCCAGCTTTAGATTGTCCATATCCTGCAAAAATCCTAACTGGCTGATCCTCTGCAAAAGGGCATCCTCCTTTTTTAACAGGGAAAGCACAGGGGAAAACACCAGTATCATCAACAGCATCCCTGAGAAAAGACGCACATATTTCTGGTAATTATCCCGCGGCAGCAAATGGAGGATCACTGTCAGAAAAATATAGAAGCAAACCACATTTTTAACCCATGCATAAACTACGGACATCACCCTTACCCTCCTTTTTTATCCCCTTCCCTGCCTTCCTTTTGGTTTCAGGCCCTCAATGGTTAAAGGTTGTTGCTGCCGTCACCATGGCAATCGTCACCAAAAACATCACCGTAGTAGTCACCACCACCTTTCCCAAAAGCCTTCCCCCCTCTCCCGCGCTGCTGATACACCCAATCATCCGCCTGTCCGACACTGGCTGTATAACCGCCGCCAACAGCTTATACAAAAATGCCATCACGCCAATTTTCACCAAAGGCCCCGCGCACAGGGACAGCAGCACCAGCACCGCCGCAAGCCCAATCCCATTTTTAATGATAATCCCTGAGCCAACCATAATCTCTGTCACAGCATTGATGGATGTGCCAAGCCCCGGCAGCAGCCCTGCCGTCTTTGTAATCAGGCTGGATTTAAATGTGTCAATCACAGGCGTCAGCAGGTTCTGCACCACATTAATCCCTACGACAACCGTAAACAGCAGCTTCATCACCCACAGCACGCCTGATTTCAGCAGCTCTGTCATGCGCGAGAACATTTCCTCCTCTGTCAGATAATTCATCAGCTCCAGGACGACATAAATCTGCACTGCCGGGATAACCAAATACTGCATCACCCATTCCATCCCATAAATCAGTAAAAACGTCATCTCATAAAACGCGGCAGCCGTGCTCACCTGCCCGGAAAATGACATGCTTACGGCAAAAGTTGGGACCAGCACCTTCAAAAACACCATCATTTCCGACAAAACCTCCACCGACACATCCCGCAATATAAAAAAGGAATTCATCAGCAGCACCAGCAGCATCATATAGACCATATAAAAGCTGATTTCCGTCACTGCAGGGTTTTCAAATACATTGGCAAAATTATACAAAATGGCAAATGCCACGCATAAGAATATAATCTTTACAATGGTTCCCCGAAACGCCCCAATTTCCTCAAACACCATAGACAAAACATCCATCACCAATTTCCCCTTATCAATTTCCTCCCCATGGATCAGCATATAGACCAAATCCTGAAAATCCAACCCTTTTACTCCCTCCTGGCTTTCCAAAATTGCGTCTATCTCAGAAAAATCCAATTCTTCCAGGTAACGGTCCAATGCTTCTTCCCCGCTATTTCCCTCTGCGCCCGTTTGGGGCGTGCTCTCCGCCCTGCCCTCCCCGTAGGCCCTGCATGGGAAGCATACGCCCCCAAGCAACAGCAAAAGAAGGAGCAGCCAGCCCTTCTGCCTGCCTTTCCCATCCAAAATCCCACCCCTTCCAATATCCATTTCCTGATTGTCCTCAAAAAGCGCTTTCGATTGTCTCCAAAAGCACCAGCAGCACAGGCATGCTAATCACCAGGATTGCCAGCTTCCCAAACATTTCAATCTGCCCCGCCACTGCCTGGTACCCTGCATCCTTGCAGAGGTTTGCTGAAAATTCCGACACATATGTAATCCCAATCATCTTTACCAAAATCCCAATATAGCTTGTATCCAGGCTGACATATTCCTGCATTTGCCTTACGACAGACAGCACCAGCTCCAGCTTTGACATAATAAAATAGAAAATGCACAGGGAAACACCTAATGTGACAAACAGCCCATATTCATGCTTCTGCTCCTTCAGCATAATCCCCAAAAGCGCCCCCACAATCCCCAGAACCGCGATCTTTATGATATCCATCCCACCATTCCCCTCACAAAGCAAATAAATTCTTCATCGTCTCAAACAGTTCATATATATACGGCACAATCCAAAAAAGCACAATCAAAAGCCCCGCCAGGCTTGTAAGGAAAGCATGTTCCTCTCTCCCGCTGTGCTTCAGTACCTGGCTAAGCACAGTGACCAAAATCCCCACTGCCGCAATCTTAAAGATCAAACTTATACTCATAGTACCTCCGCCCATTTCTCTATCCATCTCCAAAGCCACACCCAGCCCCTTTGGCCTATTCTATGAAATCAAATACCCCCCGCAGAGTGAAAGCCCCTGCAATAACAGGGCTGCCCCCTACAGCAATAATATAATCACAAACAGCCCGCACATCAGGCTCAATGTCCCGGACAGCCTCTGCCTGTCCTTTAATTCCCCCTGGGCTTTCTGAATAAGTGTTTCCGCCTGCCTGATATACAATTCCAAATTCTTAAGCTGCATTTGCCCATCCAGGTAGCCAAAATTTTCCCCTGCCCGTTTTAAAAGCCCCCGTTCCTCCGGCGTAAAGAGGAAATGGCCTGACTCCTGGTCCACCAGCTGCCTCCAAAAATGCCCCATGCTGCCTTCATGTTCCTCCAGCCCTTCCGCCGCTTTTTTCAAAAAGGAAGCAAACGGCTCCTTCCCCTGGGCGGAAATCTGTAAAAACGCTTCCCGTAAAGGCGTCCTGGCATAAGAAATCTCCCCCCACATCATCAAAAACATTTCTTTCATGCCCACAAGCTGCTCCACATGCTCCCTATATTCTTCCTTAGCCTTCCAGCCATATAGAACCGACGCCAAAAAAACCAAAAGGCTCCCTGCCAGCTTCAGCATAATTTCTGCAGTTTTCCATCATAGACAGAAAACCCCCTCCGGCCATTCCCCTCTGACTGCAGGAACACAAAACGCTCAAAAAACCCCCGCTCCATCCAATGGGACAGATAGGCCTTTTCCTTCAGTTCCCCAATTTCCCCCAGATGCATGGTGCCCAAAATCCGGCAGCCACAGTGGAGCGCTTCCTCCACCGCCTGGCAGTCTTCCTGTGTCCCAAGCTCGTCTACCGCCAGGATCTGGGGCGACATGCTGCGCAGAAGCAGGCGCATGCCCTCTGCCTTTGGGCAGGCGTCCAGCACGTCGGTACGGCAGCCCAGGTCATTCTGCGGAATGCCAAAATAGCTGGCAGCCACTTCGCTGCGCTCGTCCACCAGGCCTACCTTTTGCCCTGGCAGTCCCGCCGTGCCTTCTGACAGCAGGCGGATACAGTCCCGCAGCATGGTAGTCTTCCCAATGCCTGGGGGAGATAAGATCAATGTATTGTAAATGCTCCCATTCAACGCAATCCATGGGATCACCTTCCCGGCACAGCCCCTTTTCTGCCTTGCCACCCGGATGTTCAGCCCACAGATGCTGCGTATGGTTACAAGCCTTCCCTGTTCACAGACTGCTTTGCCAGCCACGCCAATCCGGTGGCCGCCCCGAATAGTAAAAAATCCCCCCCGGATTTCTTCTTCCAGGGCATACATGGAATACTGGCTCATCCGGCTTAATGTCTCCTTCATGTCAGAATCCTTCCAGATATAGCTATCCGCCGCCCTTCCCTGAAACACCCCCCTTGTATGGCTCCAAAAATATTCCCCGCCTTTTCCCAAGGCCATTACAGGCTGTCCCACCCTTAACCGGATTTCCTCTGGCTCTATGCCGCTGTCAAACAGGGCGCGGCAAAACGGGCGGAAGGCGCTGGGAAATGCATGGATGATTTCCTTCATGAGTTGTCCCTCCTTTTTGTGCCCCTTCTTTCCCCACCTGCTTTCATTTATATGTCCTGTAAAATGGGATTATTACTAAAAAATTTATTGACGGAGCTTCCAGAAAGGATTATGATAGAAGCTGGCTTGCTTGGGGAAACAGGTGCAAATCCTGTACGAGCCCGTCGCCGTAAGGCATATGTCTATACTGAGGGGGCAAACCCGCCCTTTCGCATAAATGGACCCCAATATCAATCTTAGGGGCAGCCAAAACCTGCCCCGCACCAAAGGCCACAGCTTTGGGACAGGCCATTGGGCCGTAAGGCCTGAGAAGGCTGATTGATAGGAATGCCAAGCCGGAATATCCAGGCAAGGGGAATCCTCTTATTCGGCTGCGAGCGCCGGCTATGGAGGAAATTAAGAAAGGAGATGAAGGAGATGAAAATGAAATTCACTAAGAAATCATTGCCATTCATCCTTTGTATCGCGCTTATTGTGGCTATGGCGCTGTTTACAACAGGCTGTAATGGCAGCAGCGCGCCTTCTGGCGCTGCAACGGCAGAAAACGGATCGGCTGACGGATCTGTGCTGGGGACAGGAAACGTGGTATTTACCTTTACAGTTGTAGACCAGGAAGGCGAAGAGACGGCGTTTGAGATCCACACAGACAAGGAAACCGTTGGGGAGGCCTTGCTGGATGTGGGGCTGATCGACGGGGAAGAAAGCGGGTACGGGCTTTATGTGAAGACCGTAAACGGAATCACTGCCAATTTTGATGAAGATGGGAAGTACTGGGCATTTTATATCAATGGGGAATATGCACAGACAGGGGTAGATGCCACCGCTATTACTGAAGGGGATACTTACTCCTTTAAGATTGAATGAGCATGAAGGTCACAACCAGGGAAATTGCTGTATTTGGGATGCTGGGAGCCGTCATGTATGCCAGCAAATTTTTAATGGAGGTAGCGCCGAACATCCATTTGCTGGGGATGTTCACCATTGCCTTTACGGTTGTTTACCGGAAAAAGGCCTTGTACCCAATTTATGTGTATGTGCTTTTAAATGGGGTATTCAGCGGGTTTTCCAGCTGGTGGGTGCCATACCTTTACCTGTGGACGGTGCTTTGGGGCATTGTTATGCTGCTGCCCCGGAATATGCCAAAAAAGGCACAGCCAATTGTATATATGGCCGTATGCGCTGGGCATGGGTTTCTGTTTGGGACACTGTATGCCCCGGCGCAGGCATTATTGTATGGCCTGAATCTGGAAGGGATGGCGGCATGGATTTTGGCAGGGCTGCCCTGGGATTTTGTACATGGGGTCAGTAATTTCTTCTGTGGGGCTTTGATCATGCCGTTAGTTACGCTTTTGCGGGCAGCAGAAAGGAATCAATAGCTCCCCCCACAGCAAAATGCTTCAAACATTGTACCTATCATAAAACCAGGGCTTTTGTCCACACATAATGTGCCAAAAGCCCTGGTTTTGCGTCTCTTATAAGCTTAGTTAGGTTTTCTGCAAACAAACATATACTCTGTTCTGACACTTTAGCACGGTGCGACACTAGTGCGTTTCTGCCGCAGGCTACTGTCAAAACGCACTAGTGTCGAATACCGTGCGAGTGACGCAGAACATTGTGGTGTAATGGCTGGAAATAACAACCTTGGAGCTGCCCCAAAGCATTTAGACCAGAAAACCTAACCTTTTCCAGAATTATATCATACATTTCTAAAATGTCAACTATTTTTTTTGCATTTTTTTTTAAATTGCTTGAAAACATACCAAAACTGTACTATAATTTTATATATTTATTCAGAACCCCAGCGGCGTTTTGAATCTGTGAATTGTTATAGAAAGGAAGTTATTTTCAATTATGAAGACTTTAACATCAGAGGAACAGCGGCGGCTCTGGAAACTGGAAGAGCCTCCCACGCGCAGGATACTGCTTTGGGGCTTAGACAGCCAAGATAACCCCTGCCTGCTTATTTTGTATGGGAAACAGGAGGTTGAGCGGGAATTAAGATCTTACCCCCGTTCCTACAGCCCAGATGCATACTTGTTAAAGCCCACGGTAACATATACAAACTATGCCGTCTTTCATGGAACCAACGGGCATCTGCCTTCTATTCCAAATACATACTACTGTGAAGAAAAGGACGTGCTTTGCTACAGCAAAGGCTATAAAACCGCTAACAGATATTGGGACTATAACCAGAGGACAGGCTGGCAGCAGTATATGGATATTGATGAGAAATATATTATCAAGGATTTCTATAAGATAAACCAGGCTGTTGCATTCAATTATTATGAGCCTAGGGATTATACGGACTATACGGCTTATCTGAAGGCAAACCAAATTAATTTTAAAGATATTACCTTAATTGAGCATCCCAGTGATCTGTTTGGCTTTGAAACAGGCAGCCCTTATATGGAACTGATTGTAAATATGTTTTCCAAGGCGCGGCTGTATGCAAGGAGAAAAAACCTCCGGCAATTTATCAATATGCAGCCCTCAGAGGAGGAATATGGGCGCATCTTAAAAGTAGCAAGCGTAGAACTGGCCTGCGGCATATTCCAGGAGCTTACAATAGACCAGAACCCGGTTTTATTAGAAGCCGCAAAACAGATAGGCGAAAGCGATGTATTATGGGCAAGCGCAGCCTATCACAGCGGGCTCAAGCGCTGTATCAGCCAATATGTCTCCGTATTTGACGAAAAGCTGCTGTTTAAGCAGAAAGAGCTGATATACAGGACGCTGCCGGATATGGACTTTCATATTAAGCACCTAAAGCTAAATGGCACAAAGCTAAAGGACGAGGCGCTTAAGGAATATTTAGCCAAACCCAATGCTTACCAGAATATTCCATATGTTTTCGGCAGCCAGAACCTTTATGACAAAAGCATTTACACAGACAGGAAAAATGTGGATAATATTGCCTTTAAAAACACCATACAGACTGCAAAGGCTTATGGGATGGCGGATGCTATTGGCAAAATAGCTTACTGCCTTGACGCCCCGAGGACTACCTGTTATTTCCGGGGAAGCGGCAGGACCAGCGCATACAATTATTATGTCCGTTACCTTCGGAGGACGCTTGACGGGTACCTGGCAACGGATGAGGCAAAATTTATAACGGCTGCCCGTGAAATGCTGGTAAGCTACCACGATCTTGATTATTTAGACGTGTATTATCATGATTTATCTTATAATTACTTTTTTAACAGATATTTCTGGGAGGCAGCCAAAAACGAGGAGGCAGCAGGGCGTTCCATATGGCACAGGCATCTTGCGGACGTTATTTTCATCGCCCAAAACGCCAAGGCTTCAGCGGTACATGAGTTCTGTTATGCAATCTTAAAAAAGGCAGATGCAGGCCACAAACTGGACGCCTATGGAATCAAAGAACTGATTGCCTTTTCAAACATACCCTACGGAAAAACAGCTGGGTTATTTGAAAATATACTTCTGCCCAGATTAGAAGCACTGCAGGAATTTGACGCAGGCATTATGATTTCCTTAATGGATACTGCATCCGGCAAATTATGGGACGCCGCAAAACAGTACTTTAGGCGGACAAACGGCAAATTCCAGCCAGAGCATATTGCGGATTTCCTGTTTTTAGGGACCTTAGAAACATGGCACGGCATATTAGAGGATAATATCAATCATTTTACCCTTGAAGAATATACTGTTTTTTTGAAAGCAATTGCAGAAAGAAGAGAGCGTTTTTTGGAACAGCAGACTGAGCTTCCCAAGCAGATTACAGATTTACTGTTGAAATCCACAGGCAAATTGGAGCCTGCATTGGCAGGGGAACAGCAGGAGCTGATCCGCTATTTTACCTCCCTGTTATTAAGCCTTAAGAAACTCCCCGGCTTCCTTTTTGACCTGACGGAACAGATTATATTCTCCATGCCATATGGCGCGTTAAAAGACACGCTTAAGGATATTGACCTGCAGCATAGCAGGATTTCTGAACGGGAATACAACACCATATCCTTGCTGAAGGCATATAAAGAGGACGCTTTGCCAAAAGACAGCCTGATTGTATCCATTTTGGAAACAGGCTCAAAAAGGCTTGTAAAATCACTGACAGAACTTATAGGCCGGCAGCAGGCAATGCTTGCGGAAAGGCCAAACACGCTGCTGCTGCTTTTTGAATGCAATGTATATCATTTGAACAAGATTGCCCAGTCTGTGTTTGAGGGATTAGAGGCTCCAAATAGAGAAAAGCTGCATATGGTTTTACTGGACTCCCCAATGGAACGGGCCTATCAGTATGGCCTTAGGAAGCTTGACGCCTGGTACGGGAACAAGATCCCCACGCCGTTTATTGCACGTATGATGGAGCATCCATGCGTGGAAGTAAAGGCTTTTCTTTCCGACAAGATGAAACAGGCCTTTTCCGGGCTAAAGGGTACTAACCCGGATTTATATATTTACTATGCAAAAACACTGCTTTACCTGCCAAATAAAGTCTCAAAAGGCAAGGAACAAGTATACCGCACCATTCCCTTGTTTTTGGAATATTACCCTGAAAAGCGGCAGGAAATAGAGCATATACTTCTAGATATTGGAAGCACAAACAGCAAAATAGATTCTGAACGGGCGCTTGTGGCATTTGCTCAGATTCAGAAGGAGGTAAGCACTTTATGAAAGTAGGTTATACATACGCAAGCCCTTCCCGATGCACACAGGCCGGCAACCAGGCAACGTTAGGGCTAAGCCCTGATTTATCCCGTGATGAAAAAGTTTCGTTCTGCGGGAAATTAAAGCATCCGTTATTGTTCCGTGACGCTATGCTGATGCTAAGGGAAATCGTTATTTCCGATACAAGGAAAAAAACAAAAGAACGGACAGACTATTTTACCTGGCTTGACGGGGAAATCGAACGGCGCGTCAAGAAACACAAAGAATACACGCCAAACATAAGGGCATCCTTACAAAAAGAAATGGACGCCTGCGACCTTGCGCTATCCCGCCAAAAAGAGAATATCAGCCAGTTATTGCATATACAGAAAAATTTACAAAAGCAGATTGACCAGTATGATGCATGGAAAGATTACTATAAAATTGAACGGGATTTTTGGAAATTTATCAAGGACAGGGATTACAGTTTATGGTTTGTATTAGACCCTGTCATTACCGTACATAACGACCAGGTTTCCTTCGAGGCATTTTCCCTTGATGAATCCATTTACGGCTGCCTGTCTGTGGCCATGGATGAATTTGATTTAATGCAGGCGCCCAAATTAGGGACGACAAATATAGACTTCTCCGCCAAATTAGAAAAAGAAATGCAGAGATTCCGAAGCTATACGGACGTTACGCTGTCGGTCAACCCAGAGGGATTTACCATCGACAATGATATTGTGCCAGAATATATCGAGAAGAAAATCGACTTGCCTGAAACATGGATCAAAGGCTTTAACCAGGTATCTTCAGCCGCAGCATTATCCGGGATTGAGCTGGAGCTTTCCCCTTCTGATATGTATGATATCTGTGCATTTTTAAGGAAGCACAAAGAGAAGAAAAGCCCCCGTTACATGAAATGGGTGTTAGAGCCAGGGCAAAGGGCGCAGATTGTATTTGAACCTTTTGGGGCAGTCCTTACCCTGAACGCTGTTTATCAGGGGAGCCAGAGAAGGGAAGAAAAGATCTGGGGCAGAAGGCGCTGGCTTGTAGCTGAAAAATTAATCCCCTTAGCAAAAGCATTTTACGTGCGCATTTTGGGATTTGGGATGCCCCAATTTATCCGCGCCGATATGGGCACAATGCAAATGACAGTTGGCTTCTCCTCATGGTCTTCCAATGACTGGGTCAAAGGAACCGCATTTAACGTTATGGCAGGATTTACAGGTGAAGGCTGTTATCCAGACGTCTACCAATTGCTGAAGGAAAAGCGCTGCTTATCTATGGAGGAAATTTCCAGCCAGCTTCCAAGCCAAAAAAGCGATAGGGTAAAAGCCGGCGTAGGCATGCTGTTCCGGCGTGGGGAGGGGTATTTTGACGTGATAAACAACAATGTGCGTTTCCGCCATTTATGCAACGCCCCCATCCCGGAAGAGCTTTATGAAGTTTCTGATATTGAAATGGATGTAGGAAGGATCAGCAAGCTTACCTTTGACAATATGAGGGTGAGGTACTCGCGCCAACAGGAGTTTATTTTCACAACAACATACAAGGAAGATGGCCAGCTGTCGTCAACTGAGCTTGTCATTGACCAGGATGGGCAAATTACAAAAATAGGCTGCAGCTGCGCCAAATTTAAAAGGGGCGAAAGGAACCTCTCGGAGCCGTGCGCCCATATCCTTGCGCTTTACGTCGCTTCTTATAAATTGTTAAAGCTGAAAAACCTGGAATACGATAAAGAATATAAAATCAATGATATTATGGAGATGTTGTTATAATGGATACCAAAGCCGAATATAGAGAACTAGTTAAGAATATGGGCAAAAAGGAATTTACCTTCCTTAAAATGCAGGAATACGGGTTCTGGCCCAGCAATTTGCCCACGCCATATGAGCGCCAGCAAAATGAGACAGAAGAAGACTTTGAAAACAGGAAAAAGCTGTTGGATGAGTTCCAAAAGCTTTCCGAAAAAATTTCAGAAGCCTGCCAGGAGAAAGCGGAAATTGAAAAAAAGCTCTCCCATTTGAATAAGGAATACCAGGACACATGGGATTACGAAAAAATCCGTTCCGCGGTGGCTCAGGAAATTATGAAAGAGTCCATCGCCAGGCGCGCGGAGAAAAAAGCTGAACGGGAACGGCAAAAGCAGTTAAAATCAGAAGCCTGGAAGAAACGGAAGGCAGAAAATATCCTGTTTATTGGCAAAGGCTATTCCAGCCTGTTAGGGAAAAAAGAAACCAATGTACAGAAACTGACGGAAAACCAAATGCCTGTCATTGAGACAGACAGGGAACTTGCCAAATTCCTGCAGATAGAATACAGCGCCCTGCGCTACCTGGCATACCATAGGGACGTCATTACCTTTGACAATTATTACCGTTTCGATATCCCCAAAAAAAGCGGCGGGACACGCCATATCGCTGCGCCCAAAACACAATTGAAAGCGGCCCAGAGGCAAATATTGGACGGGATCCTGCAAAAGGCAGCGATTTCAGATTTCTCCCATGGGTTTGCCAAATCAAGGTCTATACTTACAAGTGCAAAGGCACATAGCACAAGCCCTGATTTATTGATCAATATTGATTTGGAAAACTTTTTCCCTACTATTACATTTGAGCGTGTAAGGGGCCTATACCAATCCTTTGGCTACTCTGGCTACATAGCGTCGCTGCTTGCCATGCTTTGCACCTACTGTGAAAGGATGCCCCTGGAAATAAAAGGAGAGGTCAAATATATCAAGACATCCGACCGGATATTGCCGCAAGGCTCCCCGGCCAGCCCTATGATCACAAATATTATATGCAGGAATATGGATAAGCGTATCCATGGATTATGCCAAAAGTTAGGGGTTACTTATACAAGGTATGCGGACGATATGAGCTTTAGCTATGTGGGCAGCATTGATAATTTTGCCATAGGGAGCTTTTTAAGTAGCATTAATAAGATTATAGAAGCAGAAGGCTTCCATATGAAGGAAGAAAAAACCCATATACTGAGAAAAAACAACCGGCAGTATATAACTGGCATTGTGATTAACAACGAAGAAATTGGCGTCCCTAAGAAATGGGTGAAAATATTAAAGGCTTCGATACATAATGCACAGAAATTAAGAGATTCCGGCGGCTCTGTACCAAATAAGACAATACATGAGATCTCCGGAAAAATCGCATGGCTGAAAAGCGTAAACGCAAAGAGATACCAAAAAACCATTAGCCAGGGCACAGAATTTTTAAAAAGCGTAACCTAACCCACACTGAATACCTTAATATGCTGTTCCCAGGCCTCGGCGCAGCAGTGGCTGCGCCGAGGCCTGGGAAGCAGTGCTGTCAGTAACATAGGCAAGCAAAACATAAGGTTATTTAGCCCCTTCCCTTACAATGATTGCCGCCCTATTTTTGATTAATGTAATTGATCAATCCTTCGGCTTTGATAATCTTTTGCATAAACTCCGGGAAAGCCTGGCCTTGGAAGGTGGTTCCCTTGGTCTTGTTGGTGATCAGGCCGCTGTCAAAGTCCACCTCTACCTCATCACCGGACTCAATGCCTTTGGCGGCCTCTGGGCATTCTATAATAGGAAGGCCAATGTTGATGGCATTCCGATAGAAGATGCGGGCGAAAGTTTCAGCAATCACGCAGCTTACGCCAGCTGCTTTGATGGCTATGGGGGCGTGTTCCCTGGAGGAGCCGCACCCGAAATTTTTGTCGGCTACAATCAGGTCGCCAGGGCTTACTTTGTTCACAAATTCTTTGTCAATGTCTTCCATGCAGTGAGCCGCCAATTCTTTCGGGTCAGAAGAATTTAAGTACCTGGCAGGGATGATCACATCAGTGTCTACATTATCTCCATATTTAAAAACAGTTCCGTTGGCTTTCATGGTTTCCTCCATTTCTATTCTATTGGCGCCGAAATTTTGCCGGTTATGGCGCTGGCAGCTGCTACGGCAGGGCTCGCCAGGTAAATTTCAGACTCTATATGCCCCATACGGCCTACAAAGTTACGGTTGGTAGTGGATACGCAGCGTTCACCTTCTGCAAGGATCCCCATGTAGCCGCCCAGGCAGGGGCCGCAGGTAGGGGCGCTTACAATGGCGCCAGCTTCAATAAAGGCTTTTAAAAGCCCCTCTTCCATGGCATCCAAATAAATTTTCTGAGTGGCTGGGATTACGATGCAGCGGATTCCCTTGGCTACCTTCTTTCCCTGTAGGATCTTGGCCGCAACCCGAAGGTCATCCAGGCGGCCGTTGGTGCAGGAACCGATCACGACCTGGTCAATTTTTATGTCGCCTACCTGGTCGATGGTCCTTGTGTTCTCAGGCAGGTGCGGGAAGGCTACGGTAGGCTTCAGGGTACTCAGGTCGATGGTGTAGGTTTCGTCGTATACAGCGTCTGGATCCGCCCCATATACTTTAAGCCCACGGCGGGAATGTGCCTTCATGTAAGCGATGGCTCTATCGTCCACAGGGAAAATGCCGTTCTTGCCGCCAGCTTCAATAGCCATATTGGCAATAGTGAATCGGTCGTCCATGGATAGGCTGGCAATGCCTTCCCCGGTAAATTCCATGGATTTGTAAAGGGCGCCGTCTACACCGATCATGCCAATAATATGCAAGATCACATCTTTTCCGCTGACCCATTTGGAGGGCTTGCCTACCAGGTTAAATTTGATGGCAGAGGGAACCTTAAACCATGCCTTTCCCGTTGCCATGCCGGCAGCCATATCCGTACTGCCAACACCAGTGGAAAAGGCTCCTAAAGCGCCGTAGGTACAAGTGTGGGAGTCCGCGCCGATAATCACGTCCCCGGCTACTGTAAGTCCTTTCTCCGGTAAGAGGGCATGCTCAATCCCCATCTCGCCTACATCAAAATAGTTGCTGATCTCATGTTTGCAGGCAAACTCCCGGACGCATTTGCAATGCTGTGCGGACTTAATGTCTTTGTTGGGCACAAAATGGTCCATTACCAGCGCGATCTTGTCTTTGTGGAAAACGCCTTCTGTTGTGAATTTATCCATTTCATGGATCGCCACAGGCGTTGTGATATCATTTCCCAGAACCAGATCCAAATCCGCTTCAATTAATTGGCCTGCCTTTACTTCTGGAAGGCCTGCGGCTGCAGCCAGGATCTTCTGTGTCATTGTCATTCCCATATTCCTATCCTCCTGTTGTTTTTTGGATTTTTAAGATCATATGCCTTACTGCTTGCTATTTTAGCATATTGTGTATTATAATAGAAATACATATTAAATATGTTTATTATAATTCAAAGTTATGAAAAATCTGTGAAAGCCATGGGCAATATCTGGCATATTGCCTGCGGGAGTAAATATTTCGGATTAATGCCTCAGATTAAGGAAAGGGAGGGATTTTTATGGAACAGAATCTTTCATCCTATCGTATTTTCTACGCAGTGGCAAATACAGGGAATATTTCCAGGGCTGCGAAGGAGCTGTACATCAGCCAGCCTGCCATCAGCAAATCTATACAAAAGCTGGAGGAGAACCTGGGGGTAAAGCTGTTTGACCGCAGCTCCAGGGGCGTGACGCTTACGGCAGAGGGGGAATTGCTGTATACCCATGTGAGGGCGGCCTTTGAGACACTGACCTTGGGAGAGGACCGGCTGCGGCGCTCCATTGCGCTGGGGGTAGGGAACCTGGCTATCGGGGTCAGCGCAACCCTCTGCAAATATGTGCTGCTGCCTTATTTGCGGGATTTTATTAAGAAGTACCCCCATATCAATATTTCCATTGCCTGCCACTCTTCCCACCAGACATTGAAGCTATTGGAGGACGGGCGGCTGGACATTGGCCTGGTAGGGGAGCCCCAGCTTATGAAAAATATTGACTTTTTTCCGCTGCGGGAAATTGAGGATATATTTGTGGCCACCAGGAATTACCTGCGCAATCTGAAAGTCCGTGGCATTGAAAAAAGCCATATTCTGCAGAACTCCACCCTGATGCTGCTGGACCGGGATAATATGACGCGGCAGTATATTGACAATTACTTCCAGGACAACCATATTATCGTACAGGACATTATTGAGGTGTCTAATATGGATCTTTTAATTGAGATGTCAAAAATCAGCCTGGGTGTAGGGTGCGCCATCCGGGACTTTGTGCAGAATGAATTGGATACAGGCGCTTTGCTGGAAATCCCTTTGGGAATCCCGCTTCGGAAAAGAAAGATTGGGTTTGCATACAACCGGGATGGGAAGATCTCGAAACCGCTGAAGCATTTTATTGATTTTTATGAGGATGATAAAGGATGAACCACCCCAGCAGGGGATGAAAACCACCGAAGGATAAGAAACAGCCTACGGCAGGAAAATAGAAATTTCCATACCCTGCCTTTTCCGCCTGGCCTTCACAAACCCGCCATGCAGAAGGACGATTTCACGGGTAAGGTAGAGCCCCAGCCCAAACCCTGGCTGCCCGTCCGTTTCCTTTCCCCTGTAAAATCTCTGGAAAATTTTGCTTTCCTCCCCTTCCCGTATCCCAATCCCACTGTCAGATACGGAGATCCTGGCATACATTTCATTGTAAAGGACAGCAACCTGGATAGCAGAATCCACAGGGGAATATTTCACGCTGGTTTCCAAGAGATTGAATACCGCCTCTCCCAGCCAATTGGGATCATGGGGCACAGGCCGCTCCTTCCCCATAGAAAAATCAATAAAGATATTTTTTGCGTCTGCCGCTTTTTTGGCCTGAAGGATACTCTGCAGAATGGTCTCGGAAAGGCTCACTGCGTCTGGGCGGATCTGGATGACCTTATGCTCCAGCCTGGCCATCTTGATAAAGCTTTCCGTGAGAAAATGCAGCCTGCACTCTGTCTCCTTTAAAACAGCTAGGTACCTCTGCCGTTCCTCTTCCGTTTCCGCTATGCTTAAAAGCTCCAGGTAGCTTTCCATATTTGCCAGCGGATGGCGCATTTGGTGTGCGGTCTGCGCAATCATTTCCCGAATCTCATCCTGCTCCTTTTTCAGCTGTTCCTCTTTGCCATAGATGGTTTCTGACAGCCGTATGACCTGATGCATGACCTTAGAGGGCAGGTCGTCCTTGTATGAAACTGAAGCCTGCAGCCTCTCCCCATTTAAAAGCCGCTCCAGCAGGGAGGAGAATGCTTCCATTTCTTTTCTTCTATGAAACATTATGGCTCTCCAAACGTATAGCCAAGACCAAACACATTTTTAATGTAGGCAGGTTGGGACGGGTTTGGCTCAATTTTCTTTTTCAGCCGGGAAATCGCCACATTCAAGGTGTTTTCTTCTACGAAAGCCCCTGCTGTATCCCAGACACGCTCCAAAAGGACTTGTTTTGTAAGGACCTTTCCCTTATTATGGGCAAGCAATTCTAATAATGCATATTCTTTTGGCGTAAGCTTCACAGGCTTTCCCTGGCACTTTACCTGCTTTAGGGCAAAATCAATGGAATTCACCCTCCCTATATCCATTTGTACCTCCTGTTTTTCTAAGATGCCGCCGGCGCACCGAAAAAGATGGGCTCTGGCGCTGCGGTGCTTTTATCATAACAGGAAGTTCTTACAATCTGCTTACATTTTTAAAACCCAAGGCCAACATCCTACCAACGGTTTTTCACCTTATTCTGCAGCTGGTACAGCTTATTCAGCGCATCAATCGGCGTCAGGTTCCCCAAATCCAGCTCTGACAATTCCTGGATAATATCATCATTTTTTACCGTGTCAAACAAAGACATCTGCGCTAAATCCACCTCATCCAGCTTTTCAGCCTTTTTCTTCTGCCGGCTGCCCTCTGGAAGGAGGTTTCCCGTTATCTCTGTAATGTCATGGGCGCTGAGCTCCTTGGAAATCTCTTTTGCCCGGGCGATCACGCTGTCCGGCACGCCTGCCAGCTTTGCCACCTGGATGCCGTAGCTCTTATCCGCCCCCCCTGGCACAATCTTGCGCAGAAATACAATATCCTCTCCTTTTTCCTTTACGGCAATGCAATAATTATTCACATTGTGGAGCTTCCCTTCCAATTCCGTCAGCTCATGGTAATGGGTGGCAAAGAGGGTTTTCGCCCCCAATAGCTTGGGATTGCTGATATGCTCCACTACAGCCCAGGCAATGCTCAGGCCGTCAAAGGTGCTGGTGCCGCGTCCAATCTCATCCAAAATCAGCAGGCTGTTTTTGGTGGCGTTGCGTAGGATGTTTGCCACCTCTGTCATCTCCACCATAAAAGTGCTCTGGCCGCTTGCCAGGTCATCGGAAGCCCCTACCCGCGTAAAAATGCGGTCTACAATCCCAATCTTTGCACTGTCTGCAGGGACGAAGCTGCCAATTTGCGCCAAGAGCACAATTAATGCCGCCTGGCGCATATAGGTGGATTTTCCCGCCATATTCGGGCCGGTGATAATGGAAATGCGCTTGCTTTTGTTGTCCAGATAGGTGTCGTTGGTGATAAACATCTCATTGTCTATCATTTTCTCTACCACAGGATGGCGGCCGTTTTTAATATCAATCATGCCATTCTCACTGATGGCAGGGCGGCAGTAGTTGTTTTGTTCCGCCACCAGGGCAAGGGACGCCAGCACATCCAGCCTGGCAATGGCCTTGGCGGTTCTCTGGATACGGAGCACCTCCCCCGCAATCTTATCCCGAATCTCGCGGAAAAGCTCATATTCTAAGCTCACCAGCTTATCCTCAGCGCCCAGGATAATGTCTTCCAGCTCCTTCAGGTCAGCCGTAATATAACGTTCTGCATTGGCTAAGGTCTGTTTGCGGGTGTAATAGTCCGGCACCATGTTTTTATAGGAATTGGTCACTTCCAGGTAGTAGCCGAATACTTTGTTGTATTTGATGCGCAGGTTTTTAATGCCTGTCTTTTCCCGCTCCTTTGCCTCTAATTCCATCAGCCAGGTCTTGCCCTCTGTCTTGGCCTTGCGAAGCTGATCCACCTCCTCATGGTAACCTTCCTTCAAAATGCCGCCGTCACGGATGGATACAGGCGGATCTTCTCCAATGGAACATTCAATCAGCTCACAGATTTCTTCCATAATATCAATTTCTGACTGGATTTCCTGCAGCAAAGGGGACTGCACCTCATCCAACAGGCCTCGGATAAAGGGCAGCATTTTCAAAGAGCCCTTCAGCGCAGTCAGGTCCCTGGGATTGGCAGTCTGGTAAGTCACACGGCTGATCAGGCGCTCCAAGTCATAAATAGGGTTTAAATATTCCCTGATTTCCTCTCGGGCCATGGCATTCTGGTTTAATGCCTCAATGGCATCCAGGCGTTTTATGATCTCCGCCTTCTCAACCAATGGCTGCTCCACAAAGCTGCGCAGCATCCGGGCGCCCATGGCAGTCCGGGTCTTATCCAGCACCCACAGCAGGGAACCCCGCTTTTGCTTTTCCCGCAGCGTTTCCACCAGCTCCAGGTTCCGCCGGGTAGAGCTGTCGATCACCATGTATTTCCCACTGGAATAAAGCTGGAGGGACGTCATATGGGATAAGCTGTTCTTCTGGGTTTCATAGAGATATTTCAGCAGCGCCCCCGCAGCGATTGTCCCGCATTCATAATCCTGAAGGCCCAGGCCCTGGATATCAGAAATATGGAAATGCTCCAATAACACCCCTTTGGCAGCCTCATCACTGAAATACCAGGGCTCCAGGTCATAAATGGCTATCCCCAGGCGGTGCTTTAAATCCTCAAAATCCAGCCCTGTCATATAAAATGCCTCATTGCAGATAATTTCCGATGGGGAAAATTTGGAAATCTCATCCAAAAGCTTCTGCCCATTTTCCACCTCTGTCACATAGTAATCCCCTGTGGTGACATCCGCGATGGAAAGGCCATAGCGGTCTTCCAGATAAGCAATGCACATAATATAATTATTCTTTGTCTCATCCAATGCCTGGGCATCCAGGTTCGTGCCAGGGGTGACAATCCGCACCACCTCCCGCTTTACCAGGCCTTTTGCCATCTTGGGGTCTTCTACCTGCTCACAGATTGCCACCTTATAGCCCTTGGCCACCAGGCGGTTCAGGTAGCCTTCCACCGCATGGTACGGGACGCCGCACATGGGCGCGCGCTCCTCCTTCCCACAGCTTTTGCCAGTAAGCGTAAGCTCCAGCTCCTTGGAGACCGTCTTGGCATCCTCAAAAAACATTTCATAGAAATCGCCCAGGCGGTAAAAAAGGATACAGCCAGGGTACTCCTTTTTTGTATCCAAATATTTCTGCATCATTGGTGTATATTCTGACACGGATTTTTCCTCCTAATTCTGTTTCGAAGCGCCCCCAAACATATTCCAGAAACGCTCTTTTGTAGCTCATATCTAATTCTATCCCTTCCTGGCGCCTTGTACAGGCTTCAGAGGCGATTTTTGCCAGGAAGCCTGTTTTCCTCCTTTATATTTGGCTGCAATCGCTTCCGCAACCTTCATACCGTCCATAGCAGCCGACATAATGCCGCCGGCATACCCTGCCCCTTCCCCGCAGGGATATACGCCTTTCCAGTTACTTTCCAGGCACTCATCCCGGGTAATCCTGACCGGGGAGGAGGTACGGCTTTCCACGCCTGACAAAATAACATCCGGATGGTCAAATCCTGGCATATAATCTGCAAATTTATGCATCCCCTGGATAAAGGATTCTGTAATCTCTTTTGGAAACAGCCGATGGAGCGGCGCAAAGGAATGATGCCCCTTTACGGCAGATGTAAACATCTCATTTCCCTTTCTGGCATCCAAATCCCCATCCTTTTGGGGAAGAATAAATTTGCCATATCCCTTAGAAACCTGCCCCCGCTCAAAATCCCCAAACAATTGCTGCGGAACGCATCCATTCCCCAGCCGATAGGCTCTTTCCTCCAGCTCACGCTGAAATTGTACCCCCCTCAATGGGGAATCCCCTTCAAAATCCTCCGGAGCCACCGACACAATAATAGCGCTGTTGGCATTATCCCCATCCCGCTTACTATAGCTCATGCCATTCACAGCAATCCCCTTTTCCTCTGAGGAAGCGTTAACCACAAATCCTCCTGGGCACATACAGAAAGAATACACGCTGCGCCCATTATCCAGATTTGCCGTAAGCTTATAAGGCGCTGCCGGAAGGAGCCCTGCGCCCTCTTTCCCATACTGGATCTCATTGACCATAGATTGTGGATGCTCCACCCGAAGCCCCACGGCAAAAGACTTTGCCTCCATCTCAAACCCCTTCTCCAGCAGCATCCCGAAGGTATCCCTGGCACTGTGCCCAATGGCCAGCACGGCTGCCTCCGCCTCGATCCGAAGCTTCTTTTTCCCCTTCTGGCATTCACATTCCAACGCGGACAGCCGCCCCCCTTGGAACTCCATGCCTGTAAGGCAGGTTTCAAAAAGGTATGCGCCGCCCCATTCCTGAATCTGCCTGCGCATATCTGCAATGACCCCTTTTAAAATATCCGTCCCAATATGCGGCTTATTCTGATAGGCAATGGACTCTGGCGCGCCATGGCGTATAAAAACCTCCAAAGCTTTCCGGTTCCTGCCCTTCACATCCTTCACCAGCGTATTCAGCTTCCCATCAGAAAAGGTTCCCGCTCCCCCTTCCCCAAACTGCACGTTAGACCTGGCATCCAGCCGGTTCTCCTCCCAAAACCGCTCCACATCCCTGGTACGCGCCTCAATATCCTTCCCCCGTTCCAGTATAATAGGGCAATACCCATGCTCCGCCAGCAAATACGCACAAAACAGCCCTGCCGGCCCGCTCCCCACCACCACAGGCGAATGCCGCAGCTCCCCCTCCCCTTCCTTGGGAAACTGATATACAACATCCTCTGCCAAAGATACCTGCTTATTCTTCACGCGCCGAAGAGCCGCCCCCTCCTTCTCCACCGCAACATCTATGGTATAAACAAAGGACACCTCCCTTTTCTTACGGGCGTCAATGGACTGCCTGCGGATCTGGTATCCCAATACCTCCCTGGCCTGTATCCTAAGTATCTTTGCAATTTTCCCCCGCAACTGTTCCTCTGTATGTGTAATTGGAAGCTTTAACTGCTGTATCCTAATCATACCCTATCCTTTCTTTTATCCCAATTCCCCCTGCGCCTGCCGGCTTTTTTTGCAAAAGGCGCTGGCACATCGCCCTGCCACAGTCCCGCTGGACCAGGCCCATTGCAGGTTATACCCGCCGCACATCCCATCAATATCCACCACTTCCCCTGCAAAAAAAAGCCCCTGCACCAGCTTCGACTCCATACTCCGGGGATCAATTTCTCCCGTATCTACCCCGCCGGCCGTCGCCTGCGCCCCATCAAATCCCTTGGTTCCAATAATATCCACTTCAAAATGCTGCACTAAATAAGCCAGCCTGCCAATTTCCTTTTGGCTGCATGCCCTGGCCTCCCTTCCCCAGGGAATCTTACTCTCCTGCAGCAAAACCCGGTTTACCTTCTCAGGAAAAAGCCCTGTCATAGCCTCCCCAGCCGTCTTTCCCCCGCCATGGGCAAAAAAGCGCTGGCACATCCTTTCCTTCGCCTGCCTCTTTTCCATCCCCGGCAAAAAGTCCAACTGGCACAGAACCTTTTTTCCTTCCAAAAGCCCATAAGAAGCGTACCTGCTCACCTGGAATGCCGGTATCCCTGACACGCCAAATTCTGTCAGCTGGATCTCCCCCTCATCCTCTGCTGCCGCCTCCCCATCCACAAACAGCCGCACCCTTCCGTCTATGCGGACGCCTGCCACATCCTTTAAGAACTTTTGCTTCCCCTGCATCTGCACCAGCGCAGGCACAAGCTCTGGCTCCTTATGGCCAAACCCTATTACATAAGGAATCCCGCTCCCATCGCTTCCTGTCTTCTTGGCAGACTTTCCCCCAGTAGCCAGAATACATGCCTTGCTTTCGAATTCCCCCTGCTTTGTATGGAACAGGAACTTCCCATCCCTTTTCTCAATGGAACGTATCCCAATCCCACAGGCAATCTCCGCCTTCAGCCTCCTGCACTCCATCAGAAGGACTTCCCGCACAGAGGAGGCCTGTCCGCTTGCCGGATAATAACAGCCATCACGCTTACACTTAGGCGCAATCCCCAGCCCTTCCAAAAACTGCAATGTGCCTTCCAGCCCAAACTGCCCCAAAACAGGCAAGACAAAGGCAGGGTCCTTGCCCCTGTAATAGGCAATCCCCTGCTTTTGATTGGTGAAATTGCATTTTCCATTTCCTGTGGACAGGATCTTCTTCCCTGCCGCTTCCATATGCTCTAAAACCAGGACGCGGGCACCCTCCCTTGCTGCCTGTATGGCAGAAGTAAGCCCTGCAGCGCCCGCCCCTACAATCATAATATCTGCTTTTTTATCCATGGGCATATTTTACCATACCAAACCCTAAAATTCAAGGCGGCGGTTCTTTTATTCCAATAAATTTTTCATGCTGTTTAAGCTGATCACCAATGTAGACGCATTATGTACCAGGGCTGATGCCGTTGGCTGGATCAGTCCGCTGACTCCCAGAAAGATCAGCCCTGAATTAATGCCTATAATACTGAAATAATTCTTTCGGATCCGCCTCACCAGCCCATCGCTGATTCCTTTCAGCGTCACAAGCCCTGACAGGCGGTCTGCGTCAACGGTAATGTCCGCAATCTCCCTGGCAAGCTGCGCCCCATCGCTGATGGCAATTCCCACATCTGCCGCTGACAGCGCCGGCGAGTCATTCATCCCATCGCCAATCATAACCACCTTCCTGCCTGCTGCCTTTTCCTTTTCCACAAATGCCGCCTTATCTTCCGGCAATACTTCTGAATAGTATTCATCTACCCCTACCTTTTCAGCGATAGACGCCGCCGTCCGCTCACTGTCCCCTGTCATCATGACAACCTTACAAAACCCTGCCTCTTTCAGGGAAGCCACAACCCCTGCTGCCTCCTCCCGTAAAGGATCCTCAATACAGATCACCGCCGCCAGCTTCCCTTCAATTGCAAGGTAAAGATGGGAATACTCTGCTGGAAGGCTGTCAAATTTCTCCTGCATCCCTTCTGGCACGGCACACCTTTCATCCTCAAACACAAAATGATAACTCCCTATAATCACCTTACTCCCATCCACCACAGAGGAAATCCCATGAGCCACAATATACTCCACCTTAGAGTGCCTTTCCTCGTGGGTAATTCCCAGTTCCTGGGCAGCCTGAACCACCGCCTTAGCCATGGAATGGGGGAAATGCTCCTCTAAGCATGCCGCAATGCCCAGCAGCTCCTTAGTACTCCTGGGGACAAACGGCACCACATCCACCACAGCCGGATGCGCCTTTGTCAGCGTCCCTGTCTTGTCAAAAACAATGGTGTCTGCCTCCGCCACTTCTTCCAGGAATTTCCCGCCCTTCACCGTAATCTGATGGGTGCTGGCCTCCCGGATCGCCGACAGGACCGCAATTGGCATGGCAAGCTTCAATGCACAGGAAAAATCCACCATCAGCACAGACAATGCCTTCGCCGTATTCCGTGTCATCAGGTACACCGCCCCTGTCCCCAGCAGCGTATAAGGCACCAGCTTATCTGCCAGATGGGCAGCGTTCCCTTCCATGGATGATTTCAGCCGCTCTGACTCCTCAATCATGTGCACGATTTTCTCATATTTATTCGACCCAGAGGTTTCCTTGACTTGGACCACCAGCTCCCCCTCCTCCAGTACCGTCCCCGCATACACATACCCTCCTGTTTCCTTAGGCACAGGCAGCCCTTCCCCTGTCATGGACGCCTGGTTCACCTCACCGCTCCCTTCCACTACAATCCCATCAAAAGGTATTACGCTTCCCATACGGATCACAATAAAATCCCCCTGCCTTACCTGATCCGTATCCACCAGAACCTCTTTCCCTTCTGCACGGATCCAAACCCTGCTGATATTCAAAGACATGCTCCTGGCCAGGTCATCCACAGATTTCTTATGGCTCCACTCCTCCAGCACTTCCCCTATTCCCAGCAGGAACATCACAGACCCTGCCGTTTTCATATCCCTGCGGATCAAAGACACTGCAATTGCCGTCCCATCCAGGACAGCCACCTCTATCTTCCCCCTCCCCAATGTACGGATTCCGTTCCAAATATACTTCACCGACCTGCAGACAATGGCAATATTCCGCACCGGCATAGGCAAAAACAGCTTGCTGCCTATCCGAAGCGCCACCTTCTGCACAATCTTATCCCAATACTTCTGATTTGTCTCCCGCCCCGAATTTTGCCAAACATGCTCTGGCACGGATTCCCCACCAAAAGAAAACCTCTGCAAATTATGGATAACCGCCTCCCTGTCCCCTTTATAACAAATAACTGCATCCCGGCTCCGCTCATACACCTTCACCGCTGTAACAGGCTCCCGCCTTAACAGGCTATACTGCAAAATATCCGCTTCCTTAAAGCCCACCTGCTTACAGTCCATATGTATCCTCATACGCCCTTTTATTTCATGCACAATCCGAAACCTCATCGAAATCCTCATCCTCCTATTGTCAGAAAAACACCTGCAGCATCCCGCAGGTGTCCTCCTATTTTAATTTCATTTCTATATGCAATAAGCCTTAAGCACAAAGGCCTCATGGCTTACCACAGGTATAACTGCGCAAAATATACCTTCTTACTCCATGCCTGTTTCTGGTTCCTCGTCCCCTACTTCTTTATATCCATCCTCAAATTCACTTTCATCTTCAAACTCCATCCCCTCAGCGGCTCTCTCTTCATTAATCTGCTTGGCTTCCGCATAAATATCCTCTGCATTTTCCTGCATATTCGTAACTGCCTTCATTACACACTCCTTTGCCCGAAGCACAGCCGCCGTACAGCCTGTATATGCCTTTTTTGCATCCTTACTGGACAGCAGCTTGATCCCAGCTGTCCCAAACAGCACTCCCGCTGCAAAAATTCCAGTCTTTTTCCTGTCAATCTTCCTTAAAATATCCATTCTGCCAAATCCTCCTCTCCAGCTTTACCTACTTGTAACTTCTGTCCATATACGCCCTGTGTATTCTTATACTGTCCCCATGTGCATGCTATCTACTTGTGCTCATAACCTGTATAGATTGCCAAGGCCATACAGATTACGGCAGCCCATGCCCAAAACTTATGATTCTTCATATGCTTTTCCTCCTTAATTCCCACTATTATACCCTTTATAATTCCTAATTTCTACTAAAATTATCTTAATGATAATTTTTCTCATTCTCTTTGCAAGGGGGATTTATTCGTTTTATGGATTATGGCAGCTTGTTTTCTCATCCTGTAAGCTGAAAAAACAAGCTGCCATAAAACATTTTATCTGCGGCATCCGACTTCCTGCAATACTCCCGCGCCTTTTTCGTGGATTTTCGGACAGAGCAAAGGGGCAATCCGCAATATGGACGAATTTTTCAAAACCGCAGGTCAGCAGCTGAAAATGCCCTAACAGGAGAAAAACAGAACATGATTCGCCTCCCAATACCAGCCAGATGCAGAAGCTTTTCCCTACTGCAGTGACTTTGGAGAAAAGCCCCATACCTGGCTCCCTGCCAAGATACGTCCCTATCCCCAACACCCTGCCGGGAAAAAGTTCCTGCCCCGCCCTCTTGGAAATGCTTAAGAAGAATAACTCTCCAAAAAATTATAAAGCTGCTCCTCCCCTTCCACTACCTTCCCCTTGCGCACTTCTTCCTGCACCTCTTCTGGCAGTTCCTCCACCAAAATTCCCGTGGCCGAGAACCATGTCTTTCGGTCTGCCTGGTAAACCACCACAAACCCATCCTCCTCCAGCAGCACAAACCCCTCTGGCTCCACCACCTTCAAACTCTGCGCAACCTCTTCCTCCTGCTTCAGAAACCTCTGCTGCGCCAACAGCGCCTCATTTTTCTCCTGCAGCAATTCAATACGCTTCTCATAACCGTTCCAGCTCTTTTTTGCCCCTGCCAGGAACCCTATCCCGCCGCCAATAGCCAAAGCTGCCGCCACACCTATTAATAATAAACGGATACTACTTTTCTGACTCATTGTAAACTCCTTTTTTTTGTAGTATCCGCCATTTTTTCAAACTTTATGCAATTTTTCCTAATTTTCCTAATTTCTTTCCCAGAGGCCTTCCTTGCCCCACATCAAAAAATATCTCTAAAAGCCCGGCTCCCTTACATCAGTTTCAGCTTTTTCGCTATTTTCACGATTGTACCGCCCATCGGGAAGCTCTGGAGCTCTTTTTCCCTCAGACCCCGCAGCAGCAGCAATACCACTCCATACACGCCTACCCCGACTACAATTGACGCAATTGTCGCCACTGCATTGCTGCCTACCGCCTTCATCAGCAGCAAATATACGCCATAGACTACAATGCCCATGATCAAGGCCGATATCCCAGGCACCACGAACGTACGCTTGATTTCCTGGCGGTACCGCAGATACCTGCGGATAGCCAACCCATTCAAAATGCACATCATAAGCGAAAAAAATGTATTGGCCCATACCACCGCGTAGATATTCAGATCCAGCACATACATCAGCGCTGTCAGAACCCCCATATGTATTGCCAGCGTGATCAGCGCGTTCTTCACCGGTGCATTCATACGGTTGATCCCCTGCAAAATCCCATTGCTCAAGGTAGACAAAGAATAGAAAATAATGGAAACTGCGCCAATTTGCATCATCCTGACTGGCATCTGGCGGCTGTCCTGGAACAAAAGCTGCAGGATGGGGGAAGCTAAAACACCCATGCCCACTGCGCAGGGAATGGCGATTACCATAATAAACCGTATGGAATACCCTACCTTCCGCTTCACCTGCGGGATATCCTTAGCCGCAAATGCCGTGGACAGGCTGGGCACACAGGAAGCCGATACCGATGAGGCAATGGCGATGGGCACATTTACCAGTACCTTATATTCCCCCACATAAATGCCCCACATCCTGCTATATTCCTTGGCCTGATACCCCTGCAGGTCTGCAATTTGCTTAAATATGCCCATATCCAAAAATGATGTAATATTGTAAATCGTGGTGCTTAAAAGCACCGGGACAATGGTGACCAGCAGCACATAAAAAATCCTGCGGTAGCTTTCCACATATTTGCCCTTATCCCGCTGGACTCCCCGCCGCAATTGGGGGCGGTAGCTCATAAAGACAAATAATGTGAACAAAAAAGCCGCCAATGCACCCATGCCTGTGCCTATGGTGCCGCCGGCAGCCCCATAAGCCTCCGCATAGGTAGACGGGTTGCCCAGCACAGCCCCAATCTTTGTGCCATACTGGTACAGCATATAGGCCGTCCAGACACTGACGCCCGCATTGACAACCTGCTCAATGAGCTGGGATATGGCGCTGGGCATCATGGTGCCCATGCCCTGGAAAAATCCCCGGACCACGCCTAACAAGGCCACGATCAAAAGAGTTGGCGCCAACACTTGCAAAGCGAAAATGCTTAAAGGCGTCTTTACCACATAGGTGGTAATCACCCCTGCGCCAAAATAGACAATCAGCCCCGCAGCTGTGCCAGAAGCCAATGCGAAAATCAGGGCACCCTTCAGAATCCGATAGGCATTCCGCCTCTGTCCCTTCGCCATGCGGGTGGACACTAATTTAGAAACAGCCAAAGGGAGGCTGTAAGAGGAAATCAGCAGCAGTATGCTATAGATTTCCATAGCAGTCCCATAGTAGTCGTTGCCAATATCGCCAATAATTGACTTTAACGGTATCCTGTACAGCAGGCCGATCACACGGCTGATAATAGAAGCCACCGCCAGTATGGAGCCTTGCACCAGAAAATTAGATTCACTTTTTTTCTCTTTACCCATGCCCGATCCCTCAAACTTTACCATCTCTTGTTCTTCTGTTCTCTTTCAACAGCCCTTCTCCTATTTTTACTTTTGCGGCAGCTGCCTTATGCCTCTCAGGCTGCCTTCTGTATATCACCTGCTATCATTGCCTTTTGTATTTCCCTATTCCTGTGTGCTCCTGGCCGCATTCATCTCATCCTCGTCTGCATAGACGCCGAAGCGGTCTTTGTATTTATTCCTTGCAATGCACACCCATGTTTTCCCCTGGTTCAAAGTGATCTCTTCCCCATTTGAGGCAAAATAACGTGCCGGGCTGTCCTCATTGTCCTTGGTCCATGTCACAGGTACCACCTTGCCGTCGGTAATGTAATACCCCTCCCCGCCGGACATGGTATCAATATCCATATACCCATTCTCATCCTTAAAGGACCAGTCGCAATACTGTACCAGGATATTCTTTACCGTCAGCTGTTCATCGTTATTGCCGTCAATCTGCTTGTCCTTAAACTCATAACGGTAATAAAGGCCATCCTTCTTGTTGTAGACAAACCATGGCTTGCCAATAAAGTACCCAGGGCTTACCACCAGCGCATCTTCCCCTTCCTTCAGCTTCACAGGATTGTCATCCTCCGCAAATTTGTAATGCCCAGCATAGCTTTCTGTAAGCTCTGTACGGTATCCCTTCTCTGCAATCCCTGCATTGATGCCTTCTGTACTGGTATAAGCATTATGGGGCGCCTTGCGGTCATCCCCGCGGTAATACATAATGCTTTCAATCTGGTAATCCAGGCCGCTCAGGTTATGCACGTCATCCCTTGCCAGGATTGGCTCCGCATAAACCGCCTGCCCATAGTGGCCATAGATCGCGTCAAACTCCTTGGCAAAATATATGAAATAATGGCGGCAGCTGCGCACAGATCCAATCCGCTCCAGCCCAGAATAGTCCTGGAATATCGCCATCAAACGGGTATCAGAGCCCTCTACGGGAACCTCGTATATCACATCTGCCTGGGAAATCCCATATTGGGGCAATGCCGGCGAAGTATTGCCAATCATGACGGCAAAGGGGCGTTTGGAAGCCAATTCCTCATCAATCCATTCCCCTGTCAGGTAGCTTTTTGCCATTCCTTCATGGGTTTCTTCTGGCTCCGGCTCTGGCTCTGGTTCCGGCTCTGGCTCTGGTTCCGGTTCTGGCTCCGGCTCTGGTGCTTCCTGGACAACCGGCTCTGGCGGCGCTTCCTCCTCTTTTTTCTTCCCGCATCCTGCCGCCAGGGTAAGGGTGCACACTGCAATCAGCAGCCATACCATACGTTTTTTCATTTTTGTTCCCTCCAAAATTTTTCTATATTTTCTAGTAATGCAAATCTGCTCCGGCATACTGCCAGGCGTTTATCTGGAAATGCCCATCTGATCCAGGATTGCCCTCTGCTTCCCTTCCATTTGCGCAGCTTCTGCCTCTGTCATATGGTCATACCCAAACAAGTGCAGTATGCTGTGCAGGATCAAAAAGGCATATTCCCTTTCTTCACTATGGCCGTATTGCCTGGCCTGCTCTTTCACCCATTCCACGTTCAGCACAATATCCCCAAGCATTGCCTCCCCTGTATCTGGGTTGAAATTATCCCCGTCCTGCCCAAAAGCCTCAAAATCCCCAGGCCTCTCATAGGCAGCCATTGGAAAAGAGAGTACGTCCGTGGGCCGGTCAACCTGCCGGTGCTCCCGGTTCATACCCTGGATCTCCTCCGGCGACACCAGAAACAGCCCCACCTCTGCCTCATAGGGAAACCCTTCAAAATCCAGGGCTTCTGCAATCACTCTCCCAGCCAGTTCCTTATGGTCAAAAGGGAAAGATACCTCCACCTCTTCTTCCACTGCCACTGTCAAAATAATTTCGCCTCCTTAATAAGATAATCCCTGATTTTTAAAAACATATTCATGCTGACCCCAGATGCATCATAAAGCCCTGCCGCAGAGTTTTCATTCAAAGTCTGGTATACCAGTATATCCTGGTTCCAGGCGCTGGATAAAGCCTCCGACTCCAAGGCGTCAAACTTAGCCACCAGGCTGTCCACAATATGTACAATTGCAGATTCCACTGTGGAAGGAAGGGCTTCCTCCCCATAGTATTCCCCTAAAATCTTCACCACGGGCCGGGGAAGGTGGCTGCTCTTGGCCAAAGATACCCCGTTTTCCACAAAGGGCTCTCCCAGCATCCTGCCCAGGCGGTAATAGAACCCTCCTGCAGACGCCACATCCGGGTCAGCCCCCACCAGGCCCGCACAGGCTCCTGCCAGTTCTGAAACCTTCTTGGCATGGTCATAATCTATTGCGGAAAAATTGCGCACATCCTGCACCAGCCCAAAATTTTCCTGCAGTATCTGTTCCATCCGCTTCTTGGGCGCATCCTGCAGCCTCCTTACAAAGACAGGGCACAAGACCACGCCTGCCATGGCAGAAATCAATCCATTGCCCGCCCCGAAAGCCAGCACGTCCCATTCCAGCGTCCCAAATGACAGGTACGAAAAAACAAGCATATCCCCAAACACATAGAGGAACAAAAGCACCGCCTTCCACGGCAGGTTCTCACGGCTCTCCAAAAGATAAGCGGCCAGGCACCCGCCTGCCACCAGGAGGATATCGCATAAAAAAATATAAATATCCTCCTGTCCGCAAAGGACGTATACCATTCCATGGAACATGCCAAACATCATCCCAAAAAGGGAATTGGACACCAGGGACATCCCCATAGACAGCAGCAGAAGGGGTCTTACAAACCCTGGCAAAAACAGCAATCCCACTGCAGCCGCACAGGCTATGCCATGCCAAAGGGCAATCTGCCTGTAATTGCCTGCCTTCTCATAAAACCAGTCCCTCTGCCGCCTGCACAGCTCCATGCCTGTAAGCAGCACCACATAATACAGGATACCCAAAAAGGCCAGCGCCAAAACCTTGTCCATTTCCTGCCCTGTCAAAATCCCAGACACAACACCTTCCGAAATCCCAAAAAAAGCCATCAAAAACAGCATAAAACCCATGCTTGCCTCATCCCTGAGGCGCCTGCCTTTCCCCAGCTTATCCCTTCCTGTTCCTTCCACGTTCCCGACTTCTGTCCCTTTCCCTAGATCCTCTTTTTTCCTGTTTCTCATATTCTTCATAAGCCTTTACAATTTTTTGTACCAAAGGATGGCGCACCACATCACTGCTGGTGAGCTTGCATATCCCAATTTCCCCCACGTTCCGCAGCACCCGAAGGGCTACATCCAGTCCTGATACACTCCCTGGGGATAAATCCTTCTGGGTGGCGTCTCCCGTTACCACCACCTTAGACCCAAACCCAATACGGGTCAAAAACATCTTCATCTGCGCCGGCGTGGTATTCTGCGCCTCATCCAGGATAATAAAAGCGTTATCCAAAGTCCTGCCACGCATATAGGCCAGCGGCGCCACCTCAATCAGCCCCTTTTCCATATTCCGCTGAAAACTGTCCGGCCCCATAATCTGATGCAGTGCATCATATAAAGGGCGCAGGTACGGATCTACTTTACTCTGCAGATCCCCTGGCAAAAAACCCAGCTTCTCCCCTGCCTCTATAGCTGGGCGCGTCAATATAATCCGGCTCACTTCTTCCTTCTTAAAGGCCGTAATCGCCATAGCCATGGCTAAATACGTCTTCCCTGTCCCCGCAGGCCCAAGCCCAAAGACAATCATCTTCTGGCGTATCTCCTGTACATAGTTCTTCTGCCCCAATGTCTTAGGCTTCACCGGAGCCCCATTGACCGTGTGGCAGATCAATTCCTTATCAATCTCCGCAAGCGCAGATTCCTTCTCCTCATAGGTGAGGGCTATGGCATAATCCACGTTCTGTTCCGTAATCTGGCTGCCGCGCTGGGATAATCCAAACAGCTGCGCAAACACCCTGGACGCCTTTTCCACATCCCGCTGCGCCCCCAGCAGCTTCATTTTATCCTCCCGCACAGCCACTGTGACCCCAAAGGCACGCTCTACCTTCTTCAGGTAAATGTCAAACTGCCCAAACACATTTGTCACATGCTCTGCAGGAACATCAATCACTGTCTCCATCAGACTCATCTTCTATCTGCCCTTCCTGTCCTGTGTCCGTCATAACAGTCGCCCTCCGGATCCCAATAGGCTCAATCACCTTAATTGTTCCCGAAGCGACACAATATTTTTCATCTGTTACTATCATAACATTATTTTCTATAATTTGAACCCCTTTTTCTGCTAATTCTTTACAAAATTCAGCTAAATTTTCTTCCGCCAGCTTTTTTGCCTCCCCTTCCCCATATTTTTCCTTTTCCAGACGGTACTCCTTATAGGTTTCCTTCCGAAAGGCCAACGGCAGGTAAAAGGTATCCCCAATTTTCAAGTTATGCTCGTCTGTAACTACATCATAATCCGAAAACTTGTGGGTATGGGGGAGCATCCCAAGCTTATCAAACAGGCGCACCCCGTAGGCGCTGCTTTCCTCCCCGCTGAACTTTTTCACCTCATGCCAAAGGGCAAACCGCTCATTATAATCATATTCCGTTACCCCCAAAATATCTGCATCCGACACACAATACTGATAAGAGGCCACTTCCCCGTTATCATCCATTACGGGATTCTTCCCTTCTACCAGCAGATCCCCCTTTTTGACCTCCACCCCTTTCTCCACCTGGGGCGTCCCCTGCCTGGTTAGGATACTGTAAACCACCGCATCCTTATCCGCCACCAGGTCGCTGGCCGTGCCGTCTTCTTCCTCCCTGCCCGCTGACTGCTGGTTCGCCGCCAGGTTCTCCTGGACATCAATGATCAGCATCGTCCCCTCCAGCTTTACAGAAGCCCAGATAATATCCTCAAACCCTGCCCTTAACTCCTCCTCAATCCTCTCACAATCTATTTTGCTTTTTAACAGCCCATGGTATACCTGTTTCCCCTCCAAAAATTTTATAATGTTGCTGTCTGTCTCATGCAGGTTCCCATTGACTTCAATTTTCCAGATAAACAGCGACATCCCATAAATCAGCCCGCAGCAAAGCGCCACTCCCGCAAAAAACACCTTCCGCTTCCGGTACCGCCGCATCACAAAGGGCAGCCCAATGCGCTCTAAAATCACAATTTTTGTCCTTGTTTTCCGTAAAATAGGCTTAAGCTGCCTTACGCCCCTGACACTGATGCAAAATTCATACTGCCCCTCTACATGCTCCATATTCCAAATCAAGATATCATGGTTGCTGCACAAATTCAAAAAACGCTCCGGTGCATACCCATAAAGCCTCACCCTGACATATCCCTGCAGATATTTCAACTTATCAATCAGCACACGTTTCCCCCCTCAGGCATCATACAATATCCCCTGGATCATCCCAGTAATCTTCATTTCCTCATGGGTATAATATTCCACCACCAGCTGCTCCCCCTGGACCGTCACCTGGCATCCTTTGGCCTGCAGCCGTATTTTCTCCCTGGTATACTCAATGATCCCCTTATAATTCTCCACCAGCACCTGCCCCCGCCCCAAAGCTGTAACAATCACAGCCCCATAAAAAATATCCTGCGGAAGCTCCAGGGATTCCACAATATTTGATTTTACGCTTTCCTTTACCTGTGCAAGCCTGTTCTTTTTTCTTCTTTCCATAGTACACTATATGAACATGGGGGCAAACTTATTCCATCCCTGCCGAATAAACAATGCCCCCACGCCAAGTATCCCCCACAGAAACCCGCGGGGGACACTCCATTTCCTTATTCTCAATACTTCCCAAACTCACTGTCCAAGGAAATAATCTTCTCATTGTCATTCCCAGCCTTAAAGGAGTCTGCCTTCTGCACCCCTCCCCCAAAACTGCTTCCGCTTGACTTCAGCTTATAATTCCCAACCAAAGACCGCAGCGTAGCCGCCTGATTAGACAATTCCTCGCTAGCTGCCGCACACTGCTCGCTGGTTGCAGAGTTTGTCTGCGTTACCTGTGAAACCTGGTTGATCGCCTGGTCAATCTGCGTCACAGCCGTAGCCTGGTCATTGGAAGCTGTCGCAATGCTCTGTGTCAGGTCTACTACCTTCTCAATCTTTTCCATAATCTCAGAAAGGGATTCGCTTGTCTCTTCTGCCAGCTTAGAGCCCAGGCTAACCTTATGGATCGAATCCTCGATCAGCTCAGCCGTCTCACTGGCTGCAGATGCACTCTTCCCAGCAAGGCTGCGCACTTCCTCTGCCACAACGGCAAAGCCTTTGCCATGCACGCCTGCCCTTGCGGCCTCAACAGCCGCGTTCAATGCCAGGATATTTGTCTGGAACGCAATATCGTCAATCACTTTAATAATCTTGGAAATATTTTCGGAGGACTCATTGATATCTGCCATTGCGTTCATCATCTCTGTCATACGCTCGTTGATGTTAATGGCTTCTTTGCCCACCGTCTCAACCAACTCATTTGCCTCATTTACCTGATCCACGTTTGCCTTGGTGCTTTCAGCAATTTCATTCATGGAAGCTGTGATTTCCTGTGTTGCGCTGGCCTGCTCTGTCGCCCCCTGGGCAAGAGCCTGGCTGGCGTCGGAAACCTGCTCTGCCCCAACCGTTACCTGCATGGTGGATTCCCGGATATCAGAAAGCATCCGGTTATTTTCACGCAGGATATTTTCCAAGGCGTTGCCCAAAACGTCTTTGCTTCCCTTTGTCTTTACGTCCGCAGTCAAATCCCCTACAGCGATCATTTCAGAAATTCCGCCCTGGTATTTGATATTTTCAATAATGCGCTGGAACTCATCTACCAACTCCCCCAACTCATCATCGTACAGTTTATTCAGGCTAATGTCTACATTGCCTACCGCGATCTCTTTTGCCGCATTACTGAGGATATCTAAGGATCCTTGTATCTTCTTCAGGATATCCCTTCCCAGGAAAATACAGAAAACAATTGCAAAAACCGTCAAAACCAACATGACAGCTTCTTCCACTACTGTCTTGCCTTCTACCTGCCTTAAAAGGCTTAAGCTGATAATTCCAATGAACAGGATTAATACACCTATAATCCCAAACCCACCAATCAAACGGGTTTTTATTGTTAATTTTTTCATAATTTCTTAATCCTCCTTATTTGTATCTCTGCCAACTTACTCCAATGACATTGGATCCTCATCCCTGATGAGCTTTTCCGGATCCAGTAACAATTTCACCTCGTCTGCAACCTTTACCAGGCCAAAGACATATTTGTCTTTGCCGATTACAGACTGGTTCAAAGATGGAGGCGGAATAATATCTTTTTCATTAATGGTTATGACATCTGCTATTTTCTCCACGATCAATCCTACCATTGTGGAATTTACGTCAATCAAGATAATGCAGGTACGGTCCGTGTACTGCACAGGCTCCTGCCGAAAACGCACTTTCACGTCTATGACAGGGATAATCTTTCCACGGATATTGATAAGCCCTTTAATATAGTCTTCCACTTCCGGAACCCCTGTGATGGACTGTATGTTCACAATTTCATTTACATAGTTGATGGCTATCCCATAATACTCGTCGCCTATCTGAAAGGTCATATATTTCCCTTTTTGGGCATCATCGTCTGCGTTCGCCGCCACGTCTAACTCATCCATCTCATCCATTATTTCTTCTGCCATGGCCTATCTCCTTTCCTGATCCGTAATCAATCCCGCAATGTCCAGGATCAATGCGATGCTGCCATCTCCCAGCTGGGTACAGCCGGACAGCCCCTGCACTTTCTTAATATAGGAAGGAATCGGCTTAACCACGATTTCCTGTTCCCCAATCAATGTGTCAATGAATATGCAGACATATTTATTTTCATGCTCTAATACTACCACAATGCCATCTTCTGCATCAATGCTGCTGTCCGTTTCCTCCAGGTGGAACCTCTGGTTCAGGCGGATAAATGGGTAGCATTCGCCGCGGAGCATCACATACTCCTCGCCATCCGGCTCCTTCACCAGCATATCTTTGCCGAAACGGACAAATTCTTTAATCGCATTCGTCTCAATGACAAAGGTAGAGCTGCCTACTTCCATGACAATCCCATTTATGATTGCCAAGGTCAGCGGAATCTTCAGTGTCATCTCAGAGCCTGCGCCTTCCACGCTGTCAATCTCCAGCTTGCCGCCTATGGTCTGGATATTCTTCACTACCACGTCCATGCCCACGCCGCGGCCAGAGTATTCTGTTACCTGCTCTTTTGTGGAAAAGCCTGCATAAGTGATAAACTGGTAGATTTCCTTATCGGTGAAATCAGACATGGGGCGGTTGCCAATCAAGCCATTCTTTCGGGCCTTTTCATAAAGCACCTCCCGGTTCAGCCCTTTCCCATCATCCCTTACAATCACATATACCTTGCCGCCTTCGTTCTTTGCCTCTAAGGTAATCTTACCCTTGGGGTCTTTCCCTGCTGCGATGCGGTCTTCCTTGGCCTCAATCCCATGGTCTACGGAATTACGGATCAAATGCATCAGCGGGTCAGAAATATGCTCAATGATATTCTTATCCACTTCCGTATTCTCACCGATCACTTCCAGCTCAATGTCCTTGCCCAGCTTCCTGGACACATCGAATACGATACGGTTCATCTTCTGGAACGTATTGGTCAAAGGCATCATACGCATGGACATAATCACATCCTGCAGCTCCGTGGTAATCTTGGAAAGCTGGCTTGCCGCTTTCTGGAAATTAGACAGATCCAATCCCGGCACCTTCAGATCCGGGTTCTGGAGCACCACTGCCTCAGAAATTACAAGTTCCCCAATCATATCCATCAAAGAATCCATCTTCTCTACATTTACGCTGATATAAGACTGCTTCGGGCTGTTCTTCGGCTGGTTCTTGGCCAGCTTCTTCCCCTTGCCTGTTTCCTTGCCCTTAATTACATAATCGCCAGGGGTAGGCTCTTTCTTTTCTTCCTTCTTTTCTTCAGCCTTTTCTTTGCCTTTTCCCTTGTCCTTATCATCCAGTTCAATGACGATTGGGGCTGGCTCCTGCTCATGGAAGCCCATCTCAAATTCCTTGGCCGTGCATTCATTCACTTCCACCCAATCCACGCCGGAAGTGTCGCCAATTGCCTCCAGCACTTCTTCTTTGGTGCACTGGCACTTGATCAGCATATGGAAGCCGTCCTCTAAGATCACGGCGCCGCTGTCTTCGTTGGTAATGATGTCATCTGGCATATACTCCATATCCTCTGTGATTTCCTTAAGGGAATACACTGCCGTATAGGCACGGATATTGCACATTTCCGTATCGCTTCTGTAATAGATGGAAGCCTTATAATACTTGCTGCTCTCATTTTCCGTAGGAGGTATGTAGAACTGTTTCGGCTCCTCATGCTTATTTTCCGGCGGCAGGTCATCCCCTGTCTCCGTAATGCCAGTCTTGATCTTGTTCAGGAATTTATCCAGCTCCGTGATAATCTGGCTCTCATCCCCATCAGGCGTATCGCCTTCCTTGATTTTATCCAGCTCTGCCGTGATAAAATCAGCCACATCCAGCACATGGTCCACCAACTCCAAATGCGGTACATTATCTGGATGGGATTCTCTTAAATAGTAAAATACATCTTCCAGTTTATGGGAAACCTTCGTAATATTATCATACATCATAATACCCGAAGAGCCTTTGATAGTATGCATGGCACGGAATATCTCATTGATCGACGCATCGTCAAAACAATCTTCATCCTTTTGTTCTAGAACGACATTCTGCAGGGTCTCCAAAAGCTGCTCGCTCTCATAAAGAAATATGTCCAGCATACTCTCTGTGTTAAAATCTTCTCCCATTTTTTAGCCCCCTTTCTTCCTGTGGTATTTCTTCAAGATGCTCTTTTCCACTGTCATTCTATCAACTCCAGCTTCTTTAAAATTTTTTCAAATTTATCCAAATCAATGGGCTTCCCGGAATATACGGTGCACCCCATTTCAAAGGCCTTTTTTACATTTCTTTCTTCATTCAATGCCGTGGTCATAATAATCTTCACACGGTCTTTTTCTGGAATCCCACGCTCTGTCTCAATATCGCGGATTGCCTTTAAGGCCTGGTATCCATCCAGCACAGGCATCATCACATCCAGGCAGATCAAATCATAGGGTTCTTCATCCTCCAAGGCCATCATAAACGCATCCACAGCCTCTTCCCCATCTACAGTAATATCGCAGTCTCCGTATTTGCCCAAATAATTGGACATGAACTTGCGGCTTGCGAAATCATCTTCCGCCATCAAAATCTTCATAAACCAGTTCTCCTTTCTAATTCGGCCTCAGTACGCTGTATACCGTATTCGCAACCGCAGAAAGATCCACTTGGTACTGGACAGCGCCAATATCATAAGCCACCTTCGGCATGCCATATACCACACAGCTTGCCTCATTCTGCCCAATGGTGGCCGCGCCGGCTTTGCGCATTTCCAGCAGCCCCTTTGCGCCATCCCCGCCCATACCCGTCAGTATCACGCCTACCGCGTCCTTTTTTGCAGACTTGGCCACAGAGGAAAACAGCACGTCTACTGATGGGCAATGGCCGCTGACCTTCTCCCCCGGCCTGCATTCTACCTGGTATACCCCATTGACCTTCAGCAGGCGCATCTGCTTATCACCTGGCGCAATCAGCACCTGGCCTGGGATAACCCGATCCCCTGTCACAGCTTCCTTGACTGCCACCTGGCATTGATTGTTCAGGCGGTTCGCATACATCTGCGTAAATCCTGGAGGCATATGCTGCACGATCACAACGCCTGGAATATCCCTGCGGAACTGGCGCACCACTTCAAAGATTGCCTCTGTGCCGCCAGTAGAAGCCCCAATGGCCACTACCATATTGCTGTTCAATGCTGTGGAAGCGCTCACTGGGAAAGATTCTGCCCGTTTCATCCTGCCTACCTTGACTGTTGAGGCTATCTTGATCTTAGTCCCCAGCTCTTTCCTTAAAAATGCCCCTACCTTATCCCGTTCTATGGTGTTTGGCTTGCAGACAAAATCTACCGCCCCTGCCTCCATGGCGTCAAACACCTTCTCGCTCAGTGCACTGATCACCACTACAGGCAGCGGGTACTGGGGCAGCAATTTCCGCAGGAACTCAATCCCGCCCATTCTGGGCATTTCCACATCCAGCGTCATGACGTCCGGATGGTACTGCAGGATTGCATCCCGCGCCGCATAGGCGTCGCCTGCCTGTGCCACTACCTCAATCGAAGGGTCTGACCGCAGGCTCTCTACCAACAGATTACGAAATAAGAGAGAATCATCCACCACTAATACTTTGATTTTCCGCATCCTGTTACCCTGCTTTCTTCTATAAAATTTTCTTCGTAAAATATATTATTTCTTATATATGGACGGCTCTACATATTGGAACCGGGTCCCGCTTCGGTTTACAGACTCTGTGGTGCCTATAAATAAGTAGCCGCCTGGCGCCATATGGTCATAAATCTTGTTTAAAAGCTCTTGTTTTGTTTTATCATCAAAATAGATCATGACATTCCTTAGGAATACGATGTGAAATGGCTTCCGGAAGGGGAAAGGGTTCATCAGGTTGAACTGCCGGAAAAGAACCTCCTTCTTAAGCTCTGGCTTCACTTGGTATTCCAATGGGCTGATTTGCTTAAAGTATTTTCTGCGCCAGTTTTCAGGCAAAGGCTCAATCTGCTCCTTCAGGTAACGCCCGCGCTGTGCATGCATGAGTACTTTTGTGGAAATGTCGGTGGCCAGCACGGTAGTATCCCAGTCGTGGTGGTCGATTCCGAAAAAGTCTTTTAGTACCATGGCGATGGTATAAGCCTCTTCTCCAGTGGATGAGGCAGCGGACCAGATTCGCAGATCCCTGCTGGCAGCTTCTGATACTTTCAGCTTGGGGAGGATCTTTTGTCTCATGAAATCGAAATGTTCAAATTCCCTCATAAAATATGTATGGTTTGTTGTCAGTACATTAATCAGGTTGCGGGCTTCTTCTCCTTTGGGGTTTTTTTCTACTTTGGCCATGTATTCGTCATAACCGCTGTAGCCATGCCGCAGGATGTAATTTTCTAATCTTCCGCTTACGAGAATCTGTTTTCCGCTGAGGTCAATGCCGAATTTGTCTTTTACATAGACCACAATTCGGTGAAATTCTTGCTCCGTAATCATTTGGTTGCTCCTATTACATTTACATTGTATAAATATTTATATATGTGGGATATATAAACTCTACTATATATAGTACTATATTCATGTCTATTTGTCAATTAGTAGGGTTTAGGGAAAATATTGTGAATAAAAGGGAATGCTGGCAAAACTCTAATGCACATGAAGCTGCTTTTCAATTTTTATGAAAATCTCCACGATTTCCGGGTCGAGGATGGAGCCGCTGCATGCTTTGATCTGGCTGAGGGCGCCTTCTTTGCCGTATGCAGGGCTTCCGTCCCGGGCCGTTGCCAGGACGCCAAATAAGTCTGCTACAGCTGTAATACGCGCCGCTAAAGGGATATTTTTCCCAGAAGCCCCTTGCGGGTAGCCGGTGCCGTCCCAATGGGCATGGTGGTAATGGGCAATCTGGATTGCCATGGGCAGGAAATGGTTATCTGGGGCGTACGTGTACATCCGTTCCAGAAAATTAACGCTTTGCCCTACATGGCATTGGGCTGCCAGCAGCTCCTGGGGCGCTAAGGGGGCTGGCTTGGCATGAAACAGGGAGACGGCGCGAAAGTTGCCCAGGTCACGCAGCTGGGAAGACACCTCAATTGTGTCAATAAAGGCTTCTGATATATCTTCAGAGAACGCGGGGCTGAACTGGAGGCTTTGAGCCAATAGCCTGCAGTTGTAAGACACCGGATCCCTATGGCCGTTTTGACCCGCTTCCCCATAAGCAGGGCCATTCTCTGGAAGCGCTTCGTGGCCTTGTGCCTGAAGTTCCTGATCCCGGGCTAGGCTTGCCAGTGCATACAGGATATTTTTCTGCTCTTCTTCAATCCTTCTGGCCTGGCTGTTGATTACGCTGCGGAGGCGGCGGTTGCTTAATTCCAGTTCCTGGCGCATCCTGTGCAGCTCCAGGTGGTTATTTACACGCATAACGACTTCCGCCATGTCAAATGGCTTTGCGATGTAGTCTACCGCGCCCATTTGCAGGCCGCGCACCTTATCCTGGCTGGAATCGGCTGCGGAGATAAAAATAATGGGAATATCCCTGGTAATGGGGCTTTCCTTCAGCCTTTCACAAAACTCATACCCATCCATTTCCGGCATAAACACATCCAAAAGTATCAGCTGGGGAAGGCTTTCTTCCATCCGCTTTGCCGCCTCGTTGGCGCTGGCCGCGCACACAGGGCGGCAGCCCATTTCCTGGATAATATTCTCTAAGACCATCCGATTCGCATCCACATCATCCACAATTAAGATCTGCGGCGTGTCTTCTCTATATCCCATCGCTTTTCCCATCCTTACCTAACCCCTTTCCAACAGTTCCTTTAAACTATTATACTGCCCCATGCTCTTAGAAATGTCTTCCTTGCGCACATTCATCTCCAACCGGAACGCCGCCTTCTTCACATCCTTTGGCCCCTGTTCTACCAAAGACTTGATATTGTGGGTGAACATCTCCGCCTTATCCCATGCCCCTACCTCTATGCAGAGGATCAGTTTTTCCATTTTACTGTTGATTTCCTCCCGGTTCTTGGGCGTGCCAAACTGGAAAATTTCCTCCATGCTGTCAAACCTCTCCAGCTCCTGCCTTCGGCTCAGAAATTCAAATTTCTCATGCCCCTTGCCTTCCTGGCTTTTGTCCTGCGCCTGGTGCAGGCGGACAGAAAAAGAAAAGCTGCTCCCCTTCCCTTTTTCACTGTCCAGGCGGATGCCCCCATGCATCAGCTCCACCAGCTGTTTCGTAATGGCGAGGCCAAGGCCGGTGCCTCCATATTTGCGTGTGATGGAAGCATCCACCTGGGAAAAGCTTTTGAACAGCTTATCTTTTTCCTCCTGCGAAATCCCAATCCCTGTATCCGAAACCACAAAAAACAGTTCCACCTCGTCATCAAACTGCAATGTCTTTGTCACTTCCAGGCTGATATAGCCCACACTGGTAAATTTGATGGCATTGGACAGCAGGTTATTGAGGATCTGGGTCAAGCGCAGCGGGTCCCCGACTAAATACTCCGGGATCCCTTTGTCCATATTTACCATAATATGCAGGCCTTTGGCGTCAATGGCCGTGATATTGGTCTCCACGGCATGGTTTACCATTTCATAGAAATTAAATTCTTTCTGCTCTATAGTAAATTTTCCTGCCTCCAGCTTGGAAAAATCCAGAATATTGTTGATGATCGCAGACATATTGTCACAGCAGCGGATAATAATGTCCAGCGTGCGCGCCTGCTCTTTGGTAACGCCTGCATCCAACAGCGTACTGACATGCCCCCTTATGCCGTTTACCGGAGTGCGGAGCTCATGGGTCACATTCGCCACAAACTCATTCCGGACCTTCAGCGTGTCCTCCATCTCCTCCTTCATACGGGCAAGCTTGCGCTCTGTTTCAATCTGTGCCGCAGCATTGATCGCAAATAACAGATGCTGCTGCCCTTCTGAATAGACAGACATATGCACTGGGAAACAGGTACCGTTTTTCCGGTACATCATGCCTTCCTTCAAAGAGGACAGCCGGCCTATGGAGAAAGGCACGCTGCTGCCCTCCTGTTGAAAATCCGCCTGGAACAGCTGGGCCAGGCGGATCCCTGCCAAGCCCCCTCCATAGCCCAGGCTTTCCTGAGCCAGCCTGTTCCCATAAAGTATGGTTCCGGATGAATCAAATTTTAAAATGATTTCCAGGGACGCATCCGCCTGGCAGGATGGCGCTCCCAATTGCAAAGCCGCTTGCTCCATAACATATATCCCCTTTGTCCTGATTTCTTCTTCATTTTATAGTATACGTTTTGGCTATTTGAGTGTCAAGGGAAAAGATTCGGAAAATTTTATTAGTGCCAGGCAATGACAAACAGGGGGTGGAGGTGTATAATCTATGGGTAGCACGCCGCCCAAATTGCGGGAGAAAGGAAAGGTTTGGAAAAATGGATGCAAAACGTATTATTTTTATAAAAGGCGCTGTGGAGACATTGGGATTTTTTTCCTTGCAGCTGGCAGAGGCTTTTGAAAGCCAGGGAGTGCAGACATGGTTTTGGGATATGAAAGCGCCCTTGCAGAGCAGGGAAGCCTTTGAAAAATTCCCTTCCTGGGAAGGAGCCGCCCTCTTGACCTTTAATTTTATCGGCCTAAGCAAAGAGGCGCAATTCCAGTATGGGGAAGAGGGGGATATCTGGCATATGCACGGCATTCCCATCTATTGCATTATGGTAGACCATCCAATGTATTATTACAGGCGCCTGGAACCCAATATCCCAGATTTGACCCTGATCTGCATTGACAGAGGGCACCAGGCTTTTGTGGAACAATTTTACCCAGGCTATGGCAAAGCATATTTTCTTCCTTTGGCCGGCACACGCCTTTCAGAAGCGGGAATCCCCTTTCGGGAACGCAAAACGGATGTTGTCTTTACAGGAAATTATGTCCCCATCCAAAATTTAATGCCGCATATCCAGCATATGGATGCAGAGAGCAAAGCCTTTTATTTTGATATTATCCAGGAACTAATCAAGCATCCTGATATCCCAATGGAGGAAGCCCTAATCCGCCGCCTCAAACAAGAATTTCCCGCAATCACCCGGGAGGAAACTCTCTCCTGCCTGCATAGCATGGTCTTTATTGACCTGTATGTACGCTCCCACTTCCGGCAAAAAATAATCTGCACCCTGGCAGAAAATAATATTTCTGTGCTGGCGATTGGAAAGGATTGGGAAAAAGCCGGATGCCGCTGCCCAGAAAACATTATTATGGCTGGCATGCAGGACTCCCGGGCTTGCCTCCAGTCGATGGAACATGCAAAAATCGCCGTAAACGTCATGCCCTGGTTTAAAGATGGCGCCCATGACCGGATTTTCAACGGTATGCTCCAGGGATGTGCCGCCGTAACAGACAGTTCCAAATATCTGGATGAGATTCTGCTGGAAGGAACTGATTATACCGGATTTTCCCTACAGTCATGTGACGGGCTCCCCCAAAAGATAATGGAATTGCTGGAGAATCCTGCCAAAGCAGAAAAAATTGCCCAAAACGGATTCCAAAAGGCCTGTGAAGGCCATACTTGGGCGCACCGTGCCTGTGAGCTGCTCAAAATCATTAAATGACCATAAATGCCCCACACCAGGGGAAACGCGGCTCCCCATGGCTTTCACATACTCCTTTTGCCGCTTAATATGCCGATGCATTATTTCCGCCGCCTTCCAGGTAATCCAGCGCCTTCTGGAACTCCCGCCCCAAAGGGGCTATTATTTCCTTCCCATCCGGAAATGCCATGCGATAGGCATGCAGAAGCTGCGTATGGATATGGAGTGTCTTAGAAAGCCATAAGTTCGCATTCCGGTCGCCATATTTCACATCCCCCAAAACAGGATGCCCTATGGACGCCAGATGCGCACGGATCTGATGGGTGCGCCCCGTGGCCAAATGAACCTCCAGCAAGGTATACATTCCTGCAATGCCGCCCCCCCTCCCATTTAAGGCTTTGTTTGCGGGCTTTACGGAAAAACGGCTTATGGGCATATATCCCGTCTCAATGTATTTGCCGCCTGGCAATTCGCTGCTGGAAACGCTTACCTGGTTGCTCCTGCCATCCTTCCAAAGCCAGCCCTTAATAATCTGGGGCTTATAAACCGCCCCCTTCACCAAACAACGGTAATATTTCCCTATCGAGCGCCCTTTCAGATGGCATGCCATATCCTGCAGGCCTTTCAATGTCTTTCCGGCAACCAAGAGCCCGGATGTATTCCTGTCCAGGCGGTTGCATATAGAGGGGCGGAATGTGGCAAGCTGCTCCTCTGACAAAAATTTTTCCTCCAGAAGATAGCCAATGATATATTCATTGGCTGACACATCCCCTGGGGCAGCCTTTTGGGAAAGCATTCCAGCAGGCTTATTGATGGCCAGAATATCCTGGTTCTCATATACAATCTCCAACGGGATGCATGGGTATTTTTGCCGCAGCAAACCTTCTGCCCCTAAGGCATCCCCTTCCTGTGGGGGGATCCCATCCTGCATAGAAGAATGCACAGGCACAGCAGAGGAAAATTTTAAGAAAGTCTCCCCTGAAAAAAACAGCTTTACTTCATCGCCCAACTCCAACCTTTCCGACCCAGTGGCTTTTTTCCCATTCAATGTGATATTCTTTTTTCGGAGCATTTTGTAAATAAAGCTGCCTGGCGCCCCTGCCAGCAATTTCTTTAAATACTTATCAAAACGCTGCCCGGCTTCATTCGTCCCAACTTGAAAATATTGCATATGCCTTCCTTTCTGCTATCTATTTTTCCCCTTACGCCGCCCCGTTTTCTGCTTCCCCTTAAATCCATGTTCCCCAGGCTTCCCACGCCACGCCTGCGGCTGCTTCCCCTTAGTTCCACGTTCCCCGGGCTTCCCGCGCCACGCCTGCGGCTGCTTCCCCTTAGTTCCATGTTCCCCGGGCTTCCCGCGCCACGTCTGCGGCTGCTTCCCCTCAGGCCTGTCCTGCCTTCCCCTCCCTCCTGCCGCCTTCCTGGGAGGAATCAGGCATTTCGGCCCAAATCCAATCAGATCGCCGCGCCCCACTTTCAATAAAGCCTCCTTCACCAGTTCGTAATTCTTCGGATCCCTATACTGGATCAAAGCACGCTGCATTGCCTTTTCGTGAGGGTTATGCGCCACATAAACCGGCTTCATAGTGCGCGGGTCCAGCCCTGTATAATACATACAGGTGGAAATGGTAGAGGGCGTCGGATAAAAATCCTGCACCTGCTGGGGCATATACCCCAAATCCCGCAGAAATTCTGCCAGCTCCACCGCCTCCCGCAGCGTAGACCCCGGATGGGAGGACATCAGATACGGGACCATATACTGCCTTTTCCCCAGCTTCTCATTCATTGCCTGGTATTCCCGCACAAACCTGCCGTACACTTCCGCCCTGGGCTTGCCCATATACTTCAGGACCTCATCGGAAATATGCTCTGGAGCCACCTTCAGCTGCCCGCTGATATGATGCTCACAAAGCTCCCGCAGAAAAGTGCGGTCGGGATCTGCCAATAGATAATCAAACCGGATCCCCGAACGGATAAACACCTTTTTTATGCCAGGCAGGCTGCGCAGTTTACGCAGCAGGGACAGATAGTCCCTGTGGCTTGCCTTCAGGTTCCTGCACGGCTCCGGGAACAGGCACTGCTTCTTGGCACATGCGCCAGCCTGCATCTGCCTGTCACAGGCTGGATGGCGGAAATTCGCCGTTGGCCCTCCCACATCATGGATATAACCTTTAAAATCCTTGTCCTCTGCCAGGGACTTTGCCTCTTTCAGAATCGAACCGTGGCTCCTTGCCTGGACAATCCTCCCCTGATGGAAGGTCAGGGCGCAGAAGCTGCAGCCGCCAAAGCAGCCGCGGTTGCTGGTAATGCTGAATTTCACTTCCGAAATGGCAGGCACGCCGCCAGAGGATTGGTAAGAGGGATGGCAGCTGCGCATATAAGGCAGTCCGTAGACATCATCCATCTCCTGTTGGGACAGGGGCTTAGAAGGCGGATTCTGCACAACGTAAACCTGGTTGGGGTATTCTTCTGCCAGGCGTTTCCCATGGAAAGGATCCGCATTGCAGTATTGGGTATAAAAGCTCTGGGCATAACATGCTTTATCCGCCCTGGCCTTTTCATATCCTGGAAGGAAAATAGCATCATAGATATCTTCCTTTTTCCGGGACTTGTAGACAGTGCCCTCCACAAAGGTAATATCTGCCGCTGCAAGGCCGCTGTCCAAAGCTTCCGCCAGCTGGATTATGCTCCGCTCCCCCATGCCGTACATCAGGATATCCGCCCCGCTGTCCAAAAGTATGGAGCGCTTGACCTTACCACTCCAGTAATCATAATGGGCCAGCCTCCGAAGGCTGGCTTCCACACCGCCAATCAGTATTGGCGTCTTTTTGTAGGTCTGCCGGATCAGGTTCCCGTAAACGATGGTGGCATAATCCGGGCGTTTGCCCATCACGCCGCCAGGGCTAAAGGAATCCTTTTCCCGCAGGCGTTTGGAAACGCTGTAATGGTTAACCATAGAATCCATATTTCCGCCAGTGACTAAAAAGGCCAGCCGCGGCTCCCCATATATGGCAATGCTCCCCTTTTCCCTCCAATCTGGCTGGGAAATAATGCCTACCGAATATCCATACGCCTCCAAAAGGCGGCTGATAATGGCATGGCCAAAAGAGGGATGGTCCACATAGGCATCCCCGATTACATATACAAAATCAAATTGCGCTATTCCCCTGCGCTCCATATCCTCCCTGCAGATTGGCAAAAAGTCCTGTCCCATAATCCTCCTATCCGATACAGCGGTTTCCGAAGCTATTTAGGCTATATTGGCTGTAAGCCCTATATTGGCAAAGTTTACGCAAATACCTCATGAAAATCAGAAATATAATAATCCGCCAGCCCTTTTTTCTCCTCCTTCAGTGCAAGGGAGAAATCATCCTCCACAGCGCAAACGCGCATGCCCGCATTTTTCCCTGCCAAAATCCCCATAGGTACATCTTCAAATACCAGGCAGCGCTCTGGCTGCGCCTGCAGGCGGCTGGCAGCCTCCAGATAGACGTCTGGCGCCGGTTTCCCCCGCTTTACCTCACAGGCTGTCACAATCTCCTGGATATAATCCCCAAAATGCAGGGCGCCCGCCACAGCCTCCACCAGGTCCCGGGAATTGCTGGTGGCAATCCCCACAGAAATCCCCTGCTCCCTGCAGTATTTTAAAAACTCCTCAGCTCCAGGCTTAAAGGGAACCTCATATGTATACTTTTTTATTGCCATCTGGTTCCAGATCTCCTTGAGCTCCTCTACGCTTTCCGAAAGCTGGAACAGATCCTTTGTATAAATTGCCGTTTCCGTAAAGCTCATGCCTTCAATGTCCCTCTGGTAGGTCTCTGGCAGGGCAAGCCCCCGCATCCCCAAAAACTCCACATCAATATCATGCCACAGCCACATAGAGTCCACCAGCGTCCCATCCAGGTCAAAAATAACAGACTGTATGTCCTCTAATATAGGCAAATCCTTCTTTCTGCACATATGCTCCTCTCCTGGTTCTTCTGTTTCCCTTCTAGTATCATGATTCGAGCGGCTCATTCAGCCTCTCCGTTCCCGGAACCACAAATTTCCCATCCCGGATCACGTCTATAGTGCTTCCATCCTGCCGCAGCACCGTAATGCTGTCCAGCTCGTCATATGGAATGGTAATATCTGTATGGCAGTTAAAATAAGCCTTGCCCACATCCTCCTTTCGGAGCAGGGATACCTCATTGTCCCTTGCCACAACCTCTTTTCCATCTGGGTTGAATACCGCCACATCCTCCGCCCAGCTGTAACAGGTGTCTCCCACCGCAAAATGGGGCCCTGTCTTTTCTGCAATCAAAATCGGGAGCTTATCCTGTATCTTGTAATCTACCCCCATCCTATATGCCACTGTATTGGTTCCAATGGCAAATTCCCCCATGGGCAGCGTGTCATGGTGCTTCAGCAGATTCTCCTTTAAAAATGCCTGATTCTCTTTTTCCGTCCCAAAATTCTTACAGGAATAGCCCGTAATCATGCCGTCCTTAAAATCCACCTCTAAATCCAGGTATTTCAGCCCGTTCAGGTACACCTGCGCCACATGGAGGCGCCCATTGGTTCCCTTTAATTGCGGGGAGGTAAATACTTCACCTACCGGAATATTCACATCTGCCACACAGTTCTCAAAAACTGTTTCTTTCTGGGGTTCTTCCAAAGGGTGCAAAGAAACCGTCAGATCCGTTCTATTTTCCCCTTTCCCTGTAATATGCACGGCCGCGCCCAGATCCAGCACATCAATGATTTTCTGCTGTATATCCTGATAGAGCTTATAATCCAGGGTATTCACTTCCACTGTCTTTGCAAAAATTTCCTTATAGCCCTCCCCAATTGCCGGAATCGGATAGGCAATGATGGTAAAGCTGCGCTCATCCTCCCGGATATACCCATTGCTGATCTCTGAGGACATGTTGGCATTGTAAACATTCAGCTTTTGCTGCTTTTCCGTAAACTGATAAGCATAGGGGTTCCCTTTCGGCTCAAACCCTTCTTCCCCAAAAGTCTCAATATGCGCCGGCCCCGCATACCAGGCGGCCTCTTTTTTCCTTCCCTCATAAGCTGCCTTCAGGGCTTCCAGGCGCCGCCCCACTAAAGCCTTGTCCCAATAAATTGCCTTATCCGACTTATGGTCATATTCATACTGCCGGTTTGCCGAAACGCTCCCCACGGAACGCCCCCGGTTCCCGCGCCCATCAAAAGAAAGCTCCCCGCCCCGCATAACCACAGGCTGCAGCCCCATTTTAGCGAAATTCCCCACTGCTGCCCGCACCATCCGCTCAAACCCAATCGGATAGCGCAGATCCACAAGCCTTTTTTTGGACAGATCCTTCCCTGTCACCTGAAACCCAATCCGATACCCTTCCGTATAGGTATCCGCCATAGCCTGGATCTCCTCCTGCGCCATCCCATTCAGAAATTCTGCCGTCCTCCATTCATTTTCCGTGATATATGCCCCATAGCGGTAAAGGTATCGCAAATCCCCCAGGTCACTGTCCAAGATAATCCTGGCATAAAAATCCAGTTCCGGGCAAGTCTGGGCAAGCACCCAAATCTCCGTGAAAACCTCCCCATAATCATGGAAAAACCAGTAAATAATCTGCTGCACTTCCTTTGCCGCAGGCAGCCCCTCCCCTTCAAAGAGGTTATAAATTTCCACAAACAGCTCGCTGAATATAGTAATATCGTACACCCTCCCCTCATAGGCATAGGGGATCAAAGACCGTATGTCCGCATACAGCGCCGAGAGCAGCCTCCCGTATTCCTCCCCCAGGCACTGCACCGCATAGGCCGGGTTCCCATAGCTTTCCCCATAATGCTCTGGCAAAACATCCTGATAAAGCCTGTAATTCTCCTGCCTCAGCCCCTCCAGGCTGACCGCTTTCCAGTCCCTGGAAACAACTTCCTCTTCCAGCCTTCCAAGCTCCGCTAAAAAAGCCGCCACATGGCGAAAATAGCCAAGATACGGCTGGCTCACCGTCTCCTCCTGCCCAATGGATTCCAGCCGCTCCATAACCAGCGGAAACCTTTCTTCTACCTCATCCCGATATGGCTGCCAAATTTCCTGATAACCCATCTATAACCCTTCCTTTCTGTAAAAACCCATTAAAATTTCTTTCTGATTCCCCTATTTTCCGCATAGAATCCGCGGCATATCCCCCCTGCATCCCAAGCGCAAAAGCCGCCTTACACAGAAAACCCCAATACATAGATTGCCACCCACCCTGCCAAAACTATGGCGGAGCACAGGCTCCCCAGCACCGGGAACAGCTTATAGCTCTCCTCCCGCAAGCTAGAGAGGCCGGCCACCAATGCCACTGCTGCCAGGCATAAGGACAGCAGCCCGGCGCTCCCTACATAAATGGTGGCATTCCCCTGGCTCCCCACGGAAAATGCCACCATCCCAATCCCGGCCAAAAGCGACAGCACTGCCAATGCCAAGGATCCCTTCCCCCTCTTAGAATGCTTCATTCCAGCAAATTTATAGCTATTTCTTTTCTTTCGCTTCATAAGATCTCCTTATCTGGTTCATCCACAAAAAAGCCAGGCAGCCGATTGCGCCGCCTATGGTATTCAACAGTAAATCATCTACATCAAAGCTCCCCACTTTGGAGACTAACTGGATTGTCTCTACCAGAAGGCTGCACTCAAAGCTAAAAAATATGGTAAACAGCAATGACCTGCACCTTGGATACAGCACTGGCAGGAAAAAGCCAAAAGGGATAAATGCTGCAATATTCCCAAACAGGTTCAGCACCACTGCCCGTGTGCCAAGGGTATGCCGATATTCGATAAAGCGCCTGATCTCTTTAAACAGCTCCAAATTATAATGGTAGGTCCTGCCCTCGAAGGTACGCCCTGTACTCTCTGCAAAGAACAGAAAATAAGTCAGGCAAACAATATAGACTCCGAACATGACCTTACTGCATATTCGGAGTGTCTTTCGATAATCTTTTTTCAATTTTCCAACCCTTAAAATATGATATCTGATTTACGCCTCAATATCTTCGCGCCATTTATAATCACCAATACGCCGCATACAATGCCAGTCACTAAAACCACAATGCCAAGCACAAGGTTCCCAGCCCCAGCCACCGCCAATGTCTTATACGTCTTCTCATTATCATTCATGTCCATTTCTCCTGATTTTTATTTTGTCTTCTACTCTATTTTGCCCCATATTGTGCATAATATTGGTCAATGGCAGATTTCATGCTGCCATCAATATAAACTTTCCCCTTATAAGGCGTATTATACAGGAACTCTACCACATCCTGCATCGTCACAATGGCATTTGCGTCAAACCCATACAGCTCCTGGATCTCCTCCAGGGCGCTTTTCTCTCCCTTGCCCCGCTCCATCCGGTTTAAGGAAACCATCAGCCCTTTGATCTCAATATCTGCCTGTGCCCGTATAATTGGCACCGTCTCTTCCATGGATTTGCCAGAGGTAGTCACGTCCTCAATGATCACGACCTTGTCCCCATCCTTAAGCTTGCTGCCCAAAAGGATCCCCGTATCCCCATGATCCTTTACTTCCTTGCGGTTTGAGCAATAGCGGATTTCCTTCCCATAGAGCCTGCTGTATGCTATCGTCGTGGAAACGCTCAAGGGGATGCCCTTGTAGGCCGGCCCAAAAAGCACATCAAAATCATCCCCATAATGGGCATGGATCGCTTTAGCGTAATATTCCCCCAGCCTAAGAAGCTGCGCGCCTGTCACATAAGCCCCTGCATTCATGAAAAACGGGGATTTCCTTCCGCTTTTCAAAATAAATTCGCCAAACTTCAATACCTGGCAGTCCACCATAAACCCTATAAACTCTTCCTTATACTGATCCATTTTATCCTAAACCTCCTGTATTGGGGCTCTCCAGCCATTTTTCCCTATTCTACCACATAAGCCACCTATTTTCAATCAGCAGTATGGAAAAATTACAATTCCTTACCACTGCTTCACCAGCCATCTCCCCCAGGGCGTAAGGTCAGAATCCTTCCAGCCAGAAACCTTTTTACAGGATGTTTTCAAAAGCGCTGAGCTTTCCCCTTTATTGGAAAGGCTCCATCCAATGCGGCTGATCTTATTGTCCTTTAGGAACTTCATCCACTTCTTGCCCTCCTGCTTATTCAGCGCCCCATTGCCAGAAGCGTCCGAGATGCCAAATTCTGACACAAACAATGGCAGCCCTTCTTTCAATGCCGCCTTTGCCTTTTGGCGCAGCCCCGCTCCATGTGCCCCTGCGTAGAAATGCAGCGTATACATCAGGTTCTTATAGCCCTTCAAAGGGCTTTTTGCCACAACATCCACATCCTGGGACCAATTGGGCGTCCCAATTAAAATCACTGCATTTTTGTCCTTGGAACGGATTGCCTTTACCACCTTTTGGGCATAGGACTTAATATCGCCCCAGGACGCCCCCCCATTGGGCTCATTGCAGATCTCATAGATCACATTGGTATACCCCTTATATTTTCCCGCCATCTTCTTAAAAAATGCAACCGCCTGCTTCTGATAAGCCTTAGGGTTCCCATCGCTTAAAATATGCCAGTCGATGATTACATAAAGCCCTGCCTTTGTGGCATACTTTACCCCATCATCCACCCGTTTCTCCAACACCCTACGGTTCGCTGCATCCCCAACGCAATAGCCGTTGTACTCACTGGTATACATTGCCAGCCGCACTGCGTTCGCCTTCCATTTTTTCTTGATATGGCTGAATGCCTTCTGGTTCACATATTCTGGGAACCAGGACAGCCCGTGGGTACTGACCCCCTTTAACTGCACCGCCTTCCCCTTGGAATTCACCAGCTGCGTCCCCTTCACCTTTAAAGCCGGCAGCTTCCCTGCCTGGACTGTCCCGCAGTCCAACATTACCGCACACACAAATACCAGCAATACATAAATCCACTTTTTTCCTTTTCCCATGTTCTCCTCCATCTGTACATTATTAAATATGAGAAACCACAAAAACGCATATCCCCAAATCGCCCTGTTTGGATATGCGCTTTTGACAACCCTCCTTTATAGAATTATAACACAACTCCTTTGAATTTCCAGTGATTTTCCGAAATTTCCAGCGAATTTCTCCAAAATTATGTTACTATTCACGGCCTGTGAGCCGCTCATAGCAACAATAATGTCATATACTAAGAGATTGACAGACAGGAGAGGGGTGGCTATGCCTCCTATATGATAATGCATACCAGCCCCCCATTGCTGTCATTCACAATCTTCTGCATGGTATCCTGCAATTTCACCTGGCTCTCGTCATCCATCATGGTAATCTTGCTGCGGATCCCATCCTCCACCAATTCCCCGATGGATTTTCCAAAAATATTCGTCTGCCAGATCCCTTCCTCCTGGTCCCTGGATTCCTTAATATACCCGATCAGATCCTGCGCCTGCTCCTCGCTCCCTATAATCGGCGCAATCTCCGTCTCCACATTTGCCCGGATCATATGGATGGAGGGGGACTGTGCTTTGATCTTTACCCCAAATTTATTGCCATGCCGGATCAGCACCGGCTCCTCAATCTCAATATCTGTCAGCTGGGGCGTCACCACACCATACCCCTTCTGCTTCACTGCCTCCATGGCGCTCCCCACCTTGTCATACTCTTTCTTCATTCCAGACAATTCCCTGATCATAGAGATCAGCTGGTATTCCCCGGAAATCGGCACTCCCGTCAGCTCGCTCATATTTTCATAGTAATATTTCTCATCAATATCAATCAGAATCTGCACACACCCCTTGGAAAGCTCCACCTTTTCCAGCTTCATACGCCGTATATACTCCCCTTCCGGCACCAGCTCTGTGCTGCGCACATCCTTTGCAAAGGTAAACTGCTTTAAGATCTGCATGGCATTTTGGATGACATTCTCTTTGATCTTATGGGTATTTTCAAGCATTTCCACCCATTTCGGCAAAAAGAAATCCACACGCTCAATGGGAAATTCATATAAAATGCTCTCCAGAATCCGGAAAATGTCGTCCTTGCGCAGCTGCTCACAATTGACTGGAAGGGCAGACACCCCATACTTTTCGGAAAGCTCCTCTGCCAGCTTCTGGCTTTCTGCCCCATAAGGCTTTTGGGTATTCACCAGTAGAATAAAAGGCTTCCCCAGCTTCTTCAGCCCTGTGATGGTCTTTTCTTCTGCCGGAATATAGCTTTCCCTGGGAAGCTCCGTAATGGATCCGTCTGTAGTGATCACAATCCCAATATTCGAATGCTCCCGAATCACCTTCTGGGTGCCAATCTCTGCTGCCTGGGTAAAGGGGATCTCATAGTCAAACCAAGGCGTCTTCACTATCCGCTCCTCCCCTTCCTCCATATGGCCAGATGCTCCATCCACCATAAAACCCACGCAGTCGATCAGGCGGACGCTGACCTCCAGCCCATCCTTGATCTTAATCTTTGCCGCCTCCTTGGGGACAAATTTCGGCTCCGTCGTCATAATCGTCTTTCCCTGGGCAGACTGCGGCAGCTCGTCTGTCGCCCGCTCCCGGCTGTGGGCGTCCTCCATTTCCGGCAGCACCATCACGTCCATAAAACGCTTAATAAATGTGGATTTCCCCGTCCGTACAGGCCCTACCACGCCAATATAGATATCCCCATTGGTCCGGACACTGATATCTTTGTAAATATTATATGTACCTGTATTGATATTTTCCATAAAAAACCTCCTGTTCTGCTATTCCTAAAATATGCCGGGGACGCCCTATTTATTACTGCCATAATGAAATTGCCACAGTATTTCCATGATACGGATATGGAACATCCAAACAGAATCAAAAATAAAATTATGCCTATTACATTCCGAATCCTGCATATGCAGGGTGGAAAACGAAAAACCCAGGGCAGATACCCTAGGTTTTCATTTTCTCCCAATGCCAGCCGGATGCAAGATTTCCCTAAATATCATCCTGCCTCCACCCGCCCCGCTGCCTGCGGGCATAAAATTGCCTGTAAACTTTCCTGCCCCTACGGAAGAATCCGTCCCGCCTTCACTTTCTCTGCTGCCGCAATGGCCGTTTTCGTCTTAGCTAGGGCAATTTCCGCCTCCTCGATCGCCGTTTTCGTCTTGGCTAGGGCAAGCTCTGCCTCCACAATGGCGTCCTGTGTTTTTTCCAGGCTATCTTCTCCTTTGCGTCTTCTTCCATACAATGCCATCTGGCTCCGAATACGCCCAATCAACGCATCGCTGATGGCTCCCGGCTCCATGCGCCACATCCAGTTAAAGCCCAGGGTAGAAGGCGTATTCATCCTGCCCTTCCCGCCCAGGCCCAGCAAATCCTGCATCGTTACAATAGCCAGGTCGCCCACACTGGACCACACGCCGCGCATTACGCCCCAGTTCAGCCCCTCTTCCTCATCCAGCTTTAAATACTCCTTGGCAAACTCCACGCAGTCCTTCGGCGCACTTTCCATCCATCCCAAAATCGTGTCATTGTCATGGGTTCCGGCATAGACCACGCAATTTTGGGTGTAATTATGGGGAAGATAATCCCCATCCTCCCGCGTGTCAAAAGCAAACTGGATCAGCTTCATGCCAGGATACCCGGAATCCGCCAGCATCTGCCGCACCGAATCCGTCAGAAATCCCAGGTCCTCTGCAATAATGTCCAGCTTCCCCAGCTCCTTCTCAATCTTTTGGAACAGCCCAATGCCAGGGCCTTCCCGCCATTCCCCATTCCTTGCAGTCTTGTCCCCATAGGGGATTGCATAATAAGAGTCAAACCCCCGGAAATGGTCAATGCGCACCACGTCAAAAAGCCTGGAAACCTTGTCCAGGCGCCTCGTCCACCACCGATATCCATCCTGCTTCATCACATCCCAGCGAAACAGTGGGTTCCCCCATAGCTGCCCATCCTCTGAGAATGCATCCGGCGGGCATCCCGCCACATCAATGGGATCCAATTTTTCATCCAGGTAAAATTGGGAGGGGTTCGCCCATACATCCGCGCTGTCCATGGCCACATAGATTGGCACATCCCCAATTATCCGAATGCCCCTTTGGTTGGCATAAGCCTTCAGCCGCCCCCATTGCCCATAAAACAGATACTGCACCATTTTCCAGAAATCAATCTCTTCTGCAAGGGTTTCCACGGCCTTTTCCACCGCCTTCGGCTCACGCAGCTTGAGCCCCGCCTCCCACTCACTCCAGGAAGCGCCTTTATGGGCGTCCTTTAAAGCCATAAACAAAGCATAATCCTCCAGCCAGTCCGACTGCTCCTTGCAAAACGCCGGATAATCCGCAGGGATATTTTCCTGAAACCGGCCAAATGCCTTATGCAGCAGCGGATAGCGGCTCTCATAAAGCATCCCGTAATCTACCTGCGCGGCATCCCCGCCCCATTCATAGCCCTGGCACTCCCTGGCAGTCAGCAGCCCTTCCTCACAAAGCATTTCCAAATCTATAAAATAAGGGTTCCCTGCAAAGCTGGAAAATGACTGATAGGGAGAATCCCCATAGCTGGTAGGGCAGATCGGCAATACCTGCCAGTAACTTTGCTGCGCCTTTACAAGAAAATCCACGAATTTTCTCGCTTCTTCCCCCAGGGTACCAATCCCATAGGGAGACGGCAGAGAAGAAATATGCATTAAAACTCCACTACTACGCATGATGCGTACCTCCTTAAACTTTCATTGCGCCCATCAAGCCCGCCCTGTCCATCTGTACAGGCTGGCAAACGCCTTGCCTTCACTGCGCCCATGCAAGCCCGCCAGGCACAATAACCGCACAGGCAGACAGGCGCCCTTTAGCCCTTCACTGCACCTGCCACCACCCCTTCGATGATATATTTCTGGCAGGCAACATAGAACACAATAATTGGGATGATCGCCAGCACCAGCATTGCCATCATAGCCCCCATATCCACAGAGCCATACCCTCCCTTTAAATACTGGATCGCAATGGGAATCGTTTTCCACCGCTTAATATCCAGTACCAGGTACGGCAGCAGGTAATCATTCCAGATCCACATGGCCTGTAGGATGGCCACTGTGATACAGGTAGGCTTTAAAATAGGGAACACCACCCGGAAATACGTTTGGATCGGCGTACACCCATCAATCATAGCCGCTTCCTCAATTTCCAGCGGTATCCCCCTTACAAATCCGCAGAACATAAACACCGCAAGCCCGGCCCCAAATCCCAAATACACTACTATAATACCAATTGGGCTGGATAAATGCAACATATTTGCCAATTTTGATAAGGTAAACATCACCATCTGAAAAGGCACGATCATAGAAAACAGGCATAAATAATAGATCCCTGACGAAACCTTAGAATTTACCCTGGAAATATACCAGGCACACATAGAAGTGCACAAAATAATGGCCGCCACCGAAAATACCGTAATAAACAGCGAGTTCTTAAACGCGTCAAAAAACTGGATCTTCTCCATCCCGCCAATATAATTCTCCAGCTCCACAAACATCTTCCCCAGAGGCAGCTCAAAGGGCCTTCGGCTGATATACACCTTCTTCTTAAAGGAATTTACGACAACCAGCAATATCGGGAATACCCAGGCAACCGAAAGGAGCGTGAAAAATACGCTATACACCCACCCATGCTTTACTTTTTTTACATTCATACACCAACCTCCAACTTCCTGCCCTCAGCCAGATTTTGAAAGGGCACCGTATTTTTGGCATATGCCTGCATCTCTATACCAGCCTCTCCTCCCATATATGGGAAAAAGCCCTGCCTTTCCCTTCCCGTTTTCCTTTTCCTATTTCGGGGAAACTGCATAGGCTCCCACTTCTGATAGCCTATCCTCTCTGCATCGGCTGCGGCAATCCTTCCGCTCTCAAAGCACTGGGGCTCATGCCAGGCCATGCTTCCATTGCACTGAGCTCCATGCCAACCCATGCCTTCAACGTGCTGGGGCTCATGCCAACCCATGCTTTCAACGTGCTGGGTTCCATGCCAACCCATGCTTTCAACGTGCTGGGGCTCATGCCAAGCCACGCTTTCATTGCACTGGGACCCATTCCAAGCTATGTTTCCATTACGCTTTGACTGTGGCCGGCCTCCCATTTTTTCTGTCCTGCCTTGGGCTGCAGTGCCCTCATCCTTCCCTGCTGTTATTTTATCTTTTGCCAATTGCCTGGAAAAGCGTTCCACATAATCTGCGCCTTCCGCGTCTATCGTTGCCGCCACAATAATATTTCCCAGCTTTTCCAAAGCATGTTTTTCCATTTCTGCACATCTAGCCACAATCCAACCTCCTGATACCATATCTGCCATTGCAATGCAACGATTCCATGCCTCCATAGTTACATTGCTGATATATTTTCACTTCCATCCCGAACCCGATTCCAACGCCAGCAAAGCAAAATGGGAAGTTCCTTTGGGAAGGGCAATTTCCCCTTACTGCTGCACCTCCCTCTTCCTGGTCAGCCAGTTCTGCCCCACTGCAATCAGCGCCACCAGCAGAAAAAACACCACTGCCTTAGCCTGCCCTACCCCTTCATACCCTGTCCTCCCATAAAACGTATTATAGATATTCAGCGCCAGCAGCTCCGACATATTGGAAGGCTCCCCATTAGTCAGCGCCAGATTCTGGTCAAACAGCTTAAAACCATTTGTCAATGTCAGAAACGTACAAATCGTAATTGACGGCATCACCATAGGAACCGTCACATGCCACAGCACCTGGCCTCCATGCGCCCCGTCCATTTTCGCCGCCTCCACCAATTCCCCAGGTATATTCTGTATCCCCGCAATATAAATAATCATCATATACCCAATCTGCTGCCAGCACACCAGGACCACCAGCCCCCAAAACCCATACTTTGAACTGTAAGTCAGCGTCTTCTGGTAATTCGCCAAAATACCGTTGAGCAAAAGCTGCCAGATATACCCCAGCACAATCCCGCCAATCAGGTTCGGCATAAAAAACACTGTCCGAAACCCATTTGTCCCTGGGATCCTCTTTGTCAGCAGCATCGCCACGGCAAATGCCAGCACATTGATCAAAACTACTGACACAATGGTAAATGCCGCCGTATACCAGAGGGCATGCAAAAATGTCCTGTCCCCAAATACCTTAAAATAATTGCCGATCCCCACAAATTTTGCATCTGTAACCGTAGTAAATTTACAAAAAGAGAGGTAAATCCCCATCAAAAACGGAATAATAAACCCAATCGTAAACGCCGCTAAAGTGGGAAGGGCAAAAATAGGGAAATATTTCCTAAGTGACTTTTGCATACAGAACCTCCTATTATCTTACTCATTTGCGGCCTGGTACTCCGAAGCCCATCCTTCCACAAAAGCCGATTTCACATCATCCCATTCCCCAGTTCCCTGGGCATACTCCAGCAGCGCGCTTCCCACGCCGTTTTTCCAGGTTTCAGAGGGGATTGTGCTAAACACCCAGGGAATGGAGTCCTTGCCTGCGTCAATATATGCATTGGAGGCTGCCACCAAAGGATTCAGCGGCTGATACTCCTCTGTAAAAGTAGTAAACGGCGTAACGAACCCCATATCATCCCGGAATGAGGTACGCCCCTGGTCTGAAGTAATGACCCATTCTAAAAAGCCAAGGGTTGCGTCAATATCCTCCTGCGGGGCATTCTTATTCACACACCAATAATTCTCAGACCCTGTGCAAAGCCCCTGGTTTTCTTCGTCTCCCACGCCAATATAAACGGGCAGCATCCCCAAATCCCCGTCTGCCACTTCATTTCCCGTAATATCGGCATAAGCCCATGTGCCATTCTGGTAAAAAACAGCCTCACCCATGGCAAATTCCGCCGCGGCGTCATCCCCTGTCATGCCAGACAGCATGGTAGGCTCCACAGTAGAATCTGTAATATACAGATCCCACATATTTTTATAAGCGTCCAGGTACGTCCCCTTCACTGCTTCTGCCGTATCCACCCCTTCATCCTGGTACTCAAAGTAAATCGGCAGATTTGCCAGATGCGTCTTAAAACGCCAGTCGGAAGAGGAGTCCATGCCAGCGGAGGCAAACGCCCCATTGATCCCCAGCTCCTCTTTCCGTGCCTGCATATCATCCGCCACTTCCTTGAGCTTTGCAAAGCCATTAATTTCCGAGACATCCTGGATTTTCGCCCCATCCAGCCCGCAATATTTGTCAATCAACGCCTTATTATAGATCAGCCCATATGTCTCAATTGCATAGGCAACGCCCTGCACCTGCCCATCCTGGCTGATCAATGCAAAATCATCGCTTTTCAGGTTCTTATAAATGGCGCTGTCCTTTAAGTCATAGCAATAATCCTTCCAGGAAGCCAGCCCCACCGGCCCGTTCACCTGGAACAAGGAGGGTGCTTCATCCTTTGCCATTTCTGATTTCAGCGTGGATTCATAAGTCCCAGAGGCCGCTGTCTCAATGGTAACCGGAATGCCTGTCTCACTGGTATATTCCTTCGCCAGGTCTTTCCATGCCTCTGCCTGCTCCGGCTTAAAATTCAGGTAATAGACAGAGCCGTTATCTGCCGCCGTCCCATTTCCAGATACGCCCTCATCCCCTACATTGCCTGCATTCCCGCCATCCTGCCCATTTCCAGATACGTCCCCATTTTCTCCGCTCCCCTCCGAAGATCCATCTCCATCCTGGGCAGCGTTACCATCCCCTGCGGCATTGTTGCCGGAATTATTGTTACCCGTGCCGCACCCTGCCACTGTCAGCATAGCCATTCCGGCTGCCAACAATAACGATATTACTCTCTTTTTCATTGCGCATCCTCCTGCATACATCTTCTTTATGCCGTTTAGTATGCTGGATTTTTGCGGAATTATGCAAAGGATTAAGCCTTTAAAATGTGAATATTAGAAAAATTTGCAAAAAAACAACTGTGGGGGCAGCACAGTTGGCAGTTCATACATCCGTATTAAAAATCATCTGATTATTTTCTCTAATCCTCATAATGTCCCTTACAAGAAACAATCTCCATCACATCATTGCAAATCCGATACACCAGCCTATTTACACCATCAATCCTATGACTCCAAAATCCGCTCATATCTCCCTTTCATGGTTCTGGTTTCCCGATACCATCAAAATTTCCTCTTTCAATATCTTTCAGCAACATATTAATACGCTTTCATGTCTTTTTATCCTGCATCTGCCAGTAGGTATAATCTGCCCATGCCTCATCAGGCCAAATCTTTTTCAACCATCTACCTCAATCATATCATGCTCTGCTCCCTTTCTGGCATTAAGGGCTTCCACGCCTCTGCGCAAATGTGCCATATTGCTTTCAGAGTAAAATGGATCAACAGATACTTCAAACGGAATTCTCTTTTCCCTTGTCATCTTCTTAGCAAATATTGTAATTGCCGTAGCCATATTCATTCCCAGTTCCTGGCAAGCCTGTTCCATGTTCTTTTTTAACTCTTCGTCCATGCGGATATTTACCAACGTCTGTGCCATAATACCCCCCTTTCTTTTTCAGCTATATCTTATCATGTAATGAGGACAAAATCAACACAACATCTTTGCAATATTCTATGCTTTTCGTCAACTGGGAGCCTCTCCTATTATGATTATCCCCTGTCATCATTACATCCATGGATTCTCCAAAAGTTTTTGAACCTTTATGTAAGCCTATCATAATATGCGTCTCTGTTTCCCTACGTTTCAAACATCCCCCATTGCAGCACCATATCCTCTGATATATCCTGCTTCGCCCGCTTGCCAATCAATTTTTCCATATCTTCCGGATGGATGCCTGTCCCCGGGCGCTTAAAGGTCAGCATACTTTCCCCAATGGGCGTCCCCTTTTTTATCTCCACCATGCTGATCAGGGAACGCCTTGCGTTTTGCCGGGCAGGCTGCTCGCTTTCCAGGCAGGAGAGGTCATAACGCCCCCGTATGCTATGTAAGAAAGCAATCCCCTCTAATATCCTTCCGGCGTCTTTCGGATCCATGGCATGGTAATGGTCATTCCCTGGCAGGGATTTATCTAAGGTAAAATGCTTCTCCACTACCTGTGCCCCTAAATTATAAGCGGTCTTGATCACATCCGCGCATGCATCCGGCTTGGTATGGTCAGAATATCCAATTACTAAATCCGGATAACGCTCTTTTAAAGAAACAATTTTATTCAAATTAGCATGGGCATAAGGCGTAGGATACTCCAATACGCAATGCATCAAGACAATGGGCTGCTGGTTGTATTTCCGAATACAGCCAAGGGCAGCGTCAATTTCCTCCGCATTTGACGCGCCTGCGGACAGCAGGATTGGCTTCCCTTTTTTTGCCTGGTATTCCACAAAGGGACGGTTATTCAAATCAGAGGATGATATTTTATAGACATCCATCAAGCCATCCAGATAATCCGCAGATTCCAGGTCAAAGGCTGTGGACAAAAATTCAATGCCCTGTTCCTTACAATATCCTGCCAGCTCCTTATATTCCTTATAGCCGAAAGAATCAAATTTTTGAAACAGCTCATATTGGGATGTGACAGATTCTTCCGCTGTATCCCAGTAGGAAGGGGATTCTTTTGCCGCCAGTGTCTTGGCCTTATAGGTCTGGAATTTTACTGCGTGGATACCAGCTTTTTTTGCCTCATAAACCATCCATTTGGCAGCCTCCATATTGGAAATCCCTTCTTTTTTTGCAATGTCATAGTAATTCACGCCTATTTCAGCGATTAGGGCAAACTCGCCATTTTTTATCCGATTCATTATATGGCTCATTTCAAGACCTCCCAAAATTCGTATATATTTTACTTGCTTCATAGCCTTTATCTATTTTCTCTAAAGTATCAAAATCGTCAAAATAAATAATCACATTTTCCCCCAATGTATTTTTAATTTCTATATTTCTGTTGATTGCCCTTATCATTTCGCAGGTATGTTCATAATCTTCAGCATCAAACATGATATTGCCTAATGGATAGTATTTTTTGACATAGTCGCCTTTATGGGCATGTAAGCGTACCTCCACATTTGGCAGCAGTTCAATACGGTCAAATCCATTGATCTCTGAAATGACTCCATCCTTTTTGCTAAACAGAATATAGGAATTGGCGCATCTTTGGTTTGATTTCCATAAACCGAGCGGAAGGCTGTCTTTTGAATGTTTCTTTCCAATGGCGCAGTCGAGCAGCCAGGAAACAGCGTCGAACCCACAAACCTTGCCCCATGGGGATATTAAATAGGACGTCTCCGGGCAATAGCACATTTCAAATGCATAAAATTGATTATCTTTATCCAAGATTCCTTGCACACAGGCAATTCCTTCCCAACACCCCATCTCCTTTAAAAGTTTAGTTACAGCAGGATCCATTTCCTTTATGTAACGTTCTGTGATACAATTCAGCGTGGTATTCATTGAATAGCAGTATTTCAGATAACCTGGCTGGGGCAATCGGATGACTAATGTCAGAAAAGACGCTTCCTTTTCAGCCAACGCATAGTAACTGCAAAATTCAATGCCTTCCAACATCCTTTCTACAATCACCTGCGCTTGATCTGAAAGTGATTCTGCATACTGATATGCTTCTACCAATTCCACTTCATTATGGCAGTAACTGACCCCTGCATTTGAGCATAAATCGATAGGCTTCACGATAACGGGATAATTGATTTTTTCTAATTCCTGCCTGGCCAATAAATGCGATACTTCATAATCTCTTGGCGTCAATACGCCGGTTTTTTTGCAAATCGCTTTGAAAAGCCTCTTATCTTTGGAATCCTTCCATATTTTATATGTGCAATAACAAGGCAGTCCTAATCTCTCACACAGTTGAATCGACATTTCAATATTAAAGTCACTGGCGCCGCTTATGACAGCCTGTATATGGTCAGATTTGCATTTCTTTTCCAGCTGGTCAAGCTTGTTGGTGCTGATCATCCAATATTCATCCGCTAAAAGCTTTGCCGTAGAGTGGCGCGGTTCAAAATAGTCTGTCACAATGGTATAAATGCCCTGCGCCCTTGCTTTTTCCAATAATTCTTTCGTGCCATTGCTGTCGCCCAAAAATAATATCTTTCTCATAATTACTGTTCCTCTTCTTTTTCAAAAATCATCCGTTCTTCCAAGAGAAGCTTCATAATAGCTTAATCAAACCCTATTTTATACGATGCCATACAACGTCAATCCAGATACCATTGCCCTGTTGAAGCGTAAATATAATTTGTATTCGGGATTTATCCTCTTGATCAGGCCTGGGATGCATCGAATATTACGGCAGTCAAAGCCAACGGCTATGGCCAATTTTGGTTTATGCATTTTCAGTATCCTTTCTGCTCCTTCTATGGCTTCTTTTACGCCTTCCAGATAATTGATTTTTAATAATGTCACCTTCCGTTTATAATGGAATGCCTGATCCAGCGGCATGGCTGTGATATGGGATGCTTCTGTAAGATCCAACGCCGAGCTTTCATATATTATGCCTGACACTTGTCTTTGCAAAGGGGAGAAAGGCAATGCCTGTTCATGATTCCAGGCGCCAAGCTCCTTTATTTCTATATTTTTCAGATGATTCTTGACTACATAATTTTCGAAACGCCTGTAATTTTCACAATCTGGTTCCATTGCATAAATGTGCCCATACCTCCCCTTGTTTTCCTTTAGGAACAGGCGAATCGTATCCCCGTCATATGCTCCCACATCCAGGTAAGTTTCATCCTGTCCTATTTGAAAGATCCCATTGCAGAAAAAATTTGACTCATGCTCAAATACTTCTGTGATATACTTGTTGTTTCCTGATACCCGAACTTTCAGAAAAGCAAGAAGATTTTGTCTGGATAGCTCATCTTCTAAAAGACGATAAGTCCATTCATGTTCGGAAACATGCTGCTCAATTTCTGACAGAGGCGTTTTTTCAAATAGGTTATATAAAATGCTAAACAGGCCATAAACGTTAGCTATGCATCCATTTTGCTCTAATTGTTCCTTTTTCTCATAATGGGAATTGCCCAAAATAACGTTCACCTGATGATATTTTTCTTTTAATGCTGAAAAAGACAATACCTTTTTTCCCTGAAACATAAGGCTTTCTGCATAATATTCATCATCAACAAAGACATCTGAGATCAAAATGCCGTGCTTTCTCAAATAGAAGGCTACTTCCGGGGCACTGCTGCCGGCTCCCCACATTACTAATGGCAGCGTCTCTTTACAAAGCTCTTTTATCACATCCTCATGTTCCAATCCTTCCAATTCATTTAGAAAACCCATATTTTATCTCTCCTAAAAACATCTGTAGACAGGTTAAGTCCTGTCATCCCACAAAATAGCATATTGCTGCAGCATCCGTTGGATTTCCTTCCTTGGATTGAACATAATGGCATCAATGATAGACAAGCCTGGCACAAAGTCATGCCAGAACTGTTTATAGGGTGTAGTTTCCGTCTGTATAAATCCAAGCTGTATGCCATGCTCCCGAAACTGTTCAAAAGTATATAGATTTTTGCCTCCAATTGCATTAATATAGGTATCAGCCCCCACATAATCACATTGCCCAAATATTCTATGCTCTTTTTTCAATCTGCAATTGCCTGGTATGGAGGAAGACCTGACAAATTTTGTCTGGACGCCCAAATAGCTGCAGACTGCCCGTATGGAATTTTCTAAAAATACAGCCAAATTTAATTCTTCATAAGATAAAATTTTTTGCATAAGCGCAAAGCCTTCTGCAAAATAGGGGGCTCTGCCATATGCGCTCCTCAAACGCTTCAATTTTTTTTCTTTCTCAAATTTTTCTTCTGATATGTAAATTTCATTGATTCTTTTATTCGATGACGCATGACTTAACTCAATATTGTAATATCTTGGCTGTCCATTTTCCAGAATCCGGTTTCTTGCAACCCATCCGCCCTCAATATAATGATAGTCGTCGCTGATTATGAATACGTCTACAGCATTTATCAGCTGCCAATAGCCAATATACGGCATAAAATAAGGCTGGTTCCCACCCATCACCATACTTGCCATCTCCTTTATTTGATTTGCAATCCTGCCCGCATCATGCATTTCTCAAAATAACGTCTATGACGCGGTCTGTCCCCTTTGCCAAATTGTTTTTCAGCATTAATTCCTGCATTTCTTTTCGGATCTGCGGTGTATGCACCAGCCATTGAAAGGTCGATAGGATGGTGTCTTCTGATACCAAAGACCCTAGCCCTAAATTCAAAAAGCCGTGCTCCATCTGCGCAAAATCATGCATCTGCTCCCTCTCATTCTGTGCCAGTACAATGGCTGGGACTCCCATAGCCGCCAATTCAAAAACCGTACGCCCTTGAGAGGTGAATGCCAAATCTGCCTGAGCCATATACTCTGCAACATTGGACACATCGCGATGCACATAGATCTGCTCCTCTTCCTGAGTCGCAACAATATTCTCATCCAAATGATATCCGCTGCCTGTAATAAAATGAATCTCCATCCCAGGATTTTCCAGCCTCAGCTCCTTAGAAAGCTGATAAACCTTCTTTGTCAAATCCAAAGGATCTGTCCCTCCAAACATTACCAGCACATAGTTGACCTGTTCCGAAAAAGGCTTTGGCGTTTGGATCAGAAATTCATCCCGCAGGCAGGCATATTCCGCTCCTACATAATGGTTTGGGTTAGGGCAATTCACAGGGTATAGGGCATTTATAACAGCATCTGCATAGAGGGCGCCCTCTCCCAGATCCTCAATGGTAACCACTTTTTTTGCCAGTGACTTTAATGCCCATATATGTTCTTTTGTAGTATTTAAGCAGTCATTCACCACAATATCCGGCTGAAAAGCTTTCAAAAAACGGTAGAAATCTTCTTCTTTTTCAATTACATGCACAGGCAAAAAACTGCCCTTTAGCTTTTCATATCCTTCCGGATATTTTTTGTTTGTGACGAACATGATATCGTGCCCTGTCAATCGGTAGGCTAATGTCAGGCAATGGTAAATATGACCCATGCCAAGGGCTCTGTGGCCATCTGCGCGAAATACAATTCTTTTTTTTCGAAGCTCCTGTTCACAGGCCACCCAATCTTGTATGGTATCAATGTCGATTGCTTCGGTGCCATTAATCTCATATACGGAAATCTGATCCCCTATACGGTTATTTGCTGTGAGAAACTCCCGTTTTGTAATATGAAATGCTCCTGCTTCCACATAGTCAGGCGGAAGCTGCTGGCGGTTGACCCTCTCCTTATAATGAGGAAAAAAACCATCTTTCCCTTTCCCCCAGGACAAGTGCGCCTGGTTTGTCACGCTGATATAAGTATCCTTATTATCCTTCCTAAATTCCTCTAGGGCCTGGCATAGGGTTTGGCTCTTCAACAGAGGCGAGGTGGCTTGAAGAGTCACCACAATGTCATAGGCATGCCCTCTTTTCTGCTCCATTTGCAAAACGGCGTCATGAATAACCGGATCCAAGGTCACATGATCTTCTGCCAATTTCGGACTGCGGACAATGACTTCTACGCCATATATTTTTGCAATCGCCATAACCTCCGCATCATCCGTCGTCACCACAATGTCCGTAATCATTTTGCAGGATTTGGCATTTTGCAGCGCATAGGCAATGAGAGGCTTGCCATGCATCAAACGTACATTTTTCCGGGGAATGCCTTTGGAGCCTGCCCGGGCTGGAATCACTGCAAGTATATCCATCTTTAGCACCTCCATTGATCAATCTCAAATTGCGAATAGTACATAATCACATGGCCATATACATCCATGTCCATAAAAACGCAAATAAAATTTATAATCGTCCCGTATACTGTTTATCAAATTAGGAATCTCAAAAATGTCTCCTGGCAGATGATAAGAAGAGACTAATAATTTTGGCTTTTCTTCTCTGATATGTGAAGAAGCCCCTTTTATCGCATCTTTTTCAGCGCCTTCAATATCCATTTTTATAACGCTGATGGGCTCGCAAATGTCATGATCCAATGTAACTGTTTCTACCTCTGCATCGCCAGATTCCAGCAGCTTATTCCCTGCTGGATGGTTTCCATCATTCACAAACATTTTTCCGTTTTTACTGCCAACCCCTTTATGCTTTAAGATGATATTGGCATAATCTGAAACATTCTTTTCCAAGGCCTGGAATGTGCTTGGCGTGATCTCATAAGCATATATCCTTTTATAGCGCCCATATGCAAGAATATAATCCTGAATGGAATCTCCTGTATATGCCCCTAAATCTACAATCGTATCATCTTTGCCGCATAAAAGAATATCTAAGTCGTAATAGGCTGGAAAAACGGTCTCGCATAGGGCATGAAGTTTCTTTATATCGAACTCGAACCAATATCGGATAATCCCATTCAGCGCTGCTTTCGACCGATAATCTGCTAAATGCTCATAGAGCCATCTGTAATTCTCAACCTCTGCGGCCATCGTTTCGATATGCTGATGGATTAAAGAATAATCATCTTTCGTAAAATCAATTTTATGCTGCAAAAATGTATACCTATATGGCAAGGATAGGTATTCGATCCGTTGCCCTTCAGGCAGGCTTAAAAACTTCTGGACTACGGATTGCCCAATGGTATTGATATCTACATATTTGAAATATTCATATAGGTCCCAAAACTCAATATCCACAAATTTTCCCGTCCGGCGCTGCAAAGATTGTTCCCAAATGGATATAATCTTTGCATTTTCCGCTAAATAAGCAAAATATTCTTTCTCCTCATTCAGACAGTAATCTTTCTGGAATTTCAGCTTTTCAGCATGGTAGAGCCGGCTGTTGATTTCTGCCGCTGCCATCTGCACATTTCTGATATCTTCCAAGGCCGCCCGTTTTGATTCCATTGCTTTTATAATCGTTTTTATGCTATTTACCACTGATTTTATCTGTTCCAATTCCTGCATCTGTTTCTTCCCTTCTAATGGCCTCCTGCATAATCCTGACAAATTCCGTTTCTGTGTCAAGAAGTATTTTTGCCCTTTTTACGGCTTTCTCTGACATTTCCCTGTAATATTCCTTATCATTATAGTATTTCAGGATTTTCCCTTGCATTTCCTTATAATCTTCTACGCAAAAGTCTTTCCCTGCATTCACTGACACGTCGCCATAATCCACGGTAACGACAGGAATGCCTTTATACATTGCTTCCACACAGGAAGTTCCGCCGCCTTTCCTTATGGGATTCACATAAAGGTCACAAAGTTCCAAGCGCGATAAAATGTCCTGGCAGAAGCCAAGATAGGCAGACTTTTTTTCCAAATGCGGGAATTTATGTATGCGCCTGGAATAACTATCAAAGACTCCTAAAAATCCGATAAACATATCTGCCTGAACAATCTCTTCCAGCATCCTTAAAAATGCGTCTGTTACTTCCGAATCCAATCTTGCTCCGACGACAATCACTAAAAAATCCTGCTTTGGAACCTCTAATGCCTCTCTTGTAATATGCTCTTCCTGGGATTTTAAGCTGGAAGTGAATATGCCTTCTATTACATTTTGCTCTGTAAACCCCATTTGGCGCAAGATATGGATATCTTCTGAATGAAGCTTTCTTCCAAGGGTTTGATACTTTGCATTTGTGATTGCCAGTTCGGAAGGGACTGTCCCCACTGTGATCGTTGGCACCATTTTCCCAATCAGGCTGCCAAACACGCCGCATCCGCCGATCAAAACAGCCCATGATGGAGCCAATTCCCGAACCGCCTCTACTAACGCATCCATCACCCCCAGATCCGGCATGATGTTTTCGCATTGGAAATAAGGTATTGGAACCCCTTTCCACCATTGCTCTTTCTCTGATGATTTTGAAGGGTCATAGGTAGCTTCCACACATTCATAAAACGGGATTCCCCCTATGCCGCTCAGCAACTCCGCTGTGTTAAGCAATAATACATCCCTCCCCATCTTTGTCATCAACGTTTTGCATCTATCCAAAGCTGTTTTGGTGGGGCCATGCCTTACAAACAAAAATTGTTCTGTAATAACTAATATTTGCTCTTTTCTGCTATCGAACGGAATTTCTTCTAATGGTGTGTGTAATTGTTCTGCAAATTGGCTCACGATTTCTGTATAGAAGCTCCACAACTCTATTTTATTCTGCATACAATCCAATTGCCTATATCGAAAGAACAGGGAGTATAACTGGCTGTACAGAAAAAATTGGGTATTCGGTGAGAAAGAATCCCGATGCCCTCTTATATATTTGATAAATTCTTCAAAAACCTTTGATTCTTTTTCTATGCCCAATAGCACAGAATACCACCAGACTGCTGCATGGGGGGATTCGTAGGGAATTTCATCTTTCAATAAGCTTAAGATGGTTCTGCGCACTTCCTCCCATAGATCCCTTGTTTTTTTTACGACATTGATGCCAGCCTGAATTGCCGATTCCGGGAGGTAATCCTTATATACTATTTTTTCGTTCTGCATTACCCTTCGCGCCTGTGCTACTTCATTTCCAAATTCCATTTTATTTTCTCCATTATCAGTATTTCGACTTATAGGATGCTGCCTGATGTCATGCATTCGTTCCTTATAATCGAAGCTATTTTATCAATCGCCTGGTACGACAGTTCCGGAAACAACGGAAGGACAAGAATATTCTTCCCAACATAACGCGCATTTCCCAAGGGGATATCCCTATATCTATTTTGAAAGCATTCTGCGTCTGCTGTAATAGGATAAAAATATTTTCTGGCATAAACGCGAATTTGGCGCAGCTTATCATAGATGCGGTCTCTTATCCCTTTTCCTAAAATCTCCGGCTGAAATAATACAGGGAAATACCCATAAGAATATTTTATATGTTCCATATTAAGCGCCGGCATGACGAGGCCTTCAATCTCACATAACTGTTTTTTATAATGCAAAAACCTCTTTTTACGTTCCTCTATGTTTCTTTCGATATAAATGAGGTTGCACAATCCCATAGCTGCTGAAAATTCATTCATTTTCCCATTCAGGCCCACTTCTGAAATAACCTCTTCTGAAAAGATTCCAAAATTTTTCAGGCCATAGAGCTTGCGGTATAAATTACGGTCGGAAAACGTGGCCGCCCCTCCTTCTATGGTATGAAATACTTTCGTTGCATGGAAGCTAAAAATGGACACATCCCCATAATTCCCAACTCCTATCCCATCTATTTCTTCCCCAAATGCATGGGCAGCATCATATATGACGCGCAGATTATGCTTTTTTGCAATCTCAGAAATCTTATGGACATTGCATAGATTCCCATATATATGCACAGGGAGTATGGCCACTGTTTTCTGCGTGATTAATTCCTCTATCCTTTCTTCATCCATCGTATAATCTTCCAATTTGATATCGCAAAACACTGGCGATAATTGATTCCTTATAATCGCATGGGTAGTGGAAATAAACGTGTATGGGGTTGTAATCACTTCCCCGCCTGAGGGAAAATCCATTGCCTGAATGGCCATCTCCAGGGACATATGCCCATTAACCATTAAAGAAACGCATTCCACGCCAAGGTACTCCCTTAGTTCCTGCTCGAACCTTTGATGGTACCTTCCCATATTCGTCAGGCAGCGGCTCTCCCACAATGGTTGGATCATATCCATATATTCCTCAAAGGGCGGCATTGCAGAACGGGTCACCATAATATTTTCAGCCTTCATGCGCTGCCCCCTTTTCCATTGCCATTGTAAAATCCTGAATCTGCCTGCAAAACCCTTGAAAGTTCTCCAAACTGTCAATATTGCGGTTTTTTTGGGCTTTCTCCATAATCAAAGAGCTCTGCCTTTCGTAAAATGCATTGTCCGTAAAATATTTCCATACAAGCGATGGCATTTCCTCCACTGTCTCACAGACAAACTCTTTCCCTGCCTCTGACTCCACATCACAATCATCCAAAGTGATGACAGGGACTCCTGCCATAGAAGCCCAGGTTGCGCCCGTTCCGCTCCCTTGCCTGGGTGGGTTTAGGAATAGATCCGCTGCTGCGATCACTTCGGAATAATCCCTTCTAAACCCAAAGAAAATAGTCTGGCTTTTATAGTCTGTATTTTCCATTTTTCTTTGCAGCTTCTCGCACTTTCCCAGAAATGCAATCCTGATTTTTCTGCTCAATTTTACAATATGCCCTAATATTTCCTGGAATGTATCTGTCACATCATCATCCAACCGATTGCCATATATTAAAATGAAAAACACTTCATCCGGTATGTTTAATTTCTGTCGATAAGCGCGTTTCCCTTCGTTTTTATCGAAAAAGCGAAGCTCTCCAATATTGTCATGCATCACATCCATGACAATTTGACCCTCTTCTAAACATTCCTGAAATATTTGATCCTCTTCCGGGGAATAGTAAAAATATCTAGCAATGATAGGGGCGTTAGTTATAGGCGCCATCTTTGTGCATCCCATAGTCACGACGGTTGTAAAATCCTGGCACAATCCTGCCAGAATGGTTTCCTCTCCTAATTCCAATACAAATTCAGGCTGTTGGTCATAGATCAATCCAACGGCTTTTTTCAGTTCCAACAGATAGCTGTCAGGACTCAGACGTAAATTATATCCAAAAATCTGTGTTTTCTCATCCTGCGGTTTCTGTTTGGCAAGCGTAAAATACCCTGTTTCTGTAACTAAATTACGCCACCCCAGCGGTTCGTACCAAAAAATATGTTCTGTATCTGTTTTGCCTGGATGGAAACAGAGATAAACCCTTACTTCATAGCCAAGCTCTGTAAAGTATCTATAAATGCTTTCCATTTTCCTGGTCGGAGCATGGGAAATTGTTAAAATTTGGCTCATCACAATAATGACGGTTTTCTTTCGGAGTGCCCAAGGGTGTTTCATTCCATTCCATGAAATCATGCCTTTAATTTCTTGCAAAATACTATGGTAAACCTCTAATTTCCTTTTGTGCCCATTTACCTTATTTTCAAAAGGGGGCATACGGAACAGCCTGCCTTGCAGCTGGTACATTCCCCCAATACGCTCCCATAACGGAACATTTTTGGAACACAGCATTTTTTCGATGTAACATACAGCCAAATCTTCTTGAAGCTCTACCATAAGTGTTGACATCAAATAAAAATAAGCCCTATAATCTTCCTTCAATAAGTCTGCAAGCAGTTTCAGGCTTTCTGCCTTTTCTTCCATGGACAATTTTCGATAGGAATCCGCCATGCTTTGAACCGTATTGGTTTCATATTTCCCCAATAAATTAATCTGTCCAATCATCTCATTGACATAACTCAGAAAAGCCCTCATGCCATATTTCCCTCCATATCATTTGCCGTTCTAATGCGACCCAAAGATATTCCTTGCATATTCCTCAAATAATATAGCCATGTCTTTCACACAACCGGAATATAGAATCCCTTTACGCGCAATCTCTTTCCCTTCCTCTTCCACCGTGCCTTCATACATAAACTGCTCTTCCCGCAAAATATACTGTGCGTCTACCATAGTGGCATCTATTAATTGGTAGATGGCATTATCCTGCATTTTTTGAATACAACGCTTTATCTTTTTAAGCAACGAAAGAAAATCGTTTCTATCGACAGGATCTCCGCTGGAAATTGCCTCTAACTTATGATACAATCTTTCTGCCTTTTTTGCATCTTTTGCTAATTTTTGAAATTGATCAGGGATCTCCGCCAGTTTTTCCTTAGCCCACTCCCGATCCTCCTCATCCAGCATGGGAGGCATATCTCCAAGGCGCTTTTGAATATCCACCTCTTTTGTGCACTCTTGGGCAATCGCATCTTTTAAGGACATTACCTCTGTGCAAGGGACTCTTGCCCCCCCTTCTGTGGCATTGATCACCCGAAAGTTTTCATTTATTTCTTGAATAGCGCTGATATGGCGGCTATACCAATCCAAATACACTTTTAATATCTCAGTGGTCGGCACGCTTTCCTCTTCATTTCCCTCTACCCATATATACTTCCTGTCATTCTCTGTTTCGATTACATCTGCAAAGGTTCCGTCTGCATGGGACTTTTTTCCTGTATAGGCCAGATCCTGCCCTACCAGGATAATCCGCTCCAGGCCAATTTTATGCAGAAGGGAAAATGCATTGTTGGCAACAGATCCGCCAGACTCCAATCCTCCCCATTGCCTCGTTGACCTTAATAAGATCGTGTCGGCAAAAGTAAAGCCTTCATTAAAAAAGAACTTCATCCCTGTATGGTAATCCAATATCTCACTGGCCGCATTTAAAGTTGTGACTAACGGGATTTCCTTTGCATCTTCCCGTTCCACTAAATGCAGCGGCTTTTTCCCATCCACAATCATAAACATATCCGGCTTAATCCCTGCATCCAGCAATGGCTTAATCGCCGTATCCACAGCCACTATAAAGGCTCTGCCCTTTGCATGCGCCAATTCTTTTATATTCTTATTTAAAGATGGCCCGGCAGCCACCACAATCCCTGGTATATCCCTTGGAATGACATCCACTAATTGCGTTGTTTTATATGCGTTGCAAAGATACTTGGCGTTTGAAAGGATATTTTTTACAAGGACGGATGAAAAGAGCCGTTTTGTATTGTATTGGAGCAATTCATCCTTTGCGCAGCTGCGGATAGTCTTTAAAAATTTTACGGATTCTTCCGGAAACAACACATCATAATTTGGCAAAATAAAGCTTATAGCATCCGATAGTTTTTCATATGACAAAATTTTTCTTAGAATCGGGTCCATAGCCTTCCCATCTATGCCATCCAATCCATCAACAAAAAATAAAAGGAAATGCTTTTCCATATATTTTTTCAAAGAAAAAATTTCAAGAAATTTTAGAAAAACAGAAAAAGAAGGTTCATAAATAATAATGGTAAGCTTATTTTCTGCATTTTGCGCTAACTCTTCCAAATAAGCAGGATTCCCAGCCCCCATGATAAATACCGGCGTATTCACAGGGAGTTTCTTATGCATTTTACTCCATATCTGTGCCGCTTCTCGGGTATCTCGCTTTCCATTTAAATAGCAAATACGGCCTTCTTTTTTTACCTTTAAAATAATTTCTCCATTATATGCCTTTTCCTCTGTCACATTAACCCTTGGATCATGGACTTTCTTTACGTCTTCAATCAAAGCATCCATTTGTGGATAAGCTTCCGACAGCGCCTTTAAATTTTCCTCATATTGTGTCATTTTCCTCCTCCTCTTGATGGACGCCTACAAACAATTCCAAATACTCCAACAGGCCATGCGCGATTGCGTCCTGCAGGAGCACTTGGTCCTCCTGCTCCAGGGAAATTACGATATCATTCAAAATGCAAAGCAAGTTCTGGCACATATCCTGATAGGTTCCACCTTCCAGCCCAGAGCGATTTTCCTTTAAAAACCAAAGCGCAAATTCCTGTATTTGCGGAATCAATCCTTTCACTAAGACAATATTTTTCCGTTCCTGGTAAATCAGAAAACCTGCAGATATCCTTACTAGTTCCTGATACAAACACTGCATTTTTGTTTCCATATTTTTCAATTACTCTCCTTAAAATAAACCCAAGGCACATTTTCAGTCATTTTAAATCAGGGAGCCGGCGATACCAGCTCCCTGATATTTTTTTGTTAAAGCGATTCCGCCTCCAAAAAGCTTATTGGAGCAAGGACAATACGCCCTGTGTAGCCTGATTTGCCTGAGCCAGCATAGATTGCCCTGCCTGTGCAAGGATGTTATTCTTGCTGTATTCAACCATTTCAGACGCCATGTCAAGGTCGCGGATTCTGGATTCAGCTGCCTGTGTATTTTCTGCCACATTATCTAAGTTAGCAATTGTATGCTCCAATCTGTTCTGAATTGCGCCAAGGGCAGATCTTTGAGAAGATACTTTATTGATTGCCTCTTGCACTGCAGAGATAGTTGCATTTGCCTTTGCATAAGTGTCAACTTGCGGCTTTGTAAGCACAAAAGCCGTTGAGCTTGCTCCTACAGGAGCATTGGTTCCAGTTGTTCCCTGTGTTTGCAGATAAGTAGCTAAACTGCTCATAATAGCTGTAGATACAAGGCCTTTTGCTATCGAAATATCTGAATCCATAGCGGACTGTGCTGTCCCAAATTGTGCTGAAGCAGAATCGATAAAATATACAGATCCTGTGCTTTTATTGAAATGTTCTACATAGTCGCCCACTTTTGCCGTCCCTGATACGGCTGCTTGAAACGTACTGATTGCACCTGCCTGATTGCTTCCCATTGTCTTGCTCGCAACCCAGGTATAGTTTGTGCCTTTATAGGTAACCACAGTTGGCTTCTCGCCTGTTTGGACAGGACTTACCTCAGCGCCTTTGACTTCCCGCAATCCCAGCGTTGCAGCATTCATACTGTCAATGCTGATTGAAATCTTCTGGTTCGCATTTGCGCCGACATGAAGGTTTTTGCCTTGGAAAGAGCCATCCAACAAATTTTGCTTATTAAACTGCGTTGTCCTGGAAATACGGTCTAATTCCTCTGTCAATTGATCCAATTCTTCATTGATAGCATCGCGGTCAATGCTCTCGTTCGTGTCATTTGCACCTTGTACAGCCAGCTCATTCATTCTTTGAAGGATAGAATGTGCTTCATTTAAAGCGCCTTCTGCTGTCTGAATCAAAGAAACGCCATCCTGTGCATTCGTAGAGGCACGTGTTAAGCCGCGAACCTGGCTCCTCATTTTCTCAGAAATCTTTAACCCGGCTGCGTCATCCCCTGCCCGGTTAATCCGATAGCCGGAAGATAACTTCTCAGAAGATTTTGCCTGTGCGCCTGTGGTGATGCCTAACTGCCTGTTAGAGTTCATTGCTGTAAGATTGTGCTGTACGATCATTGCCATAATATATTTTCCTCCTTGTATTTGATGTGCCTGCCTGTCTATGGCCTTTCATCCGGCAGGCCAACTGCTGCTCTTTTATTTCATTTAGCAGCCATGCCGCAAATCCGTTTGCATGCATATTTTATTTCTCTTCACATAGCGGTTTCGCCATGCAAATTGACTATTTAAAAGCCGTCCCATTGGTTCATAACGCAGAACAGCTAATTTATAATAACCAGAAGCCCTAGGTACTTCTGCGTTACTACCTATATGTTTTCCACCCATTACTGCTTTTGCGGCAGGTTACTTTCCATGCCTTCTGGCTGCACTAATTTTCCTTCCCATCGCATTTCTGCAATAACCAGCCTCTGCATAACCCCATTGCCGTCAATACCCATACCTCACCCTCGGATCCTTCGCCCTCTCCGCTTTCCTGGCCTTCTTCCTTTCTTCCATCAGGATTGCCTTGATCTTCTCCTTCGCTTCCGGCGAAAGCTCCCTGTCCTTGTGGTGCTTCACTTCATTTCCTGGGCCTGCAGCCATGCCGTACTTCTCCAGAGCCGCGCTCCTTACAATATTCATAGACTTCGGCGCGTCCACCAGGATGTGCATGTTATTGGAGCTGCCCCCTGTGAACACCACTTTAATGTCATCCCCCACCAGCAGGTATTCCCCTGCCTTCACTGTTAATTTCAGCATACGAACCTCCTTGTTTCCCAAATCCACTTCCAAATGAACGCATCATGCAACATTTGTAATAAAATGTTGCATAGCAGGTGGGATGCCACGCCTGCTCTCAGGTTTGGAACCTGAGCCAGCTGTTACTGAAAATACATCTGATGAGAACAGGAGGTTCGCTATGAGCACATCTCAACCAATCCGTAAAGTGGAAGAAATCGAAGCATTGAAGCATTATTTCCTTTATGACAAGCCCAGCCTGCGCAATTACGCCATGGTATGCCTTGGCATTAATTCAGCCCTTCGGATCAGCGATTTGCTGTCGCTGGACTGGGCAGATGTCTACAATTTTGCTGAGGGGCGCTTCCTGACGCATATTTCCACCATAGAACAGAAAACAGGAAAGCCGACGCAGATTGCCTTAAACCGAAATGCCCTGGAAGCTTTGACAGTCTATAAGGACAGCCTTCCCGACCTAAAAAAAACAGACTGCCTCTTCCCAGGAAGAAATGGGCATAAGCCGCTAAGCCGCTCCCAGGCATTCCGCCTGCTGCAGTCTGCCGGCCAAGCCCTGCACTTTGAGCATGAGATTAGCTGCCACACCCTGCGGAAAACCTTTGGCTACCATGCATGGAGGGCAGGCGTGCATCCTGTGGTATTGATGAATATTTTTAACCATTCCTCTTTCCAGGTTACAAAACGGTATCTTGGGATTGAGCAGGACGATAAAGACCAGGTATTTTTAGACGTGAATTTATGAACCCCCTATCAAAGCGGTAAAGGCTGAAGACACTGTAGGCCTGTAGCCCTGTGGCTTTGAAGGTTTGCAGCTATGCAGTTTTTCAATTCTGCTGTTTTACAATTTTGAAGCCTTGCAATTTTGCTGTTTTTCAGGACAGGAAAATAAATTTATAAAAAATTTCATTTTCCCTGTTAAGTATTTTTGATTCGGTACGATATATAAAGTGTAAAAAGGATGCAACAATTTATTACAAATGTTGCATCCTTTTCTATTATCGCCTCAAAACAGCAATATTATACTGCCCTTTTATCATTCGTATGTCCCTGCGTAAATGGCAGGCGCGTTCCTTTGTGCCTTCAAGCAAAAAGGGATGCGGCGCCCATAACTTTTTGCCACAAGCGCTGCATCCTTTTATTTTTGATTTTAAACTATTGTAAAAATCCTCATTGTTCCCCCACCCTGTGGCTCACTTCTTCTGCATATGCATAAAGCTCATCATTCAAAACCAACGCCTGCACCATCTGGTACAGCCCATCGCTGTCCATTTTGACACGGACCATGGGGTAATAGCGCCCAAAGGATTCCGGATTCCCTTCAATCTCAGAGAAGATTCTCATCCAGTCACAGTCACGGAGCATAAGGTGCTGGTTCTGCTCAATCAGAAAAAGGCAGCGTTCCCTGGGATCCTGCGCCATCAGGGATTTATAATGCTCTTCCTGAAGCGTGCCATGGTAAAACTGGAACGACCCGCCCAGTGCTTTCATCAGCCCAGGCTTGACGGCATTGCCCTTCCTATAATAAAGCAAATCCCCGTAATTAATAATGTCATACTGTTCCTGCTCCTTTTGGTCTTCCCTTATATATTTTTCTATTGTCTGGGTAAAAGCCTCAGACGCATCCGCAGTTACCATTTTTGCCAGCTCCTCTTTCGACAGGTTGGGCTTTTCTATGTCAACCTTGGGAGCGTCGGCTTCTTCCTTTAAGTACTGGGTGATATAAGCGTCTACGTCATACCCTTCCCCTATGCCCTTTTTCAGGGATTCCCGGATTTCTTCGATGGGGATGTAGCGGCCCACCTTATGGTTGTGGGCGCTGCAGAATACAAAATTTGCCAATAGGGACCATATGGCGTAGGACTGCTTGTCCTCTGGCTGTATATCCAGGTAATCCTTCGTGTTCTTTTCCTGCAAGTGGAGCTTAGAGTCCATGACCGCCTTTAAAAAAGCCTCGTATTGGGGCTTCCCTTCTGAATCCTCCAGTTCCACAATACCGCATAACTCCTCCAGGCCAAGCCCTAAGGACAGGTATTTCTTCAAATCCCGCGAGAAGCCTACGGTCTGTATGCCGCTTCCGGAAAACTGCTTTTTCCAGCGCCCCAGTATGGCTTCCTTTGGAAAATGAGCCTGCTCAAAGGCAATAAAGGATTCATCCTGTGCGCCAAGATAAAATTTTTCAAATGCGGACACCTTCTCCGTATCCCCTATGGGAAGATTCTGGATGCGTTGGAACAGCCGTTCCATTTCGCACCGTGCCGGAACGCGGATAGGCTTTTCCAAATGCTGGTTCGCCAGCTCCACCGCCTTCTGGCACTGCCCCCTGGTGATGTCCCCATAAGTAAACGCCTGGTTCCCCAGCCTGTCCTCTATCAGGCAGGCTACGGCCAGAATATACATATGGTAGGGCTCTCCCTGAGTCTTGGAATCCCACAGGGAATAGGTATGCCCAAACATATCATCCTCCCAGTTAAGATCCAAATATGCCGGCAAAGCCTCCATCATGGCATCCCATGGCTCTGCCTCCACTGCCCCATCCCCTACAAGATCTTTTGGTATGTAATAGTTCTCTGCCCCTTTTAACGTATCATAGTCGCCAGTCGTATTCCAGCCAACCATTCTGTCTCCCTGAAAAGAAACAGCCTCCCGCTCCTGTGCAGGCACCGTACAGGCAACCTTACGCCCTGCGTAAGTGATATTCCCCCTTTCCGCAAACGGAAATGCCTTCATCAGGGTCAGGGTTTCCTGATATACTTTCCCCCATTCTTCCTTTGTAACCCCTTTTGATATGCTTTCGTGGATATATATTCCCATAGCCATCTCCTTTCTGTTCCCTGTATTATTTCCTTCTATAAACACAATTTTGGCTTCTGAAATATTATATCCTATTTTTCGTTTCAATGCATTGGATTGCTAGTCCAATTTTTTATTTTTTCTTTTCTGCAAAGGCTAAAATCGCTGAAATAGGGCATTTTTTTCAATTGACACCCTAATTTTTTCATGTATACTTATATCATAGTAACAATCTTCCCTATATATCAATTTTTTTAAATCATACAACTCAATGCTTATATTTAAAATAAACTCAAAAAGTTATATTTTTTATAAGGGCATGGCAGAATTAAGAAGGAGGAAATCCATATGACAGAACCAAAAGAAAGAAACAGACTTACAGAATTGAGAGACAAAAACGGCCTGACGGAAGCGGAATACTTGGCTTCTTACCGCAGGGGGGACTGGCCCCTACCTTCCGTAACAGCAGACCAGGTATTGATCAGCCAGGATGGCAAGGAATATGATATCCTGCTGGTACGCAGGGGCGGCCATCCCTGCATTGGCCAATGGGCGCTTCCAGGGGGCTTTGTCAATGAGCAGGAGCCGCCCTGGAAAGCCGCTGCCCGGGAATTAGAGGAGGAAACCAGCCTGTCTGGCCTGTCCTCCACCCTTTTAGGCGTATTCGGCGACCCCTACCGCGACATCCGCGGATGGACCGTCACATGCGCCTACTGCACGCTGGTGGACCGCCATAAGCTAAGGCCCAAAGCCGGGGATGACGCCCAGGATGCCCGCTGGTTCCGCCTCTCCTGGAAAAGGCAGGATGGCCTGCTGCAAATTTGCCTGGCGGATACCACAGAAGCATCCTCCCAATGGGGCGGCCTCACTGCACTGCTGCGCCCCATGGTGCTGGAAAGCCCCCTGGGGCAGGACACCTATTACGAATTGCTGGAAAACCAGGGCCTTGCATTTGACCATGCCAAGATCATTGCAACAGCCATCCCGCGCCTGGAAAGGCTTCCCTCACACGGAATGTGACCATCTATCCCCAGGCCTTTGCAGTATTACAGGATGCGCATTTTTAATGGCATATTACCATATAAGTGGTATAGCTGCTGCTGGCATTGCAGCATAACAGGATGGCATTTTTTAATAATACACTACCCCATACTGGGCCCAGTACCCCATACAATACTCCAGTATCCCCATCCCCACTGCAAAGCAGGCCAGCAGGAACACCAAAAGGATTGCCCCCTTATCATATTTCAGCGCCTCTTTTTCCTGGTCTCCCCCTTCCTTCTCCTGGCGTATATTCGACGCGATCATCTCCCCTCCCAAGGAAATCAGGATCAGGGGCCACAGCTTCATAATCACTTCCAGGGAAAGGGGCGGGTAAAACATATGCACCATAAACAAAATACCAAAGAAAATCATTAAAATCCCACAGGTAACGCTCCCAACTCTCCGCACTCTCATTTCAAAATCCCCTCCTGTCTGTCCTCCTCATCCAGTTCCCTCTTTTTTCCGCGAATCAGATACAGCCCTGCAGCAATCAGGAGCATCCCAATAAATACTTGCGGTATGCCCTCCGTAATCGCCCAATAGAGCGGCGTCGGTATCAGCCATTCCAGATAATTCGTCATATTGTTCCACAATACCATTACGCCCATAACAATCAGGGCACACGCCAGAACCGTGTTCTGCCTCCGGCTCTTATGGGACAGCGGGAAAATATGGTTCAAATGGAAGGCATAATCATCTTCCAGCGCATAAAATTCCTCATCCGACATCCCTCGGATATTGTGCACATTGAAAAAGCTGTAGCACCACAGGATCGGCAGTATGAAAAGCACCGGCCCGATGTTCAAAAATGCCGCCAAAAAGATCAGCAGCCAAAACGCCGCCATAATGCTGAGCCCCTGCTTCATAAACCCCATATACATTTCCCCTGCTCCTGGAATTAGGGAAAAGCAAAAGGTCAAAAAACCACTTTTCTTCTTTGTCATCTTGTTACCTCCTGGTTATTTTCATTTTCCATTCCCATGCGGAACAGCCCATTGGACAAATCATTCAGGGTACCTGTGATTTCCCGGCTCCCGCGCCGCAGGCTGTTGATAAGGCCGCTCTCTGGCTCCCCATTTTCCCTGTGCTCCTGGGCTTCCCTGTGCCATTCCTCCATCTGCTGGATACGCCGGCCTTTGGATGGCTCCAGATCCATATTCTGTAAATTGGCGGTAAGCACCAGCAAAAAGATAGAAAGGGCAACAGCAACCCCCACTTTCATACTGTATAATAACAGCTGCATCTGCCTGGAAGTCTCCTTTATCCTCCTGGCTGCCTGAATGTCCAGCTGGTGCGCCCTTTTTTGGATTTCCTCCTTTAAATATCTGGGCGGGGCAGGCAAGCCTGTATCCCCTATGGGGCTTTGCTGCATTGGAGCCTCCTCCATCCAATCCCCGAACCTCTCCGCACAGAAGGTACAGGCTCCAATATGCTCCAAAAAGGCTGTTTCTTCCTCTTCCTTTAGCCGCCCTTCCTGCCAGCCGCAAAAAAGATCCCTGTCAATATGGGCAGACAATGCTGTGCCGCCTTCCTGTTTTACGATTTCTAAGCTCCGTTCTTCTGTCATTTGGCCGCCCTCCCTTCCATTTGCTTCTTTATCATTGCCTTGGCCCGGTAAATCTGTGTCTGAACCGTCTTGATCCCTTTCCCAGATTCCTTGGCAATCTCTTTCGCTGTCTTTTCCCGGTAAAAATGCTCAGTAGCCACTTCCTTATAGGGGCTTTTTAAACTTTGACAGATAGTGTAGACATACTCTTTGGATTCCCGCCGCAAATACGCCTCTTCCGGGCTTGCGCCGCAGTCCTTTAAGTCTTCAAAATAAGCGTCTTCCTTTGGCTCGCTGCGCCTTGTGGCGCTTTTAAGGAAATCCAGCCCTTTGTTCGTGGCAATCTTGCAGATCCATGCCTTTTCATAATCCCTTTGAAAAGTGGCAAGATTTTTATAAACAGATAAAAAAGTCTCTTGCGCTAAATCTTCTGCGTCAAATTGGTTCCCTGTCATCTTAAAGCAGATGGAGTAGACCAACCTCTCATAAGTGTCCAACAAATAGCCAAAATATTCTTCTTTATCGATTTTATCCGCCCCCTTTCCGCATGGGTAAGATACCCTTTCCGGCTCTATTTGCGCCTTCTTCACTATCTGTTCGTATACTATAACGAGGCCAAAGGAAAAAAGTCTTCAAAATCTTAAAAAAATCCTGATTTCACATGAGCCTTTTTTAAATAAAAAAACGGACGCCAGAAAAAAGCCATTCCCAGCGTCCGATTTCCTATTTATATGCCATTGCCTATTATGCCATTCTTTTGCAAAACCCTTATTTTGCCAGCAATTCCCCTGCAAGAGCCTCCATTTCTGCAACATCCGCACCCTTCACGGCAGACTTAATGGAAACCACTTTATCACAGATGGCGATTTCCTTCATCTGCCCTAAAATGCCCTTCATGCCCTTGGCTGCCATAGGCGCCCAGGAGCCGTTCTCCATTAGGGCGACTGTGCGCTTCTGGAAATTCTTGCTCTTTAAATGGTGCAGGAAATCTTCCATGCATGGGAAGATCCCGCCATCGTAAGTGGCGGCGGCAAGCACCATTTTGCTATAACGGAACGCATCCTCAACCGCCTCTGCCATATCATCGCGGGACAGGTCTGTAATGGCTACCTTTTTCGCGCCCTTAGCTTCCAGGATTCCCTTCATCTGAATAGCGGCCTGCCTGGTATTGCCATGGATAGACGCATAAGCTACCAAAACACCCTCATCCTCTGGCTGGTAGCTGCTCCAGGTATTGTATTTTCCAATGTAATATCCCAGATCTTCCTTTAAAATTGGGCCATGCAGCGGGCAGATCATGGCAATGTCCAGCCCTGCGGCCTTCTTCAGCAGGGACTGCACCTGTGCGCCGTATTTCCCAACGATATTGAAGTAATACCTCCTGGCTTCGCAGGTCCAGTCTTCTTCTGTGTCCAAGGCGCCAAATTTGCCAAAGCCATCTGCCGAGAACAGGATCTTTTCTGATTTCTCATAAGACACCATAACCTCCGGCCAATGCACCATAGGCGCCATGACAAAGGCCAGCTCATGGCTCCCCAAGCTCAAAGTATCCCCTTCCTTTACCACAACTGAGCGGCCAGACAGGTCTATGTCAAAAAACTGGGAGATCATAGGGAAAGTCTTGGCGTTGCCCACTACCTTCATTTCCGGGTATTTCTCTGCAAGTACCTGGATATTGGCAGCATGGTCCGGCTCCATATGGGAAACGATCAGGTAATCCACCTTCCTGCCTGCCAATGCCTGCTCCAGGTTTGACAGCCATTCATCCCGCCTGCGCGCATCCACAGTATCCATAACGGCTACCTTCTCATCCAGGATCACATAAGAGTTATAAGATACCCCATTAGGGACGGCATACTGGCTCTCGAACAAGTCAATGTCCTTGTCATCCGCGCCAATATATAAAATGGAATCTGATATTGTAATGTCTTTCATTTTACTTTCCTCCTGCTTTTATCATTTCTTTTGCATTCTTTGCCATAATTACAACAGATATTTTACTTTTTTAGGGTATATCCGTCAATATCTTTTTGGCACTTTTTCCAAAACAATCGCATCCCTCCCAAAAAAGCGCATGATATGGTTATCCCTATCATGCGCCTGACACCCCCCTGAATACCGCTTAGCCCCTCTCTTTCCACTGTATTCCTTTTTCATTCGCCCATACAACCTGATTCCGCCCATAGCTCTTGGCATCATACAGCATACTATCTGCCATTTTCAGGTAGTCTTCATACCGATCCCCCATTTTGGGGTATACTGTAATCCCGCCCATGCTGACAGTCACCCAAGGGGACACTGAACCGCTATGCTCCATATGCTGATCCTCCACTGCCTGGCGTATCATCTTAAAATGCTTGAAGACTTTCTGGGACTCTCCGCCCAGGACAACCGCCACAAATTCCTCTCCCCCATACCGGGCAAAAAAATCCGTACTCCGCTGCAGGTGGGAATTGACTGTCTGCGCTACCATTGTAAGAACCTGGTCCCCAGCCAAATGCCCGTAGGTGTCGTTATATACTTTGAATTTATCAATGTCAAACATACAGACGGAAAAAGAAGTCTTTAACCGGATTGCCTCCTGCCACCTTGTAATGCTGCATTGGTTATAATGCCTTCGGTTCGCCACCTGGGTCAGCTCATCCTTCAAGACCTGCCGCTCAATCTGCATCCGATATTGATGCTGCTTCACATGGGTGTTCACCCGTGCCTTGACAATCACTGCATTAAAGGGCTTGACAATATAATCCACTGCCCCTAATAAAAGCCCGTGCTCCTCACTATGTATATCTGAAAGGCTGGTAATCATAATCACTGGGATATGCTCTGTGGCCAGTTCCTCCTGCAGTTTTTTCAGCAATGTAAAGCCATCCATGTCCGGCATAATGACATCCAGAAGGAACAGGGCATAATCCCCTGTCTTGGCAAGGGCAAGCCCATCACTTGCCGTATGGGCAAGGGTAACCTCATACTTATCGCTTAAAATATCCTTTAAACGCCTGGACTGCACAACGCTGTCATCAATAATTAATATTTTCTCCATGTATATGCTCCTTATTTCAAATAATACTAGATTTAATCATGGCCATTAAAAATAACATTCCATTTTGTTATTCAATAACCGCATACTGTGGCAAGCCCATCCCTTACCCTATATTTTCCATGCCTTTCTTCTGTCAGGGATATCCCTTAATTATACGGACTTAATCCAAAGCCTTCCTCTTGCTGTATGGTTCATGAAATAACAAACACGTCCTCCCGGAATCAATATAAAAAAAACACATCCAGGACATTCTCTCTGAAATAAAAACCCATGTTTTTTTGCAGCCCTGAACATGATCTGTTCTCCAACTACCCAAAATTATATCATATTGCCCCATTTTGTCAACAGGCTTTCATAAAACCAGCCGCCGCTCCGTGGCAACGGCTGGTTACTATTCATGGCCTGCTCCCAAAAATATGCCTCTGGCAGCAGAAATCCTATTTATTTCCCTGAAAGGTATTCGTCAATTCCCTTTGCAGCAGCCTTGCCTGCACCCATTGCCAGGATTACGGTTGCAGCGCCTGTTACAGCGTCCCCGCCTGCAAATACGCCTGGCTTGCTGGTAGCGCCATTTTCCTCTTCTGCCACAATGCACTGCCAGCGGTTCACATCCAGCCCCTTCGTGGTGGATGAGATCAATGGGTTAGGGGATGTGCCCAGGGACATGATTACCGTATCCAGCTCCAGGCTAAATTCAGACCCCGGCATTTCCACTGGCCGTCTCCTGCCAGATTCATCCGGCTCTCCTAATTCCATGCGGATGCAGGTCATGCCTTTTACCCAGCCATTTTCGTCCACTAAGATCTCCTTGGGGTTTGTCAGCAGGTCGAAAATAATGCCTTCCTCTTTGGCATGATGCACCTCTTCCACACGGGCTGGAAGCTCGGATTCACTTCTGCGGTATACGATATGTACTTCCGCCCCCAAGCGCAATGCTGTCCTGGCTGCATCCATGGCTACGTTCCCGCCGCCTACCACAGCAACCTTCTTGCCCTTCATGATCGGGGTGTCATACTCTTCCTTAAAGGCTTTCATCAGGTTATTCCTGGTCAGGAACTCATTGGCGGAAAATACGCCGTTTGCTTGCTCTCCCGGAATGCCCATAAATTTGGGAAGCCCTGCGCCAGAGCCGATAAATACAGCTTCGAAGCCTTCTTCTTCCATCAATTCATCGATGGTGCCAGCCTTGCCGATTACAACATTTGTCTCAATTTTAACGCCAAGGGACTTCACGTTCTCGATTTCCTTTGCCACTACCTCGCTCTTTGGCAGACGGAACTCCGGGATACCGTAAATCAATACGCCGCCTGGCTCATGAAGCGCCTCGAAGATAGTCACATCATAGCCCATCTTTGCCAAATCCCCCGCACAGGTCAATCCTGCAGGGCCAGAACCAATTACAGCTACCTTATGGGGCTTTTGCTCTGTGGCCGGCTGCGGCTTAATGTTGTTCTCCCTTGCCCAGTCTGCCGCGAAACGCTCTAACTTGCCAATGGATACCGGCTCGCCCTTGATGCCGCGGATGCATTTTCCTTCGCACTGGCTTTCCTGTGGGCACACACGCCCGCATACAGCTGGTAGCGCGCTGGATTTGCTGAGTGTCTGGTATGCCTCTTCCAACTGCCCTTCCTTGATCTGGGAAACGAATCCCGGAATGTCAATGGATACCGGGCAGCCCTTGATGCACTGGGCATTCTTGCAGTTCAGGCACCTCTTAGCCTCTTCCATTGCTTCTTCTTTATTATAACCCAGGCATACCTCATCGAAATTCTTGGCACGGGCCTGGGGCTCCTGTTCCCTAACTGGCACTTTCTTCATCATATCCATTATTTGTCACCTCCGCACTGTCCGCATCCTCCATGGTGGCTATCCCCCTCCTGGAGCTTTAACAGACTCCTTCCCTCTTCTGTCTTATACATCAGCTGGCGTTTCATCGCCTGGTCAAAATCTACCAGATGGCCGTCAAATTCCGGCCCGTCCACACAAGCAAACTTTACCTTGTCCCCTACGGTCACACGGCAGGCGCCGCACATTCCGGTTCCATCTACCATAATCGGGTTCAGGGAAACAACTGTGGGAATCTCCAGCTTCTTGGTGAGCAGACAGACAAATTTCATCATAATCATGGGGCCAATGGCAATGCAAAGGTCATAAGATTTCCCTTCCCCTACCAATGCCTCTAACTGGTTGGTACCCATGCCATGGAAGCCATAGCTGCCATCGTCTGTTGTCACATAGAGGTTCCCGGCTACCTTTTCCATCTCGTCTGCCAAAATCAGCAGATCCCTGGTCTTAGAGCCCATAATCACGTCACAGGGCACTCCCTGCTCATGGAGCCATTTTACCTGGGGATATACTGGGGCAGTGCCCACGCCGCCAGCGATAAACACAATTTTTTTCTGCTTCAGCTCCTCAATGGGCGTCTCTGTCAATTCAGATGGGCGCCCCAAAGGCCCTACAAAATCCTGGAACGCATCCCCTTCCTCTAAGGTTTCCATCCTCTGGGTAGATGCCCCTACTATCTGGAATACGATGGTAACTGTCCCTGCCTCTTTGTCATAATCGCAAATGGTCAATGGGATCCGTTCCCCAGCCTCATCCATCTTCACGATTACAAACTGTCCAGGCAGGCAGGACTTCGCCACGCGGGGCGCTTTGACATCCATAAGGAAAATCTTATCTGCCAGTTTTTTCTTCTTCACGATTGGGTACATACTTTAACCTCCGCCTAAGATTATCTGATTTAGTGTTTGTTACGCCCTACTAATCTGTAACTTCCCCCATTTTAATATAGAGCATGGGAAATTCCGCTGCTGCCAATCAGGGAACTTGTTACTATTCACGGCCCGGAGCCGCTCATCGCAACACTTCGGGGCGATATTTAAAGTTTTGCTACGCAAAAACCGCCCCTCACTCCTGAATCATGTTCTCACGGAATGCGCCGCCTAGCGCATTCTGTGAACCATGAAAAGTAACGGGAACTTTCCATAAAATGCCTGTTTCGGTTACCATTTGCTGCCTGCTGTCTGCCGAAACAGAACCAATAGCCACATAAGCCATATGTTTTCCTGCAACTGCAGTCAAAATATCCACTCTTCCATGATAACTTATGATTCAAAAAAATACAAGGAATTTTTCATAAAAACGGATGGAAGCTTTTATGGAGCAGCCTCAGTACTTGCGCCAAATCCCCTACCTCCATCTGTCCTGGGGCAGAAGCTTTTTGGGCAGCCCCGAAGGTCATCGCCGATCCAAACACCTCTCCGCAAAGGCGGCTGATTCCCCCTGTGCCTGCCATAGACATGGTAATAATTGGGCGGTCTGCATGTATGCGGTTCATTTCCTCTGTTGCCAAAAGGAGTTCCAGCACATCTGCCCTGCTTTGCGGCATCACCGCAATTTTGCAGATATCTGCCCCCAGCGCCTGCATCCTGCACAGCCTTCCTATCATATCATCCTTTGGGGGCGTCTTGTTAAAATCATGGTTCGAGGCCACAGCCTTTACGCCATATTTATGTACCGACTCAATGATGTCCCTTACGGGCGTATCCCCGGTAAAAGCTTCCACATCCACCAGGTCCACATACCCTGTAGCAGCAGCGGCCTTATTTAATTCTGCATAAGCTGCCGGCCCAACCGCCTTTTCCCCGCCTTCCTTTGACGTACGGAATGTAAACAGGATCGGCGTTTCCCCTAATGCGTCCCGTAATCCGGCCAGCACCTCCTTCACTTCCTCAATTTCAAACGCATGCTCAAACCAATCTGCGCGCCATTCCGCCACATCTGCCGGGATAGAGCCAAATGCCCTCGCCTCATGGATGATTTCCTCTTTTGTGGCGCCTACGATAGGCACGCAGATTTTGGGAATTCCTTCCCCGATTTTTATGCCTCTCACTACAACTGGCTTCATAAAAATACCTCCTGGAATGCTGTGCAAATGCAGCTGCACATTTATATTGAAATACTCTTTTTGCTATCCAATGCCCACCAAAAAGATAACATAAGATGCCATGCCAGGCAATACACAAATTTCGCTATTGAAAAATAAAAAAAGGTGTTATATAATGGGGCGGAAGATACTGTAAAAAGATATAAGGGCATGAAGCCCATGAAAAATAAAAACCGAAAGAAGGAAAAGGACATGGCAGAAAGAATCACAGGACATACAGAGCTAATAGGATTGATGGCTTATCCGATCAGGCACTCCAGCTCCCCTACAATGCACAATGAAGCATTTGCATATCTGGGTCTAGACTATGCATACCTTGCCTTTGAAGTAGACAACGACGCCTTAGAGGACTCAATCAAAGGGCTTCGGGCATTGCGCATGGCGGGAGCCAACATATCCATGCCGAACAAGGCAGCCGTAATCCAATATTTGGACCGCCTGTCACCAGCAGCAGAGCTCTGCGGCGCAGTCAATACCATTGTAAATGACAATGGCGTGCTGACAGGGCACAACACAGATGGCATTGGGTATATGCAGTCCCTAAAGGACAACAATATTGACGTACTTGGCAAGAAAATGACCATTGTCGGATCCGGCGGCGCAGCTACGGCAATCCAAGTCCAGGCTGCCCTGGATGGGGTGGCAGAGATGTCTATCTTCAATATTAAGGACAAATTCTGGAAAAATGCGGAGGCCACCATACAAAAGATCAATGAGCGCACAGAATGCAAGGTGGCATTGTATGACCTGGCAGATTTAGATAAGCTAAAGGAGGAAATCGCAGATTCTTATTTATTTACGAACGCGACAGGCATGGGTATGAAGCCTTTGGAAGGGCAGACTTATATCCCAGACAAATCCTTCTTCCGCCCGGACCTGATTGTGACCGATGTAGTGTATTCCCCAAGCGAGACGGCCATGCTTAAAATGGCAAAGGAAGTGGGATGCAAGACTATGAACGGCATGGGGATGATCCTGTTCCAGGGCGCAGCCGCATTTGAGATGTGGACTGGGAAAAAAATGCCAATTGAGCATATGAAGAAAGTGCTTGATATTAAATATGATTAAGAATAAACAGCTGTGCTAATTCCCGTTAGGGTATTTTAGCACAGCTATTCTAAGGGGAGCCTGCCCCGCTTCGCCAGATGCTTACTTTATGGTTACATTCCCATCCTCACAACAGATTTGGATATTATTTTTCTTTTCCTTGTCATACTCTATATAGGAAATGACGCCATCTTCATTCTCCGCTATATTCTTCCCCTCTATATTCAGGGTTCCATACTCTGCCTCCACATCAATGTTGTAATTGCCGACATCCTCCGCCAGCGCCAGATCTATGTTCCCATACTCTGAATCAACCTCCAGATTTTCCAACGCCGCTCCCCTAAGCTTCAGATTACCAGAATCCATGGAAATATGGCTGTTTTTCACTTGAAATTCATCCACAGTGCAGCCCCCATATTCATTGGACAGCTTAAAATTCCCTGCTGACAGCTTAGAAAGCTCCAAATTCCCAGATTCCAGCTTCAAATCCGCCTGATTGGAAACCGTAAACGTACCGCCTGTGACATTCCCATAATCAGCCTTAATCTGCAGGCTGCCGCAGTCCACATCCCCCATTTCCAAATTCCCCGATTCTGCTTCGATGGTAAAATCCCCTCCTGTAAATTTGTCAAATTTCAGGTTCCCATAATCCAGGGAAAGATTTGCTTTTTTTACATTCAGGCTTTCAAACTCAAAATTTCCGCTTTCCAGCTCCACTGCCAACAAATCAAAGGCCTTTTCCTCTGGCACATACAGATTTAGATAAAATGGCTCCTGCTTTTCCTGGTCCCCAAACAACTGGAAGGAAATCTGATATTTCTGCTGGGCATCCCCTTCCTGAAACTGAAACTTCCCATCGGATACCTTATATTCAGGCTCATTATTGGCCCCGTCCAGCCGATATTCCAGATAGTATCCATCCGATGGGATAATCGCCACATTGCTGTAATCCAGCTGAATGGAAATTTCCGAAAATTCGGCAAGCTCCGTTTTCTCTAACTGATGCGCCTGCGGATACTTCTCCCGTTTGACAGAAGACGAATTGGCAGAAATTTCCACCCCCCTTCGGATTCCTGTGGCAATAATGATCCCCGAACACAAAACCCCTGACAAAATGGCAGCCACTAAAATGGCTGTTAAAAATTTATTGCTCTTCATGCATACATTCCTCCTTCTTTTCCGTTTCCCATTTCTATGGGCATGCTTTATAGAATCTGTAAACTACTATCTATATTTATCTAACGAAACAGAAGTAGGAATATCTTCAAAAATTAGATTTTAGCATCCATATTCTTCTCGGAATCACTTTTTATAACTAATTTCTTCATAAATTTTTCTCCCTGCTTCTTATATCCCATTTTTTGAAAAATATGATTTGATGCAATGTTTTCTTTTTTTACATACGCATTTATTAGAACAATCCCACTTTTTTCCCTGTTCTGAAATTGATTGCAAATCTCCTGTTCTGCAAGTAAAATCAACCTTTGCCCTTTTCCCATATTCCGATATCCCTTTGCAATACTATAATGGATAACAACTTCATCACTGCCAAACTCTAAACGCAACATTCCTTTTTCAAGACCTCTTTCACAAAATATGTATATCTGCACACCTTCTTCCTTCCAGACTTTCCCGAACCATACTTTATGTTCTTCATACGTAATAGGTTCCGTAAAAAAAGAATTTTTCCGAACCTCCCTATCATTTGCCCAAGCAAAGAGTGTATCCAGGTCTTTCCATTCTGCCTTCCTTAAATATGCATGTTCTCCTTTAGCAATTTCACATCTGTATCCATTCCCTATATCGCTGCTCAAAGTATCTATCCTATCCTCCAATTTCAAAGCCCCACAATCTTTTCCGCTACTCGCCTTGCGCCAAATCCATCAATAAACGCCTGCATCTTCTGTGACCGATTCAACCGTAACCCAGCATCATCATAATATCTGCTAATAAGCTGTATAACCCTTTCTTCAAGAAATGGCAGATTCAAAACATCTAAACGGCTGTCTATGGCAGAATGCCTTCCAAAAGTCCCTGCATCCAAAATCCCTATCTGCAATGCTTCCACCATTTCAGCCTCTGTTCCCAATGTGACATTCGGATATATCTCCACTTTTATCCATTCTTTCCCTAAATTTCCGTATAAGCTGGTATTTTATTTCCGCAATCTCCCAATCAGATTCATTGTCAATATCTTGTACCTCTAACTCACTTACAATGAATGGAAATACCTTTTCCCTCACCTTTCCTTTCTGCTGCTGAAAATATCCCACATCAAAAATGCCAAACTGCCCAACATCATGGTAGAATGCTTCCAGATCCTGTGATCGGCTCTGGCTATGTTCTTCCCACTTATACCGCAAATACCGTCCATCCACAATTTGATATGCCCTCTGTGGCGGAAAGGAAAACTTTACCACTGGAAGAACCTCATAACATATCTCTTTCTGGAAAACCTCCATTGCCTGGCGCAGCTTTTCTGCCGTCACAAAAGGAGCTGTTGGATATAAATATGCCATTGCCTCAAATTCACGGCCCCGCTTCTGGTATTCACCTAAAACCTCCAACAGCACATCCGATGTGGTTGCATAATCATCCGATGCCTTTTCACTACGAAAAAATGGGACATTTGCGCCATACTGCATCGCAATCCCAGCAATTTCCTCACTATCTGTAGACACCATCACCTCTGAAAACAGATCTGACTTTATCGCTGCCCCTATAGAATAAGCAATGATTGGCTTGCCACAAAACTCTTTGATATTTTTTTTAGGTATCCGCTTGCTGCCGCCCCGGGCTGTAATAATCGCAATTGCTTTTTCCTTTTCCATACGTCCTATCCCCTTACATTTTCCTCTGCCTTTCTATTTTTACTTCCTCTATTCTGTGCACCCTGTCCGTTTTCCCTATTTCCTATGGTACTGTTCTCTCTATCAGAAACCAGGTTGCATCATCCTTTGGGAAATTATAATCCCTGTGGTACTGAAACCCATAATCCACCAATTTACAGTCTGGGTATTTATCCAAAAATTCCCCAGCGAAATCCCTTTTAAAAAGCCTCCTGGCATGTCCCCTGTATCTAACCTCTACAGGTGTTGGATTATAGTATTCTGAAATGCAAATGTACTTCCTGGAAGATACATACAGCTTTTCATATACACTTTGCAGCTCATCTGGATTGATGTGAATCAGGACACCTGCAATCAATACCAAATCATAAGCCTCTTTTGGCTGAAATTCCAGAATGGATTCTTCGAACACGTTTAGGTTTCTATTAAAAAAAGTATCTTCTTTCAACTTTGATGCTGCTTTATGATTAATCTCAATCGCTGCTGCCTGAATATTGGGGAGTAACATTTTGATTGCCTTTAAATTAATCCCCACATTGGCCCCAAACTCAATCATATTTTCTATCCCTGCAGTCCTGCCTAAAATCTTTGAAAAAAAACTTACTGTAGATGCCAAAAATTCTGTTGTGCATGCATTTCTTTCTGCATAGCTATCCCCAAACTCCCCACTCCAAAATGCTTCTTGTTCTGTTTTATATTCCATTTTTATCCTCCTGCTTTGTTTCAAATATACAACGGCCTAATCTTTTACTGCTATACATGCTTTCATTTTTCTTCTTCCAATAGTTGCTTCAGCTGTTCTTTATCCAGCCATTTCGTATTTGTTCCTGAACTATATTCAAATTCATCCCTTACCTTTGAACCCCCAGGCAGAATCCGCCCGCTATCCCACCAACTATAATGGGGATAAACAATATAATGCCTTTCATATTCATAGGTCATGGCAGAATCTTCTCTTGTTATCATAATTTCGTGGAGTTTCTCTCCTTCCCTAATCCCAACTTCTGGCATTTCGCATCCTGGCAAAATCGCCTGCGCCAAATCTGTTATCCGAAATGATGGAATCTTAGAAATAAAAGTCTCCCCTCCCCGGGCTTCCTGCAAGGCCTTAAGAACAAGTTCCACCCCTTGTTCCAAGCTAATCCAAAAACGGGTCATCCTATAATCTGTAATGGGCAATTCTTTCCCTCCATTTGCCACGATATTCTGGAAAAAAGGTATTACGGATCCACGGCTGCCTGCCACATTTCCATAGCGTACAATGGAAAAGCATACATCTTTCTCGCCTGCATAAGCATTAGCCGCTATAAACAGCTTATCAGAAACCAACTTCGTTCCCCCATATAAGTTTACGGGATTTACTGCCTTGTCTGTGGACAACGCCACTACCCGCTTTACGCCGCAGTCCAATGCAGCATCAACGATATTCATCGCCCCATCTATATTGGTTTTTACCGCTTCCATCGGGTTATATTCACAGGCAGGCACCTGCTTTAATGCCGCCGCATGAACCACATAGTCCACGCCATTCAACGCACGGTACATCCTGTCCTTATCACGAACATCCCCAAGGAAGAAGCGAAGCGTACCCTGATATTCTTTATATTTATTGGCCATCAAAAACTGCTTGTATTCATCCCGGGAATAAATGATAATCTTTTTAGGGCTATAATGCTCCAGCACATATGTAGTAAAGGCATTCCCAAAAGAGCCTGTGCCCCCAGTAATTAGTATGGTTTTATTATTCAACATATATCCTCTCCTATACGTATTCTTTCTGCCCGTTTAAGCATTTCCTGGGACAAATCATGCATCAGTTTTGCACAATCTAACAAAATCTCACTATACATAACTCCATGATTTGCCGTTTGTTGAATCTCATCCTCTATCTCCATATCTTCTTTCCCATAAAAAAACTCGGTCTGCAAGATATATTCCGCTGTTCCTAATGTTTCTTCAATTAGCTGATATCCAGAATATCCGTGACATTGATCTGTAAGTTCTTTTACTTTTTCTAAAACTTCCTCATAGCTTTTTGAAGTTCTGTTTTGAGATTTCCCAATTTTTTCTATTTTTTCGTATTCTTCTTTTAGTTGTTGTGCCAACTTCTGGATCTCAGCAAACTGCTTTGGAACCTTCTTAAGATAATCATAAGCTTTATCTTTTTCTTTTTCTGTAAAAGCCGATTCCATATTCTCTATCAAGCTTGAAAAATCTGTTTCTTCCCCTATATATTCATCGAAAGCATCCTTTAATGTCATAAGCTCTGTACCTTCAATATAAGCACCACCTTCAGTAGCATTGATTACCCGAAATTTCCCATGCTGCTTAGCACCTTTAATATAATCTACAAACCACTCTAAATATATTTTTAAATTAGTTAAAGTAGGAACAGTATCTTGATAATTCCCTTTTACCCGAATCATATGATCCGTGTTCTCTTCTGGCATTTTCTCCTTAAATGTTCCATCTGCATGAGATTTATTATCTGTATATGCCAAATCTTGTCCAACAAGGATTACTGTTTCAAATCCCATCTTATACAACAGAGAAAATCCACTACAAGCTACTGACCCTCCAATAGCTACCGCTGGCAATATTCCACCATTCTCAATATATAAATCTAGTGGTAACTGATACCCATCAAAAAAGAAAATTTTCTTTCCTTTTTGCCTATCTAACAACTCATACCTTGCCACAGAATTAGAAATTACAGATAACTGAAATGCTCCATCTAGTAAATCTAGTGGCTTCCTTCCATCTAATGTGATAAACACATCTGGAGAAATCCCTCTTTTCAGAAGAGGTTTTACTGCTGTATCAACAGCTATAATGAACAAATGATTTTTTGCCCTTCTAAGTTCCTCTATATTTTTATCTAGAGAAGGACCTGCCGACACCAGTACTGCTGCACCTTTATTAGGTATAACTTTTGATAACTGCATTGTATTATACCCCTCTGCTACATAAGGCAAATTATACAAAACATTCTGAGCTACATGTTCTTGTAACAGCCTTCTAGTGTGGAAACTTACAAAGAAATTATCTGTATATCTTGATAATTCTTTAATCCTTTCAGTTAATTTATTTAAAAATGCAATCTTATAATTTGGATGAATTTCCTCAATAAAAAATTCCAATGTCTCAAGTGTCAAAACACCTCTTATTACTGGAATAAATTCTGTGCCATTCAATCCTTCTACCACAAAGGCTATAGGTCTATCTTTAATTTCTTCTGACAAATCAATTTTTCTCAACGTTGCCAAAAAAATTGCCATAGATGGCTCATATACTACAATATTAGCCTCCTTAGGCGAGTTGTGTATCACAGACTTTAAATATGCACCATTACCAATTCCAAATAAAAACACTGGTGCATATTTATGGATTTCCCCTATTCTCTCTTGCCACATCTTCACTGGTTCCATAGCATTACGTCTTCCCTCAAGATATAGTTGCTTCCCTTCGACTTCAATGCGAAAAATCATCTCCCCATCCCACGATTGTTCTGTCCATACTTTTGTGTTATCTACCTCATATTCCTCATTTCTAATCATATTCGCAAAATTCGGATACCATTTTTCCATAGCTTTAAGATTTTTTTCAAAATAGATCTCTTTCATGTCGCCATCCCATCATTTTCTTTATAAATATCCACAAGCTCCCTCAGCCCATAATCCAAGGTATCCAGCATCAGAACTGTATCTTCTTGCTTCATTGCCTCCAAAAAATCTTCTAATACCTGTATCACATAATTGCATAACCCATCATATTCCCTAGCTTCCATACCAAAAACATTTCCCTGAAGAAAAAAACTGCAATATTCCCGAATCTTCCCAGTAACCTTTTTTGCCTTCCCAATCACATCTTCATCCTTATAAATGTAATATCCTCCACAAATAGTGTCAATTATAGCACGAATTTGCTCTGACTTCTCTTCCATATACACCTCGCCCATCATATAACAAATATAAAAGAAAGGGAGTACGGCTACCCGCACCCCCTGCTCTATTACACTTTTGACAAATATACCTTCTGTCCATTACTGCAATAATGATAATACACCTTGTGTAGCTTGATTTGCTTGTGCAAGCATAGATTGTCCAGCCTATGCCAGAATATTATTCTTACTATACTCAACCATTTCAGAAGCCATATCTGTATCACGAATACGAGACTCTGCTGCCTGTGTGTTTTCTGACACATTATCAAGATTGGCAACTGTATGCTCTAATCTATTCTGTATTGCCCCTAATGCAGATCGTTGTGTTGAAATTCTATTAATTGCCTCCTGGATTGCAGTTATAGAATCATTTGCAACCGCATAATTGTCCACTGCCACTTGTTGTCCCGATACTTTATAAGTAGAAAGTGCTGACTTCGCCGATGTTGCAGTAACCATTACATACTTCCCAAAATCAGCTGACAATGCCGCTCTCATTTCTGTTAAAGCATTTGCTCTATCTGCAGTAATTACGGCTTTTATTGATACATAACGCTTTCCATCTTTTAAACCAACATAAAACGCACTGCCTGTATCTTTATCAAACTGCTTTGTATACAAACCAGACTTATATTTTGCAGTAATTTTCTTTGCCAAAGATAATCTAGCTGCTGTAAGTGCAGATTTCTTTGAAGCATAAGCAGACTTGTAACTAACCACCATCCCTTCATATTTGATGGTAGTAGGCTTATTTCCCTTTTGCTTATCATAGCTAATAGTTTTTGTAATAGACTTTAGACCCAGAGTTTTTGCATCCATATTTCCAATACTAATCTGGATTTTCTGATTTGCATTGGCACCAACATGAAGATTTTTATCTTGGAAACTCCCATCCAACAGATTCTGTTTATTAAACTGAGTTGTAGTGGAAATTCTGTCTAATTCCTGTGTCAGCTGATCCAACTCCTGATTAATAGCATCACGGTCAATCCCCTCATTCGTATCATTAGCACCCTGTACCGCCAACTCATTCATCCTCTGCAGAATACTATGAGCCTCGTTCAGCGCACCTTCTGCCGTCTGGATTAATGAAATACCATCCTGAGCATTAGAAGAAGCTTTATCCAAGCCACGAATCTGACTTCTCATCTTCTCAGAAATCTTAAGCCCTGCTGCATCATCTCCAGCACGATTAATTCTGTAACCAGACGATAATTTTTCTGCTGATTTTGCCTGTGAACTTGTGATAACTCCTAACTGGCGGTTAGAATTTATTGCCGTAAGATTGTGTTGTACTACCATTGCCATAATATTTTTCCTCCTTGTTTTTGATATGCCTGCCTTTTTATGGCTTTACTTCTGGCAAGCCAACCGTTGCCGCTTATCTTTGATTCGGCAACCCTGCCGCAAATCCGTTTGCGCACATATTTCATTCCCATCCACGCAGCATATCTGTCGCGCAGACTAGCTATTTCTATTGACCGTCCATTACCTGAATCAGCCATTTTATATAATAAGCAGGAACCCTAGGCATTCCCACATTATTACCAACTCCATCCCCCTCTTATTTCACTAAATCCCCATACTTCACCCACCATACCTTCTCAATGGATTATTCCTTGCCGCCTCTTCCCTCCTGGCTTTCTTCCTCTCTTCCATCAGAATCGCCTTAATCTTTTCCTGGGCTTCCGGCGAAATCTTCCGATCCCTGTGGTGCTTCACCTCATTCCCCGGATCTGCTGCCATTCCATACTTCTCCAGCGCCGTGCTCCTAACAATATTCATAGACTTTGGCGCATCCACCAGGACGTGCATGTTATTCGCGCTTCCTCCCGTGAATACTACTTTCACATTCTCCCCTACCAGCAGGTACTCGCCTGCCTTTACTGTTAATTTCAGCATAAAAACCTCCTTGTTCCCAACTCCATATCCAAATGAATGTGCCAGATGCAACATTCTGCGCTAAAATGTTGTATAGCCGGTTCGGCATTTTGCACAAAACCGGCTCCCGGGTTTGGAACCTGGGCAGCTGTAACTAAAAATACGTCTGACAAAACAGGAGGTTTCACATGAGTACAACTCAACCTATCCGCAAGACAGAGGATATTGCGGCTCTTAAAAACTATTTTCTTTATACCAAACCCAACATGCGCAACTATGCCATGGTATGCCTTGGCATCAATTCCGCCCTGCGTATCGGCGATCTGCTGGAGCTGACCTGGGGAAATGTCTATGATTTTGAAGAGGGGCATTTCCTGAGGCACATTACCGTTGTGGAAAAAAAGACTAAAAAGCAGACACAGAATGCCCTGAACAAGAATGCCACAGAGGCGCTGGCCCTTTACAAAGCTTCCCTCCCTGAGATAACTTCCAGCACGCTAATCTTTCCTGGAAAGAGGCAAACAGCCCACTTAAGCCGCCAGCAGGCCTTCCGCATACTGAAAAATGCAGGCCATGATCTGAAATTTGAGATGGAGCTCAGCTGCCACTGCCTGCGTAAGACTTTTGGCTACCATGCCTGGAAAGCAGGCGTGCCGCCTATTATCCTGATGAATATTTTTAACCATTCCTCCTTCCGGATCACAAAACGGTATTTGGGGATTGACCAGGATGACAAAGACCAGGTATTCCTGGATGTGAACCTATAGTCCATATGTATAAGCCAGAAACCCACTGCGCTTTTCTGTGCCCATCTTAGGCTGCTGCCAGACGGGTGCTGCTGGCATTTAGCAACTTAAGGAAGCGGGGGCGCAAGCTGCGCAATTTGTGAGAATATCATTCAGAATTAAGATGAGAATATTACTCAGAAGAAAGAAGCAATTCAGGGATAAAATGAAAATTTTCAAGAAATTTCATTTTGCCTGTTAAGTATTTTTCGATTGGTACGATATATAATGTGTAAAAAGGATGTAACATTTTAGCGCAAAATGTTGCATCCTTTTATATATATCTACATTTTCACCAAAATCAATACCTTCTATACCGAATATGCATTGCCAGATATGTAGAAAAACGGACAAATAAAAGCAGAAGCTTCTACGCCTCTGCCTTTTATTTGCTTATAATATATAGAAAAAGCTATCCTATGTTACAGCCATAGAAGATAGCTTTTGTTATGTAACCTTTTAATAAACCTTGACAAGTATTGTCCAGGACCATGGGGAGCTTCCAATAGCTCTGTTACCTTCTATGCTGATTATAAATGACGCCTGCCTTAAATATCAAAATATGGGCTCCCGATCATCAGGTCATCTGCCAGAAGCTCTGCGAATTTGGCAACGATTTTCTTTTTCTCATCCCAGTAAGCCCTTGCCTTCTCCGTCACCATTGGATTTGGCTCCTCTTTATTGGAATTTTCCATAATGTGATAATATGCCTTCGCATAGCTGTTGGCATGCACATTCCCCAGGGCCATGCAGTCCCATACCACGCCCATGGCGCCTTCCTCATCCATCAGGTCTGCCTCCAGCAGCAGGGTCAGTTCCATGTCAATCTCTGCCCCCTTTAGCAATTTTTTATTGGAATGGGCATAGATTAAATGTTCCACCTTGTCCCGGAAAATGGAATCCATATTTTGCTCCACTGCATATTCATGGAAAATCCTGCCGCTGCGCATGGCATGGCGCTCATTATCCTGATCCGCATACCCTACGTCATGAAAAATAGCTGCCATATACAGCGCTTCTTTATTAATCCCATCCATTCCTTCCGCCAACCGGAAGCACCAGTGCAGCACCCGGATGGAATGCTGGAAACGGGAGCGGAATGGGTGCAGGGGGTTGGGGGATCCCATTCCATGGTTTTTGGTCAGATAATCCTTTACATACTTCAGATGTGCCATATACTTTTCATCCATCATACCTGTCTCCTCTCAAACTTTTTCCGAACTTGTTTAAAAAGATTGTACCATAGATTCCCACAAATAAACAGACCTGATTTTTCCTAATTTTCTATTGGCTCAAAAGAGCCCTTCCTGTCCTGCCGCTTAATCAGAACCCCCGCAGCAGCGCAATCTCCCTCTGATACCCGTCCAAGCCATTGGGCGTTTCTAAGAAGAACGGAAGCGGCTTTAAGCTGGGGTGGCTGACAATTGCATGAAAAGCCCCTAACCCAATCTTCCCTTCCCCAATCTTTTCATGGCGGTCTTTGTGGCTGCCCAAATCATTCTTGCTGTCGTTCAAATGCACAGCCTTCAGCCTGCCAAGGCCAATGACCGCGTCAAACTCTGCAAGCACCTTCTCCAGATGGCAGACAATATCATACCCTCCGTCAAACACATGGCAGGTGTCCAGGCAGACGCCCAGGCGGCTGCTGTCCTCTACCCTGTCTATCACGCTGCGCAGCTCCTCAAAACTCCTTCCCATTTCCGTGCCCTTTCCAGCCATAGTTTCCAGGAGGATGCATGTGGCATACCCATGCCCATTGATACGGTTCAGCATATCTGAAATATACTGTATCCCCATTTCTGCCCCTTGCTTTACATGGCTCCCTGGGTGGAAGTTATACATGGCGTCTGGAATATGGGACAGCCTGGACAGGTCGTCACACATAGTATTGTAAGTAAATTCCCGCAAACCCGGATCCTTGGCACAGGCATTCAAAGTATAAGGGGCATGGGCTAAGATCTGCGCAATCCCATGCTCCTTTGCATATTTTAAATATGCCTCAATATCTGTAAGATCCAGTTTTTTCGCATTTCCCCCTCTGGGATTGCGCGTAAAAAACTGGAAGGTATTTGCCCCAATTTTGACAGCCTCCTTCCCCATTGCAAGAAAGCCCTTAGAAGATGATAAATGGCATCCAATTCTCAACATATTTTTCTCCTGCTCTTTTAATAAACCCTAACCTCTGCTCCTGCAGCCGCTCCACGACTGCCTCTCTCATATGGTACTACTCTAGCGGTTAACTATTGCCTGTGTAATATCATGTGAGATAACACAGGCTTGGTGGTATTTTCTGGCTTAAACATGGATAATCACAACAACCGTAAATGGGCAGAAAAAAGCTATCCCCTACCGCAAATAGGGGACAGCTCATGTAACTTGGAATTTTTCATTCACATAAGTTTCTATGCCAGGACAATCCCATAAGGCTTTTGCCATCTTCTATTACTGCAATTCGTTTCCCTGGCAATCCTATGCCCCCTTTCCTGTAAGCCGTGGCTTCTTACAGCTCCCGCTTCATTACAGCCCCTGCTGCGCCAGAAGTCACCATCTGGGCATAACGCGCCAGGTATCCTTTTGTTACCTTCGGCTCCCTTGGCTTCCAGGCTGCCCTTCTCTTGGCTAACACATCTTCTGGCACATCCAGCTCTAATTTCATCTCTGGGATGTTAATCTTGATGGTATCCCCTTCTTCTACCAATGCAATGGTTCCCCCCACAGCTGCCTCTGGGGAAACATGGCCAATGGAAGCCCCCCGGCTGGCTCCGGAGAAACGCCCGTCCGTAATCAGGGCAACGGTAGAGCCAAGGCCCATTCCAGCAATAGCAGAGGTAGGATTCAGCATTTCGCGCATGCCTGGGCCGCCCTTTGGCCCTTCATAACGGATCACTACAACGTCTCCAGCTACGATTTTACCGCCTTTGATGGCTTCGATAGCATCCTCTTCACAGTCAAATACACGGGCTGGCCCTTCATGCACCATCATTTCTGGCGCAACGGCGGAACGTTTTACCACGCTTCCTTCTAATGCCAGATTCCCCTTCAAGACAGCAAGGCCGCCTGTCACGCTGTATGGATTATCCAGAGGGCGGATGACTTTTGGATTCTTATTCATGCATCCTTTGATATTTTCCCCAATGGTCTTTCCTGTCACAGTCATGCAGTCCAGGTTCAGCAAGCCAAGCTCTGCCAGCTGGTTCATAACGGCATATACGCCGCCGGCCTCGTTCAGGTCTTCCATATAAGTGGGGCCTGCTGGGGCTAAATGGCAGAGGTTTGGCGTCTTTTCGCTAATCTCATTGGCAAAGCCAATATCAAAGTCAAATCCGATCTCATGGGCAATAGCCGGCAGGTGCAGCATGCTGTTGGTGGAGCAGCCCAGCGCCATATCTACAGTTAATGCATTTAAAACGGCGTCTTTTGTAATGATGTCCCTGGGGCAGATATTCTGGCGCAGCATTTCCATCACAGCCATGCCTGCATGCTTAGCAAGGCGGAGGCGGTCAGAATATACGGCTGGAATCGTGCCGTTTCCTTTCAGCCCCATGCCCAATGCCTCGGTCAGGCAGTTCATGGAATTAGCAGTGTACATGCCAGAACAGGAACCGCAGGTGGGGCATGCTTTTTCTTCAAATTCGCATACATCCTCTTCGGTCATGGTGCCTGCTGCATAAGACCCAACTGCTTCAAACATGGAAGACAGGCTGGTTTTGCGGCCTTTCACATGGCCTGCCAGCATGGGACCACCAGATACAAAAACAGTCGGGACATTGATGCGGGCTGCTGCCATTAAAAGCCCAGGAACATTCTTATCGCAGTTTGGAACCATGACTAAGGCATCGAATTGATGGGCCAGGGCCATACATTCGGTGGAATCTGCGATCAGGTCACGGGTTACCAGGGAATATTTCATGCCAGTGTGTCCCATGGCAATGCCATCACAGACTGCGATGGCAGGGAATACAACCGGAACGCCACCAGCTTCGGCCACGCCTAATTTTACGGCGTCTACAATTTTGTCCAGGTTCATGTGGCCGGGGACGATTTCATTGTAGGAGCTTACGATTCCTACTAAGGGCTTGTCCATTTCCTCTTTGGTAAAGCCTAAGGCGTTGAAGAGGGAACGGTGGGGCGCTTGCTGCATACCTTTTTTTACATTGTCACTTTTCATTTTAAGGTTACCTCTTTTCTTTCAAATATTTTTCACCCATGTATTTTGGGTTGTTTGATTTAATATCTACAGTATATAGCATCAGTTGTCTGCTGTCAATATAGTTGTTTAACATTTCAACAAAACATTGTCTTCCTGTTCTAGGCCAGAACTGGCTGCCCGCTATCCCTCTGAATGCGTGATCCTCTTCCTAATATTCCAGCACAGCCAGATAAAAAGCCCCGTAACCAACAACAGGAAAGCCAAAAAAAGGATCCGCCATAGGGTTTCTTTTACAGCAGCCGCAAAATACAGCAATCCCCCTGCAATGGCCAGGTAGGCCGCCACAATAGCCATGGCGCATGCCCTCCGCAAAACCGCTGGCCTTTTTCTGGAAACAACCACATTTATAAGCCCTTCTAAAAGTACATCAAATATTAGTTCGCCAATTATCTCAATCACAATTTCCACCATGCATACCCCCTTTTGCATTTTAAACGAAAATAACGCTTTTACATAGGTTATAAAGAAAGCTGTTCCATCGCATGGAGGATATGGATACGCATGGCGTTTCTCGCTCCTTCTGCGTTTCTTGCCTCTAAGAAACCCATAAGGATTTTGTGGTCTATAAGCGTCGCCTGGACGGCATCTCCGTATGCATTTGAAAGCTCTACGCCTTTATGGATGCCCTCATAAATAATAGGCATAAGCTGCTTCATAAACTCATTGTGTGTAGCCTTGGCAATGGACTGGTGGAATGCCTGCTCTACGTCCGTGCGGTCTTTTTGCTGGCGGATCCTTTCCTCCACCTCTCTGCCCAATGCTAAAATCCGCTGTATTTCTTCGTCTGTAGCCCGCATAGATGCATAATAGGCCGCCTCCGGCTCAAAGATCAGGCGCATTTCGTATAGATCCCTGGCATTTACTTTGGCGGATGCGAGGGGGGACAGCTCCTCTGGCTGGGAAAGGGTGAAATCATCCCGTACAAAAGTCCCGCGCCCCCGTCGGATTTCCAAAATGCCCCCGGTAGCCAAAATCCGGATTGCCTCCCGCAAGGTGGTGCGGCTGACATTTAATTCCTCTGATAGAATATTCTCATTGGGCAGCTTACTGCCTGGCAAAAAACGCTTTTCCACTGTAATCATGGACAAAATGCTGTCTGCAATCCGATCGGATAACCTGCTTTCCTGTTCCATCTTTTTCCCTTTCTGTCGCACTGTAAAGCTATTACTGGCAAGCATCCCCTCTGGGGCATCCCGTAATATATGCCCATAAAACCCCCTTATGGGTAAAGTATACATGACTTTCCCATATTTTACAACCAATACCTTCTATCCAGACAGCCTTTCGTAACTATTCACAGCCTGAGAGCTGCTCCTAGCAACAATTCCGGGGCATATTTAAAATTTTGCTCCGCAAAAATCGCCCCCATAACAAAAAAGCAGAAGAGACACGCTATAACGCAGCATCTCCTCTGCCATCCTATTCCTACCTTAATAATATTCTTTCCTGCTCCTATTATGCTACTGTATACTTGCTCAGCACATCTTCAAAGCCCAGGTTTTCTCCACCATACTTCACAGTCAGCCGCTTTTCCATTCCAAGGCCCATTACCCCTAAGATGGACTTTGCGTCAATCACCACGCGCTGGTCTGAAATGTCAATGTCAAAATCACACATTCCTGCAGCGCGTACGAAATCACACACTTCTTCAATATCTGACAATCTAATAATCCTCTCGTTCATAGCCATCATCCTTTCTATACGGTTTTGCGTTCTTTCCTGAACTTGTGGTAGATTATGCCACCTTCCCTTGGTTTTGTCAAATCTTCCCCCTTTTTTCCAATGCGTAAAATGTGCGCAAATTTGTCAGGCTCATTATGCGAATCCGCTGATTTTTCCATAAAGTTTCTTAGCAGTTCCCAGAGCCATCCTACGCCTTGACTATTTGCCAATTTGCTTTTATAATAGTCTTTAATGAGGTTATTATATGCAAAACATCCAAAATAAACCTGAATTTACAGAAAAATCGGAAACCCGCCCCTGAAAAACCGCCTTTCTTCTTATGCGTTCTGCATAAAAAGGCTTGTTTGGGGCAATCACAATATAACAGGAGGTGTCTATGGAATCGCAGCATATGTTATCTGTTTTGCAGCAGGTGCAGGATGGGGCTCTTGACATCCACACGGCTTATGAGCAATTAAAAATCAGCCCTTTTGAAGATTTAGGCTACGCCAAAATCGACCACCACCGGGCAATCCGGCAGGGGGCGCCAGAGGTAATTTACGGCGCTGGGAAGACGGCTGGGCAGATCGAGGGCATTCTCCATTCCCTGCTGTCCCACTGCCCGGAAAATATCCTGATCACCCGGCTCTCTGAGGAATCTGCCGCTTATCTGGCGGAACGCTTTTCCCTCACCTACGATAAGCACTCCCATGTGGGGATTGTAAACCGCAAAGAATTTTACTCTGCCTCTGGCACAATTGTAGTGGCTACCGGGGGCACCAGCGATATCCCAGTGGCAGAAGAGGCAGCCCTTACGGCTGAGGTGCTGGGCAACCGCACAGAGCGCCTTTACGATGTGGGAGTAGCGGGCATCCACCGCCTTTTGACCCATGTGGACAGCATTTCAAAAGCAACGGTGATTGTTGCCGTTGCCGGGATGGAGGGCGCGTTGGCAAGCGTCATCGGCGGGCTCAGCGACTGCCCAGTAATCGCAGTCCCCACCAGCGTGGGCTATGGAGCAAACTTCCATGGGCTGTCGGCCTTGCTTTCCATGCTGAATTCCTGCGCCAGCGGCGTTAGCGTGGTAAATATTGACAATGGCTTTGGAGCTGGCTACCTGGCCAGCATGATCAATCATATAGGAGGTAATCATACATGAAAACACTGTTTATTGAATGTAACATGGGCGCGGCAGGGGATATGCTGATGGGCGCCCTCTTTGAGCTTTTGGCTGAATCGGAGCAGCGTTCCTTTCTGGATACCATGAATGGGATTTTTCCGGAAAAAATCATGCTCAGCCCTGTCCCTTCTGAGAAATGCGGCATTTGGGGCACAAAAATGAATGTGGTGATCTTGGGCCAAACTGAGGAATCAGTCCTGCCCCAGGCTCATGGAATGGACCATAACAGCGACGGGCAGCATGGACATGCCTCGGGGCACACGCATCCTGAGCGCCACAGCCATGATACCAGCCATGAAGATCCTGGGCACCACCATCCACTCCATGTTTCTTACCCGGAAATGTTGGGGCAGATTGACGGACTTCCCCTTTCTGATGCGGTCAAGGAGCATGCTAAGGCTGTGTATACCCTGATTGGCACAGCGGAAAGCAACGCGCACCATACGGACATCTCCCAAATCCACTTCCATGAAGTAGGCACTCTGGATGCCCTGATGGATGTGGTGGGCTGCTGCCTTCTGATAGAAACCCTTTCACCAGAACAGATCATTGCCTCCCCAGTCCATGTGGGGAGCGGCACCGTCCGCTGCGCCCATGGGATCCTCCCGGTGCCTGCACCTGCCACTGCAGATATCCTGCGGGATGTGCCCATTTATGGCGGCACCGTAGAAGGAGAGCTCTGCACTCCTACGGGGGCTGCACTGCTGAAGCACTTTGCCAGCCAGTTTATCCCCATGCCGCCTATGTCTGTGGAAAAGACCGGCTATGGAATGGGCGCCAAAGATTTTCCGGCAGCCAACTGCCTGCGGGCTTTCTGGGGCAATATGAGCATCCTTCCCGTCCCCTCCCCCAGACAGCTGCCAGGAGCCTATGAGGCAAAGCCCCTAAGCCCTGTTTCCGATAGGGAGACACGGCCGGATTTCTATACTGGGCAATTCCACAGCCTGGATCAGATCCTGGAGCTTTCCTGCAACCTGGATGATATGACCCCGGAAGCGGTTTCATACGCTGTAAGCCTTTTGCTGGATGCCGGGGCGCTGGATGTTTTCACCACCCCTGTCTATATGAAGAAAAACAGGCCAGGCCTTTTGCTGACCTGCCTGTGCAACCTGGAGGAGGAGAGCCGCTTCAGCCGCCTGATCCTGACCCATACCGCCACCAGGGGCATCCGGATACAGCCCTGCTACCGCAGGACCCTGGATGCGCAATTCCATAAGGTACGTACCGTTTATGGGGAAATTACCGTGAAGATCAGCACAGGCTATGGGCTCAGCAAGTTTAAGCCAGAATATGAGGATGTGGCGGCCGCCGCCAAGCAGTGCAAAGTGCCCTTTGGGAAAGTATACGACGTAGCGATGGACGCCTGCAGGAAGGAATATTAATGCCTGCATATCAAACCATATATTTGAGTTAAACCCAGAAAACTGTTACATTGCTTCAAAGCATATACAGGGGATGGCTTTCCATCCCCTGTTTTTATTATAACAACTACCGTGTTGCTGTGAAGTGCTAAAGTGTGAGCTTGCCCACTTTGTTCTGGATAAGCACCCCCCCCCTATCTCCCTTTTACCAATTCCCCTTCGCCTTCAGCCACCGCTCCGGCTCCGCCTCCCAAAGCCCATTCAGCCAATCAATCCCCTGCTGAATCCCTTCCTCCGAAAACTCCGCCTCTGTCTTGAGCCTGGCTTCCTCTGGCGTAACATCATAGCAATAAGGAGCTTCCCAGGCCGTAATCTCCAACACCTGCCGCTCCCCCTTTCCCTTCCCCTCTTCTGCTGCAGCTTCTTGCTTCCCCATATGGAACCGAAAGCGCAGCCCTTCAAAACTCCCAGAAAAATCCGCTTTTTTCAAATATGGTATCGGCAAGATATCCTTTCTCTCAATCATAAATCCCGCTCCCCAAGCCTTGTCCCAACTTGTGCGCCCTGATCCATACAACAGCTTTGCATCCCTTATTTCCTCCTCATATCCTTCAGGATATCAAAACAGTCAAAGGTAGCAAAATAATCCTCCGGCGTCTCCGCCCGCCGGATCAGCTGTGCGCTCCCATCTTCCTTCAGCAGCACCTCCGCAGACTTTAATTTCCCATTGTAATTATACCCCATAGAAAACCCATGGGCTCCCGTATCATGGATCACCAGCAGGTCCCCGATGTCAATCTTCGGAAGCATCCGGTCAATGGCAAACTTATCATTATTCTCACAAAGGGAGCCTGTAATGTCATATTTATGGTCACATACGCTGTTGTCCTTCCCCATCACCGTAATATGGTGGTACGCCCCATACATGGCAGGCCGCATCAGATTCACCGCGCAGGCATCACAGCCAATATATTCCTTATGGGTATGCTTCTCATGGATCGCAGCCGTAACCAGGCACCCAAAGGGCCCCGTCATATACCTCCCCAGCTCCGTGTAAATAGCCACATCCCCCATGCCTGCCGGAACCAGCACTTCCTCATACACCTTCCTGACCCCTTCGCCAATGGCAAAAATATCATTGGGCTCCTGGTCTGGCTGATATGGGATGCCAATCCCACCGGAAAGGTTAATAAAGCGGATATCCGCCCCCGTTTCCTCTTTCAATTTTACTGCCACCTCAAACAATGTCTTGGCCAAAGCCGGATAATACGCATTGGTCACCGTATTGCTTGCCAAAAATGCATGGATGCCAAAATGCTTCGCCCCTTTTTGCTGCAGCACGCGGAACCCCTCAAACATCTGCTCTGTGGTAAATCCATACTTGGCGTCCCCGGGGTTGTCCATAATGCTGTTGCTGATCTGGAACACGCCTCCGGGATTGTAGCGGCAGCTAATGGTCTCTGGAATCTCCCCAATGGCCTTTTCTAAAAAATCAATGTGGGTAAAGTCATCCAGGTTGATAATCGCCCCGATCTCATGGGCAAACTGAAACTCCTCTGCCGGCGTGGCATTGGAAGAGAACATAATGTCCTCCCCCTTAAAATGCAGCGCATCCGACAGCATCAGCTCCGTCAAAGAAGAACAGTCGCAGCCAATGCCCTCTTCCTGAAAGATTTTCAACAAAAATGGGTTCGGCGTTGCCTTTACTGCAAAATATTCCTTAAATCCCGGATTCCAGGAAAATGCCTTTTTCAACGCCCTGGCGTTTTCACGGATGCCCTTTTCATCATACAGATGGAACGGCGTCGGGTATTTTTTCACAATTTCCTGCAATTGCTGGTTGGTCACAAACGGTTCTTTTTTCATAATAGTTACTCCTTTTTCTCTATAATAAACAGCTGGTACATCCCCTTCTCATCCATAGCATATTCCTGGAGCAGCGTAAATTCTTTCCGAATCCGCAGCTGCTTTTTCACAAAATTCTTCTCATTGGAATACATGAAAATTTTTCCTTTTCCCTTTAACAGGCTGCCTGCCTTCTCAAAAAATTGGCTATAGAGCAGATCCTGCCCTTCCTTTCCCTGCAGACCCGGCCTCCGCTCCGGCATATTGGTAATAATCTCATCAAACAGGTACTCGTGCTGGAACGTGAAGAAATCCCGGTGGATATAGTATATCTCCTTCCCTGCAAGCCTGGCATTTTCCTTTGCCCCTTCAATGGCCGTCCCAAAAATATCCAGGCCATACAGATAGCCCGCCGGGCAGATCCGATCCCGTTCTATAAGCATCGTCCCTACCCCGCAAAAGGGATCCAGCGCCTGTGCCCCTTCCTGCATATAAGGCCTGGCCAGCCTGGCGATCAAAGCTGCCTGCTCCGGCCTGATAGACGCAGCCACCGCATTTTTCCGATAGCCAAAACGTTTCTCTGTAAAGGTAAACAGCTTTACCAGGGGAAGGAATGTCCCATCGCTGGCCTCCATCAAACGGATTTCCAGCTCATAATCTGAGGTAGAATTGCATAGCCTGCGGCCGCTGGCCTGCTCTATGGCAAAGGCGCATTCCTTGGCAAATTTGCTGCGCTGGTCTAAAAGCATACGGCTCTGGATTCCCAGCCGGAAATAAAAGGGTCCTTCGGACTGGTGCATTTTGCCCAAAAGCTCCAGCAGATTTGACTGTGCAAGTGCCTGGGCAGCCTCCTTTGCCGTTCCGGAGATTTTCCGTACATTCAGGAAAAACAGCAATTCCCGGTAGGTGGGGATTGCCAGAATCGGCTTGATATGGCTGGTGACCACGCGCACTCCGCTTTTCAGAAGAACCGTCTTCCCGCCTTTCACCTGCTCTGCCGTCACCTTGGGATAGAGCCTCCCTGTGGTAAGCACCAGGTCATAGGTGGCGTCATACCCCTGAAATACATGCTTTTTTCGATCCCGCCCAGCCTGAAGGAGTTTTCTCAAAGCCGTTACCTCCTCCCGGATATGCTTTTCTTCCTCCTCCCTGGGCTGATAAGCCTCCAATTCCTGCAGCCGCTGCCTCAGCCCTTCCCTGCAGGAAGAAATGTCAAGCCCTGCCAAGGCTGACAGATAATCACTTTTCACAAACAATTTCTCTTCCCGTTGGTAAGCTTCATAAAGCAAGCCCACACTCTCATCCTGCCCAAGCCTCCCCAAGACCAATGCAGCATTTTTACGCACCTTGGGATCTGAATCCGACAGCAGCCCTGCCAAAAACCCATTGTCCTCCTGCAAGGCCCTTAACAACGCCCCATCGCCTGCCCCCTCCTTCAGTTCCTGTTTCAATGCAATCAGATTTTTCCTCAGATCCTCTCCCCTTTTCAGGCTCTCATAAAATTCTATTCCCATACTGCATTTCTCCCACTTTGCGAATATTTGCTTCTGTTAGCCACTTTACATAACAAAGTGGGCAAGCCCACTCCAACTCCCCTGCCCCTCAGCCTTGAGGAGATTGCACACTTTGATGCGAATACTATAAATGGCCACAAACCATTGCTGTCTATATATTTTACTTGATTCTCTTTTATTTGGCAATACATGCTTTCGCCAAAAAATGCCATACCAAGCTCTCCCTGGTACGGCACCTTTGCCAACTGATACATGCTACTCTGGGTCTTTCCCATATGTATCCAAATATTCCTGCACGTCTTTCTTAAACTGTTCCCAAGCATCTTCATTCAGCGCAAAATACTTCGGGCACTCCTTCCCTGTCACATCGTAATGGCGGATCACCTCATCCACCGGCACATTAAATTCCCCGCACAGCCAAGCCACAAACTCTACCAGCGAATCATAAGTCTCCTGGGTAAATTCCCCGCTTTCATCCTGATGGCAGCATTCTATAGACAGCGTATCACTATTGCGGTTATTGGAAGCATAGGACATTTCCGTGCTGGGAATGCACTGGATAATCTCCCCTTCTATGCCAATCACGAAATGGCTGCTGGCCTTTGTCTGCTTCGTATCCTTCAAGCTTTCGAAATAGCTTCGGTTCTGTGCCGCCGTTGTGCCAGGATTGCCTGTGTAATGCACCACGATCCCTTTCACCTCATCCAAGGCAATCTGTGGGCGGGAATAGGGGTTGGGCGTTAATAAATCCACTTCCATGTCCGGCCTTTTCTCAATCACCTTCTGTTGGAACCCCTTGGGCTTGTCCTCCTTTTCTTCCTGGACCTCCTTCACTACCATGGGCTTTGGCGTCTTCCGTGCCTGTACCTCCTCTGGCGCCTCATCCTTATGGGTAAGCCTGGAAACAACCGTAAACAGCAAAAATATGCCAATACAAAGAACCGCCACCCTTTTTATGATTTGAATGTTCCTCCTCCGCCTTAGGATACGCCTCCTCTCTGCTGGTGTCCTTCTCCTTTTCCGTCTCCGTCTTCTACGATATCGCTCTTCATTCGTCAACATGAACCTCTCCACTCCATAGAAATTTTTAGATAATTTTATTATACACTCTTCTCCAAAAGAATGAATTAACTTTTTTTAAATTTTTTGTAAGAAAAAGGTAAGAAATTTCTCCATGATCCCTAAGGTTTCCTGTAATATTTCCTCTGTATGGGACATTGACAAAAACATCGCCTCAAACTGGGACGGCGCAAGATAGATCCCCTGTGCCATCATTCCCTTGCAATACTGGGCAAACAATTCTGTGTCAGAAGCTTTGGCACTCTCATAATCTGTCACAGCCTCCTCTGTAAAATAAAGGCAGCCTAAGGATCCCACATTGTTTACCTGATAAGGAAGCCCCAGCTTTCCTAAAATCCCCCGGATTGCCTGGAAAAACCGCCCTGCCCTTTCGTTTAGCTGCACATACCACTCTGGATGCTCCTTTAAAGCCGTAAGCTGTGCAATGCCTGCCGCCATAGCCACTGGATTGCCGCTTAAAGTCCCAGCCTGGTATACGCCGCCCAGAGGGGCTACCAGTTCCATAACCTCACGCCTTCCGCCATAGGCACCAACTGGCATGCCGCCGCCAATGACCTTCCCAAAGGTGGTAATGTCCGGCGTCACATGGTAATAGCCCTGCGCCCCGTCTGGCCCCAGGCGAAATCCCGTGATCACCTCATCAAAGACCAACAGTGCACCATAGCGGTCACAAAGGCTGCGCAAACCTTCCAAAAAGCCTGGCATAGGGGGAACCACGCCCATATTGGCAGCCACAGGTTCCACAATGACTGCAGCGATCTCCTCCCCGCACCTGGCAAAATGCGCCTCCACACTCTCAAGGCTGTTATAATCAGCGGATAAGGTATCCTGGGTATATCCCATCGGCACGCCAAGGCTGTCCGGCGACCCAAATGTCATGGCGCCAGAGCCTGCCCTCACCAACAGGCCGTCGGAATGCCCATGGTAACATCCTGTAAATTTAACAATCTTGTCCCGCCTGGTGTACCCCCTCGCCACGCGGATTGCGCTCATCACTGCCTCTGTGCCAGAGTTGACCATGCGTACCATTTCAACAGAAGGAACCATCCCACAGACCAGCTCTGCCATTTCCACTTCTGCCGCTGTGGCTGCGCCAAAGCTCAGCCCCCGCCTACAGGCGTCCGCCACCTTTTCCAGCACCTCCTGGGAGCCATGCCCCAGGATCATAGGCCCCCAGGACCCCACATAGTCAATATACTGATTGCCATCCTCATCATAAAGGCAGGCTCCCTGTGCGCTTTTGATAAATTTCGGCGTAGCCCCAATCGAGCCAAAGGCCCGGACAGGGGAATTGACACCGCCAGGGATTACCTGAACCGCTTTTTGGTAAAGCGCTTCTGACCTTGTCATTTCCATTTTCCATTCTTCCTTTCTATCACCTAAACCTTACCCGATCATCCCTTTATCCATACATTCTGCCAGTTCCTTAGCAAAATATGTAATATAAATATCTGCGCCTGCGCGGTATGCGCTCACTGCCATCTCACATAAGATGCGCTCTTCGTCAATAAAGCCCGCTTTTGCCGCTGCCTTTACCATGGAATATTCCCCGCTGACAGAATAAGCGGCAAGGGGAAGGCTTGTCTGGTCCTTTACCTGGCGAATCAAATCCCCATATGCCATAGCCGGCTTAACCATCAGGATATCCGCCCCCTCTTTTACATCCATCATAGCCTCTTTCAGCGCCTCCCGGCGATTATGGAAATCCATCTGGTATGATTTGCGGTCGCCAAATGCTGGGGCTGACCCTGCCGCATCACGAAATGGGCCATAAAAGGAAGATGCAAATTTCACGGCATAAGACATAATCGGCGTGCTGTTATATCCATTTTGATCCAACATCTGGCGGATTGCCGCCACACGCCCATCCATCATATCGGAAGGCGCTACCATATCTGCGCCTGCCTGCACCTGGGAAAGGGCCGTTTCCGCCAACAGCTCCAGGGTGCTGTCATTGTCCACCTCCTGCCCCCGTAGCAGGCCGCAGTGGCCATGGGAGGTGTATTCACACATGCATACATCCCCGATCAGATACAAATCCGGGCATGCTTCCTTGGCCTTGCGGAAGGCCTTCTGCACAATTCCGTCCTGGGCATAGGCTCCGCTGCCTGCCTCATCCTTGTGGGCAGGGATCCCAAACAGCATCACGGCAGAAACCCCTGCGTCACAAAGCTCAGCCAGCTTTTCTTCCATACGGTCCACGCTGTAACGGTACTGGCCTTCCATTGATGGGATCTCTTCTTTGATATTTGTTCCTTCTATTATAAACATAGGATACACTAGGGATGATTTATCTACCCTGGTCTCCCTAACCATCTTTCGCAAAACCTGATTTCCGCGCAGGCGGCGCGGGCGGTGGATTAATTCCATTGCTCCTGATTCCTTTCTGGCTCTATTGTACATTGATTCTTACAGCATGCTACCATCTATTTTGCGCATTGCCTTTGCCTATCATACCACTCTTTTTTTCAAACTGCAATATATTGGAAAGAATCCTTGCGCAAAATAAATCCCTTAACCGTACTACAGCACAGCTAAGGGATTTACTGAGATCATTTTCAAGGCATAAAAAAATAGCGGAAGAGGGATTTGAACCCCCGACACCACGGGTATGAACCGTGTGCTCTCGCCAACTGAGCTATTCCGCCAAAATTCTTATAATCTTGTGAGGTTACTCACAAAAATGGGACCTACAGGGCTCGAACCTGTGACCCTCTGCTTGTAAGGCAGATGCTCTCCCAGCTGAGCTAAGATCCCATAGTTTTTTGTAGTCTCCCAACAATCTCTTGTCTGTCGACTGCTTGATTATTATACTATTATTCCTCTATATATGTCAATACCTTTTTTTAATTTTTTTCAAAATATTGATGGGAAATTGGTAACAGTTCAGACACCCCCCAAAAATATAACTCGCAAATTTATCGCAATTCTGTTATACTGTTCTTGTTAAATTTTCGGGAAGGAGATGCGTTATGGGCGGCAATTATCAAAAAGACCTGTACAGGCAGTTAATGGAAGTCATGGCCAGGGTTGACAGTCTGGAGACTGAACAGAAGCAGGACAAAAAAAGAGATCAAAAGCCTTACCAGTGAGGTTGCAAGCCTGCGCAAAGAAAACACTGCCCTGCGTGAAGAAGTTTCTTTCCTGAAACAGGAAAATGCTGTTCTTACAGAAAAATGTGTGGAACTGGAGAAGGAAAATGCCCTTTTGCGCACCGACAATGAACGAATGAAAAGGCTCTTGAATAATGACAGTTCCAATTCATCCATTCCCCCTTCAAAGGATGAAAACACAAAGCCTGCCAATACGTATAATGGCAGAAAGCCAACTGCCAGAAAACCCGGGGCACAGAAGGGGCACAGGGGAGCCGGCCTGTCAAAAGCGGATGTGGAAGAAAAAATACAAAGGGGAGTCTATGAACACCGTGTTGAGGAGATCGGGACTCCGGGCCGGCCTTATATTACAAGATATCGTCTGGACCTGGACGTGAAAACTGTGGCAACGGAAATCCGTATTTATGCGGATGATGCCGGAAAATATCAGGTTCCTGCCGGATTAAAAGGAGATGTGGCATACGGCAGGGGTATAAAGTCGTTGGCGGCATTCCTCTACAGCGAAGGTGTTGTTGCCAATGACAGGATATGCACGTTTCTGAATTCTCTTTCTGGCGACAGTCTGGACATATCGGAAGGAAGTATTTATCATTTCTGCAAGGAGTTCAGCAGCAGATTACCATTTTGGGACAGGCCACGGGGAGTGCAATGTCCACGTGGGACGCTATCTGTGCAAAAACACGGAGGAAACGTCAAACAGATGGAGCCATGACATGGAAATGTTCCTGAAAGGGCTGAACCATGCCCGGAATGGACTGAAAAGCCGTGGAATCCCATCATTCAGTACAGAGCAGCTCGAGCGGTTCAGCCTCCGGTATGACGAGCTTGTGGCGCAGGGATATGAAGCGAACCGTAACACCCGTGGGAGGCTGGCAAAAAAAGAGGAAAAGACGCTCCTGAACCGCCTTGTGAAATACAAGGAAAACCATCTGCTGTTTCTGCGGGATTTCGGAGTTCATTATAGCAATAACATGAGTGAAAAAGACCTGCGGATATGCAAGAACCGTGACAAGATGGCTGGAGGCTTCAGAAATGCATCCGGCAGGGAAATGTACTGCAGGATCATGAGTTTTATAGAAACAATAAAGCGTCAGGGTTTAAACATCTACCACAGTATTATGTCTCTTTGCCGTTCTTTAACAACGGGTGTCTGAACTGTTACGGGAAATTGGAAAAAATGTTTGACAGAAGGACATATGTGTCATAAACTATAGTTGTACTAAAAATTTTATTTTTTATAAGCCAAATTTTCACTTAGAATTCTTTAAAGAGAGGCAGTTTAAAGTTGGCTTATATTTCCAATATCTTTCGATAATCATAATTTAAAAAGGAGGAGGGTGAATATGGAACATTTAGAAGGAATCCTGGTATCCGTATCAAAAATGGGATATGCCAGCATATGAATTATCCTTGTGGTGCTAGTGTTGCGTTGTATGCTAAAAAGGACGCCGAAAAGATATTCCTATCTGCTATGGGCAATACCAGCGGTTCGCCTGTTAATCCCTATTCCGTTTTTGGGAATCTGGGGAATACTGGGCAGCCTTCCAATTAGGAAGTTTGGGCAAGACGCTTTATCAGGCAGCTGGCTTTTGGATATCCGAAAAGGATAGGCTCCCTTCAGGCAGAAGGTAGGCATCTGGAAAAATGTTAGACCTTGCAGAAAATGGAGAGATTTGGAATAAGGCAGTGTAGGAGATATTCGCGTCGTTTCCCGTGTGGCAGAATTGGCGAAGGGGGATAGCGGCATTGGATCTTCGCTGGCAGCAAGGGGAACGGGAACTCTCGGGAATGTGCCGATACAGACAATGGTCGCAGGGCTGGATGAGGTAAGTTTGAAAGGGTGTATATGGACATGTTGCTGTTTTCTGTTAGCCGAGATCAATGGCAGCAGTTCTATTGTGGGTTTGTAGGCAATTGCGAAACAAGTTCAAAATCTTGATTCCAATAGGACAAAGGTCCGGTTGAGCCGGACTTACAGGAGGTGGATGTGGATAACAAGAGTTTTAAGACATGAAAACAAAGCAGATAAGGATATCTGCCCGTGAAATGGTATGCGGTATGTAAGGTTATGCAATCAGAGGTTTTAAACTGCGGATATATTGATGCCTGTGCAGTTTATCAGCCACCATTACAGTAATAAGCTGGGTAATCCCGGCGAGAAGCAGGTCAGCATGAAGCGTTTTTTCATTCTGCGTTTTACGCCCGGCAACACAGAAACTGTCCTTGAAATGGTTGATTGATTTCTCAACATTAACCCTGATCTTATAGGTGGAATCCCATTGGGCCGTACCGCGGACCGTACCAGGATAGGCGCGCAGGTTTTTCTCGGGATAAATATAAAACATCCTGCCGCAGGGGGATTCTGTACAGGGATTTTCACAGTGACAGACGCGTTTGCTTTTACCGGTTGTTTTATCATATTCCCATTTCATTTTCGGGCATACAAACTTCATGGTTGGCAGCCCACAGCGGAGATGGGATCTGCTTCCTTCCCGTTTCATTGGAAGGGATGGGTCTTTGGGACAGCAGGGGATGCCGTCCTTATTCAGCGGGCAGCCTGATTCCGGAAGTGAGATCCTGCCGTTGAGGGGGATGTAAGCCTGCTCAAAAGAAGCTTCCTGTAACAGGTATTTGTAGATTTCAATGGAATCAAATGCGGCGTCTCCCAGAAAAAATTTCGGATCGATAAGCGGATGCTTCCGAAAGAAATCCTTTAAAGTGGGAATCAATGCCTTGGAATCGGCAAGGCTCTTATCTTCATCCGGGGAATCAGATTTTTTTCCAACAATGATGCCAGGATGAGCCGCAAGAAAGTCCTTGTTATAAAAGGAAATATCCCGGACAATGCCGAGCCCGTTGGTAATAATACCGAATTTATAAGCATAACAGAAATGCCCGTTAATGTACATCTGCTGAATGGCTGGATTGGCGGCAGCATGGGAAGGCATGGAGCCGTAGGCGGCTTTATAAGGGTCAAAGGAACCGTCCATCCCTTTTGCTTTTTTGAAGGCTTTCAGCTGTTTGATGATACGGTTGGCATATTTAGGATTGTTTTCTGTAACCCATGCCTCAATGCTGGAGGTGCCAAAGAGAAGCAAGGAAGATTTCTGTGTATCAATACGATGGCAGATCGGTTCGGTCAAGTCAGCAAGATGATCGAACATGGATTGTAAGTCCAATAAGAAATCCTGCTTGAAGCGGGTGAATTTAGAAGCATCTGGGACAACATCAAATCCGCAGAAATCCCGTAATTCCTGAGAGTATTTAAGAAAAACAATCAGAAGGGACGTTGTTGGGATCGAGAAAATAAGCTGTAATAACAGAGCCTTGAGCAACGGATAAAGAAGATGCCTGCGGGGTCTGCCAGTGGAAGCGTGGAAATGAGAAACAAAAGATGCCGGGACAATTTCATCAAGGTTAATGGCATTATCGAGAAGTTCAAGGAACTCATATTTATCGTTATCAAATTTATTTTGGCAATCAGTAAAAATATCTGCCAAAGAGAGCTGTTTATGTGTTATCATATAGATACGACTCCTTTACAGGTGGATATGGATAATTGTTACTGGACATTTCAATTATACCACAGACCAGTGAGGAGTTGTTTTATTTTGTAACAAAAAGAAACCCGTATTTATGTGGGTTCTGGCGTTTCGCAAACGACTATTGTGGGTTTGAGAAGAAAGGAGCGATGGAGATGGCTATCAATTTAAAGAATGCAAAATCAAGGACAAGGGCATCGTTATGGCTGGCAGGCGCAGTGGTTGCGGTGGCAGCCATTGTCCTGATTCCCAGTACCCAAAGTGTTTCCGGGAGCGGACGTGCGCAGGAATTAGCCGGCAGGGATAGCGAAGACGGGCTGTCAGGAATAGGAAATGCTATTCAGGCAGTCGGCGCTGACAAAGAAAAGTCTTTCCAGGAAGCGTTTCAGGAGGCAGAAAGCAAGGCACGGGGGGCAGAAACCCCAGAGGAATTAAGCGAGCTTCAAGGAGGGCAGGAGGGGCAAGGCCAGCAGGAGGAACAGCCCTTACAAAAATTTTTAGAACAATATTTTACGGAGCTTTACCGTGCGCTTTCAGATGATGCAATAGACTTTAGCCATGAGGATTTTGCAAGCATAAACGGCTATATTGTAGGAAAAGACTTAATTTCTCAGCGGGTTCGTTCAAATATTCTTTTTGACGGAATCCATAATGTGAAAATACGTGAAGTAAATATTAGTGATATATCAAAAAATGGAACAGAAGCTAAAGTTTATGTAAAGCATGAGTGGACGTATGGCATGACGCCAAGACATATAGAAGGAATGGGTACAGGATATCGTGTTTCCTTGGCTTCAAATGGAAATGGTTATCAGGTATTGGATCTTGAGGGGGATTCCAAAGATTGTATACTGGCGAAAGAGGCCATCGTTCTTAACAGTATTTCAAAAGAGGACATAGAAACTGATTATGGTGCAGTAGATGATTTTTATGGGGATTATAGGATAGATAGCCTACAAAGGATGAAAGAAGAACAGGATAAACTAGAACATAAATGAAGAAATATCCTTTGTATGGAACACCTTCTCTCCCCGGATCATCAGCAGATAAAACTGGGTTTTCTGGCGGTTGCACAAAAACAGGTTTTTGCAAATCGTCGCGCCCAGCGCTTCATCAATTTCCTGGCAAGCTTCCATCGTCATCGCAGGCTCATGGTCAACCCGTTCATATTCCAGCCCAAGCTGATCTAAAAGATCATAAACCCTGCCTTCCTTTTCCAAGCGCCCCTCCATGCTTTCTGGACGCCCTTTACATAATATTAATCCCATTGCCGTTCCTTTCTAAGAACATGTGCCCTGTTGATAGGGCATATCCCTATCTTAAAGCATATTATTTTTCATTGTACTTTATTCATCACCCGTTTACAACTCTCAGACAACCTCAAGAATGCTGAATGCCATAACAGACGCATTTAGATATTAAATCCATATTTAATTTGCATAGAATTTTTTATAAAAATCCTTTCTTCCCACAATTCCAGCCAGATGCAGAATCTTTTCCCTGTTGCTGTGGCTTCGGAGAAAAGCCAGAAGTCCTTAGCTTTCTGTCCATCCCCCAGGATTTGGGGACACGGATGTCCCCAAAAAGTGCACATGGAGCCATGGATGGCGGCTAAGCGCCAGCCCATACGCACAGCATCTCCCTGGCTCAGAAAGCTTAGGGCTTCCACCCTAATAATCCCACTTTTGTACAATCTCGTTTTTATTTTTATAAATACTCCGCTCCCCAACAACCCCCCGTACCATAGACAGCGGATAAATATTGCTATTGCGCCCAATTACTGTCCCTGGGTTCAATACGCTGTTGCATCCCACCTCTACCTCATCCCCAAGCATTGCCCCGAACTTCTTCAGGCCAGTAGGATATTCCTCTTTTCCATCTTTTACCACCACCAAGGTTTTGTCAGACTTCACATTTGAGGTAATCGACCCAGCTCCCATATGTGCCTTATACCCCAGGACAGAATCCCCCACATAGTTATAATGCGGCACCTGCACCTTATTGAACAGTACCACATTCTTCAGCTCGGTAGAATTGCCCACTACGGCTCCCTTTCCTACAATGGCATTCCCGCGGATAAAGGCACAGTGGCGAACCTCAGCCTCCTCATCAATGATTGCCGGCCCATTGATATATGCTGTAGGCGCAACCTTGGCATTTTTCGCAACCCAGACATTTTCTGCCCTTTGCTCATAGGTATCCTCCGGCAATGTTTTCCCCAGCGCACAGATAAAATCGCCGATCTTAGGAAGGGCTTCCCAAGGGTAGGCCAGGGATTGGAACAGGCCTGCGGCGATCGTCTCTGATAAATTGTATAAGTGTTTGATCTTGCATGATTCCATGAATTAATTCCTCTTTTCTTGATTTATATAGGCTGCCTCTTCTAAGGCTTTGTGCCAGCAGGCTGTTGCTTTTTCCGCTCCTTGGAGGGGGATTTATAAAAGGATGCCGCCTGCTGGAAATATCCACGCAAGGCATATTGGTTATTTAAATGCAGCACGCTGCTGGTCCGGCTGCGGATAAAATGGTCTAATTTTGCCATGTATTCTTCGGATGTGATCGTCCCTTCTGCAACATAGGTCAGCCCCTTTTCCCAGCTTGCAGTTAATTCTGGATTTAACAAAGAGCGTATGGAGGCGTTTACCACATCGTAAATAATCTCGCCAAGGAGCGTGGGGGTAATGGCCTGTGTCTTTTTATTGAGAGACAGGTATTTGTTGTTAACCAGCTTCTTCAGTATTTCGGCACGGGTAGCGCTGGTGCCAATGCCGCTTCCTTTGATCTGGGCGCGGAGCTCCTCATCCTCAATCAGCTGGCCTGCATTTTCCATGGCCAGGATCATTGAGCCGGAATTATAGCGTTTCGGCGGGGATGTCTCCCCTTCCTTGGTATTTAGGGAAAGAACCGGCAGTTCCATTCCCTTTTTCAGGGAAGACAGCAATTTCAGCAGGCCCTCGTCACAGGCAGTATCTGTACTGCCTTCGCGCTTTGGCGCCTCCTGCTGGCTGTCTGTAGGTTTCTTTTTTTGGAAAGAGTATTCCATAACCGCCAGATACCCTGGCTCTGACAGAACCTTGAAGGAGGCAAAAAATTTTTCCTGCGTGACGGAACCGCCTGTATGCCCCATGGGCAACGCCTGGCTTTCCTGGTCTGCTGGGCGATTGCCAGGCATATTTTCCTGGGGGGCAGGCCCTGCATTGGCTTTCTCCTTGCTGGCAAGGTGCAGCTCCATGGATATCACCAGGCCGACTTTTTGATAGATGGCAGGCGGATAAAAAATGCTCAAAAACCTGCGCACGATCACTTCGAAAACCTGCAGGGCAGTCTGGGACAGGCTGCGGGCAGCGGAAATTCCCTGGCCTGTCGGGATGATTGCATAGTGGTCCGTGATCTGCTTGTCATTGACATAGCGGGTCTTTGCAATGTTCTGGTAACGCTTCTGTTCCAGGATTTCTTCGGAAAAAGCCTTAACGGCAGGGATGCTTTTCAGACCTTCAATATTCTTGCGGATCTCCTTTGCCACGGCAGTAGACAGTACGCGGGCATCCGTCCTGGGATACGTCACCATTTTTTTCTCATAGAGTTCCTGCACAATCTGCAATGTCTGATCCGGGCTGATCTTAAAAAGCTTGGAACAGTCATTTTGAAGCTCCGCCAGATTGTACAGCAGCGGGGGATTCCTGGTTTCTTTCCGCTTCTCTGCTGAACAGACCTTAGCATGCAAATCTTCCATATTTTTTCCAGAAATTAAATCCTCAATCAATTTTTCTGCATCTGGCTTTTCCTTCCATCCATTCTCTTTGTAGAGCTTAGGGGACTGGAAATAGGCAGAGCCATCCACAGCGCGCCATTCCCCTTCAATGGGGCGCCCTTGTAAGTCCAGGGTGTGCAGCACACGGTAAAAAGGGGTTTTGACAAAGGCACGGATCTCCCGTTCCCGGCGCACCACCATCCCCTGCACGCAGGTCATCACACGGCCTACGCTGACAACCGTGTATTCTGTGTTCAGAAAGCTGGATATCGCAGAGCCGTATTTCAGGGAAAGCAGCCTGGAAAAATTGATCCCCATCAGATAGTCTTCCTTGGCCCGCAGGTAAGCAGAGGCGCAGAGGCTGTCGTATTCTGAAAGGTCCTTGGCTTCACGGATGCCCCTTAAGATTTCTTCCTCTGTCTGGGAGTCAATCCATACCCTCCGTCGTTTTTTGCCTCTTACCTTCGCCTGCTGCTCTACCAGGCGGTAAATATATTCCCCCTCCCGCCCAGAGTCCGTACAGACATAAATCGTATCCACATCCTCCCGGTTCAGCAGCCCTGCCACAATCTCGTACTGCTTCTTCACCCCGGGGATCACCTCATATTTCCACTCCTCAGGGAGGAATGGCAGGGTGGATAGGCTCCATTTCTTGTATTTTTCATCGTAAGCTTCCGGATAGCTCATGGTGACCAGATGGCCCACGCACCAGGTAACAACTGCCCGGCCTGCCTCCATGTAGCCGTCCCGTTTCTGGAAATCCAGCTTTAAGGCCTTGGCAAATTCCCGGGCGACACTGGGCTTTTCTGCAATATATAACGGCTTTGGCATAAATTATGTACGCTCCCTTTCTCTAATTTCTGTAAACATCCCAAATCCCCGCCCTTACATTTCTCCCATATCCACCAGCAAAATCCGGTCGTCCCCTGCAGCCATCTTTACCAACGTATCCTCAAAAGACTTTGCCGTGAACAGATAATAATAATTTGCCCCGATCTTCGCCTGTTCCATGCTGTCAAACATCTGCTGGCACATCTCAAAGGTCATTTCCGGCTCAGACCAATTACAAAGACAGATCAAATTCTCCCGCACACTGTTCTGGGCGATAATATCAATATTCCCCTTCTTCCCAATCCAGCTCCCCATCTTATGGATATGCAGCGGCAATTTCCCGATCATGTCCTGTAATTGCAGGTACTCCATACAGACTTTGATAAAATAGCGTTTCAAATACCCTTCCAGCTCCAGGGCAATGTGGCGGTCATAAAATTCCTTTGGAGAGAGCCGGAACATATCAGACAAGTGGGGATACACAAATTTAAACCAGAAATTCAGAAACGTATCTTTGATCTGGTACAGGCCTTTCTGGGCATTCTGCCATCCCCCTGTCTCAAAGGAGGATACCTTCTCCACCACGTCAAACTCCATCAGGTTCTTCATATATACGCTGATTTTTGCCCGTGAAAATCCTGTGTCCTGGTAAAGGTCATTCAGCTTGCGCTTCCCGGACGCCATTACCTCCAGGATCGTCTGGTACACCGCCGGCTCCCGCAGGTGGCTGCGCAGTATTTCCCAGGGCCTGCCATGCAAAAAGCCATCTTCTGACAGGATGTGGGCACAGACATTATGCCGGATATCCTGATCCTCCTCCCACTGGCGCATATATTCCGGTACGCCCCCAATCACGCCAAAGACTTCCACGCTCTGACGCAGCGTATAATTGGGAAAATGCCGCACCAGATCCAAAAAACGCAGTTCCCCGCATTTTATGGCCTGGTCAATTTTTTTCACTGCAGCGCCCAAAATCTTTGGCATTTCCTGCTCCACCCAAGGGATAGAAGAACTGCACAGAAGGATCATCATCGGCTCTGGGCAGAGTTTCCCTTCCTTTCGTTTCCGGAGGGTATCAAAAAACATAGGATCCTTTTTTATGATATTTTGAAATTCGTCCACCACAAATACCAGTTTAGCCCCATTTTTGCTTTTCATACTTTGCAGTATCGCCTCATAGGAACCATCCAATCCTGATACCTGGAAATAAGATGCGGTTTCCAAGCCCATACGCTGCTGCTGCGCCTGGGCAGAGGTTTCTGGGGCATAATAGTAAAAGAACGGCTTTCCTGTACAGAACTTCCGCACAAGCTCACGGCTCCCATGCTCTTTCCTGCCATACAGGACATAAATCTGGCTTCCCTCCTGCTGGTAAAACTGCTCTAATTGATGTAGCTCCGTATTTCTTCCAATCATGGCTTCCTCCATTGTAGGTGTTTTTTTCCACATAGCATATCATATCACGCTTTAATTTTTTTTACAACCAAAAATATTGAAGCTCTCGTATAACCTGTGATAAATACTTTAATGTTTGGTGCAGAATATTTTTTGGGCAGTACTGTTTCACAACGCAGGCGTAGCGGTGGCTGGGCTGAGGCTTGGGATGCAGTGCTATTAGGAAAATATTGTTTATGGGTATTTGGGGGCTGTGAATGAATGGCAGTAAGTTAAGGAATTTTTTAGGCAGACAATGGGGGGTGGGGAAGCGTTTCTTCTTACAATTTTGGCACATTTCATCAGAAAATGCAATAAGGCTTTGATTAACACCATAAAAGTCATAAAACTGACCCAAAAGCCCCAGACTCCCCCTGACGGACGCTCAGCCACTATCTGCCCCCCTTAAGCTGCAGGCACTGTCCATAAACATCAGCATTAATTCCTCCCACTATCTATCTCATTAATCTTTCAGATTTCCAGGCCCAAATCCCTGGGGCATCAGCTCCTTTAATGTATAAACAACATAATTCCCTTTCCCTGTGCCCAATATAATCTTAAATTTTTCCGGATCGCAAAATTCCATCATAACCTGACGGCAAACACCGCATGGCGGCGTTAAAGAACCCAATTTCCCATCTGGGCCGCCCAGAATGCAGATAGCCTGAAATTCCCGCACACCTTCACTGACAGCTTTAAAAAAGGCTGTCCGCTCTGCACAATTTGAAGGCGCGTAAGCAGCGTTTTCAATATTGCATCCCGTGTAAACAGAGCCATTTTGCGCCAAAAGCGCAGCCCCAACTTTAAAATGGGAATAAGGCGCATAGGAAAACTGAAGCTGGGTTTCTGCCGCCTCAATCAATGTGTGGATTTGCTCTTGTTTCATTGCCTGCCTCCTTTCAATTTGCTTAAAGAAACCATTTTTGTAACTATATTTTGCTTGTATGGCATCTATCCTTCTGCCAATCTTTACTTCGAATATAATCTAAATTTTGAATTTCAGCTTCTAGTATAAGCCACGCTAAATAACCTTATGTTTTGCTTGCCTACTTTCCTGCTTCTCGGTCTTCCTGGATCAACATTCGGATTGCATCAATGGAAATACGGACTGCCCTGTCTGTGTCATGGATCACAGGGTTGTCAAGGCCAGCCTTCTCCCTCTCCTGGTTCGCCATTACCAGGAAACAGGATCCAATTCTGACGCCCAAGCTGCTTGCCGCCACAAATAAAGCTGCGGATTCCATTTCAGAGGCAAGGCAGCCCAGGCGTTTCCAAGCTTCCCATTTATGCAGCAGCTCATAGCTCACTGGCTTTAATTCTGGGGAATGCTGCCCATAGAAAGAATCCTTGCACTGTACAACCCCCACATGGCATCCCTGTCCTGATTTGTTAGCAGCTTTGGCCAGTGCATTGACAACCTGGATATCTGCCACTGCCGGGAACTCAATTGGCGCATATTCCCGGCTGGTTCCTTCCATACGGACTGCCCCGCTTGCAATGACCACATCGCCGCTCATAACATCCATCTGCATCCCGCCGCAAGTGCCAATGCGGACAAATGTATCTGCCCCAGACATCACCAGCTCCTCCAATGCAATCGCTGCAGAAGGCCCCCCGATGCCTGTAGATGTGACGCTTACCTTGACGCCATCCAAATACCCTGTATAGGTAACATACTCCCGGCTGTCCGCCATAAGCTGCGGCTGGTCAAAATACTTGGCAATCTTGGCACACCGTTTGGGATCTCCTGGCAAAATCACATACTTGCCCACATCACCTTCCCCCACTTGGATATGGTATTGCTTCCCAGCATTTTCTGAATACTTCATAAACGGTTCACCTTTCCTTTCTTTCATTCATTTTTTATCCCATGAAGCATTGGTATCCTCATATTCCGCTTATTCTGCAAATTATCCCCTCACATAGGAGGCCTCATATTCCTTTTATTTTACAAATGATTCTTCAACATGGGAAGCCTCATATTCCTTTTATTTTACAAATGATTCCCCAACATGGGAAGCCTTATATCCCTTTTATTTTACAAATTATCCCTTTGTATAGGAAGCCTTTTCTTTCATTTCCATTATTTTAAGTGAATATTCACAATTTTTCCTGCACTTTTTTGTGTATATTGCTGAAATTCATAGCCAAGATATTGCCCTTTAACTATTGACTAATGAACAATAGTTATGCTATACTCTATATTATAAATTATTACACTAATATATATGCCCTCACAGAGATACAGCTTTTACCGCAACTCCCGCTTTTTTGCAAACTTTATATTTGGATTCAGATGCTATCCGCAGAGATGCATCTGCCATAAAAGATTGGAGGATATGCACATGAAAACAAAAAAAGACTTTTTAATGCAGCTAAAACACAGCATGGCCTGCCGTTTCAGCCTAAGGGAAATTCGGGATACCTTAGAGGATTTCAACGGATTTTTTGAAGATGGGTTACAGGAAGGCAAGACAGAGGAAGATCTCTGCCTCTCTTTTGGGACTCCCAGGGAAATCGTGCAGAAAATGTCTTCCGAAAAGCGAAAGCTCCCTTTGCATATGCTTTTTGCCCTGCTTGCATCTGCAGTTTGCCTCGCTTGCATTGCGGGCATGGCGCCTGCCTTCCGCTTCCAGCATATGCCGCGCCTCTTTTTTTGTATTCCAGTTTTAGCCGTGTCCATTGCGCTCCTTTCCCTAGAAGGCGGTATCTTGTTTGAAATGGCTGTTTCCTTCACGCCCTCTGCCCACAGAGCCATTCCCCTGCGCTTTTGTATGCTTATGCTAATGGGAAGCCTGGCGCTCTTTTCCACAAAGGGCCTATCCTGGATCATAGACATTGCAGCTCCTGCCTCTGCAGGGCATATAGCAGGAAATATATGCAAAATTTTCCTGTTATGCGGAATTGCTTTATTTTTATTGGGGTCTTATTCCTTCTTCCACGGAAATGCCTTCTCCTTTGGCACGGCCATACAGGGCATGGGTATTTTATGCTCTGCCTGCGCCGCCTTAGACTTTCTGCACCGGCTGGACGCATTGCCTTTTGCAGCGCTCTCTCCCCTGCTCCCCTGCGCCTGCAGCCTCCTCCTGTCGTTATGCTATGATGGAATGCTGCTTTTTGCCAAACACGCAAAAAAGCGCCCTTAAAACATCCCACCTTCCCCCAGCAATATTTAACTGACTGGGTAACAGGACAGGCAAAAAGAAAAGGAGGATTTCTATGGATGCACAGATGAAAAAAGGCGTATTAGAAATGTGCCTGCTCCACCAGCTTTCGGAATGCGGCCAGTATGGATATCCATTGATGCAAAAAATGAAACACTATTTTCCAGAAGTGAATGACAGCTCATTTTATGTGATCCTGCGGCGCCTCCATAAAGAAGGCCTTACAGAAATTTACTATGGCGAATCTTCCGAAGGCCCCAAGCGAAAATACTATCGCATCACAGATGCCGGTAAGGATTATCTTGCCCAGGCTATTTCTGACTGGCGGACAATGAAATCCATTGTCCGCAGCCTGGGGATTTCCTAAGTGCTTACCGCATAACGGCAAACACAACATCCCCAATATAAAGGGCCACCAGGATCACGCCCTCAAACCGCTCAAGCTTCCTCTTACTCACCGAAAAAGCATAGGCAGCCAAGCTTGCCGCAATCAATATCAGCATATCGTAAACAGACGCCACATTGACTGTAATGGGATGGATCGCTGCAGACAGCCCTAAGATTAGCAGCAGGTTAAAAATATTAGACCCAATCACATTCCCAAAAGCAAGCCCTGTCTCCCCCTTCTTTGCCGCCACTGCAGAGGTGACAAGCTCTGGCAGGGAAGTGCCAATGGCAACAATGGTCAGGCCAATCAGCGTTTCTGACATACCTGCGGCTCTTGCAATCCCTTTTGCGCCATAGACAACTGCCTGGCCGCCGCCAACAATCAGAGCCAGACCCACCAGAATCAGAACTGCACATTTCCAAAGGGGCATACGCTCCCCTGCATCTTCCTGGGCAGAACCTTTCGCGCTGTGGATCAAATACAGGATATACGCCAGAAAAGCCGCAAAAAGAACTGCCCCGATCCCTCTGCTCACATTCCCGGCAACACCCTCCATGCCTTCTTTCAGAAACCTGCCTGAACATACAGACCCAAAGCTGGTCAGCAGAAGTATGGCTGCCGTGATAAAAATTGACAGTGGAAAGTCCCTTCTGACAATTTCCTTATCCACAGGAACCGGATAAATAATTGCGCAGATCCCAAGGACACACAACAGGTTAAAGGTATTCGATCCCACCACATTGCTCATGGCAATCTCATTGGATCCCTGCAGAGCTGCCGAAATACTGACCGCCAGCTCTGGCGCGCTGGTTCCCAATGCCACAACAGTCAGGCCGACCACTACGCCTGGCACATGGAACCGCTTGGCAAGTGCAGAGCTGCCATCCACAAACCATCCAGCCCCTTTGATCAGGGCGACAAAGCCAACCACCAGCACGAAAATATCAATCAAGGCCATTTCACTTCCTCCTCCATCTTTCTCTTTCACATAACTAGCTAGATACCTTAATGTTTGGCGCGGAATTTTTTTCCGGGAGTGCTGTTTCACAAACGCAGGCATAATGGTAAAGCCGCCCTGTCAGCATATAGATGCCACCTTTTTCCTCACCCAAAAATAGCACGCCAAATGCACTGCCGCTGTCAAGGCCCAGGAAACCGGATAAGAGATATACAAAGACAGCAGGCTATGCTCCTGCCGAAACACGGTGAATATCCACAGGATCCGAAACCCGCATGCCCCTAAAAGCGATACAATCATCGGCATCATCGCATAGCCCAGGCCGCGCAGCTCCCCCACCAGCACATCCATAATCCCACACAGGCAATAGGTTGTGCAAATCACGGACAGCCGCAAAAGCCCCACTTGTATCACCCTGGGATCCGAAGAATAAATCCGAAGGAGCTGCGGCCCGCACAAATAAGCCGCCCAGCCCATTCCAAGCCCCACAACGGCCACCATAGCCAGGCACTCTGCCAGCACCTTCTGGATCCTCTTATACTTCCCCGCTCCCAGATTCTGGCTGGCAAAGCTTAAGGCTGTCTGATGGCAGGCATTCATGGCCATATAAATAAAGCTTTCTATATTGGAAGCCGCCGTATTTCCCGCCATAGCCACAGAACCAAAGGAATTTACAGAAGACTGGATCAAAACATTTGACAAAGAAAACACTGTTCCCTGCAGCCCTGCCGGAATCCCAATCCGCACGATCTGCAGCACGATATCTTTCTCCGGCCTCAGCTTCCGAAGCTCCACCTTGCATCCCCCTTCCATCCGCATCATGCACCGAAGGATCAGCCCTGCTGACACTGCCTGCGAAATTACCGTAGCCAAAGCCACCCCAGCCACGTCCATATGGAACCCTATCACAAAGGCCAGGTTCAGTAAAATATTGATCACTCCAGCCGCCAGCAAATAATACAAAGGCCGCTGGGTGTCTCCCACAGCCCTTAGGATAGAGCTGCCAAAATTATAAAGAAGGATCACAGGCATCCCTGCAAAATAAATGCGGATATACAAAACCGCTTGGCCCAGCACATCCTCCGGCGTGCCCATAACCACCAGAAGCTGCGGCGCCACCACAATCCCAAATACCATCAGGCCCACGCCGCAGACTAAGCTCAAGGAAATAGCGCTGTGTACCGTCTTGCTCATTTCCTTTTCCCGCTTGGCGCCATAGAATTGCGCCACCAGCACATTTGCACCCACGGAAAACCCAATAAACAGGTTGGTCAGCAGATTAATCAAAGCAGCATTCGCCCCTACTGCCGCCAGGGCTGTGCTCCCGGCAAACTGCCCCACCACGACCATATCCGCAGCGTTGAACAACAGCTGCAAAATGCTGGAAGCCATCAAAGGAATAGCAAACAACAGGATTTTAGGGAACAACGCCCCGCTGCACATGTCGATCTCATAGGACTTCCTTTTCACAACCCCACTCCCTTCTTAGTATTTCTTCTCTTTTTGGGCTTTTACATTTTTTACCACATATTCGGCCTATCCTAATCTTATATTATATGCCCCTTTCCAAAATGCAAATGGGCTAATACATCGTAAAATAGACAAGTGAAAATATCCGTTATTTATTGGACGATGTACCAGGCACGATAAGAAAATTCTACCATACTTAAGGCTCAAAATCCATACATTTTATGCAGAATAAAGCCATGCAGAACATATTCTATTACTTGGAATAATAGGACATCGACTACCCTGCCTGGTAATCAATGCCCTATCTGCCCAGGTATTATTGTTTAGCTTCTTCACTACTCTGGGAATATAATTTATGTACTTAACCCCGTTGCCTGCCGCTAAAATCCCTTAAGTTACTAACATTGATTCATAGCTCAAAAACGTACTGAACTGCGCATTCCATGCGAACATGAAAACACCAAAAGGGACACTTCCTTAATATGAAGCGTCCCTTCAAAGCTCCTGCATTGTTCTCAGCATCTCTATGCCTTCCTCTGTATTTCTTCCTAACCTGAAAAAGCCCCCTACTCCATTGCTCACTGAAATGGGGGCCTTTCCCTTCGCTCATTGATTAATTATATTTACGCTTCCTAGCTGCCTCAGACTTTTTCTTACGTCTTACGCTCGGCTTTTCGTAATGCTCTCTTTTACGAATCTCCTGCTGAATACCAGCCTTCGCGCAGCTTCGCTTAAACCTGCGTAAAGCGCTATCCAAAGTCTCGTTCTCTTTTACGATTACATTTGACATAGTCTCACCCTAACCTCCCTCCAGTTGCGTATTGTGCATATTCAACTGTTTGGGTCATATATTTTTGCACTGCTATTAATTATATCATAATTTTCTTAGAAGTCAACTAGTTTTTTCCAAAAAAATCATAAAATTATCAGTCCATGTAATGGATGGAAAAATGCGCCTCCCCTTCCCCGTCAATTTCCATCAATGCATAGGAGGGTTTCCTGCCCTCCTGGCGGGGATAAGAAAGGCTCCCAGGATTCAACGCCACAACGCCCCTGCTACGTTCTAACAAGGGGCGATGAGTATGCCCAAACATTACAATATCCATGCCTCTTCCAGACGCTTCCTTAATCAAAACATCCGGCCCCATGGATACATAATAATAATGCCCATGAGTAATCAATATCTTATACTTTCCAATCTGCAGCTCCTTTTCCCGCTCCAGGTTGGAGAAAAAATCATTATTGCCTAAAACGATCTCCAAAGGGCATCCTGCCCGCTGTGCAATATAATCCTCTGCCCCTTCCGCATCTCCCAGGTGTATCATCTGGTCAATGTGCCCAATCTGTTTCAGAAGCTTCTCGAAATTCCTATGTATTCTGTGAGTGTCACTTACAATTAATATTCTCATAACCATTCCTTTTACGCGTTTGCCGCATTGCAGCCCCCTGCTTTAGCTGGCAGCAATTTGGCATTTATTGAAAAGCATGCTGCATTAGCTGCTTCTGCATGGCGCGAAGCGCCTTTCCCCGATGGCTCAACTGATTCTTCACCTCTGGCGGAAGCTGTGCTGTGGAACAGCCATATTCATCCACATAGAAAATCGGGTCATACCCAAACCCATTTTCCCCTGCTGGCTCCCATCCAATATATCCCTCAATGGTTTCCCTGGCCACACAGCTCTCCCCATCCGGAAATACGGCTGCAATGGCGCACACAAAGCGGGCTGTCCTCTGCTCCTTCGGCACTCCCTCCAGGCGGTTCAAGATGGCCTGGTTCTTGGCTGCATAAGGCGTATCCTCTCCCAGATACCTGGCAGAATAAATCCCAGGCTCACGGTTCAGGGCATCTACCTCCAGCCCAGAGTCATCTGCCAGTACCACAACATCCTCTCCCTGTACTTTTTTGGCCACCGCAGCTGCCTTAATCAGCGCATTCTCCTGGAAGGTTGTCCCATCCTCTACAATATCCGCCGCAATGCCAGCTTCCTTCATAGAAAGGATTTCTGCCCCAAGATCTGACATAATCTCCCGGATTTCCTTCATTTTATCCTGGTTCCCCGTTGCAAATATTATCTTTTCCATATAAATCCCTGTTGTTTTTCCTTTCTTCCTAATATTGCCATGTGCACTGCCTGCCCAGGCTATTTTACAGCGCGCAGTATGGCATTGTAAATCCCCTGGGCTGCCTGTCTTTGGTACTCTGGGGTTTTAAGCTTGTTTAGTTCCTCCTGGTTCGTCATATACCCTACGGCAAGGGACACCGCCGGCACCTTGCTGCTGCGCAGGACATAATCCCGGTTGCCTGGGAAAACACCATTTGCTTTACTGCCCAGAGACGCTGTCACCTCCTGCAGGAAAATTTCTGCCAGCTCCTGACTGCCATCCCCTTTCTGCTCATCATACATAGCCTCTGTGCCGTTAACCTCCGACATCTGCCCATCTGCTGCTGAATGGCAGTGGATGCTGAAAAAAAAGTCCGCCCGAACTGCCTCTGCAAGGCGCAGGCGTTTGTCAAAGGAAGGATTGGCATCTTCTGTCCTGGTATAGTACACGCCAATGTGCCTGCCATCCTCATCCAAAAGCCCCTTCAGCCCTAGGACAATGGCCAGGTTCAGATCCTTCTCCACTATATTCTGCTTGATATCGCCAGAAACACTGCCTCCATGTCCTGGGTCAATGACCAGGATCTTCTCATATACCTGCCAGGGCGCCCAAAAATCCAAATACAGATAACCGCCTTCCACACGGCTTTCCACCTCATAAACGCCATCCATGGATATTTCCACCAGGCCTTCTTCCATGCGCATGCCTTTGATATGATCCATCCTTCCCAAAAAAGGATGGCTGTCAAGGTAATCTTCTTCCATCCCTGGGATGTGGATAGCTATAACCTGATCCATATAGTTATTTTCAACAGATACGCCCTCCTTCCCCAAATTTTCCGGAAGCTCCAGGGATAACTGGGGCTCGCGTATTCCAACGCCTTCCTTGCAGTTCCCATAAGAAGCAAACATCCAAAGCCCTTCCATCTGCTCCCGCTTGGCTTCCCGGTTGTGGACTGCTGAAAATTGCGTGAAAGCCACCATCGCCGCCAAAAGCATCCCCAGCAAGGCTGCTGCCGAAACCATCAGTATCTTTTTTTCCATATGCTGTCTATTCCGCCTCCCTTTATCCTTTATGGGGCGTTTCATTTCCAGCAGAAGGCTGCTTTGGCCTGGGAGGCTTAGGCCCCAAGAATTGATAAAAATATGCCTTTATCATACCATTGTAAATCTTACGGTTCTTGTCAGCTTTGCGGCCTATGTATTTCTGGGCATCCTCATAGGCAGTGACCAGATAGGCTGACCAGCTGTCCAGGCGGCTTAAAGCCTCCCCAATCTCAGTATACAGGCCTGGAAGGGCTTCCTTTTCCTCTAACCGCTCCCCGTAAGGGGGATTTGTAATCAAAAACCCATATTTTTTAGGATGGCGCAGCTCGCTGACAGGACGCTGCTGAAAATGGATCAGATGCTCCACGCCTGCCCGCCTTGCATTCTCCCTGGCTGCCCGGATTACCTTCCCATCAATATCATACCCCTGAATATCTACCACAATATCCATATTTGCCATGTCCTGGGCTTCCTCCACAATTTCCTGCCATAACCGGGGCTCAATCAAGTTTGTCCAGGATTCTGCTGTAAAGCTGCGGTTCATGCCAGGTGCTATATTCGCCGCCATCATAGCCGCCTCTATTGGAAATGTGCCGCTGCCGCAAAATGGATCCACCAGGATACGGTCACTTTTCCAGGGCGTCAGCATCAGCAGCGCGGCTGCTAGGGTCTCTGAAATCGGTGCCTTGCCTACATGGGGGCGGTAGCCCCGCTTATGGAGGGAATCTCCTGTAGTATCGATGGCAGCCACTACCTCATCCTTCATTAGAAACAGCCGTAATGGGTAATCTGCCCCATCCTCTGGAAACCAGCCAATATGGCAGGATTCTTTCAGCCTCTCTACCATGGCTTTTTTGGTAATGGATTGGATATCTGTGGCGCTAAACAGCCTGCTCTTAACAGAAGATGCCTTTGCCACCCAAAACCTTCCGTCTGCAGGGATAAAATCCTCCCAGGGGATCTTTCGGATCCCCTGGAACAGCTCCTCAAAGGTCTCTGCATGGAACTGCCCTGCTTTTAACAGCACCCGCTCCGCTGTCCGCAGGAAGATATTTGCCCGGCAGATGGCTTCCGCATCTCCCTGGAAGCTGACCTTCCCATCCTCTACCTTCGTAATCTCATAACCTAAATCGTATATCTCTCTTTTCAGCACTGCCTCCAAGCCAAAATGGCAGGGGGCGATCAATTCATATGTTTTCATGTACTTTCTCCATTGTGTCTGCATTTACGCTCCTGTTACTATATTATAGTTTCCCAATCCCGCTGTCAATCCTTTTATGCATTTTGGAGCGCCGCCTGGATGCCCCCCACAAGCGACATTGTCTGGTAACCCTTACGGCTTAAGTCCTTCGCCGCCATCAGGCTGCTGGAGCCCCTGTCACAATAAAAAAGGTACAGCTTATCTTTTGGCAAATACTCCTGGAACACTTCCAAATCCTCATAAGGTATATTCCTGGCCCCCTCCACATGGACTTCCTCAAATTCCTCTCTGCTGCGCAGATCAATGACCCATGCATCCGGGCGCTTACGGTATAGATTAAATTCCCGAATCCCAATTGCCTGAAACTCCATATGATCACTCCTTTATAAGAAAACAGATTACCAGAAGTGATTTCTGGTAATCTGTTCCTAGACTATACTATGCAGTTTTTACAGGAGTGGTGCATGCTAACGGCTATAAGAATCTGTGCTGTTAGATCCGCTTGCATTTTTAGCATTGTTCTTGGTGCTGTTCTGGGAAGATGCGTTCTTCGCATTGTTCTGGGAAGAAGTGTTCTTCGTATTGTTCTGGGAAGATGCATTTTGGGCATTCTTTGCGCCGTTATGGCAGTCCTTCATGCCAGCTTCATTTGTCCCATTGGTTCCTTTGTTCTGCATATCACTGTTTTTTGCCATTTTCATTTCCTCCTAAATGTTTACAGTCTTCTGAATGCCGCCAATAAAAAATAACAGACTGGGATTTCTCCTGCATGGGCAATCCGTTATTTCTTATTTGCTGTACTAGTATCTGAAAAAGGGGAAATTTTATACATAAATTAGAGTTATTTTTCTGTGTCGTGGACTTTTATAGCCTGCAAAGTATTTGGCTTCTTGATTAAATTGCCTATTGCACTGCTGTTTTTGGGTATGAGAAAAGGCCAGCGGGGGAACCACTGACCTTTTCTATGAGGGGAGTATAAATAATTAATAAGGGGTATAACTTTATAAAAAGAACTCCTGAAGGTGAAATCCTTTTTACAAATAGAATTATACAACGGGTTTCTGGAAAAGTCAAGCAGAAATTTTAAAAAATTTAAAATTTTTAACTATATAGGGTACACCACTGGGGTGGCTAAACCTCTCCCCCTGAATTTTGCTGCCCAGCCACCAGGATATAGAAAAAATTGGCATATCGGACGGAGAACTCCGATATGCCAATCTTATTTTCTTATCGATAGGTTGTATAAATTGTCCCAGACAAGTACCAGGTATCATCGCTCTTAAAGGTTTTCTTTCCAACCTTCTTATTTGCCACCACTTTAATATAATAGGTCCTTCCGCTTACGATCTTTGAGCCATTGCACTTTGTAATCAGGCAGCTGTTCTTTTTGGTAGTGGTTGCTTTCTTATAGCCTCTTTCTCTGTTTTTGGAGATATAGACAGTATAATCCTTTGCACCCTTAATCTTAGACCAGGATACCTTTATTCCCTTAGAAGCATTCTTGTCTAATTTTCCCTTCGGGAATTTTGCAAAATAGTAATCATCTGACCATGCCCCATATGTCTTCTTGCCATTTATCATAAAGTATGCGCGGACTTTGATCTTCATAAACTGGTCATTTTTCAATTTGCTGCTCTTAAGCTGTGCAATATTGCCGCTGGTTGTCCTTACCAGATTTACAGACTTGGTGAACATTTTCTTATTGTTATTTCCATAAACGGTGCATTCGTAGCCATCTGCCATGCTGTTAGCCGTCCATGAAAAATATACGCTTCCTGCATTTGGCTTGCCTGTTTCGCCGCTTGTAAGCATTTTGACCTTAGTAACCTTTTTCGGAGTGGTGCCTGCGATTCCGCTTACTGGTGTGTAATTGATGGCCTCATACCCACTCTTGCTCTTTCTGACAGCGTACACATTCACATTGTACTTGGCATTTGCAGATGCAGACAATTTATAAGAGCTTACATTACCAACATTCTTTGTCTTCCATGCGCCATTGCTGCCAACCTTGCGGTATTCAACTATGTAGCTGTTTGCGCCAGTAACTTTTTTCCAGGAGAATGTTGCGCTTTTGCTTACTACCTTCGCATGCTTAAAATTAGTAGGGCCGCCTGATGGGGATGTAACCACTTCAACCGCATCAGAGTAAGCGCCAATATTTTCCTCTGTATCTATGCCAGCCACACGTATATAATAGGTAGTGCCTGAAGCAAGATAAGGAATTGTGCAAGTATTTTTCTCCATATACCCAACGCTTGTATTTGCTGCATCAAAGCTGCTGCTCTTAGAATATTCAATCTGGTACCCTATCACCTCACTGGCTGCTGGAACATTCCATGTAATCCTCACCGTATTACTCGTAGCATCCAACTGCTTCAGCCCAGTTACCTTATTTGGCGCAGCAGCCTTTACGTTCAGCCCAACGCCAAGGAACAGAACACACATGAGTGCAATCATGCACACCTTTGAAATAGTAAAAAATCGTTTCATTTCCCTTCATCCTTTCTGATAAAATTTAATTTGTTCATAGATTTTTCACAATTTAAAGTCTATCACCATAACAGGTATTTGTCAATAGGGAGAACAAATTTTCGATGGAGAAAATGCCGCTTTTTTACAAGATTTTGGGAGAATATGCCAAAAAGCCATTCTCCCGTAAAATACTGCCTCCACTTTATTTTTTGTATAAAATTCAGCATAGGCAATAGGGAGGCGCCCGCACACTGATCTAGGTGTGAGGGCGCCTCCCTCTAATCTGCTAATACTTATTTAAAGTACGCTACGCCGCTTTCAAACAGCTTCATATCCTGTTCCCCGTAAATATTGATGGCCACGTTTTCCCCACGCCGCTCAGAATGCCCCATCTTGCCCAGGATTCTGCCATCTGGGCTGGTAATGCCCTCAATTGCCATATAAGAGCCGTTGATATTCCATTCCTCATCCATGGTAGGCACTTCTGCCTCATTTACATATTGGGTCGCTACCTGGCCGTTTGCAAACAGCTTGTCCAGCCATTCCTTTGGCGCAACAAAACGCCCTTCGCCATGGGAAGCCGGGATACAGTACGTTTTGCCCAGCTCTGCCTGTGCCAGCCATGGGGATTTGTCTGTAACCACCTTGGTGTATACCATTTTTGAAATATGGCGCCCAATCGTATTGTAAGTCAAAGTCGGGGAATCCTCACCCTGTTGGCAAATCTCCCCATAAGGCACCAGGCCAAGCTTCACCAATGCCTGGAAGCCATTGCAGATCCCCAGCATCAGCCCATCCCGCTGCTGCAAAAGCTGGTTCACTGCTTCAGCGATTTTCCCATTGCGGAAGGCCGTTGCAAAGAACTTTGCGCTTCCCTCTGGCTCATCCCCTGCGGAAAAGCCGCCTGGGAACATAATGATCTGGGACTGGGCAATGGCTTTCACAAAAACATCCACAGAATCACGGATATCCTCTGGGCTCAGGTTCTTGAATACCTTCACAATGGTATCTGCCCCAGCCCTCTGGAAAGCCTGCGCACTGTCATACTCACAGTTGGTTCCTGGGAATACCGGAATAAATACCGTGGGCTTCGCTATCTTGTGCTTACATACATATACCTGATCTGTATGGAAGGTATTGGTATCCACTTCTTCCTTACCTGGAGCTGCAATGGTGGGGAATACCTTTTCCAAAGTGCCTGTCCATGCGGCAATGGCTTCCTCCATGGAAATCTCCATATCGCCATAGATGAAGTTTTGGGAGCTATTGACTTCGCCAATCACCCTGCAATAAGAAGCATGGCCGCACCCGCGGGCAGGCTCTTCTGTATCCTGCATGCCTGCTGCCCCTGCCTGCATATCCTGTGGGGCTGCCGCGCTTTGGCCGTTTTCCCCGTCCGCCTGGGCATATTCCTCCATAGCCGCTGCAATGGTATCTTTTACCAAATCCACTTTCTCTGCCAAAACCTCTGCCACTAATTTCCCAAAATGAGGCGCAAACAGGCAGTCCCTGCATACGTCGCCCTCCAGGGTAACGCCTAATTTATTGCCAAAGGCCATCTTGCTGACTGCTGCTGCAATCCCTTTTCCATCCAGGGCATAAGCAGACACAATGGCTTTCTGCTGGATCAGGCTATGGACAGCTTCATACAGCTTCATAACCTGCCCATACACCGGAAGGCCATATTTATCTGCAGCAATCTTAAACACCATCAGCTTATTACCAGCTTTTTTCAGCTCTGGCGTAATGATATCCTGCCCTTTTGCAATATCTACCGCAAAGGATACCAAGGTAGGCGGCACATCAATTTCATTAAATGTGCCAGACATAGAATCCTTGCCGCCAATGGAAGGCAGGCCAAAGCCAATTTGCGCACTGTATGCTCCTAAAAGGGCTGCAAACGGCTGGCTCCAGCGGCTGGGATCCTCGCTCATCCTGCGGAAGTATTCCTGGAATGTAAAACGGATCTTCCGGAAATCCCCTCCAGAAGCCACAATCCTTGCCATGGATTCCAGAACGGCATAAACTGCGCCATGGTAGGGGCTCCAGGAAGACAGGAGCGGGTCAAAGCCATAAGCCATCATCGTCACCGTATCGCACTTCCCCTTTGCCACCGGAAGCTTCGCTACCATGCTCTGTGTCTCTGTCAGCTGGTATTTCCCGCCATAAGGCATAAATACGCTGCCTGCCCCAATGGAGCCGTCGAACATCTCCACCAGCCCTTTCTGGGAGCATACGTTCAGATCCGCCAAGGTACGGAGCCACGCCGCCTTTACATCCCCTTTGCCCAGCAGTTCAGACACTTCTTCGATTTCCTTTTTCTGGAAGAAATCTTCCCCTTGATCTGGAATTTCCACTGCCACGGCGGTTTCCTGGTGGGCGCCATTGGTATCCAGGAATGCACGGGAAATATTCACTACCTCTTTGCCTCTCCATTCCAGCACCAGCCGGGGTTCTTCTGTCACAACAGCCACTTCCACAGCCTCTAAATTTTCTTCCTTAGCATAAGCCAAAAACTGTGCCACATCCTCTGGCGCCACTACCACTGCCATACGCTCCTGGGATTCCGAAATGGCAATCTCCGTCCCATCCAGGCCAGCATACTTTTTGGGTACCTTATCTAATTGGACGCGCAGGCCGTCTGCCAGTTCCCCAATTGCAACAGACACGCCGCCTGCCCCAAAATCATTGCATTTCTTAATAATATGGGCAACCTCTTCCCTGCGGAACAGCCTCTGGATCTTGCGCTCTGTAGGCGGATTCCCTTTTTGCACTTCTGCGCCGCACACTGCCGTAGACTCTGTATTGTGGGCTTTGGAGGATCCTGTAGCGCCGCCAATGCCATCACGCCCTGTGCGCCCGCCCAACAGGATAATGATATCCCCTGGGTCTGAAGTGAGCCGCTGTACAGCACGCCTGGGAGCCGCGCCCATAACCGCTCCAATTTCCATACGTTTTGCCACATAACCAGGATGGTAAATTTCCTTTACATAGCCAGTTGCCAGCCCTACTTGGTTGCCATAGGAACTATAACCATGGGCAGCTTCCCTTACCAGCTTCTTCTGGGGGAGCTTGCCTTTTAAGGTATCCTTCACGGATTTGGCCGGATCTGCCGCCCCCGTCACACGCATAGCCTGATACACATAGGTACGCCCAGACAAAGGATCGCGGATGGCTCCGCCTAAGCAGGTTGCCGCCCCGCCGAAAGGCTCAATTTCTGTTGGATGGTTATGTGTCTCATTTTTAAAATTCACCAGCCATTCCTCTGTCTGCCCATCCACTTCCACCGGCACTACAATGGAGCAGGCATTGATCTCATCAGACTCTTCCTGGTCATCCAGCTTGCCTTCTTTTTTTAAACGCTTCATGGCCATCAGTGCAAGATCCATCAGGCAGACAAATTTATCCCCACGCCCCTGGTACAAATCTTTATGGGTATCCAGGTAATCCTTATAAGCCTCCACCATAGGCTGCTTGTAAAACCCTTCCCCAAAGGTAACTTCCTTTAATTCTGTAGAAAATGTGGTATGCCTGCAATGGTCTGACCAATAAGTATCCAGCACACGGATTTCTGTCATGGAAGGATCGCGCTTCTCATCATTCCGAAAATAATTCTGGATATGGAGGAAATCCTTAAATGTCATGGCAAGCCCCAGGGAATCATACAATGCCTGCAATTCCCCTTCCGGCATCTGGATAAACCCTTCAAATACCTTCACATCCTCTGGCTCGTCAAAAGTATCTACCAGGGTCTGCGGCTTTTCCAATCCAGTCTCCCTGGAATCCACAGGGTTGATGCAGTGGCTCTTAATGGCCTCCAGCTGTTCCTGGGTCACTTCCCCTTCTAATACATAAGTGGTGGCAGATCGGATAATCGGCTCTTCATTTTCATTTAAAAGCTTCACGCATTGCTCCGCAGAATCCGCCCTTTGGTCATACTGTCCCGGCAGATACTCCACGCTAAAAGCCACTGCGTTCCCATACTCAAACTCCTCTTCATAAATATAATCCACGGGAGGCTCTGAAAACACGGTCGCCAATGCTTTCTGGTAAGTTTCCTCGGAAATATGCTCCATGTCATAGCGGATCAGCACACGCACGCCTGTCACGGCCTGGATTCCCAGATAATTTTTAATTTCCGACTGCAGTTCTTTCGCCTGGATGGCAAAGGCAGGTTTCTTCTCCACAAAAATTCGTCTTACGTTGCTCATAGTTACCTCCTAAATATGTGGTTTTATGGGGGATGCCCCTTTACCTAGAGAGCTGGCAAAACGAACAGCCTGTTGGAAGGAGCATCCGGGATCATTTTTCTGGTTTATTTTAACATAGTAAGGAAGAAAATACTATAGGGTTTTTGCTAAAAGGGCAGTGTGGCTGCTGTCTGGTTACTATTCATGACCCAGGAATGCGCTGAACTGCGCATTCCGTAAGAACATGATTCAGGAGTGAGGGGCGATTTTTGCGCAGCAAAATTTTAAACATCGCCCCGAATTGTTGCTATGAGCGGCTCCCAGGCCGTGAATAGTAACGCTGTCCGATGGCTATGCGGCCGTCAGGGAGAGGCTGGGGCTTCTGGGTTAAGTTCCTGGCATCCCCTCCCAGCATACAATCCGCTTATAACAGCGACAACGTTTTTTCATCCTTCTCCCCATGGAAGAACTTATCCAGCACCTTTTGGAAAATAACGCAGCCAGGATCCGCTTCTAAAAACAGTGTCATGGAGGATCTTAGCTTCAGATCATCTGGAGTGCCCAGGATTTCCCTGGCATCTGAAGATTCCAGGGAAAGGAGGGCTTCCGATATCTCTATCAGGTTTTGGCGCAGCGTCTCGTTCGAAAGATAGGCTTTTGCCTCCCCTATGCCATCAATCCCATAATATTGGGATACGGAGGTAAGCCCCAGCCCTTTGGCCTGAGGAAAAATATACCACATCCAATGGGAAAGCTTGCAGCCAGCCCTTATTTCAGATAGGGCGGTGGCATAATCCTGGGACTGCGCCTCTAAAAAGCGGTTTAATCCATATTCCGGTTCCATCCTTATCTCCTTCCTATTCCCCTGTCAGCAATACTTTGGGGGAAATTTTTTTAATCTTAAAAGACAGCAGGCAGGTAATCCCAAAAGCAAGCAGGACCAGCCCGGCCCCTCCCACAGCAATCAGTCCAATTGGAACCGTAAAGGTACACTTTACAATGCCAATGCTGTTTAAAAAAAATGCGGTCAATGGATTTATCACAAAACAGCATATCACCAGCCCCACAAGGGTTGAGAGCAGGACTGCCGGCAAAAAGGACAAGGACACCTGCAGAATAAGCTGCCTGGAAGTAAAGCCCAGCGCTTTTAAAATCCCATACTCCTGCCTCTTATTTCCCAGCATGTTCCGTACCAGCAAATACAGCACAAAGGTAATAATGATAATGCTTAACAGGAGAATCGCCGCTACGATCGCTGCCATAAGGGAAACATATATACTCCCTGCCCCATCAACCGTTGCCTTTATATTTATCGTTGCATTCACCCCGTTGGCAAAACGCCCTTTGATTTCAGAATGGAACGCTTCTATGTCCGTGCCATCTGTAAGGTTCAGGTAATAGCTGACATTTGGAAGGCTGCCCAGGCGTTCATAGCCTGACCGTACCATCAGGCAATCCTTGCCCAGGTTGTTGCTGATCTGCGTAAAACCTGAGATAAGATATGGCGCCTTTTGGCCATTTGCCGTCAGGACGATTGCATCCCCCAGCTCCAGTCCCTGTTCTTTTGCATATTTTGCGGCAACCACAATTTCATTTTCAAATTTGGGGAACCTTCCCTTCCATACCACATCTTGATTGTTGGCTTTTGAGAAATCATCACAAACTGTTGCCATAAGGCTCAGGCCTCCCACATGCCGCACTTCTATGGAATGGTAAAGATAAAGCTTTTCCACACGGCTGTCCTGTTCCAGTTCCTGCTGAAATTCCTCCTCCATGCTGGCGTTGATATTGATACAGCTGTCCGCAATCTCGCCTACGATCATGTTAAGGAACGGTGTCATATCCATAATGATATTCTCCACCATCACGCCTGAAAACACCACCACCAAAGAAAGCGCCAGCATTGTAATGCAAATGGTAAGGTTGTGCCTTATATTTGAACAGGCTGCCTTTAAAGCCAGGGCAAAGGAAAGAGGCATTTTTGCAGTTTCCAAAGGAAAATGGTTTCCTTTAAAATTATGGGTCTGAAGGCCTTGCCGAAGGGCAACGACCGGCTCTGTCCTTCGGATCCTGCGGGAAGAAAGCCACACAGTAAAAACCACCGCCCCGCTTAAAATCAAGGCCATAAAAAGCAGGGGAAACGGCAAAAAATGGATGTTATAGGGAATGCCTGTCTGTGACACCATCATATCATTTAAATAGGGAAACAGGCAATAGGAAAATCCTGCGCCTACCAAAGCGGCAAGCAGCGTGATTCCCAAAAACTGCATCCGGATCGAGGCCATTAATTGGCGGCTGGTATAGCCAATGGCCTTAAGGGTGCCCAGATTCCTCATATTTTCCTGAATATAATGGGTAATATTAGCCCCGGTCACCACAAGGGCAATGACAAGCACAAAAAAAGCCATTGCGCTTATAATGCCAGAGCAGACCATTTGCGAGATATAGCGGGACTGTGACACCAGCGCATAGGAATTGCTGACAGAGCGAAGGCCAGGGTATTGGGCTGACACCGTATTTTTCAGCATTGTCTCATAGCCCTCGCTTTCTGTTTTGTCTTTTAAACGTACAGAGCACAAGGTGGACTTTTGCGCATAGCCCGCCTCCTCCAGCTCCCTGTATTTATCCTCTGTCAAAATAACCTGGCACATGAAACAGTTATGGGAGCCAGACATAACGCTGTTAAAAAATCCGCATACCGTATAAACGGCCTTTTTGCCCCCAATGGAAATAGTAATCTCTTTGCCTATGGCTGTCTGGTCTGATTTGTATAGGATTGGCATATAAATGCCGCTTTGGAAATGGCTGTCCTCTAAAATCTCCACCCTTCCAATGGAACGGGAAAGGGCTGCCTGCTTTTCCAAGAAAACAAATTCGGCATTGATCTCGCCGCCCCGATGGGCAAACACCCCTGCCATATGCAGGGAGGGCTCCAGGGAAAATCCGTCCGTACGCTTATCCTTTTCCAGCGTTTCCCTTAAAAAACCCTGCAGTTGGGGACTGTCCCCATCTACGGCTAGGGTAACATGCTCTGCCTTCAGCCTGTTGTGGATACGGTCAAAATTTTGCTTATAGTCCATAGACAGCATCAGCCATAGGTTCAGCATAGCTGCCGCAAGCAACATCAGCATGGCAATGGCAATCATCTGCCCCCTGGATTTGCGCAAATGCAGCCGTGCCAACAGAAATTTTTTCCTCATTTCCCCACCGTCCTTTCAAATGGGCAAAGGCAGGCATGCCATCCAAAAAGAAATTTTCCCATCCCTACCACCCCATTTCTGCAAGGAAGGCCGCAAGCGTCTCGTGCCTTGCCTGATCGCCATGTACATAGCTGCCTAAATTGCATTCCCCCAGGATAACGCCGTCTTTTAAATACAAAATGCGGTTGCCCCTCCGTGCAGAACGCAGGTCATGGGTAACCATCACGATACTTTGCCCCTGCCCATTCAATTTTGTCAGGGTATCCAGCACATCCAGCCCTGTTTTAGAGTTGAGCGCCCCTGTAGGCTCATCTGCAAAGAGGATTTCCGGGCTGTTGATCAGCCCACGGACAATCCCTGCCCTCTGCGCTTCCCCGCCGGAGATCTGGGCTGGGAATTTTTTCTGTACCTCATCCGAAATCCCCACCGCTGCAAACAATTCCCGCGCCCTCTCCAAAACTGCCTGTTTGCCCTTGCCAGCCAGCAGGCCTGCCGCCAAAACATTATCCATAACAGACATCCCATCCACCAGGTAAATCTGCTGGAACACAAAGCCACAGTGCTTCCTGCGAAATACGGCAAGCCCATCCTGGCTCAAATCCGAGATCACCTGGCCTCCAAAGTCAATTTCTCCCAGCGTTGGCGTATCCATTCCGGAAAGGGCGTACAAAAGGGTGGATTTCCCAGCCCCGCTGGCTCCCATAATCACGGTAAAATCCCCCTGGTAAAGTTCCAGGTCAATGTTTTTCAGAACGTGCTGCAAAGCCCCTCCGCTGGAAAAGGACTTGCTGAGATTGCTGGTTTTTATCAATATTTTTTTCATGCAAAACCTCCTTTCGCACGTTCAATCCTACTCCTGGAATCCTTAAATGCCTTTAGGCAAACCTTAAATTTCCCTTAAATCAATTGCCAATCCCCCTCCGTCCTGCATCATGCCCTCATGGAATGCAATTGTGCCGCTCAAAGCAATCATGACGGTAACCCTTAGCCCATCCTTCCCATTCTGGACTGACAGCTTCCCCTGCATCCCTTCCATAAAGTAATCTGCAATAAAAAGCCCCAGCCCCACTCCTTCTATCTTCTCAGCATTCTCCCCCCGTTTGAATTTCTCCTTCAAAAGAGGCAGCTCCCCTTCCTTTACGCCGCCGCCATAATCTTCCACACTGACCGCAAGGCAATCCCCTTCCCTGCGCACGCCAACTTCAATTTCCGTATCTGCGTATTTATAGGAATTGGCAAAAATATTGTCAAATACCTGCTGCAGCCGCAGCCTGTCCGCATACAGAAGGCACTCTGGGACAGCCGGGATCACTGCGCGGCGGCGATAATCTGCATTTCCCAAAATATATTCCAATTCTTGGCTCCCCATATCCTCCGGCGCCACCGTAAGCTGCTGCAGCTCCTCCAAAGTAGCCGTAAACAGATTTGTAATCAGCCCGTTGATCTGATCTGCCTTCTGTATAATCTGCCCATAATTTTCCCTGCCCCTTTCCGTATCCGCAAGCGCCTCCCCCACCTCTGCAGCCGCCTTAATGCTTGCAACCGGCGTTTTAATATCATGGGAGAGCTTCGCCACAAGCTCCTTCTTGCTGGCATTGGCTTTCGCTTCCGCCTCCCTTGCTTTTTTCAGCTCAGCCCGCATCAGGTCAAAGCTCTCTGTAAATGCCCCAAACAGATTTTGCCTGTCCATTTCCAGTGGAATATCCAGGTCGCCGCCTGCAACCCGCTCTGCAAACCCTTCTAATTTATGGAATGGCTTTACAACTACCCGCTCCAAATACGCCAGGTACCCCACGCAGGCCGCCCCCTGCAGCAATATGGCGGCAGCCAAAACTGCCGCAGCCCTTTTCCTCCACAAGCCAAAAGCCTGCCCGCTGTCATTATATACCAGGATTTTTCCCACGGCCACACCGCCCGCCCAAAGATCCAGTACTGTATCTCTATGGATAACCGCCTGATTAATGCTTTCGCTTAAGCCCATTTTGGTCCGGAACAACACCCTCCCATCCAGATCCACCACAACGTAATCCAAATCCGTGCAATTCTCATGGCTTTCCAATTCCCCCCAGCCTGCCTGCACAGACTGAACCGCTTCATTTACCTGGACGGCATCCTGCCGCCATTCCATCCCCTGCCCTGCCAAAAAAGCCACGCCCCCCAGCTCCAGCCCCAAAACCAACAGCAGGGCAGCCAAACCTCTCTTACCAATCATCGCTTCCCTCCACAGAATTTATACCCTTCCCCCCAAACCGTCTGGACATACTCCGGCCTGCCAGGCTCATGCTCAATGGCTTCCCTTATCTTCCGTATATGCACATTCAGCGTCCCATCCCCTGTAAATTTATCTTCCCAGACCTTCTCAAACAATTCCTGTTTCGTCACCACCTTATTTTCATTTTCGATTAAATAAGACAGCAGCCGAAATTCCAGAGCCGTCAGCCGAACTCCCTCTCCGCCCACAGACACCTGCCTCCCCTCAAAATCCACCCTCAGCCAGCCATCCATATATTCCTTCTTCCTCCCCTGCCCCAGCCGCTTCAGAACCGCTTTCACCTTCGCCAGCAGTACCGCAAGGGAATAAGGCTTTTGCACATAATCATCCCCTCCCATATGAAACGCAATAATCTGATCATCATCACTGGTCCGTGCCGAAAGGAACAATATTGGAACCTGCGTTTCCTCCCGCAGCTTTCTGCACAGCTCAAACCCGCTGCCATCCCCCAAATTAATATCCAACAGCAGCATTTCCGCCGTATTTTCCCGAAAAAAATCCCAGCACCCTGCAACATCATATGCCACTGCCGTCTTAACCCCAAACAGGTTAAAATACTCCGCCGTGCTGTCTGCCAACAGCCTCTCGTCATCTATCATCAAGCAATCATATCTCATATCCTGCCTCCATTCTATCCCCTAAAAACATTATAGCTTTTTATAGGAAGGTTCGCAAGCTGCTGTAGGCCTTGGCTGGCTCTGGTGCTGTCCTGAACGTTACTATTCATGGCCAATACCAGTAACTTAAGGGATGCTACAGGCAGGGGGTATGCGGCTGGCGGCAGGGATGGCTATGCGGACGTCTGGGTGGCGCTGAGGAAAGGAATACTCCGATATCTTTCTGGGAACGGGAGATTAAAAATTCTTTTCGCAATATTCTTCCCAAATTTTTTCTTCTTCACTTCCATACAACGCTGCTTTCCCCTCTGGAGTGGTTGGTTCTTTTACATCACACACTTCTGCGCGCAGCATAGACTGCATACACCAAGAATAAAGATTTTCAGAATACTCTTTCACAATCTTTTCCAATTCTTCACTTCCAAATGTTAAATTTCTCCCTACAATTTCCTCATTCAGTTTTTCTTGATCTATCAGTTCAAAGGATGGACATGGATAAACCATATTTTGTTGTTCATATTCTTGTTCATACCTTGCTTCCCTTTCATAGATTGCTGGAAGAATCCCATAATCACCAAGGGCGCTGTCATTTAATTTCCAATAATTGGGAATGAAAGATTCCCCTGACAGGTATTGTCTGACTGCTTCCTTATTTGTCCCTAATACCTGTTTATTAAAGCCTTTCAAATCAAATTCCTTTTCATTCCCATGATTTATGAAATAAGAAATCAGCACGGATGGATCATCACTATCCGCTTTCCCAAAGGTTTCAATCGCCGCAATAATGAGGGGCACTTTTAAATCATAATAGAAATCTTCCTGAATTATAGTCATCTGCCCTTCCATTTTGGGAGAAGCTACCGCTATTGATTGATCACTCAGCATATAATACAAATATTTTCCATACCTAGTAAGCAAGTTATCTTGCATAGATATTCCGTATTCTGCACGTAAAACATTAGATAAAGACAGCGCGGAATCTTCTGAATAGAAATTTGCCAATCCGTTATATAGCCACAGGTTCGGTGCATACCGCAGGTTTCTTTGGCGGTTCATGCTGTCAAAAAATGCATGGTATAAAGTACGTGACATTCTTTCACAATCCTGGGCTTCTTCCATTTCAAGTGTCAGCGCTGCGCTGCCAGCCCCCACCCCACCCAAAATAGTATTATTATTTTCATCTGCACGTAAAAGAACTACCGGTGCCCTGGAACTTCCCCCAAACAGATTTTTATAATATTCATAAAAAAGTTCTACTGCTTCTAAATCGTTGATATCTGCAGTATCTAATATGGACTGTTCTATATATAAAGCATCTTTTTCTTCTTTCATTGGAAGCTTTTCAAAGTTACCAAAACAGAATGCGGAATGATAAATTATATTGAATATATCCCAGTCTGGATTCTCCTTAGCAAAAGAAAATTCCTGGCCATTTTCTTTTACAAAAGGCATAATACTGTCCCATTCATATTTAGTATCCAATTTAAAATTAAGTTTAGATACTGATTGTTCAATTTCTAACGCTTCATCCTGCTCTACCAATGGAAGTGCAAGCACCTGATTTCCCTGAAACACAAGCAGATCTTCACAGAATGCCCCATACACTGTTCCCGCATCCGTATCTGCTTCCTCTCCCATACGGACATCATATGTAAAAGTAAATGGTTCCACTTTGTCCAGCGGCCCTATTATCCAAGCATTTCCTGCTTCTTCTACAGTAACCTCTTTCCCAGATTTTGTAACACATTTTGGTTCGGATGCCAGAATCTCTGGCATCTGTAAGAAAAACTCTTTCTCCGTTCTGGTTATTTCCGGAATAATTTCCATTGCCACATTCACAATAGATGATGATGCAGACTCAGCATTAACCGTGTAATTAAGGGCATAGGCATCTTTTGAACTTGCATTAGGCCCTTTCCCTGCCAATACTAATAAACCCAGCATTACTGTACATAAAACACCTGCCAGTATCCATATAATTTTCTTATTGTTTTTCATCCTTTATTCTCCTATCCTAACCGTATCTTTTAAGTATTCGTACCGCGCCATCGGATCCCCCATTTCACAGCCTGCTTTCTTTATTTTCAAGCAGTTCGCTTTCAGCAGTTCATCAATCAGTTCTGAATATTCGCGAATCTTCTTTTCTGTTTCCAAATCTGCATAACTGGATTGCCCGAACTCACTATCTTTTTTTAGAGTTTCCAACTCTTCTTCAGACATTTTTTCAATTGGATAATAATCTAATTCTGTATTGAGCCAGCTTCCCAGCATCCATTCTGCTGCATTCAGATGTTCAATGATTTCTGGATTATTTCTTGCCGTTTCTCCTAACTCCCAGAGTGGGATATCTTTTTTCCCAATAAAATAATCTTTCCAGTTTTTTTCAAAATCTGTTTCCAAAAGTTCCTTTACCATATCTTCCATAGAAAAAGAATCCCATTTGTAACAATTTAAAAATTTATTCAAGACACTGTCATTTCCAGCGATCGTTTCTAGTTCCTTTATCATAAGCGGCGCTTGTATATAGTGAAGAAACTCCACTTGCGCCTGTGATTTTAATCCTCCTTCTTCCATTGGTGCAATTTGATATAAAAGCGGTTCTTTCCAGCGCATATAAAGGTATTGGTCATAAAGCTTTGCAAACTGCAAGTCCTCTTCCCATCCATACTCTGTCCTCATCGATTCCGGCATCTGCTGTAAAGCGGTATTTTCATAATAGGTTGCAAGCCCTTCTGTAAACCATAACAGCGGAGCCTTATGAATGGTCTGCCCTTGCAGGGAACTATCTAAGAATGCATGAAACATTCTATGGCTAAGAAGTTCCCAATCCCTTGCATTTTGGGGATTAAAAGAAGCTCCTACACTATGTTTTCCTGCACCGCCTATCATTTGTTTTTCATCTGGCAAGAAAACAATATCATATTCCTTTTCTATATGAAATAAATTTATATAATATGAAAACAATGATTTTAGCGCCTTTTCATATAAAGCCTCTTGCGGCCACGTTTCTTTTTGCGGAGTGTAAATGTTTAATTTACCATTTTCCGCAGAAAGTGTATGCATTTCAAAATTTCCCATAGCAAAGCAATCGTTCATTAAATCATACAGATCTGCCCAAGTTACATCTTTCTCCGTTTTAAAAGGATTCACTTCCGTCCATCCTTTTACTGTTTCTATTTTTACAGACAATTGTTCCATCAATACTTCTTCATTAGAAAGTTCCTCTATATATGCTTCTTCTGGAAGCAGCAGCGTATGTAATCCATCAAATGAACAAAATTCATCTGTGACAGCGCCCTGCATACCATGTTTGCCATCTTCTCCCAAATTTACATAATATTCCAATTTTTCTGTCTTTCCACTGTCAATCCACAAAACCTGCTCTTCCTGTCCTTCCAATTCTATATGTTCACCAACTGCTGGAAAACTAAATTTTCTTTTAGCAGAAGTGGATGGATTGGTAATCTTCAGTGTAACTGCTAACCGATTTTCTCCATAAGGTTTTAAATAGTATTCAAATATCCCAGGCCCTTCTTCTTTTTTTACGGATGAACACCCAACCAGCAACAGCATCCCTACAAACATAAAAAACTTTTGCATACGTCTTCTGTATGCTTTATCCATTTTCAATCATATCACCCCTAACTACACAATCATACCTTATGAACAGCGAAGCTGTCTCCCCGCCCTGAAAGGGCATGCATTACGGGGTGCCCCAGAGGGTATAAGGCGAGAAACGCCCAGGCAGAATACTGCCTGGGCATATGCTTAGTAACCATTTAAGCAAGCTGAACTGTTACCATGTTCATTCTCTATTTCTTAACTTTTACCTTGAATACAGCTGTTGCTCCGCTCTTCATCTTGACTACAATCTCCGCATTGCCAGCGCTCTTGCCTTTCACGATGCCCTTCTTATTTACTGTTGCAACCTTCTGATTCGAAGTCTTATAAGATACAGCCTTATCATTCTTAACCGTGGAGGATTTCACCTTAATGGCCACGGTCGCACCCTTCTTAATGGTTGCGGAATTCTTAGCCAGTTTCACGCTTGCCACCTGGATAGTGCAGGTTGCTTTCTTACCGCTTGCCGATTTTACCGTGATGACCGCCTTACCGGCTTTCTTCGCAGCAACTACTCCCTTGCTGTCAACAGATGCCACACGTTTGTTGGAGCTCTTCCAGGTAAGCTTATCCGACGCGTTTGCCGGCGTACGTTTTACCTTGATGGAAGCCTTGGCTCCCTTGCCCAGTGTCAGGCTCTTCTTCTGGATGCTCAGTGTCTTGGTTGCTACCACTTTCTTGACGTTTACCTGGCATTTCACCTGGATGCCGCTGCCCGATTCAGCAGTTATAACAGCTTTACCAGGCTTCACAGCAGTAATCTTCCCATTCGCATTCACTTTTGCAACCTTCTTGTCGCTGCTCTTATAATTAACTTTGTCGTTCTTAGGATAAATGCTCTTAACCGTAATCTGTGCACTTGTACCTTCAGTTATGTCAAACTTCGTCTTCTGCAGTTTCAGTTCCGCAACTGTTACCACACACTTGGCACAGACGGAAGAATCCCCCTTCCACACAGCGGTGATTGTGGTGGTTCCAAGCTTTATGCCTTTTACCTTCCCGTCATTATCAACACTTGCGACCGACGGCTTAGAGCTCTTCCAGGTAATTTCATCCTGATACTTGATCCACGCATCCTTTGGATCTGACTGCAGAGATAGATTTCCCGTGCTTCCAGCCTTCAGATACATTTTATCCATGATTTTATTGCTCCCATTCACAAAATAAATCTTAGACATACCCTCATCTTTATCCGGCTGCTTTTCTTCCAATTTCCCAAGTGCATCTTCAATGGCTTTTGCCATTGCATTAATTTCATCTTGTTTGCTACTATCTAATCCTCTTACGACTGCATTTACCGCTTCGTCTAATTTAGCTAAGCTTTGTTCTGTGTATTTCGTCCTGTCAATGGCTTTTGCCTTTTCAATTGCCTCATCTACTTTTGAGTAGTCTGCATTTTCCGGCTGCTTTTCTTCCAATTTCCCAAGTGCATCTTCAATGGCTTTTGCCATTGCATTGATTTCATCTTGTTTGGTATTATCTAATCCTCTTACAACTGCATTTACCGCTTCGTCTAATTTAGCTAAGCTTTGTTCTGTGTATTTCGTCCTGTCAATGGCTTTTGCCTTTTCAATTGCCTCATCTACTTTTGAATAATCTGCTACGAGTTCCGGCGTTAATTTTACAGTAACCGTATCCGATTTTTCAGGATCTTGTACAGATGTCGCGCATACCGTCAATTCATTTGCCAACTCATCAGCCGCTACTGTTAACAAGCCATTTTTATCCAGGGCTGTGCCTGCCCTTACCCCGCCTCCTACACTCCATACTACGTCTTGGGATGGATTGTAAGTTCCTTCTACCAATGCATGGAACTGCAATGAAGTGCCTCTGGCCATTTCAGCATTTAACGGAGTAATGTTTACATCGTAAATCATAGGTTCCGGCTGTTCCTTTTCCTCTTCTGGAAGCAACGAAAGTAATTTTCCGGCTGCTTTAATTTCAGAAATACGAAGCGCAGAATTAGGATCCACAGGATTTCCCTGTTCATCATAACCTACCGGTTTGGTTACAACAATTTTCAAATATCTTCCTACGGCAGCGCCTGGTCCGCAATCATGTTCCGATTTATTGGCGCCATCATTGTTATCATAGCTGACAATTTCTTTCCACTCTTCCCCGTCGTTACTGATATATACCTGATAAGCGCTTGTATTATAATTTTTCAAATTATCGGATGGGTGATAGCCCGGGATATTATTATCATACGCATACGTACAGTGGAATAGCTGAAGTTTGCCCAGTTCATATATTCCCCGCATGTCAATCACAGCTTCTCCAGGATTCTGTTCATTAATGTTTTGCGCACACCATTTTGAAGTAAAGCTTCCATCTACCATCTGTGCGCCGCTTTCACTGCTGTTTACCTGTAAGTTTGCGGTTACTGGTTTGTTTGCCAGTATACTGTTTTGAATATTGTTTTGTTCATCAAGAGAACCGCCGCCGCTTAACGCCAGCGTATTTTCTAAAGCTTCTCCCTCTGCCCCATTACCTGCTACCGGTGTTATCCGTACAGTCAAAGATTCCCAGGCAAATGCTTCATCATTCGCAAGTGTAATGATTTTTTCGGTCTGGTCAAGGGCTGTCAATTTACCGTCAACGTTTTTGAACCATTCTATTTTTGTTTTGGCATCACTGTCTTCCTCTGACATCGGAACAAACTTGTAAGATGCTTCATAAATGCTTTCATCCGGGTTTTCCTTAGAAGGTGCAGCGGTAAGTGTCAAATCTTTTACTACTGGCATATCAACTGTGCCTTCCTGTCCCCAAATTTTAAATTCATAAATACGGGCAACGTTATTACTTAACTCTGAACTTGCAGCATTGTCCTGAACCGCCTGCGTTAACCACAAACGATAATAACGATAGCTTACATTGTCTTTCAGAAGCAAATCGCGTTCTTTGAGATCATTGCCCTGTACGACTACTATATCAGTCCACTCCGTGCCATCCTGGCTTCCCTGAATAACGAAATCTTTTGCTGTATAACTTACTTGTTCATTACCTGCTGAGTGAACAGAAAAACCTTTCACATTATAAGATACTGTTTCGCCAAGATCCACCTGCAGCCATACTGGCTGTTTCGTTCCAGTGGAATCCTTACCACACCATTTGGTTCCTTCATCGCCGTCGGTTGCCCTGTATGCAGCTTCACTATCATTCATGGCATGGATTGCTGTCACATTTTCTTTGGGAATCTGTAATGCGATATTTACAGCTCCTGCATTAATACCGTTGCTTGCTTCTGAAACTGGCGCTTCATTTCCCTTGGCATCCACTCCGATTGCTTTGTAGAAATAACGGCCGCGCCCGTTGATTTTATCTAAATAGCTGTTTTCGCCAGCGATAGTAATACCGACACAAGATTGTGCATTGGCTTCAAAATCAGCTGTTTCGCCGCGATAGATACGTACCTTTTCCACTCCAGCCGGTGCATCCCATGTCAGATATACCATGTTCAGGGCATTTTCTGCTTCTGCGGCTTTCAAGTTCGTAACCGGCTCCAGCAAATTAATTTCTTCATCATGATTGAAAGAGTTCGCTAACAAGCCGCTGCGTACTGCCGTGATGGCCGCAATCTTGATTCCACCCGCTTCCGGAAGAAGAATAGATTCTAATTCTTTTTCACTGTTTACAGGAATCTTATATACATACTGATAGTTATCCACAGTCATTCTGTCTACAGTTCCATTGTGGAAATGAGTAAATACATGGGCAATCTGATCGCTTACTTCAGGCGCCGCAAAAACATTAGAGAAACGGTCCCATCCTGACAAGTTTGCCTGCCAATCCGCAAATGAAAGTTCTTTCTTTACCGTTTCACCATCCTGATATACGGTAAATTCCCCGCTTGTTTTCCCTTCGCCAGCTGCCGCACCAAGCACATAGATGGCATCATATTTACCTTCCGGCAAACGGATTCTCTGACCCTCAGCCTTCACGAAGTTCTTTTCGCTGCCTGCCCCTGGGCCCATCTGGAATTCAGCGCCATTATAAGCAATGGTTGATTCCCATAATGCTTCCGGAATCGTATTTCCTTTTCCGTCAAAATCTCCTTCTTTTCTGTTTGCATCCGGGCTTGTCCCATCTACATTATAAAATTTTGAAAGATCTGCCGGTTTCGATGACAATTCCGCCTGTTCCAAACCGCTTCCATCAAGAGTGACTTCTACCGTAGTAATTTCATATTTATCTACGTCATAAGAAATCGTGTTGCCATTAACTCCAATATTTTTGTTTAATTTGCTGTCGTTATGTTCTAACAGGTTGACTTCTTTTGCGGAAATAACTTTGCCAGGAAGTGTTAGTGTTACCTTGCTTCCATCTTTTCCTTCCGATTCATAAGTACGGAGAACAAGTTTGTTTTTCGCCCCTGCATCATCTGTCGGAGTTTTCATAACGGTCAGCTGAACATTGTTGCTTTCACTTTGCGCTGATGCGAAAGAGTGATTTGCGCCAAGTTTTCCTTCATGTTTCAGCGCTTGTTTCGCATCGGCTTCATAGTTGAATTCATATCCTTTATGGACGGTATCAGCAGCTTTCCAGTCACTGGTATGCGGATAAACAGAATAGGAAAATTCGTGATGTGTCTTATCTATGTAGTATTCCGCCGGATCCCATCCAGAGCATCTTACGGACGCGCCTATGGGAGAGCGAAGCACAGACAGTCTCAGCCTTGTACCTCCGCCATCTTGTTTCAATGCATCCCAGCCATATTTACTATCATTTAAGATACTTACGCCATGGCTCCCATCATTGTCAGTGATATCTGCCCATTTATGCCCGGATACTTCAAATTTTCTTGCATCCTGTTCCGTATCTCTCGTTGTTGGCCGCTGAAGGCTTCCATACGCCATTTCATAATTTGCCATATCGGCGTCTGCTGCGATCGGGAATGCGACCTTCAGCATCTGCTGGTTTTCTTTCCAATCCACTTCCATATCGACATCGACTTTGTCACTGTTGGCATCTAAGATCATATCCTGTTTTAAAACAGAATTTTGCCATTTTTTTGTTACGCGTACAACAACACGCTGTGCACTTTCTTCCACTACCTTCACAGACTGGGCCTCATTTAAAATCCCAACAGGAGCAGCATTCATTTCACTTCTTATTACATCCCACGCCGGATAGTTATTTCCACCTGTATCTCTTAAAACATGCAGTTCACTGCCGGTTCCATCAACAAATGCTTTTCTGTTGCCATCCTTTTTGTTATAGATCTGACGGATGTTGCCGGTTCCCTTGTCTATTTCTACTTTTAGGTTTTCATTTTCCATGACAATGTCATTTCCTGTATCAGATATGGACAGGGAAGAAGCAACATTTTCTCCTTTATCAGCGCCTACAGAGAATACCTTGTATCCAACAGCCGGAATATTTTTTGCGTAAAAACGGATTTTCGCTGTTTTGTTTTCATCATCGCGTTTTAAAACGGCCGTCAACAGCTTTTCTGCGCCGTCGTAAACAGCCAGATTGGCAGGAACACTTTCATCAAATTTCACATCCGTTTCAACCATTCCATCCCTATTCCATGACAATGCATTGAATACCAATACCGGCGTGCCTTCCACTTGTGTATCGGCCACATATGCCATGGAATCCATGCCGCTGCCTAAGGTGTTTTCCATCAGCCGCTCTGCCAGTTCCTGATCATTATAGGTATCCATATAAGCATATGGAATGGATGATCCCGGCAAAACGTCATGGAACTGGTTAATCAAAATCCGATCCCATGCTGTATTGAGATTTGCCGCATCCGCATCAGGCATGGCATTCAGCCAGTTACCGACCGCGGCAGCTTTTTCTGCTTTTTCTGCAAGAATTTCATTTTTACGATTATATTTCTTTACCTGTCCCCAAGATGTGTAAGTGCCGCGATGGTTTTCAAAATACATTTCTCCATCCACTTCGCGTACATCGGTAAGATCCTCTTTTTTCAATTCTTCAAAGAATTCTGTAACCGTCGTAAGTTTCACCTCTGCGCCGTCAACGGTTTTATTGACATACCTGTTATATCCGTTACCATCAACGCCCCCGCCGTGATCGCCGCCGCCAAACATTCCAAGCGCAATTTTGACATTTGTCTCTGCCCCCTGCTGCTTGTTCCGTGCAAACGCTTCTCTAATCTCTCCATCGCTATAATCTGCAACATAATCCCTATAAGGGGCATAAGAAAGTACTTGTGATTTTTCATCAATGCCATTCCATAAGAAAACGTCAGATTTCCTTTCGTTTTGCCCATTGTTGCCGTCATTTTGCCAATTCAGTTTTGTAGTGACAAAACTGGCCATGCCGCTCTTCAATAAAATCTGGGGAAACTGGCCGCTAAAGCCAAAAGTATCCGGCACATAACCAACGGTACTTATTTTTCCAAATTCCTTTTCAAAGAAATGCTGGCCTTCCAAATTTTGGCGCACCAAAGACTCGCCGCTTGGAATATTTAAATCCGGTTCTACTACCTGTCCGCCTGGGTTATCCCATTGCCCGTTTTCCATAAACTTCTTAATCTTTTCATACATTTCCGGATAGTATTCTTTTACCCATTCATAGTGCTTTGACGCAGACATTGTAAAGCTACGGTTTGAATCTTCCTCCAATGCCTTGATTTCTCTCCCCATTGTATCTTTGAGAATATCCCGTGCAGTATCCTCATAGGGCCATTGCCAAGCTGTATCAATATGAGCGTTCGCTACCATATACATGGTATGATTATCATAAGCCGCAGCTTGTACATGGATGGGTGTTGCCGCACCAACAGCCATAACAACAGCTAATGTTGCAGCAAGAGTTTTTTTCAATTTTTTGTACTTCATTCTCTTAAATCCCTCCTTCCAGATTCTTCATTTCATGTACATTTTCCGTTCCACAATAAAGTTACATATTATTTATTAAGTATAACACACTTATTAATTTCTTTTTAGGTGTGATTCTTTCGATTTATGGTGGTATTTTTCTGATATATTTGACATTCACGTATTTTCTTGGCATTGCTCATGGATTTGCCTTAAACCGCCCAGGCCTTGGTAATTATCCCTGATTCCATAGGAATGGCAACACCCAACAAGTACCTTATTCATCTTCTTTAATTATGGCTTTAAAGCCATTTTCACCATACCAATTTGTTAAATATATGAATATTGCACAATTTTTATCTTTAAAATTATGTTTTTATCCTATTTTTTTGTGCAATATTCTTATTCTATTTTTCAAACCCAACTTTTCCCTATTTCCTTTTCGTACGAAATCCACGAACTTTCCACATCCGCATTGACAGATACAGATTCCGAATCTATAATAAAGGCAGCGATGGAGGCGAAAACCATGGACATAAACTATGAGCTCTACAAAGTATTTTACCATGTGGCTTCTTCCCTAAGCTTTTCAGAAGCCTCAAAAAAGCTTTATATTTCCCAGTCAGCCGTAAGCCAGTCCATCAAGACACTGGAGCGGAAGCTGGAACAGCCTTTATTCATCCGCAGCACAAAACGGGTGCAGCTCACCCCTGCGGGTAAAATGCTGTTAAAGCATATTGAGCCTGCCATCAACCTGATCCAGCGCGGGGAGGATCAGATTTTAAACCCCACTGCTTTAGGCTTCGGGCAGCTCCACATTGGCGCCAGCGACACGATTTGCCGTTACTTTTTAGTACCTTACCTGGGACAGTTCCGCAAGGATTTTCCCAATATCCCCATTAAGGTGACCAATGCGACTTCCCTAAGCTGTGTGGACCTATTGGCGCAGGGCAAGGTGGACCTGATTATCACCAATTACCCCAATTCCCGCATGAACAGCGCTTATATCCAAAAAACAGTGGCAAACTTTACAGATGTATTTATTGCAAACCCTGCTTATTTTAACTTAAAACAGCAGGAAGTCACCTTTGAGCAGCTGCAGAAATACCCCATTTTAATGCTGGAAAAGAAAAGCACCACCAGCGAATATTTACATAAGCTTTTTTTGCAGCGTCAATTGGAATTGATTCCGGAAGTGGAATTGAGCAGCAATGACCTGCTGATCGACCTGGCACGCATTGGATTGGGCATTGCCTTTATCCCGGATTACTGCCTGTCCGAAGGGGATGGGGATTTATATGTGATCCACACAAGGGAGCAGATACCAAAGCGCCGGATTGTGGCGGCCATGAATCCAAGCCTCCCATTTTCCGCATCTGCCCATGAATTTTTGAGCCGGCTTCCGGATGTATTGGAAGACTGATGGAACAGGAGGGAATATTATGTCTTTTAAAATGGTGCATGAGAATTACAATGTACAGGATTTAAAAAAATCCATTGAATTTTACCGAGATGCCTTTGGCCTGATTGAAGTACGCCGTAAGGAAGCGGCAGATGGGAGTTATATCATTGTATATCTTTCCAATGAGGAAAGCAGCTTCCAATTAGAGCTTACCTGGCTGAAGGAAAAGGAAGGCCCTTATGATTTGGGGGAATGTGAATTCCACCTGGCCTTTGAAACAGATGATTACGAAGCTGCCCATGCAAGGCATGAGGCAATGGGATGCATCTGCTATGAAAACCCTTCTATGGGCATTTATTTCGTGGCAGACCCGGACGGCTACTGGCTGGAGGTAATCCCTGCCAAATAGCAGCTTCGCAATGATAAATAGCAGCAAATAACTCACTAAAACTTTTATTTTTGAAAGGAGCGTATTATTATGAAACTTTACAAAATCGATAACGTAGATGAATTTATGGGCATCGTTGACAAATGCAAAGGGCCGGTAGAGCTGGTATCCAAAGAAGGCGACCGCCTGAACCTGAAATCACAGTTAACCAAATTTGTTACTGTCACAGAGCTGTTCCACAATGAGTCCCTGATCAATGAATTGGAACTGGTAGCTTACGAAAAGGAAGATATTGAGCTTCTCCTGAAATACATGTTCGGGAACTAAGGCATATGTCTGCACAAATGAGACTGCCTGATTCCCTGTATATAGGGAACGAAAAATGGATTGGCGCTGCATATGCAGCAGCAAAAAGGCAGGCGTCTGCTATTAATACAAGAACAGGGAAGCAGACGCCCGCCTTTTTTCATTCCCAAAACCCTTCCAGAAGCTCCTGTACCTGCGGCAATGCCACAGCCTGGAAGGATTTCCATTCCCGCGGGAACAAATACTGCCATTCCAGCTCCAGGAAACGCCCGTCCAACAGCAGGACCACGCCTTTATCCTCCACCGTGCGGATCACACGGCCCGCCGCCTGCAGCACTTTATTCATTCCCGGATAGCGAAAGGCATAGTCAAAGCCTGCGCCCTCCCTGTTATCATAGTACTGCCTTAATATATCCCGCTCGCTGCTGATCTGGGGCAATCCAGTCCCTACTATAACCACGCCGATCAGGGATTCTTTTTTTAAGTCGATCCCTTCTGAAAAAATCCCCCCCATCACACAAAAGCCTATTAAGGTATTTTCCCGTTTCTTAGAGAAGGCTTCCAGAAAGGACTCACGCTCCCTTTCATCCATGCCGCTTTCCTGGAACAAGCATTCTATGGCATCCGCATCCTTCTTTTTCCCCAAAAACTTTTCGCTTACCTGCCCCATCATTTTATAAGACGGAAAAAAGACCATATAATTTCCCTGTTTTACCTTTACAGCCTGATAGATATACTCTGCTATTTTTTGAAACTCTGAGTCTGTCCTGCGGGTATATCTGCTGCTTACATCCCTGGCAATGGCCAAAAGCTGCTGCTCTGGGCGAAATATAGTCTGGGCATAAACAGCGTAATTGTCGTCCCTGGCGCTTAAAAGCTTTTTGTAATATTGGATTGGAAGCAGGGTGGCAGAGAAAAAAATAGCGCTTTTGCCCCTGTCCAGGCACTCCTGAAGGTTCTTAGCCGGATTTACGCAGTAGAGCTTTAATTTAAAATGCCCATTTGGCTCATGCTCGGTGTAGATCACATAGTTTTCATCCAAGCGCGCCTGCATATTCAGGAAATGGCGCAGGTTCCAATAAAATTCCATCACCTCCTTTTTCTCTGAAAGCCCCCTTTCCTCCAGGAAAAAATCCTCAAAGGCAGCGCAAAGCTGCATCAGGGAAAAAGTAAAGGCGTCTATTTGATCCAATAGCCTGTAAGTTTCACATTCACGCTTCAGCTGAAGCAAATGCCTGTTGCAGCGTTCTAAGGATTGGGCGCATTTCCTGCTGTGGCCCTTCATAATTTTCTTAACTGCAAGGAAATCCTCTTTGTAAAGAATGGCACTGTACATATCCCTCCCCCGCTCCACCAGGTTATGGGCTTCATCCACCAGGAATACAGAATCCCCCTTTACCCCTTCTGCAAAAAAACGTTTTAGGTATATATTAGGGTCAAAAACATAATTGTAGTCGCAAATAATATCATCTGACCAAAGGGCAGCGTCTAAGCACAGCTCAAAGGGGCATACACAAAATTCTTCTGCCTGCTGAAGGAGCAGTTCCCGCGTGATGCAGCGTTCTTTTTGAAGCAGCGAAAACACAGCATCGTTCACCCTGTCATAATGGCCTTTGGCATAGGGGCAGTGCAGCGGGTTACAGTCCATTTCCCCGCAGAGGCAAAGCTTTTCTTTGGCCGTGATGGCAATGATGCGGCCAAGATAGCCTTGCCCCTGCAAAAGGGCAAAGGCTTCCTGGGCTACGGTCCTAGTGATGGTTTTGGCTGTCAGGTAAAAAATCTTATCTGCCAGGCCTTCGCCTGCTGCTTTTACGGCTGGAAAAATGGTAGTAAGGGTCTTCCCCGTGCCTGTGGGCGCCTGGATAAAGAGGATTTTCTGCCGTTTCAGCGTGCGGTAGACGTCAGACGCCAGCTTCTTTTGCCCCTCCCGGTAGGGAAATGGAAATTGCAGGGACTGGATGGAATGCATGCGTTCCCGGCGGGCATGGTATTGGAAATCTGCCCATTTCCGGTAGGAAGCAAGAAGCCCTTCAAACCATCCGCTGATTTCGGAGAAGGAATAGGTTTGGGTAAACCTGCGGATTTCCTCTGTTTCCAGGCTGCAATAGGTCATTTGGACAGAGATTTCCGGCAAGGATTGCTGGAAGGCAACCATATAGGCATAGCATTTCGCTTGGGCAAGGTGGACTGCGAAGGGCGCTTCTAAAAGGGATACATCCTGGTAAATGCCCTTAATCTCATCTATGGCCACTTTACCATTCTGGGTGATAACGCCATCTGCCCGGCCTTCGATAAGCAGTGTGTAATCGCCGTAATCCCGTTCCAGCTTCAGGGAAACTTCCGGCTGGTAAGAGGAATCCATACTCCGTTGGATCTTCCGGTGGATCCGGCTGCCTTCCTGCATGGCCTCCTTTTGGGCAGGCTTCCCTCTGCGGTTGTCTATGTCTCCAGAACGTAAAATAAATTCTACAAGGATCCTTACGGATATTTTAATTTGTTCCATTTTCTTCCTTTTCATCCTTTGGCGGAATGCTGTTTGATTTGCTGTGTTCTGCCATTCGCCCGCAAACTGGCTTTGCAAAAACGTGTTAAACTTGTGTTCATTATAGCAGATGCATATAGAAAAAGGAAGACCTGCCAACAGAAAACCAGAAGAAAAGCCTGGGGATAAACCAGAAGAAACGCCGGGAAATAAGCCCACGCCCCTGTGCCCTCCTTACTTAAAATTCTGCGAATACTTCCATCTGGCCTTTCAATTCTTCCACAATTACCTGGTTTGTATCCATACGTCCCGTTATATCTTCCATATTCCCAACCAGGCTCTTGGCGCTGTCTGCAACCCCAGTTATCCCGGCAGCGCCATCATCAATGGCTTTTGTAATGCTTTCCATAGAATCCGCTATCTCAACCATGGAATTTCTAAGCCGATCCGTCCTACTGTTGAATGCATCAATCATTTCCTTGACATAATCAGCATCCTCTTTGTACTGCCTGCCAGAACGGACAAATTCCTGGAATTCTGTCAAAATAGTCTCACTCAGATAGTCTGCCATATCCTGGGAATGCTTAGACAGGTTCTGTACTGCGTTTGTGACGACTTGATTAACCTCCTGGATACGTCCAGCAGTTTCACTGCAGGAACTTGCTAAGGACTGGATCTCTGCTGCAACGACAGCAAAGCCTTTTCCAGCTTCACCGGCATGCGCGGCTTCTATGGATGCGTTAAAGGCAATCAGATTGGTCGATGACGAGATGGATACAATGTCTTTTGTCAGCCTGTTTACCTGTTCGACACTCTTGCTGTTTTCAATTGCCTCTTCCAGCACTTTCAGGATATCGGCTGCCTTCTTTTGAATTACTTCTGTATTTGTCTGTGCTGCTGCCTCCATCTCATTTGCCCGCAGTTTCATGGCAGAGGAATAGTCTGTGATAGCCCTGCATTCTTCGGCCATATCATGGACGTCTCCTTTGATATCGGCTGCGCTTCTGTTAATAATCGCTGTATTATTTGCCACCTTCTGGATTGCCATGGACAGGGAACCTGCAAGGGCAGAAAGGACTCTGGCGCTTTTTCCCGATGTGCGGGTGTGTTTCAGCACTTCATCTGTTACCTCGTCAAGCTTCTGTGAACTTTCCTGAAGCGTCTCCACCGTACCCTTAATTGGCATTATCACATATTTTTTAATTATCCGAACAGCTGCGGGTACTAATATCAGGCATGCCCCAATAGATATGGCAGCGATAATCAGTGAGATCATATAGACGGCCAAAAGCCTCTCCCTTGCACTGGATGTTCTTGCGCTTACAGCGGCATACAGTTTGTCTGTATTACCTGCTATGGCAGAACCAAAGCGGGCAACGTCGCCATTGGCATAAGCATAGGCGTCCTGGGTCTTACTGTCCGCACTTGCACATACAAGAAAGACCAGGGCATGTTTAAAAGATTCATAGTTTTCCAAAAGCTGCCCATAGATTGCTTCTTCCTCTTCCGTCACGTAATTTTTATATTCTTTTAAATATGTTTCCAATGTTTTTTCTTCTTCTTTGATTTGCGCCACGACATTGATCATCGTATTATAGTCCGTTGCGACAATATGGGACAACGCCATCTTATGGATGTTTGTGGTGGTGAGGCGGATATTCTGCAGTGTTTCTGAATTTGCCATATAGTTATCTACGATTTTAGAAGCATTGGAATTTACGTTGTTGATACTGAAAACCGACAGGGCATTTGAAATCAATGCCACAACTCCCAGTAAAATAATTGGAAGTATTAAACGCTGTTGTATGGTGAGCTTATTCTTCATCTTACATTCACAAATCCTTTCAACATAAGTATCTATCTTGCAGAAACGCCTTCTGCCATCTCATTTAACTGTTCCTGCAAATCCTGGCCAGAAGGATTCCCTGCCGCCATGTTCCCCGCAAATTTTGAAACAGGATCCCAGAACTTGCCGCCTACACGCTGAAGCTGAGAAAATTCAGACTGTTCTAAAAGAGCCGCGATCGCCGGCGATTGGCGGACCTCCTCGGAATCTGCGACTGCAATGTTTGACGGGCCCTGCCCGCGCATTTCAAAACGGAGCCTTTGGTTTTCTTCATTTGTAATCCATTCGGCAAGCCTGGATGCCCATTTCGGGTGATCGGAATAAGCATTCACACCAATCAATTTACAGCCGGAAAAAGAAGCCATCTGCACCTGGCTGCCCCTGCAGCTATAAGTCGGCAGCTTGGCGGCTCCGGCATTCTCCCCCCATGCCTCCTTTACTGCAACGGCATTCCATACACCGCTGACGCCTGCAATTACGGAACCGTCTTTTACTCCGTTAAGGAATTCTTCGTCTGTACAGCTGGCAAACCCCGGATTTCCTGCAATCCGAAGCATTGCTTTCGCGATATCGATGCCCCGGATTTCCCCGTCTGCCTGATTCCATGTGCAGTAGTTCGTGATCCCATCATCGTTTAGCCCAACTTGTAGCCCTGTATTTCCAAAGAATGAATATACATACCATGCTGAGGACCAGTCCATGGTAAATAATTTGCCGCTTGCAGCCGCTGCTTCTAATATGCCGTCCAGCGTCTTAGCCTGCCCATCTGTAATATATTGCTTGTTATAGTACAAAAAATATCCGTTATCTGCAGTCAATGGATACGCATATAGCTGATTGTTCACTGTGGCTGCCTCCACTGCGCTTGACAGATTCCTGCTCCTGACCTCATCTGCATTCTCAATAGGATCCAATGCCCCAGCAGCCGCCAGGGCATTTAATTGGTCATCCGCAAAGGTAAAGACATCCGCGCCATCCTCCAATCCGCCGATCAATGCATCTTTACACTGGGATTCTCCCTGCACCTCAAATAAAATCTGAAAATCAGCCTCTCCCTGATACTCTATCTGAAAACTTTCAATAATCTGGTTCATAAGTTCCGCATCTTCCTCAGCTCCCCAGACAACCAGCTCAACTTTTTGGGATTCTGGTTCTGTATTCTCCAAATCCGTTTTTTTTCCCATATCACATCCCGTAAGCAATGCAATACATAGAATAGCCAGAAGCATTCCGCATATTCTTTTACTCATAATATATTCCATCCTTATTTTCCCATTTTTTCTGTGGTTATTATATCATTAATATAATCCGTTTGCAATATAAGAGGGCTCCACGATTGCGCAGACAGGCTTAGACAGACTGCAGACAGCCTATGCTGTTTTATCCCCATAAATTACCGGTAGAACTGCCCTGCTGCACGGTGTATAATAAAACAAAAAACATTTGTTCTCTATCATGGAGATGTTTATGGAAAGAGTAATCCTGCATTCAGATTTAAACAACTTTTACGCCTCCGTAGAGTGTTTATATAATCCCTCATTGCGCGGGAAAGCCGTTGCGGTGGCCGGCGATCCAGAAGCCAGGCATGGAATCGTACTGGCAAAAAATTATGCGGCCAAAGCTTGCGGCGTTGCCACAGGAAACCCATTGTGGATGGCAAAACAGAAATGCCCGGACATTATATTTGTGCCGCCCCACTATGAGCTGTATATGAAATACTCACAGATTGCAAAGGAAATCTACAGTGAATATACCGATCAGGTGGAGCCATATGGCCTTGACGAATGCTGGCTGGATGTCACAGGCAGCACACATCTGTTTGGTGATGGAAAAACAATTGCAAATGAACTGCGGGAACGGATTAAATTTGAACTTGGCGTAACCGCTTCCGTTGGAGTAAGCTATAATAAGATATTCGCAAAACTCGGCAGCGATATGAAAAAACCGGATGCTACAACGGTCATTACAAGCGGCCATTTCCGTGAAATTGTCTGGCCGCTGCCTGTAAATGACCTTCTCTATGTAGGGGGTGCAACACATAAGAAACTAAAGCGGTATGGCATCCAAACGATCGGGGATCTTGCACAGGCAGACCAAAATCTTCTGCACAGCATGCTTGGGCAGAACGGTTTGATGTTATGGACGTTTGCCAATGGGCTGGATACCTCCCCAGTTTCAAATATTGGCGCAAAATCCCTGATTAAATCTATCGGCAACAGCACCACTGCCCCGCGTGACCTTATTACGGATGAAGACATCCGCATTACGCTTATGGTGCTTTGCGAAAGCGTATCCTCGCGTATGCGCGAATATGGCTTTGTCTGTAATACGGTACAGCTCGGCGTCCGGGATAATGAATTGTGCAGTTATGAACGGCAGGGCAAACTATCCTACCCAAACAGAACCGCTAAGGCATTATTTCAAAAATCATTTGAACTTTATAAACGCAACCACACATCCGGCAAGCCTGTACGTTCGCTCAGTGTCCGTGCCTGTAACCTGTCGCTGAATGAATATGAGCAGCTTTCTTTTTTGCCAGAAATCTCATCCATACAGAAACAGGAAGCATTGGAAAGCGCAATAGACAGCATACGAAACCGATTCGGGCATTTTTCCATACAGAAAGGGCTTCAGCTCTCTGACAAACACCTCTCCTCCATAAACCCAAAAGATGACCATATCATCCATCCCGAATCCTTTTTCAAAAGCTAAACCGCCCCATTCCCTTTCTGTCATTATAGAATAGTATTCCCTGAAAACGGAATACTACTATTGAGGTGTGCGTATGGCAAGAAAAGTATTTGTTGAAGTAACAGCAAAGTTTGATACAGAAGGAAATATAACGCCGCTATCCCTCTTATGGGAAGATGGCACGGTATACGAAATAAACCGCGTGCTGGATGTCCGCCGGGCCGCTTCTTTGAAAGCTGGCGGAATAGGAATCCGATATACCGTCAAGATAGGCGGCCGGCAGAGTTATTTATATTTTGAAGGGCCAAAATGGTTTGTGGAGGCAAAGCTAAAGCCCCCACAAAAATAAAAAACCTTACATGCATTCATTTACCCATGCGATGAAATTGGCAGTGCTGTTTCCCGTGCGCTCTGCCTTGACATGCTGTTGGCCCCATACAGTTGCAAAATCTACGGATTCCACTCCATCATAATTCTGAAGCGCAAGGGCAAGGTTTACTTCTGTTGTAAGCGAAGTATCACTCTGTGCAATGCCTGTGCGGATCCTCCAGTGCTTTGCAGGCGTGCTGGTTCTATATCCGTCCTCAGATTCCAGAAGGTAATATAGCGGCGTATACATGTTCAATCTCTGATCTACCGTATACCCGACAGCATCCGATTTTTGAAGATCCTCATCAAAATCAGTGGCATAGCTGCTCCCGAGCCCATCCAATATATCTGCAAGCAAGGCATCAAAAAATCCGCCCTGATACCTGTCTTATTGGATAATTTCCATAAATATACTTTTCATATGTATTTCCTCACAGTTCATATACTTCATCCAGCAGATTATTATCCGCAATCATGTTGCCACAAAAGAATTGTTCCCTTTTCTAAAAGACCATTACATATCAATTTCCAAAGCAAACCAAATTTATGTAACCCTCCTGCCTCCAATGAAAAATCCACTTTCCGCCCATCCTTTTTTAACACATAATTTTTCTTCCAGGCTCTGCCAGTTAGGTAAGGGCTTTCTCCCTATCAGAATAAAAACACAGGCAATTTTAGAAGCAAGCTTCCAAACTACCTGTGTTCCTATTCTTGTACATTTTAATGCTGCAGCATATTTTCAATGAAAATCCCATATCCTTTGGAAGCGTCCTGGACAAACACATGGGTCACTGCACCGATGACTTTTCCATCCTGTAAAATAGGGCTGCCCGACACGAGTGTGTCAAGTAAAGGACAACAAATTCTGACAGATTATTTTAATTTGTAATAACTTCCCTTCAATTTACCCTCTTTTTTCAATACTCCTGCCTCAACCAGTTCCTTTAAAATTTTTAATGCACGAGAATCCTTCACCTTTAGCAAATTCTGAACTTCTTTATTTGTTATTGCTCCCTTTTCCTCTACATACTGAATAATCTTTTTATGATTGTCATTCAATTTATCCGTATTTTTCCGTACTTTATCCGTACTTTTCCGTATTTTATCCGTACTCATCATCACTTTATCCGTACTTTTCCCAATTCTCGTTTTATCCGAAAACCGAAATAAGTTAATACGAAAACTACCTGCAATTTCCATTAACTCCGGCTCTTCTAATCCAAGTTCTTTGCACCGTCTGATAATTCTCGGAATCCCGCTTCCCCAATGTTCCATAATATTCATATAAGTAAATGCATACACCAATGCCCGATTCCTCGGTATGGAAATCCCCTCCTTAATATCTTTCAATCTCAAACTTCCAAACAGCATTCCCGGAGAAGTCACTTCCACACGATCATCATACACCGCTACCTGTATACTTGAGGGATGTAAATAGCTGCGATGAACCACGGCATTACAAATCATCTCCCTGATGCAGTCAGTCGGAAGTTCGTATATGTCAGTTCGATATAATCCATTGATTTCCGAACTCATATGAATGTTGCGCAGGACATACTCATATGCCGCATCCAGCTGTGTTATAATATCCCCATCGTATTCTCTCCGATCAATAAATACCTCCCTGTCCCTTCCCTTGAATACGGCACATTGAATTGTTGCTTGCGGAAGTAAATTGCGTGTCATAAGCAGAAAGGCATTCGTAGGGTAATAATCATCCCCCCGTTTTACCAAAAAGCCCCAACTTAACAAATTTTGTCTTGTCAGGCGATGAATCCTCTCTGCCGCTTCTCCATCTCTGCAATGCTCCACCGCATATTGGTACATCTTATTGCACAAGGAGTTAATCTCATCCTCCGTAACACTTGCTTCTGGTGCCGCATAGTTTTGATCAAAACACCGATTAACACCCTCAAATTCCAATTCTCTCAGCACAAACGAATCTGCCGGTCGGGTAGTTCCTGACACTCTGATATAAGTTCCGTTTTCTTTTCCTTTCGCCGTAAGATAATATGGACGCTGACTGCCTGGCATTATATTTACAACAATCACAACCTTTTCCTCAACAGAAGCCAGTGTCACAATTGGCGTAATCATAGGTGTACAACTGTCACAGATTGCCGAAGTAATTCCATCCATTATGGAAAAAGCATCTTCCTGATTAATTCCAACTACCTTAAATGTACTATCCTCCACACCGAACACAATTTTTCCTCCACTGCCGTTTGCAAATGCAACTACCGTTTTCATATATACTTCACTTTTTTTCGGAACTTCCTGTTTGAACTCAAGATACTCTGATTCGCCAGATATGATATCGTTTACTGTCATAAAACGTCACCTTCTTCCATTTAAAATATGCCAACTACATATTATCATATAAGTCATTTTTTCACAGTGCAGAATCTAATATTCGGCTTTTTTCACTTAATGACGATAAACCTCTTTCTGCATCTACCTGCTCTTGACAATAGTCCAAAACATCCTCTTTATAATTTGTAAAATTACTAATTATATACGCTGGTATTCCTTCTCTCAGTAATTGAATAATGGCATATTTAGCTACTCCTCCTGCCTGCATATTACCCATCACTTTTTTTAGAACGAGAAACATTTTAGTATTATCTATTTCTTTATCTACATCATAATCATCAAAAAATAATCGTTCACTTTCAATCTCATATTTTTCTAAAAATTTTTTCCGAACTTCCTTGTACTTTTTCATTTGCATTGCAAGTCCATCGGGCAAGTGCACTCTACAATTGTTAATTATCAAATCATTTAGTTGATCATTTATTTTTCTCTCAAATGCTTCTTTAAATTCTTCTTTTTTATACTATCCTGAAAATAATCATTTGTTTTTCCATATTTATTTGAAAGGAATTTATAAAAATTTCCTAATACAGAAAAGTAAATATCTACTGCAGCCTTGCTTTTAAGATTACCAGCTTTCACATAATATTCAACACTCTGTAATAATTTATCCTTATCCATACATTTAAAAAACAGATATAAGTGACATCTGCCTCTCTCAGTTCCAAAGAGACAGATTCATAAAAAGCATATATTTTGCTCCTATATGTATTTGCAGTTCCTTCTCCATTCTCTTTCTTTTGCACATCCAAAATTCTTTTATCTCATCAATAAAGTCCATACTATTTTCCTTTCATATGCTTTGTGTGCTTATTTATTTATTTTCATTGTATTATGTCATAGGTAATTTTGCAATACAAAAACTTTTCTTCTATCATTTTTTAATGATCAGACTTCATCGGGCAACAGCTCTATTTCACTTCATTCCGTATAACTGTCTGGTTTTCTCTTTCCTGGCTGCGCCGTGCCACCCAACAGGCTTTGCCTGTTAGGCGAGGGCTTTCGCCCTATCAGAATAAAAACACAGACAATTTTAGAAGCAAGCTTCCAAACTACCTGTGTTCCTATTCTTGTACATTTTAATGCTGCAGCATATTTTCAATGAAAATCCCATACCCTTTGGATGCGTCCTGGACAAACACATGGGTCACTGCACCGATGACTTTTCCATCCTGTAAAATAGGGCTGCCCGACATGCCCTGTATAATCCCTCCTGTCAGCTCTAATAACTCCGGATCAGTCACTTGAAACAAGATCCCTTTATTCAAGCTATTATAATCTATCTCTGTAATCGTAACCGCATATTCCTTCCGCTCCCCTGAAACAGATGAAATAATAGTGGCTTCGCCTTCTTTTATGTCCTGTTTCAGGGCAATTGGGCAATAAGCCTCCTGGAACCCCTGCAAAGGGGCTTCTAAGCTGCCATATATACCAACCTCTGTATTCTCTGCCACATCTCCCAAACGATACTGGCCTGAATAAGTGATAACCCCAGAAATCTCCCCAGGATTGCCTTTCTCCCCCTTTGTGATGCCTGCGATCTCTGCCTGGTACAGCGTCCCTTCCCCAACGCTTACCTGCAGCCCTGTATCCATATCACTGACTGGATGGCCCAATGCGCCGTAAGAGCCTTCTTCATTATAATAGGTCAATGTCCCTACGCCAGCTAAGTCATCCCGCACCCAGATTCCCAGCTTATACTCCTCCTCTGCGGTTCTTATGGGCTGCAGCTTTAATTGGATATACTCTCCTTCCCGCAGAATGCCCAGCACTACAGGGCCGCCCTGGGACTGGTTTATTTTCTCAATCAGATCCTCTTTGCTTTTTACCACTGCCTCATTGACTGTCTTGACATAATCCCCGCTCTGCACCAGATGGCCTGCCGGTTCATAATTCATACCGTCGCTCCCTATGACCGTCCCTGTGCCGATAACCATTACGCCGTCGGTTTTTACATAAATCCCTACAGGCATGCCGCAGGGCACCACCTGCGCCTCTTCTACTACCTCCACAGCCATTTCCTTCATATGGATCAGGCCAAATAATTTGCAGGAGATGGAATAACTTCCCTGCTGTTTGGCTTTTAAGGAAAAGCTTTGGTTTAAGTCCAGCCTGACCTTATCCGTATCCACAGCCGGGGATTGGTTGCCAAATACTTCCAGCCCTTCCTGCGCCACTTCTCCCGTAATGGGCAAATGGAAATCAAAGTATTCCTCCTGCCCTTTCTCAATTCGGATTCTGTCAGGAATGGACGCCCTTATGGTAAAATAAGAGAAAAACAGCACCCAGCAAAAACCTGCCAGCAGGCTTCCATAAGCAATCCAGACTTGCAGCGCAGACAGATTTATTTTTCTATTTTCCTTCATTCCTTCACATCCTCTCAAGGATTTCAAAATCCTATGTTAGTATGCGAAGTTCTTCTGTTTTCAATCTGGGATTTTTTGTCTTGCGGCAGGGATTGCTTCTGTGCCTGCAAATAACTGCCTACGGCCGCAGCCGCTTCAGCGGTTCAATTTAAAATATGCAGTTTCCCTCTTGACAGAATATGCCAGCTCCTTCATTTCACGGGCGCTTTCCATAACTTTATCCGTAATCTTCACGCCGCCTAGCATGCGCCCAAGCTCTGTGATGCTTTCCTGTTTCCCCAAAAGCTGGATATTGGAAACGGTTGCCTGGTTTACCACATTTTTACTGATTAAAAAATGGGAGTCGGCCATAGCGGCAATCTGCGGGAGGTGGGTGATACAGATAACCTGATGGCTGCGCCCAAGGGTGTTCATCTTCTCTGCCACCATCTGGGCAGTCCTTCCGCTGATGCCTGCGTCAATTTCATCAAAAATCAGCGTCTCAATCTGATCCTGCTCTGCCAGTATGGTCTTGACGGCAAGCATAATACGGCTCAATTCTCCGCCAGAAGCGACCTTTCCCAATGGCTTTAAAGGCTCCCCAGGATTTGTGGAAATCAAAAATTCTGCCTCGTCTGTCCCATTGGCACTGTAGCTTCTGGACTGTTGAAAATCCATGGCAAACTCCACATCCAAAAAGTTCAGGTCCTCTAAGGACTTTTTCACCTCCTGCACCAATCTCTCAGCATTTTCCCTGCGGATCTGGGACACTTCTTTGGATACTTTTTTCAGCTCTGCCTCTGCCTCTGCCAGATTTTTCTCAAGCTGTGCCAAATAGGCTTCGTAATCTTTCAGATGGCTGTAACGGAGCTCCTTCTCCTCCTTCGCCTGAAGCACGGCGGCAATGCTGCCGCCAAATTTGTCCTTCAAATGGTTCACCAGGTCCAACCGCTTCTCTACCTCAAAAAAGGCTTCCTCATCAAACTCCTCATCGGACAGGTAGCCAGAAAGCTCCCGGTTAAAATCATTCAGAAGGTTGTCAATCTCCTCTAACTGGCCGCAGAAATCCCCTAACTTCGGATCATAATGGGCTACTGCCTGAAGCTCCCGCAATGCCCGCCCGATCTGGTCTGTGGCGCTTCCATCCCCGCCTGTCATCTCATAGGCAATGCCTGCTGACTCCATGATATTATGGCTGTTGGCCATCTTGCGGTAAGAGGCCTCTAAGTCCTCGTCCTCCCCTAATACCAGCTCTGCTTCTGCAATCTCCTGGATCTCATATTCCAGAAAGGACAGCTCACGTTCCCTGCCAGCCCCTTCCTGCAGGGCATGGGAGCGCTCCTCCTGAAGGCGCTGGTATGTATGGAAGCACTGGCTTAAGTATTCCTTTTTTTCTTTTAACTGTTCTTGGGCAAATTCATCTAAGATTTCCAGATGCTTTTTTTTGTGAAGCAAAGATTGGTGCTCATGCTGTCCATGGATATCAATCAGCAGCGACGCTACTTTTTTCATACAGGACACAGATACGGTTTCCGAATTGATTTTCCCTACGCTGCGGGCAGCTGTAATTTTGCGGGACATAATAACTTCACCATTTTCCGGGAAAATATCCATCTCTGCCAGACGTTCTATCTGGCTTTGGCTTTCTACTTGGAAGGCCAGCTCTACCAATGCATATTCTGCCTGCTCCCGCAGCATCTCCTTAGGCACCTTTTCCCCCAAAGCCAGATTGATGGAGCCAATGATAATGGATTTACCAGCCCCTGTTTCCCCGGAAAGGATATTCAGCCCTTTCCCAAAGGTGACCTCTGCTTCTTCCATCAGAGCCAAATTTTTCACATGCAGACTTACTAACATATTCCTCTCCTTCTACCTTATCCCTTTCCAAGGCTTTCTATGCCTTCTGCCCGATCATACGGCGGAGCTTCTCCATGACCCTTTCTGTATCCTCCACACTGCGCACGGCACACATGATGGTGTCATCCCCTGCAATAGTCCCTACAATCTCCGGATACCCAATGGCGTCCAAGGACGCTGCCACTGCCATGGCCATGCCGGAAACGGTTTTGATCACCAGGATATTTTGCGCCATATCCATGGAAACGCATCCCTCCTGGAATACCCGGATGTATTTTTCTTCCAAATGTGCTTTTTTTTCCTTCAAAGCAGCATATTTCTGGCGCCCCTCACTCCCTACCACTTTATATAGGCCTAATTCCCGGATATCACGGGAAACTGTAGCCTGGGTCACATAAAATCCTTCTTTTTCCAGGTGTTCCGACAGCTCTTCCTGGGTCTCAATCGTATATTTTTCAATTAACTCCAGTATTTTCACATGGCGTTTTGATTTCATGGTATCCCTCCCAATATAATGTATGACAAGCCCCTTATGGTTAAGTATATGCATGCAGCTTTTCCCGCAGCCTCTCCAAAAAGCTCACATGGCTCAGCTTCAGGATCCTGGCGCACTCCTGTGCCTTCTTCACCACGATCTTCTCCCCTGCCTGCAGCGCCCCAACTGGATTCCCATCAAAGCTCACCTCTACAGGGGCTGCCTCCCCCTGGTTCCTGGCTGCCACTTCTATGGAAATCTCATCCTCAGGCCCCAGCACAATACTCTTGGCATTCAGGGTATGGGGGCTGATCGGCGTGATCAGCAAAAGGTTGGCCTTGGGATCTACAATAGGGCCTCCGGCAGACATGCTGTAAGCCGTAGAGCCTGTGGGCGTTGCCACAATCATGCCATCTGCACTGTAGGTATTCAGGTACTGCCCGTTTACGGAAATAATCAAATCCACCACCTGCAGCATGCCCGAACGGTGAATGACTATATCATTCAGGGCAACCCGCTCCCGTGTCCGCCCCATCTTTGTAATGCCAAAGCCAGACAGCATCATCCTATGCTCCACATCTGGATCCTCTGCCGCCAAAAGCTGCCTGACGCTGCTGGCCACAGTGTCTGCCTCCAGCTCGCAAAGATAGCCTACATGGCCTGTATTTACCCCAATCAATGGAATCCTCCTGTCTGCCATATCCCTGGCAGCCCCAAGAAGCGTGCCGTCCCCCCCGATGACCAGGATACATTCCGTATCCTGCGGAACCTTTTCCTTGTCGAACATGCCACCATGCTCCCGGTTCACCTGGTAACTGCACTGCCCGCCGTGATCTAAGATGACTTGATGGATTTCCTTTGTAAGGCGCAGCTGATAATCCTTCTGGGGATTTGCAATAATATAAAATCGGTTCATAACTTTTATGCCAGCATATTATGTGCCTGTGCCACTACAGCCGCCACATCCACTGGCTCCTCCTGTCTTTCCAAGCCCTTTTGCAAAAAAATCAGATATTCAATGTTCCCTTCCGGCCCCTTGATGGGGGAAAAGCCCAAATCACGTACATAAAAACCGTTTTCCACTGCGAAGGCAGCCACCCGTTCAATCACTTCCTCATGCACTGCCGGATCCCGGACAACGCCTTTTTTCCCTACCTTTTCCTTTCCAGCCTCAAACTGCGGCTTGATCAGGCAAACGATCCCCCCTTCTTCTTGAAGCAATGCTTTTGCAGCCGGCAGCACTTTGGACAAGGAAATAAAGGATACGTCCACAGATGCAAAATCCAGCACGTCCGCAATGTCCTCTGGCGTTACATACCGGATATTAGTCTTTTCCATACAGACTACCCGCCCATCCTGCCGCAGCTTCCAGGCAAACTGCCCATAGCCCACATCCACGGCATAGACTTTTTTCGCGCCATTCTGGAGCATGCAGTCCGTAAACCCTCCAGTGGACGCGCCAATATCCATACAGATTTTGCCTGTAAGGCAGATCTGAAATTCTTCCAGAGCCTTTTCCAGCTTCAGCCCGCCTCGGCTGACATATTTTAAGGCAGGCCCTTTAACCTCAATTTCTACAGCATCCGGAAAAAAAGTCCCGGCCTTGTCCTCTCTTTGCCCTGCCACAAAAACATGGCCTTCCATAATCATGGCTTTTGCCTTTTCCCTGGAAGGGGCAAGCCCCCGCTGCACCAACAGCATATCCAATCGTTCTTTCATGCGCCTGCCTCCCCTTCTAAACCCTGCCCTGCAGCAGCGCCCTGGCTCCTGCCTGCCTTTTTATAAACATCCAGGATCCTGCCTGCCACAGAATCCCCGTCAATCCCAAGCTCTTTGCGCAGGATATCTACATTCCCATGCTCCACATAAACGTCTGGGACTGCAATCTGGAGCACCTGAAAGCCCCGCTCTAACTCCTGTTTTGGCTCCTGGTGCAAATATTGGAGCACATGCTCGCCAAACCCGCCGCTTGCCACATTTTCTTCCATAGTTACTAACAATTGATGGTTTTTTGCCAACTGATCCAGTAATTCCCCATCCAGCGGCTTGGCAAACCGGGCGTTCACCAAAGTAGGGGCAAACCCCTGTTCCTTCAGCTTCCCTTCCACTTCCAGCGCTGTCTTCACCATGCTCCCCAGGGCAACCAATGCAATCTGGCTCCCCTCCCGGATTACCTCGCTTTTCCCATACACAATCTTGGCACGGGCTTCCTTAAGCCCATCATAGGCCTCGCCCCTTGGATAGCGTATGGCAATTGGATGGGGGAAATCCACGGCAAATTTGATCATATCTGAAAGCTCCCATTTATTCTTAGGCGCCATGATATTCATATTTGGGATGGCGGACAGGTAAGATATGTCAAAAATCCCCTGATGGGTCTCCCCATCGCTGCCTACAAGCCCTGCCCGGTCAATGGCAAAGGCCACAGGCAAGTCCTGAATGCACACATCATGGAGGATCTGGTCATAAGCCCTTTGCAGAAAAGATGAATACACCGCCACAATCGGCTTTAGGCCTGCCGACGCCAGCCCTGCCGCAAAGGTCACCGCATGCCCTTCCGCAATCCCAACATCAAAAAACCGCTCTGGGAACATATTGTGGAACCGTTTCAGCCCCGTCCCATCGCTCATGGCTGCGGTAATGGCCACCACCTGCCTGTCCCGCTCCCCTAACTTCCGCATAACAGTAGAAAAAATATCTGTATAATTTGCCTTCGCCCTGGGATGGGTGGGAAGGCCTGTCTCTATGTCAAAAGGCTCTGTCCCATGGAATCTGGCAGGATGGCGTTCCGCTGGAGGATAACCCTTCCCCTTCTGGGTAATCACATGGACAACCACCGCCCCCTTCACCTTGGAGGCTTCGCGGAATACCCGCAGCAGCTCATGGATCTCATGCCCATCCACCGGCCCCAGATAGGTGATCCCCATATTTTCAAACAGCATGCCTGGAATGAAAAGCTGCTTAATGCTGCTTTTGGTCTTGCGGATATGCTCTACCATGCGCTCTCCATAAATGGGGATCTTATTCAGGGAATTTGTCACTCCATTCTTCAGCCCCTGGTAGGCATATGCTGTGCGCAGGTTGCCCAAATGCCTGGAAAGCCCACCCACATTTTCAGAAATGGACATATTGTTATCATTTAATACAATAATAAAATTCGTCTTCATCCGGGAGGCATTGTTCAAAGCCTCATAGGCCATTCCCCCAGTCAGGGCGCCGTCCCCAATCACAGACACTACCTGATAGCTGCCCCCTGTGATCTCCCTAGCCTCTGCATACCCAAGCCCTGCAGAGATAGAGGTGGAGCTGTGCCCGGTGCCAAAGCTGTCGCACCCACTCTCCCTTGGCTTCGGGAATCCGCTTATGCCGCCATATTTGCGCAGACAGTCAAACCCTTCTTTTCTTCCTGTCAAAAGCTTATGGGTATAAGACTGATGCCCCACATCCCAAATAATCTTATCCTCAGGAAGCTGAAAATAAAGGTGCATCGCCATGGTAAGCTCCACCACTCCCAGGTTCGAAGCCAGATGCCCGCCGTTTTTTGAAATCTTACTGATTAAAAAATCCCTTATCTCCTCTGCCAGCACAGGCAGTTCCGCTTCCTCCAATTTTTTGATATCATTAGGCTTCTCTATCTTTTCCAACACCATAGATTTCCCCTCCCTTCTCCTGTTCCCCCTCATAGTTTTCCAAGGTAATCCCATCCGCCCCAGCCTGCAGGCAGCTTTTGCGCCCTCTTTTCCGCGCCCTGCCTTACTTTTCCCGTTGGATCAATTCCAGCATCAGACCATTGAGAAATTCATTCCGCACTACCAAGGTGTCTATCAGCTCCACGCTGTGCCTGGACAGGCGCTCCACTTCCTGCTTTGCCTGGGCAAGGCCAAACAATGCCACGTATGTGGCCTTATGGTTCTTCTCATCACTTCCAATCGGCTTTCCCAAAACCTCTGCCGTACTGGTCACATCCAAAATATCATCCTGGATCTGGAATGCAAGCCCAAGCTCCCTGGCTGCCTGCTCCACCTTTTTTTGCTCGCTTTTGGTAGCCCCGGCAAGCACTGCCCCAATCAGCATGGAACCCTCTATCAATGCACTGGTCTTCAGCTGATAGATAAACTCCAGCATCCCCGCCTCTACAGGCTTCCCTTCTGCCTCCACATCCGCACACTGGCCGCCCAGCATGCCATAGATTCCAGCCTTTGCCGCAAGCATCTGCAGCGCCTTCCCTATATTGGCATTTCCCGGCTCAATCTCAAAAGCCTTCACAGCCGTCTCAAAAGCATAGGTCAAAAGCCCGTCCCCTGCAAGGATTCCCATGGCTTCCCCAAACTGGGCATGCGTTGTCTTTTTGCCCCTGCGGTACGCGTCATTGTCCATGGCAGGCAGGTCATCATGCACCAAGGAATACGTATGTATCATTTCCATGGCAGCCATAAAGGGCTCTATTACCCTAGACCTTCCCCCAAACATCCGATAGGTTTCCCACATCAGCATGGGGCGCAGGCGTTTCCCGCCAGCCAATATGCTGTAGTTCATTGCTGAAATCACCGTTTTCTGGTATCCCTCCTCCTTAGGAAGGTATTTGGCAATCACAGCCTCCATCTGCTCCGTCCTGGCTGCAATCTCCGCTTTTATATCCATATCCACTCTATCCTTTCTAATGCCAGCAGCATAAAGCCTTCTTCCATATCCCCCTAATCCATATCCAGCCCAAACCCATACAGGCTATCCATCCTATTTGAATCCATCCATAACTAATATCCCACAGCCTAAGCATACCGCTTATCTACGGAACCCATAATAACTGCCAAATCCAAGCATATAAACTGCCATCGCCATAGACGCCCCTTCCATGCTGCCTGCCTGGCTGGCAATCTCCCCCAGCTCTTCCAAAACGGTATCGTGGGGCACCTCCACCCCTTCTGTGCCTTTGACAACCTCCTCGATCACAGCCGGCAGCTCCATACACATCTGATAAAAAGCATCCTCCTGTCCTGTCACCAATGCATAGAACTGATCCATGCTGACCCTCCGGATCCTCCTATGGGAAACCTTATTCTTATCTACCGTAGTCTCCCACTTTATATTCTGGGACCTCTGCGCAATGGCTTCCACCAAAAAACAGGCACAGTCATCATCCCGCAGCAATTGGTTCTGCATCTTAATATAAGTCTTCCCCGCAGAAGCAGAGTTCATGGTATTATGCTTATTCTTCATCTCCACATAGACGGTATGTACCACATCTCCCCCAGGCAGCGCAATGCCATCTTCATTTTGGTAGATCACATCCCATCCGCCTTCCTTGCCATTATCCGGCACACGGCAATGCTCCATATACTGAAATATCCCCTGGTGAAAATACCCAATATCATTATTATTCGCCTTATCCCGCTGCCGAAAGACCTCATTCCCCACTATCGTCTCCCAGTCAAAGCCATAAACCGTCTTATCAAAGATCAATTTGACCGGGTCAATGATATTCTTATTAAAGCGCTTCACATCAAAGGGCTTCAGCTTCTCCCCATATTTCTCAATAGCCACCTTCACATGCCTCCGGAAATCATCTTCTGAAATAAAGCTTATTGTCCATCCCACGTTTGCATCCCCTCCAGTGCCTCATATATTTTCGCCGCCACCTCATAAGCCAGGTTCACCGGAACCGCATTCCCCACCTGCTTATACTGGGACATGGCGTTCCCACAAAACTCCCATTCATCCGGGAAGCTCTGGCAACGGGCATTTTCCCGCACTGTAAAAGGCCGCGCTTCCAGGGGATGGCACCGCTCCGTCTGTTTCTGGGAAGGGGAAGTCAAAACTGTCAGGGATGGCTCCTCCATACTCATCCGCCGCAGGATCCCCGTCCTGCCCCCTTCCATATTCCAACAGCTCTTCATATATTCCTTGGCAATGTCCTGGTCAATATCCCTCCAATAGCCTCCCGCCGGCACCAATTCAAAAATCTTCCGCTTATTCTCCCCATAGGCAATGCCCACGCTTTGGGGGACATTCTGCAGCACATCCCGCAGCACAGGCTTATAACTGTGGGGCTTAGGGAACTCATAATGGAGCCTGTCCCTTAAATCCTTCCGAATCCCTATGGTGATCAGCCTCTCCCGCTTCTGGGCTACCCCATAATTCCAGGCATTCAATACCTGCTTTTGGATAGTATACCCAGTTTTCTCAAAAATCTGCAGCATAGTCTGAAATGTCTTGCCCCCATCATGGGAGCAAAGCCCTTTGACATTTTCAAATAAAAACATCCTGGGCTGCAATTTTTCCAGGAAGATTGCATAATGGTAAAACAAAGTGCCCCGGGCGTCCTCCAAGCCCAGGCGTTTGCCTGCATAAGAAAATGCCTGGCAGGGCGCGCCGCCGGAAAGCAAGTCCAGCTCTCCACGCTTAACGTGGAAATATTCTTCTAGATCCAGTTCTGTTATCCGCGCAATATCATCACAGACCACGTTCCAATCCGGCCTGTTTTTACATAGGGTATCACAGGCATCCTTGTCAATCTCAATCAAACCCAGGGGATGGAAGCCAGCTTTCTCAAGGCCAAGTGCCAAGCCGCCTGCCCCTGCAAATAATTCAATTGTTGTAAACATATGTGCCTCTCTTTCGAACATATTTTCTGTCATCATATCATGTTTTGGGTGGTAATGCAAGGATTTTTTGCTGGGAAGGGGGAGGCGCCATATGCTGGCTGGTTCTAAAGGACAAGGCGTTTTACCGCCATATTCAGGATTCCAGCTCCCCAAAGGGCTCTAGGCTGCCTTGATTATTCAGTATGAGCATTTTTTTCTCTACAGCGTCTATTTTTTGATTGCAGAGCTTTAATTTTTGGATCCCTTGTTCGTATAGGACGAAGGAATCCTCCAGCGTCACTTCACGGTCTTGCATTTTCTGTATAATATGGTCTAATTCCTGGAAGGTTTCTTCCAAGGATGGTTCTTCTTTCTCTCTTTGGCTCATTTTTATCTCCATTTTTCCTCATTTTTCATTTCAGTTCTCCAATACCTATTCCAGGCTTCCCTTTCCGTTTGCGCCACTTCCTTAACCTCCGCGGCAATCTTTCCATCCAGCATATAAATTCCCAAAAGCCCTCCCGGTGCCACATCCTCCGTACTGCAGACAGCCCGGCCTTTTTCATCTGATACAAACGCATAGCCCTGGCTTAATTTCCTTACTGGGGAAACGGCCTCTAAGCGCTGGGCATACAATTCCATCCTGTGCTTTTCCCGCGTCAGGCAGGATTCCATCCTTATATGCAGCTTCTCCTCCAAATCTGCCGCTGTCTGCCGTTTTTCATTGACCTGGCTCTCCGGCGACAAAAGCTGGAGCCGGCTGCCATACTGCAGCGCCAGTTCCCTGGAACGCTCCAGCTTCTCGGTTATCCTGCGGCTTAATTCCAATTGCAGGGACAATAAGGATGACTCCAGCCCATGGATATCATAGACTGCAAGCTCCGCTGCTGCCGAAGGGGTTGGCGCCCGTAAATCTGCCACAAAATCTGCAATTGTCGTATCCGTTTCATGTCCCACAGCAGAAATCGTAGGAGTTTGGCATTCAAAAATGGCCCTTGCCACGATTTCCTCGTTAAAGGCCCATAAATCTTCCATGGAGCCGCCGCCCCGTCCCAGGATAATCACATCTACACCCAGATGGTCCAATGCGCGGATACCATTGGCGATACTGGCGGCTGCCCCTTCCCCCTGCACCAAGGCTGGGAATAAAATGGTCTGGACATAAGGGTTCCTGCGGCGGCTGATATTTTGGATATCACGGATGGCTGCGCCTGTTGGGGCTGTCACAATGCCCAATGTCCGGATGTATTTGGGGATTGGCTGCTTGTACTCCTGGGCAAACATGCCCATTTCTTCCAGCTCCCGCTTCAGCCTTTCAAAACGCTGGTAAAGAAGCCCCTCCCCATCGGGCAGGATCTCACGGGCATAGAGCTGATATTTTCCATCCCGCTCATAAACGGAAATGGAGCCAAGCGCAATGACATTGTCCCCATTTTTCATAGAAAAAGCCAGGCCTTTACGGTTTTTGGCAAATAACACGCCATTCAGCGCCCCTGTCCCATCCTTCAATGTGAAATAAATATGGCCGGACGTGTGGTATTTGCAATTGGATACCTCTCCCTTTACATAGATGCGGTTCATCATAAAATCCTGGGTAAACATATTTTTAATGTAGGAATTAACCTGCCCTACGGTGTATACATTCTTCATCATACTAATTTTGCAAGAACCCCGTTGACAAAGGATGAAGAATCATCGGTGCCATAGCTCTTTGCAAGCTCTACTGCCTCGTTGATCGCCACCCCTTCCGGGACATCCTCCTCAAATTTCATCTCATAAACGGCAAGGCGTATCAAAGTCAGGTCTGTCTTGCCCATACGGCTGGTCTTCCACCCCTGGGCCACCTGGTTGACCATGGCGTCCAGTTCTTCGATACGCTCCAGGATTTTCCCAAATTTTTCTTGTATATATATGGTATCCTTTCCCTCTTCCATTCCTGATTCTTCCAAAAAAAGCTGCAGCTGCTCTGCCATTTGCTCCCTCTCATGGAATTCTACACGGAATAACAGCTTAAAAATCTGCTCTCTGACTTCTCTTCGGCTCATATCCCTTCCTCTCATGCTGTACTGGCTTATTTATGCTTATCCAAGTCTACTCTGGCTATGCGGACATTTACACGGCTCACGCCCAGTCCAGTCATATTCTCAATCGCAGACTTCACCTTTTCCTGCACACTGGCGGAAACCTTAGGAATCGCATAGCCAAAGCGGATGTTCAGTGCCACGTCCACGCTTACCACATTCTCCTGGATCTTCACTTTAATCCCCTTAGAAAGGTTCTTCATTCCCAATTTGCTGACCAGCTCATTCGTAATATTCCCACGCATGGAGCTCACGCCTTCCACCTCTGTGGCTGCCAAGCCTGCAATAATTGCCACCACCTCATCAGCAATGCGCACTTCTCCTAAATTATCATCCTTTATCATATATGCCTTTCTATCTTCAGCCATCACTACGCCTCCTAAAAATTAATTTTCATTATTATTGCGCTGCTTTCTGCGCATCAAGGATGCCCGATAGGGCGTTCATTATTATTGCGCTGCTTTCTGCGCATCAAGGATGCCCGATAGGGCGTTCATTATTATTGCGCTGCTTTCTGCGCATCAAGGATGCCCGATAGGGCGTTCATTTTCTTATTATAGCAGAATCTCAAACATTTGCAAAGGTATTCTGCCCAATTTTCGAAATTCCATCTGCAAGTGTATTTTGCCCAATTTTCGGAAGTTTATCTTAATTTGAAAAGAATACTGGTTTTTTCGGAAAGGCTGTGCTATAATAAGCAACGTTAGCAAAAATGAAAAAATCATACAATTATTTGGAGGAAACCAGAATGAATGGAAATGTGATTGTAGGGCAATCAGGCGGCCCCACCGCCGTTATCAACTCCAGCCTGGCAGGCGTTTTCCGCACCGCCATTGACCGCGGGGCTAAAACTGTTTACGGGATGCGCTACGGTATCCAGGGCTTGTTGGACGAAATGTACGTAGACTTATCAGACTATATCAAGAATGAGCTGGACGTGGAAATCCTAAAGCGCACCCCTTCAGCATTCCTTGGCACCTGCCGCTACAAACTGCCAGCCATCCATGAGAACCAGGATATCTATGTAAAAATTTTCGAGATTCTGGACAAATTAGAGATTGAATGCTTTATCTATATTGGCGGCAATGATTCTATGGACACCATCAAGAAGCTTTCCGATTATGCAATCCTAACCGGAAAATCCCAGAAATTTGTGGGTGTTCCCAAAACCATCGACAATGACCTGGCCTTAACAGACCACACGCCTGGCTTTGGAAGCGCTGCAAAATATATCGCCACTTCCATCAAAGAAGTTATCCGTGATGGAAATGGATTCTCCTATCAGAAACAATTAGTTACCATTATTGAGATTATGGGGCGCAATGCCGGATGGCTGACAGGGGCTGCTGCCCTTGCCAAAGGCGAAGACTGTGAAGGCGTGGATCTGATCTACCTGCCAGAAGTGCCTTTTGATACCCAGAATTTTATTGAAGAAGTCCGTGACCTCCTGAAAACAAAGAGCACTGTATTTATTGCGATTTCAGAAGGAATCCGCTTAGCGGACGGCACCTATGTCAGCGAAGCTGGCGGCGGCTCTGACTATGTAGACGCCTTTGGCCACAAACAGCTGACAGGCTCCGCTACCTATCTTGCAAACCTAATTAACCATGAAATCGGCTGTAAGACCAGGGCTGTAGAATTCAGTTCCCTCCAAAGAAGCGCGTCCCACCTGGCTTCCCGCGTGGACATCAACGAAGCCTTCATGGTAGGCGGTGCTGCTGTAAAGGCAGCCGATGAGGGAGATACCGGAAAAATGGTCGTAATCGACCGCGTGTCCGATGATCCTTACCAATCCGCAACAGGCGTTTACGACGTTCACAAAATTGCCAATGGCGAAAAAACTGTGCCAAGGGAATGGATCACAGAAAAAGGCGACTATGTCACAGACGATTTTATCGACTATGTGCGCCCATTGATTCAGGGAGATTACCCATGTGTAATGGTAAACGGCCTGCCACGGCACTTATACCTGAAATAATAGGCAGTCCTGCAAAATATGCCAATATGCCCGATAGCAGGGCGCACTGCCCTGCCGGTTGGGCAGCCTGGCAATAACCAAAAGCCAGAATCCAGCAAAGGCACCATTCTTGCCTTGCCAGATTCTGGCTTTCTGTATTATCATAGGCTTTTATTGCAAAAGCCCTGCCATCCTTTTCCTTGGGAACGGCAGGGCTATAGGATTGATGGGGACGGCATTCCGCCCTATCTGCTATTTCACTTTTACAGCCGGGCTAAAGTCTCCGTTCACTTTTTTCTTTCCCTGTGTTTCAAACGCGCAGATTTTATAATACCAAACAGAAGATTTCTGCGGCTTCTTTTCTATAAATTTAACCACCGAGCCCTTTGTAATAGTCTTCACCAGGGTATATTTCCCATTTTTGGTGCGGCTCCTGTAAATACGGTATCCGCCTGCCCTAGGGATTTTTTTCCAGCTCAGGCTTACATTTTTGGAAACTGCCTTAGCTGTTATTTTGGGCGTATTTACTTTGGCTGTTACTGCTGTACAGAGCTTGCCATAGACTGGCTTCTTGTCTGCCCCTGTCACATAAGCCCTGACCTTGTAATAGAAAACCTTGCCCTTCTTGTGGGTAATGGCGGCAGAAACTGTCTTTCCTGACTTAACCGTCTTTATGCGGGTATACTTCCCATTTTTCTTGTCACTACGGTATATTTCATATCCACTTGCGCCGCTGACCTTCTTCCAGGATACCGTAGCCTTGGAATCGCTTTTATAACGGACGGACAGGCTCTTGATGTTTGCCGGCCCTACGGTTACCTTCACAATAGAGCTGTAATTTCCATAAATGCGGCTGCCGTTTGCACCATTCTGGAATGCCCGCATACGGAAGGCATGGGCAGTCGTATATTTATAGCTCTTAGAAAGGGTTGTTTTTGATGGATCTGTAAAACGTTTGACCAATGTATCTTTTTTTGTCTTGGTGTTGTACTCATATAATTCATAGCCATTGGCATTCGCCACCTTTTTCCAGGAAAAAGCAACTGATTGGGATCCCGGCTTAATGGTGACCGTCAATTTAGGCGCTGCAACAGAATCAGCCTTTTTGAATGATGCCGCAATAGTATGGTTACTGGAAATATCCTTTATGGTATAGCTTGAAACTGCGCCAACACTTTTCCCATCCACTGTGACATCCTGGATAGCATACCCGGCGTTTGCTGTTATAGCAAATGTCTTGCTCTCTCCTTCCTTTACCGCAACAGAGCCTTGTGGGCTGATTTTTCCGCCAGTCCCTGCAGATGCAGTAATGGTATATTCCTTCTTCTGGCTGCTGACCAGGGCAGGCTCTGTATCATTCAGTTCAATGGTCATAGTGGATTTCCCATTGGCATCCACATACTTCACTACAGGCTTTTCTACGCCGCCCATCTCACCGATAATCTCCGTCTTAAGGTCGTATTTCTCGCTGGTGGGCTGCAAAGACAAAATTCCCAGCACTGCACTTTCGCTGTCCTTAAAAATATCCTGTTCCTTTTTTCCCGAAAGAATTAGGTCCACCAGATAGGAACCGCCCGCTTCCTGGGTAATAGCAGCATCTTGAACCAAACTGCTGATTGATTTATCAAATTCGAATGCTGGGGCATCCATTGTCCCGTTTTCTGCAGTAACACGCAGCTGCAGGCGCAGGGATGTGATTGCCTCCGTCTTTCCTTCTGGAATTGTCAATGATACTTCTACCTTTTTGTCCCGCACTGTCAGTTTCCCGCTTTTATCTCCAACAGCATATACAGCCATTGGCACAAGGGCAAAGAGAAAGAATGACGCCAACATCATTTTTATCCATTTTTTCATGTCTACCTCCAATGGCGCATAGCCCGCGCCAAATATCTGTTATTTCCTGCCATGCCAGTTGCATAAATGCCTTGCTGCAAAGGCACATCGTAAAGCTGCCCTTTCAGGGCGCAATATGTGCCTAGCAGCAAAGAAAACGCTGGCTTAATCGGGTATCTTGCCTTCCAGGGTAATCTCTGGCAAAACTTTAGGAATTTCGATCACCTGGGTATCGCTGACGATACGTTCGCCTTCCAGGGTCAGGGCATTATCCACACGGTACAGCTCACCGCGCACGCCCTGGATCTTGCTTAAGGTATTTGCATCCCAATGCCCTGGCTCCACATAATATACCCATGTGCCGTTAGATGTCTCACCTAATTCCCCATGGTCTGGGACTTCTGCAAATATCACCTGTGCAGCATGGACTTCACCTTCCTCCTTGCCTATGACATTGCCGTCCTCATCGTAGATTGGATCGCCTTCTTTGGCGCCTATCACATTACCCTCTGTGTCATAAAGAATCACTACATTATAGGCCGGGTTCCCTTTGTAGGTTCCGGTAAAGACCAAAGAGCCTTCCGGGATCACATCCGCATCCTGTTTTCCATACTTGTAATCCGCTGATAATACGCCAATTGCCGGCGTCCCGTCTGCAGTTGACATAAATTCCAGGTTATCGCCAGAGGGCCCGCATATCTCGATTTCCTTAATGGAAACAGAAGCTTGTGTGCTGCCCTCCTGGCCATCTCCTGCCCCCGCTGGGGCAATGGTCAGCCTTACATACCTGGCATCGTATGTGCCGATAAAGTCTGTCTTCCTGTCTCCTGCCTCTGTAATGCAGTCCAGCCAGATTGTCTGCTCCTCTGTGCCGTTTAAGCCTGTATAGCCTTTCTTGGCCTCTGTCCAGCTTGTGCCGTCCTGGCTGACCTCAACTGTTATCTGCCCCAAAGCATCGCCCAGGTATTTCAAGGCAGTTACCTGCTCTGTCCTGTGCATGTCAATCGTAATGGTGGCTGTGCCAGTATATGTGCCGCTGTATGTGCCTGCCTCTGTCCTGTCATTGTCCAGGATCCTCTCAATGCTGTTGACTTTCTTTTGCGGAACGCTTCCATTGCTGTTATAGCCGCTGTCTGGGTCATCCTCACCTGGATCAATTACTTTATCGTCTGCAGAAACCATGGTCGTCTCAATGGTCCACTCAGATTTGTCCAGGATTCCCTCAGTCTGGATCTTGGATGAACCTGCGTCTGCCGCATTGGAATAATTCAAATATTTATCTACAGCGCGCACCTCATAGGACATCACCCTATTATTGATTGTGGTGACTGTATCCACATAGACGGTGGAAGCTGCTGTTTGGATTGGAATAAACCCTATCACTTTTGTATCCTTTTTCCCATTTGAAATCATGCTGCGGCTGATTTCATAACCCAGGATCAATTCCGCATCCTGATTTGTCCGAATATCTATGCTCACCTGGTTCGAAGCTGTCTTTACGGTGGCAGTAACTGCATCCTTGCCCTTCACAGTAACTGTCTCTTCTGTCTCTGGGTGGTCTACACGGTAATTCCTTGCATCTGGGTTGACATAGTAAAGGGCTTTCTCCTCCGGCTCTCCATACTTCTGTGCATATGCAGCCGTTGCCTCATCCGGCACCATGCCCCAACGCTCAAAGAATGGAAGGATGTTCTTATTTGCCGCGGCGCAAGCCAGGCGCATCAGGTTCTGGTCAGTGCCACCATTCAGGGCAAGGCCTGCCTGGGGCGCATTTGCCGCATTTCTGGAATAGGTATCCATCCGGGCGAAGAACAGATTGTCAAACTGGTCTTGGTAGGTATCATAAATATGCTGGTCGTCCTTATTATTGTCAAAGGCTAAATGAAGCTGCCAATACAGCGCAAGCTGCGTAAATACATTAGAAGCCCGCCCTACTGTCCCGGAAGTCACCTTTTTGTATACATTTTCATAGGTATACCGCTGGGTGCCTGTTAAAAGCTGTGAAAAATAATTGTTCGTAATCTCTGCAACTGCATAAGACCCCTGGTTGATGTTATGGCCGATTTCGTGGGCAATTCCCCAGCCAAAGCTGTTCATGCTGTTCGCCGAAGACAGTGCAGAAGACCCCCATTGTATGCCGATATGGTTGCCTGACGCATACATAAATGCGCCTGCAAACATCCGCATATACCGGATATTCAAATGCTGTGACGGCAAAGCGTTATTTCCTTTGGCTGTCCCTGCGCTATCGCTTAAGCCCTTGTGATGGTAGAACAGCGCCATAGTATCTTCCATGGCTTTCAAGGCATTATCCAGCTTTGTGACTTTATCCCCTGCACTGGCCAAGCCTGCCCAGATCTGTGTGGCCGGCAAAGAGTACATCATTTGATCCATCATGATATCTGTTGCATTTAAAATACAGCATCTCTGGTCATACTCATAATTAACATGATTAACGCCTACATGCTTCTCTTCATGGCCAGCCTGGATTGTGCCTACATAACTCTCCAATTCATTCACATAAGCCCGGATCGCCTCTGTACGCTCGTTTCCTGTTTTGCCGTTTACGATCAGGGATGGGATCTTGCTTCCGCCGCTGATACGAACAGCATATTTATCAGCAGCATTATTACCTGTATAGGCCACATAAAGCTGCCCGCCACGCTCATAATCATTTGTGGTAATCTGCGGAACTGTAATCTCATTCCTCCCTACCTTCAGGTTTACTGCCCTGGCAACTGCATTGGCCTCGGAATTGTACTGGGTAAATACAAGCTGCAAGTATGTGTTATCCCCTGTCCTTAAGGTATTATGCCCTACATAAACTAACAGGGTCTCGCCTGTATAGGCAACTTTGCCAAGAGGCTGCCATGCATTCAGGCCCCCAAATCCAAGATGCCCATCCTTTCTGGCAGTGATCTGGTTATCTACCTCAAAGGAAGGCGCCAGATTAGAGGTTAAGATCTCCCTGGCTGTCTTCAGTTCCAGCATAAGCTCATTGTAAAGAGGGTGCTTCTCCCCGCTTTGTACATCCACAGTATCCAGACGGTCCTGCAATGCCTGGATCGTAGCTTCTGTCACGTCTTCCCGCAAGGTTGTATGCATCTCATCCATATACAGCCCCATAATGTCGTCTTCCAGGGAATCGTATTGATAGAAACGGATTTCACCCACCATCATATTAATTCTGCCTGATCCCCTGCCTAGGCTTATATGGATCTTATTGGCTGTAATCGTTGTATCTAATTTAATAATATAATAAGGATTATTATGGACATCTTTTCTGGCCAGCAGGCGTGCGCCTACAATCCGTTCCTGCGTGGGATTATCTGTTGACCAATAGCCAATCCTGGCATATGTTACTGCTGCCTGCTGGTTCGCAGCTGCATAAGCAATATAATTCATCTGATAATCCTGGTCCAGGGTGACCGTCATGCCCCGGTCATTGGCTGGGTAAGCCACACCGTCATCCCAGTCTGCTTTTGTCCAATAGGAGCCATAATCATCATCTACAAGCCCCCAGGCGCTGCGTGCCCTCGAATCCTCTTCATCCAAGGGGCTTGCCACCATAGACGCCCCGCCATGCCCTCCATAGATGGCATCTTTGATGTGGTTTGTCACTTTCCCCTCTCCATTGGAGGTATTCAGAAGCTTATAGTTCGGCAGCTCTGGCAGCGCCACATCCGTTGTCTCTGCCACAGCGCGCAGGGAGGGGCTGCCCCATCCAAGCTCATTCCATCCTTTGACATAAACTGCATATTTCTCATTATCCTCCAGGCCTGGAATAATATAGCTGGTGCCATTAATCTTGCCTGTGCCTTCTTTTGTCTCCTGGAAGCCTTCCACTACTGGACGGAATGCCGTATCCTCTTCATCGTATTTTTTGTAATACACCATATATCCATTGGAATCGTCCATATCCTTCCAGGACACTGTAATGGAACGGTAACCGCCCTTTGCTGTCACATTGTCCACAGCTGCAGGCAATTTCTGCGGCTTAGGCTCCCCAATCTGCTCGTTGGACCATGGGCTGCACCAATCACCGTTAACGGAACGCACCTTAATGGTATACTTTTGGAAATTGATTAAACTTTTGTCGTTAATACTGCTAATAATATGCTGTGTATTGGATACACGGACAATGTGCGTCTCATTTCCTGTCTGCCCTTTTACGGGGCCGGAAACATAAACCTCATAGCCTGTCACATTTACCTGCTTGTTCCAGGAAACTGTCAGGGCCTTATCGCCAGATACAGGCGCATTCAATGTAGGGATATCCAGCTTCGGCGCAGGGATCCGGCTCTCCATATCGTTCACGAACTCTACCTTTGCGATATTTACCAGTGGCTCTGTTTTCTTCGTCCCTGTAATCGTAATGGTCACCCGCTTCACTGCAACCTGCGTGCCAAAATCCAAGATCAGGGAACCGTCTGGCTCTACCGTTACACTAGGCGCAATGGCAGCAGCCTTTACATCCATTTGGATGCCTGATTGGCCGCTGGCAGCATAAGCCTGGGCTGACGTAGTGCCCAAAGGCACCAAAAGCTCCTGGTCATTGCCTGTCTCGTCCACATATATAACCGTGGCGTTGCCATCGGATATGGCACTGGAAATATCCTCCCCAGCCTCAACCTCCAAAGGCGCATAAATAGTCATGCCCCCTACGATTGGGATTGTGGCAGGGTCTGCATCTTCCTCAGCCAGTGCAAATTCCAGCCCAACCGGATTCTCAGGGGAAATCCCCGCCTCTGGGTTAGCAGGCTTTAAGGCAACGCTGCCTGCATGGTTCAGCAGGTCTTCTACATTGCCTTCTATGGTAGTCCCCTCCACAGCCTGCGCCTGCTTCGCCCTTACATTCTTCTGCACCTCTTGGGTAGCCTCCTGATTTTCATCCAGGCTCTGAACCACCAGCTGCAGGTCCGCAATATCCGTAACCCCATCCTGGTTCAAATCATAGGCTGTGTCATTTATTTTTCCACGGATCGCATCCAGAATGGCTTTTGTATCCGCCTGGCCGATCTCCCCATCGCCAGTCACATCGCCTGGGCGGAGCCATCCATATGTATATTGGCCTATGATAGTCTGTTCTGCCCCAATCCGTACTTTGCTGACACTGTCTTCTTCCACTGTGACCGTCTGGGTATAATCTGCAAACCCTTTTGCCTGTATCAAAAGGGTATATGCCCCAGGGGACAGGATAAACCTGGCTGTTTTAGAATCCCCGTCACTAAAATCCAATTCCTTTGGCTCAGTTTCCTGGCCTCCTGTGACCTGCACCCTTACAGCGCCCTGGAATGGGAAACGCTGTGATTTATGTACTTCTACTTGCAGTGCGCTCTCTATCTGTTCAGCAGCGCCTTCCCCTTCTGTTTCGGAAGGCATATCTGCCGCCTTGGTATTTTCATTATTTTTGTCTGCACCTGCCTCTTCTTGTGCATCTGCGCTTACTGCCTCCACGCTTGCCTCATCCTGGCCTGGCCCGCCATCCTGGGATTCTGCCACAGAATCGCCCAAATCTGGCAAGGCGGCTCCATAAGCTGGCATGGCAGAGCCAATCCAGGACTGGAGCACCAGGCAGACAGCCAACAGCACTGTCATCGCTCTCTTCATTTCTCACTTTTCCTTTCTACAAAAATATAAAACTTATCATAATACTGTAACCTGTAGCTTAACAGTTTTGAAGATAAAAATCAAGTACCATTCAGAATAAATCCTTTTTTTTGAAAAACCACACACAAGCCAACACGACCGCCAAACTGAGAACCCACACAAAAGCATACCCATGCCGCCACAGCAATTCTGGCATTCCGGCAAAATTCATGCCATACCAGCCTGCAATTAATGTCAATGGCATAAATATGGCGCTGACTGTCGTAAACATTTTCATAATCCTATTTTGCTCAAAGGACAGGGCTGCGTCTAAGGCTTCCCGGATATGCACCAGCTCTTCATACAGGAACTGGGTTTCCTCTGTCAGGTGGCGCAATTTATTTTCATAGACACGAAAGTAGCAAGACGCTCCTTCCGTCATCATCTGGCTTTGGGTCTCTTCCTTCTTTTGTACCAGGCCATTGATCCCCTCGACAATATTCAAAAACTGCGCATAGTCATTTTTCCATACGCTAAGCAGCCGTTTGCATTCAAAAATCGTCTGGTTCCGATTCCTGCTGACCTTGCCAATAACGATCTCATGCTCCATTTCGATCAGGTACTTCTCCATACTTTCTACTTTTTTCTGCCCGCGCTCCAAAATCCCTTCGAATATGGCTTCAATCCGTTCTTCAAGTTCATCGCCATCAGCTGTTGGATTGGATTTTAAAGACTCTTTCATTTGCTGGAAAACGCCTTTTTCATCCTGCAGCACTGCAAGGATGAAATCCTGGCTGTTTAACAGGAATGCCGCATTGACGATCTGCCTCTCGCCATCGCCTTCTTCGTGGAGGCTAAACGCCCCATAAATAGAGCCTTCCATAACCTTTACGCCGTTCCAGTAGGAGGGTTCCAGCTTATAAACAGAACGCCGCAGCAGGTCTTCTGCTTCACTCCTTTCTTTTGAGATTAGCTGTTCCCACTCTATGATCTGTATGCTGCCTTTTTTTCCTGATTCTGCCATTGATTGATACCTGCTTTCTTGTGGAATGGTTTATGTAAGGGGCAGGATGCCGGCAGAAAAAGTAAGGGCAGCATCATGGAGAATGCTGTTGGAAACAGGGGAACTTGTAATGAATTTCGGCAAAAAAGGATAAGAGGATAATAAGGGATGGGGAATATGTGGAAATTTTTTAGGGAGAAGGGGCGGATTTCACCTCCGCTGAAAGCACCCTGCATTGCCCACAGAGGGAAAGCGCCCGCCCACATCGGCTGGTATCGCCTTGCGAAAGTATGCCCAATTTATTCTGGAGCTAATACCTTATGCAAAATATCCGCAAGCGGCTCCATAGCGTTCATGGCTTCTTCGAATGTATTGGTTTGTGCCCCCACTTCCACCAGAAGGCTTCTGGGGCGGTAGTGAAGATTGTAACGATAGCCTTTTAAGTAAGTCCCCCGCGCAAAGCCAGGGTAATATTCCTCAGCCGCCAGTTTCAGCTGGAAGGAGAAGGCCAGATTGTCCGCCAGGTTTGGGTTGGCAAGATAGGCTATCTCCCCGTTTGCAGTCGTACGGCTTAAACCGTTGAAAAACATTATTTGGGACGTGGGCTTGCCATTGACTTCCGTTACTAAATGGGTGGTTTCCGCCACACCGTCACGGTGCAGGTCAATCACGACCTCAATGCTGGGGTTTTCAGCCAGGATTTGCTCCAAGGCAGGGCCTGCATAGGAATAGGCGTTGTCCCGGTCTTCCACATCGTATTCTCCTGTGTGGTGCATGACATTAAGGCCATATTTTTCACGCAGCAGGGCGGTAAGGCGCTCCCCTACTGCCACTACGCTGGTATTAGGGTCTCCCGGCGTGGAATCCGCATAGCCCTCCTGGGAATGGGTATGGTAGATTAAAATCTGGACTTGCTCATTTGTGCCCTGCAGGCGCATGTCCTTAGCCAGCATTTCTGTGGCGTTGAGTTGGCTGCTGTCTATGGTAGTGGTCTGGTCTACCTGATAGAAATTCTGGATCAAATAATCAAAATCATTTAATTTTTCCCTGGGGATTTCTACGGCTTTGGCTGTCTCTGTCACAGAACCTGAATCCTCCTTTTTCTTGTCCTTTCCCTTCTTTTTTTGCTTTTTCTTAGAATCCTGGGCTTTTGGCTGGGTATCATCCGGCGCTGCTTCCTGTTCTGCCGTGCCTTCTGTTTCCTGTTGGGCGCTTTCTGGGCTATCCTCCTGCGCCCTTTGGCCTTCGCTTTCCTGGGGGAGCGGGGATTCCCGTTCCAGTTCCTGGCTCTGGCCTGTTTCTTGGCTATTCTCTGCCAGAAGGCCTCCTGTTAAATCGCTTTCAATTTGGGTGTCATATTCCGGCATAGTGTCGCTGAAGCTGTAAATAGGGAAGGCGGACTCCAGCTTTTTTAAAAGGTAGCTTTCTATAGAAACGGAGCCATCCTGCTCCTCGCGCAGCATGGCAGGCATGCAATTCTTCCAGGCCTGCACCGCCACCTCCTCTTTGACAAAATTTCCGATTTGCTCCATGGCAGGCGCCGTTCCAAGGGATGACATATTTTGGTAACAGACAGCCACAAATAGGACGGAAGCTCCGCCCAGGCACCATTGCATATATTTTCCAGATTTCTTTCTTCGCTTCATCAAATCATTTCCCACTCCTGCTTTTGCTGTCAAAGGGATTGCCCTTTGCGAATAATTCAATATATGCTTGTACGAATTTTTTTATGCAAAAGATGTGGATTAGGCAAATGCTATGTTGAGCCCTTCGGAAAGGGTGTAGCTTATGCGTTTAACAGACTCGTCAATGTCTTTTGGGGTTACGAACATGGTATTGAGCTGTGGAGACAGGAGTTCCCGGATCAGCTCGTATTTTTCCATGTCGTTTAAAGCGCTTAGGCCAGTGCTTAAGGCCTTCAGGTGGCTGTGTTCTTCCATGGCCTGCACCAAGGTATGCATGGTGTCGCTTACAATAGTGGCTGCGTCTACTACGGTGGGCACGCCGATGGCAATAACAGGGATTCCCAGGGTATCCTTTGACAGGCCATGGCGATGGTTCCCTACGCCAGAGCCAGGGTTAATGCCAGTGTCCGTGATCTGGATGGTACGTCCCAGCCTGCGGGTGCTGCGGGCTGCCAGGGCATCCACAGCAATCATCACATCTGGATGGGTTTCTTCAATAACGCCCCGGATGATTTCCTGGCTCTCCATGCCGGTCTGCCCCATAACACCAGGGACAATGCCGCTGACGGCGTTCACTTCTTCCTCTCCATAAGCGTATTTTCCAAATTCTTTCAGCACGTGGCGGGTGATCATCATATTGTCCACCACCCTTGGGCCTAAGGCATCCGGGGTCACCTCCCGGTTGCCGAGGCCGGCCACCAGGGCGGATAGGGTGCCTTCTTTTTTCGGGAGAAGGCGTTTGACCAGCCTGGCAAGCTCTATGGAAATTTCCCGATGGTAATCCTCATCCTGGGAATCCATATTTGCGGCTTCTAATGTAATATACGTGCCTTTGGGCTTTCCCATGGCCTTTGCGCCGTTTTCTGTCTCAATTGCCATCGTAGTAATTTTAATTTCCAATTCCTGGCGGCATTCCTCTTCTACCCGCACGCCTTTGATTTCCACATTGTCCTCTTGGAATTTTTCCCTGGCCTCTAACGCCAGGTCCGTACGTACCTGAAACTGACTCATGATTTCCTCCATGCCGTATATTTTGTCACATTATTACTGCGCCGTTTTTGCGCATAGGGTAATGCCCTTGGGTATATCTTTATTATTGCGCTGTTTTCATTTACTAATAACATTTTTTACAAAAAAAAACAAAATATGTATTGACAGATAGAAAAATTGGGATTAGACTATATGAGTATGTTTACATTAGAACGTCCGTGTCCGGATTTAATGGAACAAATGCAGAGCACGATGCAATCCTGTTCGGCTGCATATTTTAGGGTTGCCGTGAAATATATTTCTATCATAATTGGAGGTGTACGGATTGGCTAACATTAAATCAGCAAAAAAGAGAATCTTAGTAACTCAAACCAGAACTGCCCGCAATAAGTCCATCAGGTCTGCTGTTAAGACTTCTATCCGTAAGGTAGAGGCTGCAATCGCAGCAAAGGACCAGGCTGCTGCACAGGCAGCGTTGAAGAACGCTACTTCTGTAATCAGCAAAGCTACTTCCAAAGGCGTTTACCATAAGAACACTGCCTCCCGGAAGATTTCCCGCTTATCCAAGGCTGTTAACCAGCTGGCTTAAGGATGGCAGATAGGCTAGTTTGCAGCTGTTCTTAAATTAACGGAATTTTTATAATGAAAGAATAAAAAGAAGCTGGCATACACCCTCATGACAGCTTCTTTTTTATACTTTTAACGATTCAACGTTACATATTTTTCAATTTTCTTTTTCCACTTTCTCTATAGCGCATGTATGGGTCTTTGTCTTTCTGACATAATTGTTCCCTACAAGCAGGAGATTCCCTTTATAATCCTGGAACGCGTCTGTATAATGCCTGTCTTTGATCTGAGCAATCGCACCAGATTAAATATTCCCTCAAGTCAAAAATCAGGTATTCGCAACAGCATTTACCTTCGCAATCCGTGCAGTTTTATCTAATCCGGCGCATCCCCATCATTCACAATGCAGCGCCACTTCACCTCCCTCTCGGGTGGCAGCCACGTCTATCACCCTTTGGTTTGCGCTTCCCCGCCAGCAGAGCTGGGTATCCTTCTGCGCCGCCACAAACTCCCCATCCACCAGCACATCCACATACTCCATAATAGCTAAAGCTTTAATGGCCTCCCACACAAAGCCTGTATACATCCAGATCGTCTTTCCCGGAAACCTCTCCTTAATCTCCCGGGCAAGCCGCAGCAGTTCAGGGCGGTTGGAAAAATACAAAGGATCCCCGCCGCTAAATGTAATCCCTGAAATATAATCCTTCGCCAATTCCGTAAACAGCTCCTGCTTTGCTTCCCCGTCAAACAGCAGCCCGCCATTGGGATCCCAAGTAATGGGGTTCTGGCACTCCCTGCAGCAATGGGAGCACCCAGACACCCACAGCACCACACGGAGCCCATCCCCATTCAGCATATCATCCTTTGTTATATTGTGGTATCTCATCACATACTCCTTCGTTCCGCAATCTCCGCCATTTTCGCATCATTCAGCCGGGTATCCCCCTTCACCCTGGAATAAGACAGATACCCGTTCATCCGGTCAATTTTTGTCAAATTCCGGCTGCCGCACTTGGGGCAGACATCCATTTCCAGCTCCTGATGCCCACAATCGTCGCAATAGGCCAAGGACAGGTTCACCCCTTCATAAAACCCCATCTCCATGGCGCGGCGCACTAACGTCTTCACAGCCTCCACATTATAATCAATGGGATATTTTACATACTGGATCTTCCCCCCATTGCTCAGCTCCCAGAAACGGTACTCCAGATCCTGTTTCTGGATAGGTGTAATATCCTCCGTCACATGGCAATGGAAGCCGTTGCTCACATACTCTCTGTCTGACACATTTTCCACAATGCCATATTTCCTGCGGAACTGCTTCACCTGCAAGCCGCACAGATTCTCTGCGGGAGTGGCATAAATGGCATAGAGGTTGCCGTCTGCCTTTTTATATTCCCCAATCTTCTCATTGATATGCTCTAACACCTCTATGGCAAACTGCCCGTCCTCCACCAGGGATTTGCCATTGTAGAGCCTCTGTAGCTCATTAAAGGCCGTGATCCCAAAAGATGCTGTGGCCGTCTTAAGGAGAGGCTTGATTTTATCATGGATACCCAGATGCCCGCCATAAAATCCACCCTCACAGTAGGCCAGTGGATTTGTGCTGGCCCGCATTTCTCCCAAATAAGCATATGTGCGGATATGGAGCTGGCGGATCAATTCCAGGTAATAATCCAGCACTTCATAAAAATCCCGGCTCTCCTGCCTGGACTTTGCCAAAATCATTGGAAGGTGAAGGCTGACCACGCCAATATTAAACCTCCCCACAAATACCGGGCGGTCTGTCCCATCTGCCGGGTTTATGCCGCCCTTCACATACCAGGGAGACAGGAAGGCCCGGCACCCCATTGGGCTGATAATCTCCCCATACTGCTTGTACATACTGGAAATATAGCCTTTGCCGGTAAGGCTCAGCCAATCTGGGTACATGGTCTTGCGGGAGCATTCAATCCCTGCCTCAAACACATCCTCCAGCTCCTTCCCTGGCCCATGGAGGTTCTCGTCATATAAAAATACCAGCTTGGGAAACAGCACCGGCTTTTTGCAGGAGGCCTTCCCCTGCCCTTTGCGCCTGACATTCAGCATAGCAATAGAAGCCATCTTGGCAAACCTTCCTGTGCCCGTCCCAAAGGTCATCGTGATAAAAGGATAGTCCCCACGGCTGGAGGATACGGAATTAAATTTATATTCCCACCCCTGGACGCCCTGCTCCAAATCCCGCTCAATGTCTTTGATGGTTTCTTCTTCTGCCCGCTGCCGGCCCAGCCCCAGGCTCTGGTAACGCTCCATATATTTTGCATAGGATTTCCGGGCATAGGGCTCTAAGATCTTCTCCACGCTTGGCACCGTAAAGCCGCCATACTGCTGGCTGGCAGCACTTAAGACAATATCCCCAATCACGTCAAAGGCCACATCCAGCGTCTTTGGTTCATTATACCAGAGGTTCCCCATCTCAAAGCCGCCCCGCAGCACATTTTCTACATCAAACAGGCAGCAGTTCATGGTGTCACGCCGCGCTGACATATCATGGACATAGATATACCCGTCCCGGCAGGCCTGGATTTCCTCTGTGGTCATAAAAAACTTCTGGTACAGCTCCTTATTCAGCTGGTTAAAGATCAGGCTCCGCTTGGTGGAGACCAGCGCGCTGTCCGTATTGGAATTTTCCTTATCCCCTATGTACATAATGGACTGGCTCTTTTTATAGACCTCATCCAGCATCTGGACAAAATCCTGCTTATAATTACGGTAATCCCTGTAGCTCTTTGCCACTGCCGGGTTCACCCTCTCCAAAGCCCCCTCCACAATGTTGTGCATCTGGGCAATTTTCACCTCCTGGATGCCCATGGACTCCACCTTCTCCTCCACAAACTGGCAGATAAACCTCAGTTCTTCGTCCGTAAACTGCACCAATGCCCGATAGGCCGATTTGTTGACAGCCACCACAACCTTCTGGACATTAAAATCTTCCTTTGTGCCATCTTTCTTGACAACCTTAAAGCTTTTATCCATACTGTTCCTCCTGTATTTTCTCTTTCTGGCATTGAAAATAACCCTTTGATGCAAAAAACACCAAACATACATCCATGGGCAAACATATATTCCCGCGCCTGTAGCTGCCAAGCAAAAACCTTTACATATTTAGTGTTTTTATTAATCTCTATACCATATATTGTGTTTCGCACCTTATCTTATCATGTTCCCCTAGAGAAGTCAATAAAAATAGACGCGCCGCTCTCCATAGCAGAAATGCCAGGGCCGTTCCTTTTCTAATTTTCCCCCTTTGGAGGGTTCTTCCGGAAATAACTTTCCCTGAGCTGGTCAATCAGCCCATCTGGCTGCATCTGGCCGCGAAATTCCTTGTAATTCTTATGCAGCGTCCTGACAGGGGCAATACGGACAATATCTTTGCTGCTTTCTCCTGTGTAAAAATGCCAGTAACGGTACACATACCCCATCCAAAACAGGCTTTCCCTGTCATAGGCCTTCTCTCCCATTCGGATGGAGGCCTCCTCCTGCAGCTCTTCTATTAAATATGCCTCCCCTGCCCATTGCATCCGATTATATTCTGAATCCAGCGCCTTCGCAACGCAAGACCTCATAAACCCCCTGATAAAGGGCTCGCTTTCATACCCTGCCTTAAGGGAATCCGCAAAGAGCCTCCCTTGGATCCCACACAGCCTCTGTTTTATTTTATCCATCGCTCACCCTCTCCTAACCTTCCCGATAATTTCCTCAAAGTACTTTCCCTTCCCACTGCCCTCTTCATAAATGCCTTCCAAAAGGCTTATGGTTTCTTCCCGTTTGCACATTTCCATATGCTGAAAGCACATTCTTTCCAATGGGAAAACCGTAATTTCCCGCTCCACCCTCACTGCCTTGCAGCCCTTCTCCGTAAGCGCTACATACTGCTTCCCAGGCTTCAGCAAAGACAGAGCCCGCGCCAATGCCATGTCTGTAATATTCCCCACAAAGAAATCGTCCAGAACCTGAAACACGCTTTCATCCACAACGCTTCCCACTATAATATCATACTGCTTGGTAAAAGTACGGTATCTTTCATAGAAAGCCGTTCCCTTTATCGCCTCCATTTTTCCCCGGTAATACGCCACCAGCATGGCCCATTCCACGCCAGCTGGAATCTCTGCCAGCTTTATGCCCTCTAATTGCAGCGACACCAGATAGAACCTGGCTTCTGGAGAATCACAGATCATAGCCAAGGAATATTCCGGCTGCTCCCCCATATAGAAGCCAGGCCCAAAATCGCAATGTGCCCGGCTGATGGGCGCGATCTCTCCTGTAATCCCCTTCTTAGACCCATGGTATAATAACATACGCCCATCTGGAAGGGACAGCTCCTTTGCCGCCGCTGCAATCTTATCCAAGGTCATGCGGGGAACAGGGATCTGGTCAGCGATACAGTATTCAAACAATCTCTCCTGTGCCTTTTCCTTCGGGAAAAAATGCCCGTTTTCCCAACGGTTTATCGTAGCATAGGCAACGCCAATATACTCTGCCAGTTCCTGCTGCGTACTGTTCCGAACTCTGCGGATCTTCATTAGTAAGTCCTTCATAATATCCTCCCAATATCACATTTCTGTTTTCTTATCACCCACTATATATGATATGAAATCCAATGTCAATACAGGAGATGCGCCTCTTAGGGCGCTTTAAAATTATAAATCGGCTTCATCACATCTATAATATCCACCGAATCCCGGATCACCCCTATAATATCCTCCAAAGATTTGTACGCCATAGGCGCCTCATCCAGGGTGGCCTCATTCACAGATGTGGTATAAACCCCTTCCATTTCATGCCTGTACTCCTCCAGATCCAGGCTCTCCTTCGCCTTTGTCCTGGACATCAGCCTGCCCGCCCCGTGGGGCGCAGAGTTATTCCAGTCCGGATTGCCTTTTCCCAAAGCCAATACACTCCCATCCCTCATATTAATGGGGATCAGCACCTTCTCCCCCTTGTGGGCTGCAATGGCTCCCTTGCGCAATATCATTTCCTTTGTGTCAATGTAATTATGGATTGTATGGAAAGCACCGCTGCCATTCATTTTTGTCCTTTCTAACAGCACCTCGGCAACCTTCTCCCGATTCCTCCTGGCAAACTCCTGGCAGATTTCCACATCATGCAGATAATCCTCCAGATAGCTTCCATACAGATAGCACAGATCCTCCGGCATGGTGGCCTCCCTGCCTTTCCATGCAATAGCTTGCAAGGCTGCCTGGATCTCCTTCCTGCGCCCCTGCTCCTTATAGGTCCGGATGATCGCATCCCGCTCCTTAAAATAATCCTCTTTCCCTTTATTCAAATCAATGGCCAGCTGCTGGTACAATTCCGCCACCTGCTTGCCCAAATTCCTGCTTCCCGTATGGATCACCAAGTACTTTGCCCCATCCTCCGCCTGGTCAATTTCTATAAAATGGTTCCCGCCCCCAAGAGTGCCCAGGCTCCGCTCCAGCCACTTAGTATTTTTCAGGCTGCGGTAGCAGCGCAGCTCCTGCAGAGGAAACCGCTCCTGCCTCCCCTCCCAGATATGCATCCCTGACGGTATAAAATGGGCGGCCTCATCCACTTTCTCAAAGTCAACCGCCCCCTTCCCAAGTTCCACTGTATACATGCCGCACCCAATATCTACCCCCACCACATTTGGCACCACCTTATCCCTCACCGTCATCGTCGTCCCTATGGTGCATCCTTTTCCTGCATGGACATCCGGCATGATCCGGATCCTGCTTCCCTCTGTAAATTCATGGTCGCACATCCTGCGGATCTGCTCAATGGCCTCCTCCTCCACTACCTGGGCGTAGCATATGGCGGTATTAGCCTTGCCTTTGATCTCAAACATACTTTTCTCCTTTCTGAAAACGAAAATAGCACCCCTTTTTAAATGGCTTTCTACATTATAAGTGGTTTTCTACATTAATAGAAAAAACGCCTATCTTATGCTGTAAGATAAGCCTTCTTTTCCATTTCCGCTAAAATACATGCCATTCCCCAACAGCCATTATATTCACTATACCACGGAAAACCACTATTTGTCATTAAACCCTTAATATAAAACAAGTTAAACTTATAAACCGTTACTGCATTTAAACAGCACAATCAGGATGGCTGCCGCCGCTCAGCAAAATCCCTGCCTCCCCTTACCTACCCTCGTTGCTTCCCAAATACCCTCCTTTAAATTACTGACTTTTCCTGATAGCACTGCTTCCCAAGCCTCAGCGCAGCCACCGCTACGCCTGCGTTTGTGAAACAGCACTCTCAGAAAAATATTCTGCGCCAAACATGAAGGTATTCAGCACGGGTTATACTAGCAATTATCCCTTCTCCAACCGCCCGCCGGATGCAGGATTTTTTCCCTGCTGCTTCAGGGAAAAGCACTACCCTAAAGCATACTTCACCACATCCATCACAACTCCTCCATCCGCAAAAAACGATATCCCATCCGCCTCCAAATCTGTATAGAATGTCGCTGAAAGTACCTGCTCCCCATCGTTAACAAACACTTCCACGCTAAAACAATCCAATATAACCCTCAGCTTTATCCTCCCCCCTTCACTATTCACCAGGCTTCTCCTCTGGTGGATAATCGCCCTCCTGGATCCGGAAGCCTTCCGATCCACCTTCAGAACAGACTCCCCTGGCCGAAAGCTTATGGACGTCTGATACTTGTCATTCTGCGCAAACCGCACTGCGAACTTCCGATACATCTCCCCTGCATCCTGGGGGCGGATATCCAATTCCATGTCCACCTTGCGCCCCTTTACCCCATCCAGCCTTATGGTATCTGAAAAGGCAACATCCTGATACCTTAATTCTTCCCCCCGCAGGCTTTCCAGCTCCCGCACAGGCTTTTGGATCAGCCGCCCATTTTTTATGGAAAGCTCCCGCGGCAGGCTCATCTGCCCAAACCAGGGCTGTTCGGAGGAATGCAGGTTGCAGGTATCCCAATTCTGCATCCACCCAATCATTATCCTTCTCCCATCTGGCGCAAGAACCGTCTGGGACGCATAAAAATCAATCCCATAGTCAACGGCCTGATCCTTTTCCTCCGTAAAAGTGCAGGTCTTTTCATCGTAAGCGCCAATCAGGCAAACCGTCCCATTCCCATTATGGTACTCAAACCCATGGGGCATCATATCCTGGGGGCTGATTAACAGCACCTGCTTCCCATCCAGCCCAAAAAAATCCGGGCATTCCCACATCCTGCCAAAACGTCCCTGATTGGCAGCCAGGATCTTCTCAAATTTCCAATGCACAGCATCCGGGCTGCTGAAAAGGAGCACCCTGCCATCCTTCTGGGCATCGCAATTCCCTATCACGCATCTGTAGGCGCCATCCTGCTCCCTCCATACTTTGGGATCCCGAAAATCAAACCGGCTCCCATCCTCCGGCAAATCCTTTTGATCCAATACAGGGTTTTCCAGGCATTTCTCATAATCCATCCCATCGCCGACAGCGATGCACTGCGTCTGCACCTCACGGTCACTGCCATCTGGCTGCCTTTCCTTAGAGATGCCTGTATACATCAGCAGATGCTGCCCATCCGGCAATGTAAGGGCGCTGCCGGAAAAACAGCCGTCTTTGTCATAATTTGTGTCAGGCGCCAAAGCTGCCGGAAGGTATTCCCAATGCAGAAGGTCCTTGCTCACTGCATGCCCCCAATGCATAGGGCCCCAATGGGAACTGTATGGATGGTACTGGTAAAACAAATGATACATACCCCGATAATAAGAAAAGCCATTGGGGTCGTTCATCCAGCCCACCCGGGAAGATAAATGAAAATCCGGCCTTAAGGCATCTGCAATTTCCTTTTCTGTGATTTCTTCGTATTTTCGCGCATCGCGTAATATTTGGCTCATAACCAATTCTCCTTTTCAGTCAAATCCCCCGCGGCATTGGCCCAATGCCTGTGCATGCCAATCGGGCGCACAGCGCTCCACCCGAGCCGCTGCCTGCGGGAATAAATCGGATTCCAGGGCTTCCCAGGCGCTTTCTGCCAGACATATGCCGTACAGGGCATGGAACTTCACTGGATGGGAAGGCCATGCCCCCTTCCAGGATTTTTCCTGCGAAGGGCATTGGAAAACGATTCCACTCCCCACCGCATCTTTGCAAATCCAATAGGCAGGTTACTCTGTGCCCCCTATTCCTGCATAACGGTCATAGGCCTCCTGATACACTTTCAAAAGCTTATCCATACCGCATTTCTTCTGCAGGTTTTCAATATATTTTTCCCACTCTTTATCTGTGGGCCCGCCGTTTTTCAGCCACAGGCCTTCCTGCTCTGCCACGGCGCTTTCAAAGTTTGCTTTGTACCAGTCGATATCGTCTAATTCTTCCCCTGTAAACACGCAGTCTACAGGATAAGCTACTTTACTGTCCACATAGGGCATCCAAAATTCATTCAAATCCGTCAGACGCTCAATGGCACGGTCTTCCATTCGGAATGTGCTAAGATAGTAATCGCTGAGGATGAGCTTCGGCCCATATACTTCCTGCTCACCCCTTAATTCCCCGGTTCCTTTCCCAAATTTCTCCTGGGCTTGGCCTTCTGTAATGCTCAGCCATACGCCGTCCTCATTCTGCTCTGTAAAGTAAGTGCCAATCGGGCCATAGTGGAGCTGCATTACAATTTCCGGGTCATACCACCTGTCAAAGAATTTCAGGAGGTTGGCCGGGCTTTTGCAGGCCTTTGTAATATTCAGCTGCCCGCTGTTGATCGGGCCGCCGGTACGCAGCGTCACATTGTGCGTGCCGTCCGGCCCATCAAGAATCGGCAGGAATACATAATCCTTTGCGTAATCCCCCATCAATTCCTCAATATACCACCAGGTGGAAACGCCCACATAGCCCTGGGAACATTTTGAGATCAGCTGTGTGTCATCCTGACTGAACATCTCAACATCCATCAGCCCTTCCGCATACCAGTCATGGAAATATGTAAGCGCTTTCCTATAGTTATCGGTCGTGCAGATAAACTCCACTTTCCCATCCTCCCGGAGCACCAGGTCGTTGCAGACATCATTGGGCCAGTTGGTAAAGCCAAACCCTGCATAAAAGATATTCTGCCCCCAGCACCACTGGTCAAAGCCCGTGCTCATAGGGATCGTGCTGCCTGCTGCATTCCCATAGTATTTTGCGCTCATGTCGTTGTCTTTAAACGCCTTCAGTGCTGTATGGAGCTCATCCAAGGTGGTGGGGACTTCCAATCCCAGGTCATCCAGCCATGCCTTGTTGATCATGGAATACTGCGGGATACTGAATATACTGTAATCCTCATCTGCGCCAATACCAGCGGTTCCCATGCGTTCCCCTGCCGGAAGGCCATAGATATACCCGTCATCCATGGTGATCGCCCTTTTTATATCCGGGTTCTCTTCTAGGATTTTGCTTAGATTTGGCATATACTCTTCCGTCAGGTAAGGCGTCAGGTCAATAAAAGTGCCGTCATCCCCATAACGGGAAATATCATAATTGCTGAACCCAACGCCAATAAATGCGTCTGGCAAATCCCCTCCGGCAATACGGATGTTAACCTGCTCTCCCAAGGACTCACTCATGGTATTCCAGCCAATGTGGATCCCTGTCTCTTTCTGAAGCTGGTTTAATACCAGCTTTTCATCATAGCTTGTGCTCAAGGCCCCCATCCCGCCCATAATGGAAAAATCCGTCTGGGAGGTATCCGTGTTCGCAACCCCCTTTTCATGGTGGGCATATTCATTGCCGCATCCCGCCATAGACAATGAGAGGCCTGCAACCATTATACACGATACCAGCTTCTTCCACAATCCTGCTTTTCTCATAATATATCTTCCTTTCTAGCCTTTTTATTATTCACGGCTCAGCTAGCCTTTTACCGCCCCAGCCATAAAGCCTTTTTCAAAATACTTCTGTACAAAAGGATACACCACAAGCATTGGGGCTGCCGCAATGATGATGGATGAGAACTTGATCATCTCTGTCATTTTATTCAGCTCGGCATAGCCCCCAGCTATGGTGCTGGCCTGGCTGGCGCTGGCAGAACTCTTGATCAATATGTTGCGCAGCACCAGGGGCAAAGGAGCCTTTGCCGGGTCTGGCAGGTAAATCATGGACGTGAACCAGTCGTTCCAGTAAGCAACCATGGAGAACACCACCATAACCGCCATAATGGAACGGCTCAGGGGCACCACGATACGGATAAAAGTCGTCCACTTGGAAGCGCCGTCTATCTCAGCGGCCTCAATATAATAACTCCAGAAAAAAGATTTCCGTGAAACCGATTTTTGTTTCATTCTATTTGAAAGGCATCAAATAGCTGCTCCAATCAGGAAAAACCATTTTTATATATAGTAAGGAGGCTTTCGAAATGAAAAAAGAAAATTCCGTGCCGACTATGAAAGACGTGGCCCAGGAGGCCGGCGTTGCCCTTGGCACAGTATCAAAAGTGGTCAACGGCCTGCCTGTAGGGGAATCCTACCGGATCCGTGTGGAAGAGGCGATTAAGAAGCTGAATTACCAGGTCAACAGCTACGCCCAGGAGCTTAAGGCAAGCAAAACCTTTACCGCCGCCCTTTTAATCCCCAATACAAAGAACCCTTTTTTTGCATCCCTTGCATACCATATCAACCTTGCCCTTTTAAAGCGGGGCTACCGGATGCTGCTTTGCTGCACAGACTTCAACCAAGGGCAGGAACAGGAATACATTACCATGGCGCAGCAGAACAAGGTGGACGGGATCATTGGCCTGACCTATAACCCCGACCTTATCATCGAAGATAATACCCCCTTTGTGTCCATCGACCGCTCCATGGGGAGCAAAATCCCCTGCGTGGCCTGCGATAACTTTGCCGGAGGGCAGCTGGCAGCCGAGAAGCTGGCAGACCTGGGATGTAAGCACGTTGCTTTTTTACGGATCGGCTCTTCTTTGACCAATGAGCCAAACAAGAGGCGGCCAGGGTTTGAGAACGGATGCCTTGCCAGGGGGCTTACATATGAAATGAAAATATTGAACGACGGGGATCCTTATGACGAATTTGAAACGTTTCTGAAAGAGCATATCACCCAGGATGGGCTGTCCTTCGACGGTCTGTTCTGCGTTACAGACCAGCTGGCCTGCTATGTGGCGGGGATTTTGCAGCGGCTGGGGCTGCGGGTGCCAGAGGACGTGCAGGTCATTGGGTTTGACGGAACCCGGATGTTTGGGGATGGCGCCTATGCCTGCTCCACCATTGTACAGCCCCTGGAGGATATCGCAGAAATGTGCGTAGAGCTTTTGCTGCAGGAAAACATGACGCAGAAGCCGCCGCTCATTTGCCTCCCGGTTTCTTACGCTTATGGGGGAACCACGATGGAAAGAAAGGAATGACGCAGTATGAAAAACTGGTGGTATTACCATAAATGGTATGTCGCCTGCGGAGGCGTCCTGCTGGGGATTGTTATAAACCTGACCGGGAATGCGCTGGGGCTCTGGCATAAGGCACCTGATTTCCAAGTGGCCTATGTGGGCAGAGAACGGCTTCCAGAAGATACTTTGCTGGCCCTGGAACAGGCTTTTGCTTCTATTGAAGGAAACTGGGACTTCAATGGGGATGGGGAAGTGATTGTCCGCATAAACCAATATATCAACGGGAGCCAAAGCAAGGATCCGGAAACGGCTTATTATGAGTATGCGTCCGAACTCACTTTGATTGGGGATATTTCAGGCTGCGAAAGCTACTTTTTCCTGATGGATGACCCGGAATCCTTTCAGAGGAGCTTCCACTTGCTTGCCGATGCAGATGGGGGCTGCCCGGCAGAAACAGACCATTCCACAGAAGAAAAAACGATCTGCTGGGCAGACTGCCCCCTCCTTTCCCAACTGAACCTGGGAACTTATTCCACTATTATCCTGGGGAAAGAAGTGAAGGGGGACAGCCAAGAGCTGCTCTCGGAACTTTACATGGGAAGGCGCTGCTTTTATCATGAGAAGGAGCCAAAGCATTCTGAACAATGCGGCAGGCTGTGGAATACCCTTAAGGACAGCATAGAATGAAAAAGCCGCCTTTCCAGCAAGCCGGACGCTGTCCCCCTGCCCCGCTTTGCTTACGCCATTGATGGAACTGTTTTCATAATGCCACTCTTTACACACCAAAATATAGGAGGCTCTGCCATGAAACCAAAATACTTCATCCTTTATCTTTGCATCACCCTAATACTCTCCGGCTGCTCCCCTTCCCCCGGCAAGCAAGAGAAAGAACCCGCTGCGCACGTTGAAAACCTATCCGTTGGCCACAGGCTTGCAATACAAAACATCGACAAGCGCCTGCTCCTGATAGACAATAACAGCGCCTTAGCTGCCGATGGCCTCTTTTATGCATCCTGGGGAATGGGCGAAGCTGCGCCTTACGAGAACAGCGATGGCGATACGGCCGACCTATACGATGCCAGCCTTTACCTTCTGCTGGGGGAATCAAAAGATCCTGTATCCGCGCAAAACAATATGGACACCTGGCTGAACGCTGCCAAGGACAGCTATGAAATTTTGGAAGAGAAAGAAATCACTTGCGGCAATCACGCCTATACGGCGCTTACCTACAACTGTGCCAATGAAGAAAACCCCTATGCCCGCGGCATGTCTGCCTTTGGGGTTGTCGGAAGCTATGCGCTCTGTGTCGAACTGACCTGCCAGGAAAGCTTTGGGGAGGATTTAGTTGCCTTACTGACGGAATTTTTAGGAAATTGCACTTATAGCGCGGATTGAAAGCTGCTATTTATGGGCAATGCCAGTAATTTAAGGGGTGCTGCAGGTAGGGGTGGCTAAGCGGCCGCCAGGGGGAGGCTGGAACTCCTTAGCCACCTCCTCCGCCAACGGTTCCTAAAATCCTTAAACCACAGCAAAACTTCAAATATCGCCCCGAATTATTGCTATGAGCACCTACAATCCATGGACAATATTAAAACGCCCCACTCTCCAAAATACACCAAATGCCCCCATTAATCCACCTATGCACTTAGATGCCTCTTACAGCATCCCCCCACAGGCGGAAAAAATTCACATTCCCATTTCACCCAAGTTAGGAGGATTTTACCATGACCTTATTCCCAAATTACAGCTTACCAACCGGAACCGGCCAACGGCTCACCGGCTCCCAGCGTTACCGCGAATTATTCAGCCGGGACTTCAAACGCTTTTTCATACTGAACCTTTTTACCATTTTTGCTTTCCTGCCCTTAATCATTGGCGTTTCCCTTGCCCTCCTGTCATCCAGCATATTGATCCTAATCCCGGCCTGCCTCCTTGGCGGCGCAATCGCAGGGCCTGCGCTGGCCTGCCTGTATGACGCCATCTTCCGCAGCCTGCGGGATGCCCCAGGCACATATATGGAGAACTACAAACGTGCCTGGAAGCAAAATTGGAAGCAGTCCATACTCCCTGGCATGGCCTGCTTCCTCCTACTGGGCTTCTATGCTTTTATGTTAATGACCTTCTGGTGGGCGGTACAGCCGCCGGGCTTTGGCACCATTGCCATCTACGCTTTCGGCCTGATAATGCTCTTTATGTTCTTCTCCCTATACTGGCCGCAGATTGCGCTGTTTGAACAGTCCAGCAAACAGCGTTTCCAAAACTGCCTCCTGTTTATGGTACGCTACTTTTGGAAAACCCTGGGCTGTGCCCTGCTGCAGATTTTCTATTGGGCAGCGGCTGTATTATTCCTGCCCTGGTCTGCGCTGCTCCTGCCATTCTTCGGGATTTGGCTTATCCTGTTCACTGCAAGCTTCCTGCTTTATCATACCATGAATGAAGCCTTTGGCATTGAGGAACAGATTGCAAAGGCCTTCCCAGGCCAGGCAGCTTTCTATGAGGATGATGAAGCCTGGCTAAAGCGAAAGCAGCAGGAACGTTCAGGCCGCTAATTACATAAAGATACACTCCAATAGCAGGGCGGCACATCCCCACAGCGCTCTGGTGCGCGAATATGGAAGCAGCCTTTCCCCTCATTCCCCAAAAAGCTTCCTCCTTTTCTTCCGTTTCTGATAATTCTCGCGGATCGGCTGCGCCCATCCCCCCTGGTCAAGATACTCCTCCAATTCCCCAGCGGTGCTGCATTTACGGGCTATACAAACGGCTTCCTCCAATGCCTGGAAGTTCACCTGCGTCCCTTCGCTGTCGCATTCATAGGTCGCCGCCCTGCTGGGGGAAATCCCAAACCTCCCAGCCACCTCCACCGCATCCATATTTGCCCCCAGGAACAAAAACTCCCAGCCATACTTTTCTTTCTGCCTTTCGATCATCTCTTTTACTTTTTCATAGCTGTAATGCCTGCTGGAATTTTCCATCCCGTCTGTGGTAATGATGAACAACGTCTTTTCTGGACGGTCCTCTTTTCTTGCATACTTATGGATATTCCCAATATGGCGGACCGCGCCCCCTATTGCATCCAAAAGGGCTGTGCATCCCTTTACAAAGTACTGCTCTTCTGTCATTGGCTCAATTTTCCTTAAGGCAACCCTGTCATGGAGCACATCTGTACAGTCGTCAAACAGCACCGTGGAGACCAGGGCTTCCCCTTCTTCCTTCTTCTGCCTGGAAATCATGGAATTATACCCGCCGATAGTGTCTGCTTCCAGGCCGCTCATAGACCCGCTCCTGTCCAAAATAAACACAAGCTCTGTCAATCCTTTTTTCATCCTTCTTACCTCCTGTATGTTCTTTTCTGAGGTAAGTATAACGGAACCCAAATGAAAAATGGTCACCTGAAAAGCGACATTTCTATACGATACAAGCGCGCCCCCCTATAGCAGCATCCCTTCCTGTACAGGCCCGTTGATTCTCATTCCCCAAGCATCGGCTGCCCATAATCAAAAAGCGCCGTATTGATCGTAAACACATCATACACGCCATGCATAATAAAATACTCCACCACAAGGTCAAATTTACTGCTTGGGGACAGCGCATACTCTGCCCTGGCCAGCAAATCCTTTGTCTCATCCAGATTCAGCTCTAACGCAATAGCAAAAGAAAGCACTGTATGTTTTCGGGGATGGTAGCCCGGATTACAAAGGATTTTAGAAAATAATTTCCGATCCAGATTAGCCTTTTTATAGACTTCCGCATTTGTCATGTCCCTTTCATCAATCAGCCGCAGAAGCCGTTCCTGGAATGTTTCCCCAACCTCATCCATTACCTGCGCTAAGCTGCGCCCCCTTACGCCTGCCCTGGCATTGCCATACAGATATTCCTGGGAGGCTTTCTCCTGCACATAATGCCGGTCAATAAAAGCCCCTACATTTTCAAACAGCGCCTCCGATAAATGGAAGGACTCATCATCAAAAACCACAAGGTACACCAGCATCTCATGCTGCGTCAGGAACTTGCCAATCGCAGCCAATGCCACGGCCAATGCCCGCCCTTTGGGAAATCCATATACGCCTGTTGCCACCAAAGGAAAGGCTATGCTCCCACATTGGTGGGAAAGCGCCAGCGAAAGGCTGTTCTCGTAGCAGGATCTCAGCAAATCTTCTTCTCCATGGCTGCCTCCCTGCCATACGGGCCCCACTGTATGGATAATGTACTTTGCTTCCAGGCCAAAGGCTGGCGTAACTGCCGCCTGCCCCACAGCCAAATCCCCTATCTTCTTCCGCTGAGCCAACAGCCTGGATGCGCCTGCCGCCTGATAGACTGCCCAGTCTGCGCCATCTGCATGGGCCGGCTTGGGATTCGCCGTATTTACAATGGCGTCTGCCTGCATTTTTGTAATATCATTCCTAACAATCTGAAACGGCATCTGTGCCCTCCCCTTTTTCCCCTATCACATGGTATCCCAATTTTACCTCTTTCAAAGCACTCTCCCCTTTCTGCAGGATTTCAAGCATCATCTGGATAGCGATCTCCCCGCTTTTTTCGTAAGGATAGCGCACTGTGAGCAACGATGGGCTTGCCACCTTTGCAATATCTGAATCTCCCTGCCCAGCCACCAGGATTTGCTCCGGAACCCCTATGCCATGCTCCTGGAGATATTGTATCGCGCCAGCAGCTATGGTGTCTGTGGCACAAACCATCCCATCCAAATCCCTGCATTTTTCCAACAGTTCCCCTGCCTTCTCATAACCAGAGGACAAGGAAAAATCTGCTATGGCGAAATTTTCCTTCAGCTGGGCGCATCCCATGTCCCGCACCGCTTCGCAAAAGCCCCGGTACCGTTCTGCCCCCACGGCTTTATCCTGCTGGATCGCGCCAATATACCCCAACTTCTTCCGCCCCTTTTCCAAAATCAGTTTTGTCAGGTCATAGGAAGCATGGTAATCATCATGAAAGACACAGTAATAGCCTGGCAGGCGCTGCCCTACGATCACCACGGGAACCATCATGGTCTTCAGCATCCGCTTATGGGCTGCCGTCAGCACTGTGGCAATTAAGATCACCCCATCCACCTGCTTCTCATGGAAGGCAGACAAATATTCCAGCTCCTTCTGAGGGTCATTCTGGGTGACAGCCAAAAGCATCTGATACCCGCTCTCATTTAGCACGGAAAGTATCCCCTCCACTTCCTTCCCAATGGACGCAGAAGCGATCTTCGGCACGATCACGCCGATCATCTTCGTCTTTTTTGTCCGCAGCATTTGTGCCTGCACAGAAGGGCGGTAGCCCGTCTCCTCTACCACCTTGCGGATCGCCTCACGTTTTTCCTCTGAAATATACCCATTGTTAAAATACCTGGAAACAGCTGCACTGGATACGCCGGCCAACTTTGCGATTTCTGCTATATTCATCTGTACCTCTCCTTACCTTTACTACTAAAACATTAATATTCCTTCGAAATCCTGTCAATCCCATACATCTCCAGAAAATCCTTCAAATCCCCTTCATTTCGGATAAACATCACTTCCTCAAATTTCCCTGTATGGATATCCTTAAATCCTGCCACCTGCTCCCCGTTGCAGATGCTGCATTTTAAGACAGGCTTCTGCTTTTGCCTGTCAAAGAATTTCGCCTCTGCTTTCTTTCCTGCCTTTTTGCGAAACCACATCTATCTTCCCCCTTCCTCAAATCCATCCACAATCCTTCTGTAAAAAAGTTTTTCCTTCCTCAGAGCCTTCCTCAATCTTTAAGAAAAAAATTTTTCCTTTCCCAGCCCATCCAAGATGTTTCCATGAAAAAGAATACCTTTTTCCATAAAAGAATATCACACTATCATCCCAAAATCTATCCATTGCTGCTTCTACCTAAGAATATCACTTTTTCCCTTTACAAACAAGCTATTTTCCAATTACTGGATGTCCTTTCCGCCATATTTTACATAAGCCGCCAGAACCCCGGCCAGCCCATACAGCATCCCCAGCCCGGCCAGCATTCCATCCAGCCCGCTTTCCGACACGATCCTGGTTCCTTCCGCATACCAAAAAGGCGTCACATATTTCAAAAATCCCGCTTCTTTTGACAAGTTCGCAATCAACTGCAGAAAATACATTACAGCGGCAATCCCCAGCCCAATCCCCATGCCTCCCCTTCTCAAAAAGGCCGAGATCCCAAAGCAGATCCCTGCAAGCTCTGCCTGCAGCAGAAAATACGCAAAATGCACCAGCAAGATCCCCTTCCATGGAACTTCCTCCCCTATGCTTACAAGGGCGGCAGAGGACACCGCCAAAACTGCCAGGTTCAGCAGCGCCACCTGCGCCAACACCGCCGCCAGCTTTTCCGTCAGGACGCGCCTCCTGCTGACAGGATGCACCAGCAAAAATTCTGCCGTATGCCCCCTTTCTTCCTTTTCCAGCATGGACACTGCGCATAGGGCAGCAAAAAACGCGCCCCCCAGCCCTAGTATATTCCCACATTCCACGGCATAAAACCCTTCCAATGTGCCAAAATTCACCTGATCCATCCCAAAAGCCTCCGAAAAGCTTCCCATTGAAGAAAACATATCCCCCAGATTCCCCATATCCCCCTCCATTTCTGGATAAATCAGCACACAGGCAGCCATTAAAAAAGAAATCGCTGCCGCCCAGACCAAAAAAGCTACCCTTCCCTGCCGCAATTCATGTCTTACTAACGTCATTTCCCATCACCCCCGTCCAAATAATAGTGCATAAATATTTCTTCCAGATCCGGCTCAGAAATGGACAGATCCAAAATATGCTGCCCTGCCAATCCCCTCACCAATTGATTTATATCCCCAGCATAAAGAAACCGAACCGCATCCCCCTCCTTTTTCAAATCCCGGATTCCCATACTATATATGCCGCTCCCTGCTTCCTGCCCCTTGCCATCCCCCTTCTGTAAACCTGTCCCTTTTTGCATACCCCCTTCCTTTTGCAGCCCGTTTTCCTTTTCTAACTCCAACAGACGCCCAAACCATGCCATATCTATCTCCCCCCGAACCATGACCCGCTTCGCATTTGCCCGTGCCAAGGCTTCCACATAGTCACAGGCAACCATCCTCCCTTCCCTGACAATCGCAGCCCTCCCACAATTCCTCTGGATTTCTGAAAGCACATGAGAGGAAAAGAAAATTGTCACCCCCCTTTCATTCCTCTCTTTTATTATCTGAAAAAATTCCCGCTGCATCAGCGGATCCAGCCCTGACGTGGGCTCATCCAACACAAGCAGCCTGGGATTATGCTGCAAGGCGCAGACAATCGCAACCTTTTTCCGATTTCCAAAGGAAAGCTCCTCCACCTTTCTGGCTTTATCTAACTCCAGCCTCTGGCAGAGCCTGTCCGACTCCTCCTTACAATCCTTTTTCCGCAAACGGGCTGAAAGCTTTAAGATATCCCCCACCCGCATCCCCTGGTAAAAAATCGCCTCGGAGGGCAGGTACCCTACCTCCTCCAATACCTTCTGCTTTTCCTCCCGGATCTCCTTCCCCAGAACAAACGCCTTCCCGCTGCTGGCCTGAATCAGCCCCATCAGGGTACGGATTGTCGTGCTTTTCCCCGCCCCATTAGGCCCCATATACCCAAAAAACTCCCCCTCCTGCACACATAGGTCCAATTCCAAAATCCCTCTGGATTTCCCATAATACTTGGTCAATTTTTCCGTCCTTATCGCTTCCATATTATCCTCTCCGCAGATAAACTGCCTTCCAAAATTTTAACAGCTCTAAAAAATCCTTTTCCATCTCCTGCACATCCAGTTCCTCCCTCTGCAGCGCTTCCCACAAATACCCCTCTGATGCCCAATACATCTCACGGTACATCATCTTCAGATCCAATCCAGGCACAAATTGCCCCTGGTCCAATCCCTGGATTGTCTCCCTTGCCTTTATCCCAAACATCTTCTGATAAATTTTCTGCACCTCCTGGCATACTGCAACATCCTTCTCGTAAAATGCCCGTACCGCAAAATATCCCATATCCGGATATTGCCGAAAAATCTGCATCTTCGCCTGCATTCCCCGATACATCATTTCAAACAGGTCATTTTGCTCATAGCACCCATACCGCTCCATCCACTCCATTGTAAACTGTGCGCTCTGCTCCCACAAAAACAGATACAGCTCCCGTTTATTCTGAAAATAGTGGAACAGCAGCGACTTGCTGATACCAGCCGCATCCGCAATCTCCCGCATAGGGCTTTTTTTATAAGGATTTTGGGCAAACACCCGATACCCTGCCTGGATGATGCGCTCCTGTTTTTCCGCTGGCAAATGATAAAACCTCTCATTCATAGAAACCTCCTGCTTCCCCTGCTATTTACCATTATACCCTATTGACCGTTTTTGGGAAGACGGTCAATGAAATATTTCCCCTGCTATCCATGGATTCGCTGGGCATGATAATCCTATTTGCACTGATTTTCCGCATTGCCCCCATATAAAACAGGCAGCATTTCCAAAATGCTGCCTGCTTTAGAATACCCTTTCGCTCATTCCCGCTTTTTATGGAAAGCCTCCATGTTCTCCTGGAATTTTTCTTCCGAAAGCCCTGCTGGATGCGCTGCCGCCTGGAACGCCAGTGGGGCTGGGAAGCTTAACTGCTGTCTCATCACTCTATAATATCCTCAAGCCTGAACTCCAGGATCTTTTTCAACCCTTCCAGGGAAACCTGCACCTGGTAGCCAATTTTCCCCCCGCTAAAGATAATACTGCCAAACTCCTGGGCAGACCGTTCAATCACCGTTGGGAACGGCTTTTTCATCCCAATCGGCGAACAGCCTCCATGGACATATCCCGTCAAAGCTAGCAAATCTTTGGATTTCAGCATATGAATGCTTTTTTCCCCAACGGATTTCGCCGCCTTCTTCAAATCCAGCTCTTTCTGGACAGGGACTAAGAAAACATAATTTCTATTGGAGTTACCCACTGTCACCAATGTTTTAAACACCTGATCCGGATCCTGACGCAGGACAGCCGCAACCTCCACGCCGCTGACAACGCCAGTATCCACATAACAATAGCTTGTATACTCTATTTTCTTCTGCTCCAACAGCCGCATAACATTTGTTTTATCTAAATTCTTTTTCACTTTTCTCTCCCTCCGCCAAATTTCCATTTATCAAATCACTCAAACGAAATTTATGCCTTCTGCCTTTCGCTTCCGTCTCATGGACTGTTTCCATATCCACTGTGTATTCACAATGTTTCCTTTCTCCATCACATAAATGTTGTCCGGGCCTGGCACGTTGGCCAGGCGGGACAGAGGAAGTTAGGATCTGGCAGGGATGCAGGTGAACCTGGTAAACACGAGAGGTTCGCTTCCGTAGATGGATGGGATACATAAGGCCATGTAGAACGGAAATGAAGACGTTTTATTTCGTATACCCAAAACCAACTATTTTCGTACCAAATACAGAGAACTATCCATCCTCTTGGCTCATTCATCTGAGATATTAAACTAAAAATGCCTTGAATTTCCATTTTTTAGCCAAATGAAACTCCTTCTTTCTGTATGTAAATATCTTGTATAAATCGTGCTTGTGCTGATCAGCATTCTGAGCAATGGTTCTTAATGAAGCATCTGCATATCCTCTTTTCAAAAATTCTCCTTTTGCACAAGCAATTATTATTTCATCATCCCCCTCAATTCTACTCTCCATTGTCTACCACCTCTTTCTCTTTTACAACAGCGTTTCCGAAACAGTGTATTCGAAGCCTTAATTATACTCAGAAAATTCCGTTTGTCAAGATAAAAAAACGAATTTTTTTAAACCCTAATTACCTCCGAATTAAGTCACATCGCTTTATTTATTTTGCACTATATTAAAGGAACATCCTCTTTCTTATTCCATCGCCCAATTCTGGCTCTGCGTCTGGAGTTTCACCATGTGGGCATAGATACCGTTCTTTTTCAAAAGCATATCGGAACTGCCCTGCTCCGCCACTGTGCCTTCCGAAAGGACGACAATCTTATCCGCCCCAGCAACGGTACGCATACGGTGGGCAATCATCATAACCGTCTTATTCTCAAGCAGCCTTGACAGCGATTCCTGAATCAGCGTCTCATTTTCCACGTCAAGGCTTGCCGTCGCTTCGTCCAGCAGGACAATTGGGGCATCCTTCAGAAATGCCCTGGCAATCGAGATACGCTGGCGTTCCCCGCCTGACAGCTCGCAGCCGTTCTCCCCGATCAGGGTGTTCCACTTGTCCGGGAGCCTCGCCGCAAATTCATCCACATTGGCAAGCCTCGCCGCCTCAAGCACCTCCGCATCAGTTGCATCCTTTCGCCCTAGGCGGATATTCTCCATGACCGTATTGTTAAACAGCGTCACATCCTGGAACACGATGGAATAAAGGGACATGAGCGATTCCGGGTCGATCTTCGATATATCCATGCCGCCTACCGTAATCTTTCCCTTCTGGATATCCCAGAACCTTGATGCAAGGCGGGAAACCGTCGTCTTTCCGCCGCCGGAAGGCCCGACCAGCGCAGTGACCTGCCCCTGCTTCGCGGTAAAGGATACATCCTTCAATACCGTTTCCCCACTGTTATAGGAAAATCCCACATGGTCAAAAATAATGTCATATCCTCTGTTTGTCAGTTTCGACCTTCCTTCCTGTTCCGGGTGGCTTAAGATTTCCTCCATCCTCCTGCACTGGATATTCCTTATCATAATAACTGCACTTAAATTATCCAATGCAGCGATCAATGGGTCATATACGCGGGAAACTAAAATCATAAAAGCAAAAAACGTGAGCAGGGTAATCCTTCCATCTGCTAACAGCGCGCCTCCCGCCAACACAGTCGTAGCGATGCCTACTTTAAGCACCATGCGCCCGCAGGTATGGAATACCGCATTGGTAAGCTCGCCTATCACTGTATATTTCTCCACATCCTTTATCTTTTTATCCAGCCCTTTCAGGTATCCAGTCTCTGCATTGTTTGCTTTCAGGTCACGCAGCGTTTCCAGGCATTCCTGGATGCCGTCTGAACACGCAATGGACACCTCCGTCACCTTTTCCTGCCGAATCCGCATAATGCCCGCCGTGGCAAGGATGATGCCGAAAGAAACAGGCAGCACCCACAGGGAGGCAAGAGCCATGCGCCAGTCGAAGACAAAGAGCCCTGCTGCAATCAAAAGGGTGGAAATAAGCGAACCTATAAATTCTGGCACCCAATGGGATAATCCGCCCTCTAATGTCGCACAGTCCGTCATAAGAACCGTTGTCAGGTCGGACAGATCTTTTTTTCCGAAAAAGGACAGGGGGATCTTCCGCAGCTTCTCCGCAAGGGAAAGCCTGCGCACGCCGCTCTCCACATAGGTGGCGAAAAAGGTGGCGTTGTACTGGATATAATATGTCAGCATAATGAGTCCAAGGGCAATGGCAAGCCCTGCGATGTAAAATGTGCTTTTCCCTTCCGGGATGCCCCCATCCAGCAGGTCACCAATGAGGTTATATAACAGCACCACCGGAACCATCAGGGAAAGGTTATGCAGGATGCAGGCAAAAAACGCCCCCACCATATCCTTTGCACCCTTGTCAGACAGGGCAAACGTGTGCTTTAACTTTTCATGCATTTGAAACACCTACCTTCCATTTTGCGGCTTTGTTGTACTGCCTCCACATTTCGGCATACAGGCCGTCCTTATCCTTAAGCTGGTCGTGTGTGCCTGTATCTTCTATCTTCCCCTCTTTGATTACCACAATCCTGTCCGCGCCAGTAACGGTAGAAAGCCTGTGTGCAATCATCAGTATGGTCTTTCCTTTTGCAAGCACAGAAAACGCCGCCTGCACTTTTGCCTCGTTGTCCGGGTCGGCGAAAGCGGTAGCCTCATCCAGTATCAGGATTGGCGCATTTTTCAGCATCACCCTCGCAATGGAAATACGCTGCTGCTCCCCGCCCGACAGGTACACACCCTTTGCGCCTACCACCGTATCCACACCTTTTGGCAGTTTTTCAAGGATATCATCGCACTGCGCATCGTGGAGGGCTTTCAGTATTTCTTCACGGGAAGCGTCCGGCTTTGCCATCTGCACATTTTCCAGGATAGACGTCTTCAAAAGTTTGGAATCCTGGAATACAAAGGAAACCGTATCCATCAGTTTTTCTTTTGGGATGTCCTTTACATTGACGCCGCCAATCTTCACACTGCCGCTTTCTACATCCCAGAACCTTGCCACGATGCTGGCAAGGGTAGTCTTTCCCCCACCCGATGGCCCAACGAAAGCAACGTGTTCGCCTGGTCTGATTGTAAGAGAAATGTTTTCCAGCGCGTTCCTCTTAGCGCCCTTATACCGGAAGGAAACTCCGGAAAGCTCCACGGAATTGTCTTTCGGATGTTTCGGATGATTTGTTTCCGGCAGCGGCTCCATTTCCAGGATGCTGTCAATGCGGGACATGGCGTCCGCCACGATCAGCTTATTTTCGCTGGCATACATAATCTTTGTCAGCGTAAGCGTAAGAATTGGCGTGATGATGATGTAATACATTAAATTCAGTAAAAACCCATTTGTCACCCCGCCCGATGCCATCACCAGTGCCGCCACGACCAGGACGGCAAAAATCCCGTTCACCAGCGTGGTGTAACACATCATCGGGAAACGCAGGTCTTTTGTATAGGCGATCACCCATTTCTCGTAATTGTCGATAGCTTCTTTGAAGCGCCTGAAAGAGAACACCGACTGGCCGAAGGTTTTGACCACCGAAATGCCCCTTACATACTCCATCGCTTCATTGGACATCTGCCCCAGGGCGTTGTTGTATTCTTCCATCTTCTCTGCCATGCGTTTTCCCGTCATGACGCTCATGATGGCAAACGCCGCCGCAACTGGCAGGAGGCTTAAAAGCCCCAGCCGCCAGTCAAAGACAAGCAGAAGGACGATAAGCCCCACAGGTGTCGCAAGGGCGTTTGCCTTGTCGGGGAGCTGGTGGGCAAGATAGGTTTCTGTTGCCGCACTGGATTCATAAACAATCTTCCTGACTTTGCCGCTGCCAATGCCGTCCATGAACCCCATGGGCAGGGTCACGATATGGTGCATTGCCTTTGCCCGCATATTTGCCTGCACCCGGAACGCCGCCAGATGGGAACATATCAGAGCCGCGATATAGATCAGGATCGCCGCCACTGCGAAAACTACCGCCATCCAGCCGTTATGGGACAGAGCCTGCACATCCCCGTAATTCGGAGCCACATCCAAAACTTCATTGATGACTTTCCAGATGTATACAAACGGGAGCAATGCCACCAGTGCGCTCAGTGCGCTTAAAATCCATGACGCTACGGTCAGGTACTTATAACCCCCGGCATACCGAAGGAGCCGCTTTAAATTGGATTCTTTTTTCAAAAGTAAGACCTCCTTGTATGTTTTTCTATGATAAAGGGAACGCTGCAGTCATTCCCTGTTATCCTTATGAAATATCAGTTAGTTTTCACTAACCTACAGGGAAAAATATAATAGAAAGCCCGCAATGCAAACTTTCTATATATTAGCTGTTGGCCCGGATCACTGTCCCATGATTTTCATCCACCCTGCGGTATAGAAATCATTTAACTGCTGCAAAAACACTTTTGCGTCTTCAAAGGGCATCCTATGGAGAACCATTTCAAAAAAGGCGCCTATCATCCCTGTTGCCATAATATGTTCCAGCCTTTTATCAATTTTGGGGGAAGGGGTTCCAAGCTGCTCCAAAACATTATAATAATTATGGGTGGCTTCCACCTCGATCTCCACCATGTCATCAATCATGGATGCGTATTTCGTACCCTCGGAGCATTTCAGGATCAGATAAAATTCATCCATGTGCCCATAGGAAAAGCTGAGCAGCTCATACATACATTCTGACGACATCTTTCCCATCTGCTCCGGCTGCTTTTCCATGGGCAGGCTTTCAAAATACTCATGGGTCTGCTTATACCGCCCCATCATATATTCATAGGCCGGATCCACCAAAGCTGCAAACAGCTCTTCCTTACTGTCATAATAGCCGTAAAATGCCCCGGTGGTCACACCTGCCGTTTTAACAATATTCCGCAGGGAGGCAGCCTGGAATCCCTTTTCCATAAATTCCGCTTTGGCCGCCGCATGGATTAGCTCCAATGTGTTTCTTTCCGGCTCACTCATTCTGCCGCACGCCCCTTTCTTTGTAACAGTGTTATATAGCACTGTTACAGTATAGCCTATGCTGGAGTTTTTGTCAAGGGGATAAAATAAATTTCATCTGAATGCCCAAATCCCGTTTTAACTTCTCCTGCACTTATGGGACTGTGTGCAGTGCTGCGGCGATCTCCTTCGCCAGCTTCGGTCGCTGTTTCGGTTTCAGTTCAAAATTGATATCCATCTGCATATGTATGCCCTCCTTCGTTTTGGCAGGTACATGTTCGCTCTGTCTACACAGAATAGCAAGCAGAAATCCCCAGAATACGGGACAATCATCTGCCGGAATGTTTGTACAGTTTAGAGGCCGGAATCCGCTTGCTATTATCACACACCCGATTTAACATGTACATGGCTACACCCTTGAACTGCACATTGAACTGAATTCCACACCGAAGACACCTCCCCAACTTAATGTATTCTCAAACACATTATTTTTTATAATTCTGCCCATCCTTTTATTCCCTCCAAATCAAGTTTTACGCTTTCTCCAGGGGTAGACTGAGATGTCTTTGAAACGCTCTTTCAAACAAGTGACCCTCGTCCCGGTTTAGCCATACGCATCCCTTTTCCATATACATCCCTTACGGAATTGCCGTTATGGCGCATGACGCCCCGGTCAGCCCCCAGCCTTTTACAGCTCGGGGCAGGTCGATAATTGCCTTATCCCGTTTTTCAGCCTTTAGCCCCGCATACTCGCGTGCTTCTTGTTCTGGCCAAAGCAGGCATACACAGCCTTGTACCTTCCCGTATGGAAGCAGCAAAGCCCATTCTCCACATGGAAATGCCGCGCCGTCTCCGGCGGATCAGCACCACTGTTAAATGCATTGCCTGTTGGTTTTTCTCCATAATAGTCCCTTACTGCCCAGAAGGCCCGCTGCCGCAGGTTAATACCGTCCAGACACTTACCTCCATTTTTTCCGCTGTCTCCCCGTCCGTGAGGCCGTGCCAGAAGCCCAAGAGCAGGACTTTTCTCTGCCGCTCTTTCAGGGATAACAGCGCATAGTATAAAGTCTCGTTTTCCACCATGCCAAACCGGAAAGTTTTTGAGAAGAAAGTTAAATATTTTCAATTTTCTCCATCGACAATTTTCGACAATACAGCTTAAAAAGGCCAATCCACACAAGGCAGATTGACCTTTCCGGGCAAGATATACTTGCCTTGATGTAAAATAGGGGGTCATTTCATTTTACTTTTTTGCATTATATATTTCAGTCCCTTAGAAAAGTAATAGCTTACCCATACAAACAAAGCTATAACTGCTATATAATCTGCCAGCAAGAAAATCAACAATTCTTCAAAATCGAAAAACACATATTGATTTTGTAAGAACATATAATGCCCGATTTCCCGCCGTATGAAAGCATACACGGCATACCCGGCAACAAGGGCGGCAGTCCCACGAATCATCCATCTTCCAGCGATAGGGACCTCTTTTACAATCCGCCTTGCCATCCCCATCATCATTCTCCAATGAATGCCAAGATGAAGTGACATCAATACAAATCCACAATAGGCAGAAACCATATGAATCTCTCTGGCAAAAGCACCTCCTGCTTTGATTGACAGAAATGATATTGCATGTTTAGAAAGAATTACTCCGCTATACATGGAGCCAGCCATTGTAAGAAGGATTCCAATAACAAGAACCGTCTGCCAGATACGAAACAATGTATATTTCCCTTTGAAAACACCCTGGCTCCATTTCCGGTTTAACATATGGTGAATAACGAAAAGAACAAACATCCCAATTCCAAGCCATTCATGGGCTGCTTCACCAATCAGTTCATAGGTCATCAGAAACAGCAGCATGACCGTCATTCCAATATCCACTACTATTTTCAAAATTGCTTTATGTTTCATGCTGCCCGCCTCCTATAGTAATTTACTGAATGAACCCTTTTTTTGTTAGCCATTCGATAATATCAGATTCCGAATCCTGAACCACATTGCGTGAAATGGAAAGGCCATCTGTAAGCACATCTGCGTCCGGCTCCATGTCCTTGATCGTGCTGATTGCGTCAGAAAAACCGCTCCCGCCGGATGTAACAAAAGGAACCACCGTTTTCCCTGACAAATCGTACTGGTCAAGAAAACTGTACATAATCATCGGCATATCATAATACCAGTTAGGGAATCCAAAAAATATGATATCATATTGCCCTATATTCTCCACAGTCCCTGCAATTTCAGGCCGGAAATTCTCTGACTGCTCTTTCTGCGCAATTTCCTCAAGCTCTGAATGATCCAGCGGATATGGTGTAACCGACTCAATCCGGAAAATATCTGCCCCCATATTTTCTGCAATGATATTAGCAACATACTGGGTATTCCCCAAAACCTCACCGTCAATAACAACGGTGCTGAGTTCTTCCTCCCTCGACATATTCTCAGGCTCCGTAGTTTCTGGCATAGAAAAATATACAACCAGATTTTTTGCTGTAGAATTAAAACCCATATTTTCAGAATCCTCCGTTTCGTTTGAAAATGCTGTTTCTATATTTTCCTCCAATTGCTGCTTATCTGATCCGGCAGCAGGATTATTGCTGGAGGGAGAAGTCCCACAAGCACTGAGCATAACGGCCGCAAGCAGCAGAGATGAACATAAAACAAATATTTTTTTCACTGTCATTCCTCCTAATACCAATCATGTTTTTCACCCTGGTCAAGGGCACCTATCCGTGCCATTTCATCCTCGGCCAGACTGAAATGGTATAACTCCGTATTTTACCTTCTTCCACAAACTGCTCCATCGCTTTATACGCCTCCACATCATTCGGATCAGTATGGTGCAAAAGCATTAAATCTGCTTGTGTCAAGTAAGGAACAAAAAAAAATATAGTTTTTTATTTATAGACAACGTTTAACTATATATCAAATTCATTAATTTTTTCCAGTTGATTTATTTCTTAATCATTAGTTGGTTGGTAGAGGAAATTGAATTATTTTTAGCAAAAAATCTCTATATTTTTTTGTCTCTTCCCAGCTAGTTAAAGTTAAAATTTTTTGTAATCCTTTTTGTACTCCTAACAGCCGTTTCAAGATTGAGGGATAATTTTCACCATCTTCAAAAATATTTTTACATATACTGGCACTAGCAATCAAGGGAACATAAGTCCCAGCAAAAAAATGAATTCCATAAATGTTTTCTTTATTTGGATATGAGTTTTCCAAATACTTAAAAGCAAAATCTAAAGCAAAAGCATCTGCTTTTAACTCTGCTATTTTACGCTCCATTCCTTGCTTTGGTTTTCCAATAGTATCACCATAATAGTGATGCCCTATTTCATGACCTATAAGAAAAGCTATAGCCATTTCATATATTTCTCTTGCATATGCTATATATCTATCTGTAAAATCATCTTTATATGTATTATCACATATCATCATATATACCTGCACACTATTAAAATCTTCAGTAAATTCTTCATTCATAAAATACCGATTTTTAGTTGCTTTTAACAACTCGCATAATATAACATTTTCCATACCGACTAATTTTTCATTAAACATAAATAACACCGCAAAGACATCACTTAATAAACATATTCTTTTCTCAATGTCTTCTCCTATTTCAACATAATATGAACCATCCATATATTGGGGATATGCACTACCAATTACCTCTTTTCTCTCTACATTTGCTATTTTTATATTTCCCAAAATTGTTGTTAGTTTCTCCTCATTTGTATTCTCTAAAACATATTTTATTATCATGTCAACCACCATATCATTACTATAGCTAACCTCATCATTATTCAAGTCTTGAATAATTGAGGCCAGTTCTTCTTCGGATATACCAGATATGGCCTTTCCTTCTTTACAAAGTTGAGCAAATTTCTCCATTTTCTCACGTTGAACATGTGCCATACTAATTTGAACATTAAAAACCTCATCAGCTTCATTCATAATACACAACTCCTTTTATCATACAATTTATATTCCCTCGAATATCTTTTCTGAGCCACAGACAACACTTATCTATGGCTCTTATTTTACCACTACTATACAATAAAGAAAAATACTTTTTCCATATGCCTAACCATTCCTAAAAGGATCATCCACTTTCCAGACAACCTCTATCTCGTCCTCCCTATAGACAATTACCTTCTCAATCAGCAATCTCAGCCTATCCAAATCAAAATTATCTAATACCGAAATTTCCTGCAAATCCGCATCACAAATTCTGGTATCATCTGATATAATCTGAAGGCTTTCCAGTTCTTCCATTGCGTTCTCTTTTATCTTATCTAGTTCTTCCAGCCTTTTCTTGCCTCTTTCGATTTTCCCTATATACCCTTCCCTGCTAAGCGAACCAGCTTTGTACTGCTCATAAAGGGATAATTTTGTATTTTTCCATTGCTGCATTTCCCTCTCACTGTCGGCAATTAGTTTCCCAAGGGCTGTTTTTCTTTCCTCTCTGCCGGAATCCTTTCTGACAGCCCTCTGCCCTATCATTACATCAGCCATGTTCCTCACTTGGCACAGCACCGCATTTTCTAAATCATCCTGCCAGATGCTGGCTTTCTGGCAGGCGTTTTCCCTCTGTTGGGTACGGCTGTTGCAATAATAACGGTTTCTTGATTTAACCCGAAGCTGCATAACCTTTCCGCAATGCCCACAGATAAAAAAGGAATTTCTTCTTTTCATTCTTTTCCCTTTTACGCCGTCATGGGAAACCCTGCTGCTTGCTTTGTCGAACAGTTCCTGTGATACCAAGGGCTCATGGTGGTTATCCACAATAATCCAGTTTTCCCTCTCTTGTGGGATTATCTTTTTATTGGTGTCAATCCCGCATTTTGTCCGGTTCCATAAAAGACGCCCCAGATACACTTCATCCGTAAGCATATCCCTTATAGATGATGCGTTCCACAGCATAACTTTTACATGGGGGTGCCTGTTTCCATAACCGTCATTTTTCTGTATGCGGTACAGGGCCATTGACGGAGTCCCCTCATCATTGAGCTGTCTGGTGATTTCGGCAAAACTCATCCCGTCTGCCGCCATCTGGAATATCCGTCTCACCACCCATGCCACATTTTCATCCACCAGCAGCTTGTGTTTATCTTTCGGATCTTTGACATAGCCATAAGGGGCAAATGCTCCGACAAACGCCCCATTCCTTACTCTGGTATCCCTTGCCGAACGGACTTTTTTTGACAGGTCGGCGCTGTACATTCCATACACAAGGTTCTTTAATGCAACGCTCATTCCTCCTGTTGCCCCAAATTTATCACTGCTGTCATAACCGTCATTGACAGAAATAAACCGTATCTGTAAAATCGGGAAAATATATTCAAGGTATCTCCCAACTTCAAGATAGTCCCTGCCAAACCGGGAGAAGTCTTTTACAATGACCATGCTTATTTCCCCATTCCGGGCTGCCTCAAGCAATGCCTGAATGCCTGGTCTGTTGAAGTCGGTGCCGGAATATCCGTCATCACAAAACTCGGTAATGTCATAAGTCTGTCCCTGCATAATCTCCTGAATGTAGCCGTTCAGAAGCTGCCTTTGTGCCGAAATGCTGTTGCTTTCCTCCAATTCCTCTTTATCCCTGTCCTCATTTGACAATCGGAGATACATGGCAATTATTGTTTTATCCATTGATACCTCCCCTTTCTGCACGCAAATCCAGCAATTCTTTCAGCACATCATCATAAACCAAATGCACTTCCAGTTTTCCATTTTCATATACAATTACCTTTTCTACAAATGCCTCAGCCATTTCTCTGGTAAGTTTCCGCTTGCTGATATATTTCTCAATATCCGCTTTCCAGTCAGTGTCAATATGATATTCTTTTGAAAACCTTGTCTGGGCTTTTAACATTTCATCCAGCCTGCAGGCCAGTCCAGTGATTTTTGCAGCATACTTCTCACTGATCTGCACATACTGTTCCTCATCAATCAGTCCCTCCCTATAATCCTCAAAAATACCAGCCTTAACTTCCGTTGTCTTTTGCAGTTCCCGCCTTATCCTGTCTGCCTCTTTTCCATATATATCATACTTTTTCATGCTTTCCGTCTTAGAGTTCATTCTCTTTACCAAAGCCTCTGCATCTATAGACACTTTCATGTGTGCATGGATTGTATCAAATACCGCCCTGTTAACTTCTTCCAGTGATACCTTATGGTTTGTGCATGCCCCATGTGTATCTGCCAGATATGTCTTACAGCGGTAAAAACTCTTTTGGTGTTTTACCCCTTCTGTTCGGAATCCCATTACTTTACCACAATCCGCACAGACAATCTTTTTTCCCAGAAGATTAAAACGCGCATGGTTATAACCATTTTTCCCATGCGTGGAATGAAATGCTTTTGTATTTTCCCCCAGCATCTTCTGCGCCCTGTCAAAATCCTCCCGGCTGACCAAAGGCTCATGGGTATCTTCTATAATAATCCATTCTTCCTTAGGCTGCTTTACCTGTTTCCCATTTACCCTTGCATACCTGTTGTGGACGCTGACTCCGATATACGCATGATTTGTCAGTATGGCTCTGACCGTAACCGGATTCCATCCTGTATTGAACCCCTCTGGGACTTCGTGGCTGAACCGTACCATTTTGTGTGTTTTAGGATTGACTGTTTTCTCCGAAAGTCGTCTTGCAACCTCTTTCAGTGCATTCCCCTCCAAAAACAGACGAAATATCTCCTGCACAAATCCGCTTACTTCTTCATCAGGATAAAGATGCCTGTCCACGTTGATATATCCATAAGGCACCATCCCGGAAGAATACTCGCCATTCTTCCAATATGCCCGGTGGGCTGTTTTCATCTTCTTTCTCAAATCCTTTACATACATCTCATTCACCATATTTTTTAACGGCATGAGAAGTTCTTCCCCTGATTTGTTGGAATCATACCCGTCCGTCACTGCAATAAACCTTACATCAAAGAATGGGAACACCCTCTCAATGTAATTGCCTGTCTCCACATAATTCCTGCCAAGCCTTGACAAATCCTTTACAATAATGCAGTTAATCCGCCCGGCTCTCATATCCTGTATCATTTCCTCAAAGCCCGGCCTCTCAAAATTTGTGCCAGTATAGGAAATATCGAAATACTCTTTTTCTGCCACCATATCATCATTGTCTGCCACAAACCCGCGTAAGAGCTCCATCTGCGTTTCAACCGTTGCCCTTTCTTTATTGGCCTGCGTTTCTTCCGACAGCCTTGCATATAAACCAGCCTTGTAACAGGTTTTCTTTGGGACAGAAGGCATTGAGGCGGTCTGCTGTCCCATGCTGCCTGCATTGACATAATCAACTTTCTTTGATTTCCTTGCCATATCACACTGCCTCCTTCCACTCAAAATGTATTCTGCCCTGCCCATCATACGATGCCGTGCAGCCCGCATGATACAGGCTGTTCAATATTTCCTGATAGCAGTCTGAAAAACTGAACACCACTTCTATCTCCTTTTTGTCCTTTACCCATACACAGTCTATCAGCCCAACCACAACATTCCTTGTCAGGCTGCCGATATTCCGGTGTTCCGCAAAGTAATCAAGCCACTGGTACTTTCCGGTATTGGAATCCAGTATGTCCTTTATCTCCTGTTTCATCTTCCTTACGGCATCCTCCGCCAGTGCCCGTTTCTCCGTGTATGCCTCATGCAGCTCCATATAGTCCTCTTTGGAAACAATGCCGTCTTTCATATCCTCATAGAGCATATTGCGGAGCTCCCTGCAGCGTTTTATTTCTTCCTCTTTCCCCTCAATGCGTTTTTCCAGTTCCTTTATATCCAGTTCCTGAAAGGGAATGGAAGTGATTTTCCCCATAATCCTCTGCAAATCAAGAACATTATCAATCTGCACCTTTAACAGTTCCAGAACCGCACCCTCCAGCTTATCCGCCGCTATCCTGTGGCTGCTGCACTCCTTTGTTTCCTTGTTCCGGGAACACACATAATAAAGATATTTCTTTCCCCCGGCGCTCACATTTTTCCGTATCATTGCCGCACCACAGTCCGCACATACCACCAGCCCGGACAGCGGGTATACCTCTTTCTGGCTGGGGGAAATTCTTGTATCAAGCCCAAGCAGCCGCTGCACAATGGCAAAATCCCTGTCCGATATGACCGGCTCATGGTTCTTCTCTATCCTGATCCAGTCACTTTCCGGCCTCTGTACTGTCTTTTTTACCTTATGGTTAGGCGTTGTCTGCTTTCCCTGAACGAGATTTCCAATATACACCTCATTTTCAAGGATTCTCCTGACAGTTACGGAACTCCAGACAGCCCTTTCATTGGTCTTAAAACTTGTACGGTAATTGCTGCCCATGGCATTTTTATATTCCATCGGTGACAATATCCCCAAATCATTCAGCCGTTCCGCTATGGCATCCTGGCTGTATCCATGCAGTTTCATTCTGAAAATATCCTTTACCACACCAGCGGCACAGGTATCTATAAGCAGGCTGTTCCGGTCGGTTTCGTCTTTCCTGTAACCATATGGTGCAAAGGCGCCGATAAATTCCCCATTCTTCCGTTTCACTTCCAGATGGCTCCGTATCTTAATGGAAATATCCCGGCAGTATGCGTCATTGATTAAGTTCTTAAATGGGATAATGATTTCATCTGACTGGTCTTTCCCTTCCAGACTGTCGTAATTGTCATTGATTGCAATAAAACGTACCCCCAATGCCGGGAACAGACGCTCAATGTAACGGCCGGAATCAATGTACTCACGCCCGAACCTTGACAGGTCCTTGACGATGACACAATCCACGATACCCTTTTTGATGTCCTCCAGCATCATCTGGAATGCCGGGCGCTCAAAATTGGAACCGCTGTAACCGTCGTCCACACGCTCCGACACAATGACAATATCCTCTTTGTCCTTCAGGAAATCCTTAATGAGATTTTTCTGGTTAGAAATGCTGTTGCTTTCTGCCTTTTTCGCATCTTTGGCGTCGCCATCCTCTTTTGATAACCTCACATAGATGGCGGCATGATAGATTTTTTTGGTAATCATATAAAACCACTCCTTCTATTTTTTAATTATCAGAAGATAACGAAGTAAAATCTTCTATGTAATAGAAAGAGCCGCATTCAATTTAGTCCTATGGCTATTTTAACACGCCTCTTTCCGTTTGTCCGCTGCTTTTTTAATTTATTTTTCTATACGGATAAGAGCATATTTTCAAATGCCTCCTCCATAGAAACGCCGCCCTCTGCGAACCTGACTTTTACTTTCATGCCTCCTACCCGGACAAGATAAGGGTTTCCCACTTGTTTCAAATACTGCTGCCTGCGCTTTTCCAAAGGCTGGCCTTTGTCTATCCTGAGTTTCGATATATCCGTAAGGCTGCCGGGTTCCACATCTTCAAAATCCACAGCCAGTAACGCCCTGTATTCCTCTGCCGTCATTCCCTGCTCCTTTCACGCTGCCGCCTGCCTCATGCCGCTAACCCACACTGCACCTTAACGGCATGGCCGATCTCTGCCAGCTTTCTTTTGCTTACCCTGCCCGCCACCTCCAAAATGTCCGAATAGGCAACAGAAGTAATCTGTTCACAGAGGGCAAGGCTGTGACGGTCCAGCCCGGTATTCCTATACCCATTCAAGAAAACATGGGTTGGCAGATACTGTTTTTTTCTTATCTGTGAAGTAAGCGGCACAACCGTGATTACCGGGCTGTGCTTATTTGCCATGTTGTTGCTGATTACAACACAGGGCCGGATTCCCGACTGGACTGACGTCTCATGCTGCCCCAAATCCACAATGATAATGTCGCCTCTCTTAATCTTCATAACCGCCTCCATCTACAGGAGGGGAAAGCATAGCCTCCCCCTCCAACACTTCTTTAATATACTCCCTTGCCTCCTGCTCTGTAGGGCAGGAGACTATTTTATTTCCATCGCCATCCACTATCACATGCTCTGACGGATAAGGGATAATGCTGTATTTCTTATCATTGTTCATAGGCGTTACCGACAAACTCACCCATATCTGCCAGATACACCTGCACATCCATATCTGCCATGTTGCCCACGAATTTCTCCCAATCGGAATCATCCTCTGTCACATCATACTGGTTTCGGAGTACCAGGACCTCATACCCCATGTTTACAATGGCATTGACAACAGACTTTACCACCGGCCTGTCTATATCCATATCCCCAATCAGGTTATGCTCCACTGCCACATCTTCCACAAGAATGTTTTTCTTGGCGCACTGCACTTTTATCTCCATTACCATCTGCTCCACATTCTCCTGGCTTTTCATACTGCTCATAAACAAAACACCCTTTGCAATCGGGTTTTCCTCATAATTCATCATAAATGACCTCCAATTCAAAAAATCTATTGATTATTCCATAGGGAAAACTTTGCCGGCTATGTTATCCTCCCATATAAACGCTCCACTCCCCACAAAGCCCTGTATTTTTATTTTGTTGTTTCTTCTTTGGGGCGGAAGCGTTTATATCAGAGGACAACTGGCTGCATACGCAGCCAATCATCCCCATTGTGAAAGAACGCTGATTTTGCGTTCTTTATAGGTTTGACATAGTTTCACTTAGCATGGTATTTTCATGCGTTAGTGAAACTTCAAACCTTTTCCCCCAGCCGGGTTACACACACGGAACTGCGCCTGTTCCCACTGCACTTCCACCAGCCCATCCGGTTTCATGTGCAGAACGCCACTCCCACGAAAGGATCATCTTCTGCAATCGTGGTGTCCGTATAATCCATTACCTCCAGACGCTGCTCTGGCAGGCCCAAACCTCTGCTCCAATCCTTCACGGGCAACATAGCGATTCAAAAACCACTTAACAATTCCGCGAATTGCCTAAGAAAAAACTTTGTTTCTTCCCAAACAATCTGCAAACCACTATGCAGGATCATCATGGCACGAAATGGGTTCCGGCCACTCTGCCATAAGGCAAAGCGGAAATATATCGGAATGTGTGCTTGTCCTATTCAATTTGTAAAGCCATTGTATAATCTTTTTTTCAGGAATGGGAGTACACAGTTCGGACACTTTTAGTGACCGCCCCACGGACACTTCTATTGAAACTCCCTCAAATTCTCTACAAGATTTGCCATATTGTTGAGTACAATGCACTTCTGTTTTTCTGTCAGCCCATTCAATAAACTGCTTATGTATTCCGGCTTTTCCCCATAAACCAGGTAATCTAAAGATACATGGTAAAACTCTGCAACCAGCATCAGGCTGTCTATGCTCCCCCCATTAAGGCCACGTTCCAATTTCCGGTAGCCGCCGAATGAAAATCCCATCTGCTCAGCCGCCTCGTTTTGGGTTAAATTCCTATTTTCCCTGAGCCTTCTTATTCTACCTGCGCTTTTCTGCACATCATAATACATACTGTTACCTCCTGATTTTCTTACTTTCCTGTCCCTGCCTGCGTAAAAAATCAGAAGTCTGTAGGCGAACGGCAGCGAAAAATCCTGTGCCTGCCTACTGTCATAATTGGGAATTTGATAAAGAATAATAGATACTCCAAAGAATTTGTCGAATTAAAAAGTGCCATAGCTCCTTGTTTAGCTATGACACTTTTATATCGCTTTTTTCGTCTTTTGGTCTGGCACACACCATTTCTAATTTTTATAATATCCATTCCCCATTCCAGAGAGAACCGGCAGCCATTCCATGCTGTCAAATCCCCACATTTTTTGTAACAGGGAATAGTATATTGTATAAAAATTTGATTTTTGTTGAGATTGTGTTGATTTTTGGTTTGGAATATCGCAAGTTGCGACAAAGAAAAACAGCCTGATGTCAAAATCAGCCTGTCTATGCAGATTATTCAGATTTTACCTCGAAACAGTATCCTACATCCCGAATACAACGGATAATAAATGGCTCATCTTGAGAAATCGCATTTATCTTTTTTCTCAAATTACAAAGATGAAACCGGATAATTTTTTCATTTCCAGTCGAACTGCCTCCCCACACTTTTTCATATATCTGTGTATAGGTCAGTACCTGCCCCCGATTGGATGCCAGCAGACAAAGCAGATCATACTCTTTCGTTGTTAAAGGTATCTCCTGCCTGTTACGGTAAATTTTTCTTTGTTCCGGATAAATAGTCAGTCCAGGAAGGGAGATAACCGTTTCTTCATCCATGCTGAACATCTCAAAACCAGAATGGCGTTTCAATACCGCCATAACTTCATTAAATGCCACAGCATCTTCTTCTTTGAATTCAATCAGCAGTATTCGTCCGATAGTACCACCTTCCCATCTAATTCAATATTCCTCCCATACCTTTCAACGTATACATATTGCTCTTTTATATTTATCTTCATGATTCTTAATATTTACAATCTCTTTATTTCTCCCACATACTTTACAATTATGATTTTTCTTTTCAAAACTTACTATACGCATTTTCATAGATAATCCATTAAAAACAAACATTTTCCCTACCAGTAATTCTCCAACCCCCAAAAAATATTTTATAGCCTCTAATGCCTGAATACTCCCAATTACCCCAGCTACTGCTCCAATAATACCCGCTTCGGAACAATTTTTCACAATGCCTTTAGGTGGAGCCTCCTCAAAAATGCATCTATAACATGGAAATTCTCCGGGAACATATGTCATAACTTGTCCTTCAAATTGCAAAATTCCTGCATGACAAAACGCCTTTTTATTCAAAACGCAAGCATCATTAATTAAAAATTTTGTTTCAAAATTATCAACTGCATCCAAAACAAAATCATACTCTGCCAAAATTGACTCAACATTATCAGTAGTTAAAAAGTATGGATATGCCTTTATTTCAATTTTATCATTTAACTTTTCCAATGTCTTTTTTGCAGATTCTGACTTGTTCATCCCTTCCGTTTTAATATTATGTATAATCTGTCGTTGTAAGTTAGAAATTGTAACGACATCTGCATCCATAACACCAATTTTTCCAATGCCAGCTCCTGCAAGATAAAGTGCCGCCGGAGCCCCAAGCCCCCCTGCTCCTACAATAAGCACCCTGGCATTTTTTAATTTTATTTGTCCATTTTTCCCAATCTGGGGAAGAATCATCTGTCTATCATATCTCCGGACTTCCTCTTGATTTAATTCTTCAGATTCGCATAGAAGCCACTCCCTATATCCTCCCGACAGATTATAAGCCTCAAATTTTCTTTGATTCAATTTTTCGGTTAGCGCAATACTTTTTTCACCATAAGTACAATATACAATCAGTTTTTTATCGTTTGGAAATCTATTGAGATTTTCATCACTGCCCTCCCAACAAATTGCCCCTGGTATATGACCATGTCGGTATGCATTCTTCCCTCTTATATCAATACACAGGTAATCATCCGCATCCATCACACTCATTTGTTGAACCGAAATATTTCTGTCGTTATTCCGTTTTCCCATATCAGTATTCCTCGTCTTTTGCTTTCTCAGCAATATCATCAACAGGTTCTTCTAACCCCTGAATCACAATACCGTTCTTTTGTGCATAATCCCATAATGCCGCATGAATTGCCTCTTCTGCCAGCAGCGAACAATGTACTTTTACAGGCGGCAACCCATCCAATGCTTCCATTACGGCTTTATTTGTAACAGTCAGTGCCTCCTGAACGGTTTTTCCTTTTACCAGTTCTGTAGCCATACTACTTGTTGCCACTGCTGCACCACACCCAAAAGTCTTAAATTTAACATCCCTGATAACTCCCTGTTTATCTATGTCAAAATACATCCGCATAATATCGCCACATTTTACATTTCCAACAGTGCCTACTCCGCTTGGATTTTCTATCTCCCCTACATTTCTTGGATTGTTAAAATGATCCATTACTTTTTCACTATACATTTTCTGATTCCTCCACTTTCTAAGATGTATTACTTCTGACTTCTAACAAAATCTTCATATACTGGAGACATATTCCGCAGCCTCTCCACAATTTTTTTCAATTCATCGGCCACAAAATCAATCTCCTCCAATGTATTCTCCTCTGACAAGGTAATCCTTAATGAACCATGTGCAATCTCATGAGGAAGCCCAATTGCAAGAAGTACATGAGAAGGATCCAGTGCGCCAGAGGTACAAGCTGAACCACTAGAAGCACATACCCCCAGCTGATCTAATAAAATCAGCAACGATTCCCCTTCAATAAACCGAAAACAAAAGTTTATATTGTTTGGCAATCTGTCCGTCCTATGTCCATTTAGTTTGACATATGGGATTTCTGCCAAAACCCTTTCAATGAGGTGTTCCCGCAATCTTATCTCGTCTTCTGTCCTCTCTTTCATGCTTTCCCCAGCAATCTGTGCAGCCTTGCCAAACCCCACAATTCCAGGCACATTGGAAGTTCCTGCCCTTCTGTTACGTTCCTGCGCCCCACCATGAATAAAGGAACTGATTTTTATGCCTTTTCGGATATACAATATTCCAGTTCCTTTTGGTCCGTTAAATTTATGCCCACTGGCAGAAAGCATGTCTATTCCCATGTCATTCACATGAATTGGAATATGCCCATATGCCTGTACCGCATCTGTGTGGAACAACACACCGTTTTCATGGGCAATCTTCCCTATTTCTGCAATCGGTTCTATTGTTCCAATCTCATTATTCGCCATCATGATTGATATTAAAATGGTATCTGGTCGAATAGCAGTTTTAAGTTCTTCAAAAGATATTTTTCCGTACTCATCTACATCAAGATAAGTCACCTCATACCCTCGCCTCTCCAGATATTCACAAGTATGCAGAATGGCGTGATGCTCTATTTTACTGGTTATAATATGTTTTCCCTTTGAGCAGTAAGCCTCTGCAGCCGCTTTTAACGCCCAGTTATCAGACTCACTTCCCCCGCCTGTAAAATATATTTCTTCTATATTTGCACCAATTAATTCAGCAGCCTGTTTTCTCGCATGGTCAACTGCTTTTTTGCTCTCTCCTGCAAAACTATATACTGCAGATGGGTTACTATATGTCTGCCTGAAAAAAGGAAGCATTTCATTTAACACTTCTTTACTCATCTGCGTAGTTGCCGCATTATCCAGATAAATTAATTTCTCCATAGAGATACACCCTTTTCCTTCCTTATTTATTGATTTTTATAATTTTCTCACATATAAACTTCAGAATCCATTAACTTTACATCACAATGATCTCCTCTGCTGACCACTATATGATAACCCACGCTCTCTATACGTCTTTCCAGACAATTCCTACACTCCGCTGCCTCATCTCCCGTGCAGACTTTCCCATCATATAATGCGTATTTATCCCTCACCCCTACCGGAGACAGATTTGACATCACCACATTGGCTCCTGCCTCTATCCCAAGTTCACGACCTCTGGGATGGATTGTCGCTAAGGCTGTAGTCGCTGGCAACAATAAATCCGGCTGCTGGATACGCAGTAAACTCAAAAAGTATAGTGTCAGATCCATACTTCCCTGTGCTTCTTTCGCAAATGGTGTGTCCCTGTGTGGAATAAAAGGTCCTATTCCTACCATCTCTGGTTGCAGTTCCCTGATAAATTGAAAATCCTCCGCCAAATGTTCAGTCGTCTGTCCCGGACTTCCTACCATAAACCCACATCCAGTCTGATAACCAATCTCTTTCAGATTCCATAAACACTGCTTGCGATGTTTCAGTGATAAGTTATGTGGATGCAGTTTTTGATAATGGGACTCTGCCGCCGTCTCATGACGCAATAAATATCGGTCTGCCCCTGCTTTCCAAAAACGTTCATAGCTTTCCCATTCACGTTCACCAATGGATAATGTAATGGCACAGTCCGGATAGTCTGTCCGAATCTGCTGTATCAAATCTACCATATGATCATCGGAATAATACGGATCCTCGCCTCCCTGTAACACAAATGTCCGAAATCCCAGTTTTTTCCCTTCCCTGCAGCACGCCATAATATCTTCCCTGCTTAGACGATATCGATCTGCTTTAGTATTGCTACAACGAATTCCACAGTAATAACAATCATTTTTACAATAATTAGTAAACTCAATCAGCCCTCGGATATAAATCTTCTTACCATATTGCCTGTCTCCAATGGCTCTTGCCTTTATTCTTGCATAATCACGCAATTCCAGACAATTAACACCAATCAACGCTGCCATCTCTGTTTTGGACAATTCATGTTCCTGTTCCAAACGATCAATAAGCCGTTTTCCTTCTTCCACTGTCAATAGCGTATATTTTGAAACACCGATATTATCTCCTATCCTCCATGTCATAGAACCGGCATCTGCTTTCATAGTATCGTCCCTCCTCCTGCTATCAGACTACCATCATATAATACCAGTGCCTGTCCCGGTGTTACCGCCCTCTGTGGCTCCGTAAAGATGCACTCATACAGATCATCTTCCAACCGCCGCACAGTACAGTGAGAACCTCCGTGATTATAGCGTATCTTGCCAAGATACGTCTTATATTCCGAGAAATTTTGCTCTGACATATGGTTTACATGAGATATATACACTTTTTCAGACAGATTATCTTCCAATCGTCCGACTACAATTTCATTTGTCTCTGGTTTGATTCTGACCACAAATGCCGGATACCCTAAAGCCAAATTTAATCCTTTACGCTGTCCTACCGTATAATGAATTATCCCTTTGTGTCTGCCGAGCACATTCCCCTGCATATCCACAAAATTACCCGAATCGGATTTCACTCCCTTAGCCTCTTCTATATAGGATGCATAATCGCCATCCGGCACAAAACAAATCTCCATACTATCCGGTTTATGCGCCACTGGCAGCCCTGCTTCATCTGCAATCTCCCTCACTCTATCCTTTTTATATTCTCCTATCGGCATCAAAGTTCTCGCCAGTTGTTGCTGTGTCAGATTGTATAGGGCATAGCTCTGATCTTTCCCATCTGTTACAGACTTTTCGATTGCATAGCGTCCGTTGTTCATATGACGTATCCTTGCATAATGACCTGTTGCAATGTAATCTGCCCCAATTTCCATACTGCGCTTTAATAACGATTCCCATTTAACATAACGATTGCAGGCAATACAGGGATTAGGAGTACGTCCTGCCTGATATTCATTTATAAAATAGTCAATAACATGTATTTTGAAGTCATGTTTAAAATTCATGACATAATAGGGAATATCCAATACCTGTGCCACTCTTCTGGCATCCTCCACCGCACTCAATCCACAACATCCACCTTCTGATTCCTGTTTCTGCTGCTCCTCATCCTGCCAAACCTGCATTGTTACACCAATTACATCATATCCCTGCTCCTTTAATAAATAAGCAGCCACCGATGAATCAACTCCACCAGACATACCCACAACCACCGTCTTCTGCCTGCTCATCCATCCACCTCTTATCCATCTTCGACAACTCATTGTATCAACGATAAGTAATTGCTAAATTACGTATTGATCCACTAAAAGCTCATATTGCCACTCCAGCATATCTTTTAATGTAATCTCCTCTAATACACTGTTTATTGCCACATCCAGCCTTTCCCATATTTTATAATTAACACAGGTTTCTTTATTTTCACAGGAAATACCATTTTCTCCTACACAATCTGTTGGTGACATATTACCTTCTACCGCCTTTAATATCTGCCCGACTGTATATTTTTCCGGCGGATACCTGAGAGTATATCCTCCATTTTTCCCTCTTAAACTTTGCACCAAAGCTGCTTTTTGTATTCCTGAAACAATCTGCTCCAGATACTTTTCAGATATATGCTGCCGCCTTGCTATATCCTTTAAACGTACCGGCTGTTCCCTGCTATAAGTTGCCAGGTCCAGCATAAATTTCAGTGCATTTTTTCCTCTCGTTGATATTCTCATACAGTTAAAAACCTTCCTAATATTTTAAATTATTATTTTTTATACCAGCATCCATAATCATTTATGTCCCTGTCATCTCTAACATACGCTCCAACGGTTTCATAGCTGCTATTCTCAAGTCTTCAACAACATCGATGTCTCCTTTCAAATTTTTCAGTTTATTTAGGCGTTTGCGAAACGCCAGACCACGCATAAATACGGGATTCTTTTTGTCACAAAATAAAACAACTCCTCACTGGTTTGTGGTAAAATTGAGATGTCGAGTAACAATTAACCATCCACCA
>CAJTDL010000004.1 GCA_910575035.1 Lachnospiraceae bacterium
CAAGTCGACATCACAAAAAGTGTAAAATCGACAGAGATTTTTTACATATCTTATTCTTATCAGGAAGTCTTAAATTCCATAGACACAAGATTTTTTACAGCCTCAAACAGAGAATTGAAAAATTTTTTTCTGCTCTGAATTGCTGTTATTTTGTGGATAAAATCAATGATTTTATATGCAGATAGTATCCTTGTGGATAAATTGTAATTATTGATATTCTACCCACTTCATTTTCGTCTTTTGAGACGATTTTGAATATATTTATTATCGTTTGCATCTTCAAATTTAATACTTATCCACCGTCATTTTGACAATCTGCTTTCGTGACAGATTCGCTTTTTTACAGCATTTTCGCTATAATAGAAACATAGAATTTTGCGGAAAGAAGGTGGTCTGAATGCCGGTTAATATCACAGGGGAATTTGTTCGATATCTGATGGAACAGAACGCATCTCTGCCTGAACAGGTGGCTGAATTAACGGCTACTGTCAAGGAACTGAACCAGACCATCCGGGAACTGAAAGAGCAGTTAAACAAAAACTCCAAAAACAGTTCCAAGCCGCCCTCATCTGACGGGCTTAAGAAGCCTGTGGTAAAAAAGAACAAAAGTCTTCGTGAATCCTCCGGAAAGAAGCGCGGTGCACAGGAAGGGCATGACGGCGTTCATCTTGCCGCCATCTCCGAGCCAGATCACATCAAGGTGGTGTTAGTATATAAATGTGGACAAGAAAAGTTGAACAACCTATACTATCAAGTGAAAGAGCAAAGGAAATGTTGAACATGGCGAAAAACCAAAAATCCTACACCCCGGAATTCAAGCAGCAGATTGTGGATCTGTACAATACCAGTGACATAGGTTTTGTTTCATCAACTCCTTTACTTCGTCCATATCTTCCTGATAGACGTGGTTTGTGCTGTTAATTCTTTTCGCAATCTGGTTCAGGAACAGGCAGCATTATATCAAGGGAGAAGATTCAAATCCTGTTTTTTGCAGGATGGGGATGCTCTGGTATTAAGAACTGATTATCTGCTCCGTATTTTGGAAGCGCTAAATAAATATTTTCCTGATTTGGAATATATAACTTCCTATGCTCGTGCGGACAGTATCACACGAAAGAGCCCGGCAGAATTGCAGGAGCTTCGGCAAGCCGGACTGAATCATCTGTACTGTGTAATGGAAACCGGATCGGATAAGATATTACAGCTTATCAACAAAGGCTTTCATGCAGATACCGTTGCGAAAAGCGGGTGTATGGCAAAAGACGCAGGCATGATATTATCAGAGTTTATATTGCTTGGGATTGGTGGAAAAGAGCTTTCAAAAGAAAATGCAATCCAGACAGCAGATGCGCTGAACATGATTCAGCCGGATTTTATTCGTGTCCATACAACCGGAATAAAGCCAGAGTCCAAAATGTGGGAGTTTGTTCAGGCAGGTTCTTTTACATTACAGTCCGAGGAAGAAATTATGATAGAGCAAAAACTATTCTTGGAGAAGCTGCTTGAAATGGACAGCTATTATGTGAATGAACATATCATCAACTTGTTGTTGGAGGTTAGAGGAAATTTGCGGACAGATAAATTAGAAATGCTGTCTGCAATAAATAAATTTTTAGGATTGCCGGAAGATGAAAAACTTCTATTCATTGTAGGCAGACGGCTTAACATTTTCTTTATGTTGGATGATTTGAAAAAGCCTAAACAGTATCAAAAAGCACAGGAATGTATGGAGCAGATTTTACAGAAAAATCCACAGGTTGATTTTACCAGACTTTGTAATTATGTCAGGCAATCACAGATTTAGGATAATAAGAGAACCCGCATAGCTGTTTCATGTTTTTGCTGTGCAGGTTCTTTTTTGCCATAAGGATAGTTGATAAAAATAATTATTTTTTGCTTTGGGAAGGGCAGCATACGGGCTGTATATCCAGTCCGTCCAAATATGCTGTTCCCCAATCGCACATGGCATTTAGTACAGGTATGATGCTTTTCCCAAAGGCAGTAAGAGAATAGATTGTTCTCGGCGGCTTTTCAGGAATCACTTCTCTGTTTATCATGCCGCAATCTTCTAAATCATGGAGCTGACCGGAGAGCATTTTGGGAGTTGCTTTTGGGATAAGGCGTTGGAGTTCCATGTAGTGTAATGGCTGTGATTTTAAGTGCCACAATACCAGCGGTTTATATTTCCCGCCAATCAGGGACAGGGTAGCTTCTACGGGACAGTTAAATTGTTTTTGTTCAATTTTCATTTTGCTTCTCCTAACTGCAAGGGTGCTATCTTTTTTGAAAGTATCTATCAAAAAAGTGCAGTCTTGCGGAATTTCATTTCAGCGTTACAATAGAGTTGTCAGTTGGTTTGGCATACTAAATATAACATAAGAAAGGACTTGATACTATGGATTTTTTAAACATTGCAAAACAGCGTTTTTCTGTACGCAGCTACACAGATCAGGCGGTGGAAAAGGAAAAACTGGATAAGATTCTGGAAGCTGCCCATGTAGCTCCAACCGCAGCAAACCTCCAGCCTGTGCATCTGATTGTGGTGCAAAGCAAAGAGGGACTTGAAAAAATAGGACAGGGGGCAAATCTTTACGGTGCACCGCTGGCAATCATCGTCTGCGCTGACCATGAAAAGGCATGGGTACGTCCGTTTGATAAGAAGCAGACAGGTGATATTGATACCTCCATTCTGACAGACCACATGATGCTGCAGGCAACGGAATTGGGGCTTGGCTCTGTATGGATTTGCTATTTCAAGCCGGATGTTATCAGCAGGGAATTTGGACTTCCTGAAAATCTGGAACCCGTCAATATCCTTGCAGTTGGTTATTCGGATGAAGAAGCTGCCGATCCGGAACGCCATTCAATGATGCGTATTCCGATAAGCCAGTTGGTATCCTACGAAAATCTGTAATGGGAGCGATTGTAAATATTAAACATGACAGGCAGTGCGCACAGCGTACTGTCCGTTGTGTTTTATGCCTTAGTATGCAGAAAAGCCGCCAGTGGCGGGTTTTCAGTATGGATGTCTTTCAGAAATATGTGCATAAGTTTCTTCCAGAATCCACTGAATGTGTTCGTCCTGAATACTGTAAAAGACCTTTTTGCCTTCCTTGTGGGAACGGACTAACCTTGCAATGCGAAGTTCATGTAGTTGATGGGATATGGCAGATTCAGTGACTTTGATTTTTTTTGCAAGTTCGCTCACACAATATTCCTGTTTCATCAAATGCCAGAGTATTTTCATTCGGGTGTAATCGCCCATTGCTTTGTGTAATTCTGTTAATTGTTCCAGTTCGGAAGAATTGGGGACAGAAAAAATTGTTTTGTTTGTTTGATTCATAGTGTTGCTCCAATCTTATGTATACCCTTTCGGGCATTCCGTAATCCATACTCTTTCGGAGTGGGCGTTGCACGACAAGGTATAAGCTGTTTGACAGACCATAGGTATATGAGTATCATAATTTTATCTAGGAGGTGGTTAAATGCCACACTATAACTTACCTCACAATCATGGACAGAATATTGAGAAAGTCCTGGATAAGATTCCACCTGCAGAACGATTTAAAGATATAGCGTTTTTGTTCCAGCAATTAGAGATCCTACAAGGTTGCGGATTTTGTGGCTGTTATGGCATTATAAGGAATGTGTCTGCAATATAGCGGCGGCTGTTGGTATGAGCGTACCTGCTGTGTCGCATCACCTTAGGGCTTTAAAGAAAAGCGGGATTATATCAAGCTGGAGGGAAGGAAAAGAAGTAGACTATTCTCTGTCTAAAACGCCACAGGCGAAATTGCTGCATCGTTCCATAGATGCGTTGTTTGAATGCGAGTTATGTAATGACTCGCATTTATGAGCAAGTAGCATAGCGGATTGCGAATGTCCTTTTGTCTGTCCTGTCCAACCGATATTTAAGAAAAGCACTACCTTGTGGGGTGTAGCGCATTTCTGTTGTGCTTTTAAATTGACTTTAATCAGAAATGGGTGATATTTTTACCCGCATTGCCCGGATTGCGTTCAAGATTGCAATAACGGAAACACCAACATCGGCAAATACCGCCGCCCACATATTGGCATATCCCAAAGCTCCCAATATCAGCACTAAAAACTTAATTCCCAAAGCAAATACAATGTTCTGGTTTGCGATGCGGATTATCTTTCGGGCAATCTTCATCACTGCGGCAATTTTTGAAGGCTCATCGGTCATTAAGACCACATCGGCGGCTTCGATAGCGGCATCAGAGCCAAGACCACCCATAGCGATACCGACATCTGCCCTTGCCAGTACGGGGGCATCATTGATTCCGTCCCCGACAAAGACAAGTTTGCCTTTTTCTGTTTTTTCCTTTAACAGTGCTTCCACCCGGTCAACTTTGTCGGCGGGGAGCAGTTCAGTATAAGCCTGATCCAGCCCAAGACGCCCCGAAACTTTCTGCCCTACTGCGTCAGCATCTCCGGTCAGCATAACCGTTTTCCGTATGCTGGAGGATTTGAGCTGGCGGATTGCGGACGGAGCGTCCTGCTTGATTTCATCTTCTATGACAATGGAACCGGAATATGTTCCGTCACAGGCGAGATAAATCACTGTTCCAACAGCGCCGGAAGGCTGGTAGCGGATATGTTCCCGTTCTATGAGTTTTGCGTTTCCCGCAAGGACTTTCTTTCCGTCTATGACTGCCTGCACACCATGACCTGCAATCTCCTGAACATCAGATATGCGGTTCGGGGCTATTTTTTTGCCATAGGCTTTTTTAATAGAAGCAGAAATAGGGTGGTTGGAATAATCCTCTGCGTATGCGGCAAGCTCTAAAAGCTGTGTTTCGTCCATGTCCACAGGATGGATTTCACTGACTGCAAAAGAGCCTTTTGTGAGTGTGCCTGTCTTATCAAATACAATCATTTCCGCATGAGCTAAGGATTCCAGATAATTGCTGCCTTTTACAAGGACACCGATTTTCGATGCGCCGCCGATGCCGCCAAAGAAACTTAATGGGATAGAGATTACCAGCGCACAGGGATTGTTTTTTTCATGGGAATAATCCACTTTTCTAAAAAATTTGTTTAGTTGGTTTGGCATGGCTGAACAATTAAAGAAATGTTTAATCGTTTTGCGCAAAGTATAGTCACCAATCGGCTATAAGTCAATGGGTTTGAAGTCGGTATTCCTCTTTGGAGCATAAAACCTCCCGATTGGATTTTTGTAAAAAAAGAAATTGCTTTTCGGATTAAAAAAGCTCCTTTTCAGAGCAGACAAAAGGAAAATCGGGTGTTTATAATGAAAAACGGTAACAGCTCCAGTCCCCTACGGGGGAGGGGTACAACATACTGTTACAAATTTAGAAAAGAAAGAAGGGATAATTTTGCAAAAGGAGCAATTTGACATTACGGGTATGACCTGTTCCGCCTGCTCTGCAAGAATTGAGAAAAGCGTAGCGAAGCTGCCGGGAATAAAGGAGGTATCCGTAAACCTGCTAAAAAACAGTATGGTTGCTTCTTATGATGAGTCTGTTCTGGATACGGAGGGAATTGTGCAGGCAGTTGAAAAAGCCGGGTACGGGGCATTTCCTAAATCGTTTCAGAATAAGGGGCAGACTGTAAACGCTTCTGCGAAGCAGACAGCACAGCCAGAGGCAAACACAGCACAGAAAGAATATGGTCAGATGAAAAAGCGGCTGCTTTTGTCCGCACTGTTTACCATTCCATTGTTCTACATATCTATGGGGCATATGATGGGGTGGATACTTCCCAAAGGGCTGCTTGGTATGGAAAATGCAATGAGTTTTGCTTTTACACAGTTTCTATTGCTGATTCCGGTAGTGTTCATCAATTTTAAATATTACCGCATGGGTTTTAAGACACTGTTTCATGGCTCACCGAATATGGATTCCCTGATTGCTATTGGTTCTGGTGCGGCAATCGTCTATGGTATCTATGCCATTTATAAAATCGGGATAGGATTTGGGCATGGCGATATGGAAACCGTACACAGCTTTATGATGGATTTGTATTTTGAATCCGCTGGTATGATTCTGATACTTATAACATTGGGTAAGACGTTAGAAGCTCGTGCAAAAGGAAAGACCTCAGATGCTATTACAAAACTGATGAACCTTGCGCCCAAGACCGCCACGATGGAGAGGGACGGAATGGAAATACAGGTTCCGGTAGAGGAAGTACAGGCGGGAGAAATCTTAGTTGTAAAAGCGGGGGAGTCCATTCCGGTAGACGGGGTTATCGTGGAAGGCGTTTCTTCTGTGGATGAATCAGCCCTGACCGGGGAGAGCATACCTGTGGAAAAGCAGACCGGGGATAAAGTAATCGGTGCAACAATCAATAAATCCGGTTATTTTAAAATGCAGGCTACGAAAGTAGGGGATGATACCACACTGGCACAGATCGTGCGGCTTGTGGACGAAGCAACCAGTTCCAAAGCGCCTATCGCAAAGCTGGCGGATAAGGTCAGCGGGGTATTCGTTCCGGTGGTTATCGGCATTGCCTTAATTGCAGTTATAGTATGGCTGCTTGCGGGGTATGGGTTTGAGTTTGCCCTTTCTATCGGTATCTCTATTCTCGTCATATCCTGCCCTTGCGCACTTGGATTGGCAACACCTACCGCAATCATGGTAGGCACAGGGAAGGGGGCATCAAATGGCATTTTGATTAAGTCGGCGGAAGCTCTGGAGGTGGCGCATAATATTGATACGGTTGTTTTGGATAAGACCGGGACAATCACACAGGGAACGCCTGTGGTAACGAATGTGCTTGTAAAAGAGGGGATTTCACAAAATGAACTCCTGCAGGTTGCCGCTTCTCTGGAAAAAATGTCGGAACACCCACTTGCGGATGCGATAGTGGAGGAAGCAGAAAAGAATGCTTTAGGTTTTCTGCCTGTAAATAACTTTAAGCAGATTCCGGGACAGGGAATTATGGGAGAAATCCAAAATGTTATCTGCCTTGCCGGAAACCGCCGCCTGATGTCCGCAGAGGGCATAGAGGGAGGTGCGCTGCTCCAGCTTGGGGAAGCAATGGCTGTGGACGGAAAAACACCATTATTCTTTGCGAGGGGCGGACAGCTTATCGGTGTGGTAGCTGTGGCAGATGTGGTAAAGCCTACCAGTAAGCAGGCAATACAGGAATTATCCGGCTTGGGAATGGAGGTTGTCATGCTTACCGGGGACAATGCTAAAACTGCGGAAGCAATCAGAAAGCAGGTGGGCGTAGACCGGGTGGTTGCCGAAGTATTCCCGCAGGATAAGGAAAAGGAAATCCGGCGTTTACAGGAAAAGGGCAGAAAGGTAGCTATGGTAGGGGATGGCATCAATGATGCGCCTGCGCTTGCAAGGGCAGATGTAGGAATTGCTATCGGGGCAGGAACGGATGTGGCGATTGAATCAGCGGATATTGTGTTGATGAAAAGTGACCTCTTGGATGTGTCTACCGCTGTCCAGTTAAGCAAGGCGGTTATCCGCAACATCAAGCAAAATCTGTTTTGGGCGTTTATCTACAATATCATTGGTATTCCGGTTGCGGCGGGGGTATTTTATCTGTCCTTCGGCTTGAAGTTAAACCCGATGATCGGAGCCTTTGCAATGAGTTTCAGCTCTGTCTTTGTGGTATCAAATGCCCTGCGACTTCGCTGGTTCAAAGCAAGGCATCTTGCAAAACCGGAACAGAAAGAAACATATAGCAGCAGTCAGACAATTTTATCGAAAAAAAGTGAAGGAGAAAAGAACATGGAAAAATTATTGAAGATTGAAGGAATGGTTTGCGGAAACTGCGTAAAGCACGTTTCAAAGGCGTTAATGGAGATTGAGGGTATTTCAGATGTCACAGTGCAACTGGAAGCAAAAACAGCATTGGTACAGATGCGCCATGCGGTATCAGAGGACAGGCTGAAAACAGCGGTTGAAGATGCTGGCTATCAGCTCATAAGTGTTCAGTAGCCGGGTTGCCTATGAAAGCGAAAAAAGGAAATGTCACCCATAAACTGAAAATTGCGAAAGGTCAGTTAGACGGTATCCTGCAAATGATAGAGGAAGATCGTTACTGCGTGGATATATCCAATCAGCTTTTAGCGACACAGGCATTATTAAAGAGCGCTAACCAACAGATTTTACAGGCACATATCCGTAACTGTGTCCGGGAGGCGTTACAGACTGATGCGGAAAATCCGAAACTGGAAGAAGCATTGCAGTTATTGGAAAAAATGGTGCAATAGCCCGATATTTCCGATTGGATAAAAAGTCCTTCGGATAGGAGCAGACAAAAGGGATTGACTTTTAATATACTCTATATGGTTAGGCATGGCTAATATAGATATAAGGAGGAAACATGATGAAGCAGTCACTTGATACAAGGACAAAATTATTGACGAAAAGTCCGTTTTCCCTCATGCTGGAGCTTAGTATACCTGCGGTTCTTGGCATGGTGGTTGTAGGGCTTTATAACATGATGGATTCCATTTTTGTAGGGCAGATGGTAGGCGCAGCGCAAATGGGGGCGGTATCCGTATCATATCCGTTTACGCTCATCAATGCGGGTTCGGCGGCGATGTTGGGTGTAGGCTCTGCTTCGGTGCTATCTCGTGCGATTGGAAAGAAGGATCAGGACACCATAAAAAAGATTATGGGAAATCTGATCGCAATGGTGCTTCTGCTGTCTGTTATTTACACTGTGATAGGTATGGTATTTACCCGCCAGCTTTTATCTCTGGCAGGCGCAAGCGACAATATCTTGAACTATGCGGAAAAGTATCTGCGTATTGTGTTTGCGGGAAGCCTGTTTGTGAACTTCTTCCAGAGTGCGAATATGGTCATTCGTGGGGAAGGGCAGCTTAAAAAGGCAATGGCTATTATAGCAAGCGGGGCAATCCTGAACATTATCCTCGATCCGATTTTTATTACGGTTTTAAAGCCTTACGGATTGGGAGTGGAAGCGGCTGCTTACGCAACAATTTTTTCACAGTTCATTCAGGCGGTGATTACATTATGGTATTTCAAGAAGAAAAGCGTAAATGTAAAAATCGGGCGGATACATATTGACGGTGAATTACTGCCGCAGGTTCTGGCGGTTGGGGTTTCCGCTTTGCTGATGCAGGTTTTGACACTGGTACAGCAGACGGTGATTTATCGTGTGGCGTCTGTGTATGGCGGGGAAAATTCGCAGATATTGTTGGGAGCTGCACTGCGTTTCTGGAACTTCTCGTTTGTTCCTCTTTGGGGTATCAGTCAGGGATTTCAGCCAGCCGCAGGGACAAACTACGGTGCGAAAGATTATGACCGGGTAAAGAAGTTGACAGGCGTATTCATTACGGCGGCAACAGTGTTGTCCTTACTGTTCTACATTCCGGTTGAATTATTCCCGGATAAGGTGCTTTCTATGTTCATTACAACACCGGGCGTGGCAGCTTCGGGGGCAACCAATTTCCGGATCATGTTCAGTACCTATATTTTACAGGGTAGTTTCCTGATTGCGGTAACGCTGTTCCAGTCGTTGGGAAAGGCAAATAAGGCTACTTGGCTGGTATTGTTCCGGCAGATTATTTTGTTTATCCCGCTTTGTGTGGTTTTGCCGATGATTGGCGGCATGGGGATTCGTGGTGTCTGGCTGGCGATTGCTCTGACCGATGCGGTTCTGGTTGCGATTACGGTTTTGATGATGCTCTCAGAATTTCGCAAGATGCCGGAAACAAAATAGAGTGAGGAAATGTATATTGAGCCGATACTTTATTTGATAAGGTATTGGCTCTTTCCTTTGTTTGCACAATTGGTGGAGATAGAATATAATTCTATTTGGAGTGTAAATCCTACCGATTGGAGCAGTATATTATGAAAAAAAAATATATAATAAAGGACAGGTGCAAGCCTGTCCGCTACCCGAACATAGCGAAGGCGGAGTTTAGGTTTCACATACGGAAACATCTGGCGGAACAGATTAACGGTATAGAAGGAATAGAGAGGACTGCCATGCAGGAAAACTTAGTGAAAAACACAAAAGGGCTGTCTGCGGTTATTCCAAAAGACAATGACGGATATTGTACAATCTATAAAATGGACTGTGCCGATGGTTTGGGATTGATGACAGTTTATCAAGTTTATCCGGGCATACAGCTTATTTACAATGATTTTGAAGCAACAGGCTGTGAATGGGAAGGTGCGCTTGGACAGAACATATTGGAAATCAACCATTGCAGAGAGGGGCGTGAGGGAAGCAAATTATTAAGCGGTTCCTGTCTGTATCTTGGAGAAGGAGATATGTCCATTCATACAATGGATAACTGCGCTTCCGAAATGGCGTTTCCACTAAAGCATTACCAGGGAATTTCCGTTGTGATCAATTTGGAACTGGTATCAGAATATCCACCGCAGACATTGGCGGAGAGTGGGATTGATATATTGGAATTTAAAGAAAAGTTTTGTGCAGATGGAAACTGCTTTATTATGCGGGCAAAGGATGAAATCGAGCATATTTTTTCGGAGCTTTATTCTGTGCCGGACTGCCTGCAAAAGCCATATTTTAAGCTAAAGGTGCAGGAGCTTCTTCTTTTCCTCTGTATGGTGGACGTAACAAAAGAGAAACAGCGGGAAATGTATACTTCGCCGCAGGTGGAGATTGTCAAGGAAATCCATAAAAAGATAATATCCAATTTGCAGGAGCGTTTTACGATTGAGGAGCTTTCCAAAGAATACCTTATCAATACGGCTACTTTAAAAGCCACATTTAAAGGGATTTATGGACAGCCTATCGGAACCTACATGAAAGAATACCGCATGAAACAGGCGGCTGTGCTTCTTCGGCAGACGAAAGGCACAATAGCGGAAATCGCAAATCAGGTGGGATATGAGAACCAGAGCAAGTTTTCAACAGCTTTTCGGGATGTATTGAAAATAACACCCGCAGAATACCGCAAACAAAATGCCAGTGAGCAGGATGGAGTGAAAAGCAGCAAAGCATAATGGGAAGGGCGGTCGTTTTGGAGTTGCTTTCTTTGTTCCAATAGATTTTAATATCCTACCACCAACTTTCTAAAGATGAAGTCCTTTACCATTGATTTTACGAAATATTGTTGATAATATACTTCTAAAGATAAAGTGTAAGGGAATTATCTGGTGGAAAGAGAATTGGGGATTGATAATACTGCCTGTAAAATACAATAATATTTTTAACAGAGAAAGGTGGAAACAAGCATGAATGAAGTTTTTGAAACATTGTCGGATGTCTTTGAGGAGCTGCGCAGCGAATCAGAGGACAGGGAGTATTCCGTCCAGACGGAGGAAGCAAAAGCAGCCAGCCGGGAACTGAAAAAGGAGCAGAAGGCATTTGAAGCATATCTTTCCAAGATGCCGAAAGAGGACAGGGAGTTTTTGGAGGGCTATATGGATGCGGTGGATCATGCCCATTACAAGGAGGAGCAGAGGGCATATTATCAGGGGATTGTAGATGCTATACAAATAGTAGAGGGGTTAGGCATAATCCCTAAGACCGCAAAGGTAAGAGAACTACTCAGAAGAATAGGCAGATGATAAGCAAGGTGGCTGGCGCATTCAGGAGCGGGCCACCTTGTTTTTAAAAACAGCAATGGATTTCATTATTGGAAATTATCTATTCATTATTTGATGGAAAGTGTTCTTTCAGAGAAGCAATCCATTTTTCAATTGCTTCCACTAAAACATACTGTTGCTGTAAAACTGCCATACCTGTTTTGGGAATTTCCGGAATATTTTCTTTTTCAAGGATGTTTTCCTCTAAATAAGTTTTCAGCGTTTTGATGTTTTTTTCAATGCTGTTTACACAAGATTGCTGGATTTCCAAAGGTAAACTGTCTAAGTTGACAATCACAGCATTAAAATTTAAAAAGATATGGATAGGTTTAGCGGCGATTTCCAGCATCAGTTAGGGAATAAACTGCTTTTTCTGGCATTTTCCCTTTCTTTACAATATTTCCTTTGATAAATCCCTTTTCTTTTAACTGGAGTGCCTTTTTGTAGATAGACGGGGTACTTATTTTCACTCATTTGGATAAATTGCGGTATTCCACCAGCTTTTGAATATTATAAGCGCCCATAGGCTAATTAATCGTAGCCATTGTGACCAGCCTTTCTCTCTGAATTTATGTGTGTTCTACACTGTAATTTATAGTATTAGATTTTATAGCTGCTATTAAGAAACAGAAAAAAATAAACACTACTCTCTTGACAACTACTATAAATTATAGTATATTTTCTTTACAGGAAAATAGTATAAATTACACTACTGTAAATAATAATAGTTGTCAAGAGAAAGGAGTATTTAGAAATGAGTGAACGTAACAACAAAATGGAACTATTAGGGAGTGCGCCAGTCCCCACAGCGCTTGTGGCTCTTGGTGTACCAATTATGATTGGTATGTTAATCAATGCCCTTTATAATCTGGTAGATGCGTATTTTGTGGGAGGTTTGGGAGAAAGCCCTATGGGTGCGATTTCGATTGTGTTTCCGCTAGGACAGGTAGTGGTAGGATTGGGGTTGATGTTTGGCAATGGTGCGGCATCTTATCTTTCAAGGCTGTTAGGACGTGGGGACAGAGGTACTGCAAATAAGGTGGCGAGTACGGCAGTATACAGCAGCGTTATGATTGGTGCGGTTATTATTATTTTGGCTGCTGTTTTTTTGAAACCAATTTTAACCATGCTTGGGGCAACAGATACCATTATGCCTCATGCCCTGACTTATGCAAGGATATATGTAATTTCCTGTATCTTTAATGTATTTAATGTGACAATGAATAATATTGTGGCAAGTGAAGGGGCAGCGAAGACAACCATGTGCGCCTTATTGTTGGGGGCAGTATTAAATATTGGCTTAGATCCAGTTTTTATTTATACGTTTGATATGGGGGTTGCGGGGGCTGCGGTTGCCACTGCCATTTCTCAATTTGTTTCCACGCTTGTGTACTTAACTTATGCGCTTCGTAAAATGAGTGCATTTTCATTCAGCATAAAGGATTTTAAGCCTTCCAAGCAGATATATATGGAAGTTTTGAAAATTGGAATCCCAACACTTACCTTTCAGCTTCTTACCAGTCTTTCCATAGCTCTTATCAACCGGGCGGCAAATGGATATGGCGATGCTGCCATTGCCGGGATGGGGGCGGTCACAAGGGTTACATCTATGGGAACTTTAGTAGTCTTTGGCTTCCTGAAAGGATTTCAGCCGATTGCAGGATTCAGCTATGGGGCAAAGAAGTTCCAGCGTTTGAGGGAAGTGATTCGAACATCTATTTTGTGGTCAACAGTTTTCTGTGTAATAGTGGGTTTGCTAATGGCTCTGTTTTCTGTGGAGATAATTTCTCAGTTTGCAAATGGAAATACGGAAATGATTGCGGTAGGGCAGAAATCCCTTTTGGCAAATGGATTTTCATTCTTCCTATTTGGCTTTTATACGGTATATTCCTCTTTGTTTCTTGCACTTGGTAAAGGAACAAAAGGCTTTATTCTTGGGGCTTGTAGGCAGGGAATTTGTTTTGTCCCAGTGATTTTGCTTCTCCCGAATGTTTGGGGAATCAATGGAATACTTTATGCACAGCCGATTGCAGATGTGATTTCGGGCATTATTACAATCTTTATGGCATTACAGCTTCATGGAGAACTGGCAGAAGCACAGATCCATATTGAAAAACAAGAGTAAGATTTAAGTTAATATATGAAACATAAATGGTCTGCTGGATAACGGTAAAAGAGCCTGTTGTCTGGCAGAGCTGCTTTTAGGTGATGCTGCCAATAAATGGAGGGCGGCATCATATACCAGGGCGGTTTTTTCGCAGCAAAACTCTAAATACCGCCCCGAATCGTTACTATGAGCGGCTCCCGAGCCGTGAATAGTAAAGGATGACAGTTTGATTGGGGAAAGTATCATAAGGAATCTGTTGAATTGAGGAAATCCCTATGCTATAATGTTTTCAAGATTAAAATCGTTTAGAAAAGAGGAGATTGCGGATGGGAAAGAAAAAACTGATATCAGGTATTGCATTTGTGGCTATTGCTATGGTAACAGGCGGTATGGTTTCACTTTATGAAATGAATAAAGGTTCGGTGGAGGTCAAGGGTGGTACGGCGCAGGTGGAAGCTGTGGACACAGTACAAGCAGAGAGTGTGGAGATGACGCAGACAGAGGTTAAGAGTGCGGTTCAGGCAGATAAAGTGGTATTTTCCTGCGGGGTATCGGGTTGCACACAGACGGAAGAACATCAGCACGGTCTTTGTGGAATTGACGGCTGCACACAGATCGGGGAGCACAGCCATGGCATATGCAATATAGCAGGGTGTACGGAAACGGGAGCGCATATGCATAATGGAGAATACTGTTACCCACATAGTACAGATGATGGACACGCATACCATAATTGCGGGGTGTCAGACTGCACGGTGGAAACTGATCATACACATGGCGCTTGTGGAATTGATGGCTGTACGCAGATTGGGGAGCACAGCCATGGCATATGCAATATAGCAGGGTGTACGGAAACGGGAGCGCATATGCACAACGGAGAATACTGTTATGCCCACAGTGCAGATGATGGGCACGCATACCATAATTGCGGTGTATCAGGCTGCACAGAGGCGGAGAGCCATACACACAATTCTTGTGGCGTGTCAGGTTGTACAGATATGGGAAGTCATACGCACAATTCTTGTGGTGTATCAGGTTGCACACAGTCTGGAGAGCATAGTCATGGAGGAAATGGTGGAGGCCATCACCGGTCTGGTCATGGCGGAGGTCATCATTAAAAGTTGAATATTGTAAATTAGGTCTTTTTATTTTAAGGAGCTATTGTTTTAGTGATAAAAGTCATTAACATTACTTAACTCAAACTTCGCACATAGATTTTTGCTATGTGCAAGTTTGAGTTAAGTATAGTAATCCATAATTCTTTTGTAGTGTCTATGAATGCAAGAATCCATCAGTTTGGTATTTTTTCCAGCATCGGAGCCATGCCAAAACAGATACACTCATGTCTTTTGCAGGAAGCGGCTACATTATGTATTCTGCCGATTTTAATTGGGAATCTGCTTGGCATTTTAATCAGTATGGGAATTATACATATGGTGAATGGTTTACTGGGGGGATGTGGCAGGCATGAAGCAGTCTTTGGCTATCATCCGTTAGTCTTAGTGGCGGCACTTCTTTTGACAGTGGCGACAATATGGATTTCCGCATGGATGCCAGCCCCAAATTAAGCAGACTGACACCGCTTGAAGCCATTAAAAATACAGGTGAATTACAGTTAAAGCGTAAGAAAAAATCTCCGCTGCTTACCTGCCTTTTTGGATTGGAAGGAGAATTGGCAGGTGGAGCATTAAAAGCACAGAAAAGAGCCTTACGGACAGCATCGCTTAGTCTGATATTCTCTTTTCGTGCCTTTACTATTATGCAGTCCTTTTTTGCACTTTCAGGAATCAGCACAAGGGAAACTTATTTTGAACGTTATCAGGGCGTTTGGGACATTATGGTTACAGTAAAGGACACGGATGTGGATTCTTTTAGTGAGGCACAAAAATTACAGGCGATTTCCGGAATAAGAAGTGTCATTGTATAGCAGAAAGCAATGGCAAAATGCAGTAAGCATTTTAAGACAGTCCGGCAAGGAAGAAATGACAGCAGAGATCCCGGTTTTGCCCTATACGGAGAAAGTGCCTGTTTTAAGAGAGGAGTACACAAAGCTTGATTATTATGAACTGGTGCATTTTATTCCCGTATCTTTCTGGAAAGAGATCAAGGGGCAGACTGGAGGCAGCCAGGAGGATGCCTATATCTGTATGCTTGGCAGGGAAAATATGACATTAGGGGAATTGGATGCTTTGCAGAGGCAGGTAGACAGCCTTATTGCGGGAAACTATAAGTCAGAAAGCGAGAACCGTATTCAGGAAGCAGAACCGAACGATAAACAGATACAGGGAATGATGACAATCTTTGGCGGTTTCTGTGTCCTGCTTGCGGTGAGTGGCATTGGAAATGTGTTTTCCAATACACTGGGCTTTGTCCGTCAGAGAAAATAGGAATGAAACAGAGGTGGAACAGATGGTAGACTGGATTGGAATTATCCATGAGGGCAGGATGTTGGAAGAATGCTCTTATCAGCAGCTAAAGGAAAATGAACATTCCTATATCCGTTTGATTGTGAAAGAACCAGAGCAGGTATATAGGTATCTGATTTCCTGTTTATGTATATTTTTGATTCTGTTGCTTTGTTCTGCTTGTGGAAATACAGAAATACCATTTACAACAGAAGATAATCAAGAAAGTAGCCAAGCGAGTGATGAAGTTCCAAGTAATCAAAATATAGATGTTGTTCTTCAGGATAATTTAACATATTCAAATTTAGACAGTGAATCATCTATGAGTGAAGTACGGGATATTTTGACCAAAGCTGGTATTCAGACAAATCATGTTGACACTGTATTGAGCTGGGTAACAGATTATAATGACAGTATGAGGGAATGTCCGTCTTTTTCTTTAATTGGGGATTTTGTTACAGTAGACGGAATGGCAGTAGATTATGGAGAATATCCGCCCATGTCTGTACAGTGGTACAAGCATAATAACCGGAATTACCATGATGTTCTTTGCAGGATTGTAGCTTATGAGTTAAATCATGACAATATTTCAGTAGGGAATGTAATGAAAGAAGAAAATTTTGATTGTTGGGACGAGAATACAGCATGGCTTTATACAGACGGCGATATTCTTTTCGGACGGGAAGCCGTAGAGGGCGAACATAAAGCGTATGTTCCTTTTCCGCTGATTGAGTGGAGTAAAGATATGCAGGCAGAATATTTTACCCTGTTTAATCCGATTCACATTACAGAGCAATGCAGTGAACAGGAAATGTATCAAGCCATTCAAGAAAAATGGAATGAGCAGGAAATATCATTCAAAGAAAGTACATTTTCTTTAATTACTTTTTGGACGCAAAGTGGTGACAGAATATGCGCTTCACATGCTGCTACTTTGATAGAAATAGATAATGGATATTTGCTATTTGAAAAAACCAATCCGGAATCTCCTTATGCGGCAACAATATTTTCTTCTACCAATGAAGTAAAGCAATATTTATATAACATGATGAATTTAGACTATTCAAGATATAATGACCGAATTGGAACTTATATTATTTTGCAAAATGATAAGTTGCTTTAATGTAATATTATGTCTATAATTTCATATTTTTCATTTTTGGGTAGCGATTATCTTAACAGACAATCAGCTACCTTTTTTATTTTCAGAAACTGTCAACACAGCACAGAAAGAATGAGGTATCAGAAATGATTGAGAGTAAGGATAATGCAAGCAGAAATTTAGAAAAAGCATTGCAGGCATTGGAAAAGGCGAAACAACGTGTGGCCAATGAAAAGAAAAAGCAGAACGAGAAGAAACGCAAAGCGGAGAACCGCCACAAGTACATCATAGGTGGTATATCTGTGCGCTCTCCGAGGGGTAAGTTTCACTTGCATGGACTCCTGCGGAGGGCGGTGCGCCAAAGACAGGCGCACATGGGGGAGCTACAATCCCCCATCGGGGCGAAAGAGCCGCCCCTGCCCCCTAGTGTACTTGTGTTCAGACAAAAGCCAAAGTGCGGCTTTTATCTGACCGCAAAGTCTATGAGTGCGCCCCGCTACTCTGTAGGCAGAATGTAGGTGTTGCGTATGGCTAATCACTCTCCCAGCCAATGCACCCAAAGAATATACAGACAGAGCCATCTTATGGAATGCTGTTGAACTGTCAGAGAAAGGGCAGAAATCAATATCCATGTTTTACTCACAATGCGCCCCCTCACTGAAAACGGGGAATGGGGAGCAAAACAAAAGAATATTTATAACCTTGATGAAAACAGCGAAAAGATACCAGTGATTGATAAAAAGACAGGCCAGCAAAAAGTAGACAGGCGGAACAGGAAACAGTGGAAATGCCACACCGCCAACAGTACCGACTGGAACAGCAAGGAAAATGCTAAAATGTGGCGCAAGGACTCAGCCGGCACAATCAACGCCACCAATGAGCAGTTGGGGATTGCGGTACATTGGGAACAGCGTTCCTTTAAGGAGCAAGGCATTGACCAAGAGCCGACAGCAGAGCAGAACGAAACGGAGGGAAGAAATTTAATGGAAATTTGATAGAAATGTGAGTGTGATTGTGGTATTTTATATAAAGGTACAAATTGAGTTTGAAGGAGGAATGAAGTATGATTAGTAATTTTTTGGGAGCAGCATTTCCGTGGATTTTAATTGGTTTATTTGTAGCTATAAGTTGTTCTCTTATGGGCAAAAAAGAGAAATAAATTCCAGTATGTCGGAAACAGCCATTACCACAATTACAACTGAATAAGTAATACAACACAGCGTCAGAGCGTATAGAAACCAGTCTATGCGCTCTATTTTTTATGTAAAAGAGCAGAGAATATGGCAGAAAACAAAAACGAGCAACTGACCCACAGTTTCAAACGGAAGTTGGGGAATACCACTTACACTGTCAAAGTACATTTCAGCAAGGACACTGACAAAGCCTTTAAGGACAGAGTGCAAAAGCTGATTATCAATGAGTGCCTTGAAAAAAATCAGAAATAATCCAGGTCAATACATTACCCTCCTTATCAGAAAATTTATTATTATCCGTAATGGAGGGTGCCGGGGCGGAAGATATGGGTGATGACGTGGCGAGGAATGAAGAAAGCTGGAAGAAATATCGGCTACGATAAAGGGATTAACTGATAAGGAGCATTGCCTATGAAATACAAGATACTGATTATTGATGATAAAGAAATGATATTATCCATGATGGAAAAATGTTTAGGAGAAGAATTTTCCGTATATACAGCGAAAAATGCTAAAAAAGCATTAGACCTATTAAACGTAATACCAGATATTATATTGTTGGATATCAATATGCCAGAAATGGATGGGCTGGACATGAAATATTAAAGAAACGGTATATGACGATAAATCCCCTGATTTTCAGGTGGATGAGAACACAGGCAATTATATTTTGGATATTGATAACAACAATATCACATGGCAGCCTTTAAGCACTTGGGATACTGTCGTCTATTATGGCTCTTATGCTGCTATGGTTGGTCTGCCTGTTTTTTATATTGCAGTCGGGATTGGGGCGGCTGCGGCAGTATATTACCAAAAGAAGCTTCGTGGGCTCATGATAAACATTGGTTTGAGGAATGGAATACCCGTGGAAAAGTTCTTGTATGGACGATAAAACAAATTTGTATCATAGGAGAGGTGCATTGATGAAAGAATATATAACAAAACGGGTACATGAATTGTAGTGGAAGGATGATATAAATTGTGCAAGGACAGTACTTATTTGTTTAAGTGAAGTATTTAAAATTGCCATTGAGCCGCAAACAATCTGGTCTGCGGTCGGATTGCATGATGCGGGTGGATAATATTGAAAAGATTAACAAAAATCAATTATTGCGTTTTGCACATCAATAATGCGAAACATTCACTTCACTTTTCTGAAAAAGTGTGTTTTAATAGCTCTAAAGAAAGCAGAAGGCTTTCAGTTATGAAAGGAGCGATGTACTATGTTATTGCCAAGTATTTTCGGAGAAAGTTTGCTGGATGAGTTTTTTGACCATCCGCACCAGAGAACCCATTACCAATCCCATGTGTCCGAGATGATGAGGACTGATATTAAAGATTTGGGGAATGCTTATGAAATGACCATGAATCTTCCTGGCATTAAGAAAGAGAATGTAAAGGCAGAGCTGAAAGATGGATACCTGACAATCAGTGCCTCATCCGCTTCCCAAAATGAAGAGAAGGACAGCGACGGAGTATACATCAGGCGGGAGCGTTATGCTGGTACCTGCAGCAGGAGTTTCTATGTAGGGGAAGATGTGAAGCAGGAAGATATTAAGGCACGTTTTGAGGATGGCACTTTGAAACTGCAGGTTCCGAAGAACATGAAGGAAGCAGTCCCAGAAAAATCCAATTATATCGCAATCGAAGGGTGATGGGGCTGTACGAAAGATAAACAGACATTTTGTAGATCAAATAAAAAGCGATATGGATGCTTTCTGGTATCCATATCGCTTTTTGCTGTGAAAGCTAATAGTAAGATGTGTTCGTTACGATAGAAATAAATTTTTTTAGCAAAGGAATTTGTGAACTTTTTTTATAAAAGAAACCATAGGATAATGGCTCGCTGTTTTTTAGAGGGATTAAACAGATATCCGAATTTACAAAATTCATCTGTGGAAGTACAGAACAGCCGTACCCTGCCCTGATAAGAGTAAGAAGTACCTGCAGGTTTTCACATACATAAGTGGATTCAGGCAGGATATGCTGTGAAATCTGGTTCTGCATTTCTGCGACTTTGGCAGGAATTGCATAGGAATTGCAGACAACAATATTCTCCAGATACAATTCCTCTTTCGCAAGCTCAGATCTGGCCGCATAAGGATGCGCGGCGGGGACAATACAGCACAGTGGTATCCGGAATAATTCTTTGTATACCGTATCGTTCTTTATTGGGATATCATCTTGGAATCCAAACAGTAGATCCAGTTCTTCCTGGTAGAAGAGATTTAAAATGGACCTGTGAGGAATCACTTTCAAAAAGGGATATAGTTCTGGTATCTGCTCCCTGCAGGATTTCAGTATCTTACAGAGCAGATCCAGATTCGCCTCACTTTGGCAGCCTATCGTTAAGACCTGCAAATTCGTACTTTGGCGGCGTTGCAGTTTCTGCTCGGCAATTTTCAGTCTTCCTATAATATGTTTTGCATCTTCCAGAAAGCTGATCCCGGCGGGGGTAAGGGTAACTGTCCTGGTGGTGCGGTGAAGAAGTTTTGTCCCTAGTTCATCTTCCAGCGAATGAATCTGCCGGGAAACGGCAGACTGGGTAATCTTTAAAATTTCAGCGGCTCTTGCAAAGTTCAGGTTTTCGGCAACCTGGATAAAGCTCTTTAACTGGTCTGTATTCATGGGTTTCACCTCCATTATTGCGTTTTCGTCATTGATAATACCATATTTTCACTTCACTTTCAAGAGCGGGTGTGGTTAAATATGTATTGCAAAGGAAAAACCGCAGGAAGCCGTTGTGGCAGCAGTCGGGGACGGTAAAGGATACGAAGGAAAGGATGTGCAGATGCAGGTTAAGGAAGGGGATCATGTGATCTTTTCCAAATATGCTGGGACAGAGGTAAAGTTCAGGAAGAAGAATACATTATTATTTCCCCAAAAGACATTATTGCGGTTGTAAAATAGCAGGCAAAAGAAACAGGCGTGAATAAACTGGCGGACACGGTCAAGATTACGCTTGATCCGAAAGGAAGAAATGTGGCGCTGGACAAATCCTATGGCGCTCCATTGATCACCAACGATGGTGTGACGATTGCAAAGGAGATTGAATTGGAGGATCGTTACGAAAACATGGGGGCGCAGTTAGTGAAGGAGGTTGCCGCCAAGACCAATGACACAGCCGGAGACGGAACTACTACGGCGACTGTACTGACGCAGGCTTTGATTCAGGAAGGTCTGAAAAAATTTCCAATATCCAGGAGGAACTTGGAATGCAGCTTAAGGATGTCAAGATGAATATGCTTGGCAAGGCAAAATCCGTCAAGGTGACAAAGGATACTACTGTGATTGTAGACGGCGGCGGATCAGCCTATATCCATGCACAGAAAAAAGTGGATGAGACAGCGAAAGGACTGGAAGGTGATGAGAGGACAGGTGCAGAAATTGTCGGGCGGGCTCTGGAAGCGCCCCTTTGTGCAATCGCGGAAAACGCAGGTCTGGAAGGCGCTGTCATTGTGAATAAAGTGCGGGAAAAAGAGGCAGGGACAGGATTTGACGCTGTGAAAGAAGAGTATGTGGATATGCTGAAAGAGGGCATTATCGATCCGGTAAAAGTAACAAAGAGTGCTTTGGAAAATGCAGTAAGTATTTCTGCTACGCTGCTTACGAATGAAGCGGCGGTAGCAGACATCAAGGAGAATGAAGTGATTGGAGAAGATACAGACTGCGGTGCATTGGAAAATGAACTGGCTGCATTTTTCCATATCAGTTTAAAGGAAGTGACGTGACTTATGGATGGAAAACAGTGTGCCAGTTCTGTTCTAGTGCTGGCCAACCAGATAAAAAGGGTTTTTGATACGACGACGGGATGCTGCGGCACGCAGATACGGATTTTAAATTTTGTCCTGGTGTCATACCCGGACAGGGAAATTTATCAGAAGGATATAGAGGAAGAACTGAACATAAGAAGTGCGTCTGTTTCTACGCTTTTGAAGAAAATGGAGGCACAGGATTTTATCCGCAGGGAAAAGGTTTCCCATGATGATCGTTTGAAAAGAATACTGCCAACCAGCCATACAGTGGAGATGAAGGAACAGGTTGAGCGGCATATTACTTTGCTGGAAAAAAGACTGACAGCAGGCATCGGGGAAGAAGAACTAAGGGTTTTCTCTGATGTGCTGAATAAAATGCAGGAAAATATGGAATTAACGGAAAAGGGAAACAGATGCGGGTAGGATTTTGTTCTTATGTTCATCATGTGTTTTGGGTTAGGAGGTAAAAATGGATACAACAATAACAAAAACAAATCCACTTGGTACGGAACGTATTGGAAAACTGGTACTTACCTTTGCTGTTCCAAGTATCATTTCTATGGTGGTCAACGCCTTATATAACATTGTTGACCAGATTTTTATCGGGCAGGGAGTAGGGTATCTTGGCAATGGAGCTACCAATGTTGTTATGCCGATGACAGTGATTGCGATTGCTTTAAGCCTGCTGATTGGCGATGGGGCTGCGGCTTATCTGAGCCTGAAACTGGGCGAGGGGGATGAAAAGTCAGCGGCCAGTGGCATAGGATGTTCCATTTCGGTTATGGCAGTGGCTGGCATTGTTCTCTGCGTACTGTTTAACTTGTTTCTGGAACCTTTATGCAGGCTGTTTGGTGCAACAGAAGATATCCTGCCTTATGCGATGGATTATGGACGGATTATTTCTTATGGAATCCTGTTTTCTTCCATTGATTCCGGTATGGCGGGCATGATCCGTGCGGACGGCAGCCCGAAATACAGTATGGCAGGGCTTCTTGTGGGCTGTATTACCAATATTATCCTTGACCCGATCTTCATTTTTGGGTTCCATTGGGGTGTAAAAGGAGCCGCCTGGGCAACAATCGCCGGGCAGATATTGAATGCTTTTCTGTACCTTGCTTACATTTGGAAATTTAAGAGCATTAAGCTGGAAAAGAAGCACTTCCGCATTTCAGGGAAAGTGATAGCGAAAGTCAGCAGTCTTGGCATATCCAGTTTTATCACGCAGATCGCCATCGTGCTGGTTATGGCGGTTACCAATAACATATTGGTATCTTACGGCGCACAGTCGAAATATGGTGCGGAAATTCCCCTTACGACCATAGGCATTACCATGAAAGTGAACCAGATCGTCTCTGCTGTCCTTCTTGGACTGGCAACAGGTGCGCAGCCTATATGGGGCTACAATTACGGCAGCGGTCAGAAGGACAGGGTAAAGCAGGCATACCGTATTATATTGACTGCATCGACAATCATGTTGATCCTGGCATTTTTGGTGTTCCAGTTTGTCCCGATGAGTATTGTCCGCCTGTTTGGTTCGGAATCGGAGCTGTACAATGAGTTTGCGGTGAAATGTTTCCGCATTTTTCTTCTGGCGTGTCCGATCAACGGGCTGCAGATGGCAACAGGCATTTTCTTCCAGGCTATCGGAAAACCGACACAGGCAACCATCCTTTCCCTGTCCCGTCAGATTGTGTATTTGCTCCCAGCGACCTTATTGCTGCCGCTGGTATTAGGGGTGGAAGGTGCATTATGGGCAGGTCCGCTGGCAGATGTGCTGGCGTTTATAACAACTTTGGTTATGTTGAAATTATATTGGAAAAAAATTTAGGAGGTATCTATGCAGGGAAGAGTTATTACAATCAGCAGGGAGTGTGGAAGCGGTGGACACAGTATTGGAAACGAATTGGCAAAGAGGCTGGATGTCCCATTCTACGATAAAGAGATCATCGAAATGACGGCAAAAGAGAGTGGTTTTCATCCGCAGTTTGTGGAGGAAAAAGGGGAGCATATGGAGGGCAGTATGCTCTCCAATCTGGCAAGGCATCTGTCCTATGCGGGACGGGGAAATTATGAAGACTACCAGCCGCTGCAGGATCAGCTTTATTTTTTGCAGGCAAAGATTATAAAAGAACTGGCAGAAAAAGGGTCATGTGTTATTGTGGGCAGGTGTGCAGACTATATTCTGCGGGACAGGAAAGATGTATTGAATGTTTTTATCCATGCAGATATGGAGTTTAAAAAGAAGCATTGCATGGAAAGACAGCAGTTTCCAGAAGGGAGCGCGGAGGATATGATCCGCAGGAGGGATAAATTGCGTGCAGACCATTATCGGTATTATACAGACCAGAAATGGGGGGATTCGTTCCATTACCATTTATGTCTGGACAGCAGTATATTTGGCATTGAGAAATGTGCTGACATAATTGAAGATGCCTGCAAAGTTATGCGTCCGGCTTCATAAAACAGCGGGAGAGTTTCAGGTATTTATGAAAGAAACAGGAGGCATTTACGTTTAAAACACTTTTGAAGCAGATTGGAGATTATAAAAGGGATGCCGTCCTCACTCCGATCTTTGTCATTCTGGAGGTTATCATGGAGGTCATTATCCCTATGATGATGGCAGCAATCATAGATTATGGACTGACTGGACAAAGCCTCAAGACGGTATGCCTGATCGGGGCAGCGATGATTGTGATGGCGGGGCTGGCATTATTTTTTGGTGTGGAATCTGGGAGGACGGCATCCAGCGCCAGTTCTGGTTTTGCCATGAATCTGAGACAGGCCATGTATGAAAGGATACAGACATTTTCCTTCTCCAATATAGACAAGTTTTCTACGGCAGGGCTTGTGACCAGGATGACCACAGACGTGATGAATGTACAGCAGGCATTCCAGATGTCAATCCGTATTTGCGTCAGGGCTCCGATCATGCTGGTCAGCGCCATGGTGATGACTTTCCTGATCCATCCACGCTTCGCCTTGATTTTTTTGATCGTGATCATCTGCCTGGCAGCCGTGCTTGCCCTGATTTCATCCAAGGCAAACCCGACTTTAAGAAAAGTTTTCCATGAATATGATGAATTAAATGCGAAAGTGCAGGAAAACGTGAACGGGATGCGGGTAGTGAAATCTTTTGTAAGGGAGGATTATGAAACACGGCGTTTTGAAACAGAAAGCGAAAAAATCCGCAGCCTGTTCGTAAGCGCAGAAAAGCTGCTTGCTTTAAATTCCCCTGTCATGCAGTTTTCCATGTACTCCTGTATCCTGTTGATTTCATGGATGGGTGCAAAAATGATCATTGCAGGGAGTCTGACGGAAGGGCAGCTTATGAGTATGTTTACATACGTCATCAATATCCTGATCAGCCTGATGATGGTATCCATGACTTTTGTAATGCTTATTATGTCAAGGGCATCGGGAGAACGGATTTCAGAGGTACTGGCCGAGGAACCAGATTTATTTACTGTTCCTCATGCAATAAAAGAGGTTGCGGATGGCTCTGTTGATTTTGAACAGGTGGGTTTTGCATACCCATCCAATCCCGGAAAAGAAGTTATCAGCAACTTGAATATCCATATCAGACCGGGAGAAACCATTGGCGTCCTTGGCGGAACCGGAAGTGCAAAGTCTTCTTTTGCTGCACTGATACCAAGGCTTTATGATGTCACAAGAGGAGAGGTGCGGGTTGGCGGTGTTCCGGTGAAGGATTATGATATGGCCAGTCTCCGGGACAATGTGGCGATGGTTCTTCAGAAGAATGTGCTGTTTTCCGGGACAATCAAAGAGAACCTGCGGTGGGGAAAAGAGGATGCAACAGATGAAGAAATCATAAATGCCTGCCAGCTTGCCCAAGCGGACGAATTTATACAAGATTTCCCCGCAGGGTATGACACGCATATTGAACGGGGCGGGGCAAATGTATCCGGCGGGCAGAAACAGAGGCTCTGCATTGCAAGGGCGCTTTTGAAAAAGCCGAAAATTCTGATTCTTGATGATTCCACGAGCGCCGTTGACACAAAGACAGATGCGTTGATCCGTAAGGCATTCAGGGAGGAGATACCAGATACAACAAAGATCATCATAGCCCAGAGAATTTCATCCATTCAGGATGCGGACAGGATTATTGTGTTTGATAACGGCAGAATGGAATCCGTAGGTGCCCATGAAGAACTGCTGGATGGCAGCCCGATTTACAGAGAAGTCTATGAGTCACAGATAAAGGAGGGCAGTAATGATGAAGGCAGAGAATAAGAAAAATATGGGCGCAACCTTAAAGCGTCTGATTGCGTATATCCTGAGAAGATATAAATGGCAGTGCCTGCTTGTAGCATTATGTATCCTGGTCAGCACTGTTGCAAATATTGGTGGCACACTGTTCATGAGGAACTTGATTGACGATTATATTTTGCCTTTTGTGAACCAGGTGCAGCCTGACCTGACGCCTCTTTTACGGGCGCTGTTTGTGATGGCGGCAGTTTATTATATTGGCGTGTTCTGCACATGGGCCTATAACTTTATCATGATTTATGTATCTCAGGGAATGTTGAAGACAGTGAGGGATGATTTGTTCCGCCATATGGAACGGCTGCCGATCCGTTATTTTGATACAAAATCCCACGGGGATATCATGAGTATCTACACCAATGACACAGACACACTGCGGCAGGTGATCAGCCAGAGCATACCGCAGATGCTGTCCGCAGTGCTTACGATTGTGGGCGTGTTCTTTTCCATGCTGGTTTTAAGCCGGCCGCTCACACTGATTACGGTGGTGATGGTCATCGGTATGGTATTTGCAACGAAAACCATATCCTCAAAAAGCGGATATTATTTTGTGAAACAGCAGACAGATGTGGGCAACTTGAACGGCTACATAGAGGAAATGATGGAAGGCCAGAAAGTGGTGAAGGTGTTCTGCCATGAAGATGCCTGTATACAGGATTTTAGGTATTTGAATGGAAAGCTGCGTGACAGTGCGAACAATGCCAACCGTTATGCCAGTATCCTTATGCCAGTACTGGGCAATCTGGGATATGTGAGTTATGCGGTAATTGCAATGGTGGGGGCGTGCCTGTCTATCTTCGGCGGGCATATGACACTGGGGACGCTGGCATCCTTCCTGCAGTTCTCACGTTCTTTCAACCAGCCGGTTTCACAGCTTTCACAGCAGTTGAATTCTATCATTATGGCGATTGCGGGGGCAGAGAGGATTTTTGGGCTATTGGATGAAGAGCCGGAAAAGGACAGCGGATATGTGAAGCTGGTGAATGCACGCTATGATGAAAAGGGAAATCTGGCCGAGGTTCCGGATAGAACCGGTGTGTGGGCGTGGAAGCATTATCATAAGGCAGATAATACGACTACCTATCAGCCGATGCAGGGGGATGTGGTATTTGATCATGTGGATTTTGGATACACCGATGGAAAAACAGTTCTGCACGATATTGAGATTTTTGCAAGACCGGGGCAGAAAGTGGCTTTTGTTGGGGCAACAGGTGCAGGAAAGACGACCATTACCAATCTGCTGAACCGGTTTTATGACATTCAAGATGGAAAAATCCGGTACGATGGTATTAACATTAATAAAATCAGGAAGGAAGACTTGAGGCATTCTCTTGGGATTGTTTTACAGGATACGCATTTATTCACAGGAACGGTGATGGATAATATCCGTTATGGAAAGCTGGACGCTACAGAAGAAGAGGTGATACAAGCCGCAAGGCTGGCAAATGCCCATGAATTTATTATGAAACTTTCAGATGGGTATCAGACTGTTCTGAAAAGCAGCGGCAGCAGTCTTTCCCAAGGGCAGAGACAACTCCTGGCAATCGCAAGGGTAGCTGTGGCAAACCCTCCGGTGTTGGTTTTAGATGAAGCGACTTCAAGCATTGATACCCGGACAGAGAAAATCGTGCAGGATGGTATGGACTGGATCATGAAAGGCAGGACAGTATTTGTGATTGCCCACAGGCTTTCCACGATCAAAAATTCAGATGTGATCATGGTACTGGATCATGGACGGATTGTGGAACGGGGAAACCATGAGAGCCTGCTGGCAAAGAAGGGAATGTATTATCAGCTTTATACCGGGAAACTGGAGCGGGAATAGATTCAGCCAGCCAGCTTTCGTTGTTTGGTACTCGATTGTGAAAATATAAATTTATCTAAAAAAGGATGGTGGCTCATATGGACACAACAGCAAAAATCAAACAACAAATTGAGATGGATATAAGGAAAGTAGCGAATGATGGACCTGTTCCGAGCCGGAAGGCTGGGAGCTGACCGGAGATAGCGCCGCGGCAATACGGCAATCCCGTAAGGAAAGTATATGGGACAGGGAAACGGATGGCTAAACCGGGACACGGGTCCATCTGTTTGCTTGAGCATGATGCACAGTGGGGCGATTTCATTCCTAAAAAGCGGTCAAGCCACTATAATACCGCCTGAAAGATGGTGGAGAAGACATTGAACCTTGTAAGCGGCACTTTTTGTGCTGCTTGCCAGGCTCTTTTTCTCTTTACAGGAAATTCTGAGGTTTGAGGGGCATAAAATAAGCAGAAATTTACCGAACATATGTTAGATGAATTTCTGCCAGTGCATGACGTAAAGGCGGTATGGGATTCAGAAGATATAAAAGATTTCTTCGCCAAAACCGTCACCGAACAGGCCATCTTCCTAAGGAATAATCCATAACCGGAGCCGTTTTCCCCACATATTTGTCATTTTTATGGAGGCTGTAATGGGGAGTGACAAAATCCCCGCCATACTTATCGATCCGGAAAGTGGCAATTACAGAACGGCCAAGATAACGCCCGATGTATTTTACAGCCGTTTTTGGGTCGCATCTGTTTGGCTTTGTGTAGACATAGAATCCATCTCTGTGCTCCTGGCAGCAGCGGGCTTTGGCTTTTTTAAAGGAAGGGCCAATCCTGGTTTCCATTTCGTTAAGCAGGGCAGTGCGGAAAGCATTATGGAAGAATGTATAGTTGAAATGGCTGATGTTACGCCAAAAGCCATTGTCACTGTAACCGCCTTCTGAAATAAGGCAGTGGATGTGTGGGTTCCATTTTAAGTCTCTGCAAAAGGTGTGGAGAACCATGATAAACCCAGGAGTGAAATTCATGGACTTGTCCTATTTGTAAAACATGAGGGAAACAGCACTGGCCACAGCATGGAAAAGGCAATCGAGCAGTGAGCGGCTATCCAGGAGGTACTCCCTCAGGTTTTTGTCAATGGCAAAGACACATTGCCTATGTGTAACATTGACGTGTTTAAAGGACATGGGTGTAGTGTGCTGCATGGCATAGGGGCTTCCGCAGGTATGGCAGAAACGGCTTTTACAGCGGAAAGGGACAAACTTAAGCTTCCAGCAGTGTGGGCAACCGTACATTCTCCCGCCAGAAGCGGGTACGCCGCAGTTAATCATTTTCTCCACGTTTTCAATGCTGTGGGACAGGCGGCACAGCCAATTATCTCTGAAAACTACAACATGCATAATTGGGAGCGCATCAAAGAAACGCGGAAATATTCCCTGTGGACAGTTGCAGTCTTTGATGTTTTATGGACAGCTTCAGTACTTTTGTTCCCGAATACTTTTGTGAAAATATTCATGTCCCCAACAGACAGCGTATTGCAGATTGCTCCTGGTATTATGCATATCTATGGTCTTGCGTACCTGCTTTTGCCGCTGAACATTTTCGCAACCTATTATTTCCAGTCTGTGATGCAGCTGATGTTGGAATCGGAGGCAGAAAACGATTGGCGGGATCCCTACTGTGCTGAATGCGTATCTGGCACACCTTGTCCGATCACGGGCAAATAAAGGAAAGGAAGTGGTCGCAATGGAGAAGATACAGATCATAGAGGACGATGAGCTGATTGCGGAACTGGAGAGGGATTATCTGGAGGCAAACGGATACGAAACCGACCTGGCCTTTGACGGGATTACCGGAGAACAAAAAGCAAAAACAGAAAAGGTATGATGCCATCCTGCTGGATGTGATGCTCCCCGGCAAGACAGGGTTTGATGTATGCCGGGAACTGCGCAAAAACCTACGGCTGCCTATCATCATGGTAACGGCCAAAAAGGAAGATATCGACAAGATCCGGGGATTGGGACTGGGGGCAGATGATTATCTGGTAAAGCCTTTCAGCCCTGCAGAGTTGATTACCTCGGAAGATATGGCAACTAATGACATGACGCCAGTTACAGAGTGGCAGGAGCAAAAAGCAGATACGCCAGTTGTGTATATGACAACGGATATCAGTTCGCAGGGTCTTATGAACATTTACCAGGCACTGTCAGCATCTCCCTCCAGCAGAATTGCCGTAAAGCTTTTTACCGGCGAACCAGGCAGCAACTATCTTCGGACAGATTTGATCGGGGAACTGGTGCAGTCTCTGAAGGGAACCATTGTGGAATGCGATACCGCTTATTTTTGTCCCATTTTAAAGGACATTCCATGGCAGGTTTTGGAGGGGCAATCAAAAATATTTCCATTGGCATCGCCTCTTCGGAAGGAAAATCCCATATCCACAGCGGCGGAACAGGCGGAATCTGGTTTATGGGCCAGAGGATGGGCAGTCCATGATTGAAAGGATTGAGTCCAGAAACGGTCTGCATACGCTGGAGCAGGCAGAAAAAATCGGCCTGGGAATATGAGCTGGTGAGTATAGATGACTGACATATTATACCATGAAGCCGTTTACCTCTGGTACTATTTCAGTGTTCAGCTGGAACGGATTTTTAAATACTGGGTATTGTCAGTGTCAGTGCGTTAGGGATTGCCTCGCCTCTTTGTATGTATGGAACCATCCCCATTGCCGCCTCATTTTCCAAAAGCAGCATAACGGCGGATGGATCTCGCAGGGATGACTGGCTGGCAGCCTTTATGATGAGTTCCATCCTGCTGAACCCACAGCTGATTATTTACAGCGCGGCTCTTGGGATGCCTGCTTTGGCTGTGCGTATCATATCCTGCTTTTTATGTGGCGTTTTTGACGGAGTGTTTATATGGCTTTTTTACCGCAATCGTCCCTTTTTCAATTTTAAAGGTTTTGAAGAATCTAAAAGCCGGGATACAGACTCTAATCTGCTGTTACGATTTCTTAAGAATATGGGTCAGAATGTAAAAGCTACGGGATGGTATTTTCTGGCCAGTATTGCTTTATCCGCACTGTTTCAGAGATATGTGTCCGGGAATGTGATGACTAACCTGTTTGGCGGCAATGAAGCGTTCGGGGTTCTGATGGCGGCAACTGTCGGAGTTCCCCTCTATGCCTGCGGCGGAGGGACGATACCGTTATTGCAGACGTGGCTGATGGACGGCATGAGCCTTGGCAGCGCCGCAGCTTTTATGATCACTGGGCCGGCTACGAAAATCACGAATCTGGGAGCGGTAAAGATTGTATTGGGAATCAAGCGGTTTGTACTATATCTGGCATATGTAATGATATTCTCTTTTCTGAACGGTTTGGTGGTGAATTTTATATAATTTCTGAATGGAGGGCAAAAATGGAGTACAGGACAAACAGAAGGACGGGTGACCGCATAAGCGTGATCGGCCTGGGAACAAGCTACATTGCAGAAACGGAGGAAAAGGAGGCGGTTGGGGCTCTGGAATTCGCCCATGAGAAAGGAATCAACTATGCCGGCCTTGCCACTGCAGACGCAAAGACTTTTACCTATTATGGGAAAGCCTTTTCATCATTATTATCCAGAAACAGAAGGGTGTGCAGGGTATCATCAGTTTGGGTTTAACTGTAAGGAGCAGTTTATCCGTATTATTGTGTATCCTTTTATTGCATTAGCTGCCTGCCAAGTTAAGGAAGTGGCAAACAAATGGAAAATGCATTTGTTTGCCAGGCAGGGAAGGGCTATTAGGGGAATTAAATCAGGGATACCATACTTATATAAAATCAGCTTTTTGCTCTTTCATTTTCCTCTATAATACATAATCCCCAAGGAGGAAGTGTCAGTGTGCTTCCGAAGGTTATTTCCGTAGAAGCCAGAGTGCTTTCCATGGATAGTTCCTTTGATATTAAGAGGCATTTGCCATTATGATACCCATAACGTATTTGCTGTGTGCCGCCTGAATAGTTAAGGTAATACCGTATGGTTTTCCCAAAATCATTTATGCCCTTCCGAAGGATGACCGGGTAGGCGGTTTGGGGTACTGGAACCTGTGCTTCTTGGAGTGTATTATGTATAACGCTTTTTAATGTATCTGCATCAGTCATACAGCCTAGGTAAATGGCAGTCCCTTCCCCATATCGGTTTTTTGTGATGGCGGCATAATCTTTCCAGTTATAATGGCCGTAATATGCCAAAACTTCGGCGGTTTCCGGTATCAATAATTCCATAAACACAGAAGCCTCAGCATTATTGGCACCATTTTCCCCTATTGCTTTCCCGCATAATCCCACATTTTTTGGAAAAGCAAACTGATGGTATTTTACTCCAAGGCAGCCTGTCAAAAGGCGTGGCTGTACCTTATGGCTCACCTTTACATTTTCATCTGTAAATCCTGTCTTAAAGGTAGCTACCAGTGTTCCGCCAGAAGCCGTATATTGCTGTAGTTTCTGCAGCAGGCTGTCAGGGGCGGCATAAAGTGCAGGCACAAATATCACCTTGTACTGGATTAAATTTTCTGATTCTGGCCACAAGAAGTCACACTCGATATTCATTTGGTACAAAGCGTCATAAATCCAGCGCACTACGTCATTATACCGGATGCTTTCATTGTCCGAAGAGGTTGCCTGGATCTTGAACCATTCCAATGCGGTAATGGATTCATTGCTCACCAGTATCGCTACCTGGTTTTTCTTTTTCAGATTTACCAAATGGCTGCCAATTTCCGAAAATTCCCGCCCAATCTCACAGGCTTCCCGATAAGTGTCATTTTCCTGAAAGTCATGGCTTAAAAGCCCTTTCCAATAGGTCTCAAAGGAGTTATGGATGGAATGCCAGTGCCAGTACATTACGCTGTTTGCGCCAGAAGCCAGATGGCTGTATGCCTGGAGCCGCAGCTGTCCCCGATAGGGCGTCCAGTTGGGGAATCCCTGTGCTTCTGTTTCCAACAGCAAATAATTGTCCTGTTTTAAGCTGCGGATTAGGTCTCCGCCAAAGGCAATTTCCGTCCCTGTTAATTCATCCTGAGAAGGGTGGTAAATATCTGTGCCGCAAACCGTAAGGCATTTTGAAATCTGAAAGTGGTTGGCCTTTGGCTGTACGCCAAAAGAGTGCCCCCGCCATTCAAAATCCAGATTATGGGTAATAAACTGCCCTTCCCTGCAATATTCCCGTACAATCTCTGCCTGCCAGCTTAAAAATGCAGACACAAGGCTTCGCTGGAATTTTTCAAATTCTGCGCCCAGGCTTCCGTTGATTGTCCCCCGCACATCTGGAAAATCTTCCCATGCATTAATACGGTTACTCCAATAATCCAACCCAAAGGCCTGGTTCAAAGCATCCAGGTCATTGTGAAATTTTTCCCGTAAATACTTTACAAATTTCTCCTGCACATTTTTCCCGGCAGTCCCATAATGTTTTGTCTCATTGTCTAACTGAAATCCAATAACGCATTTTCTGTGGGCAGTGCATTCCATCAGTCTGCGTATGACGCGCTCTGCATAAAATAAGTAGGCAGGATGTGTAATGTCCATGATCTGCCGTGCGCCATAAATGCCCCTTCCCTGCGTTGTTTCTGCAAGGACATCCGGATAAGATTTGGCCATCCAGGTGGGAATAGCATAAGTGGGAGTTCCAATAATCACTTGTATTCCTGCATCCTCCATAGCATTCATGACTCTCTCCGCATGGGAAAAGTCAAAGCATCCCTCCTGCGGTTCATAGGTGCTCCATGTGGATTCTGCGATTCTGACAGTATTGATCCTGGCTTTTTTCATCAAAACAATATCCTGTTCCAGCCGTTCGCAGGGCATATATTCATCGTAATAAGCTGCCCCGAATAAAAGTTTTTTCATAGATATGTTTCCTTTCTATAATATAATGGTTATGGATATTGTAATACAGGAGGGCTGTTTTTTTCAAATGTTTTTTAGTTTATTACTTTATTGCTTTTGCGGACATCCGTGTCCGCAAATCTCTGCTGTTTACAGCTTTCACAGGGACTGCTTAGAAACTCTTAATCCCTGAACGCTGGAACAAGGGCAGCCTCTTACGTCCCGGATCCGCCCTGATGGCCTCAAATCCATCCCCCATTGCCAGCCAATAAATCCCTAAAGTTACTGACATTGGCCAAGAATAGTATCATTAAATCCTCTGATTCAAAAAAATCTCTTTTTTCCATATTGAACAAAATCCCATTCTGTTGTAAAATCAATTTATATTGTGCAAATTTGCCTGCCTGCAAAAAGGCAAGGCCTTATTCGCACAGGATCCGAATTTCCAAACTACAGAGAGGCAGGAAATAAATGAACCAACATAGATCTGCGCGATGGATTGCTTTCCCTGGGCTTATGGCTTTTCTTTTTTTGATGATGATGGCGGTAGGCTGCGATAGGGACGGCATTCAGGAAAAAGAAGAAGTAACAGAGGTACGGCGGTTCCAGCTCCAGTCAGGGGAGGAGCCGTCAGTGCAGGAGCAAGGCAGCATTTATGCTGGCACCAGCCTATGGCTCTCACAAAGCCTGACACAGCAGGATAAGGAAGACCTGATTGCAGCATTTTCCCTGAAGGATGAGGATGTCTATTCCTTTTTGCAGGGACCGAAATCCTGGAAAGCCAGGATTCCATGGTCAGGCTCCTGGTGCCGCTTTAAGGTAGAGGGGAATCCCTTTGGGGGATTTGGATGCGGGCTTTGCTGTATGGCGAATATTTATAATACCCTGTCGCCTTATGAAGTGTCGCCCCTGGATATGTTTGAGCATGCCAAAGCAGTGTCGGATTACTCGCCTTCTGGCGCTATTGGGGCCATTGACTGGAGGGATATCAAGTCTTCCCTGGAAATCTGCGGCGTTTCCTGTAAGCTGTACCGCAAGCCCAGCAGCTACAAGAAATTTAAAAAGCAGATGGCAAAGGCAAAATCTGCCATTGTGTTGGTCAGCAGCTATGAAGATAATGCTTATTGGCAGGATACGCCAGGGCATTATGTCAATATTTGGCTGTACCAGGAGGATGGGACGGTTTTCCTGGCGGAGCCAGGCGACCCGGACAAAAACCGCAGCCGTATTCCGCTGCGCTATGTGTATGACGCCTTGAAGACTTCCAATGAATTTCAATACCTTTTGGTGACGGAATATACGGAAAGGAACAATCAATGGAAGGCGAATGGGATCAGCATAAAGTGGAAAAGGCCAAAATAAAAAAATATAGATTGAATTTTCCTTACATTTATATTAGAATAGATAAAAGGAATCTTTGTAGGAACGAAAGAGCAGAAAATAAGGGCGTGAAAAAATGCAGGATAAAAACAACACTCAATATTTCAAAGTAGAAAAGGAGCAGCAGATAAAGGTAGATGATGTGCTGGAAGTAGTATACAGCGCTTTGCGGGAGAAGGGCTATAATCCGGTGAACCAGATTGTGGGCTATATTATGTCCGGCGACCCGACTTATGTCACCAGCCACAAGAATGCCAGGAGCCTGATTATGAAGGTGGAGCGGGACGAGCTGGTGGAGGAGATTTTACGCCAGTACATTAAGAACAATGGCTGGAAATAAGGGCATGTACATGCCAGTGCGCGTGGAGATGCGCCATAGGAGGCGGTGCGGGGCGCAGGCACAGTACGCCTGGTACGGGGCAAGGGTGCCGGTGACAGCAGGATTGATGTGGATTGGGCAGAGGGCGCAATGCCCTCGGTCACGGGAAATGGAGCCTGGAAATAGGAGGCGCATATGCGGATAATGGGTCTGGATTTTGGGTCTAAGACGGTGGGCGTTGCCGTTAGCGATGCCTTATTGATGACTGCCCAGGGAATTGAAACGATTGGAAGGAAATCGCCAGGGAAGCTTCGCCAGACATTGGCCAGGATCCAAAGCCTGGCAGAGGAATATCAGGTGGAGAAAATCGTGCTGGGATTTCCCAAGAATATGAATAACACAGAAGGGGAGCGCTGTGAGAAGACATTGGAATTTCAGGGGATGCTGGAGAAAAGATGCGGCCTTCCTGTGGTTTTGTGGGATGAGCGTCTGACTACAGTAGCAGCGGACAGGAGCCTGGAAGAAGGCGGTGTGCCGAGGAAGGAGCGCAAAGCCCATTTGGACAGGATTGCGGCTGTGTTGATTTTACAGGGATATCTGGATTCCCTGGCATTTCAGGCAGAACAGGGATAGGAAGATTGGCGCTGGAGCGGCTGCGCTTTGGCGCGGGAGTTCCGTAAGCGGAGCTCTTTTTCGTATTTTATTGTGGAGTAGTTTGCTTGGGCAATAGAAAAGGATTGGCAGGAATATGGAAAAAGTGACTTTTCAGTCTCCTGAGGATGGGGAGGCTATAGAGTTTTTTGTGATAGAGCAGACCCGGATCAATGGAGCGGACTATCTATTGGTGGCGGAAGAAGAAGAGGGCGACTGTGACGCTTTTATTTTAAAGGATGTATCCCAGGAAAAGGGAGAAGATGCTATGTATGAGATGGTGGAATCCGAGGAAGAATTGGAATATTTGTCTAAGATATTTGAAGAAATGTTGGATGACGTAGGCTTTGCCATGTAAATTGCCTGTAAAGAGGGTTAATGCTGCCATATGACAGCATTAATGCGTATTTTTGGGTTACCGCCAGCAGCGAGGGCGTAATTTTCCAGTGGGATATGCAATACTGGAAAATGGCTGGAGAAATGGCTGCGGAATTAATAAAAGAAAGGAAGCAGGCCGATGCCCGAAATGGAGCGGGGACGGAAGGGTATCTGCCTGTTATTAGGAGGTGCGATTTGAAAAAAGAAAAAAACTCAAAATTGAAAATCATTCCGCTGGGAGGATTAGAGCAGATTGGAATGAACATTACTGCCTTTGAATACGAGGACAGTATTATTGTGGTGGACTGCGGATTGTCTTTCCCGGAAGATGATATGCTGGGCATTGACTTGGTGATCCCGGATATCACTTATCTGCGGAATAACATTGAGAAGGTAAAGGGATTTTTTATCACCCATGGCCATGAAGATCATATTGGCGCAATCCCTTATGTGATGCGGGAGATCAATGTGCCGATTTATGCCACGAAGCTGACCATTGGCATTATTGACAACAAGCTGCGGGAGCACAATATGCTGACTAAGGTGAAGCGCAAGGTGGTAAAATATGGACAGCATATCAACCTTGGCTGTTTTCGGGTGGAGTTTATCCGGACAAACCACAGTATCCAGGATGCGGCGGCTCTTGCAATCTATTCCCCAGCAGGGACGGTTGTGCATACAGGGGACTTTAAGGTGGATTATACGCCAGTCTTTGGGGACGCCATTGACCTGCAGCGTTTTGGCGAGATAGGGAAGCGGGGGGTGCTGGCTCTGATGTGCGACAGCACTAATGCAGAGCGCCCTGGCTTTACCAATTCGGAGCGTACGGTGGGGAAGACTTTTGACAATATTTTTGCAGACCATCCCAATACCAGGATTATCATCGCTACCTTTGCCTCAAATGTGGACAGGGTGCAGCAGATCATCAACTCAGCCTATAAGTTTGGGCGTAAGGTTGTGGTGGAAGGGCGCAGTATGGTGAATATCATCACTACGGCCACGGAATTGGGATACCTGCAGATTCCGGAGAATACCCTGATTGACATTGAGCAGCTGAAAAATTATCCTAGTGAGCAGACGGTGCTGATCACTACCGGGAGCCAGGGGGAATCCATGGCGGCCCTGTCGCGGATGGCGGCCAATATCCATAAAAAGGTGACCATTCAACCCAATGACACGATTATTTTCAGTTCCAATCCCATTCCTGGGAATGAAAAGGCCGTTTCCAATGTGATCAATGAACTGTTCCGGAAGGGAGCGGAGGTGATCTTTCAGGATGCCCATGTGTCAGGCCATGCCTGCCGGGAGGAGATCAAGCTGATCTATTCTCTGGTGAAGCCCCAATATGCGATCCCCGTCCATGGGGAGTACAAGCATTTGCGTGCCCATCAGACTATTGCCCAGGAGCTTGGCTATGATAAGGATCATATCTTTATCCTGTCTTCTGGAGATGTGCTGGAATTGGATGGCGAAAGCGCCCAGGTGACCGGGCAGGTGCCGGTGGGGGATATTCTGGTGGACGGCTTGGGCGTCGGGGACGTAGGGAATATTGTCCTGCGGGACAGGCAGCATCTGGCGGAGGATGGAATCATCATTGTGGTTGTGACTTTAGAGTCCGGCAGCGGGCAGGTATTGGCAGGCCCAGATATTGTCAGCCGCGGCTTTGTCTATGTCCGCGGTTCTGAAAGCCTGATGGATGAGGCCAGGAAGCTGTTGGAAGAGACGATGGGCTACTGTGTGGAGAAGCGGATTACTGACTGGGGCAGGATCAAGACGGAGATCAAGGACGAGCTGGGGGAATTTGTCTGGAAAAAGACAAAGAGAAGGCCGATGATCATGCCTATTATCATGGAGGTATAATTTTAACAGGGGCACAGACGGAGGTAAGGTATGGACGATCAACTGGAAGAAATCTTAAAAAGCCTGGTAAACAAGGTGAAGGAAAGCCAGGAATATAAGGAATACCGAAGGATGCTGGAGGTGATCAAGCAAGACCCAGAAAAAGAGCGGGCGGTCAATGAGTTCCGCAGGCGGAACTTTGAGATGCAAAAGCGCAGGGATGTGGATTTGTTTACAGAAGTAGACCGTTTGGAAGGGGAGTTTGCCCCTTTGCGGTCGGAGCCTTATGTGAATGAATACCTGAGCGCGGAGCTTGCCCTTTGCCGGCTTGTGCAGCATATCAATTACAGCCTGATGATGGAAATGGATTTTGAACTGGGCTTTGAACTCTATTAAGGCCTAGGAGGCAGTTTGGCTGGGGGAGGTGCATAAGGAGGGAAGCTATGAAGGACAGTAAAATGGCTCTAAGCATATTAAGCAGTTCCCTGAATATTTTAGTTATGGTATTGATCCTATTTGTGCTTTTAAAGGCTGGGGGCATTGCCTATGATATGGGCTACCGTGTGTTTACAGAGCCTGCAATGGATGTTTCGCCAGGGCGGGATGTGGCTGTGCGGGTAGAAAAGGGAATGTCCAGCCTGGAGCTGGGCAGCAGGCTGGAAGAGAAAAGGCTTGTGGACAACGGCCTCCTATTTACCATACAGCTTCGCCTGTCTGCTTATGCGGATAAGCTGAAGGAAGGCACTTATACATTGAATACCTCCCAGACCGCAGAGGAAATGATCCAGGTGCTGGCTGGAGAGGGGGCTGAGGATACAGAAGAATGATAGTGGAAGAGCGTTTTGTGACTTATATTAATTCCCTGGATCAGGGAAATGCCCCTCTTTTATCTGAAATTGAGGCAGAGGCCCGCCGCACCCATGTGCCTGTGATCCGGAAGGAAACCCAGAGCCTGTTGAAGCTCCTGTTGTCTATGAACTGTCCAAGGCGTATTTTGGAGGTGGGGACGGCAGTGGGCTTTTCGGCGCTTTTGATGGAGCATTACAATCCAGTGGAGTGCAGGATTGATACCATAGAGAATTATGGGAAAAGAATTTCTGTGGCAAAGGAAAATTTTTTGCGTGCAGGGAAGGATAATGTGATAAGATTATTCGAGGGGGATGCGGCACAGGTAATGAAGGGGCTGCTGGAGCCTTACGATTTTATCTTTATGGATGCGGCCAAGGGGCAGTACATCCATTTCCTGCCGGAAGTAATGCGGCTATTGAAACCGGGAGGCGTTCTGGTGTCAGATAATGTGCTGCAGGATGGGACGGTGATTGAGTCCCGGTTTGCAGTGGCTCGGAGGGACCGGACAATCCATAAGAGGATGCGGGAGTATCTGTATGAATTAACCCATATGGAGGAAATGGCTACTTCGGTATTGACGGTGGGGGATGGGGTAACAGTTAGTGTGAGGAGGCAGCAAGTATGTCCAGAGGAGAGAGGGAGCAGGGATGAAGAAACCGGAATTGCTGGTGCCGGCCAGCAGCCTTGAGGTATTGAAAGTTGCTGTAGTCTTCGGTGCAGATGCAGTGTATATTGGCGGCGAGGCCTATGGGCTGCGGGCGAAGGCGAAGAATTTTTCCATGGAGGATATGGCGGAAGGGATTGCATTCGCCCATTCCCATGGGGCAAAAGTTTATGTGACAGCGAATATTTTGGCTCATAATGAAGATTTAGAAGGGGTTCGGGAATATTTTACAGAGTTGAAGGAGATGAAGCCAGATGCGCTGATTATTTCTGACCCAGGGGTTTTTTTGCTGGCGCGGGAGGCCTGCCCAGAGATTGAGGTGCATATTTCCACCCAGGCCAATAATACGAATTATGGGACATATCGGTTTTGGCATGGGCTGGGCGTGAAGCGGGTGGTTGCAGCCAGGGAGCTTTCCCTGGAGGAGATTGCCGGGATCCGCAGGGAGATTCCCGAGGAAATGGAGATTGAGGCCTTTATCCATGGGGCTATGTGCATTTCCTATTCGGGGCGCTGCCTGCTCAGCAATTATTTTACGGGGCGCGATGCAAACCAGGGAGCCTGTACCCATCCCTGCCGCTGGAAGTATGCTGTGGTGGAGGAGACCAGGCCGGGGGAATATCTGCCCGTGTATGAGAATGACAGGGGAACCTTTCTCTTTAATTCCCGGGATCTGTGCATGATCGGGCATATTCCGGAATTGGTGGAGGCTGGGATTGACAGCTTTAAGATTGAGGGCAGGATGAAGACAGCCCTTTATGTGGCTACAGTGGCCAGGACCTATCGGAAGGCTATTGATGATTATTTTGCGGGCAGGGAGGCCTATGAGGGTAATATGCCCTGGTATCTGAACCAGATTGCCCAATGTACCTACCGGCTTTTTACCACAGGTTTTTTCTTTGGGAAGCCGGATGAAGAATCGCAGATTTATGGTGAGAGTACTTATGTGAAGGAGTCTACGTATCTGGGAATGGTGGAGGGGGAGAATGACGCAGGATTGTACCAGATACAGCAGAAGAACAAGTTTTCCGTTGGGGAAACCATTGAGGTCATGAAGCCGGATGGAAGGAATATTCCGGTGACAGTAAAGGAAATCCAGGATGAGGAAGGGAATCCAATGGAATCGGCACCCCATCCTAAGCAGATTTTATATATTGATTTAGGGCAGAAACTGGCAAAATATGATATTTTGCGCAGGAACCAAAAGGAGGAACAGGCAGATGAATGAAGACAGATATGTAGCATATGTGGGGACGTATACCCATGGCAGCAGCGTAGGGATCCATGTTTATGATGTGAATGTGGAGGATGGCAGCATGGAAGAGCGGACTGTGGTGCCCATCAGCAACCCTTCCCATTTGACTGTCTCTGCAAATGGGAAATTCCTGTATTCCATAGCAGATGAGGGAGTGGCAGCCTTTAAGATCCTTCCCAATGGGGATCTGGAGTTTATGAATGAGAAATGGATTGGCGGTATGCGGGGGTGCTTTGTGGATGTGGATAAGCAAAACCGTTACCTGTTTGTGGGCGGATACCATGACGGGCGTGTCTCTATGATGCGGTTAAATGAGGATGGCAGTATTGGAGAGATTGCCGATGGCATTTTCCATACTGGCATGGGCAGGAGCATTGCGGAGCGCAATTACCGCCCCCATGTGAATTGTGTGAAATTGACTCCCTGGGAGAAATACCTCTGCGCTGTGGACGGCGGGCTGGACCAGGTAAAGATTTACCATATTGATTATGAGCGTGGGAAGCTGCGGATTGCAGATATTCTCCGTGGCCATATGAAATCTTCCCCAAGGATGCTCCGTTTTACGCCAGATGGCTCCTATGCCTATGTGCTGTGTGAGGAGAGCAATGATATTGACGTGTATCGTTATGAGTGCGCTCCCCAGGGACCCGTGTTTGAGAAGATACAGAATATCCCCACTGTGATTGAGGAAGAAAAGTGGAACTGCGGGGCTTCAGACATTGAAGTCACTGTGGATGGGAAGTACCTGTTCTGCTCCAATGCAGGGATTAATTCGGTGGTGATCTATTCGATTGACCAGGAAACCGGATTTCTGAGCAAGATGTGCGCAGCCGCCATCAGTGGGGACTATCCTAAGACCATTGCAATCTTTCCGGATGGGAAGCATTTTGTAAGCCTGAACCATGATACCAATGAGATTACAACCTTTAAGGTGGATTATGAGAAGAAGTACTTCCTGATGGACCGAAAGCCCATTGCCATTGACCAGCCAAACTGTATCCGGATCCATAAGCTGGCAAACCAGAGGCCAGCATAGAATAGAATATATAGAAATTTTAGGGCAAAAGCCCACAGAGCCAGTAAAAATGCCGGCTTTGTGGGCTTTTTTATTCTTTAGTGTATTTAGCCTTCCTAATATTCCAGGACGTAAATCAAAATCCATTCCCTGTCTCTTGGTAAAATTTAATTGGCATCGCCTGCGCATGGGAAGAAATGCTAGCAGCCTGCCTGCCGTCCTGATGAGACGATTGGCCATGCTGCTGAAAAATTTGTTTCCTTAGTATAAAATGGATATTTACAGTAAATTTTATTTGCTGTGGGTATAATTTTGAAAAAAATGCAGACAACAAATAAAGATGCAACAATCTACTATATTATGTTGCATCCTTATTTACACTTAATATATCGTACCGAACCCATAATACTTAACAGTGAAAATGAAATTTTTTAAATTTTTTTAAAAAGCGGCTTCCGGCACGATATCTTTGTGCTTTTCTTTTTGAATTTTTATATTTTATGTTGCTTGGCGCTTTAGAAGGGTTCAAAGGCCTTGCGCAATCCCACGTCAAATAACCCAGCGGCTGAATAATCTGAATAATTCAGAATTTTCTGGTTTCTGGGTTGATTACGCTTCTTTTCAGTTTGTACTCCCGCAGGTGATTGTAATTTTCTGTGCCTATAGGCATAACTGCCTTATGGCATTTGCGCGGAAGTTCTATCTTTTCTATCTCCTTCTTATAGGTTTATTTCCAGAAATACCTGATCCATGTCATCCTGCTCAATTCCAAGATAACGTTTTGTAATCTGGAATGAGGAATGGTTGAAAATGTTCATTATGACAGCAGGCTGTACGCCCATCTTCCAGGCATGGTAGCCAAAGGTCTTGCGCAGGCTATGGCAGCTGACGGTTGTCTCAAAATGCAGCGCCCGCCCGGCAGAGCTCAGAATGCGGTAGGCCTGGCAGCGGCTCAGCGGCTTCTTCCCGCCCCGACCAGGAAAGATAAAGGCTTCCCCTGTTATCCCTGGAAGGCTGTTTTTGTACAGCCTGAGGGCTTTTACAACGTTTGCGTTCAATGCAATCTGTGTTTTCTTTCCCGTCTTGCGCTCAGTGATGGAAATATGCTGCCGGAAGTGGCCATCTGTAAAATTGTAGACATCGCCCCAGGTCAGGGAGAGCAAGTCGCTGATCCGCAGGGCAGAATTAATACCCAAGCATACCATGGAGTAATTGCGCAGGCTGCGCTTTTCATAGAGAAAATAGTTTTTGAGTGCGTTAATGTCCTCTGTTTTTCTAATTGGCTGTGTAGCGCCCATTTTCTGAAACCTCCTGTTCTCATCAGATGTTTTATTCCATAACAACTGGCCCAGGTTCCAAACCTAGGGGCTGGTGTGCCATGCCACCTGCCATACAACATTCTATAGTAGATTGATGAGTTTGGGCAACAAGCCATTTCGGTTGGAAATGGGTTCAGGCGAGTAGGCGTTCATATGGGAAATGAATTAGAAAAACAAGGAGGTTCTTATGCTGAAATTAACAGTGAAGGCAGGGGAGTACCTGCTGGTGGGAGATCATGTGAAAGTGGTGTTCACTGGGGGAAGTGCAAATAATATGCATGTGCTGGTGGATGCGCCGAGGTCTATGAATATTGTAAGGAGCACGGCGTTAGAAAAGCACGGCATGGCGGCAGACCCAGGGAATGAAGTGAAGTACCATAAGGATAGGGAACTTTCAGCGGAAGCGAAGGAGAAGATTAAGGCGATTCTGATGGAAGAGCGGAAACGTGCCAGAAGGGAAGAGGCGGCACGGAACAACCCGTTGAGGAGGTATGGCGGGTAAAGTAGGCGCGTTAGTGGATGCAGAAAGTGTAATGGAAAATGGAGTTTCAAATAATATAGCCTTTTTAAGAAAAATTGAAAAAGGTTAGAAAAATTAAGATGGTAATAATGCAGAGATGCCGAGGGTTTCTGCTTATTATAAATAGCCGAACCGCATGGCGGAAAGGCTTTGAGGAAGTCGATTTGCATGGCAGACTTTTTGGGAAGGATGCTGTGTGAGGAGAAAAAATGCATGCAAACGGATTTGCAGCATGGTTGCCGGATAAAAAAGGCAACAACTGGCCTGCCGAATGTAAAGCCATAGGCGGGCAGGCACATCAAAAACAAGGAGGAAAAATATTATGGCAATGGTAATCCAACACAATCTTACGGCGATGAATTCTAACCGTCAATTAGGGGTAATCACAAGCGGGCAGGCAAAGTCATCTGAGAAGTTGTCATCTGGTTATAAGATTAATCGTGCAGCAGATGATGCGGCAGGGCTTAAGATTTCTGAGAAAATGAGGAGCCAGGTTCGCGGCTTGAACCGTGCGTCTACAAACGCACAGGATGGTATTTCTTTGATTCAGACGGCAGAAGGTGCGTTGAACGAAGCGCATTCTATTTTGCAGCGTATGCACGAACTGGCAGTACAGGGCGCTAATGATACAAACCAGGAGATTGACCGCGAGGCAATTGATGAGGAATTGGCTGCTTTGACAGAAGAGCTTGACAGGATTTCGGAGACAACGCAGTTTAATAAGCAGAACTTGTTAGATGGAAGCTTCAAAGATAAGAACCTTCATGTTGGCGCTAATGCAGACCAGAGGATTAGCATTAAGATTGATAGTATGAATGCTAATTCGCTTGGACTGAAGGATTTTGCATATTTTAAAGGCCAGACATCGGTATCTTATAATAAGATGACCTATATGGGCGTGGATTATGATTATGATATAAAGATGGGCGCTGCAAGTAACATGTCTGCATTTAAAGATAAAGTGATACAGGCGGGCAAAGACGCATATAAGGACAGTATGGTAGGGCGGGGTTCTGCAGGAACTTATTTCTTGAGTGATACGAAAATTGGTTCAACAATGCCGACAGCGGCAAGCGGAGCTTCGATGCTTGGTGAGAAATATGGTGGATTGTTAAGTGACGCTTGGGATAACCTTCTTTCAAATGCAAAGATAATTACCACAACAACTGGGGGATTTGGTTCCAAAGTCACATTTTCAGCTCCTACGGTGTTAGATTATGATAAAGCAAATGCTACTTTGAAGGCAGTTCAGGCAGCCATTAATATTGTATCCACTCAGCGTTCAGCGCTTGGTGCAATCCAGAACCGTTTAGAGCATACAGTTGCAAATCTGGATAATGTAGCAGAGAATACACAGGCGGCAGAATCCAGGATCCGTGATACAGATATGGCGTCTGAAATGGTGGAATACAGCAAGAACAATATTCTTGCTCAGGCAGGGCAGTCAATGCTTGCACAAGCAAACCAGGCTACGCAGGGCGTGTTGTCATTGCTACAGTAATCTGCCATATAAGCAGGATAAAAAAACCAGCTATGGCTGGTTTTTTTATCTGGGGCAGAAGGAGGACGGATGCAGGAAAAAATACAGAATTTATATGAAGAAATTATGTTTTTGGGCTTTGCTGCAACCTACCAGCGTAATAATAATTATGTTGAAAACAGCAAGTCGGTATTTCCGGAAATCCAGGAATTTGTCCAATGGTTTCTGGAAAGCCAGCAGTCTGTATTTGCACAAGAAGTATATGGAAATTTGATAGATATTCTAAAGGACTGCGAGACGGCGCTTAGGGAGCATGATAATGTGCTGATGATGGATGCGCTGGAACAGGGCATTGTAGGGTATTTGGAGATGTTTCTTTCAGAAGAATATTTCAAGGAAAAGGAGAGCATGTAGGTTGGAAGAGTTGAGGCGCAAGAACCTTAGGATATTGGAGGAGCAGTTTCCAGGTATATGTGAAATTATAGAGGAAAAGAAAGAGGGGCTGTTAGGGAAAGAAAAGGTTGTTCTGGAGGAAGAGACGGCATTCACAGGAGAACAGATACTGGCCATTCAGAAAGCAGGGCGGAGGCTGTACCTGTCAGGGCGCCGCAATCCTAAGGCTCATCCCCTTAACCAGATTTCTGTATTGGGTAAGATTGTTCCATATGCACCCGTCTTTGTGCTGGGGATGGGGAATATTTATTATTTGGAAGAGCTGTTGGCTCAGGCGGATGAAAGCGTTGTTGTCTTGCTTTATGAGCCGCTTTTTTCCGTGTTTTATAAGCAGCTGGGGAGGATAGACTTTGAAAAGATTTTTGGAAGGCAGACGATTGCTTTCATTGTGGAAGGAATTAATGAGGATGGGTTGGAGAGCATGGTTGCTGCCATGCTGTCTGGGGATAAAATCCCCGTAATGAAATATTTTGTCTTGCCGAATTATGTGGAACTATGTAAGGAGCAGGTAAACTGGTTTATAAAAATGCTGTTAGAAAAATCAGGGCAATATAATTTCGGGTTGGGGACTCAGATGCTCTTTTCCCATTACCAGGCAGAGAATTTTTACAATAATGTAAAATATGTCCGAACGGGTTACAAAGCATTCCAGCTTTTGAATGTTATTCCAGCTGATATTCCGGCTTTCGTGGTGTCGGCAGGGCCATCTCTGAATAAAAACATAAAGGAATTGAGGCGGGCAAAGGATAAATCATTTATTATTGCAGTGGATACGGCTGTGAAACCGCTTCTAAAAGAAGGAATTGTGCCAGATATGTTTGCAACATTGGACGGCCTTAAACCATTAGAATTGGTGGAAATAGAAGAGGCAAGGGAAATCCCCCTTCTGACCCAGGTGACAGCAGCACATTCTGTTATGGATTATCATACAGGAAAGAAATTCTTTTATGATGAAGGTTATAGGTATGTTAAGGCGCTGTTTGAGATGAACCAGAAATCATTAGAAGGGTTTCCCGTAGGAGGTTCTGTTGCTACCCTGGCATTTTCCCTAGCTTGCCATCTTGGCATCCGGAAAATTATTTTCGTAGGCCAGGATTTGGCTTATACCGATAATAAATCCCATGCAGATGGAACCTTCCAGGAAGTGATGCCAAAAGAAGATACGGAAAAATTCATTAAGGTTCCGGGAAATTATGTGGAGGAATTGCCGACTTTAACAAACCTAAATGAGTACCGTAAATGGTTTGAAAAATACATCGAATGGTGGGCCGCTGGGCATGAAGTTGAATTTATCAACGCTACAGAGGGGGGCGCTAAGATAGAAGGGACAAAATTGATGTCCTTGGCAGAGGTGATTGAACAAGAATGCAGGAAAGAGGTTGATATCAAGTCTTGTGTTGACAGCCTGGAGCCAGCATTTTCCAAAGAAGAACAGGAGAAAATAAGTGTGTATTTTCAGAATACCCCTAAGAAGGTTCATGAGATTGCCAACCTGGCACGAGAGGGGAAGAAAATATTTGGGCAGTTAGATAAGCTGTGCAGGAAGGGCAATGTGGATAAACAGGAGTATCTCAAGGTTTTAAAAAGGGTGAAACGGAACCGGAAAAAGATTGAGGAGAACCCTAATTATGAGTTGCTGCGCGAGTCTATGATAGAGGCAGAACAGATTATCCGTTCTGGGCAGTATTTTAGGCGGGAGGCCATAGAAGAGGAAGGGATTGAACTGGCAAGGCAGGGAAAAAAGTATATGGAGCTTTTGGAGGAATGTGCCAAGATTGTTGAAGAGTTTACCAGTCAGACAGTCGGGAAAATAGGGTTGGAAACGGGATAACAGGGAGGGAAGATTATGTTGAACGGAAAGGCCATTCTTATCACAGGGGGAACAGGTTCTTTTGGCAATGCATTTACAGAGTATGCCTTGGCTCATTATGAGCCGAAAAAAATCATTATTTATTCCCGTGATGAATATAAGCAATTTTTGATGGCGGAGAAATTAAAGAAATATAAAAAAACGCTGCGCTTCTTTATCGGTGATGTACGCGATAGGGACAGGCTATACCGTGCTTTTGATGGCGTGGACTATGTCGTGCATGCGGCGGCCTTGAAGCAGGTGCCAGCCTGTGAATATAATCCAATAGAGGCAATCAAAACGAATATCAATGGGGCGATGAATATCATAGATGCGGCGCTGAATTGCGGGGTGAAAAAGGTTGTTGCGCTTTCTACAGATAAGGCAGTCAACCCCGTCAATTTATATGGGGGTACCAAACTAGTGTCGGACAAGCTGTTTGTATCGGCAAATGCATATGTAGGGAAAAAGGACAGTAATTTTTCGGTTGTCCGTTATGGGAATGTAGCGGGGAGCCGCGGTTCTGTCATCCCGTTTTTCCGAAGCCTTGCTGCCAAGGGTGAAAATAAGCTGCCAATTACAGACCATCGTATGACCCGTTTTTGGATTTGCCTGGAACAGGGTGTGGAACTGGTGATTAAAGCATTGGAAGAGGCCAGAGGCGGGGAGATTTTTATTTCCAAGATCCCATCCTTTAAGATTACAGATCTTGCACAAGCCATACTGCCAGGCTGCGAGATGCCGGAAGTAGGGATCCGTGAAGGGGAAAAGCTTCATGAGATTATGGTGGCGCGGGAAGATGCTATGAATGCCTACGAGTACGGAAAGCATTTCATTGTATATCCCCATATGGAATGGTGGAACCAGGATAACATCCAGCCAGGAGGGAAGAAATTGGCGGATGGGTTTGAGTATAATTCTGGCACAAATACAGAATGGCTGGATACCGGCCGATTACAAGAACTGCTGGCAGCAATGGGTTTAGCGTATTGATAGGGAAGGTTACCTAAGAAAGGATGGAACATGGCTCATATTTTGTTAATGAAAGGCCAATCGCAGTATGATGCAATGCGGTATTATATTGATGAGGTTGAAATAGGATTCCGTTTGGCAGGGTTCCATACAATCGTTTTGGATACGATGGAGGAATCCTATTTGTTCCAGTTCGAGGAAATAGTAAACAGTGGGATGGGAATTGATTTTATTTTTGATTATAATGCCATCAATATGGACATAAAAGACAGGGTCGTATCGAAACTAAAAAACGCATGTTACATAACATATTTGTGTGACCATCCGGCAGCGCATGATAGACGTTTAAAAAAAATAGATGCAAGAGCGGTTGTCTTTGTATGTGATGCACTGCATGAGGAATATATCCGTCGGTATTATCCAAATATAAAATATGTGAAATATATTCCGCTCTCTGGCAGTTATAGTACGAAACAGGTTCCTTTTAAGGAGCGCAGTATTGATGTAATATTTACAGGGAGCTACATGAAAGCGGATGATGTGTATCAGAATAGGCTTCTGCAGGATGAGGGGGTCCTAAAAGAATTTGCAAAGTTTATGGTAAAAGACATCATCCAAAACCCCCAACAACCAATTGAAATGTGCCTGGAACGTGCGATAGACTTTTTCGGGATATGGGTATCGGAAGAGGAATTTAAGGAGTTGGTTGGGGAGTTTCTTTTTATAGATAGGTATGCAAGGGATTATTACAGGGATCAAGTAATACGCGTCTTGGTGGAGCATGGCATAAAGGTTCATGTATTCGGGAAGGGATGGGAAGCATTTGAAAGCCCTAAAAAAGAAAATCTTGTGATTGAAGAGGGGAATTCTTATGTTGCCCGTAAGGCTGTCGCAAATGCTAAAATATCACTTAATGTCATGCCATGGTTCAAAGCAGGCTTTCAGGAACGGATTGCATCTGCAATGCTTAGCGGGACGGTAGCGCTGACAGACGGAAGCAAATATATTGATGGGAATTTTGAAGATGGGAAGGAGCTGGTTGTCTATTCGCTGGAGGATTTGGACAGATTGCCAGGGAAGGTAAAAACCCTGTTGGATAATGGAGGAATGGCAGGGCAGATAGCATCTGTCGGAAAAGAGCGTGCAGACAAGGAATTGACTTGGCAGCATCGTGTATTTGAGATGGTGGGTTATATCCAGAAGAATATAGGGGGAACCCCAATCAGCCAGCAAGGGAGTGGGGCAGTTATGCAGGTTCCCTATAAAAGGAAACAGAACCGCTTGGTAGGGAGGGACGCTATACGGGGGATAGAGGAGATATTAGGGTTGATGGAAAATATCCGTAAATTTGACGTCATTGATGTATGTGACCTGAAATACCTGTATCAGAAGTTCCTACTGCTTTTCCTGAAAATAAAAGCAAATTTTCCAGAAGTAGCAATCAATAAATTTGTATATGATTTTATAGAGGGTTTAAAAGGAGAAACTTTATCAGATGGGATTGAATTTTTTATTATGGAATGCATGAAATTCCAATCTATCTTCTTAAAGGCAGAAAATAAAGAGTTAATCCAAGAAAATGGATATTTACACGAAAGGAACAGGAGAACACATTCCGAGTGGGAAAAGATAAGCAGGCATGAGAACGAGACAATCATAAAAAAAATCCTTCAGAATTATTCAGACAGTGAAGACAGAGAAATTTTGGAAATCATACCAAGGATTAAGGAACGGGGATGGATAACGACATATAACCAGGAATTTGCGGATAAATATGCTGGGGCAGGCAAAGTAAGTATGGTTTTCTACGATGAGGCCTGTAAAATGCATTATGTTGATTGGGATGGGAAGCGGATGTATTACCCCCGGGGATATTCCAAAGAAAACGTGGCGGTACAGGCTAACTTTGCAAGGATGGAGCAGGATCAGGAGTCCCCGCATTGTTATCTGGGGGAAGGATTTGATGTTTGTGAGGGGGATGTCGTTATTGATGCTGGAGTGGCAGAGGGCAATTTTGCATTGGGGATTGTTGAAAAGGCAGGGAAGGTATATCTTGTGGAATGTGGACATCATTGGGTCGAAGCATTAGAGCAGACTTTCAGGCCTTGGAAGGAAAAAGTAGTGATTATTGAAGGGATGCTAGGGGAAAAAAGTGAGGGAGGGTATGTGAGCATTGATAGTATTGTGAAAGAAGAAGAAATAAATTTTATAAAAATGGATATCGAGGGTTCAGAAAACGCTGCATTAAAAGGTGCCTCTAAACTATTAAGAAAGAGCAGAAACCTAAAATGTGCTGTCTGTGCCTATCATAAAAAGAATGCAGAAAAAGATATCAAAAAGATTTTCGAAACGCATGGATTTACGACTGCAACAACAAGAGGTTATATGTTTTTTAAGGATGATTTGGATAGTTGGGTTGATGGTGAATTTCGGAGAGGGATTGTCCGAGCCATGAAATAGGCCGAGGGATATGGTTTTACAAGGAAAATGGGATATATGTAGAAAGGCAGAGGTTATGGAGGGGATGGCCATTAAAATATTGGCGGTTGGTGATGCAGGGTGCATAGAAAAATTGTGGCAGGATTTAGAAGGTCTGGATACCGTGTTTGATATGCCAATCGTTATATTGGAGGATAGTGGGAACTATTATGGGTTCCTGAATGAAAAATGTACGGTGATGCAGCTGGAAGATATATTGTCATTGGATTTGAGAGAATATGAAATGATTTTCTTGTGCAGCCAATTTTGCAAGCAGTTGGAAAAAATATTGGTAGGGCTAGGAGCTGTGGAAGAAAAAATCTATAAGGATGGTATTATTTCGATTTTCTCTAGGAAAGAGAAAAACATGCAAGAACAGGAAAAACGTATCTATAACAGAGATCAATGTAGTTATGTATCGCCGTATGTATCTGTGGGGGCATTTACATATGGGATCCCCAAAGTCTATATTTTTGAACCGGATGAACGGGTTGTGATTGGCAAATTCTGTTCAATTGCAGATAATGTCTGTATTTTTGGCGGGGGAGAGCATAGGGCTGATTGGGCGACAACCTATCCATTTAATAGGATTTTTCCAGAGTTTTTTGGGATAAAAGGCCATCCTGCGACCAAAGGTTCTGTAATAATAGGAAATGATGTATGGTTGGCAAGCGGATGCAAGATCTTGTCTGGCGTAACGATTGGAGATGGCGCAATAGTGGCAGCAAATGCATTGGTTACAAAGGACGTTCCCGCTTATTCTATAGTAGGAGGGAATCCGGCAAAAGTAATAAGATATCGGTTTAGTGACGGGATAATAAAAAAATTTATGGAAATAAAGTGGTGGAATTGGAATTACATAGATTTGCACCAAGCAGTGCCATTGTTGCAAAGGAACCGTATCCAAGAACTGTTTAAGTATTATGATGAACAGGTGAAAAATAAAAATATAGAAGAAAAGGAATGCGAAAGAAAGTAGGGAAAGAGATGAGATATTGTAGGAAATGCCTTCAGCCAGATACAAGGCCAGGGATTCTTTTTGATGATGGGCAGGTGTGTTTTGCATGCCGTTATGAGGAGAGTAAGGAAAAAATCAATTGGATAGAGCGTGGGAGGGAACTGCGGCAGATTGCAAGCAATGCGAAAGAAGAAAGGAAAAAAAGGGGAATCGCTTATGATTGTGTCATTGGCGTGAGCGGAGGGAAGGATAGTACGTTTCAGGCAATGTATGCCAAGGAAAAACTGGGCTTGCATCCGTTGCTTGTGAATTGCCTGCCAGATGAGATTACAGAAATTGGAAGAAAGAATTTAGATAATTTAAGCCATCTTGGGTTTGATATCATTTCGATACAGAATAACCCTAATATTGCCAAACAGCTTGCAAGAAAATCTTTTCTGGAGAAGGGGAATATCGTAATGGCATCAGAGTACTGCCTGTGGGCATCGGCATATATTATGGCGGATAAGTTTAATATCCCATTAATTATCCAAGGTGAGAATGCAGCATTGACATTAGGTACGGCAGCTATCCAGGAGACAACGGGGAATGCTTATAGCGTGGTGCAGTTAGATACCCTAAAAGGAGCAAATGCGAATGATTTAATAGCCAATGAAGGAAATCTGAAAATCGAAGATGTATATTTTTATCAAATTCCCAATATCCAAAGCATGAAGGAAAAAGGCATTCAGGCAATATTTTTGCAGTATTATGTGAAGGAATGGTCACAAGTATATAATGCTGATTTTTCAATTGCCAGAGGGCTGTTAGGAAGGACGGAAGAAAGCTTATATAGCATCGGGAGATACCGTAGGTATACGGCGCTTGATTCCGATTTGCAGATAGTAAACCAGATGATTAAATATCTAAAATTTGGTTTTGGTTATGCAACAGATGAAGCATGTTATGATATCCGTGAAGGCAGGTTAAGTAGGGAAGAAGCAATTTGGAATGTAACAGAGTATGATGGGAAATGCGGCGAGGAATATATTGATAGGGCATGTGAATATCTGTCGATACCGAAAAAAGAATTTTGGGCTGTAGTGGATAAATATGTAAATAAAAAACTGTTTGAAAAAGATAAGAACGGCAAATGGATGCGTAAATTTGTGGTAGGGACAGATTTTGAAGAAGATTTATAGATGAGAAGACAGAGGTTTGTTTTTCCATATAAATAAAAAATTACAAGAAAGGCTCAATAGTGGGGAAGGAGGCAAAGACATGGGGAAATCAGTTGCAATCATCACTGCACGTGGGGGAAGCAAGCGCATCCCTAAGAAAAATATCCGGGATTTCTGCGGGAAGCCAATCCTGGCGTATCCGATAGAAGCAGCGCTGTCATCTGGGGTTTTTGACGAGGTCATGGTATCGACAGAGGATGTGGAAATTGCAAAGATAGCGCAAGAGTACGGTGCCAGGGTTCCGTTCCTTCGTTCTACGGAAGCTGCGGATGATTATGCTCCGACTGCAGATGTGCTTGCAGAAGTATTAGCGTGTTACCAGACGATAGGCAGTGAATTTCAATATGCCTGCTGTATTTATCCCACTGCCCCTTTTGCTACGGGAGAAAAATTAAGACACGCCATGGAATGCCTGGAAAGGGATGGGGCAGACTCCGTTATACCTGTAACAGCTTTTTCTTTTCCGCCTATGCGAGGGTTCTGGCTGGAAGGGGGGAAGGCAAAATATGCGTTCCCGGAATTTGCCCCCAGGAGGTCGCAGGATATCCCATCCATGTACCATGACTGTGGTCAATTTTACTGTTTCCAGGTAGGGCGCTTTTTGGAAGGCAGGCAGCTTGTGACGGCGCATACCCAGGTAATTGTAGTACCAGAAATGGAGGTGCAGGATATTGATAATGAGCAGGACTGGCGTCTTGCAGAATTAAAATACCAACTTATGAGGGAAAAGATGGGGGGGAGGGAAGATGCTGAAACTGCCGGCCAGGTATCAGAGAAAAGGGGATGGAACGGCGAAGGGGAAGGGCATACGGTAGATGGGAAGTTTGAGGCAGCAGTACACCATTGCTTTTTAAGGGAAGCAAAATGGGGGGATATGGAACAGCTGTTTCTTTGGGCAAATGACAAAAAGGTGCGGGAAAATTCGTTTTCCACGGCTCCAATCCCTTATGGGGAGCATCGGGATTGGTATGGAAAGAAGTTGAAGGAGGAGGGCACACAAATTTATATTTTCTGTGACGGCCATTTGGAAGTTGGCACCCTTCGCTTGGAATTTGGTACAGGAGGGGTAGAAATCAGCTACAGTATTGCACCGGAATATAGGGGGAGGGGATATGGGCGGGAACTCATATCCCTTGCGGAACAGGAAGTGCGCCGATGGATGGGGAAAAATGAGGGGGAGGGCATATCTGGGAAGGTAGTGATAAAGGCGCAGGTAAAGCCAGGGAACCAGGCATCTAAAAGAATCTTTAAGGAGGCAGGATATGAGGTGCATGCCATAGGCTATCGAAAGATACTTTGGTAAAGTTGGTAGTTCAGGGAAAAGCCCACAGAACCAGTAAAAATGCTGGATTTGTGGGCTTTTCCTTTATGGCCCCTGCATTTCTGATATTCTAGGTTAACTTCAGCAAATAATTGGCCATAACGAAAGATGCCTTCAATATCGTTCTCACCGCCGGCACAAATTTCATCTTTGCCAAAAAACAGCTTTTTTGATTCGCAGCCAAGGCCTAGTCCAAAGGTTTATAGAAGCGTATTTTCTGTTATCTTGACTTATAGGTAACTTGTTGCTATAATTAAATGCGTAACTAGTTGCTTATAAGGAGGATTCTATGAAATTCGGTGATTTGGCTGCACGGTTTTCGGATACTACAGAAAACCAAAGAAAGGCTATTTTCAGTACATTATTTATTACGGGGAATAAGCTGCAAACACTTTTTGATAACCATATCCCAAAGGTATCGTTAAAGCAGTTTATGCTATTGTCAATCGTCAGGCAATCAAAAGAGCCGCTGACATTTACACAATTAGGGCATTCACTGGGGTGTTCAAGGCAAAACATTAAAAAATTAGCGGATGTCCTGGAGAAAAAGGGCTTTATTACTATTCAGCAAAGTCCCCTTGATACCAGGGCTATGTGTATTTGTCCCACAGAAAAAGTGAACAGCTATTTTCAAAATGAGTTTTTGGAATACCAGGAGGAGTTGAAATATCTTTTTGAAGTTTATACGGAGGAAGAAATTGAAACGCTTTTTACTTTATTGTCAAGGCTTTATGCAGGGATAGAAAATTTGGAAAAGAGGATTTTAGAAGATGAAGACCGTAGTCATTTATAATTCACAGACAGGATTTACAAAGAGGTATGCAGAGTGGATTGCAGAAGCAGCAGGAGCTGATTGCCTTGCATTATCTGCGGCAAAAAGAAAAAATTTGGATATATATGAGGCGATTGTCTTTGGAGGTTGGGCATGTGCAGGCAGTATCAGCAAACTTGGTTGGTTTAAAGGCCATATGGATCAATGGGCGGATAAGAAACTGGCTGTGTTCTGTGTTGGTGGAAGCCCAATAGAGAATCCGGAAATTGAACAGTTTCTCAAAAAAAGTGCAAAAGAATATGGATTAAAAAAGGTAGACACATTTTATTGCCCGGGTGGATTTAACTATGAAAAAATGCCTGTTGCGTCAAAACTTATGATGAAAATGTTTGTAAAAATGCTGAAAGCCAAAAAAAATAAAACAGAAACAGAGCGGGAAATGGTAAAGATGATTTCTGCGTCTTATGATATTACAGATAAAAAATATATTGAACCTATTTTAGAATGTCTGAAAAAATAGGTATTAGTCAGTTCTGTTTGTTTTTGTAAGTTTTAATATAAATCGGGCAGGTGGGGCGGAGGGCATTATGGGCGAAAGGGCAACCGTCACATAAATAAAATCTCTCTTTTCCGTGCAGAGAATGAGAGGATAAAAAATGGATGGGAATATATACTAAGAAATGTCAGGAGGATTGCTTGTTATGGAATGGATGGATAGATTAAATGATGCAATAAGTTATATTGAGGAACATTTGACAGAGGAAATTGACTATGGGAAACTGGGGCAGATTGCCTGCTGTTCTTCTTATCATTTCCAGAGAATGTTTACGTATATGGCGGGGATTCCCTTATCCGAATATATCCGCAGGAGGAAAATGTCGCTTGCCGCCGTAGATTTACAGGGCAAAAATATGAAAATTATTGATGTGGCGGGAAAATATGGATACAATTCTCCTACTGCATTTAACAGGGCGTTTCAGTCTGTCCACGGAATCGCCCCGTCTGCCGTAAAAAATGGGGGCGTATCCGTAAAATCCTTTCCGCCGATCCTGTTTAAAATTACAGTCAAAGGAGTGGAAGAAATGAATTACCGAGTGGAAACAAAAGATTCTTTCCGTATTGTAGGCGTATCCGTACCCCTGCAAAAGGATATTGAGAAAAATTTTACAGCCATACCCATGAAGTGGCAGGAACTATCTATGGACGGGACATTGCAGAGATTGGCTGGCATGATGGACACGCCGCCTATGGGAGTGCTTGGCATCAGCACCTGTAATGACACCGAACCATGGAGATACTATATTGCAGTATCTACTTCACAAGAAAAGAATGGATTTGAAGAATATATTGTACCGGCGGCTACCTGGGCAATATTTTCTGGAGAGGGCACAAATCAATCAATCCAGGAATTGGAGCGGCGGATTGTAACAGAATGGCTCCCAGCTTCGGGATATGAGTATGGGAATGCTCCCGATGTTGAGGTCTATTTAAATCCAGACCCGCAAAATGCACAATATGAAGTATGGATCCCTGTAACCCCAAGGGTTTTGCCAGACAAACAGTGTAAGTAAATGGCCTGAATAGTCTCATTGGCTGCCGAACCATCATAACTCGGATTGCCGGAATCCTGGAAAGGCTAGGGTTTTAGCCTTTCCAGGATTTTGGCATTTCGGTATAGCCAGAATTTTCAGCCATGTCTATACAGTTCCTTCAACAACAGACTTGCTGCCAATTTTGAGTCCTTGTACGCCAATGTTTTTCTTGTTGAAGCAAAAACGCAGCATATACTGTTTTTCAATCTGATAGCCGTTCAGATAGCCGATGACCTGCTGTCCTCTGCCAGGCAGAAGGTAAGCGCGTGCAATGTGGCGGTTTCCCATAAATGCACAATGGGGAAATCGCACGGCAAATATCGAAAAAGTTCTTTGTTTTTCTATTGACATTTCCAGATTTCCTATTATAATAGATTTTGTGTTTAGAAATATTAAACGGAAAATATATTATTTGTTTTATTTATCAAGCATTTTTGGGCTATGTTAGGCAGAGGATGTTTGAGGGTTAGGCAATAACGCGGATAGAGCCTGTTTTTTTCTGTATTTATACAGAATAGGGACAAAGTGGGCCGCAGGCATTTATGGTGGAAAGGGTTCCTGTCTGTTACGTTATTGTAAACAGTGGGATTAATTTAGCTGTTAGGCGTGAATGGGAAAACGGCTTATAATTGTTATGCTGTTGTAAACAGTGAGGTTACTCTGGTTGTTATGCCTTTATGGAAAATGTTTTGCGCCTGTTGCGCCAGGCAGGTTATCAGGCTTTTATGGATAGTGTTTTGCGCCTGTTGCGCCAGGCAGATGGCCAGGTATTTATACAGGATGGTTTGTGGGGGAACGCAGGCTGCCGACTGTGTTTCAGAAAAGAAAGGATGGTATCTATGGATATTGGACATCGTATGAAGGAGCTGCGTATTCAGTATGGACTGACCCAGCAGGAGCTGGCTGACCGCAGTGAGCTCTCCAAGGGATTTATTTCCCAGTTGGAGCGCAACCTTACCTCTCCTTCCGTAAGTACGCTTTTGGATATTATCCAATGTTTGGGCACGACCCCAGCAGAGTTTTTTACGGATCAGGAGCCAGAACAGATTGTGTTCCGGCAGGAAGATTATTTTGAAAAGGAAAATGAGGAATTGTGCCACAAGGTGGAATGGGTGATCCCAAATGCCCAGAAGAACGTTATGGAGCCGGTGCGGATGACGCTGCAGGCCAATGGGGCGTCAGAGGTCTATCTGCCCCATGAAACGGAGGAGTTTGGGTATGTGCTGAAGGGAGCCATACGGCTTTTTTACGGAACTTCATCCTATGTGGTGAGGGCAGGGGAGTCCTTTTATTTTAAGGCGGGGAAGAAGCACCATATTGAGAACAATGGAAGCAGGGAAGCTGTGGTCTTGTGGATATCCGCCCCGCCGAGCTTTTGACGGATTGGTTTCAGATGGCGATTGGTTTCAGATAGCGATTGGTTCCAGACGGCGATGGTTTTCAAATGGTGATGGATTTCAAATGATTGGGCAAACGCCTTTTGGGTGGGAGGGAATTAAAAGGGCTTTACGATAGAATATTCCGGGAAGTCCGGGTTAGGAGGATAGTGCGATGAGCAAACGGCTGATAGATTTACAGCATATTACCAAGTCCTACGATAAGCAGATGGTCTTGGATGACTTAAATTTATATATTCGGGAGAATGAATTTTTAACGCTGTTGGGCCCGTCAGGCTGTGGCAAGACTACTACGCTGCGGATTATTGGGGGCTTTGAGATGCCGGATGCAGGCAATGTGATTTTTGATGGGAAGGACATTACGGGCCTTGCGCCAAACGAGCGGCAGGTGAATACGGTATTTCAGAAGTACGCCTTATTTCCCCATATGTCCATTGCGGAAAACATCGCCTTTGGCCTCAAGATCCGCAAAAAGAGCAAATCTTATATCAATGATAAAATTAAATATGCCCTAAAGCTGGTGAACCTGGATGGGTTTGAGAAGCGGAGCGTGGATTCTTTAAGCGGCGGGCAGCAGCAGCGGATTGCCATAGCCCGCGCTATTGTGAACGAGCCTAAGGTGCTGCTTTTGGATGAGCCTTTGGGTGCATTGGACCTAAAGCTGCGCCAGGATATGCAGTATGAGCTGATCCGCCTGAAAAATGAGCTTGGCATTACCTTTATCTATGTGACCCATGACCAGGAAGAGGCTTTGACCATGTCAGATACCATTGTGGTAATGAACCAGGGCTATATACAGCAGATTGGCACGCCAGAGGATATTTACAATGAGCCGACCAATGCCTTTGTGGCGGATTTTATTGGTGAGAGCAATATTATTGACGGCACGATGCTCGAAGACCGCCTGGTGGAAGTGCTGGGGGTGAAATTCCCCTGCGTAGACGAAGGTTTTGGCAAAAACCGCCCGGTGGATGTGGTGATCCGCCCGGAAGATGTGGAATTGGTTGCCCCGGAACAGGGAGTTATGGAGGGGGACGTCACGTCATTGATTTTTAAAGGGGTCCATTGGGAAATAGATGTGATGGCCAACGGTTATGAATGGATGGTGCAGACGACCCAGATGCACCCAGTAGGAGCCCATGTGGGCATCCGCGTAGCCCCCTTTAACATACAGATTATGAATAAGCCAGAATCCAGTGATGAAAGGGCGGTGGAAATAGATGCGTAATTTAAAACGCCAGCTTTTGGCAGGGCCATACCTGATATGGATGGTGGGCTTTGTCTTGCTGCCAGTGGGGATGATCCTGTATTACGCCCTTACCACTACCAGCGGGCAGTTTACAACGTTTAACATTACCTCAATCACAGCCTCCGTCCACCTTAAGGCATTGTTCCTGTCTTTGAAGCTGGCGCTGGCCTGTACGCTGATTTGCCTTGGGCTGTCCTATCCCCTTGCCATGATACTGAATAACATGAATGGGAAGCGCCATGGGCTGATTGTGTTTATTTTTATCCTGCCAATGTGGATGAATTTTATGCTGCGTATCCTTGCTTGGAAAATGCTGCTTTCCAACAACGGCGTAATCAATACGGTGTTGGGGTATTTTGGGCTGCCAGGCTTGGATGTGCTGAATACACCTTCTGCGGTGGTATTCTGCATGGTCTATGATTTTTTGCCTTTTATGATACTTCCAATCTACAATGCCATGTCCCGGATAGAAAAGGATGTGATTGAGGCGGCGAAGGATTTGGGGGCAGGGAGCCTGACGGTTTTTTTTAAGGTCATACTCCCCCTTACCATGTCTGGGGTTGTAAGCGGGATTATTATGGTCTTTGTTCCGGCATTGACGTCTTTTGCCATATCTGACCTGCTGGGAGGCGGGAAGGTTCTTTTGATCGGGAATGTGATCGAGCAGGCCTTTATGCAGGAATACAACTGGAACTTAGGCTCTGGGCTGTCCTTAGTGCTGATGGTATTTGTGATTGTGAGTATGGCGCTGATGAATTCCCATGGAGAGGAAGGGGGGGCTGGCATATGCTGAAAAAGTCTGCGGAACGTGCGTATTTGTTCCTGGTCTTTTTGTTTTTGTACCTGCCGATTATTGTTTTGATCGTGCTGTCCTTTAATGCCTCTAAGTCCAAGGTGCAATGGGGGGGATTTACCCTGGGCTGGTACCAACAGCTATTTTCCAGCAGTTCCATGATGGAGGCATTTGGGACTACGATCCTTGTGTCGCTGCTGTCGGCGCTGATTGCCACGCTGTTAGGGACTTTGGCAGCTCTTGGCATTGACGCTATGAAAAAGCGTGGGCAGGCTGTTATGATGGGGGCGACCAATATTCCTTTGCTTAATGCGGATATTGTGACAGGGATTTCCATGATGCTGCTGTTTGTGCGCTTTACGCGGCTTGGGTTAAATACCGTGATCATTGCCCATATTACATTCAATATTCCTTATGTGATCTTGAATGTATTGCCGAAGCTGAAGCAAAGTAACCGGACCACTTATGAGGCGGCATTGGATCTAGGGGCAACGCCTTTTTATGCCTTTTATAAGATTATTTGGCCGCAGATACGGCCAGGGGTTTTTTCTGGGTTTTTAATGGCTATGACGATGTCCCTGGATGATTTTTCGGTTACTTATTTCACAAAGGGAGCGGGAATTAATACATTATCTACGATGATTTATACGGAAATGCGGAAAGGGATACGGCCGGAAATGTATGCGTTGTCCACGATTTTGTTTTTGATTGCGTTGGTGCTGCTGTTGTTTATGAATTTCGGCCCTTCAGCTCGGCGGGGGGAGAAGGGCGGCTTTAAATAAGATTGGTATTTCTGCCATTTTGCGTAGAATATAGAAAAGGAGCCTTATTATGAAAAAAATATTTTCTGGCCTTGTATTTTTTGTTTTGGCGTGTTCATTTTTTTCCGGCTGTGGCAATAAAGACTCACCGAATACCTTGACAGTGCTGAATTATGGTAAATATTTGGAGCCGGAGGCCTTGGAGCTTTTTGAGGAAGAAACGGGGATCAAGGTAGAGTATGAGGAGTATGTTACGCCGGAAAATATGTATACAAAGTACCGGGCGGGCGCCATTGACTATGATTTAATCTGCACTTCTGACTATATGGTGGAAAAGCTGATTCAGGAAGGGCAGGTTCAAGAAATTGACTTTGGCAACGTTCCGTTGTCCCAAAACCTGGATCCTGTTTATTTTGAATTTTCCAAATCTTTTGACCCGGAAAATAAATATTCCATACCTTATTTCTTTGGCACTGTAGGAATCCTCTATAACAGACAGATGGTAGACGAGTCAAAAGTGGATTCCTGGAACATTTTGTGGGATGAGGATTACTCGGGCCAGATTATTATGGCAGACTCTGTCCGTGATTCCTTTATGGTGGCCTTAAAAATCCTGGGATATTCCCTGAACACTACCGATGAAAAGGAGCTGAAAGAGGCGCAGGAACTTTTGATCCAGCAGAAGCCGCTGGTATATTCTTATCTGGTGGATGAAGCCCAGGATGAAATGATTGCTGAAAATGCCGCTATGGCTGTGGTTTATTCCGGAGAAGCCGGCTATGCCTTGGAATTTAACGAAAATTTGGCTTTTTCCGTGCCCAAAGAGGGCTCAAATATGTGGATTGATTCCTGGTTTATCCCAAAAACGGCAAAACACAAGGAAAATGCAGAGAAATTCCTGGATTTCCTCTGCCGGGAGGATATTTCCATGCTGAATTTTGACTATGTATACTATGCCACCCCCAACATAAAGGCAAAAGAATCCCTGGATCCCGAGATTCAAGAAAGCCCCATTATTTTCCCGCCAACAGAAATCTTGGATAATTGTGAAGTGCTAAAGCCCCTGGATGATATTTCCAATACCAATCTCAGCATCCTATGGAAAGAAATTAAATCTGCAGACTAGAACAGTATGGCCAAAATAACGGTGAATACAGCATTTGCTATTTGTGTCAGGACAATGCGGGGGAAAGAGGCAATGCGGTGGCATTGCTGACTGACGGCAACGCAGTACGGGTGCAAATAGCAGGTGCTTGGGAGCCTTTCCCTGCTGTGGTTTTTGGCTTTATAAAGGCCGCAAATAAAATGTCTTTCAAAAATATCTTGCATTTTTACCCAATTCATGTTAAAGTAAAACCCATACATACATCAATGTATCTTCTGCCTCCCGCTGCCAGCACAGCCCAGGAGGTGTCATATGACGTACGAATCATTTAAACAAAAGCTTATCGCTGACCTGCAAGCGCATTTTTCAGCAGACACCAGTATTTCAATCCAGCAATTTCATCATAATAACCACATACTGCTGGATGGCCTTACGGTTCTGGAGCCAGGCAGCAACATTTCCCCCACGATTTACCTGAACCAATATTATGCAGATTATCAGGAGGGTACCCCATATTCTGCCATTCAAGACCGTATCCTCCGCTATTATTACAGCCATAGCGCCATTCAAAAGATTGACACATCCTTTTTTACCTGCTTTGACCGCGTGCGTTCCCGCATTGTCTATAAGCTGGTACATTTGGAAAAAAATAAGGAACTTCTGAAAAAAGTCCCCTATTTCCCTTATTTGGATCTTGCGATTGTATTTTATTGCCTGGTGCAGGAAGCGCCTTATCAGAATGGCATGATCCTGATCCACAAGGAGCATCTGGGCTATTGGGATGCAGATGCACATACCCTCCTGTCTTTGGCTCATAAAAACACGCCTGTATTATTGCCGTTTTGCTGTGATTCCATGGCAGATTTGCTCCTGCCAGCTTTGAATGATTTCTCTCTAGGGGAATGTGGGCTGAGCAAGGAAGATTTGGAAGCGGAAGCGGTTCCCATGTATGTGCTGACGAATACCCAGCGCCAAAATGGCGCCAGCTGCCTGCTTTACCCAGGTGCGCTGGGGCAGGTGGCTGACATACTGGAGGGCAGTTTTTATATCCTGCCAAGCAGCGTCCATGAGGTAATCGCAGTCCCGGCTTCTGTGGCGGAGGATCCGCAGGAGCTTTCCCAGATTGTAAAGGAGATCAATTTGGCAGAAGTTTTGCCGGAAGAGGTTCTTTCGGACCGTGTTTACCATTTTGACCAGGAATCCGGCAAGCTGTCTGTTTGCTAAGGGGCTGCGTTTAAAAAAGCCCCAAATACAGGGATTCGTATTTCTGCGCGGAATTTCCCCAGGAATGGTCTTCCTCCATACAGCGTTTGGCCATGGCCTTCCATTCTTTGGGCTTGTCCCAGAATACGCTGTAAGCATAGCGGATAATGGACATCATTTCATCTGCGTTGTAATGGGCAAAGCTGAATCCCGTCCCAGTATGCCAGATTTCATTGTATGCCTTTACTGTATCCTTTAAGCCGCCTGTTTCCCTTACAATGGGGATTGTGCCATAGCGCATGCTGATCAGCTGGCTCAGCCCGCAGGGCTCAAACTGGGAGGGCATCAAGAAGGCGTCTGCACCGGCATAGATCTTATGGGCAAGGCCTTCGCTGTAAGTGATAAGGGCAGATACTTTGCCAGGGTATTTCTGGGCAAAGAAGCGGAAGGAATCCTGGAAGCGGCCTTCCCCGGTTCCCAAAATCGCTACCTGCACATGCATGGTATTGATCATTTCCTCCATAACATAATTGACCAGGTCAAAGCCTTTTTGCTCTGTCATGCGTGAGACAATCCCGATTACCATGGCAGTGGGATCCTGTTTCAGCCCTATTTCCTGCTGCAGCAGTTCCTTGCACCGTTTTTTGCGGGAAATGCTTTTAATGCTGAAGTGGGAAGGAAGGAAATGGTCATGGAGCGGGTCATATTCCTCGTAATCAATGCCGTTGACAATGCCAGAGAGCTTCCCAGAGACTTGGCGCATAACGCCGTCTAAGCCTTCCCCTCCGTCCTGGTGCTGGATTTCCTCAGCGTAAGTCTTGCTGACGGTTGTGACCCGGTCAGCATACAGGATGCCTGCTTTTAAGAAATTACTCTCGCCATAAGCTTCCATTGCCTGGTAGCGGCAGCTGTCTGGAAGGTCCCTGCAATTTTCAATATCATGGATCACCCACCGTCCCTGGAATTTCTGGTTGTGGATGGTCAGAATGGTCTTGGTATTGCGGTAGAAGGGATCTCCTTTGTAAAATTCCTTCAGGAAAACAGGGATCAGGGCTGCCTGCCAGTCGTGGCAGTGAAGGATGCTTGGGCAGAAGCCAAGCACTGGCAGGCTTGCCAATACCGCCCTGGAAAAGAATGCAAATTTGTTCACATCCTCAAAGACCTGGTGATAGGGGCTGTCTCCAGCAAAGTAATGCTCATTGTCAATAAAATAATAATGGATACCCTCTGAAACAGTCTCATAAATTCCTATGTACTCCTGACCTCTTGGCATATCTGCATAAAACTCTGTTACATATGTCATTTTCTGTTTTAGATGCTCTGGGATGCACATGTATTTGGGAAGGATCACCCTGACGTCAAACTGCTTTTTGTCCAAATATTTTGGCAGAGCCCCAACAACATCTGCTAAGCCGCCCGTTTTTATGAAGGGATTCCCTTCAGATGCTGCAAAGAGTATTTTCTTCATGTAAAAGACCTCCTATGATTCTCTTGATTTGTATTCTAGGCGAATTTTATCTGCGATCAAAGCGATAAATTCGGAATTGGTAGGCTTTCCCTTCCCATTGTGGATGGTATAGCCAAATAATTCATCAATCGTATCCATTTTTCCCCGGCTCCATGCTACCTCAATGGCGTGGCGGATGGCACGCTCTACCCGGCTGGGCGTTGTCTGGTACTTTTTGGCGATGCCTGGATAAAGGATTTTGGTAATGGAATTGAGCATATCCATATCTGTCACAGACATAATGATAGCTTCTCTCAGGTACTGGTAGCCCTTGATATGGGCAGGCACCCCAATCTCATGGATGATATCGGTTACCTTTCCTTCCAGGTTTTTTTCTTCCAGATCAGGCTTTTCATAGGCGTTTCCTTTGTGTACCTCACAGGCTTTTATCAATTCCGGGCTGCAGGTTTGTTTGATGCGACTGATCACCGCCTTATTGTCGAATGGCTTCATAATATAGAAGGCGGCTCCGCGTGAAAAGGCATCCTTCATAATAATATCCCGCCCAATTACAGTAATTATGAGAAATGACGGGTGTTTTTTGATAGTTTTGTCATTTTTGACTCTGTCTATCACTGTCAGTCCGTCTAATTTTGGCATCACGATATCCAGAAGCACAATATCTGGCTCTTTCTCCTTTATCATGTCGTATGCTTCAATGCCATCTTTTGCCGTTCCCACCACCTGAAGTTCCTCGTCGTTTCCCACGATTTCTCTCAGTTTTTCCACGATTTTCTCATTATCATCTGCAATTGCCACATTTATTTTTTCCACGCTGTGTCCTCCTGTAGTTTTTCATGATAAACCCTCATAAAAAGGCGACTATTTGTATTATATCTGCATTTAAAAGTTCCTTCAACAAAAATATTTCGCAGATATTAGACATATTTCGCAGCTAACAATATGATACCACGAAACATGTCGTTTTGGGTGCTATATTTTCGTATATATTCTTGGAAGCCTATGTTAAGGCAAAAAGATAAAACCACTCATTTTCCAGTATATCATAGGTCGTGCCCCAAAAGCAATGTGCCGATCTTGCCATGCCAGATCCCTGTCAGATTCTGTCACATTGTTTTTTCGCTGGAATATGGGATTTTTCGGGCATTTTTTGAAAAATAGGGAGCCATATTAAGAACTTGCTAAGAATCCTGTGTATTGACAAATTAGGAGATTTTTTGTATGATAAGAGGGCTTTAATAGTTTAAAGTGCGAAAACACCAGGGAGAGGGCTTTATAAATTTAGAAAGCCACTGCATCAAGCAGCTTTAAATATACAATAATTATTATGGAAAATGGAGGAATGGATATGGATAATATGCAATGCCCAAAAAGAACATTAATGGATTACTGCCCCGATATTAAGGTAATGGACTGCACGCTGCGCGATGGGGGGCTTGTAAATAATTTTGCTTTTACAGACGAGTTTGCCAAAGACCTGTACAAAGCCAATATCAAAGCTGGCGTGGATTATATGGAATTTGGATACAAGGCCTCTAAGGAACTGTTTGACCCGAAGGATTATGGCAAGTGGAAATTCTGCTGTGAGGAGGATATCCGTGCCATCGTAGGGGAGAATGACTCTCCCTTGAGAATTTCCGTTATGGCAGACGTAGGGCGCTGTGACTATCAGAATGACATCCTGCTGGCACAAGACAGCGTGATAGATATGGTCCGTGTTGCTACCTATATCCATCAGATCCCCGCTGCCATTAAGATGATTGAGGATTGTAAGCAAAAAGGCTATGAGGTGACAGTCAACATTATGGCGGTGTCGAAGGTCAATACGGATGATCTGTATGCAGGCCTGGAGCTTCTCGCCAGAAGTTCTGTAGATGCTATCTATCTGGTAGACAGCTTTGGGTCATTTTATCCGGAGCAGATTACGAAGCTTGCCCAGAAATATGTGGAGGTGGCCAATGCCTCCGGTAAGATTGTAGGCATGCATGCCCACAATAACCAGCAGCTTGCTTTTGCTAACACGATTGAAGCCTGCCGTATGGGCATCAGCCTCTTGGATGCTACAGTAAGCGGCATGGGGCGGGGAGCCGGGAATTGCTATTTGGAGTCGCTGCTGAGCTTCCTGAAAAATCCGAAATATGATGAAGTTCCAATTATCCGTTTTGTGGAAAAGCATATTTTGAAACTGAAAGAGGAAGGGGTTGTGTGGGGCTATGATATCCCCTATCTTTTGACGGGGATACTTAACAGCCATCCTTCTTCTGCGATTAAGTTTATTAAGGACAGAAGGAAGGATTATTGTAATTTTATGCAGGAATTGTTGGATGTGGAATAGTTGCTGGGTAGGGGCAATGCCAGTAACTTAAGGGATTTTACTGGCTGGATCTGCATCAGGGAGGCAGCAGATTGAGCTACAGGAGTGGCTAAGCCTCTCTCTGGCTACGTTTTGCAAGACTGTAAGATAAGGAAATGATTCCTGGCTTTCCATTGATGGCATTGGCCATGGAACAGTGTCTGTAAGCTAATGTTCGGTTCTGCATAGGGCTTAAGCAAAATTCCTGTCAAAAAAACAGCTGACAAGCCTATCAATGTCATTTAGTTAGATGTGTGATTCGTTAAGTTAAGGAAAATCTGTTATGGCAGAATTATGCATTTTCAAATTTGGAAACATCCATTTACAGAAATATTTCTTAAATGCACTAGTGTACTGACCGCATTATATTTATACTAATTATTTTGTCTCTGTTTTATTGAATTTGGGATAAAGTGATACCAGTTTGGTCTGGCTTTATCTGTAGTAAATTGCCATTGGATACATGCCGCATGCTCATTACGGCCCTGTCCCCACGCAGAGAGTTCTTGACGAAGTTTTTCTATATTACTAATTCGCCGGGAAAGACACTGGTGTGTCATTACATTAAGCTCTATTTCTGCAATATTCAACCAGCTTCCATGCTTAGGAGTATAGTGGATTTCCAATCTTTTGGCGATCCGCCGGGCTCCACTGGCTGGAAACGCTTTGTAAATTCCGCGTTTTCTTTGGGCGGGATACACCAGTATTCACTGAGGTGGGGCCGAAGTTCATTTTTTTAATGTCTGGCGGATGGCCTCCCTCCCGACGGGAGTATCCAGCCCCATGCGAAGCCTTTCCTCCAGAAGCCGCAGAGTCCAATGGGCGTGCCCGTCCGGAACCGGGCTACAGGCAATCTGGATGATACGCGCTTCCATACGCCCATCTACTTTGCGGCGTGCCGCAGCAGAATTTGGGCTGATATTATATCGGATGATGTCTGTGATTCCATTTTTTATGTAAGGTTGAACAACATTTGCTACAGTAGACTTACAAACAGCGTAACTGTGAGCGATCTGGGCGTGGGTGAGCCCCGTTCCCCGCCCTTCATCTAGTTCAAGTAATATTTAACACCGTTTCAAAACAGTCTTACAGGTATTCTTGTTTTTGATTGTTTTTTGAAGGGTAGTCCTTTCATCATCAGTAAGCTTAATAATATATGTTTTAGGTCTTGCCATACCATCACCGCCATTTCTTTTTAGTATATCATAAGACGGTAAATAATGGCGGCCTCATATCCATCCCCAGGATCTGCCTGCAACCATCCTCAAATTGCTACTATATCCGGCACTCTCTGGCTCTCGGACTATAAATAGGAACGTGGGTGTAGATGTGTGCCTGTTTGTTCGTAAAAAAGTACTAGTATTTTTAAAAGAAGTGTGATATAATGTCTAAACGATTGGGCATTAGACTGTACAAACAATTGAAGAGATAGAAAAAATTAGGGCATCAAAGGCTTCCAAATACAGATCTTTTGCTCCCCTAATTTAAGTATGAAGGCATATAAATTGAAGGAGGAAATAGCAGCAATGAGCGTACAGGTAGAGAATTTAGAGAAAAATATGGCAAAACTCACCATTGAGGTTCCCGCAGAAGAATTAGAAAAGGCAATTCAGTCTGTATATCAGAAGCAAAAGAGCAAGATCAGCCTTCCTGGTTTTCGTAAGGGCAAAGTGCCGAGGCATATGATCGAGAAGATTTATGGCGCAGAGGTATTCTATGAAGAAGCTGCAAATGACCTGATTTCCCAGGAATACCCAAAGGCAGTGGAGGAATCTGAAGCAGAGATCGTATCCCGCCCAACTATTGACGTGGTGCAGATTGAAAAAGGCAAGCCTTTTATTTTCAGCGCAGAGGTTGCAGTGAAGCCAGAGGTGGCTCTTGGGACGTACATGGGCGTTCAGGTGGCTAAAGCAGAGATCTCCGTAACAGATGAGGAAGTAGATGCTGAGATTGACAAAGAGCGTGAAAGCAATGCCAGGATGGTTACCGTTGAGGATCGCGCTATCGCAGAGGGCGATACGGCAGTGATTGATTATGAAGGATTTATGGATGGCGAGGCATTCGAAGGCGGGAAGGGTGAGAACCACTCTCTGGTGATCGGTTCCCATTCCTTTATCGAAGGATTTGAAGATCAGCTGATTGGAAAGAATACTGGGGATGAGGTGGAAGTGAGTGTAGTATTCCCAGAGGATTACCATGCAGAGGAATTGGCTGGGCGCCCAGCGCTGTTCCAGGTGAAGGTCAATGAGATAAAAGTAAAGGAATTGCCGGAGTTAGATGATGATTTTGCCCAAGACGTATCGGAGTTTGATACCCTTGCAGAGTATAAAGAGAGCGTAAGGAGCCGGGTTGAGGAGCGCAAGAAGGAAGAGGCAAGGCGCAGGAAGGAAGACGAGGTTATCCAGAAGGTAGTGGAGGCATCCGAGATGGATATCCCGGATGCGATGGTTGACACCCAGGTAGGCTCCATGTTGGAGGAGTTTGCAGGCAGGATCAGGCAGCAGGGGCTGTCTTTGGAACAGTACATGCAGTTTACAGGGGCGACTGTGGATACACTTAAGGAGCAGATGCGCCCGGATGCCCTGAAGCGGATTCAGTCCAGCCTGGTATTGGAGGCGATTGCCAAGACAGAGCAGCTGGAGGTTTCTGATGAGGAGATACAGGAAGAGCTTGCCCGAATGGCAGCTGTCTATGGCATGGAAACAGAGAAGCTGGAAGAGCTGCTCAGCGCAGCAGAGAAGGATTCCATCCGGATTGACCTTTCTATTCAAAAAGCAGTGGATCTGATCACTGGCCATGCAGTGGAAGTCGAAGAGATAGTTGAAACAGAATAAGGAGGAAATTTCATGAGTTTAGTGCCTTATGTGGTAGAGCAGACCAGCAGGGGAGAGCGATCCTATGATATTTATTCCAGGCTGTTGAAAGACAGGATCATTTTCCTGGGAGAAGAAGTCAATGAAGTGACAGCCGGGCTTGTGGTTGCGCAGCTGTTGTTTTTGGAATCAGAGGATCCGGGAAAGGACATCCATTTGTATATCAATTCCCCAGGCGGAGTGGTGACGGCTGGCCTTGCAATTTACGATACGATGAATTATATTAAGTGCGATGTGGAGACTATCTGCATTGGGCTGGCAGCAAGCATGGGGGCATTTTTGCTGGCAGGAGGGACCAAGGGCAAGCGTTATGCATTGCCGAATGCAGAGATTATGATCCATCAGCCCTCTGGCGGCGCCAAGGGGCAGGCGACAGATATTCGGATTGCAGCAGATAATATCCAGAAGACAAAGGAACGTTTGAATACAATTTTAGCTGAAAATACAGGCAAGCCATATGAAGTGATTGCGGCGGATACGGAAAGGGACAACTATATGTCTGCCCAGGAGGCAATGGAGTATGGCCTGATTGACGGCGTGATTACAAATAGGAAATAAGGTTGCGGGGGCAGTGCATGAATGTTGCTGTCCCTGCATGTTGTTGATACTTAGTAACAGTGAAGGGATGGAATTGTTATGATACTTGTGACGAGGTGAGAAGATGGCAGGTAGATTTTTAGATGATAGGATTCGTTGTTCTTTTTGCGGAAAAACAGACGGACAGGTAAGAAAGCTGATTGCAGGCCCCAATGGCGCTTATATATGTGACGAATGTGTGGATATCTGTGCAGAGATCATTGAGGAGGAGCTGGCAGAGGAAGATGATGAGGCAATGGTGCCGGTGGCAGATGAGATCAACCTTCTGAAGCCGGTGGAGCTGAAGGATTTCCTGGATGAGTATGTGATTGGCCAGGATGAGGCCAAAAAGGTACTTTCTGTGGCGGTATACAACCACTATAAGAGAATCTTGGCGCCAACTGACCTGGGCGTGGAGCTGCAAAAGAGCAATATCCTGATGTTAGGCCCCACAGGCTGTGGCAAGACCCTTTTGGCACAGACCCTTGCCCGTATCCTGAATGTGCCCTTTGCCATTGCAGATGCCACTGCGCTGACGGAAGCAGGCTATGTAGGTGAAGATGTGGAGAATATTTTGCTTAAGATCATTCAGGCAGCAGAGTATGATATTGAGCGGGCGCAGAGGGGCATTGTATATATTGACGAGATTGACAAGATTACCAGAAAATCAGAAAACCCTTCGATTACCAGAGATGTTTCCGGTGAAGGCGTGCAGCAGGCATTGCTGAAAATCCTGGAAGGGACAGTAGCAAGCGTGCCGCCTCAGGGAGGGAGGAAGCATCCCCAGCAGGAATTGATCCAGATTGATACGACCAATATCCTGTTTATCTGCGGCGGGGCTTTTGAAGGGCTGGATAAAATTGTGGAAAACCGGATGGATCAGAAGTCCATGGGATTTGGCGCAGAGATTGCAGATAAAAGGGAGCGGGATCAGGGGGCGGTTTTAAAGCAGGCGCTGCCGCAGGATTTTGTGAAATTTGGCCTGATTCCAGAGTTTGTGGGCCGTGTGCCAGTGACTGTATCCCTGGATGCACTGGATAAGAGTGCGCTGGTGCGTATTTTAAAAGAGCCAAGAAACTCCCTGATTCGCCAATACGAGGCGTTGTTTGAGCTGGATGGCGTTTCTTTGAGCTTTGACGATGACGCCATTGAGGCGATTGCAGAAAAATCCCTAAAACGCAAAACGGGAGCAAGGGGGCTTCGGGCTATCGTGGAGAAGGTACTGATGGATCTTATGTACCGTGTGCCTTCTGATGAGACAATTACCCACTGCAATATTACCCGGGCAGCGATAGAGAATGACCAGAAGGTGGAAATTGCCTTTGGCAAGACCAGCAAGTCAGCATAAGGAGGGAGCCAAGGGCAAATAAGCCAGTGCAGAAGATAAACAGGGATACGTTGGCGATGGAGGTGGAATGGAGAACAGTATGAGTGAACAATACAAGAAGATTCCGGCAGTGGCACTTCGGGGGATGGCAATCCTTCCCGGTATGGTGGCACATTTTGACGTGAGTAGAAATGTATCTATTCGGGCAGTGGAAGCTGCTATGATGGAAGATCAAACCGTGTTTTTAGTGACTCAGAAAAATATTGAAAAAGAAGAGCCGGAAATTGGTGATCTGTATGAAATGGGAATCATTGCTTCCATTAAGCAGGTGATCAAACTCCAGAACAGCGTGGTTCGCGTGCTGATTGAAGGGGAAACCCGCGCCTATTTACGGGTATTAGAACGGGAGGAATGCCTGACTGCCTGGGTGGAGCCAATCCAAAAGGAGGAGGAGCCCCTTCCGGCAGAGATCCAGGCGGCAATGATGCGGGGCATCCAGGAAACGTTTACCCGTTATTGCTTGCTGAATCCCAAGCATGGGAAGGAACTGGCCAGGCAGATGCAGGAAATATCTGATTTGGAAAAGCTTTTGGACTATATTGGAAATAACCTGCCAGTAGGCTATGAAAGCAAGCAGAAAATCCTGGAGGCAGAAACTGTCCAGGAGCGGTATGAGACCATTATGATTATCCTGCTGAACGAGATCAATATTATACAGATTAAGACAGAATTCCAGACGAAAGTCAAGGAAAAAGTGGATAAAAACCAGAAGGAATATATCCTGCGGGAACAGATGAAGCTGATCCGGGAAGAACTGGGGGAAGACAATACCGTGTCAGAAGCCGAGCATTACCTGGAGGAAGCCAAGAAGCTGAAAGCAGACAAAGAGGTTAAGGAAAAGCTGGAAAAGGAAATCGAGCGGTTTAAAAGTGTTTCTGCCAATTCTTCAGAAAGCGCCGTAAGCCGCGGATATATTGAAACCCTCTTGGAGCTTCCCTGGAATAAGGTTTCCAAGGACAATAAGAATCTGGAAGATGCAGAGCGGATTTTGGATGAAGACCACTATGGCATGGAAAAGGTTAAGGAACGTATGCTGGAATTTCTGGCAGTGCGGAATTTGACAAAAAAGGGGGAAAGCCCTATTATCTGTCTGGTGGGTCCTCCCGGCACAGGCAAGACTAGCATTGCACGTTCTGTTGCACGGGCATTGGATAAGAAGTATGTGCGCATCAGCCTGGGAGGCGTTCGGGATGAAGCGGAGATACGAGGGCACAGAAAAACCTATGTGGGCGCAATGCCAGGGCGGATTGCCAATGGATTGAAAAATGCAGGGGTGAAAAACCCTCTGATGCTGTTGGATGAGATTGACAAGATCAGCAGTGATTACAAAGGGGATACGGCATCAGCCCTGCTGGAGGTATTAGACAGTGAGCAGAACAGCCGTTTTCGGGATCATTATGTGGAAGTGCCCCTGGATCTGTCCCAGGTGCTGTTTATTGCCACGGCTAATTCCCTGCAGGATATCCAAAAGCCTTTGCTGGACCGTATGGAAATCATAGAGGTCAGCAGCTATACGGAAAACGAGAAAGCCCATATTGCCCGGGAGCATTTGATTGCAAAGCAGATGAAGAAAAATGGGCTGAAAGAGGGTCAGCTTACCATTAGCAATCATGCGTTAGAAAAATTAATTCGTGGTTATACAAGAGAGGCTGGTGTGCGGAACCTGGAGCGCAAGCTGGGGGAAATCTGCCGAAAGGCAGCCAGGGACATTTACCAGAAAAATAAGAAAACGGTAAAAGTAACAGAAAATAGTTTGGAAAAGCTGCTAGGAAAAGAAAAATATAATTTTGACTTAATAAATGAAAAGGATGAGATTGGAATTGTGCGGGGGCTTGCATGGACCAGCGTGGGGGGGGATACTCTGCAGATTGAGGTTAACCTGATGCCTGGGAAAGGCGAGTTCCAGCTTACAGGCCAGCTTGGGGATGTGATGAAGGAGTCTGCCCAGGCAGGGATCAGTTATATCCGTTCTGTCAGCGGATCCTATGGGATTGATAAAGAATTTTTCAAGGAGCATGATATCCATATCCATATCCCGGAAGGGGCGGTGCCAAAGGATGGGCCATCCGCAGGGATTACCATGGCTACGGCAATGCTTTCTGCCATTACAGGGCGGAAGGTCCGTAAGGATGTGGCCATGACAGGGGAGATTACGCTGCGGGGGCGCGTATTGCCTATCGGAGGCTTGAAAGAGAAGATTTTGGCGGCGAAGAATGCGGGAATTAAAACCATATGTGTGCCTAAGAAAAATGAGCCAGATGTAATGGAGATTGCCCAGGAGATCAAAAAGGGGCTGGAAATTGTCTTTGTAGGGAGTATGGAACAGGTGCTGGATGTGGCATTGGTGAAGGAATGAGTTTCTAGAAGAGGAGAATGACATGGTAATCAAATCAGTGGCATTGGAAACAGTATGTGGAATTACAAGCAAGCTGCCGAAAACGGATAAGCCTGAAATAGCCTTTGCGGGGAAGTCCAATGTGGGGAAGTCTTCCCTGATCAATGGGCTGATGAACCGAAAATCCCTGGCAAGGACTTCCTCACAGCCAGGAAAGACCCAGACAATCAATTATTACAATATCAATAACAGTATGTATTTAGTGGATCTTCCAGGATATGGGTATGCGAAGGTATCGGTGAAGGAAAAAGAGAAGTGGGGGAAAATGGTAGAGAATTACCTGCAAAAGTCCAAGCAGCTGGCGGCAGTGTTTTTGCTGATTGATATCCGGCATGAGCCTTCATCTAATGATAAGCAGATGTATGAATGGATCGTATATCAGGGGTATGACCCAGTTATTATCGCTACGAAATTGGACAAGATCAAGCGGAGCCAGGTGGCGAAGCATATGAAGATGCTGCGGGAGGGGCTGAAATTAAAGGCAGGCACCAAGGTGATGCCTTATTCGGCGCTGACAAAGCAGGGGAGGGAGGAAATTTGGGCGCTGATGGATGAACTGACAGAGAACGCCCATTCCCAGCAGGGGGAAGGATGACAGCATCAATTGGCATAGTGGGGAGGGTGGGAAATGAGGAAAAATAAATATTTCTTTGTGCTGTGTATGCTGCTTGCCATATCCTTGGCAGGCGGTATTTTTACGAAGGCATATGCAAGGCTGGAAGACAGGGAAGGAGAGGGAGGGCTGCGGGTGGTAACCTCTTTTTATCCCGTTTATATTGCGGCGTTAAATGTGGTAGGGGACAGCAGAAGCGTGGAATTGGAAAACCTGAGCGAGCCGCAGACTGGGTGCCTGCATGATTATCAATTGACGCCGCAGGATATGATTTTATTGTCAAAGGCAGATTTATTTTTGGTGAACGGCGGCGGAATAGAAGGATTTTTGGCGGATGTGGGGGAATCTTATCCAGATCTTGTGATCGTAGAAGCGGCAGAAGGGATCAGGCTGCTGGAAGAAAGCGGAGCTGGCCATGCAGAGGGGGTAAATGCCCATGGCTGGATGGATACCCAGATTTATATTAAGATGGTAGGGAATATTGCGGATCAAATTTGTGCCCTGGATCCAGATCATACAGAAGCCTATCGGGAGAATGCACAGGCGTATTGTGAGAAAGTGCAGGGATTGTCTGGCCAGATTTCTGAGATAGAAAAGGCTTTGGAACAAAGCGGGCAGCCGTCCAATGTGGTTATTTTGCATGAGGCTTATGCTTATGTGGCAAAGCAGTATGGCCTGCATACGGCATATTGCCTGAACCTGGACGAGGAACGGCAGGTCAGCGCCAGGGAAGTGGCAGAGGTAATGGAAGAAATAGCGGAGAATCAGGTGGCTGTTGTTTTTGCGGAGGAGCTTTACGGCAAGGACATGGGAAATACGATAGAAGCAGAGACAGATTGCACGGTATGCTATCTGGATCCTTTGGTAAGGGGCGGCTATGAGCCAGATAGTTATTTATCTGTCATGCAGAAAAATATAGATAACATTAGGCTGGCTTTTTTGCGCTAGTATAACCCATGCTAAATAACCTTATTTTGCTTGCCTATTTCCTGACAGCACTGCTTCCAAAGCCTCAGCGTAGCTACCCCTATGCCTTCGTTTGTGAAACGGCACTCTCAGAAAATTATTCTGCGCCAGACATTAAGGTATTTAGCGCGGGTTATGCTAATTTGGAAAATGCATCTATTTCAAGCCAAAAGGAAGGTATCATTTGCGGAAAATAATCAGGCCCTGTGGGCTGCACTGTATAAAAATAAACCATTTAGGGGTTGTTATAGGGGAGCAGGAGATTTTGAAAGACATAAGCCTCCATATCCACTGTGGCAGTTTGAATGCTGTAATCGGCCGGAACGGCGCTGGAAAGTCCACATTGATCCGGGCTATTTTAGGCGATGTGCCCCATACGGGAAATATTGAATTTAAAGACCGGGAAGATGGCCAGGTTCAGAAGCTGAGAATAGGCTATGTCCCACAGTCCTTAAATGTGGAAAAGCAGACGCCTGTCAGCGTATATGACATGATGGCGGCTTACCAAAGCAGGTGCCCTGTGTTCCTATGGAAAAGCCGCAGGGCAAAAGCCAGGATTTTAGAGTCCTTGGATGTCTTTGAGGCAGGCTATTTGCTGGATAAGCAGGTGTGCAACCTGTCTGGCGGGGAACTGCAGCGTGTCCTGCTGTCTATGGCAGTGATGGATGCACCGAACCTATTGCTGTTAGATGAGCCTGTATCTGGGATTGACCAAAATGGGATGGATCTGTTTTACAGGACGATTTACCAATTGAAGGAGAATTATGATCTGGCGGTGATTCTAATTTCCCATGACCTGGACTATGTGAAGCAATATGCAGACCATGTGATTCTGCTGGATCAGACGGTTGTAAAGCAGGGAAGCGTGCGTAAGGTGTTTCAGAGCCAGGAATTTTTGGAGGCATTCCAGGGCGGGGCAGGATTGCCCGAAAATGCAAAAGGGCAGGGAAGCTGACCCAGCATGGCGCTGGGCAAAGGCATGATCCGCTGGGGCAAAATGGGAGCGGAAACAAGATTGGCAGGAACTGTGGGGCTGACTGGAAAATGGAAAAGGAGGGTGGGAAATCATGGGTATTTTCTCCTGGCTGGAATATGATTTTATGAAGTATGCCTTTCTGGCTGTGCTGATCATTACGCCTTTATTTGGGATTATGGGAACCATGATCGTGAACCGGAAAATGGCTTTTTTCTCAGATGCCTTGGGGCATTCTGCCCTGACGGGCATTGCCATTGGCGTTGTATTTGGGATGGAGGATACCAGCCTTTCCATGTGTGTGTTTGCTATTGCTTTTGCCTTGCTTCTCAACCAGATCAGCAGCAAAGTGGCTTCATCCACAGATACGGTGATTTCCGTATTTTCTTCCTGCAGCATTGCCCTTGGCCTTGCCATTTTGTCAAAAGGCGGGAATTTCAGCAAATATTCCAGCATTCTGGTGGGGGATATTTTGAGCATCACGCCTTCTGAGATATTATCTCTTGTTTTTGTTTTTTGTATAACACTTTTATTTTGGGTGATTGGATTGAATAAGCTGTTGGCAGTGAGCCTGAATCAGACACTGGCAAGGAGCCGCCATATCCCTGTATCCTTCATTGAGAATTTCTTTGCCGTATTGACGGCTCTGATCGTAATGGTATCAATTAAGTGGGTTGGTATTTTGATCATCAATGCACTGCTGATCCTTCCGGCTGCTTCCAGCCGCAATATTGCATGCAATATGCGGGAATACCATTTCTTTTCTGTTGTATTTTCTGTGTTTTCCGGTGTGATGGGGCTGATCGTGTCTTATTATGTGAATGTGGCCACAGGGCCTACGATTGTGATCATTGCTTCCATAATCTATTTTACCACTTATCTTTGGGGAAGGAAATATAATCTGTAATGCCTTATTTTTGGGGAAATCATAGCAAAAAATCTGAGCCTGGCTTTACGGATGGGTCAGAATGTGTTAGAGTAAAAGACAGTATTTGAATCTGTATCTTTTTGGGCATTTTGCAGTATATGCCAAAAAGGGCCAGGGGAACAGCTTCGCTGTTTCAAAAAGTATATATTTAGAAAGGAAGCGTTTTCGGACGTAAAAGGACATGAGTGAAAAAATTTTAGCAGTGGCAGCAGGTCACAAGATTACAGAGGAGGAATTGAATCGTTTGATTAGCAATTACCCGCCGGAGCAGCAGATTTATATGTCAAGCCCGCAGGCAAGGCAGGAAGTATTGGAACAATTGATCGCATTCCACCTGTTCCATAGGATGGCGGTGGAAGAGAAGATTACAGAATCCCAGGAATATGCGGATATGGTAGAAAAATTAAAGGTAGAATTAGCAAGCCATATGGCGGCTACCAGCGTTGTGGAGAAAATCCGGGTAAGCGAGGAAGAGGAGCGTTCTTATTATCAGGAGAATCAGGAACTGTTCCAGGAAGAAGGGCAGGTCAGCGCAAAGCATATTTTGGTGGATTCTAGGGAACAGGCAGAGCAGGTGGCGGCAAAATTGGCAGGGGGGCTTGCCTTTGAGGAAGCGGCAGAAAAGTATTCCACATGCCCGTCTAAGGACAGAGGCGGGGATTTGGGCTATTTCTCGAAAGGGCAAATGGTTCCGGAATTTGAAAAGGCAGCCTTTGGGGCAGAAATTGGAAAGGTTATTGGGCCTGTGGAAACGCAGTTTGGGCATCACCTGATTCTGGTGGAGGATAAAAAAGGAGCCTCCAGGCGTTCCTTTGAGCAGGCAGAGGCACAGATCCACCAGCAGCTGATCCAGGCAAAGCAGCAGGAGGCCTATCAGGCAAAGGTACAGGAACTGTCGGAGGCTTATGGGGTGGAGCGCATGGATGTTTAAACATATGGCAGTACGCTCGGACAATTGCCCAGCCAGCAGCGTGTTGACGGTGGGGTGCATGGATTTTTAGGCATATGGCAGTGCCGAAGGATTGTCCGGCGTCTGGCGAGGCGTTTTAGAGTAGGGGTGATTTCGTAGTGAAGCAGTCTACAAAGTATTTAAAGATTTTGGTGAATTTTCTGGTTGCATTGTTTGTGATCGTGTGCCTGGTAATTATTTTGCCAAAGGCTGTCGTATTTTTTATGCCTTTTGTGATTGGGTGGATTATCTCTGCCATTGCAAATCCCCTGGTGCACTTTTTGGAAAAGAAAATGAAGATTGTAAGGAAGCATGGCTCCATGGTGATTATTATCGGTGTATTGGCGGCTGTGGTGGGGCTTGGCTACCTCGCAATTTCCCGGATTGTATTGGAAGCAGGGAATTTAATTGCAAACCTGCCACAGATTTATGCCAATTGGCAGGGGGATTTTGAGGAAATTGGGGAAAACCTGCAGGTTTTTTATAGCCGCCTCTCTCCGGATATCCGTAAGACAATTCAGGATGTGTCAGCTAATTTATCGGAATATGCCAGCGGCCTGGTGCAGGCAATTGGGGAGCCTACTTTTGAGGCGGCTGGGAATTTTGCAAAAAATGTGCCTTCTACGCTGATTTCCATTATTATGTGTTTGATATCTGCCTACTTTTTTACAGCGGACCGGGAACATATTTTGGAAGTTCTGCGTAAAAATGTCCCTTCTGGGATATGGGAACAGGTATCAGGCGTGGTACAGGAACTGAAACGTGTGGTAGGGGGGTATTTTAAGGCACAGTTTAAGATTATGGGCGTGGTATATGTGATCCTGGTGATTGGGCTTTTTATTTTAAAGGTAAATTATGCGCTGTTGGTATCATTTTTAATTGCGTTTCTGGATATGCTGCCCTTTTTTGGGACTGGGACTGTGCTGGCGCCCTGGGCGGTGATTAAAATTTTGTCCAATGATTATAAAATGGCGGTGGGGCTTTTGATACTCTATGCCGTCACGCAGGTGGTGCGGCAGGTGATCCAGCCTAAGATTGTAGGGGATACGATTGGGATGGATCCGTTGGCGACTTTGTTTTTTATGTTTATTGGGTATAAGGTGAGCAGCATCATTGGGATGATTATTGCGGTGCCGATTGGGATGATATTGATTAATTTGTATCAGGCTGGGGTTTTTGATAATCAGATTCGGTGTGTAAGGGAATTGGTGAAGGGGATTAATGAGTTTCGGAAGTTTTAAGGGAGGGGACGCCGGGTGCAGAAGCTTCTGCATCCGGCTGTGCATTGCGAGGCGGAAGGAATGGCGGCAAATTTTGGAGTGGAGGAATAGCGCTCATTGGTGGAATTATGTTCAGGATTTTAATTAAGTAGTGGCTAACCCTGGAATGGATCTGTGAAATAGCCGTAATAGGAAACGGGTTCGCCAGCTGTTAAAAGGTGCGCTGTATCCCCCAGGCTTTGGCAGCGGAAATAGGATTCGCCAGGCTGGCGTTCTTCTGTGCCGATGGTGGTAATGGATGAAGGAGCTAGGAAGAATCCTTGCCAGAGCTGGCTTGGGGTGGTGTTGATCAGGTGTGACAGGCAGGCGCAGGTGATTCCTAAATGGCAGAAGCAGACGATAACGGCATCCCTTTGGGTGTTTTCTGTGGTGCGGTAGCGGTAGCCCTCTCGGATGTATCCGTAGGATTCCAGGAGGCTGTCTAATTCCTGGCAGATCCATTGGTATTGTGCGCCGACTTCGCCCTGGCGCATGGTTTCGTTTTGGGGCCATTTGTCTAGGTGGAACAGTTCTGGGTGGGCATTCATAAACTGGGGATGAAAATCCCAGGGGGCTTTTTGGCGGTTGGCAATTTGATCCCAGATGGGGGCTTTAAATTCCCGCAGCCATTCCAGAGTCTGGGCGGAGCGGCCTAATTTTTTTAATGTGCAGCCTGCTGTGTCCTGGGCGCGTCCCAAGGGGGAGCAATAGAAATCTGTTACATTCCATTTTATTGCCCTCTGCGATAATAGTTCTGCTTCTCGCCATCCTTTTTCTGTTAAAGAATCAATCTCATAATTTGGCTCTGCGTGGCGAATAAATATTAGTTTCATAATGTTCTCCTTTTATGTATGCTGTAAACTTCGTATTATTATAATGCAGTTAGGCTTTTTTGTAAACGGTGGAGAATGCAAAATGGGGTGGAGAATGCAAAATGGGGGGTATGCTAAATCTGGAAGGCAATACTTTTATTGGCCGCAAGGGCTATAAGGGGGATTTGCAGAATGCATAGAAATAGGCGAGTGCGCAAGAGGGGCAGATGCAGAAAAGGCGAGTGCGCAAGGGAGGGCAGATGCAGAATAGAATCCCCTGGCTGTAGGAAGCACAGCCAGGGGACTCTATTCTGTTATTTGCCTTTTTTCAAAATCGCCCACAAAGCCCCTCCAGCCATGACGCCCTGGCTGATCAGAAGCCCCCACAGATAGCCTTTAATCCCAGCTAATGGAATTATATACAGCACAAACCCTATGCGGACTCCCAGCCCCAGCACATTCAAAAGGAATGTGGATGTGGTTTTCCCAAGCCCGTTCAAAATGCTGTGCAAGGTTGTAGAAAGGTACAAAAAGGGGCAGATCCACCCTAAAATTACAATAAATGTCCCTGCCAGCTCATTTCCAAACAGTGTCCTTCCCATCCATTTCCCTAACACAAGGAACAGGCAGGTGCATGCCCCGCCCAGCAGCACGCAGTACAGGCAGGCTTTCTTCACCGTATTTAGAATATAGCGCTTATCCTTTTTCTCCTGGGCTTCTGCAATCGCTGGCAGCAGCAGCACTGATACGGAATTGGTAAGAACAGAGGGAAACAGCACCATAGGCAAAGCCATTCCTGTCAGTATGCCATAGACACTGAGGGATTCTGAAGTGGAATACCCATATTGCCGCAGCTGCCCCGGAATCATAACCGCTTCCATGCTCTGCAGCACATTCACTAACACCCTGTTTGCGCTTAACGGAAGCGACATATAAAAAATCTGCCGTACGGCCAGCAGCCGGTTTCCCTTTGCCCGCCCCCTGGGCAGGAAGCTAAAGGAGAAAAGCGCAGCGGCGGCTTCTCCCACAACCATTCCCCACGTTACCAGGCTGATGGATATGGCCTGGTGCCGTTCCATAGAAATTTCAAAAAACAGCCAAACGCTGCCTACCCTTGCCGCCTGTTCGATCAATTGGGAAAAAGCGGGCACAAAGGTTTTTTTCAAGCCATAAAAATATCCGTTGATACAGGCATGGACTGCCCCAAAAGGAATGGTAAAGGACAGAACCCGAAGCAGCGGGGCGCATCTGGCCTCCTCTAAAAAGCGAACCGCGATCCAATCCGAAAACCGGTATAAAAATACCGTGCAGAAAAGGGCGAGGGAAAGAGACAGAAAGAGCCCTGCCCCCAGATAGCATCGCGCATTGCAGGGTGTTTTTTTGCAGCTGGGGTTTTTGGCGTGCTGCCCGGCAATGACAGACTGTGCCACAAAGCGGGAAATGGCAGTCTGGATGGCGGCGGAAGTCAGGGAAATGGTGAGTATGTGGATGGGGAAAGTCAATTGGTAAATCCCCATCTGTTCGGCACCAATTGACTGTGAGAGGAATATCCTATAGAAAAAGCCGATGATCCGGGAAAGCAGTCCCGTAACGGTCAAAAGCAGCGTGCCTGTGATCAGCGGGTGGCTGCGCAAAGAGCGGTGTTTCATAAAGCCTCCAGATGGAAAATACAGGTTTTTATTCAATTTATGAAGGAAAAGCCTGTAAAATGCATGAATAAAAAAATAAACTTGACAGCAGAATAAATTCATGGTACTATGCGTTTGTAGAAAAATCAGACTAAAATGCTCCGAATTTAACATCAACAGGAAACGCACGTTTTTTTGTAAGGGTGGCCCTATGGGCCAGGATTTGCAAAGCGGCGTGCCATCATGGCTTTTTGGTGTGGGAATTCGAAAAAATAGCCGGCTGCACGGTAAAGAGGTGGTATATTGAAATTATCTACAAAAGGAAGATATGGGCTGCGGGCATTTATTGATTTGGCAGTCAGCGGGGAAGGGCAGCCAGTCTCGATCATCAGCATTGCCCAGAGGCAGGAGATATCTGTCAGCTATTTAGAAAAGCTTATGGCAAAATTGAAAAAGGCCGGCCTGGTAGAAAGCGTACGGGGCGTCAATGGGGGATACACCATTGCCAGGCCAGTGGAGGAGATTTCCGTGGGGGATGTGCTGCGTGCCCTGGAAGGGGATTTGGTCCCTGTGGAGTGTGCAGGGATTGATGAAAGCCATGCAACCCATTGCAGCAGTTCCTCCCAGTGTGTCAGCAAAATTGTCTGGAAACGTATCAACGACTGCATCAACGATACGGTAGACAGCATTTATATTGGGGAATTGGTTCAGGAGAGCCGGGGATTGTAACAATCTTTAAAAAAATAGAATAAGCAGGGGGCTTTCATTTGCAGGCCTTCACAGATTGGAGGAAAAAATGGGAAAAATGATATATTTGGACAATGCGGCTACCACAAAGACCGCACCAGAAGTAGTGGAAGCCATGCTTCCCTATTTTACAGAATTTTATGGAAATGCCTCTACAGTCTATGAATTTGGGGCAAAGAGCAAAGAGGCTGTCTCCCAGGCCAGGGAGCGGATTGCCAATGCCATCGGCGCAAAGGACAATGAGATTTACTTTACTGCAGGCGGCAGCGAGTCGGATAACTGGGCGATTAAGGCGGCTGCAGAGGCATATAAGGGCAAGGGAAACCACATTATTACCAGCAAAATAGAGCACCATGCCGTGCTGCATACCTGCCAGTGGCTGGAGCAGAATGGGTTTGAGGTTACTTACCTGGATGTGGATGAAAATGGCGTGGTCAAGCTGGAGGAACTGAAGAAGGCGATCCGCCCTGCCACCATCCTGATCACTATTATGTTTGCCAATAATGAGATCGGCACCATTGAGCCAATCGCAGAGATTGGGCAGATTGCAAAGGAGCATGGCATAGTGTTCCATACAGATGCTGTGCAGGCTTTTGGCCAGGTTCCTATTGATGTGGATGCATACAATATCGACATGATGAGCGCCAGCGGCCATAAACTGAACGGGCCTAAAGGCATTGGATTTTTGTATATCCGCAAAGGCGTAAAGATCCGTTCCTTTGTCCATGGGGGTGCACAGGAGCGGAAACGGCGGGCAGGCACAGAAAATGTTCCTGGTATCGTTGGATTTGGCAAGGCAGTGGAGCTTGCTCTGGCACATATGGAAGAACGGACAGGAAAAGAAAAGGAATTGCGGGATTATATGATCAGCCGTGTATTGAAAGAAATCCCCTTCACTAGGGTAAACGGCGACCGCAAAAACCGCCTGCCCAACAATGTAAACCTCTGCTTCCAGTTTGTGGAAGGCGAGTCCCTGCTGATTATGCTGGATATGAAAGGCATTTGCGCCTCTTCAGGTTCCGCCTGCACATCGGGTTCTTTGGATCCCTCCCATGTACTTCTGGCAATCGGGCTGCCCCATGAGATTGCCCATGGATCTTTGCGTATGACCCTGGGGGCGGAAACCACCAAGGAAGATATTGATTTTACTATAGATACGATCAAAGAAATTGTTTCACAGCTGCGGGAAATGTCCCCCCTTTATGAAGACTATATGAAAACATCAAAATAAGGGCAGCAAATTTGGGGAAATTCAGATTTTGAATGGAAAAACAGTTTTGGAAAATAGATAAATGGACAAATTGGAGGAAAACAATGTATAGCGAGAAAGTAATGGATCATTTTAAGAACCCGAGAAATGTTGGGGAAATTGAAAATGCCAGCGGCGTAGGCACCGTAGGCAATGCCAAATGCGGCGATATTATGCGTATTTTTTTGGATATTGATGACAATGGGGTCATCCAGGACGTGAAATTCAAAACCTTTGGCTGCGGCGCGGCTGTGGCCACCAGCTCCATGGCAACTGAGCTGGTAAAGGGAAGGACCATACAGGAAGCATTGCAGGTGACCAATAAGGCCGTTATGGAAGCCTTAGATGGGCTCCCGCCTGTAAAGGTGCACTGCTCCCTCCTGGCAGAAGAAGCGATCCATGCTGCCCTTTGGGATTACGCAGAAAAAAATAATATCAAAATTGAAGGCTTGGAAAAGCCAAAGGACGATATCAGCGAAGAAGAAGAGGAAGAAGAATATTAAAATAGGGATTAATTTATGGAAAAGAAAAAGGTTGTAGTGGGAATGTCAGGAGGGGTGGATTCTTCGGTGGCAGCCTGGCTTTTAAAAGAGCAAGGCTACGATGTGATAGGTGTTACGATGCAGATTTGGCAGGACGAAGATGCCCAGGCGCAGGAGGAAAATGGGGGCTGCTGCGGCCTGTCGGCTGTGGAGGATGCCAGGCGCGTGGCCGCAATGTTGGAAATACCTTATTATGTTATGAATTTTAAATCAGAGTTTAAGAAATATGTCATAGACTACTTTGTGGCGGAATATCTCCATGGGCGTACGCCGAATCCCTGTATTGCATGCAACCGTTATGTAAAGTGGGAATCCTTGCTGAAGCGCAGTATGGAGATTGGGGCGGATTATATTGCCACAGGCCATTATGCCAGGGTTATCAGGCTGCCAAATGGCAGGTATGCCCTTCAAACCTCTGCCACTGCCGCAAAGGATCAGACTTACGCTTTGTATAACCTGTCCCAATACCAGCTTTCCCATACTTTGATGCCGGTAGGGGATTATACCAAGGAGGAAATCCGCGATATGGCGGCAAAGATTGGGCTTAGGACTGCAGACAAGCCAGACAGCCAGGAAATCTGCTTTATCCCTGACCAGGATTACGCAGGCTTTATTGACAGGGAAACTGGAAGGCCGCAGGAGCCAGGGGATTTTGTTACAAAGGATGGGACGGTTATCGGCCGCCATAAGGGGATTACCCGCTATACCATCGGCCAGCGCAAAGGGCTGGGACTTGCCATGGGCGAGCCTGTATTTGTTACGGAAATCCGCCCGGAGGCCAATCAGGTAGTGATTGGCGGCAATGAGGATGTGTTTGGGACAACCCTCTATGCAAACAGGCTGAATTTTATGTCTGTTCCAGATTTGGACGGCGAAAAAGAAGTAATGGCAAAGATCCGCTATAACCACCAGGGTGCTCCCTGCCTTTTGCAAAGGGAGGAGGGGGATCGGGTGGCCTGCAGGTTTAAAGAGCCAGTGCGTGCCATAACGCCAGGGCAGGCAGTGGTATTTTATGAAGGGGATGTGGTGGTAGGGGGCGGAACGATTTTGTCTCCTTAGTTATTTTTGCTTGTATGCAGGGGAAAATTGGTTTATAATGGTATGGGACGCAAAAGGCAGGCCGCTGCCTTTTTTACAGGTTATATGTTTGGCTAAGTTGTTAATAAAAGAGGTATTTTCAGAAAGAAGGAGAAGGAAATGAACATATTAGTAATCAATTGCGGTAGCTCATCCCTGAAATATCAGGTGATTGATTCTGAGTCAGAGGAAGTATTGGCAAAGGGATTATGTGAGAGGATAGGCCTGGATGGCCGCCTGGTTTACCAGAAGGCAGGCGGGGAGAAGGAGGTCACAGATGCGGACATGCCTTCCCATAAGCAGGCGATCCAGATGGTATTGGACGCATTGGTGAATCCAAACACAGGCGTATTTAAGAGCCTTTCAGAAATTGGTGCCGTAGGCCATAGGATCGTCCATGGCGGAGAGAGATTTGCAGCTTCTACTATTTTGGATGATGAGGTATTGAAGGCGATTGAGGAATGCAGTGACCTGGCGCCTTTGCACAACCCGGCAAATCTGATTGGGGTCCGCGCCTGCCAGGAACTGATGCCCAATGTGCCGATGGTAGGCGTATTTGACACAGCGTTCCATCAGACTATGCCAGAGGAGGCATATCTCTATGGGATTGACTATGATTACTATGAGAAATACAAGGTAAGGAGATATGGGTTCCACGGCACCTCCCACAGTTACGTTTCCAAGCGTGCAGCAGAGATCCTGGGAAAGCCTTATGGAGAGCTGAAGACGATTGTATGCCATCTTGGAAATGGGGCTTCCATCTGTGCGGTAAAGAATGGGAAGTCTGTGGATACTTCCATGGGCCTGACCCCGTTAGAGGGGCTGATTATGGGCACCCGTTCCGGGGATATTGACCCAGGCGCCATGGAGTATTTGGCGAAGAAGGAGAATCTGGATCTGGAAGGCGTTATGAACATATTAAATAAGAAATCCGGCGTGCAGGGGCTGTCCCATATTTCCAGTGATTTCCGTGACCTGGAAGCTGCAGCAGCCAAGGGCGATCCCGCAGGCCCCCGGGCTTTGAATGCATTTATTTACCGGGCTGCAAAATATGTGGGAGCTTACGCGGCTGCCATGAATGGTGTGGATGTGATCTGCTTTACAGCGGGCGTTGGGGAAAACGGTCCGGACACCAGAAAAGGGATTTGCGATTATTTAGGGTTTTTAGGCGTTGTGATTGATGATGAGGCAAATAAGGTTAGGGGAGATGAGAAGGTTATTTCTACGCCGGATTCTAAGGTGACGGTGCTTTGCCTGCCTACGAATGAAGAGCTGGCGATTGCCCGTGAGACAGTGGCGTTGGCTGGAGGGAAGTAAGGTTTCACCTGGCTGTATAGGCAAAATTATCTTTCCCTTAGATGGAATATTTTACAGGATTGTAAAAATGCAAGGAGTATCTCCAGAAACAGGGGATACTCTTTGTCTGTTTAACAGCAGTTGTTTTGGCGGTAAAATCTTTGTTGCTGTTTGTGGCCGGATTTGCCCAGGATAAGGAGGAACTATGGAAAAACAGAAAATTGTGATAGAAGGCTTTGCCTTTACAAATAAAAAAGCGGCTTTAAAAGCGCAGCATGAAGCAGAAAGCATATCTTACCTAAGAAGCCAGATCCATATGGAAAACCCGCGGATGGTGCAAGGGTTTTACCAAAAGCTTTTGGCGGAAGAAGTGTTTGAAACGCCGGTGGGGCTTATGTTTCTGAAAGAGTTATACGACGGCCTTGCCTCAATGCCGGAACTTCAGGAAACGTTATCCCCCATCCCAACGGAGAAAATGGCGGAGTTTTTGTCAGAGGGGGGCGATAACCAGAATCTTTCCCCATTACATTCCGGCCCTGTTTCAGATGCGCCCGTCCAGCCCCAGGCAGAACGGGAGGCAGAGCCGGGGGCTTCACCCAAAGGAGAAAAGCCAAGAGATTTCCAGCAGGCAGAGGAGATGGCGTCCTTTTATGAAGAAAAGCTGGCCCAGGCCAAGCAGAAAGTGCGTTCTGCAGAGCAAAAGCAAAGACGTGCAGAGGAAGCCATGCGCAAGAAAAAATCCAGCCTGCGTATCAGCATGGCGGTCAACTTCTTCCTTTTGCTGGTGGCTGTTGGAATGATTATCATTGCCCTTATGGATGACAATCCCAATATCATCAATTACGAAAATCAAATCCTGGACAAATATTCCCAATGGGAAATGGAGCTGGAAGATCGGGAAGCCCAAATAAAAGAAAAGGAAAAGGAGCTGAATATCCGCTGAAGGAAGGGCAGTCCCCGTTTCACAAAGTTGTCATATTTATATGCTAAAATACCCCAAAACAATAAAAGCTGTTCCCAGTCACAGCAAAAGAAAGGTGTGGAGTCAAATGGAACGTCTAAAAATACTGGTAGTAGATGATGAGAGCAGAATGCGTAAGCTAGTGCGTGATTTCCTGGTAAAACAAGATTTTGAAGTGATAGAAGCCGAAGACGGCGAAGATGCCCTGAACAAATTTTACGCCCAAAAGGATATTGCCCTGATTATCCTGGATGTTATGATGCCTAAAATCAACGGCTGGGATGTCTGCAAAGAGATCCGGGAAACCTCCAAGGTTCCTATTATTATGCTCACCGCAAAGGGAGAGGAAAGTGATGAGCTCCAGGGCTTTAATATTGGGGCGGATGAATATATTTCCAAGCCTTTCAGCCCCAAGATCCTGGTGGCCAGAGTGGAAGCCATACTGCGCCGGGCTGGCAAAAAGGATGAGGAAGTCTTGGAAATCGGGGGCATTAAAATTGACCGTTTGGGACACCAGGTATTGGTGGATGAAAAGGAAGTAGAACTGAGCTATAAGGAATTTGAGCTTCTTACCTATTTTATAGAGAATAAAGGGATCGCCCTTTCTAGGGAAAAAATTTTAAACCATGTATGGAATTATGATTATTTTGGCGATGCCAGAACCATTGACACCCATGTGAAAAAGCTGCGCAGCAAGCTTGGGCAAAAGGGCGAGTACATTAAGACAATTTGGGGCATGGGTTATAAGTTTGAAGTAGAGTAAGCATGGGTTTATGCAGCTGGAAGCCGAGGAATTTATAGAGTTTGGGGTGGATAAGATGAGGTACTCTATCACAAGAAAAATCACAGCTATTATGATTAGCATTGTAGCCGGCACAGTTTTACTGTGCTGGTTTATTAATACATCCCTTTTGGGAAGCTATTATATTGACCATAAGCAGAAAATGCTTTTGGACACCTTTAAGATGGTGGATGAGGAAAGCGAGAAGGGCAGGACAGACCGGAAGGATTTTAAGATCGCCTTGGAGAGGCAGTGCGCAAACAGCAATATTACCCTGATGATTATTGGGCCTGACAATACGATCATACAGTCTACGGTAGGGAATGATACCATGCTGCTGCTGCAGTTTATGCAGCTGGTGTTTCATATGGAGGGGCAGGAGGCAGAGGTATTGGAAAATACGGAGCGGTATACAGTGGAAAGGACAAAGGACAATCGCTTGGAATCGGAGTATCTGGTGCTTTGGGGGAATCTGCAGAATGGCAATCTAATCCTGATGCGGGCGGCGGTTGAGAGCATCCGGGAAAGCGCGGATATTGCCAACCGTTTTTTGGCGTATGTGGGGATTGTTGCAGTGGTAGTCTGTGCAGTCATTATCTATATGGTCACCAAAAAGATTACGAACCCCATTTTACAGCTGGCGGAAATTTCCAAGAGGATGACGAATTTGGATTTTGACGCAAAATACCAGAGCCGGGGGGAAAATGAGATTGATTTGCTGGGGGAACATATGAACCAGATGTCAGAGACACTGGAGCGGACAATCTCAGAGCTGAAAAGCGCCAATAATGAGCTGAAGATTGATATTGAAAAGAAGACGGAGATTGACGCCATGCGCAAGGAATTTATTTCCAACGTTTCCCATGAGCTAAAAACGCCCATTGCTTTGATCCAGGGCTATGCGGAGGGGCTGCAGGAATGTATCAATGATGATGAGGCCAGCCGGGGATTTTACTGTGAGGTGATCATGGATGAGGCGGATAAGATGAATAAACTTGTAAAAAATTTGCTGACGCTGAACCAATTGGAATCTGGCAGCGGGCAGGTGGTGTTTGAACGGTTCGACCTGATGGCAGTGATAAAAGGCGTAGTGCAGTCTACGGCTATTTTACGGGAGCAGAGCGGTATTACACTGCGCATGTACGGGAATATGGCAGAATATGTCTGGGCGGATGAGTTTAAGACAGAGCAGGTGCTGACAAATTATATCAGCAATGCCATCCATTATGCCAGCGGGGAGAAGCGGATTGATGTGACTGTAGGGCAGAGAGGGGATGTGGTAAGGGTAGAGGTTTACAATACAGGAAGCCATATCCCTCAAGAGGATCTAGAGCATATTTGGGATAAATTTTATAAGGTGGATAAGGCAAGGACACGGGAATACGGGGGGAATGGGATTGGCCTGTCAATTGTAAAAGCTATTATGGATTCCTTCCATCGGGAATGCGGGGTAAGGAATGAGGGGGACGGCGTAACCTTTTGGTTTGAATTGGACCGCAAGAATTTGGATGATTTGCCAGAAAATGTAGTTGCCCTGGAGGATAATTGATGGTAAAATAGAAATAGCGATTCAGAACAGGTGAAGAGGAATATGTAAGTGGAAAGGAAGTAAAGATTATGAAGAAATTCATAAAAACAGGAGTGGCGCTGACGGCAGCGGCGATGCTTTTGTCTGGCTGTGGAGACGGGCTGTTGGTGATGAATGAGGCAGAGGAGGCAATTGTGGTAAGCTATTCAGCCGGGGCTTTGGCTAAGCGCAACGTTTACCAGCCAGAAGGCCTGACAGCAGTGTATGAAGGGGAAGATGACGGGGAAGAAGATCCTGTGGATACCCCGACAGAACCAAAGGAGAGCCAGGAAGAGCCTGCAGATGGTATGGAGGAAGACCCTGTAGATACCATAGAGCCAGAGGATGGAATGGATACGGAAGATGCAGGCGCAGAAGGCGAAGCTTCTGGTGCAGGGGACGATGCATCAAAGGCGCCTGAAACCTCTGACCTGGCAGGGGCATTGGGGCTTTCTGGCATACAGATGTCTTATACGGATTATTCAGTCAATGGCAGTTACCAGCAGGGGGATTATTATTCCCTGGATGCGAATCCAGGAAATACCTTTGTGATCTTGAATTTCAATGTTACGAATAATACGGCAGAGGATATCCAGTGTGACATACTGTCAAAGCAGCCAATTTTTACTCTGGAAATAAATGGGGGCACAGGCGTCCATAATGAAGTTACGGTATTGGCCAATGACCTGTCCACATACCATGAGGCCATTGGGGCAGGAAAGACAGAGGCGGCAATCCTCCTGTTTGAGGTTCCGGAGGATGTGGCTGGGAATATTTCTTCTTTGCAGCTGAGCGTGCAGGCAGATGGCGGGTCAAATCGCCTGGCAATAGAGTAGTTTTGGAGTATGGTAGGAATTTGCTTTGGCACAAAGGGAGATATTTTTTTATAATTACAAAAAATTTATATATTTTTCTGAAATTCTATGCTATAATAAAGGCGATTGCGGGATGTTGATAGAGTTTTAAGACGGAAAAATATACCGGAGAGGAGAGAACACGATTATGGATACAAATATTCTTTTAGAGAATGGTACAAATGAGCTGGAGGTATTGGAATTTACATTGGGCGGAAACCATTACGGTATCAATGTAGCAAAGATCCGGGAGATTTTGACTTATCAGCCGATTACGCCCATTCCTAATTCCCATCCCAGTGTGGAAGGTATATTTATGCCAAGGGATACGATGATTACCGTTATCAATTTGCGTAATTGCCTGGGATTTCCGGATAAAGAGGGCGATGGGCTGTTTATCATTACGAATTTTAACAAGCTGAACATTGCGTTCCATGTAGATGAGGTCTGCGGTATCCACAGATTTTCCTGGACGGAGATTATTAAGCCGGATTCTACCATTAATATAGAAGAAAATGGCGTTTCCACAGGCGTAGTAAAGCTAGAGGAGCGGCTGATTGTTATTTTGGATTTCGAGAAGATTGTTACAGATATTAGCCCAGAGACAGGGCTCCAGATGTCTGACCTGGATGACCTGGGTGACCGTGACAGAAGTGAGTCCCCAATTTTGATTGCAGAGGACTCCCCATTGCTGTCGAAGCTGATCACTGACTGCCTGAAGAAAGCCGGGTATGTGAAGCTGAATGTGAACAGCAACGGGCAGGAGGCATGGGATAAGCTGTTAGAGTACCGGAAAGAGGGCATTCTGGATGAAAAGGTACATATGGTGATTACGGATATTGAGATGCCGCTGATGGATGGGCATCGTTTGACGAAGCTGATTAAAGATGATGAAGTGCTGAACCATATCCCAGTCATTATTTTCTCATCCCTGGTGAATGATGAGATGAGGCGCAAAGGCGAGATGCTGGGGGCGGATGCCCAGCTGACGAAGCCGGAGATTGGGAAGCTGGTAGGGGCAATTGATAAGCTGATGGATCAGCGTAGGGAAGCGTTGCTGCAGAAATCCAATGTATAGTAGTGGCAAGATCGTGCAGAAGTTTGGCATAGGGCGTATTTGAAATAGGTTTTCCCAGGATGCCGTCTTAATGTGTGGCAGGTTTTATGGGTGATTTTTGAGCCGTAACAGGCTGTGTGGATAAAATGACTTGTGAAACCAGGCACAGATTGGGCGGTGTGTTGGTGGGGATTGGGGTTCAAATGCGCCTTTTTTTACTGTATAGGATTCATAATGGCTATTAATAAAATATATAAGGAGGAGAGAATAATGGACAAGCTATCATTGGAAATGGAATTGAAAGGGAACTCTTATCCAGGGAGGGGGATTGTGATTGGGAAGTCCCAGGATGGAAAATATGCAGTTACCGCTTATTTTATTATGGGGCGGAGTGAGAATAGCCGGAACCGTATTTTTGTAGAGGATGGTGAGGGAATCCGTACCCAGGCATTTGACCCGGCGAAAATGAGCGATCCCAGCCTTGTGATTTATGCGCCGGTACGGGTATTGGGGAATAAGACCATTGTGACAAATGGGGATCAGACAGATACGGTTTATGAGCTGATGGACAAGCAGCAGACCTTTGAGCAGTCTTTGCGTACACGGGAATTTGAGCCGGATGCGCCCAATTATACGCCGCGCATTTCTGGGATTATGCATGTGGAAAATGGCAGCTATAATTATGCCATGTCTATTTTAAAGAGCAACCATGGGGATCCAACAGCATGCAGCCGTTATACCTTTGCCTATGAGAATCCATTGAATGGGGAAGGGCGTTTTATCCATACTTATATGGGGGATGGGAATCCGCTGCCTAGTTTTGAAGGGGAGCCGAAACTGGTGGGGATTGACGGCCCTATTGATGCGTTTGCCGCAAAAGTGTGGGAGAGCTTAAATGAGGAGAATAAAGTGTCCCTGTTTGTGCGCTATATTGAGATTGCTACCGGAAAATATGAGACGCGGATTCTAAATAAAAACCAGTAAGGGGATCTTGGAATTACAGGGGGAAGATATGGCAAAGGGCTCGTTCAGAAATAAATATGGAATAAATAGATCTTGTGGGAAACAGATATGGTGAAGAAACCGTTAAGTAGATAGAATGGAGGAAAATATGCAGGAATTAGAGTTGAAATATGGATGTAACCCCAACCAGAAGCCATCAAAAATTTATATGGAGCAGGGTGAGCTCCCCATCAAGGTGCTGAATGGCAAGCCAGGCTATATTAATTTTTTGGATGCGTTAAATGGGTGGCAGTTGGTGAAGGAACTGAAGGCAGCCACAGGGCTTCCTGCAGCCGCTTCTTTTAAGCATGTATCCCCGGCAGGGGCAGCAGTGGGGCTTCCTATGACAGAAGTGGAGAAGAAGATTTACTGGGTGGATGACATGGATATGGAATTTACCCCCCTTGCAAATGCCTACGCCAGGGCCAGAGGCGCAGACCGTATGTCTTCTTTTGGAGATTTTATTTCTTTGTCTGATATCTGTGATGCGGCGACTGCGAAGATTATTAAAAGGGAAGTGTCAGACGGCGTGATCGCCCCAGGGTATGAGCCAGAGGCATTGGATATTTTAAAGGCAAAGAAAAAGGGCAATTATAATGTGGTGGAAATTGACCCTTCCTATGTACCCAATCCTGTGGAGAAAAAAGAGGTATTTGGGATTACCTTTGAGCAGGGCAGGAATGAGCTGAAGATTGACAATGATTTCTTTGGAAATGTGGTAACAGAGAATAAGGAGATTCCGGAATCCGCCAAAATTGACTTGGCAATTGCGATGATTACCTTAAAATATACCCAGTCTAATTCTGTTTGTTATGCTAAGGGCGGGCAGGCCATTGGCATAGGCGCAGGGCAGCAGTCCAGGATCCACTGCACACGGCTGGCAGGGCAGAAGGCGGATAACTGGTATTTGCGCCAGGCTCCTAAGGTGCTGGGACTGCAGTTTGTGGAAGGGATTGGGCGGGCAGACCGTGATAATGCCATTGATTTGTATATTGGTGAGGATTATATGGATGTGCTGGCGGACGGAGCCTGGGAGAAAACCTTTCAGGTGAAGCCGGAGGTATTTACAAGGGAAGAGAAACGGGCATGGCTGGATCAGATGACAGGCGTAGCCCTTGGGTCGGATGCATTTTTCCCATTTGGGGATAATATTGAGCGGGCGCACAAGAGCGGCGTGGCTTATGTGGCGGAGCCAGGCGGTTCCATCCGGGACGACCATGTGATCGCTACCTGCAATAAGTACCAGATGGCTATGTGCTTTACGGGGATTCGTTTGTTCCATCATTAGGAAAATAGAGAGGCAGGGGGAAATAGGCTGCTTGGGGAAAGGCAAAGGGAAACGCTTTGAGGGGAAGCGTTTCCCTTTTATAGTGTGATAAGGGGGGGGAAGGCTTGCAGTGGGATAGTTCATGGCAGGCTTTTTTATAATTAATTGTGCAGGTGGAAAACTTTTTGCTGGGAATGTGCGTTATATAGGATAGGAAGGCGGAAAGGGGGGTGGGATTTGGACGACAGGGACATGATTCGGGAGATTCAGAGGGGGAGAAAGGAATATTTGAATGTGATCGCAGAAAAGTATTATGATGATATTTATCGGTTTTGCTGTTATCAGACAGGCAGCAGGCAAGATGCTTATGACCTGGCGCAGGAGACGTTTCTGCGGTTTATCCGTATGGTGGGGAGGTACCGTTATCAGAACTTGAAGGGGTATTTGCTTACGATTGCCAGGAATGTGTGCGTGGATTATTTCAGGGATAACAAGAAAAGGAGGGAGTGGGAAATAAAAGAAGCGGAAATGGGATATGGGGGAATGGCATATGAGGGAATAGGGCATGGAGGCGTGGGATATGGCGCAGGGAGAGATGGCAGGGAAATGAGGGGATGGGAGAAGGGGAATGGCAGAAGCAGGCAGGAGGAATTTTTGGTTACAGTAGAGCAGCTGGCGGCGTATCTTCCGCAGGCGCAGAGGGAAGCGGTGGTTCTTTATTATGGGTATGGGTTTAAGTATAGGGAAATTGCTAAGATGACAGGCACAGGGGTTTCTACTGTTAAGTCCAGGGTGCGGCAGGGGACGGAGAAATTGAAGAAGGTCGCGCGAAGGGAGGACTTTTTCTGAAGGGCAGTAACTTCCGTAAAGGAATATTTAACCGCTGGAGTATATAGAAAGCATAGGAAGGTTAGAGGCGGACGGTTGGCAAATATTGGAGGGATATATGGGAAATCATCACAAAATAAGATTGGAGCAAGTGGAAATAGAAGAAAAAGAGAGACAGAAACGTCTTTGTAGGATTGCAGAAGCGGCAGAAGGGATGGTAAGCGGGTATGCGCCTTCTTGGTATGGGGTTTTTCGGGGACAGCTGCGGTATATTTCGGGCTATTGCTTAGGGGGGCAGCTTCTGTGCATGGTTCTGTTAGTTTTGCTGTTTGCTTATTTCCAGAGGAAAGGGGCTGATATGAGGGTCTATTTGGGGGCGGCTTCCGTTGTGTCTTCTTTTGTAGGCGTTTTTTTGATGATGGAGCTGAACCGATGCAAATCCTTTGGGATGATGGAGCTGGAACAGAGCTGTTACCTGGGGCTGAAGCAAATCTGGTGCGTGAAGATGATTGTGTTTGGGTGTTTGGATATTTTGCTGCTTACGGTTATGGTGGCGGGGATTGCAGGGAGAGCTTCTTTGGGGGTGCTTCAGGTCATGGTATATTTGCTGGCGCCCTTTGTGTTTTCAAATGTGCTACAGCTTTTTGCCTTTACGCTGCTGCGAGGTCAGAGGAATGAATATTTGCAGATGGGGGCTGCAGTTTTGGCCAGCATGGCATGTGGGATCCCGTTGTTATTCCCAGAGATGTACAAAGGGGCTTATTTTGGTTTCTGGGTATTGGCTTTGGCAGCGGCTGTTGTGTGTTTGGTAAAGGAAATCCTGGTTATATGCCAAAAACTAGAGGAAGGGGATGGCATATGTTGGAATTGAAGTTAGACAGGGTGAGCAAGCGCTATAAGAAAAAATTAGAGGAAGGGGATGGCATATGTTGGAATTAAAACTAGACAGGGTGAGCAAGCATTATAAGAAAAAGATTGCAGTGGATCGGTTGGAGTATACATTTCAAAACGGCATTTATGGCCTGCTGGGGGAAAATGGGGCAGGAAAGACCACATTGCTGCGTATGCTGGTAGGGGTGCTGAAGCCCACATCAGGGGAAATACTCTGCGATCAGCAGGAAATTGGGAAACTGGGGGGCGAGTACCGAAGGAAACTGGGGTACCTGCCAAAGGAATTTGGCTATTATCCTAATTTTACAGTGCACCGCTATATGGAATATTTGGCGGAGTTAAAAGCTGTCCCGCCGGAAATGGCAGAGGACAGGATACAGAGGCTTATTTCCCAGATGGGCCTGGAACATGTGGCCAAGGACAAAATCAAGACGCTTTCTGGAGGGATGATACGCCGCCTTGGCATTGCCCAATCCCTATTGAATGACCCGGAAATCCTGGTTTTGGATGAGCCTACAGCCGGCTTAGATCCCAGGGAGCGCATTCGCTTCCAGAACATGATCACTGCTTTGGGGAGGAACCGCATGATTGTATTGTCCTCCCATATCGTATCTGATATTGAAGATATTGCGGATGAGATACTCCTGATGAAGGCAGGGAAAATCATAACCTCTGGAAATCTGGACAGCGTTTTAAAAACCGTAGAAGGAAAAGTATGGGAGGCCATAGAAACAGAAGAAGCTGCAGAAGCCTTCCAACAAAATTATCCTATCAGCAGCCTGAAAAATATGGAAGGGGGGAAGGTATGCCTGCGGATTATCTCGCCCCAAAAGCCCACAGAGCAGTCAAAAGAGGTTACGCCTAATTTGGAGGACCTGTATCTTTACCAAACGTTCCGCACCCATTTCTGAGGAAAGAAAGGAGAACGCCATGAGGCTTTGGAAAATGGAATTTTACAAGATTGCCGCAAGGCCCGTTATGAACCTGGGATTGTTCCTGATTGTCTGTTTTATGGTTCTGATTACATTCCAGGAGGCCTATATATCTCATTCAGAAATAGACGGTGAAGTATACCAAGGCTTAGAAGCCATCCAGGCAGACCGAAAATTAGCAAAAGAATATGAAGGCGTATTCACTGCGCAAAAGGCAGAGGACATTGTAAAACGCTTTGGCTTTTCTGGCTATGTGAGGGAGATGGATAGCCCAATCTACCGGGAAGGGAATTATTGCAATCAGTTTGTGACAGACAATCTGACGGATTTCAGGCTGACGGGAGAAAAGCCTGGGGATTTTTCCCAAGGGAAGGATGAGGACGGGCTTTATAAGGAGTACGGTATCTCGGGGCGCATCCGCTTTGGTTATGTGGCAGGGTGGAAATGCCTGCAGGAGATGTGGAAACAGGCAATTGCTTATTTGAACATTTGGCTGATCATTATGGCGGCTCCCATATTTTCGGAAGAGTACAACCGAAAAACCGCAGCCATTTTGTTAACTACCAAGCATGGAAAAGCCTGGGGCGTCTGGGGGAAAATAACGGCTGCCCTGAGCCTGGGGCTGATTTGCTATGTGTCAGTCATGGCGCTTTTATTTGGCCTGGCCGCCATGCTTTTCGGCCTGGATGGCCTGGACGCCAGTGCAAGCATGATGCTGGAGGCCTATTTGTGGCAAACGTTTCCAGAGAGCTGGACTGTGGCGCAGTTCCTGCTGCTCCTGTTTTTCAAGAGCATGGCCTCGATGCTTTTAAATCTCTGTATCATGCTGTTTCTCTCATCAAAGTGCCAGAGGACAGTTTCAGCCGTCACCGCAGGCGCAGTTCTGTTCCTCCTGCCGTATTTCATAAATGGCCCCCTGTTCTCCCTTTTGTTAGACGCAGGAGCGGCAAAGCATTACTTTATGTGGTTTATTGTGAAGAACCTGCGCATTTTCAGCGTTTCCATGCCCATATACCTTCCACTTTTAGAGGACATGATGATATCCGTCAATTTTTGGAAGCCCATACCGGGCATTGTGGCAGCGGTGGCAGCGTTGGGTGTGTGGAGAGCCTATGCCAATTATAAGAACTACCATCCTTGAAAAGGGAAAAAGCTTAGAAAGAAATTGGGTTTGCAGTAATTTTTTTTGCACAGTATCACGCAATAAATGGTACTTGGAAATGATTGATTCTAAGAAAATATTTTCGTATAATGGCTTTATAAAACGTATAGGGAAACAGTGGGAGTGGGTTTCGGCAGTTTCCATATGCAGAAAGGAATGGACAGAGGAATGCCATTATGTATTCTGAGTGAACGTTGCAAAAAAATCATACATGTCCTATTACGGGAAAATGATTTTGTTTCCACACAAAAGATAGCAGAAATAACAGGGGTGTCTAAGAGAAGCATTTATTATGATATCTGCAATATCAACGAATGGCTGGAGGAGCGTGGGATAAAAGAGCTGGCAATGGAACATGGAAAGGGCATACGGATTCCGCAGATTAAATCTTCCTATGCAAGGCGGAAGATTGAGCTGTAGCGAGTGCTACAGCGATTGATGACAACGCAGCAGAGGGAGATTTGGGCAAGTAAGATGGTGCGATATTTAACCGCCGGAGTAATATATTAATAGAAAAGGAGAAATAATTATGGCAGCAATTAAAAAAATCTTATGTTTTTGTGGTTCAGGGCTTGGAACATCCTTTTTGATGGAGATGAATGCGAAGAAGGCACTGAAAAACCTGGGAATTACGGATGTGGAGGTGGAGCATACCACAATTGATGATATCGTTCCTGGAGCGGCTGACCTGTTCATTTGCGGAGCCGACTTACTGTCCAATGCAGAGAAAGCTGGGAAGGCGATTGGCATGAATAATATGGTTTCCATGGATGAGATGACAGACAAGCTGAAAGAGGCTTTTGGATTGTAGGAAAGAGGAGGCAATGGAAAAGGCTGCAGCATAGGCAAAGGTTTGCTTAATGCGGCAGCCTTAAGTCCATACTAATTAAGGTGTATTGGAATATTCATTCAAAATCTGCCGTTTCATATCAAACAGCTTGTTCGATAAATCCACATACACTTCATGGGGGTTAGCGAAACGTTTTGTTTCATTCCAGAGGGTTCCCTTTTCCTCGTTGCAGTATTTTTGGATATCCATAACCCTGGGGGATTGGTAAACGCACTTCCCTTTTTGGAATACAGGCACCAGCAATTCCCGCATTCGATAGGTGCCGCCCTTTAGGGAAGTCCTTTTCCAGGTTTCCAATGGGTCAAAAAGCAATAAGTCCTTTTCCGTGTCAAAGGATTCGCCTGCTAAGCAGATATAATCCGCCCGGATCTTCCCAGAAGCCTTTCCATAAATACGGTAAACGGTTTTATTGCCTGGATTTGTCACTTTCTCGGAATTCTCAGAGAGCTTGATCTTGGGCAGGAAGCTGCCGTCTTCTGCCTGAATGGCAGCCAGCTTGTATACCCCGCCAAAAGCAGGGCAGTCCTTAGAAGTGATGAGGTTTGTGCCCACTCCCCAGGAAGTGATTTTAGCCCCTTGGCTCTTCAGGTTTTCAATGAGGTATTCATCCAGGTCATTGGAAGCAGAAATGACAGCATCTGGGAATCCAGCATCATCCAGCATCCTGCGGGCCATCTTAGACAGGTAAGCCAAGTCGCCGCTATCTATACGGATGCCGTAAAAATCCAGAGGGATTCCAGCTTCCCGCATCTCTGTAAATACCCGGATGGCATTGGGAATGCCAGAGCTCAAAGTGTCATAGGTATCCACCAGAAGGATGCAGGCAGATGGGTAAAGCTCTGCGTACTTTTTAAAGGCGGTGTACTCATCGGAAAAGCTCATGATCCAGCTATGGGCATGGGTGCCCTTTACTGGGATGCCAAACATCTGCCCGCACAGCACATTTGAGGTGCCGCAGCATCCTCCGATCACGGCAGCCCTGGCGCCATAAACTCCGGCGTCCGGCCCCTGTGCCCGCCGCAGGCCAAATTCCATAACCCCATCCCCTTGGGCTGCATAACAAACCCTGGCGGCCTTGGTGGCAATCAGGCTTTGATGGTTCAGCATATTTAAAATAGCCGTTTCTATCAATTGGGCTTCCATAATGGGCGCAATTACCTTAATTAACGGCTCCCGTGGAAAGATTACCGTTCCTTCTGGAATCGCATAAATATCTCCCGAAAAGCAAAACCCTCTCAGGTATTCCAGAAAATCCTCTTCAAAAATCCCTACGCCCCTAAGATAAGCAATATCTTCTTCTGTAAAATGCAGCCCTTTGATATATTCTATGATCTGCTCTAGGCCAGCGCAAATGGCATAGCCCCCATTGCTGGGGTTATTGCGGTAAAAAGCGTCAAAAACGACTGTTTCATTGCTGCCAGTCTTGAAATAGCCCTGCATCATGGTCAGTTCATAAAGATCTGTCAGTAATGTCAAATTTGAAATATCCATAGCCTGCTCCTTTTATGCAATTGTTTTGTTCCTGTAATATGGTATTGTGTATGGTTGTAAGCCTATTATACAAAAAAGGGCGGAGGGAGTAAAGGCTTCCGCTGAAAAATAGCGCTAATGCATGATCAGGGCAAAGCAAACCCATAAACGCTGGCTTAAATGTGCGGCCTTGCCATCTAAAATATGGCTCCGACAGTTAAATACCGCCATATTTTGCGGTGTTAACATTTAACTGCCAGAGCCATATTTATATTTAATCTTTGTACTTAATCTTCGTATTATCCTTCACACATAGGCTTCAAATCCGGGCTGATGGCCAGCTCTGCCTCTGTTGCAGCTTGGATCTGCTCTACAGAAAATTCTGGATTGTACTCTGTGAGCAGCAGCCCATTTTCAGTTACCTCAATCACTGCCATTTCTGTAATAATCTTGTCTACGCATTTTACAGCCGTATAAGGCAGCTTACATTTCCTGAGGATTTTTGGCGTGCCCTTCGCGGTATGCTCCATTGCGACGATCACATTCTTAGCGCCTACCAAAAGGTCCATTGCGCCGCCCATTCCAGGCATTTTCTTGCCAGGGATAATCCAGTTAGAGAGGGAGCCTTCTGCGTCTACTTCCAATCCTCCCAAAATGGTGGCGTCCACATGCCCGCCGCGGATCATGGCGAAGGAAGTGGCAGAATCAATAAATGCGCCCCCAGCGTCCACTGCGGAAGGGGATCCTCCTGCATCTACAATATGCAGGGGGCTGTGTGTCCAATCATCCACTGTAGCTGTGCCTACAATGCCATTTTCAGACTGCAGCACCACATGCACGTCATCTGGTAAAAATTGAGGAACCAGCGTTGGCAGCCCAATCCCTAAGTTTACCACATCGCCATCATGGAGTTCCTTTGCCACACGTTTTGCAATAAAGCCTTTGATTTCAGACCGTTCCACGTTTTTTTCCTCCTCTCACCACATAATCGATATAAATGCTCTGTGTACGCACATCTTCCGGACGGATATAGCCCAAGTACACAATTTCCTCTGCCTCTACAATTACCGTATCGGCAGCGGTTGCCATCAATGGGTTGAAATTGCTGGTTGCGCCCCGGTACCAGATATTTCCCTTCGGGTCAACTACAGAGCCGGCAATAATTGCGATATCTGCACGGATGGCGTCCATCAGCAAATAGTCTTTCCCATGGATTGTCTGCTTGCCCAGGCAAAGGGGAGAATCCTCCACAATGGTGCCCACGCCGGTAGGCGTCAGAACGCCGCCAAGGCCAGCGCCGCCCGCACGGATCATCTCAGCCAATGACCCCTGGGGAACCAGGATCACTTCCAATGTATTTTCTTCCATAGACTGCTTCGCCACCTCTGGGTTTAATCCCACATGGGTGGTGATAAAACGCTTCACCTGATGGTTATGTACCAATTTGGCTACGCCGTAATGGTTTTCACGCATTGGCCCCCCAGGCATAGAGGCGTCATTGCAGATAATGGTCAGATCCTTTACATCACTGTCGGCCAGGACATCAATCAGGTCATGGGGCGTCCCACATCCCATAAAGCCGCCCACCATTACGGTCATGCCGTCATGGATCAAAGCAGCCGCTTCTTCCAATGATACTAATGTAGGCATTGTTATTACCTCCTGTATTTTTTATAGTAACGTTCTTTATTTTTGGTAAAGCATCCGGATCAGGTATTCATTCAGATCTGCATTGGATTTTGCTGCCTGCTCCGGCGTCCAGGTTTGGAACCCTTCCCCAGTCTTAAAACCAATCTTGCCGGCGTCCTTCAATTCTGCCAGCAGCTTGGATGGCTTATGGGAGTCCTCCAAATCTTGCAAAATATAGTTATGGATATTATAAGTCAGGTCTGTCCCAACCATATCTGCATTTTCCATGGGCCCTAACTGGGGCAGGCGAAGCCCAAAGGAATACCGCACAGCCTCATCTACAGTAGCTGCATCCGCAATCCCATTCTCCACAATGGAAATGGCTTCACGCCATAAGGCATGCTGCATCCTGTTTGCAATAAACCCTGGCACATCCTTTTTGCAGAGCACAGGCTTCTTCCCAGCAGAGCGGAGCACTTCCATAACGGTTTCTGCCACTTCGTCAGAAGAGGCATCTGATTTTACTACTTCCACCAATGGGATCAAATGCCCTGGATTCCAGAAATGCGTCCCTACGAAACGTTCCCGGTGCTGCAGGTTCTCAGAAATATGGGAAGGGCTCATAACAGAAGAATTGGTACAGAAAATGGTATCTGCGCTGCAGCGGGCTTCTAATTTTGCAAAAGTCTCCTGCTTGATTTTCATATCCTCAAACACAGCCTCGATCACAAAGTCTGCGGAAGAAACCAATGCATTGTCAATATCATCCGTAAAGGAAATGCGGGAAAGCCTCTCATCTAGTTCAGCCTCCGTCAGCACGCCCTTATCAATCAGCTGCTTTGTGTTGGTGCGGATGCCTGCTGCCACATCTGTGGGATAAATATCATATAACGCAACCTGATAAGCAGGGTTAGAAGCCATGACAAAGGCAATATTTTTTCCCATCATGCCTGCGCCGCAGATCAGGATATTTTTAATTTCTTTCATAATGAAAAAACCATCCTTTCATTCAATAATGCTGGATATATCTGGTTTCATTTATTTGATAAGACTCCCACCAAATTTAGACGAGGAGGAAATACAAACGGTTTCCCTGTGCGTTATAAATGTTAAGATTGTAAGATACCTATTTGGAGGTTCCTTTTAACATAAAGAAGCGAAAATACTATCTATTATTAAAATTTGCCACATACACAAAAATGAACCGCACAGGCATATTTTGGTGGGAGTCAAATCCACAATATAAAGTTTATCAGATTTCAGGGCCACGGAGGCGGTCAATCATCCTCTACCTCTGGATAGTCCCCATCATCCGGCGTACGGGCGCCGTCCTTTTCGTAGACGCCCTCACCTTCACAATAGGGGCAAAGCCCGAACCGGTCACCAAAAACAGGGATTAGATCGGTTGCATACTTAAATTTTTTGCCGCATTCCCGGCAGTGGTAGTACATGAAACAAGGCCCCCAGCTCATTTGCCCAGCCCCAGGATTTCACGGGCTTCTGTCGGTGTGGCTGGCTCATTGCCAAACTCACGGATAACCCGTGCAGCACGCTCTACCAGCTGCCTGTTGCTTTCAGCCAACTGCCCTTTTGCATACATTACGTTGTCTTCCATACCTACACGGATATGCCCGCCCATAGCAACTGCGCCGTAAGTCATTTCCATAGCACAGTGCCCAACGCCAAAGCAGCTCCAGGTAGATCCTGGGCACAAGGTATCCATGGTTTCTTTCATAAATACCAGGTTCTTCATAGAGCCAGGGATTCCATTTGCGCATCCCATGCACATCTGGAAATGAAGGGGGGCTTTTAACACGCCTTTTTTCAGGTAATAAGCTGCATTTGCGATCATTCCTGGGTCAAATACTTCAATCTCAGGCTTTACATTCCATTCCTGCATATTTTTCCCTAACTCTTCCAAAAACTTTGGGGGGTTCAAAAACAGGGAGGAATTCAGCCAGTTCATGGAACCGCAGTCATAGCTTCCCATTTCAGGCCTTAACTCTTTTAAATGAGCCTGCCGTGTTTCATCTGTGGCATTCAGGTCGCCGGAGGTGGTCAGGTTCAATACAATGTCACAGTCCGGATGCTGTTCGCGCAGAAGCGTAACGGTTTCACGGAACTTTTCTGTGGACATGGTCCCATTCCCGTCATCATCCCTCATATGCAGGTGCGCAACTGCAGCGCCAGCCTGCCAGCAGTCATATACGTCATTTGCGATCTCCTGGGGAGTCATTGGGACATTTGGGTTGTTTTCTTTTTTGGGCCATGCGCCAGTGGTGGCTACTGTGATGATTGTTTTCTTTGCCATAATAATCACCGATCCTTTCTGTTATTTGAGTCAATTGTATGTAGCGCTTAACGGTATTTAAATCTAAGAGATGTTCCATAGGAGAGTTATTTCTGCGCTGTCTTCCAGTCCTTATTATACTTATGCTCGTCTACTGTAAGCACCAGCAGCACGTTTACAATTGCCACACATGCAAACACAAGGTAAGCAAAGCGGATCTGCCCGCCGGTAAGAAGCTGGACCACTCCGTTTACTGCAAAGCACAAAGCTGTAATCGCCCCCTGGATTGGGAAGATAACACTGTTCACCTTATCAAATCCCTGCCGCCCAAAAATGGAAGTAGGCAAAGATGTCGTAAAGTTTGCAGAGCCGCCGATACCCATAGCGATCATAAACAAGGAAGCATAAACAAGCGGGGTGACGCTGTCCACTGCCGTAAAGTTCAGCAGCAATGCGATTGCATACCAAATTCCGAACAGTACCATAGTTTTCTTTGTGCCGACTTTTTCATCAATAACGCCAACCAGCCAAGAACCTACAACGCCGCCCAATGCCAGGATTGTCATAACGTTCATAGCCGTCTGCTGTGAGAACCCAAGCTCTACATTACGCAGCACCAGCTGGCTCATAACGCCTACGGAGCAGATCTGGAAGAAGCCGGTCGTGATGGCTGCCAGCCATAATTCCTTGGTAGCCAATAATTTTCCAGTGCTCCAGCCGCCATCCCCATTGGCTGAGCTGTGGTCATATTCTTCCTGGAATACTTTGTCAGAAACGTTATCTGGGTTCATATCACGTTCTTCTGGGGTATTGCGGATCAAAATCATGCCTAAAATACCGATCACAACGGCCGCAATGCCAATTGGCACAACGCCCATGCCGATATTTTTCAGTACAGTAGGCCCGATTAAGATAGAAACAAGCTGTACATAGAAAGCGGAAGCCAGGTTATGGCCCATAGTGGTATAGCCCATAACAATACCTTTTTTCTTTGGGAACCAGTTTGCCACCAAAGTTCCGCCTGCCACATAGCCAGCAGACATGATGCCGCCGTATACAAAACACATGGCAACACAGTACATAGGAACGCTTCCTGCATTACAGGCAACAATATAGGAAATGCCTGCGATAATCGTGAAGATACCAGAAGTCATCCTGGGGCCGATTTTATGGTTTACCTGCCCGGCGATAATGAAGAATACCACGCCTACCAGGCCAGCCACAGAGTTCATATTCATAATCACCCCAGTTTCCACGCCCAGGGCGGCTGCCACATTTGGAGCAGAAATATTGGAGCCGTCATTGCACATGCCCACATAAAGGAAAAACATTAACAGACAATAGAAAATGGTGATCCATCCCCATATGCCAAAACGAAAAATAGAATTTTTATTGCCATCTGGCAGGTTATTTACTTTTTTATTCATTACATTCTCTCCTTCTAAGTTAATTGAGGTTTTCTGCACGCCAGAAGAAACAGAGAAAGGGAGGAAATCTGACGTGGTTTATACCTAAGGGCGTAAAAATAGCAGGAAGGCCATGGAAACGTCCTGTATGACCTTCCCGCTTCTCTATGGCCTGTGGAATCTTACAGGGTATCCATAGTTGTTTTGTATATTGCGGTTATAAAGATGCTGTATTATTCTGAGCAGTTATTGCAGGGGAACGATAGCTGCCTTATTTATTGCGGTTGAAAAGGCGCTGCATATACTCTAAGCAGCTGTCGCCGTTGCCTTCTGCCTCGCCGTAGCCTGTGCCGCCATACTTATAGGTGCGGTCCGGTACATTTTCCAGCTGGTCTTCGTCAATGTAAGCAACGCAGCGGGCCATGCAGCCATCGCCCATGTACCAGCGAAGCGGGAAGCAGAAGAACTGGAACCATTTGCCGGCTGGGATCTTATCCAGGTCGCCGCCAAGGTTTTCCACGCCTACGATGCCGTGTCCAAGCATTTCCTTATGGCAGGGCTCCCATGTGCCCCAGATGCCGATGTTTTCCAGATCGCCGAATTTCTCATCATAGGCAGCCTGGCCATGGATGCGTATATATTCTTCTTTGTCAAATTCAGCGTAAGCTTCTTCGCCAAACAGCTCTTTGTATTCTTCTGTGATTGGGCGTCCGGTAGCGCCTAACAGGTTCATACGGGTCATTCCATTGTTGCCCATAGCGGTGTGCAGTGGATGGTCAAGAGCCTGGCCGTCCATAGCAACACATTTTAATTTATTCTTTACAAACCATTTTCCTGCGTCTACGCCGGTGCCTGCCGCATAGTGATAGTATGCCTTGGAATCATCAAACAGGCGGTGCATCCCAGTATTCAAGCAAAGTACCTTTCCTTCCAGGTCAGCCTGGCTGATGCCATATTTTTCACAGGCTGCATCCAGGTGCTTGTCTGTGATCAGCCCCCAGGGCTCAATGTCAATTTTCAAAACGATAGCCTCGCCAGTATAAGCGTCAATTGGCATTTCATGGGTATAACGGGCACGTTTCCCATCAAATTCGTATTCCATTACGTGGCGGGGGGCGTCACAGTGTGTCCCAGTATGCATAGTGCAGGTGATTTTCTGTGTAAGAACCCCACCTTTTGCCATAGTATGGGCGCTGTCTACTACTGGCTTGTCAAAATAAGGCCAACGTGGGATTTCAGCGCTGAATGGATGTGTTAAATCTACATATACTTTGCTCATAATAAAAATCTCCTTTTCCTTTTTTCCGAATATTTTTTAGGAAGTTCAAATCATTATTTCATACAGTACTTATACCAACTCAAAATCAATTCAAATTTTAGAAGCCTGGGCACAGGGCCTTAATGCTGGCAGACATTGCAGGATCCATGTGCCCTATAATCATTACATGAAAGAAAGCCTACATGAATACGTAAAATTTAAGTAAGGTTAGCAAGCCCAGTAGCCGCCGGTTGCGTCATAATTTCCGCCAGTGAGGAAGTCAGAAGCGGGAGATGCCAGCATGATGGCAAGGCCAACAAAGTCATAGGGCTCGCCCAGCCTGCCGATTGGCAGACGTTTCAGGAAGTTCTGGTATACAGCGGATTCTGGGTCGAACATCCACTCTGTCAAATCAGAACGGAATACCGTAGGATTGATAGAGTTTACATTAATCTTGTATTTCGCAGATAAGTCGCATGCCATGGACTGGATCATCAGGTCGCAGGCGCCCTTGGAAGCGCAGTAGCCAGTATAGCCAGCCATGCCCATTTTGGAACGTGCAGAGGAAACAACCACAATCTTGCCCCCATTGCCTTGTTCTGCCATCTGCTCTGCACAGGCCTTGCATACCACATAAACGCTCTTCAAGTCAGCGTCCATGATGTACTGCCAATCCTCTACAGATTGCTCCATAATGTTCTGCGGCTTGTTGTAGCCATGGGCTACAGCCAGGATATCCAGCTTGCCGTAGGTGTCTACTGCAAACTTCACGATCCTGTCCACATCTTCGTTTTTGGATGGGTCGCCGGCAATCAAAGCACATTCTCCGCCTTCATGGGCGATCTGCTCTGCGACAGCGTTCAGCTTATCAGCGTTACGGCCGGTAATCACTACCTTTGCTCCGCTCATAGCGTATGCAACGGCGATTGCGCCGCCTAATGCCCCGGTTGCTCCGGTTACAATAGCTACTTTATCTTTAATAGAAAACAGATTTTCTACAAATTCTCTTTGTACGTTGACCATAGTTATGCTCCTCCTTGATCTTTTAGAAGTAAGATATGCCTTGGGTTTAAGCGTCCGGATAATTGATGATCACCAGCATTTTAGCTGGCTTTCCGCTCTCATTTTTCAAGCCGCGCCCTTCGTTTGGCGGGAAGCTGATGCTCTCATTTGCATGGATAACATATTTATTGCCATCTTTGTCTGTAACCGTCATTTCACCTTCCAGAACATAATAAACCTTTTCCAGTGGGTTGTCTTCGTAAGCCCAGTCAGCTCCTCCGTCCGCCTCAAACTCGGAAACGCCGATCCAGAATTTGCCTGCCCCTGTCTCATCCTTGCCATGGTAACGCTTGCAGGTTACGCCAAAGTGTCCAGGCGGAAAATAAGGTTCCAGTTCTTCATAAGTTCTTTTAATCATAACAGTACTCCTTTCAATAAATAAATATATTATTTTGATTTGGTGGGATATTTTACAGTTACACATTGGCTTGTGTTGATATAGTTATAAAACAGAATAAAAATTTCCACAAGAAGGCACTTTCTAGTAATTTAGACGGAAAACAGAAGGGTAATTTCCTTTTAGTGTCTGAAAATATCGACAAATTTTTGATAAAAAATTATGCATAATACACAAAAATAGAGAATATTTTGGCAGGGATATAAAAAGATGCATAAAAAGTAAGGGGAAATATTGTGCAAATTTCTGATTTTTTGATTTCTGATTTTTTCCAATGACAAATATGTTAGAATAAAGACAGAGGAGACAATATGGAGTGATAAAATGGAGGAGGTACTTACACAATGGCGAGAGAATGCTTTGACAAACCAACAAACCCATATCATTATGCCCTGCATTGCATCAGCGGGAAATGGAAAATGGTGATCTTACACGAGGTCTATACGTTTGGAAGGCTAAAATTCAACTATACACGGAGAGTGCTTCCCATTACGGAAAAGGTTCTGAGCCAACAGCTGAAGGAACTTTGCGATGATGGGATCATACAGCGTATCGTGGATGGGAACCAATTCCCGCCGGAAGTGAAATATGTGCTTACAAAATCTGGGGAACAGCTTCTGCCGGTATTGGACACGCTGTATATCTGGAGTATCCGGCAGATGCATGAAAAGGGCATTCCAATTGACACAGATGCCTTTGTGGTACATAAATCGGAAAAGTATTTGGATGCGTTATGGGATATTATGAAATCCAATGGGTTTCAGCCTGAGGTGGAGATTGAACGGGGGAAGAAGAAATATAGATAGGGTAGACGGGTTTAGAAGAGGGTGCTGCTGTATGGTGGCTCCGTTTATTGTTGGGGGCTTGGCGATTCTGTATGCATACGGATGGGCGCTTAGTCACCATCCATGGCTTCATGCGCGCCTTTTGGGGACATTCATGTCCCCAAATCCTGGGTTCAAGGCAGAAAGCCAAGAACTTCTAGCTTTTCTCTGAAGTCACAGCAGCAGGGAACAGCTTCTGCTCCCCGCTGGCATTGGATAGCGGAAAGGTTATTTACTTAAACTTCGCACATAGATTTAGCCTACGCACTTTGAAAATCCAATACCTGGCAGTTATTTCGTTATCTTAGCAGCCATTGCATCGTAAGATAAGGAATTATATTCCTTGATGAGGTTCAGGTAGCTTTTACTTACCATAAAGAAAACTTCGCTATCCCAGCCGCGCCCAGGCGGTAGCTAAGCCATCCCCGCGCCCAGGCGGATCCTTGTCATCCCTGCTCCCTGTCTGTTAATCCCTTAAGTTACTGACATTGAGAAAAAAGCAGGGATTTTTGTGATTAATTTGTGTTTTATTGCAGGAAACCTTTCCATTTGTCTGAAAATGTGATATCCTAAGTAAATTGAGGTAACTATTCAGAACCAATGTCAGCAGCATAAGGCAGGGAATTTTTTTCTTGGCTTACAGTCTGGGGAAATGAAGACAGGGGAGGGTTTCTTAGCAGTTCACTGAACTGTCTGGGATTTGCGGGCAAGGAAGTATGCAGAATCTGCGGAGTTACTGACATTTTTTTAGCATACCTGTTTCCATGGAGCCTGGATAGTTATAGATGAAGTAATTAGTTATATTATATATGTCTTTAGAAAGAAAGGTAAAAATCTATGAAAAAGAAAACAGTATTATTCCTGGCGGCAGCCTGTACACTGGCTTTGATGGGCGGATGCGGGGATAAAAACAGCAATGCGCAAAAAGAAAATACAACAGAGGGCTCCCAGGCGGAGAATACGGAGGGGAAAGCGGATGAGGGCACAGAAGCCAGTGATTCCTCTGGCACAGTAAGCGATGTGAAATACGATGCCTCTGAATATGTAGAGGTTGGGCAGTATGAAGGCTTGAAGATTACACTGGGTACCTATGATGTGACGGACGAAGAAGTGCAGTCTAATATAGAATCCATGCTTTATAATTATCCTGCCTATGAGGATCTGGATAAAGACACTGTGGAGAATGGGGATACGGTTAATATTGATTATGAAGGAATCAAGGATGGGGTGGCATTCGATGGGGGGACTGCCCAGGGCGCATATTTGGAGATTGGCTCCGGGAGCTTTATTGAGGGCTTTGAAGAGGGGCTGGTGGGCAAAAAAGTAGGGGAGGAGGTATCGCTGGACCTGACCTTTCCTGAAACTTACCAGAATGAGGAACTGGCTGGGCAGGCAGTGGTGTTTCATGTGAAAATCAATAAGATTGTGAACAAAATTGATATGACCTATGATAAATTGACGGATCAATATGTCCTGGACAATTTTTCAGTCCAGGGATATGAAACTGTAGAGGATTTCAAAAAGGGCATTAAGGAGCAGCTGGAGACTAACAATGAATCCACAAAGGCTATGGATATCCAGGATGCAATCTTTGATAAGCTGGGGGAGACATGCAAAGTCAAAAGCTTTCCGGATGGCCTTCTGGAGAAGAGCGTGGCAGAATATATCGAACAGTTCAAGGCAGGCCTGCAGGCCAATTATGGGATGGAGCTGGAGGAATATTTGCAGAGCCTGGGCACTTCAGAAGAAGATTTTAACAAACAGGCAGAAGAATATATGCAGACAAGCCTGACCAACCAGCTGATCTTAGAGGCCATTGCCAAGAAAGAGAACATTGTTGTGGATGAGGAAGGGCTATCAGAGTATATGCAGGGCATTGTGGCAGATTATGGCTATGAAAGCGAGGAGGCTCTGGTGGAGCAGTATGGGGAAGAATATGTACAGAATGCATACTTGACCACAAAGACACTGGAGATGATTACAGAAGCAGCGGATATCTCTTATGATGCAAACGCTGGGCAGGAAGATACGGCAGAAGATTCTTCCCAGGATGATTCTGTGGCAGAATAAAATATTGTGGGGGCTTTCTGGAGCGCCAGGATCCAGGCGGCCCATAGGAAAGGAATGGAGAAAATTATGGAATTAACGAATATCAAAGACTTATATCGCAGAAAAGAAGAATATCTGGAACGGGAAGTGGCCATCGGCGGCTGGGTAAGGAGTATCCGCAATTCCAAGAATTTTGGTTTTATCGTGGTAAATGACGGCACTTTTTTTGAGCCGCTCCAGGTGGTGTACCATGACAAGCTCCCTAATTTTTCCGAGGTAGAGAAGCTAAATGTAGGCGCGGCAATTATTGCCAAAGGGAAGCTGGTGCCAACTCCCCAAGCGAAGCAGCCTTTTGAGATCCAGGCGGAGGAGATCCTTGTGGAAGGCCAGTCCACGCCAGACTACCCGTTACAGAAAAAGCGCCATAGCTTTGAGTATTTAAGGACGATTTCCCATCTGCGCCCGCGCACCAATACCTTTGAGGCAGTATTCCGTGTGCGGTCTTTGATCGCCTATGCCATCCACAAATTTTTCCAGGAAAGGGATTTTGTGTATGTGCATACGCCGCTGATTACAGGAAGCGACTGTGAGGGCGCAGGGGAAATGTTCCAGGTAACGACACTGGATCTGGAGAATGTGCCCAAGTCCCAGGATGGATCCATAGATTTCGCACAGGATTTTTTTGGAAAGCCCACCAACCTGACGGTAAGCGGGCAGCTTAATGGGGAAACCTATGCCATGGCCTTTAAGAATATTTATACCTTTGGCCCCACCTTCCGTGCGGAAAATTCCAACACGACCCGTCATGCAGCAGAATTTTGGATGATAGAGCCGGAAATTGCCTTTGCGGACTTAGAGGATGATATGATGCTGGCAGAGGCTATGCTGAAGTATATTATAGCCTATGTGCTGGAGCATGCACCAGAAGAAATGCAGTTTTTCAACCATTTTGTGGATAAGGGGCTTTTGGACCGCCTGCACCATGTGATGGAATCGGAATTTGCCCATGTGACTTATACCGAGGCAGTTGAGATTCTGGAAAAGAACAATCAGGACTTTGAGTACAAGATGTCCTGGGGGGCGGACCTTCAGACGGAGCATGAGCGGTATTTGACAGAAGAGGTGTTTAAGCGGCCGGTATTCGTGACAGATTACCCCAAGGATATCAAGGCGTTTTATATGAAGCAGAATCCAGATGGTAAGACAGTGGCGGCTGTAGACTGTTTGGTGCCAGGCATTGGGGAGATTATTGGGGGGAGCCAGAGGGAAGATGATTATGGGAAGCTATGCCAGCGGATGGATGAGCTGGGGCTGAAGAAAGAGGATTATGATTTTTATCTGGACTTGCGTAAATATGGGTCTGCACGCCATGCAGGGTTTGGGCTTGGCTTTGAGCGCTGTGTGATGTATCTGACAGGGATGACGAATATCCGGGATGTGGTGCCGTTTCCGCGGACGGTGAAGAATTGTGAATTATAGAGGGTAAAGGGGCTAAGTACGCCTAATGCCCGGAATTTAAAGCCATACAGAGAAGAGCAGTATATGGGGGAGCTTCTTTGTATGGCTTTTTGCGGTTAAATATTCATTTCTGTGATTGCATTTAAAAACGCTTCATGGATCGTGGAATGCATATGTTCCCCTAACAGTTCTACGTTGGCCAGGGGGATCATGCCTCCTGCCATGGAAGGGTGCCCGCCTCCGTTCCCATAAAGGGCTAATGCCTTGGAAATAAGCAGCCCCGCGTGGATATAGCCCTTTCTGCAGCGTACAGAAAAGCGGAGGCCTTCTGTATGGCGTGCATAAACTACGGCTATATCCACTACATTCAGGGATAGGATAAAATCAGAAATAATTGCCACCAAAGCCTGTGTGCTGTTAAAGGGGATATAGGCGAAGCCGGTGCCCTGAAAAATCTGGATGTTTTGGATGGCTGCCCCATAAGCCCTAAGGTCGTCAAATTCCATGGTATTGGAATACATATCTGTGACCAGGTTCCAGTCGGCAGATGTGAACAGGTAGGAAAGCATCTCCATGTCCAAGGGAGCTGTTCCCCGGGTGAGGTCTGCAGTGTCCATCTTAATCCCGTAGGCTAAAGCAGCGGCACAGTTAGAAGAAAGGGGCGTGTTGGTCTGTTGGAAATAGGAAGCTATGATACAGGCGCAGGAGCCGACAGCTTGGATATCCTGGTATAGGTATTCATAGGGGAACATGGTGGGGTGGTGGTCAATGCAGGCCACGTAATTCCCGGCCATTTGGGTGATATTGCTGTTTAATTTCTGGGAATCCACCAGTATGATGAAGTCTCCCTCCTGCATATCTGTGACCTCCCCTTCGGAGTACATCATGATGCCGAAGGTGTCCAGCATTTTTTTAACGCTGCTGCGGTCAATTTTGCCATCGTAACACAGAGTGGAGGGAATGCCGTAGAAATTCAAAAACTGCTGAAGGCCAAAGGCGCTGGAAATGGCGTCCGGATCAGGGAAATTATGGGTCTGGATGTATACCGTATGGTCTTTCAGGATATTGATTAAATCAAATGGGTTCATAGGTGGCTCCCTTCTGTTTGGTAATAGTGCGGTAAAGCCGTTACTGTCCACGGCTGGGGAATGCGCTGGACTGCCCATTCCGTGTGTTCTGAGTATTATATTATCATATTTTCTTGAAAAAGTCACCATGTTTTGCTATGATGCTTAGGGAGGTATATTACAAATGGAAAGATGGGTTGTGTCTGCCAAAAGGGCAGATTTTAAAGGAATTGGGGAAAAGTTTGGAATCGACCAGGTGACAGCCCGGATTATACGGAATCGGGATATTGTAGGGGAAGGCGCCATAGAGGAATATTTGCATGGGGGCCTGGGGACGCTCCACGATCCTAGGAAAATGAAGGATATGGGGCGGGCTGTGGAAATTTTGAAGGAGAAGGTGCGGGAAGGGAAGAAGGTCCGTATCTTGGGTGATTATGATATAGATGGGATACAGTCAGTTTATATTTTATATTCTGCGCTGTGTGAATGCGGCGGGAATGTGGATTATGCCATTCCCCATAGGATTACGGATGGGTATGGGATCAATGAGCGGTTAGTCCGGCAGGCCAAGGAGGACGGCGTGGATACAGTCCTAACCTGTGACAATGGGATTGCGGCGCAGAGGGAGATTGCCCTGGCCAAGGAATTGGGGCTTACAGTGGTAGTCACGGACCATCATGAGGTTCCATATAGGGAATTGGAGAATGGGGAGCGGGAATACCAGCTTCCGCCAGCAGATGCAGTGGTGAATCCCAAGCAGCCGGGCTGCCCTTATCCTTTTAAGGGGCTTTGCGGGGCGGCAGTGGCTTTTAAGCTGGTGCAGGTGCTGTATGGGGAAATGGGGTTTTCCGAAGAAAAGGCGTTGGCATATTTGGAAAATGCGGCATTTGCCACGGTTGGGGATGTGATGGATTTGGTTGGGGAGAACCGTTCCTTGGTAAAGGAAGGGCTCAAAGCGCTGAACCGCACGAAGAATTTGGGGATACGCGCCCTTGCATTGCGCAATAAGATTGATCTTGGGGAGATTAAGGCTTACCATATTGGATTTGTGCTGGGACCCTGCCTGAATGCCAGCGGGCGCCTGGATACGGCCAAAAGGGCATTGGAGCTGTTGCTTGCCAAAGATGGGAATACGGCGGCAGAGTTTGCAGGGGATTTGTATGACCTGAATGCAAGCCGAAAGGAAATGACCGAGCAGGGCGTGGAACGGGCGAAGGAGCTGGTGGAGGGCACCTCCCTGAAGGGGGATAAGGTGCTGGTTATTTTTATGCCGGACTGCCATGAGAGCCTGGCAGGGATTATTGCAGGGCGCATCCGGGAACGGTACCATCGGCCCGTATTTGTGCTGACAGAGAGCGAGGATGGCGTAAAAGGGTCTGGGCGTTCTATTGAACAGTACTCCATGTATGAGGAAATGTCAAAGTGTAAGGAATTGTTCACAAAGTTTGGAGGGCACCCCATGGCAGCGGGGCTTTCGCTTCCAAAAGAGAATGTAGGGCTGTTTCGGCAAAGCCTGAATGAGAATACCCTCTTGACAGAAGAGGATATACAGGGGAAAATTGTGATAGACGTGCCAATGCCATTGGATTATATTACCAGGGAGCTGGTGGAGGAGTTAAAGGTTTTGGAGCCTTTTGGGAAATCCAATGAGAAGCCTGTGTTTGCAGATAAGAACTTGCATATCCTTTCCCTGCGGATTTGTGGGAAGAATCGAAATGTATGCCGGATGCAGGTGCAGAGCCAGGGCGGGCGGCAAATGGATGCCATTTATTTCCGCGATGTGGATAAATTTCTGGCCTATCTGACGGAGAAATATGGGGAGCAGGCCGTTGGGCTTGCCATGGCAGGGCAGGATGGGGGGATTTATGTTTCCTTTATCTATTATCCGGAAATCAATTCCTACCAAGAGAGGGAAAGCCTGCAGATTGTCGTGAAGAATTATTGTTAATATGTGGGGAACTATTCAGCAGGTCTGCGCATTTACTGCGCTGGCCGTGAGAAAATGATGCAAGAGTGTCAAAATCCCATCGCCGTAGGCGATTTTAAATGGATTTTGACATGTAACTATGAAGGTACGGAATAGTTACATTTGTGATTAAAATGAGGGATAGCTAATTTGGCAGGCAAAAGGCAAAGCTGCGTTTGGCCTGCCCCCAGGAAAGGAGGAAGCGGGTGTTTGGGATCAATCGGAAATTAGAGGAAAAGGAACAGGAAATGGAGCGGGCGCTGTCCTCCAAGCAGGATGAGATCGACCAGTATGCCCAAAAGCTTGCAGAGGCCAAGGAAAAGATGCAGGCAGCCTGGCAGCAGACAGAATCCCATGTTGTGTCCATAGAGGATTGCCAGAAAGGGCTGGCAGAGCGGATGAGGGAGCTGGCAAAGTCGGTAAATGAAGCCGGCGGAAAGGCAAAGCGCCAGAATGAGAAAATACGGGATCTGCAGAGGCAGGCTGAGAAGCTGGCAAAGGATGCTGAGAAATCTGAAAGCAGCGGGCAAAAGAACCTGGCCAGGATCCAGTGCCAGGAAAAGGAGGTGCTGGAAATTGCGAAGCAGTACGAAGATGTTGTCTCCCCTGGGGAGATTATTCACCCAGTAGCAGCCAGCATCCGGAAAGAAATTGAGCAGATGCAGGGACAGGTGGAGGGACTGGAGGAGCTTGGGAAGCAGATGGAGATGCGCGCCCTTCATGCAGCCATAGAGGCTGGAAGGATGGGGGAGGCCGGCCTGGATTTTGTAGGGGCAGCAGAGGAAGTCCGCGTACTGTCTGGGCAGTATTCCTGGGCGGCGGCCTTTCTAACGGATAAGATGAAGCGTATTTTATCCGAACTGCAGGAAATGGAGGAGCAGACAGGGCAGCTGGCGGAGCTTTTGAGGAAGCAGAACGCCCGCCTGGAAAGGGCAGTCTCAGAGGTCAGCGGATATGTAGGGGAGCTTGAGGCGCCCAGTGTTTCCCTGGTGATTGCCGGGGTAAAGGAATTGGCAGGGGAGATAGGGGAAGCCGGAAAATCCGGGAAGGAGATTGTGGAGGAGTGCAGCCAGGCAGCGTCTGGCATTGAAAAGGAAGGAAAAGAGTATGGGCAGCGGAATAGGAAGGCGCTGCGGGAACTGCGGGGGCAGGTGAAGGAAGCGAAGGAAGCGGTGCGGGGATGACAACAGAGTTAAGAGCTCACTTTTAAGAAAGGAATGAGATTATGAAAAGACGTATGAGACAGGTGCTTTGCTTATTGCTGGTTTGCACGGTAACAGCCATTTCGCCGGTAACGGCAGGCGTAGCGCGGGCAGAGATAGAAGAGGCGCCCCCAGGGGAAGTGGATGGCGAGGCGCCGGCATCTTCGGAGGAGACAGAGAAGCCAGAGGAGGCGCCTGCAGTGTCAGAATACCTGGAGCCATTGGACAATCCTTCAGTGCCAGATCCAGCAGTGCCATCCAATGGAACAGGGGATACAGAAACAGAAGGGGAGCAGGAGCCAGAGGTACCCCAGACAGGGGCAGAAACGCCCCAGACAGACGCGGGAGCATCCCAGGAAGGCCAGGAGGCGCCCAATGCAGATGCCTCGTCTCCCCTGAATCAGGAGGGGGAAGTGACAGAGCCGATCACAAAGGAAGATAAGCCTTATCTGGCGCTGGGAGCGAACCTGACCCAGCAGCAGCAGGCAACAGTGCTGGGCTTATTGGGAATCAATCCGGCAGAGCTTTCAGAATACGATGTGATCTATATTACGAATGAGGAGGAGCACGAGTATCTGGGGAATTATGTGGATGCCCAGAAGATTGGCACCAGGGCTTTATCCTCAGTGCTGATTGTAAAGAGGGATAAGGGGAATGGGATCAATATCACAACGAAAAATATTTCCTACTGTACCATTGGAATGTATAAGAATGCGCTGATTACGGCTGGGATTACAGATGCGGATATTATTGTGGCAGGGCCTACGCCGATTTCCGGCACAGCAGCATTGGTAGGGGCAATGAAGGCCTATGCGGTTATGACGGGAGAGGAAGTTACGGAAGAAAGCATGGATACGGCTTTGAATGAACTGGTGCTGACAGGGGATATTGCGGATACTGTTGGGGATTCAGAGAAGGCAGAGGAATTGATCGCTTATCTGAAGCAGGAGGTGATCGGGCGTGACTTTGAAAGTGACGCGGAAATCCAAGAAGTGATTGAGGATGCATGTGATCAGTTCCAAATCCAGCTGTCTGACAGCGAGGTTCAGGAATTAATAAGCCTGCTGAAGAAGATTGGGAGTTTGGATCTGGATTTGGATTCCATTAAGAATCAAGCAGAGGCTCTTTACAAGAAGCTGTCTAACCTGGATATAGATGCGGGAGGCATTTGGGAAAAAGTGAAAGGGTTCTTCCAGGGGATTGTAGACTTTTTTGTAGGGCTGTTTTCCTAGTGCGGGAAGGAGAGGGTATGGAAGCCTATACAGGATTTGCAGAGGTGTATGACTTGTTTATGGACAATGTGCCTTATGAGGCATGGAGCCAATACCTGACCAGCTTGCTGCGGGAGCGGCAGGCGGAGCAGGGGATCGTGCTGGAGCTGGGCTGTGGTACAGGGAAGATGACAAGGCTGCTGGCAAAGGCCGGGTATGATATGATTGGGATAGACAATTCCCAGGAAATGCTGCTGATTGCCAGAGAAGCGTCCCAGGCTGAGGGAGAAGGGGCAGAGGGCAGCATGGATATTTTGTATCTGCTGCAGGATATGCGGGAGTTTGAACTGTATGGCACGGTACGGGCAGTGGTGAGCGTCTGTGATTCCATGAATTATATTTTGGAAGAGGAGGAGCTGCTGCAGGTTTTTAAGCTGGTGAATAATTATCTGGATCCGGGCGGGGTTTTTATCTTTGACCTGAATACCCCTTATAAATACAGGGAAATACTAGGGGAGAATGTGTTTTGTGAGAACAGGGAGGAGGGCAGCTTTATCTGGGAGAATTTTTTTGATGAGGAAAGCCAGGTAAATGAGTATGGCCTGACACTATTTATTCGGGAAAGGGATAATAGCAGCGGGGAAGGGGAGCTTTACCGCAAGTATGAAGAAACCCATTTTCAGAGGGCTTATGGGATAAGCCAGGTGAAAGGGCTGTTGGAGCAGGCTGGAATGGAGTTTGTGGCAGTGTACGATGCCTTTGGGCATGAGGCTCCGACAGAGAGCAGCGAGAGGGTTTATTTTGTGGCGAAGGAGCATGGGAAAGTGGGAATGGCCTTGCCAGTGGATTTTGGCAGCGCCATGGGAAAGGAAGGCATGCAGCAGGCTATTGGAGAGATAGAATGAGGATATGGGGATAAGTGGGGTGGGGATGATAGGAGAGTGAGGAAAGTCAGATGGGACAAAAGAATGATTATATTGTGCGGGCGACTGCGGCAGACGGCCAGATTCGGGCGTTTGCCATCCGTTCCCGGGAGCTGGTGGAGCAGGCCAGGGTTTACCATGATACGAGCCCAGTTATGACGGCGGCTTTGGGAAGGCTGCTGAGCGGTGGGGCCATGATGGGGATTATGATGAAGGGCAAAGAGGATTTGCTGACGCTGCAGATTAAGGGGGAGGGGGAAGCAAAAGGGCTCACTGTGACGGCAGACAGCCAGGGAAATGTGAAGGGATATCCCCAGGTGCCAGATGTAATGCTTCCGCCTAATGCGAAAGGGAAATTAGATGTGGGCGGCGCAATTGGGAGGGGGATGTTAAGTGTGGTCAGGGACATTGGGCTGAAGGAGCCCTATGTGGGGCAGGTGGCCTTGCAGACTTCGGAGATCGCAGAGGATCTGACGTATTATTTTGCCGTTTCAGAGCAGACGCCTTCGGCAGTGGGGCTAGGCGTGCTGATGAACCGGGACAATACGGTTCGGCAGGCAGGAGGGTTTATGATCCAGCTTATGCCAGGGGCAGAGGATGGGCTGGTGGATGCCTTAGAGGCCAAAATGGCAGGGCTTCATTCCGTGACAGACATGCTGGAGCAGGGGGATACGCCAGAAATGCTGCTGGAATGGATTTTAGGGGAATTTGGGCTGGAAATATTGGACACAGTCCCTGCCCATTACCGCTGTGATTGTTCCAGGGAACGTGTGGCAAGGGCTGTTGCCAGCATTGGGAAGAAAGACCTCAAGGAACTGGCAGAGGGGCAGGAGCCTATTGAAGTTACCTGCCAGTTTTGTGATAAACGCTATATTTTTACGCCGGAAGATTTAAAGGAATTACTAGAAAAGGGTTCAGGTACCTTGGAAAGGAGCCAATCGTGAAGGATGGTTTTATAAAGGTGGCGGCGCTGACCCCCAAAATCCGGGTGGCAGACCCCTTGTATAATAAGCAGGCGATTGTTGAGAAAATAGGGGAGGCGGAAAGGCAGAGGGCTGTGGTGGCAGTCTTTCCGGAAATGTGCATTACAGGGTACACCTGTGGGGATCTGTTTTTGATGGATACCTTATTGGGGCAGGCAGAGGATGTGCTGTTAGAGATTGCAGAAGAAACCAATGGCAAGAATATGCTGGTATTTGCAGGGCTGCCCTTTTCCTGGAAGGGCAGGCTCTACAATGTGGCGGCAGCCATGGGAAACGGCCAGGTTCTGGGGCTGGTGCCGAAAATGTGCATTCCTAATTATAATGAGTATTATGAGGCGCGGTATTTTACGGCTGGAATGGAAGAACCTATAGAGGTTGCCTTGAAAAATGGCCAAAGGGTTCCAATGGGTAGCCGTTTGTTGTTTAGCCCGGACTGCCAAAGGAAGCTGAAGGTTGGCGTGGAAATCTGTGAGGATCTATGGACGCCCAGCCCGCCCAGCATTTCCCATGCGCTGGCAGGAGCCAACCTGATCGTGAACCTGTCCGCCAGTGATGAGGCCACAGGAAAGGACCGTTATCGGAAGAGCCTGGTGGAGGGACAGTCGGCAAGGCTTCTCTGCGGTTATGTCTATGCCAGTGCAGGAGATGGGGAGTCTACCCAGGATGTGGTTTATTCCGCCCATAATATGATTGCGGAAAATGGGATCCTGCTGGCTGAGGCAGAGCGTTTCCAGAATCAGTCTGCCTATGGGGAAATTGACATCCAGAGGCTGGATGGGCAGCGCAGGCGGATGTCCACTTTTACAGGAAAGCCAGAGGCTTATCAGGAGATATCTTTCCATTTGCATTCGGAGAGGACAGAGCTTACCCGGTTTGTGGATCCTCTTCCCTTTGTGCCAGGGAAGCTGGAAGAACGGAGGAAGCGGTGTGAGGAAATTTTGTCAATCCAGTCTATGGGGCTGAAAAAGCGCCTGGAGCATACAGGGTGCAGGCATGCTGTGGTGGGCATTTCCGGCGGGCTGGATTCCACGCTGGCTCTTTTGGTGACCGTACGTGCTTTTGACCTGCAGGGGCTGAACCGCAAAGGAATCCGGGCGGTGACCATGCCAGGGTTTGGGACTACAAGCCGTACCTATGGCAATGCGGTGAGCCTGATCCGCTGCCTTGGGGCAGAATTTCTGGAAGTTGACATTAAGGAGGCGGTGCGGGTTCATTTCCGGGATATTGCCCAGAGTGAGGAGAACCATGATGTGACCTATGAAAATGGCCAGGCAAGGGAACGGACTCAGATTTTGATGGATATTGCCAACCAGGAAAATGGGCTGGTGGTCGGCACCGGGGATATGTCAGAGCTTGCTTTGGGGTGGGCAACCTATAATGGCGACCATATGTCCATGTATGGCGTGAACGCTTCTGTGCCAAAGACACTGGTGCGCCATTTGGTGCATTATTATGCAGATACCTGCCAAGAGGAAGAGTTAGGGAAAATCCTTATGGATATCCTGGATACGCCGGTAAGCCCGGAGCTTCTGCCGCCGGAGGACGGCAAGATTTCCCAGAAGACGGAGGATATTGTAGGCCCTTATGAGCTTCATGATTTCTTCCTGTACCATATGCTGCGTTCTGGCTATGAGCCTGAGAAGATCTTCCGGCTGGCATCCTACGCTTTTGGGAAAGAATATGATCAGGAAACTATACTGAAATGGCTGAAAGTATTCGTAAAGCGCTTCTTCTCCCAGCAGTTTAAGCGGTCCTGCCTGCCAGACGGGCCAAAGGTTGGAACCGTTGCAGTTTCCCCAAGGGGGGACCTGCGGATGCCAAGCGACGCCAGTGCGGCAGCCTGGATGGCACAGCTTGAGAAAATAGGGGCATTGCTCTGATGCCCGCTAACCGGCGCGAGGTGAAAAGAATGGATTATATGGTGGTATATTCCAGTAAAACGGGAAATACGAAAAAAATAGCCACTGAAATTTTCAGTGCCCTGCCAGGAATGTCAAAGGATATGCAAAATTTGGAAGAGTACAGGGGAAAAGATGCAGACATTTTTTTTGTAGGCTTTTGGGTAGACCGGGGTACCTGCGATATGTCTGTGATCAATATGCTGTCCAGCCTGCATGGAAAAAAGGTGGCTTTATTCGGCACCTGCGGCATGGGAAGGGATGAGGGGTATTTCCGGATGATCGAACAAACGGTAAAGGTTTGGATCCCGGATGACTGTGAATACCTGGGAACCTTCCTTTGCCAGGGGAAAATGCCGATGCAGCTGCGGGAAAACTATGAAATTATGATGGAGGATCCCAGGCAGGAGCTTTGGCGCAAAAAAATGCTGCAGAATTTTGACGAAGGCCTGTTCCATCCCAATGATGAGGATCTGGCGCATGCCAGGGAGTTCGTGAGGCGTTTGGTGGAGAAATAGCTGCCCTGCCAGAAAGACGGTGCAGGGTATAGGGGGGATATGGAGATAGCTGCCCCGCCAGAAAGACGGTGCAGGGTATAGGGGGGATGCGGAGATAGCTGCCCCGCCAGAAAGATTGTGTAGGGTATAGGACGGTTTATAGAGATAGAAATCGCTGCAGGAAAAAGCTGTCCCTCCTGCAGCAATATTTGGGAAGTTTTTCTGCTGGCAGTATTTTATTCTGCTGCATCATCGGCAGCAGAAATATCCGTCATATAATCATTGATAGAACTTAAGTCAACCTCTGTCTGTACCACCTTTTCATTGTCAGAGGAACGGAAATACCCATAAGCGGAATAGCCAACCCATCCGATCACAGCAATACATACAATTGCAGCGCAGCCTGTAGAGAGGGTGCGTTTCAGTTTTTCTTTTTTCATGGTTTTCTTGCGGTTCGCTTTTTCTTGCTTATAGCGGTCTACTTTTGCCTGGCTCATAACAATTCTCCTTATCTTCCTTAAAATTAGGCGCCAGCCTCTTGCCATATGCCCGGGATTAGGGCAGCGGCGCCCATATCAAAACTGATTATACACTATTTTTGTGAAAAAGTCTTGAAAAAATGAAAAAAAGAAGAAAATTTTATTTTTCAGAAGATTTAGGCAGTTGGCAGGCGCACAAACGGATTGGTGAAGCCCGTGCGATTTAAGATACGCCATGATAGGCTCAGCAGCGAAAACAGGGGAGGGGCAGAATGGACAGAATGAAGGTTATTGCCTCTGCAGACCAAAACTGGGGTATTGGATTTGGAAGCCGTTTGTTAGCCCATATCCCAGAGGATTTGAAGTTTTTTAAAGAAATGACCATGGGAAATGTGGTAATCATGGGTAGAAAAACCTTAGAAAGCCTTCCAGGCAGGCAGCCCCTGGCAGGCAGGGAAAACTTTGTGGTAACCCATAACCTCTCCTATCAGGTCAAGGGGGCGGCTGTAGTGCATAACATCCAGGAGCTATTACAAGGCCTGGCTCCCCATGCCGGCAAAGAGGTTTATGTGATCGGGGGCGGGGATATCTACCTCCAGATGCTGGATTTATGCGATACCGCCTATATCACGAAGATTTCCCATGCATACCAGGCGGATGTTTTCTTCCCAAACCTGGATGAAAGAAAGGAATGGGAATTGGCAGTTTCCGGCCGGGAACAGGTTTCTGCCGCCAATGGCCTGAAATACCGCTTTTTAACCTACAGGAGGAGAAAGCATAGCCATCTGTGGATGGTATGAAACATTGCAAATGCCCTATGGTTTGGGCGATGGAGAAATGTTACGACATTTGGAACGGAGGAGCTGCATTATTATGGAGAACTTTATATTTAGCATCAATGTTACAATTCCTATTTTCCTGGTAATGGTTCTGGGATGGTGCCTGAAGCAGGCAAATATGCTGAACAGCAATTTTGTAACCGTGGCCAACAAATTTAATTTTAAGGTTACCTTGCCCTTTATGCTGTTCCGTGACATATCGGCTGTGGATATCCGGGCCGTATTTGACTTGGAATATGTGCTGTTTTGTGCAGTGGCCAGTTCTGTCTGTTTCTGGGCAATCTGGGGCGGCGCAAAGCTCCTGCTGAAGGAGCGCAGCCTGACAGGAGCCTTTGTGCAGGCTTCCTTCCGCAGCAGCGCCGCTGTTATGGGGCTTGCCTTTATCCAAAATATCTATGGGCAGTCTGCCATGGGGCCTTTGATGATTGTGGGGGCTGTTCCCCTGTACAATATCTATTCTGTGCTTGTCCTGACCTTCGAGGGTTCTCAGGAAGGGCTGGACAAAAAAGGGAAAATCCAGGAGGCCTGCGTAAATATCCTGAAAAATCCCATTATCATAGCTATTTTCCTGGGCTTGCTCGTATCCCTGTGCAGAATCCATTTCCCTGTCCTGGTGGATAAAACCGTGCAGAATGTAGCCCAGATGGCCACCCCTCTTGCCTTGGTGACCTTAGGCGCCGGATTTGAGGGCAGAAAAGCCCTTGCAAAAATCAAGCCCACGCTGGCGGCGGCTTTTTTAAAGCTGGTAGCCCAGCCCGCCCTTTTCCTGCCTGCTGCGGTTGCTATGGGCTTTGGCCGTGAAAAACTGATCGCGATTCTCATTATGCTGGCAGCCCCCACTACCCCAAGCTGTTATATTATGGCTAAGAATATGGGGCATGACGGGACTCTGACCGCCAGTGTGGTAGTGGCCACCACGCTGCTTTCCGCTTTTACTCTGACGGGGTGGATTTTCCTCTTGAAAGGGTTGGGGTATATCTAAAGAGTTCTGATGGCGCAGATGCCAGAGGTGGAGATGGTTCTGTGTGGCAGCGGAAATAGAGGCACCCGGATTGCGGCTGACGCAATCCGATGCTCGCTATCCCTGTGGACATCCCGAAAAAGCCGTTTTGGTAAAGATGTCTTCTTTCGGCAAGTAAAGTGGAATATATTTTCGAGTTTTGTCCTTATCCAGTGTCATGCTTAGCAAAAGTTCTAATCTGTATTATCCTGGTGTTTTTACATCATTGGCCTAAAATTACCCCGTCTAAATTGCATCAATCTTTTTCATATCCATTTCTTCGGTAAAGTATTAAAAATACAAGGATGCTAATGATTAATTCTCCCATAAGCACTGCGATATCCAGAGGTTTTAACGTATATGGCATTTCCTCTGCAAATCCACTTGCCATTTCTGTCAGCACTCCAGTAAACAAAAACCCCGAGATATGGTGCAGTTTTTCGGAAAGATTTCCAAACATTGGAATCATCATCAACACGATCACCAATGGATAAGAAATCAAATTTGCATTCATCTGATTTTTGGCGCAGAGACCAACAATCATTCCCATTACACAACTAATCAGAGAGGCTACCGCACTGACCAGTAAGAAAGCCACGACAGATACCTGGCTTATAGAAATACCACTAATCACCAATACCACAATATTAATTATATTCATCAACACAAATGGAAATAGAATACTTCCGATAAAATACTGCATTCCAGTGACTGACGATGTCATTAAGACCCGTAACGTATGTTTCTCTTTCTCTTCTGCAATGGCAGTCCCTACCATCAGGAATCCATCCATACACAAATTAAGGGAAATTCCCAAACTCAGGATCAAAGACACCAGAAAGGGTGATAAATCACCTCCCGAATTGATGCTATATAAAATTTTGACCATCCATACCATCGCCACGGTTAGAAGCGGCCCGATCATAATCGCTGTATTGCGGCTGATACAAATCCATTTAATCTGTGCAACTGCTGTTAATTTATTGATATTATCCATATTAAAACTCCTCTCACATACTGGCTAATCCAAGGGATGCCCCTGTTACTTGTAAAAATACATGTTCTAATGTTGGCTCACAAGAATGAATACACTGTATTTCATCTCTCTGCATCCATTCTGAAATTTTTGCAATATTTTGAGGACTTTGCTCTAAGACGACTTCTTCCTGATTATTCAAAAGCAGATGATATTTTTTATTTTGATTATATTTCAGGCAAAGTTCTTTGGGCGATCCACACTCCACAATTTTCCCCTGATACAAAAGTGCAACTCTATCACAAAGTTTTGTGGCTTCTTCCATATTATGTGTAGTCAAAAAAATTGACATACCTTCTTCTTTCAGTCCCAACAACATTTTATGGATAGATACCGCAGTCGATGGATCTAATCCGCTTGTCGGCTCGTCAAGAAATAAAATTCTTGGCTTATGAAGGACTGCCCTGGCCAAAACAAGTCTTTGCGTCTGCCCTCTGGAAAGTTTACCTGCCGGCTTTTTACGATGTTCATACAATTCCACCTGATGTAAGACTTCCTCCACTCTTACACTGGGAACTCGCCATATTTTTGCAAACATACTTAAATTCTGCCATACTGTCATTTTCTCATAAATTCCGCTTTGATCAGAAACCACGCCAATTTTTTCATAAATTGATTCATCAATATTAACCGTATCTGTATCAAGAATTTTCGCCTCTCCAGATGTTTGCCTTAACTGTCCTGTGATTATTTTAATCGTGGTAGTTTTTCCAGCGCCCGACGGCCCTAAAAATCCAAGAATTTCGCCTTTATGAAGCGTAATATTGATATCCTTAAGCGCCAATTCCGTCTTATAGCGCTTAGAAATATGTGATAAATCCAGCAATACATTTTGTTCCATAACATAACCCTCTTTCTAAAATATTTTCTTTATCATTGCCCTGTTTTTCTATCGCAGAGTAATTATGATGGAAGTATCGTATCATGTTTTATCACCTTTATGCTGAGTTCTGCCTGAATGATATACTATATTGCCTGAAATGGCTTGTGAAACGCTGTCATCTAAATTCTGCTCAACAACTCCCCCTTCATATTTTTAGAAAACAGACATTTTTCTCCGTTATCCATAAGAATTTCCCGATGCTTTAAATCTAACTCCTGAATCTTATTTACATTGACTAGATATGACCTGTGAACCCTTAAAAAATGCTCCCTAAACTGCTCTTGCAACTCCTGCATGCTGCCAATAAAATCAATACAGTCATTCTCCGCATGAAGTTCTATTCTGTGTGTACGGACACTTGTCTCAAAGAACATAATTTCATCCACTGGAACATGCTTGACAATATCCAAAACCTTTACTGTAAAGTATTCCTTTTGCTCTCCTTGCTCCTTACACATCCGATCAGTAATGATCGCAAGGTTTTTGTGCATCCCAGCCAGCATTTTTTCAGAATTGCCCTTTACGATATAATCCAGCGCTTCCAGGTGATAACGAAATGTCTCAAATGCCAGATCTGGAAAGGAAGTCACATAGATTAGAAAACCTCTGGTATCAAACTTTCGAATCTGTTGTCCCAGCATAAATCCATCCATCGGCTCATCCTTAAGCTCCACATCCAGAAAATAAATTCCTCTCTTTGGATCCGCTGCCACCGCTTCAATAATTTCCTGGGGATGCCTGCTGCACAGAGCAATCTGCATATCATAACCCTCCATCATAATTTGTTTTTCTAAAAACTTTTTCTGTGCGGCGAGTATCATCGCATCATCTTCACAAATATAAATTGGAAGCATATTTTTTTCCTCCACAATTTTTAACACTTCTTATTCCTGTATCTTTAATTCCTGAATAAAATAGCCATCCTTGATTGTTGTTAGAGAGAAGACATTTTCATAATGTTCTAAAATACTTTTATAACTTGCAAGGCCAATTCCTCTGTCCGCCCCTCTGGTAGAATAACCTTGCTGCCAGATCTTGTGAAAATCAATGTTTGAATACAATGGATTTCTTACTTGAAATGTTGTGCATTCTTCCTGGCTGCTAATCATAATATGTATCTGCGGTTTTGGCTTCTTACCTTTTTTTCCTTGTACTTCATCAATCGCATTGTCAATCAGTATCCCCAGGCATCTGCACAAGTCAGTCGTTCTCAGCCGCGTTCTATCAAATGGACGCAATACTTCCAGTTCACAGGAAATCTGCTCCTGCTGCATTTTTTCCATTTTCCCCAACAGCAGCCCTTTTACCTCAAGCATATGAATATTTCCAAGCTGTGTCAATCTGCGTATCTGTTCCCCCACCTGATAATCAAAATCGCTTGTCATATCCTGGATAAAATTCTGCACTGCTTCCATATTTCCCTCTTTTGCCTGAAGGTACATGCCGGACATCATATTTTTATAATCATGACGGAATCTTCGCATTTCACTCTGCAGTTTTTCTAAACTCTCAATATAAGCATTTTGCTGCTGCATGCTAATCTGCTGAGCCTGAATTTGCTTCTTTTGCATTTCCTGACGCCCTGCATAACCGAAAATAATAAAAACAATCAGTAGATATAACAGAGAAACGACTGCATTATCGTTACCAACTCGTTCTCCTATTTGCACCATATAATAAAGTATTTCAGACAAAATTGGGTATAAACTGATAAAAATAATACTTACCTTTTTCGATTCTTTCCGTTCAATCCACATTCGGAACATTTTCCCAACTCCAGTTTTATATAGAAGCAGCACCCAGATAATCTCTATAAGCGGTGTTAATACATACAGAAAAAAATAATATATTAACCGTTCTCCCAAAATATCCAAATGAAAAGTCATATTAGGTGAAAAAAAAACTCCGATATGTACCGCAAACGATTCCAACATTTCTAAAAAAACAGCCGAAATCCAACAAGTCAGCAGATTTTCTCGATAGAGAAAATATAAATAAGACATTGCTCCTGTCATTCCCATATAGGTAAACAAGATTTGTCCTGCATGATACCTCCATCTAAAGATACCTACTTTATAAAAAACTGTCCCTATCAATGCCCAGACACAGATAAATAATATAGTACAAGCAATTATTTTCACTTTGCGGGCTCTTATTTGATATGGTTTTCGCGCCAAAAGTAACATAGACATCCAGAGCATAAATAGCACGCTTATTGTCAAACCAAAGGTATTACTGCAGAAAAGCTCCCAAAAACTCATAATCCTCTTTTACCTCCTACAACTTCTCACACTCCTGGCGATCCAGGATTTGCATTTCTCTTACGGATGATACATATCCTTCCCTTCCAATATGGTTCCCAGTGTTTTTTCACTGCCTGGTATTTTTCTTCATTTTGAAATAGGCCATAAATACCTGCCTTGTCATATAGATTGGCCATAAGAGCCTCCTTAAAGATTTTTTGTTGTTTCAGTTCCTTCTATATTTTACTTCCCTATTGCCATTTCTGCAACTGAAAAGAAGGATAATCTATAAAATCCTTTAAGATGCTGTTGTTATTCACGGCAAATGTCAGTAACTGAATTTCCACGCTTTCTCCGAAGGATTGCCCTATAATACTTGACGTTATTGTGATAATTTGCTAAAGTATGAAAAGCAGTAAAAATAAAATACATAAAGGAGTAAAATTATGGAATTGAACACAATTTGGTTTCTCGTGGCTTTTGCAGCTTATCTGCTGATGATGGTTACCATTGGCGCATTTTATATGAAGCGGAACAAGGATGCAGATGATTATTTTTTGGGAGGGCGCGGTTTAGGCGGCTGGGTAGCGGCTCTTTCAGCACAGGCTTCTGATATGAGCGGCTGGCTTTTGATGGGGCTGCCGGGATCTGTGTATGCTTTAGGGACAGGACAGGCCTGGATAGCAGTGGGATTGTTTATTGGGACAGTGCTGAACTGGTACTTTATCTCAGCAAGGCTGCGCCGGTATACGATCCGGGCAAATAATTCTGTGACATTTCCGGAATATCTGGAGAACCGTTTCCATGACAAGAAGAAAGTACTGCTGTTAGTTTCTTCTATTGTGATTGTGGTGTTTTTCCTGGTGTATACAGCCTCTGCCCTTGCGGCCGGCGGGAAGCTATTTGCCAGTGTGTTTGGAGTGGATTACACCTTAGCCCTTACCATTGGCGCTGCAGTTATTTTGGCTTATACCTTCATGGGGGGATTTATGGCTGTTTGTACAACGGATTTTATACAAGGAACCTTGATGCTGATTGCCCTTTTGGTGGTGCCGATTTTGGCTTATGCCTTCGTGGGCCCGGAAAACATGACAGCCAACCTGGCGGCCAGCAACGTGCCGGGAGGGGTGGATGGATATTTGAACCTGTTCAGCAATGGGGAGCGCCCCTATGGGGCAATCGAGGTCATTTCCCAGCTGGCATGGGGATTAGGCTATTGTGGGATGCCCCATATCTTAACCCGGTTTATGGCGGTGAGAAGTGAGAAAGAGCTGAAAAAATCCAGGGTCATCGCAACCATTTGGGTGGCGGTTTCCCTGGGGATGGCAGTGGTAATTGGCGTTATAGGGCGTGCTTACCTGTTTCCAGCTATTCTTGGAGAAGGGGCAGTATCTACAGAGAATGTGTTTATTGAGATGATCACCCAATTGTTTACCAAGGATCTGAATCTGGCATTTATTGGAGGGATTTTCCTTTGCGGGATATTGGCAGCAATTATGTCCACGGCAGATTCCCAGCTTTTGATTGCGGCCTCCTCAGCTTCAAAGGATATTTACCAGGGAGTGATCAATCCGAAGGCCAGCAGCAAAAAAGTGCTGCTGCTCAGCCGTGTGACGGTTATTGTGGTGGCAGTCCTTGCATATTTGATTGCACTGGATCCCAACAGCAGTATTATGGGGCTGGTGTCCAATGCCTGGGCAGGGCTTGGATCTGCTTTTGGCCCTACTATTGTGCTTTCCCTGTTCTGGAAGAGGACGAATATGCCAGGGGCTGTGGCTGGCATTATATCCGGCGGCCTTACGGTGATTATTTGGGATTACATACCACTGGCTGGCGGGCAGACTTTAGGGGCGGCTACAGGGCTGTATTCTCTGGTTGTAGGGTTTGCAATCAGCCTGATACTGATCCTGGCGGTGAGCCTTTGCACAAAAGCGCCAGATGCAGAAATGGTCCGGGAGTTTGAGGATGTGGCAGCCGGGAGGGTGAATGGATAAGTAGAAGTAAAAGGCGTAAAGCGGTGAAGGGTTTCAGGCTTTGCGCTTTTTTATGTAGGGCGGACAGATATAGGGCAGAAGGCTGTTATTCATGGCCAATGTCATTTACTTACGGAATTTGGGAGCTGTTTATTGGCTCCCCAGCCAGCCGCCAAGCCCCCAGCCGGACGCCAAGCCGCCCCTGCCGCCAGCCTGTAAAATCCCTTAACGTATCGGCATTGGCTGCGAATCGTAACGGCTGGGGCAAGAAAACGCCATAGAAAGGGAAATTAAGGCTTCCATAAGCAATAGATTTCTGATACAATACTAAGATAACGATTTTGTCAAAACATAAAATATTTGAGGTGATGATATGGCAATGAACATAACAGGAAGGAAACTATTTGTGAAGGCGTTGTCAGAGGAAGGCGTGGATACAGTTTTTGCCTATCCTGGCGGAATGGTGACGGATATTCTGGATGAATTATATAAGCATGAAGAAATAGAGCTGGTGCTGCCGCGGCATGAACAGGGATTGATCCATGAGGCTGAGGGTTATGCGAAGGCTACAGGGAAAGTAGGTGTCTGTATCGTGACCAGCGGCCCTGGAGCTACGAATATTATTACAGGGCTTGCAGACGCCCATTATGACAGTATCCCGCTGGTATGCGTTACGGGACAGGTTCCGCTGGGGCTTATTGGGAATGATGCTTTCCAGGAAGTGGATATCGTTGGCATGACGCGCAGCATTACAAAATATGGAGTGACAGTACGTGACCGCAGGGATTTGGGGCGTATCCTGAAAATGGCATTCCACATTGCAAAAACGGGAAAGCCGGGCCCGGTGCTGATTGACCTGCCCAAGGATATACAGACTTCCGCAGGCCCGGGGGAATATCCAAAATCTGTGTCCATCCGTGGCTATAAGCCCAATGAAAACGTGCATGTTGGGCAGCTGAAGAAGGGATATAAGCTGCTGAAATCTGCTAAGAGGCCGCTTTTTCTTATTGGGGGAGGCGTGAACAGCGCCCATGCCAATGACAAAATGTTAGAACTGGTGGAAAAGACGAAGATCCCGGTGATCACTACGGTTATGGGGAAGGGGGCAATTCCCACGGGCCATCCGTATTATATTGGAAACAGCGGTATGCATGGGAAATATGCGGCAAATATCGCAGTAGGGAACTGTGATGTGCTGTTTTCTATTGGCACACGGTTTAATGACAGGATTACTGGGGACTTGAATGAATTTGCCCCATATGCCCAGATTGTCCATGTAGATATTGACGCGGCAGCCATTTCCCGGAATGTGGTGGTGGATGTGCCTATTGTGGCAGATGCCGGGCTGGCGTTAGATAAGCTTCTGGAGTGGGCAGAGCCCCAGGATACGGAAGACTGGCTGGCGCAGATTCGGGAATGGGATAAGGAAAATCCCCTGGAAATGCGCAGGGACAGGGGCATGACTCCTCAGATGGTCATGGAGCAGGTCAATGCTCAGTTCCCAGAGGGGATTATTGTCACAGACGTGGGGCAGCATCAGATGTGGGCAGCCCAATATATAGAATTAAATGAAAAGAAGCAGTTTATTACTTCCGGAGGGCTTGGCACCATGGGGTTTGGCTTTCCGGCAGCCATCGGAGCCAAAATTGGGTGCCCAGACAAGCCGGTTATCTGCATTAGCGGCGATGGCGGCATGCAAATGAACATCCAGGAATTTGCCACAGCCATGGCGCAGGAAGCCAATGTGATTGTTTGTGTGCTGAATAATTACTACCTGGGCATGGTGCGCCAGATGCAGCAGCTGTTCTATGGAAAGCGGTATTGGGCCACCTGCCTGCGGCGCAGGAAGGGATGCCCTCAGGAATGCAAGGGCCCCAATCCAGCCTGTCCGCCTTATGAGCCGGATTTTGTGAAGCTGGCAGAGAGCTATGGCGCCTGCGGCATCCGCGTGACGGAGGAAGAGGAAATCGCCCCTGCCTTTGAAAAGGCAAAAGCCCAGAATGTCCCGGTGCTGATTGAATTTATGGTCGCAACGGAGGAAATTGTGCTGCCAATGGTAAAGGGCGGGAACCCTATGACGGAGATGATCTTGAAATAAGGCTGTGGGTTTTCCAGGCGCTTCTATGTGTGAAGGGTTCCCAGAATCTTTCAAGGCAGAAGGGAAGCATAGGGGGCTTGTGAATGCAAGAACAGAAAGATGGAGGGAACAGAATGAAGAATCGATGGATTGCATTATATGTAGAAAATGAAGTAGGCGTCCTTGCCAAAGTGTCTGGCCTTTTTTCAGGGAAATCCTATAACCTGCAGAGCCTGACCGTAGGAACCACTGAGGATATGACAGTGTCGCGGATGACCATTTGCGTGAACAGCGACGACATTACCTTTGAGCAGATCAAAAAGCAGCTGAACCGGATGGTGGAGGTGATCAAAGTCATAGATTTGACCGATATGCCTATCCATATGAAAGAAATCCTGTTTGCCAAGGTGAAGGACTGCTCTGTGGCAGACAAAGCAGAGCTGTTCCAGATTGCCCAGGTATTCCATGTGGAAGTGGCGGATATTGGGACAGACAGCGTGCTGTTGGAATGTAAGATGACAGAGCGGAGGAATAATGAGCTGATTGACCTTCTGCGCAGCAAGTTCCGGCATATTGAGATTGTCCGGGGCGGTGCGGTGGCCATTGAATCTATCAGCACATCCTGCGGCGGCAGGGCAGAGTATTTTCGGAAATAAGGAGGGAATCATGCAAAAGGTTTTAGTGGTAGTGGATATGCAGAAGGATTTTATTGACGGTGCCTTGGGAACGAAGGAAGCCCAGGCGATACTGGAGCCTGTCCTGGAGAAGATGAAGTCTTATCAGAAGCCAGAGATTTATGTAACACGGGATACCCACGGCAAGGATTACCTGAAGACTGCCGAAGGCAAAAAGCTGCCAGTGGAGCACTGCATCCAGGGAACGGAAGGCTGGAAGCTGCATCCCCAGGTGGAAGCTTTGGCAGATCCATCCCATATTGTGGATAAGCCTACCTTTGGCTCTTTAGACCTGGCATTGCGGCTGAATTTGAAAAACCAGAAAAAGCCATTGGAAATAGAACTGGTCGGCTTGTGTACGGATATTTGCGTTATAAGCAATGCTCTGCTGTTTAAGGCTTTTATGCCAGAGGTATCTATTTCGGTAGATGCAGCTTGCTGTGCAGGCGTTACGCCAGAATCCCACGAGGCTGCCTTGGCGACAATGCAGATGTGCCAGGTGGAGGTCAAAGGGCGGTAAGGATAAGCGCGTCTGCCAGGAAGAAGCCATAATGCATAAGTGTTCCCGCATATTGGAATGGCATTGGAAGAAATTTTTGTAGGAATTAATACAGAGCTATAAGGCGGCGCCTGTTTTGGCGCCGCTTTTGCTTTGATTATTTTGTTGCATTAAAAATGCACAAAATTTCCAGTAAATTTATAGGAAAAATTGCTAAAAATATATACTTTACTAAAATTTTAGTGAAAAATAACTGAAAAAATCCACAAAAAATAATAAAATGGATTTTAGAAGTGTAGTGGGATTTTTACTTAGAGAATGTTCCACGCTATTTTTTATGGAAAGGGGGATAGAATGGAATAAGCCCGCCTTTACAGGCAGCAGAACATTCCAGCAGGGCAGATGCCCTAAACGCCAGAAGTGTTTAGGGGAAAAATTTATTGTATGCTTTGAAAAAGAAAGGGAAGGATTATGAAAGGAAAAAGTATTTTAAAACGGATACTGTCATTTGCACTTAGCGCGGCAATGGCAGTGACATGTATGCCGGCGCAGATGGCGCAGGCAGCCGAAGGGGATGCGCCTTCGGTATGGCCGGAGCGGCTGGCATATTTTAGCTTTAATGAAAGCCTGACAGAGGGTGAAAACGCAGCTGCAAAAGTAGATGGGGCGAATGCATCTATCAACAAAACCGATACGCATAATGGGACAGGCGGGGCGCTGGAATTAGGCGGCCAATCCTGGCTGACGCTTTTTAAGGCAGGCGATGAGAATAACAATTTGATCAATGGGAAGAAAGAGCTGACCGTCTCCTATTGGAGCAAAACGGTCTCTGTTGGAACCGGGGAAAATACAGGGTGGGCATGGTTCGCCTCCCGGAATAATGAGGCGAACGGATATCCCAATGAACATTATATTGGCGTGGTTGATGCAACGGGGATCTATACCGTACAGCGTTGGAATAATTCCGGCGTCAGGAAAGAATCCATTGACCACGAAGGCACATTTACCGAGTGGAAGATGGTTACGGTTGTGATGGCAGAGGATAGCACGGCACTGTATATTGACGGCAAGCAGGTAGCCGAGCAGACAAACGAAGTGATGCCTCTGGAGGATATTATAACGGCTGGCAGCAAATTGATGGTTGGAAGGGCAAACTGGGGCAGCGGTGAATACTACAGGGGCCTGATCGACGAATTTGCTGTTTATGACGGCGTATTAAGCGCGGGGCAGGTAAGCCATTTATATGAGAAGGCAGAATCCTATGACCCGATTTCTGTGGAAACCCGCGAAGGGGTAAAGCCCCAATTGCCAGAGACAGTAAAGGTGAATTTCGCAGGGGGCACAGAATCAGAAGAAGAAATTATATGGCCGGAAATAACACCAGATCAGTATGCTTCTGCAGGCACAGTGAAAGTGACAGGCAGGCTGAAATATTTTGATGTGGCGGTAGAGGCGGAAGTGGCAGTCCATTCCCTGTCTGAGTATCTGATGGCAAGCTATACCTTTGATGAGGATGTATTGTCTGACGCCGCTGGGAATAAGGGCGATGCGCAGAAGGAGAATACCGTGAATGCCATAGACGGCCTGAAAGGGAAGGCCGTGCAGCTCCCAGGAGGCGGCATGGGCAGGGGGTCTGTTAAGCTGCCGGAAGACCTGCTGTTAAAGGATGGCAAGGTACAGGACGACTTTACCATATCTATGTATGTAAAGCTTGCGGACAGGGCGCAGCATGCCACTGCATTGCTTTTGCATGGGGATCGGAAAAATGAGGGATGGAGCGAGGAAAATTCCACCAGGAACCACATCGCCCTTTATGACAGGGACAGCGACCGGAAAGGCGAGGACGGCCTTTGGGTAGAATACCATACCAAGGCGGACGTATCCTCCATGCTGGGCAGCAAGGACGGCTCCCAGACAACGGCAGATAAGTGGGAGCATGTTGCATTTGTGACAAAAGGATCCACAGGCGAGGCATGGCTGTACAAGAATGGCAGGCTGGTTGATTACAAAGGCAATATCACTGTAAAAGCCTCTGACCTGGCAGGGCGCCTGAACTATCTGGGCGCTACGGACTGGCCGGATCCTGACCTGGCAGGCGCATTTGATGAATTACAGGTATATGATACCGTATTGGAAGCAAGCGAAATCAAGAAAATTTGTGATTCTGGATACAGGAGCTGCCTGAACAACGCAATGGAAGGGCTGGAAATTGGCTATGCAGAAGGGGACAGTGCAGCAAATGTCACGGGAAGCCTTACGCTCCCATCCACATTGCGTGCAGTAGACGGCGTGGATGTTAAGGTAGAGTGGGAAAGCAGCGACCCGGATGTCATTGGCACAGACGGGCTGGTAGAATGTTTGCCGGAAGAAAAAGAAGTTACATTGACAGCAACCGTTTCAGCCATTGACACCTCCTCTGGCAAGGAAGAGGCGCTCTGCAGTGAGAAGAAGGAATTTAAGGTAACAACAGCAGCCAGCACAGCAGTTTCCTTTGTAAAGCTGGACGCCAATATCGCAAAGGCAGAAGCCGTATGGAAGGCTGCTGAGGCAGGGAAGGCTTATACAGCAGAATCTGTGGATGCATTAAAGAAACTGATTGACGCTTCCAAAGCCCTGAAGGAAAAGGAAGATGTAACAAGGGATGAGGTATCAGATGCATGCAAGGATTTGGAAGCAGCCATTACAGGCGACACAGCTTTATTGGAATTAAAGAGCCTTGAGCAGTTAAACGGCGTATTGGCTGCCCATTACCTTCTGGCAAGGGATGCGAATGATTCTACAGCCAATAAAAAGGATGGGACGGCAAAGGCGAAGGTGACCTTCCATGGAAATGAAGGGGCTGCCTTTGTGAAGGATACAGCAGCAAGCCAGACAAGCATTATTGACCTTCCTGTTGATTTGTTCCAGAGTAAGGATCAGCTGACCATTTCCTTCTGGGCAAAGGATACCTACAGCAACAGGGACCAGAACCATGCTGTTTTCGGGATTGGCTCCGGGTCGTCGCCCAGCCCAAGCGCGGCGGATCCCTTTAAGTATATGCTGGTGAACCCCACAAAGAACGGCGGGTTAAAGGTTGTTATGTCCAAAGACAATACATATAATAATGAGAAAGGATTTGGCAATAACAATTGCGTTGCCCCGTTTGAGGCAAATGAGTGGATCCATGTGGGCCTGGTATTTCATGGAACCAATATGGCAGTCTATAAGAACGGCGCGCTTGCAGGGGAAACCGATACAGGGATCAGGATTTCTGACCTGGGGAACCTGACAAATGCCAGCATTGGAAATTCCATTTATGGCAATAACAATGGGGACAAGGATTTTGAAGGCTTTGTGAAGAATTTCCGTGTTTACCATGCATCCCTTGCAGCAGAGCAGCTAAACAGCATTTACAGCAAGGAGATACTTGCAGTGGACAAAGCCTCCCTGCAGGAAGCAATGGCGCAGGCAGAGGCGTCTATGGGTGAAGACGGCAGCAAGCAGGGCGATTATACCATTGGAAGCTGGAATGTCCTGAATGAGGCATATGCACAGGCAGAAAAGGTAAACGCTGACACAACAGCCATCCAGGAAGAAGCAGATGCGGCGGCGAAAGCATTGAAGGACGCCATAGGAGGCTTGGTAAGCGTTGTAGAGCTGCGGGACGCCATTACAGAGGCCAAGAAGGCAGAGCAGGGCGGTTACAGTGATGGAAGCTGGAATGCTTTCCAGAAAGCCATTGAGGATGCAGAGCTGGTACTTGCAAAGGAAAATCCAACGGAAGCAGAAATGAAGGATGCCATTCAGGCCATTGATGACGCACGTTCCAATTTGTCAGAAAACAACAGAGCAGCTTTGACAGCCCTGATTGCTGAAATCCAGGGTATGTCAGGAGATGATTATACAGCGTATTCTATGGCTCAGCTGTTAAGCCTTGCAGAAGCATTGGACAAATCTGTTCCAGAGAATGCAGGTGCGGAAGAGATAAACAAGGCCATAGATGACCTGCGCACAGCCATGAAAGAGCTGGTAAGCGTGAAAGAGCTGGATGAAGCGATTGAAAAAGCAAAGGAAGTGCAGCAGAACCTGTCCTTATACCTGGCAGATGGGAAGGCAGAGTTTACAGAAGCATACGATTATGCCATAATTGTCCAGAGAAATGCACAGCAGGCTGGCGTAGAGGTAACCAAGGCAGAGATCACAGCCGCATACAGCCATCTGGATGCAACCAGGAATGCCCTTTACAAGCGGGGAGACCTTATTGATAAGATCAGGGCGGCAAAAGCTATATTATCTGACGAAAAATATACAACAGCAAGCAAGCGTGATTTGGAAGCAGCAGTACAGAATGCAGAAAAGGTGAATAGTGATCCTGACAGCACAGCAGCTGATTTTTGGGAGGCAGAAGAATGGCTGAAAAGCGCTGAGGCCAAATTGGTGGAAAGGGCAGATGCAAGTGAATTGAAAGCCTTTGTGGATGAGATGGAAGCCCTGAATCCATTAGATTACACAAGCGCAAGCTGGAATGCTTTCCTGGAAGTGCTTAATAGCGCCAAGGAAACGCTGGCAGATGATGGGAGCACACCAACGGCGCTGGCGGCAGCAAAGGACGCGTTGGCCAGTGCACAGACGAAATTGGCGATCCGGGCAGCCACCAGTGAATTGAACGGCCTCCATGCAGACATTACAGCCGCAGAGCGCTTAGATGCTTCTAATTACACCAGTGGCAGCTGGGCAGCGCTGCAGGTAGCCTCTGCAAATGCAAAGGCAGCGGCAGAAGGCCAGGCGAAAGCAGAAGTGGAAGATTCCAGGGCGGCGTTACAGGATGCAAGAAGCAAATTAGTAGATATTTCCGCATTGAAAACAGCCGTTGCAGAGGCAAACGCATTGGCTCAGGCAGATTATACCAAGGTTACATGGGCAGCCTTCAGCGATAAGCTGGAGAAGGCCAATACAACAGTATCTAATGGCTCTGCAGCCCAGGGGGATGTAGACACGGCCATCCAGGAACTGAACAGTGCCAAAGGCGCATTGGCAAAGGTATCCAATACCAGTGAGTTAACCAGTATGGTTGCGGCAGCAGAAAGCCTTGCAGAGGCGCACTATACCGTGGCAAGCTGGGCGGCCTTCAGCCAGGCTCTGGCAAAGGCAAAGGCTGTTACCCAGGAATTGCCCCAGGCAGAAGTAGACCAGGCTATGAGCGACCTGTCAAAGGCAAGGGATGGTTTAGTAAGGCTGGCAGATAAAACAGACTTAAAGGCACGTATTGCAGAAATGCAGGTATTTACAGCAGATGGCAATGATGAAAAAGGCAAATACACTTCAGATACATGGAAGGCTTTGACAGATGCCCTGGCGTCTGCCCAGGCAGCGGCAGGAAAAGAGAATGCGACAGACCAGGAAGTGGCAGCCGCATTACAGAACTTAAAAGACAAGTTAGCAGCGCTTTTGGTCCGCGGCGATAAGACGGCATTGAACAGGTATATTGCAGATGCAGAGGCTTTAGATAGTTTTGATTATACAACAGAGAGCTGGGCAGTCTTGAGCGCAGCCCTGGCAGAAGCAAAAGCAGTCCAGGGAGAGCTGGATGCCCTGCAGGAGCGGGTAAACCAAAAAGCAGCGGCTTTGAGGGATGCAAGGGCTGCTTTGGAGATTGCAACCTATAGCGTTGTGATTGATACGGCAAACGGCGAGGCGCCCACAACAGAAGTGATCGTGGCCGGGCAGCTGGTATCAGAGCCTGGGGAGCCAGAGAGGAAAGGGTATACCTTTGCAGGATGGTTCGCTGGTGATACAGAGTTTGATTTCGCTCAGCCAATTATGGCAGATACTGTGATAACTGCAAAATGGGTGAGCCTGCCATCTGTAGCAGGGGCGGCAGTTAAGGTTGAAAAGGCAGTATACAATGGCAAGGCAAGGAAGCCTGAAGTGACAGTGGTGCTGGATGGCAGGACATTGGTTGAGACTATTGACTTTACGGTGAAGTATAGCAATAATATCAAGGTAGGGCAGGGAACTGCTACGATTACAGGCATAGATGGCTATACAGGAAGCAAGGTTGTGAAGTTCAATATCGTGCCGTCTAAGGTGAAGAATGCCAAGGTTACGAACAAGAAGGGCAGGAAGGCAGTGGTGAAATTTACCAAGGCTGCCGGCGTGAAGGGGTATCAGGTGACCTACTCCGCAAATAAGAATTTTAAGTCTGCAAAGAATAAGAATGTAACGAAGAATAGCATTACTCTGAGCGGGCTGAAGAAAAATACCGTTTATTATGTGAAGGTACGGGCTTATACGAATATCAATGGGAAGAAGGTATATGGCGCGTATAGTACGAAGGTGAAAGTGAGCATCACAAAGTAAAGACGGCGTACGCAGTGCAAAGGCCGGGAAAAGAAAATGGCGTATCGTGCACGGTAGTGAAGCCACGGAAAGAAAATGGCGTATCGTGCATGGTAGTGAAGCCAGGAAAATAAGATAAGGAAATACCGCCAGGGAAATAGCCTGGCGGTATTTTTATGGGTTATTTTACAATAACGGCAATCCTTACTTGCTTGCCGTTGGCAGTTCTGGCGGTAATGGATGCCTTGCCTTTTTTCTTGGCGGTGATTTTTCCAGAACTGCTTACGGACGCCACTTTTTTATTGGAAGAGGTGTAGCTGATCTTTTCTGTGGCAGTAATAGGGGTTCTGGTGATCTCGAGCTGGTGCTTTTGGTTTTTCTTTAAGGTCAGTTTCTTCGTGCTGGCTGTGAGCTTGGACGTCTTTACCTTACCCTTTACAATCTGGAAGGTGCAGGCTGCGGAGGCTCCTTTCACTGTGCGGACGGTGATTTTTACCGTACCGGTTTTCTTGGCTGTCACCTTTCCTTTTTTGTTTACAGCTGCGATTTTTTTATTGCTGCTTTTCCACTCTTTGACCTTGTCGCCCTTCTTTAAGCCAGTTGCTTTTAAGGCGGTGGTACTCTTTTTTACCTGGAGCTTTGTCTTTTTGGCATTGAGTTTTACTGTGGGTTTTACTACAGTGATTTTGCATCTTCCGGTTACCTTGCTGCCGTCTGTGGCCGTAGCGGTGATTTGGGTAGTTCCGGCTTTCTTAGCGGTTACCTTTCCTTTGGCGTCCACAGTTGCCACAGATTTGTTGGAGGAAGTCCAGGCAACATTTTTTTGGGCGGCGTTGCCGGGGGAGACGGCGGCGCGCACCATGGTGCTTTCCTTTACGAACAAGCTGCTTTTTGCCGCTTTTACGGTGATGGAAGAAACTTTTATCTCTTTGTTGCCATTGTCAGGGTTGTCATCAGGATTGCCTCCGGGGTTGCCGCCAGGATTATCGCCGGGATTGCCTCCAGGGCTGTCCTCGCCTTGGTATCCTTCGCTGTAGGAAATGTTTAACTGGCCATCCGCTTCATGGAAGTCATAACCGCCGGAAACCAGTGTGAATTTGGCGCATTGCAGGCCGTTGTGCTGTTCCATGCCATGGTAGGCGACGCCGGCAGGCAGCTTGGCAGCCTCTGCGCCCTGTGATATAGGCAGGTAGAGGGTAGCCGTGGTATTTGCTGGAATCTGGGCATGGTAGGAAGTAAGGTTTTTTCCATCGCTTTTCCAGGAAGCCTGGATAGTTCCATAGTAGGAATCGTAGCTGCTGTCTACCGAGCGGATACGTTCCTGGCCGTTGTATTTTGTACCGGTGTCTGGGGTGGGCTGCAGGATGATGTTCTGGAACCCTGGGTTATTTTCATCGGCTGCAATGCCGGCCATATAGCGGTACATCCATTCTACCACAGAGCCATAGGCATAGTGGTTAAAGGAATTCATCTCGCTGTCGCCAAATCCTGTTCCGGGGGTATAGGAGTTCCAGCGTTCCCAGACGGTGGTGGCTCCAGCCAGGACTTCAAAAAGCCAGGAGGGCTGGCTTTCCTGGAGAAGGAGGTCATAGGATACGTCGGTATGCCCCAGGTCGGACAGCACAGGCGTGATCACGTTGGAGCCAAGGAAACCTACAGCCAGGGTGTTCTTGCCATAGCGGGCGCGGATGCTGTTGGCGTTTGGAGCTTCATTTTTAATATTTTCCAGTAAAAGGCGTTCTGCGGCCTGCCGCATTTCCTGGCTGTCGTAGAAGCCTAGCTTCAGCATCCAGAGCAGGGAGGTCTGGGAATTATTTTCCCATACGCCTTTTTTGTCTGTCCAGTTCATAAACTGGAGCCCCACATTGCCCTCCTTTGACTTAATTGTTAGGTTTCCATTGGAAAATTCCACATGGGTAGCCAGGAATTTTCTCTTAATCGCTTCAAATTTCTGGCTGTATTCCTCCTGTTTTTGGGTATTTCCAATGATTCCTGCCATTTTTGCCATAAGCTGGTGTATATAGCCGTAGTAATAGTCATTGATCACCTCTATGCTGGTGCCCTGGAAGGAGAGCCAGTCGCCGTAATTCTGGTTTCCGGAAGCAGGCGCCTGGTCAGTTCCGCGCTCATGGCTGTGCATATAGTCCATATAGTGTACCAGGGCATCCCAGTTATCCGTAAGCGCGGCAATATCACCTGTCTGCTGGTACAATACCCAAGGCAGGATGACCAGCACATCGCTCCATCCAGTAGCCCAATTCTGGAAATAGCCATTGATCTGGTCTGCCACAGAAGGCACATACCCTTTGATCCAGGTATTTTCATTGTAAATATCTTGCATTTCCTCCAAAAAGGCAGCAGAGTCAAAATTGTAAACAGCCGTTTGGGCAAATGCCTGGGTATCCCCGCTCCAGGAAAGCCGCTCATCCCTCTGGTTGCAGTCTGTGGGGGTGGTATAGTAATTGCTCAGCTGCCCATAAAGCACATTGGAAAACAGCTTGTTCACAGTTTCGTTATTGGTTTGGATCCGCCCTGTCTGCCTGGAGACAGAGGAAATTGCCTTAGAGCAGATGCCGTAGATGGTAATATCGTCATTTGCAGTTACCTGCACATATTGGTAGCCAAAAAATGACATTTTCGGCTGATAGGTTTCCTGTCCTTTTCCCGCAAAAATATAGGAAGCGGCAGACCGTGCCCCACGCAGGCTTTTTTGGTAAATGGAGCCTTTGGGGCCGTCTGCCTGGGTCGCCCCATTCCCGGAAGCGCTTCCATCATTCAGCATTTCTGCAAAATTTAAAAGCGCCCGCGTCCCCTGTTTTCCAGAGAAAGTGATCTGCGGGACAGCCGTCAGGTTCTGCCCCATATTGACAATTAAAGTCTGGCCTTTCTTCAATTCAAGACCATTCCCAAAAATATTTTGCCCAGGGACAGCCTCTAAGGATCTGTCAACCTCCACTTCCCCGCCTGGATAGCTGGAGCCAGCCTTTAGGCCGGAATATGTATAAGCAGCCGTGGGATACTGGTCATACTCTGCAATAAGCCTGCCAGGAAGGGCGTTTTGTGCCCGGATAGTCCCGGAAAATGCAGTCTGTGACATTTGTGTATTTTGGTAGAGCGTCTCATTCCGCACAAGCCCCTGGTCATAATGGTCCAGTACGGTTTCCCAATTTGTGCCATCTGCAGAAACTTCTACCGTGTACACCTTTGGATAGTTGGCGCAGACGCCGTAGGAAATGGAATCCTTCGTGATTCGGGGATAAAACTTCAAATTCTGGAAGGGAACCGCATCCGCAAAATCAAACTGTATGGTAATGGGCTGGCCAAGTTCTAAAAATGGCATATCCCTGCCCAAAATATCTGTAGAATATCCCTGGTCAGAAAGCCCGTAATCCCCATCGGTTAAATTTTTGGCGTTCCATTGGCTGATATTGCTTAAAGTGTTGTCACTGACAGTTGGAACCACATTTGCCGCCTGGTTCACTTCCCCATCCAGCAGCTCCAGTTCCATGATCTGCAGACGGTTCTCATGGTCTTCCGCAACGGCAGGGCCTGTGGCGGAAACGGAAATCCGGACATGGCTTGCCAAAACCCGTTCTGGAAGCTCTGTCCCAATGCTAAAGGCACGGACTTCTGGGTAAAGGAATTGGTTCCGCAGGCTTTCCACCGTATATGCCCGCTGTTCGGCGTCCTCTGTCCAGTTGGCAAGATTGGAAGCTTCGGATATGCCCTGCCTGCCATTGAGGTCCACAGTCCTCCAATCCCGCCCATTCTGTGACAGCTGCAGGCAGTATTTTCTGGGATAGTTGGCGCACTGCTGCCCGGAAATAGAAGTTACCTTCGTCCTGGGATAGATGCGCATGCCTGTAAGGGCAGCCGTTTCCTTTAACGGCAGGGTAATGCTGATTGGCGTATCCAGCGTAAGGGATTCCTGTTCCCTGCCCAGCACAGCTGAAGTATAGCCGTTGTCACTGTCTGTCCCCAGGTCATTGTCTGTCAGGTGCTGTGGCCGCCACTGCCCATTGGGCGACCAGCTATTGGAAATTTCCGGCACAATCCCTGCAGCCACGTTATTCCCTTCTGCATCCAGCAGTTCCAATTCCATGATCTGCAAAAGGTTTTCCCGGTTATTATCTGCAGGGCCTGTTTCTTTTACCAGTATACGGGCAAAAGCAGCCTCCTGTGCATCAAAGCTGTTTTGTATCACCGTGGCAATGGCCGTGCTGTCTGGATTGCCGGCGGCATTTACCCAGCCGCTGTCATCATAACCTACCTGCGTGAAATCCCCCAAATCCTCTGCAAATATAGCGTTATAATCTTCCCCGTAATAAATGCCGTTACTGGTAATCCCGCCTTTTAAGGTGCCTTTCCAATCTGTGTTATTTGTACTGATATTCTGCTGGCTCCCATCCTGGTAGGTCACCGTAAGCAGCGCCTTCAATGCAGGCTGGGAAGTGGTATTCCCCATCCCGTTTTTCCAGCCAGTTCCTACGATGGCAGAGACAGCAGCCCTTTGGCTTCCTGCCAGGAAAGAAGTGACGTCATAAGCCTGATACCCCAGGCTTACATCCCCATTCCCGTACCCTGGGTTCATATGGTGGTAAAGAAGGGTGCCGTCTTCCTGTGCCTCCCCTACGCGGCTGCCATTTACATAAGCTTCATAGGCTCCCAGGGCTGTGATATAAAGCCTGGCCTTTGAAATCTCCTTTGCTGCATCCAATTCCTGCTCCGTACGGAACACAGGCGCAGCCGGGCTGGCATTCAGCCGGATGAAAGCGGCGTCCTTCCAGCTTTGCTGATTTGAGACACCCGTCTCAAACCCTGCATGTTCCGTATAGCTTTCCCCCTTCTCATCCCACACGGTAACGGACCACTGGTATTCCGTCCCTTCTTCTAGGGCTCCTTCGCACCGGATGCCCGTAGAGCGTTGGCTTTCTACTTTTCCGCTGTCCCAGACTGTGCTTTTGCCAGAAGTAACCTGGATCTGGTAAGCTGCCTGCTTGGCGCCAATCCGGTTTGAGCCCATATTCCACCCAAACCGCACAGAATCCGCTTCAATCCCGAGGGGGTTTGCCATATACTCGGTGGTCAGGTTAGAAATCCTTGTCTGCCGCGTATCTGCCCTGGCGGCAGTCTGGGGCATAGCAGGCCCAACCGTCAGGCAAGCAGCCAAAGCCAGGGAAAGTACCCGTTTCCCTAATTTTTTTTGCTTCATCAATGTTTTCCTCCTTATAATCCTTCATTTGCATTTTCTTTCATTATAAGGATTTCCTCCCCAAAAACATATATAATATCTTAGGATTTTTGGTAATATTTTCGGTATCCGCTATACTGTGGGACGCCCCTACAGCCCCTTACGGAATTTGCTGGGCGAGATCCCCTGCGTCTCCTTAAACACCTTTGTAAAATAGAAATAATCGTGAAACCCCACCTTCTGCGCCACCTGGTCAATGGAGAGGGTTCGGTCCTTGAGCAGTTCTTTTGCAAGCTCCATCCTTTTTAGGGTCACATACTTTGTAAAGGACATTCCAAATTCCTGTTTCAAAAGATAGCTTAAATGCCCGTTGCTGATATTATATTTTTCCGCAAACCCCTGCAAAGAAATATCCTGTGTATAATGTGCCTGGATTTCCCACACAATCTCATCAACCGCACCTTTCTGTAAACAAAGGTCTTCCCCGCCAAAAAAATTCTGCTCCGGCAAAAGCACAGCGGCCAGCTTTTCCAAAATTTGGATCAGCTCTTTTTCTTGGATTGGCTTCAGAATATAATCAAGCGCCCCATTCCGTAAAGCTGCCTGCGCATATTTAAACTCTGCATACCCGCTGATTAGGATTGTCTGGACATCCAGCTTCTCCTCCCGAATCTTACAGAGCAGATCAATCCCTGTCATTTTTGGCATACGTATATCTGTAAATAAGACCTGCGGCCGCAGCCTTTTTATTTCCTCCAGTGCCAAAAGCCCATTGTCCGCTTCCCCCACAACCTGAAAGGGAAGCCCCGATTTCTGAATCAGCTTCTGCAGTCCCAGGAGCACCCATTTTTCATCATCTGCAAGATATACCTGGATCATATGCATCCCTCCTTTTTCAATGGGGCGGTACTTGTACAGGTATGGAAACTGTCACACAGGTACCGTTTCCCAGGCTGCTTTCCAGTGCAAAAGAAAAGCTGTCTCCATAAAAAAGCCGCAGCCTCTGATAAATATTCCCGATCCCTATGCCTTCACTGCCGCTCTGCCTTTCCATATCCCTCTGCAAAGCCTCCAGCTGTTCCTGCGGCATCCCACAGCCATCATCAGAAACCGTAAAGCAAAGCCTCCCGCCTTCCTGGGAGCCAATATGGATATCCACAAGCCCTTCTTCTTCCTGTTGTTCCAGCCCATGGAACACCGCATTTTCTACCAAAGGCTGCAGCAGCATTTTCATCATGGGCTTTTCCCCAATACCCGCTTCCATATCCACATCAATGGTAATCTTCCCCATAAACCGATATTCAATGATTTTCCCGTATTCTTTTATATAGGCGGCTTCATCTGCCACTGTCACAATGCTGTTCCCCTTTACCGCATAACGGAACAAAAAGGACAGCGCCATGGTTATTTCTGCAATACTGTCCGCCTCATAATACAATGCCATGTCCCGGATGCATTCTAGGGTATTATACAGAAAATGGGGATTGATCTGGCTCTGGTATGCAATGACCTGCGCTTGTTTCTTGGCAAGTTCTATCTCATACATCTTTTTCTGTGACAGTTGGATTTTCTCATGCATTTCCTTCCTGGTATCCAGCAGTTGGTTCAGGCTGCCAGAAACTGTCCCGATCTCATCCGCCCGGTTCAGATGCAGCCGTTCCTCCGGCTGTTTTATATTTCTGCGTATAAAACCTTCCACTTGCCGTAAAGGCCGGATGATATGGAAATAGCAAAAACAGATAAGCAAAAGCAGCAAAGCGATGGAACTGCCGCCCAAAAGCAGCATAATGGCGTCAGCCTGGGAATCCTGCTTTTTCAGGTCAAAGGCAGGGATACGGCTGACAATGCTCCAGCCGCTGGAAGGGGAAGCTGCGGACTGTACCTGATATTTTAGGGAGCACTGTAGCATCTCTTCTGGCAAATGGGTTAGCTGGGTAGGCAGGGTGGAAGCCAGGATCCGTTTCTGTCGGTCCAAAAGGTATAGCTCACTATGGTCTGTAGGGCTGCTCTCGGACAAAATCCCATCCAGGGAATCCGGCGCAAGGACGATGGCCAGCATTCCCAGTAAGCGGCGGGAGGCTGGGGTGCGCAGGTCATAAATTGGATAGTAAAAGGGGTAGTACAGATGGTTGGTGTTTTCGGAAAGGAACCCAGAGCCGATGGCTCGTTCCTCTGGAGGAGTGGAAGGCATGTCCGGTATGGAAAATTCTTTCCCAAAACTGGCAATCCGTTCCATGTTTGCCTGGTACAGGTAAATACTGCGGATATCCCCTTCCAGCAGGAGGGTATTGGCAAACACAGCCGAAAGGGCTTCCGAATTTTGAAAGCGGCTCAGGCTGTCCTGTGCCAGGTATTGCTCTGTGGTAGGGGAGTAGGAAAGCGCCGTAGCCAGATTGCCCAGGCTTTTGTAATGCTCCTCCAGCCGTAATTTCGCTTGTGTCAGGTTACTGCGCCCCAGCTCCAGCGTGCTTTCCTGTACCAGCCACTGGGTATAGAGCTTGGCGGCGCAGAAAGTGCCAAGCAGCAAAAGGAAAAGGAAGAAGGCCAGCACCAGCAGCTGCAGCACTAGTTTTTCCTGAAATTTTTTTAAAAGCCCCATAGGGAAAATGGCTCCTTTCTATCTGCCGTTCACGTTTTCTATGGTTTCCCCATAAAATGCGCAGTTTTTTTGGAATTGCCGGTCTATGGCCTGATCAAGCCTTTGGATCCCAAGCTCCTCCAAATGGGAAAGGAAATATTGATAGGCCTCTTCAAATTCCTGGTCTGTCCTGGCAGCTATGATCCTGGAAATCTGGTTTTCGGTGAACAGTGCGGTTTCCTCCTGTATCTGCCCCAGCTCGCTGTCAGGCGTGATATAGTCCTGGGGCAGGGAAAACAGGGCAGAATTGAAAATATATGTGCCAGGATAGCTGCCAAGGGCACATTCTATCAATTTCGTCTGGTAGGAATCATCCTCTTCGGCAGGCGGGGGAAAGAGGGTGCGCTCCCAGGCAATATTGCCGAAGTTCCACCAGGCGCTGTACCCGGTGGCGGCATAGCTTTCCCGCTTTTGGATGCAGGCCTCTGTCAGTTGGATGGTCCCGTCCGGGTTTTTGTAGTAATCCGTGCCTTCAAATCCATAATTATTGATCATCATCCCCTCCTCACTACTCATGTAATCCAGCCACCGGGCAATTTTTTCCGGGCATTTGCAGTCCTTGGAAACAAGGGTGTGGAGCCATCCGGACGCCATATGGGTATCCCTTCCCAGGACAGGGCGGCTGCCAGATTCAGATAGGATGGGGCCGAAAGAAACCCATTCCGAAGGGGCAATGCCGGCATTTGCCGTGTTCCCGATAAAGCAGAGGACACGGCCGCTTGCCATGTAGGATTTTATTTTTGTATTATTGGCTACAAGGTCTTTGGTGGAGGCATAGCCCTTGCGCAGTGCAGTGTTCACAAAAGACAAGGCTTCCTTGGCCGCAGGATGGAGCCAGCGGTTGGCATAATGCCCATCCGTCCCCACATTTTCTGCACCAAAGGAATTGTTCAGGACAGTCAGGGAGTATTCCTGGTAGAAGCTGCCGTCTAACAGCAAAGGGATAAGCGCTTTCCCATCTGCGTTTTTCTGGGATTTTGCTTTTTCAAAAGCAGCAAGTACCTGTTCTTTGGTCTGGAGATCTTCTATGGCCAGGCCAAGCCTGTCTAAAAGGCTGCGGTTCCATATGACGGCCAAAGTCGTGCTGTACTGATCCATTTCGTCATAATAAGGGCTGCTGCCCCAGATTTCCTTGGCGTCCATGGAATTGATGTGGGAAGGATAGGCATACCAGGCACCGTCCCTGCGGACTAACTCCTGCTTCATATCCTCAGGGAAGCCGCCAGAGAGCAAATGGGAATCTGGGCAGTAGCGTTCCAGCAGTTCCTGCAGATCCCAAACCTTTCCGGAAATGGCCAGCTGGTGGATGGAATTGCGGTCTGCCAGTGCAAGGATATCAGGCAGGTCATCTTCTAAAATGCGCAGGGACAGGATACGGCCAGCATCCTGTGGGGGGATTTCGCTGTTGATGGCTAATCCGGTGCGGCGGGAGATTTCTGCGCTGATGCTGCCTTCCTCCAAAGACCAGTCTGGAAGGTCCCAGAAGTCCACATCAGAGAATAAGGTGACAAAATCCAGTTCTTGGGCAGGTTCTGGCGGGGGCGGGGCGCAGGCAGCCAGAAGGAGGGGAAGCATTATGGCCAGGGGTAGAAGGCTTTTTGGGAGAGGTTTGTTGGTTATAAAGGAGAGGCGCGGGAGCATAGGGGGGATTTTAAAACGGCAATGTTTCATCTGGGAGTACCTCCTGGGGGGAAAAGTATGTTGGCTTTATTATAGGGGAAAATGGGAAGGGAATCAAGGGGCGGCTTTATTACGATTCATGGCTCAGGAATGCGCTGAACTGCGCATTCCGTGAGAACATGATTCAGGAGTGAGGGGCGGTTTTTGCGAAGCAAAACTTTAAATATCGCCCCGAATTGTTGCTATGATCGGCCTCCAGGCCGTGAATAGTAATCATGAATAGTAATGCGTCTTCGTTCATATAATGAAAGGAAAAATAGGAACGGAACGGTCAAAATGGAAGACAGGAAAAGTGTATTTTGGAAAATAAGAAGGAAAGGGACAAGGCGTAAGAAGCGCCTTGCAGTTTTTCTTTGCCTTTGTATCTTTGGGGAAATATTTATAAGTGGGGATATGGCATTTTTATACGCGGAAAAACTTTCCGAACAGCAGCCGGAACCAGGCTTTTCCCTTTATGCCAAATCTGCGGTTTTGATGGATGCCGAAAGCGGGCGGGTGCTGTATGAAAAAAATGGGTATGAGCATATGCCAAATGCCAGCACCACAAAGATTATGACTTGTATCCTGGCTCTGGAAGAGGGGAATTTTGAGGATGAGGTAAAAGTCAGCAGCTATGCCGCATCCATGCCCCAGGTACATTTGGGCATGGCGGAGGATGACAGTTTTCGGCTGAAGGATTTGCTCTATTCCCTTATGCTGGAGTCACATAATGATTCAGCAGTGGCAATTGCGGAGCATATTGGGGGGTCAGTGGAAGGCTTTGCCAAGAAGATGAACCAGAAGGCAGAGGAGCTTGGATGCAAGGACACTTATTTTATTACGCCAAATGGGTTGGATGGGCAGGATGAGAATGGGGTGCATGGCACAACAGCGGAGGATTTGGCCAAGATTATGAGTTACTGTATCCAAAATGAAACATTCCTGGAAATTACGCGTACGCAGAGCCATAGCTTTTCAAACCTTGCCGGCACAAAAAGTTATAGCTGTAATAACCACAATGCGTTTTTGCAGATGATGGAGGGGGCATTGTCCGGGAAAACTGGCTTTACCGGAAATGCAGGCTATTGTTATATTGGCGCGCTGCGGCGTGGCAGCCGCACTTTTGTGGTGGCGCTGCTTGCCTGCGGCTGGCCAAATAATAAGACGTATAAGTGGTCAGATACCAGGGCTTTGATGGAGTATGGGCTGAAAAATTACCAGATTGAGGACGTCTATGAAGCGGAAGGGGAAATGGAGCCGATCAGCGTGGCACAGGCACAGCCGGGAAATGGCAGGCTCTATCAGGATGTATCTGTTCCAGTGGAAGTCCCCGCAGGGGAAATCCAGATTTTGAAGCGGCCAGATGAAAAGGTGCGGAAAATTTATGAGATCCCAAAGGCTCTGCAGGCGCCCATTGCGAAAGGGCAGCAGGTGGGAAAAATCATTTATTACTTAGGGGAAAGGCAAATCGCAGAGGTTCCTGTCCGCGCCAAACGGCCTGTGGAGGAGCTGAAGCCTTCTTGGTATAAAAATTTTCTGCTGCAGCTGTTTTTTATGGGGAAAAAGCTGTATCTGAGTGAAGAAGTGTCTTTTTAGGCGGGTACTGTACAGAAGAACCGCCATGGAATCAGCATTGGAAGCAAGGGCAGCCCCAAGGACGGACCTGCCCTTTGCAATAAATTAATAATTTTTTAATATTTCTGTTATTTCCCTATTGAAATCCCTCACAAAAAGCGATACAATTACAATCGGAAGAAAATGTTGTAAATTTTATAAAAATACATGATGGAGGTTTAAGTAATGAGTAATTCTACCAACTCAGCAAGGCAAAGGATTTCCAGTCTTCTAGACCAGCAAAGCTTTATGGAAATCGGCGCTCTGGTAACTGCGAGAAGCACAGATTTTGACCTGAGCCAATCTGACACGCCTTCCGACGGCGTCATCACTGGCTATGGCCTGATTGATGGGAATCTGGTGTATGTGTACAGCCAGGATGCTTCCGTCCTTAACGGAACCATTGGCGAAATGCACAGCAAGAAGATCACGGCGATCTACCAGATGGCAATGAAAATGGGCGCCCCTGTCATCGGCCTGATTGACTGTGCAGGCATGCGCCTGCAGGAATCTGTGGATGCATTGAACGGATTTGGCGAGATTTACGCCGCACAGGTGGCGGCAAGCGGGGTCATCCCCCAGATTTCCGCAGTTTTCGGCTCTTGCGGCGGCGGGCTTGCAGTGGTTCCTGCATTAAGTGATTTTGCTTACATTGAGAAAGAGGGTGGCAGGGTATTCGTGAACAGCCCCAATGCGATTAAGGGGAACCATGTTTCCAAATGCGATACCGCAAGCGCAGAGTACCAGGGAAGCAACACAGGCTGCATAGACGGCGTAGGGACCGCAGAAGAGATCTTGGCAGAGATCCGGGAATTAGTATGCGTACTGCCTGGCAACAATGCAGAGTGCGGCAGGGAGGATGAATGTGCGGATGACCTGAACCGCAAATGCGGGAACCTTAGCGGATGCAAGGAAGATACCCGCCTGGCGCTGGCACACATTTCTGACAGCAATTTATTCGTAGAGACCAAAAAAGGCTATGCCAAGAATATGGTAACTGGATTTATCAAGCTGAATGGCAAGACCATTGGCGCAGTAGCCAATGCCACAGCCGTTTGCGATGAGAATGGGGAGAAGGCAGAGAGCTTTGAGCCGGCCCTGACTGCCAGAGGGTGCAACAAGGCAGCTGAGTTTGTAAGCTTCTGCGATGCTTTTGACATTCCAGTGCTGTCTTTGACAAATGTAGAGGGTTTTAGCGCCACAGAGTGTTCCGAGAAGAGCCTGCCCAAAGCAATGGCACGGATGACAGCTGCTTTTGCAGGGGCGACCGTACCAAAGGTAAATATTATTATTGGAAATGCTTACGGAAGCGCTTATGTGATGATGAACAGCAAGTCCATTGGCGCAGACCTGGTATATGCATGGGAAGGCAGCAAGGTTGGCATGATGGATGCCGCGCTGGCTGCGAAGATCATGTATGAAGGCCAGCCAGCCAACGTAATTGCAGAGAAGACGAAGGCATACCAGCAACTGCAGTCCTCTGTGGAGACCGCTGCAAGGCGTGGGCAGGTTGATTTAATCATTGTGCCGGAAGACACCAGGAAGTATGCGGCAGCAGCATTTGAGATGCTCTATACGAAGGGGACAGGCGAACCGGTAAAAAAGCATGCAGCAAAATAGAAAGGTGAAGTTTATGAAGAAGAAAATACTGCTGATGATAAGTATGTGCCTTATCGTACTTGGATTGACAGCATGCGGAGCGGATCCTACCACGGTTGATTATAACGGTTACAGCTATGATGATTTGAAGAACACATGCGAGAACACCGTTTTATCACTGAAAGATATGACAGATGAGCAAAAGCAGATGTACCTGATGCTGATTGGCATGTCGGATGTGGAGAGGGAGAATTACCTTGCGTATGCTGCTTCTGGCGCCACAGAGGCGCAGATAGAAGAGATCATGCGCCAGGCCAACCTCATCAGCCATTGGGAAGAAGCCAAAGAAGGCATTGGGGAATTCGTGGAATTGGGCGAATTTACCGTTACAAAATCCGGTAAGACACTGACTTGTGAACAGAAAATCGTTTTTGAACAACGTCCGCTTATCCTGACTTATGTATATAATTACCATGATATGCAAGTCACGGATATTACAATAGATCAAATTCAGACATTGGGCGAGAAGATGACGAATGCCGGGCTGAATACTTTAATGGGAATGGGGATTGTGTTCGCAGTCTTGATTTTGATCAGCCTGATTATCTCCTGTTTTAAGTTTTTATCCTACTTTGAGAATAAGGCAAAAGGGAAGCAGGACACTGCTCCTGCTGTAAAAGAGACGCCTGCAGCGCCAGCGCCTGTAGTTTCAGCAGCGCCAGCGCAGGATGATTTGGAACTGGCAGCAGTCATTGCAGCCGCGATCGCAGCATCTACCGGAACTTCTACAGAGGACTTTGTAGTGCGTTCCATTAAGAGAAGATTTTAACTGTATATCCGAGGGCACCCCGTAATATAGGTTCTTGCAGGGCGGGGAAACAGCTTCGCTGTTTTGTAAAGTTTAAATTTTAGGAGGAAATGAATGATGAAAAGCTATACAATTACCGTTAATGGAAACGTTTATGATGTTACTGTAGAAGAAAATGGCGCAGGAGCAGCGGTTCCGGCAGCTCCCAGAAGGGCAGCGCTCCCAGCAGCGGCTCCGGCAGCCCCAGCAGCCCCAGCAGCCCCGGCTCCAGCTCCAGCAGCAGGCGGCGCAGGCAATGTAAGGGTTGAGGCAGGCGCAGCAGGCAAAGTATTCAGCATCGACAGCAAGCCAGGGGATTCCTTAAAGCGCGGCGATACCATCCTTGTATTGGAAGTTATGAAAATGGAGACACCTGTGGTTGCGCCGGAAGACGGCACAGTGGCATCTATTGACGTGGCAGTTGGCCAGGCAGTGGAAGCAGGCGCATTATTGGCAACTTTAAACAACTAATTTTTTTGGAGGTAGAATATGAGTTACGTAGGAGAAACTTTATCAAACCTCCTGCACCAGACAGCATTCTTTAACCTGACCTGGGGAAACTATGTCATGATCCTGGTGGCCTTTATATTCCTTTTCCTTGCGATTAAAAAAGGATTTGAGCCGCTGCTTCTGGTTCCGATTGCGTTTGGTATGTTGCTGGTGAATATTTATCCGGATATTATTGCTTCACCGGAAGAGACCAGCAATGGCGTAGGTGGTTTACTTTATTATTTCTATTCATTGGATGAATGGTCGATTCTTCCTTCCCTGATTTTCATGGGCGTAGGGGCAATGACAGACTTTGGTCCTTTGATTGCGAACCCCATCAGCTTCCTGCTTGGGGCAGCGGCGCAGTTTGGTATTTTTGGCGCATATTTCATGGCCATCCTGCTGGGCTTTAATGATAAGGCGGCGGCGGCTGTTTCCATTATCGGCGGCGCAGATGGCCCCACATCCATCTTCCTTGCCGGAAAATTAGGGCAGACAGGCCTGATGGGGCCGATTGCTGTGGCGGCTTATTCTTATATGGCGCTGGTGCCAATTATCCAGCCGCCTATTATGAAATTATTTACCACAAAGCAGGAACGTGCCATTAAGATGCAGAACTTAAGGCCGGTATCCAAGTTAGAGAAGATTTTATTCCCAATCGTGGTTACATCCGTAGTATGTATCATTCTTCCTACTACAGCTCCTTTGGTAGGTATGCTGATGCTTGGCAACCTGTTCCGTGAGTCTGGCGTGGTGCGCCAGTTGTCTGAGACAGCTTCCAATGCGATGATGTACATTGTGGTTATCCTGTTGGGAACCTCCGTAGGCGCAACCACCAGCGCAGAAGCTTTCTTGAATATTACCACATTGAAGATCGTTGCCCTTGGCTTGATTGCATTTATGTTTGGTACAGCAGCCGGGACTCTGTTTGGAAAATTGCTGTGCAAGCTCACAGGTGGAAAGATCAACCCATTGATTGGTTCCGCAGGCGTGTCCGCAGTGCCTATGGCAGCCCGTGTGTCCCAGAAGGTGGGCGCAGAGGAAGACCCGACCAACTTCCTGCTCATGCATGCAATGGGCCCGAATGTTGCCGGGGTAATCGGTACGGCAGTGGCTGCCGGTGTATTTATGGCAATTTTTGGAATTTAAGACGTTTGGAAGAATAGAGGAAAGATTGAGAGGATAGATCATGGCGAAAAAGAATAAAAAACCGGTTAAGATTACAGAAACCATATTACGTGACGCGCATCAGTCCTTGATTGCCACCCGTATGACAACAGAGCAGATGCTGCCGATCATTGATAAAATGGATCAGGTCGGCTACCATGCGGTAGAGTGCTGGGGCGGCGCGACCTTTGATGCGTCTTTGCGTTTCTTAAAAGAAGATCCATGGGAACGCCTGCGTAAGTTAAAAGCTGGCTTTAAAAAGACTAAGCTGCAGATGCTGTTCCGCGGGCAGAACATTTTGGGTTACCGCCCATATGCAGACGATGTGGTAGAGTATTTCGTACAGAAATCCATTGCAAATGGAATCGATGTAATCCGTATTTTTGACTGCCTGAATGACCTGCGGAACCTGCAGACAGCAGTTACCGCTACGAATAAAGAGAAAGGACATGCGCAGGTTGCCCTTTCTTATACATTAGGTGATGCTTATACATTACAGTATTGGACAAAGATGGCCAAGAACATCGAGGAGATGGGCGCTAACTCCATCTGTATTAAGGATATGGCAGGGCTTTTGACTCCATATAAGGCAGAAGAACTTGTAAAATCCCTGAAGGCAGCCACCAGCCTGCCAATTGAGCTTCATACCCACTACACCTCCGGCGTTGCTTCTATGACTTATATGAAGGCAGTGGAGGCAGGGTGTGATATTATTGACACTGCTATGTCGCCATTCGCATTAGGAACCAGCCAGCCAGCAACAGAGGTTATGGCTGAGGCATTTAAGGGAACCGAGCTGGATCCGGGATTTGACCAGATGCTGCTGAAGGAAATTGCAGATTATTTCAGGCCTATGCGCGAAGAAGCGCTGAAGAGCGGGTTGCTGAACCCGAAGGTATTGGGCGTAGATATCCAGACGCTGATGTATCAGGTGCCGGGCGGTATGCTGAGCAACATGGTGTCCCAGCTGAAAGAGCAGAATGCAGAGGATAAGTATATGGAAGTGCTGGAGGAGATCCCGCGTGTGCGTAAGGATCTCGGGGAGCCGCCATTGGTTACGCCGTCATCCCAGATCGTGGGGACACAGGCTGTGTTTAATGTATTGATGGGCGAGCGTTATAAGGTTGCTACGAAAGAGACGAAGGATGTGCTGCTTGGGAAGTATGGGCAGACAGTGAAGCCCTTTAATCCGGAAGTGGTTGACAAGGTATTGGGTGCAGAGAAGAAGAATGCCATTACCTGCAGGTATGCGGATCTGCTGGAGCCGGAGCTGCATAAGATTGAGGCTGAGATGAAGCAGTATAAGCAGCAGGATGAGGATGTGCTGTCTTATGCGCTGTTTCCGCAGGTTGCTACAGAGTTCTTTAAGTATCGGGAAGCGCAGCAGACGAAGGTGGATGCTGCCATTGCGGATACGGAGAATGGGGCTTATCCGGTGTAAGGGCAATGGTTTGGCTTTTATAGTTACTTAAACTTATTACCGTAATTTATAATACAGCTGTTTCAGGGCAGAAAAAAGGAAGTTTACAATAAATGGCATGAGGCAGCTATTCAGCAGATCTGTGCATTTGCTGTGCAGGCTGATGGTTTTAAATGGATTTTTGTATGTAGCTATGGAGGCGTTAGATCGTTATATGGGAAATAGGAATATGTAGTAATATCAGGAAAGGATACTGTTTAGGGATAGGCAGTATCCTTTTCTTATGGGGCAATATGCATTGGGGATTTTGTTATCCAATACCAGCCGGGTGCAGAAGGTTTTTCCTGTTGTTGTGACTTTGGAGAGAAGTGTGAGGTTCTTAGCGTTCTGTCTGCCGCCCAGGTTTCAGGGGCGTGGATGTTCCCAAAAGGCGTGCTCCGCTATGGATGGCAGATAAGCGCTGGTTCGTATGTATATCAATAGATTGGTACAGAAAGTTTAGAACTTCTGGCTTTTTGGAGTTTGGAAGTGCAGCAGGGAAAAGCTTCTGCGTCCGGCGTACGGAATGTAAAGAAATTTTAGTAAAGTTTTACTATATAGAAATGTGGTGAAACAGCAGCAATAAAATAGAGGAAGGGATAAGTGGGTAGGGAAAGTGGAGAAAACGATAGAGAGAATAATAGAGGGAACAATAGAGAGAACGGTAGGGAAAACAGTGGATTTTATGATAATAGGGGCTGCTATTGTGGATGTGCTGGCTCAGCCAGTGGATGGGCGTGTATTTGAAGTCGGGTCTGTGGGGGCGCAGAGAGTTGCCATGCATACGGGAGGGGATGCCATGAATGAAGCTTGCGTGCTGGCTGGGCTGGGAGCTTCGGTTCAGTTGGTAAGCAAGGTGGGGAGGGATTCGGCAGGAGGTTTTGTGCTGCGCCGATGCCAGGAATGTGGGGTTGGGACGGCATTTTTGAAGGAGGATCCTTCTATCGATACAGGGGTGAATATTGTCCTGGTGGATGGGGAGGGGGAGCGTCATTTTATCACTTCCCCAAACGGGAGCCTGCGTAAGCTTTCCCCTGAGGATATTACAGAGGAGGCTTTGGCAGAGGGGAAATATCTTTGCTTTGCCAGTATTTTTGTGGCGCCGGCTTTTGGGAATGCGGAGCTATTTGCATTGTTTAAAAAGGCAAAAGAGGAGGGATTGGTTCTTTGTGCGGACATGACGAAATGTAAAAATGGAGAGAGGTTGGAGGACATGCGGGAGAGCCTGTCTCTGTTGGATTATATCTTTCCCAATTATGAGGAAGCCAGCTTGCTTACCGGGCGAGAGGACAGGGATGAAATTGCAGACGCCTTTCTGGCGTGCGGCGTAGGCAATGTCATCCTAAAGGATGGCTCAAAAGGATGCTTTATCAAGTCTGGAAAGGATCGCTATGAGATTCCTGCTTACACTGGTGGCAAGTGCATTGATACAACAGGCGCAGGCGACACATTTACAGCATGTTTTCTCTATGCATTAGGGCAGGGTATGGAATTGCCAGAATGTGGGAAATTTGCCAACGCTGGCGCCTCTTTATGTATTGAGCAAATAGGCGCAGCCGGGGCGATTCAAAATGTGGCTCAGGTCATGGATCGGTATCAGCAGATGTCTGGGATATCTACGAAAAAATAAAGCATATACCTTAATGTTTGGTGCAGAATATTTTTTTGAGAGTGCTGTTTTTCAAACACACAGGCGTAGTGGTGGCTGCGCTGAGGCTTGGGAAGCAGCGCTATCAGGAAAATAGGCAAGCAAAACATAAGGTTATTTAGCGCGGGTTATACTAGTACATCCTAAAATAGGCAAGCGGAACTGTCAATTATTTATTGGACGATGTACCAGCCTCCCCCTGGCGGCCGCATAGCCATTCCGCCCGCTATTCTGCAAAATCCCATAAGTTATTGACATTGGCGGTGAACAATAACTCCCACCCACAAAAATTTCCCCTTTTTTCTTGACATAAACCTTTCATAAAGCTATAATAGCCCTATAAGACTAATAAAAAAAGTTACTAGTAAACCAAATAAGTGTGAAAGAAACCACAATGGTATATTTCGAAAAGTATTATTCTCCCTATAAATATATCAAAATGTGTGGAACATTCACCTTGGTGTGGCTGCACATTTATATCTGGCTAAACTTCACAGAACACCATGCTTCCCTTTATCCACATATTTTTCTTGTTGCAGGTATGGCCAGATGCAAAAGCTTTCCCCTGCTGCTGTGGCTTCGGAGACCGGAACCGCAGCAGGGATAAGTGTTTGCGTTTGACGTCCGATTTGCCCAAAATCCCACAAAGCGCGCCAAATATAAATGCGTAGCCACACTAGCTGGCCAAAATGGAGGTGAAACATGGCAATGATGCGTAAAAAGGAAAAACATCTGACAAACACGGAAGAAGAGCTTATGGAAATCTTCTGGGCGAATAAAGCGCCCCTAACAAGTGTTGAGATTCTGGAAATATCCGCCGGCCGTTCCTGGAATGGGAACTATCTGCACAAAATGCTGCGCGCCCTGCTGAAAAAAGGAATGATCGAGGTGTGCGGCATCGTACAGAGCAAAACCCAGTATGCAAGGCAGTTCCGCCCTGTGGTTACCAAAGAGCAGTATGCAGCAAAGCTTGTAATGTCTAAGGGCATCAGCATCAATTCCCTAGCAGATGTGGCAGTGGCAATGGTGGATGAAGCGGATGGGTCGGAGGAAGAAAAGCTGATCCAGCAATTGGAGGAAATTATACAAGAACTGAAAAACAAAGAAACAATGGAGAAGTAGGAAGATGCGGATTACACTTTTTTCTTTTGTTATAACGCTGCTGTGGAGCGGCATACTGGCAATATTCATTCATTTCTGCCGGAAAAAGCCTCGGTTTGTCCGAAAAATTGGGACGAAGAAGCTATTGTTCCTATGCTTTTTTTCCATGGTGCGGATGATGCTTCCCTATGAATTTTCATTTGCCAGGGCGCTTCCTTTTATTGGGACATTCCCATCCATGGGGGCATTTCCATCCATAGGGACATTCCTTTCTATGGGGGAGTTTCGCTTAATCGAAAACAGCGCCCTTTGCGGGATAGGGCAAGGCGTTCCCATACATAAGGAAGAGGCAGGGCAGCCGCTGACTTTATCCATATTAGTACTGGTTTGGATAGGTGTGTCAGCGGCGCTGCTCCTGCGGTTTTTCTGCTGTTACCTAAAGTCTATGCGGAAATGTTCCAGATATTCCCTATGTGAGGAAGGGCTGTACCAGAAGGTATTTTGGCGGATTTTAAATGAGAGCGGAAGCCATATGAAAATTGCGGTCAGGCGCAGCGAGGATGTCAGTGTCCCGATGGGGGTCGGGATTTTCAAAAAATCTATTTTGCTGCCGGAGGAAGCTTACAGCCCTTCAGAATTATATTATATCCTGCTGCATGAATTTATGCACTTCAGGAACCGGGATTTGCTGATCAAGGCCATAGCCCAAATATTTAGCTGTATTTACTGGTGGAATCCGGCGGTTTATCTATGGAAGAAGGATTTGGCGCAGCTTTTGGAAATACAATGTGACCTGGATGTGACAGACCGTATGCAAGGCTGTGACAAGGCAGGCTATTTGGCAGTGATTGTCTCAGTGCTTAAGAGCGCAAGCGCAAAAAGGCGGGGAAAAGCCTTTTACGAGACGACTGCCCTAGTTGCGGGGGGCTATGGGGCGGAGACGGTGGAACGGTTCCAGATTGTATCTATGGATTCGGCAGGCAGAAATAAAAATAGGCTTGTTACGGCATCCTGGTTTCTGTCAATGGCTCTGCTTTTCTGTGTTTCTTATTCCTTTGCTGCCAGTTCAGGCCATGAGGCGCCAAGGGCTAATCATATAACAGAGGCAGGTTCGGGCGTTTATGGCGCTGCAGAAGAGAGTCCTTTAATCATGGAAACAAAATTTGCATTGCGCTGTGCAGGGGATGACAGCAATATGGAAGAGGATTCTTTTGTGGATATCATGAAAAAAGCAGAAAGCCCTTATATGTATCTGTATGGAAGCCATCTGCGTTGAAGCCGCATGGCCAGCCTGTTCCAGCAAGCCATGCACTACAGGGAGCCCGTGAGGAAATAGAATCGCCATAGGGTTTTCTGGGCTAGATAGGAGGGATTATGAGAAAAATAATTGCATTAAAGCAGCTTTTGCGCACCCCAATAAAGACCATATTGACCTTTTTGCTGCTGTCAGCGGCTTCTTTTGCTTTGTTTTCGCGTGTTATGGACTACACGGTTACAATGCGGGAGATCAGGAATGCGGAGAGCTTCTACAGTGGGGTTGCCGCATTGGATAACACGGTGCCGATGGTGGCGCTTTCGGCAGAGGTGGGTGACGGCACCTATATAGGCTATTCATATGAAGCGGAGGACAAACCCTGGCCAAGCCAGGAGCAGCTAGAGGAATTTTCATCACTGCCTGGCGTTACCTTGACAGACCAAAGGTATATGACAGCTGGGCTGATTGAGGATTATAAGCGTCTGATTGATAAGGATACGGACTATAACATGGATGAATTTATTTTAGAGGGAACATACCGCGGATATGAAGACGCCTATGGCACCCAGGATGATATTCATTTAAAGTTTGATGATGTGAAGGTGCTGGCTGGAGATTTTGAATATGACCCAGAGGGGACGCTGGATATACAGGCAGACGCCCTGGAAGATTATGTCTATTGGAAAAACCCATATCCCCGCTCCTATTGGGAAAAGTTAGAGGCTGGAAGCCGCTGCCTTGTGGCAGGGAGCTACAGCGCTTTGAGCCGGATAGGGCTTGAATTGGGCTGCAGTGGCATTCTGGACAACGAGGCGTATTTTAAGGTGATTGACGGCCTTCCAGAGGATTACTTGGAGATGCCGGAGTTTGCCGTTCAGAAAAAGATGGTGGAGGTTTATAACCAGAACCTTGAGGTGTATGATATTGTGTATACTTCGGACATGCGCGCCATACCGCGTTTTAATGAGCGTAATATGGTAATGGCAGAAGGCAGGATGCTGACGGCAGCGGATGGGAATGGATGCGTGGTAAGCGAGAGCTTTTTGAAAGCCCATCATCGTTCCATTGGCGATAAAATAAAGGTGAGGCTTGGCGACAGGCTGTTAGGGCAGAACGCCATCAGTGGGACGCAGATCGGGTTCGAAAATGAGATGCCTGTCTTTACAGATGCAGTAGAGCTTGAAATTATCGGCGCTTATAAGTTTGCTGACACTTATGACATGCGCATATCAGAAAGCGCTTGGTGTTACCCAATCAATGCGGTTTTTGTGCCGGATTCCCTTCTTCCTGTGGAGGTTCCTGCCGATTATGAGACAAGGATTGGGGAGTTCAGTGTGTTAATTGAGGATGCCCATGATATAGAAGCGTTTTTGGAGGCTTCCGAGCCCCTTGTCACAAAGATGGGGATCAATATGCGTTTTTCAGATGGGGGATGGATGAAAATCAAGGACAGCTTTGAAACAGGCGCAAGGACAGCCTTGCTGACAATGGCCCTGTATGTGGTTGGGGCTGCGCTTGCGCTTTTGCTGGCTGTGTATCTCTATGTGGGCAGAAACCGACAGGCATATGCCATTATGCGTACGCTGGGCGTTTCCGTGCAAAAGGCGCAGGATACGGTGGCGCTTCCCTTTGTGGCTTTGTCTGTATTTGCCATACCAATTGGCGGCATGGCCGGGCTTTTTTATGCGAAGGATGTGGCGGTGAAGGCTTTAGAAGCCATGACAGACAGTGCGCCTTATGGCTATGCGCTGGATGCGGGGCTCCCGGCTGGAGTGATCCTCTTATGCCTGTTTTGGGAGCTGGCGTTTACTTCATTTATTACTATGGTGTCCCTGTGGAAGATGAAAAAGGCTCCGCCGTTGGAATTATTGCAAGGCAATGGGCTTCGGACAGGGACAGGCATGAAAAAGGGGGTGCCAGAACCCCTGGAACCAGGTTCTGTGCCAGTGGGGATTACGGTTGCAAAGCTTGCCCTTGGGGAATCTGCCGCAGATGGAGGCGGCATTCGTTCCCGCAGGAAATACCGTGCGCCGCGCCAGGTGTCGGCTTATATCCTGCGCCATATGCGGCGCAGCACAGGGAAGACAGCAGTTTCCTTTCTTTTGGCGGTGGTATTGGCTGCCGGGATTGGGCTGTTTGTCATGGCGCAGCTTACGTATCAGGATGCCTTCCATGAGGTGGATGTGATGGGGAAAGCGATGGGGTATTCCTCTGAGTCGATTGATCAGATAGAAAGCTCAAAGCTGGTGAAGGATTTGTATTACCGGGGGAGCTTCCTTGTGCGTATTGATGGGGGGCAGGATACAAACACCATGGTGTTCACAAATAATATAGAACGCTATTTGTCAGAGCGTACAGACAGCAGCTATAAGGTGGCGTATGCAAAGGGATATGACGCTTCTTCCCTGGAGGGCGGGGCCCTGTGCCTTATCGGGAAGGCGGCGGCAGAAGCCTATGGGCTTGGGCTGGGCGGCCAGGTTCCTTTGCTGGCGGATACCATGCATGAGGCTATGCACAAGAACTTTGGCCATGACCCGCAATTGCTTCAGACAAGGCTTGCTTATGCAACGAAAATGTATACGGTTGCAGGGATTGTGGATACGGAGGATGCAGAGCTTAGCAGCAGTATTTTTGCGGTGGCCAATCGGGAGGCGGTAAGCCTTTACAGTATGCCGATTCAGATGGAATACAGTGATTTTCTGCTTTTGGACAACGAGAGGGCAGATGTGCTGAGCAGGCTTTTGGAGGATGTGAAGGCCAAAGATTACTATTATGGGCAGACGGCATCCTTCTATCTTGATACAGAAGCCCTTAAGAATATAGGGCGTATTTGTGGCCTGCTGGAAGGGCTTTTTCCAATTGCCGTAGCGGCGGCAGTGCTGATTGGCATGATTGTGCCTGGGCTTGTGGTTATGCAGTCAGCGAAGGAAGCGGCATTCCTGCGTGTCCTTGGGGTTACCAAGAAGCGCAGCCGATGTATGCTGGTGTTTGAGCAGATTGCCTTCTGCGTGGCAGGGATGCTTTTTGTGGCAGGCGGGCTTGTTTTGTATCATCAGGGAAGGTTCTTGAGGGGGATGGAAACGCTTGCCTTTTGCGGCGGGGTGTACCTTCTGGGGAGTGTCTGCGGCGCATTTGCGGCATCCGTATTGGTGACCAGGCATAGGGTGCTGGAGCTTTTGCATAGTAAGGAGTGAAGGTGCGTGGGACTTATGCTGTGGAAAATGCTGGAGGGTGTGCTTAGCCCTTGGGAAGATGGTTTAATGGCTCACATTGGATGGACGGGAATATGTATAAATTATAGAAGGCTGGAATTTCAAGGAAATTGGGATTCCAGTCTTTTTGATGGGGAGAAGATAGAAATGGTGCAGATTCCTGAAAATCCTATGGTTGACAAGTGGGATTACTGTGATAATATAGAAGGTGGCGTTATGGTATTCGGGTGTTGTGTATTTTTGAAATTTTTGGGAGTGTAACCGAATAGGTGAAAAATTATATTTAGAAACGGAGGAAAACCATGTTTCATGCAAAACAAAATATGGTAAAAAAAGGGTCTTCCAGCACAAAGGACATGACGCTTGGAAGCCCTTATGCTTTAATGATTGGATTTGCCCTGCCCACTTTTCTCAGCCAGGTATTCCAGCAGCTCTATAATACCGCAGACGCCTTTATCGTAGGGCGTTTTTTGGGCACGAATGCTTTGGCGGCAGTCACTTCGTCGGGCACGCTGATCTTTTTGTTGGTAAGCTTGTTTATGGGGATTGCCATGGGAGGAGGCGTGGTTATTTCCCGTTATTTTGGCGCGGGGGATGAAACGCAGGTTTCCCGTGCAATACATACCATGCTGGCTTTTGGCGTTGTCAGTGGGATAATACTGACAATAGTCGGTGTTGCCCTGACCCCTACGTTCCTGGTATGGATGCAGACGGATCCGGAGGTTATGCCAGAGGCGGTGGAATATTTCCGTTATTACTTTTTGGGCGCCCTTGCCATGGTAATGTACAATGTCTGCCGCAGCGTTATGAACGCCTTGGGGGACAGCCAGCGCCCCTTGTACTACCTGATTTTTTCATCCTTAGTCAATATTGTGCTGGATCTTCTGTTTATCGGGACGTTTCACTGGGGCGTATGGTCTGCAGCCGCAGCTACGGTTATTTCCCAGGCGGCCAGCGTGGCGCTCTGTATGGTGCATTTGCTCCGCAAAGGAAATATCTATACTGTGGAATTATCGAGAATCCGTTTCCACAAAGACTTATTAATAGAAATCTTACGTTATGGGATGCCATCTGGCGTGCAAAATTCTGTCATCGCATTCGCAAATGTGATCGTGCAGTCCCAGATCAATTCCTTTGGGAAGCTGGCCATGGCTTCTTATGGCGTCCATGCAAAAATCGAAGGCTTTGCATTCCTTCCGATTACCAGCTTCAATATGGCAAGCACCACATTTATCAGCCAAAATCTGGGGGCGAAGGAATACGACAGGGCAAAGAAGGGGGCACGTTTTGCAATTTTTTCAGCGGTGCTTTTGGCAGAGCTGATAGGGATCTGCTATTATGTGTTTGCCCCGCAGTTTATTGGGTTCTTTGACAGCAACCCAGGCGTAGTCGCACTGGGGGTGCAGCAGGCCAGGACAGTTGCCCTGTTCTACTTCCTACTGGCCTATTCCCATTCGATAGCCGCTGTCTGCCGGGGGGCAGGAAAGGCCTTTGCCCCTATGTTTATTATGCTCTCGGTCTGGTGTGTGCTGCGGATTAGCTATATCATAGCCGTAATGCATTTGACGGGCGATATTTCGTTTATTTATTGGGCTTACCCGCTTACCTGGGGGATCAGCTCTGTGATCTATTTGGTTTATTACCTGCGCTCTGACTGGATCCATGGATTTGAGAAGCCAGGGAAAAGGTAAGGCTAAACGCCTTGTGCCTTGCGGTAAGCTGTTCTGTTGTATGCAGGAATGCGGCTTGCGGGAAAGGCAGGATATCAATGAAAGTGTAATGGCTTTATTTTTATTGTAATGTAAAAATAAAGCCATTTTGGGCATTCCGGGCACAGGGGACAGAGGCTTCCTTTCTAAAGGCCAGGAGGAACTGGAAGAATTGGCAGAATATGGGTACACATTTGAGGACTACTGGCTTGGCGAAAGTGGGGAATTAAATTTTTAGTAAAACTATTTTTTTTCACTAAATGAAAAAAAATAGTTGTAGAATAATAAACTATTTGATATAATAATGCAATATTCTTTGTACATCAGCAAATGGCAGGAAAAATCATTGGAAAATCTTGGCAAAACCATAGGAGATGGCAGGAGCGAAAGACATTAACAGTAGAAGGTATGGAAAGGGAACATGGGTAAAGTGATCGTAATCGGCGGCGGGCCGGCCGGAATGATGGCGGCATGCCAGGCGGCTGGGAGAGGCCATAAGGCCATCCTGCTGGAGAAAAATGAAAAGCTGGGCAAGAAGCTCTACATCACTGGAAAAGGCAGGTGCAACCTTACCAATGCCTGTGAGGCAGAAGACTTGTTCAAATATGTTATGCGGAATGGAAAGTTCCTGTATGCTGCATTTTATGGGTACAGCAATAGCCAGACCATAGATTTTTTTGAGAGCCATGGATTGGCCACGAAGGTGGAGCGGGGAGAGCGTGTCTTTCCACAGTCAGACCATTCCTCTGACGTGATACGCACCCTGCAGCGCGCATTGCGGGAGCAGGGAGTGGAGGTTCGGCTCCATACCCAGGTGAAGCAAGTCCTGGAGGAGACAGGGCAGCCAGAAGGCATGCGGCGCATTCGGGGCGTGATGCTGAGAGATGGGAGGGTGATAGAGGCAGATGCTGTAATTGTTGCGACAGGAGGACGCTCCTATGCGTCCACAGGCTCCACAGGCGATGGATATCGCTTTGCAGAGGAATTGGGGCATAAGGTAACGGAATGCCAGCCATCCCTGGTGCCCTTTGAGGCAGCGGAGGGCTGGGTGAAGGACCTGCAGGGCCTGTCATTGCGGAATGTCGCAGTCTGCATACGAAAAGAGAAAAAGGTACTGTTTCAGGAGTTTGGGGAAATGCTGTTTACCCACTATGGGGTCAGCGGGCCCCTGCTTCTTAGCGCCAGCAGCATTGTGAATGATTACATGCATCAAATGCCGCTATCTATGGAGATTGACCTAAAGCCGGCATTGTCAAGAGAGCAGCTGGACAAGCGGGTGCTACGGGATTTTGAGGAAAATAAGAACCGCCAGTTTAAGAATGCGGTGCAAAAGCTGTTTCCCGCAAAATTAATTCCGGTGATCGTATTCTTAAGCGGGATCCATCCGGACAAAAAAGTAAATGAGGTCACAAAAGAGGAAAGGGGGGATTTTATAAGGCTGATAAAAGCATTTCCCCTTACGCTGTCACGTTTTCGGGGATTTGATGAGGCGATTATCACCAGAGGAGGCGTCCAGGTGAGGGAAGTGAACCCTTCTACCATGGAGTCCAAGCTGGTGCAGGGTCTGTATTTTGCAGGAGAGGTGTTGGATCTGGATGCCTTGACAGGCGGGTTCAACCTGCAGATTGCCTGGTCTACAGGATACCTGGCAGGTGACAGTGTCCAGCCATAACGGGGAAGCGTTGATATGGCATAGGGTGAAAAGATAAGTATAATCGGAGGAGTTTTATGGCTTTTAATATAGCAGTTGACGGGCCGGCAGGCGCAGGGAAGAGCACGATTGCCAGAAAAGTAGCGGAAAGGCTATCCTATATTTATGTGGACACGGGGGCGATGTATCGGGCGATGGCGCTGTTTTTCCTGCGGGAAGGGATTGCTGCTGGGGACGAAGGGGCAATCAGCGCGGCCTGTGACAGGATTACCGTGACGCTTTCCAATGAGCATGGGGAGCAGCAGGTATTCTTAAACGGAGAAAATGTAAATGGGTATATCCGTACCGAAGAAGTGGGCAGCATGACCTCTGCCACCAGTGTTTACCGTAAGGTAAGGGAAAAGCTCACGCAGCTCCAAAGGGAAATGGCCCGTACCACGGATTTAATTATGGATGGGCGGGATATTGGAACCTGTGTGCTGCCCCATGCGCAGGTGAAGGTCTATCTGACTGCCAGCGTGGAGACACGGGCGAAGCGCAGGTTCCTGGAATTGCAGGAACGCGGCGCAGACTGTAGCCTGGAGGAAATACAGGAAGGCATACGCCAGCGGGATGCGCAGGATATGAGCCGTGAGATCTCACCGCTGCGGCAGGCAGAGGATGCGGTTATGGTTGACAGTTCCCATATGACCGTCGAAGAGGTAGTGGATACAATCTTGGGGCTTGTAAAAGAAAAAACAAAAAAGCAGCCCTCACAGAAAAAGGTGATTCTGGCAAAGACTGCCGGATTCTGCTTTGGCGTAAAGCGGGCGGTGGACATGGCCTGCCAGCAGGCAGAGCAGAAGAAGGGGAAAATCTATACCTATGGCCCCATCATCCACAACGAAGAAGTGGTGGACAGCCTGAAGAAAAAGGGCGTGGGCATAGTAAATACGCCAGAGGAATTAAGGGGCTGTAAGGATGGGACGGTGATTATCCGTTCCCATGGCGTGGGCAAGGCAATCTATGGCCTTCTGGAGAAAGAGCAGATTCCCTATGTGGATGCCACATGCCCCTTTGTCCAGAAGATCCACCGTCTGGTGGAGCAGTACAGCCAGCAGGGATACCATGTGGTAATTATTGGCAGCAACGACCATCCGGAAGTGGAGGGGATTAAGGGCTGGAGCGCCGATAGGCAGGAAACCACGGTGGTTTCCACCCAGGATGAGGCGGAGGGCTTCGCCTTAAAAGAGGAAAAAAATGTCTGTATTGTGTCTCAAACGACATTTCACAACAAGAAATTTCAAGAATTAGTTGAAATTATCGAAAAAAAGGGTTATGATATAGTTGTTTTAAATACGATTTGCAATGCGGCCCAGGAACGGCAGGAAGAAGCAAAGCGGATTGCCAGGAAGGTGGACGCTATGTTGGTGATTGGTGGAAAGAACAGCTCCAACACGCAAAAGCTATTTGAAATATGTAACAAAGAGTGTAAAAATACTTGCTATCTACAGACACAAGATGATTTGGATATGTCTAAATTGGAGTCCATTAATAGCGTAGGTATTACCGCAGGGGCTTCTACCCCTAATGAAATTATTGAGGAGGTTCAAAAAAAGATGTCGGAAATGAGTTTTGAACAAATGTTGGATGAGTCATTTAAAACAATAAGGAATGGAGAGGTAGTCGAAGGTACCGTTATTGATGTGAAACCAGACGAGATCATCTTGAATATTGGTTACAAATCTGATGGAATTATTACCCGCAACGAGTATACGAACGAGCCGAATGTTGACCTGACTACTGTTGTATCCGTGGGAGATACCATGGAAGCCAAAGTACTGAAAGTAAACGATGGGGAAGGACAGGTGATTCTGACTTATAAGCGCCTTGCCGCTGAGAAGGGCAGCAAGAAGCTGGAAGAGTCCTTTAACAACCAGGAAGTAATGAAGGCAAAGGTAAGTCAGGTATTAGACGGCGGCCTTGGCGTTGTCATTGATGAGACAAGGATTTTCATCCCTGCCAGCCTGGTATCTGATACATATGAGAAGGATCTGGGCAAATACAAGGATCAGGAAATCGAGTTTGTGATCACAGAGTTCAACCCTCGCAGAAGGAGGATCATCGGTGACCGGAAGCAGCTGCTGCTTGCGCGCAAGGAAGAATTACAGAAAGCCTTATTTGAGAGGATCAATGTCGGTGACGTGCTGGAAGGCACAGTGAAGAATGTAACAGATTTTGGCGCATTTGTGGATTTGGGCGGTGCAGATGGGCTACTCCATATTTCTGAAATGTCTTGGGGACGTGTTGAGAATCCCAAGAAGGTATTTAAGGTAGGCGAAGTTGTAAGGGTATTCATTAAGGATATCAAAGAGAAGAAAATTGCCCTGAGCATGAAGTTTGAGGATGAGAACCCATGGAAGGATGCATCCACCAAGTATGCAGCAGGGAATGTGGTAACTGGCGTTGTTGCAAGGATGACAGATTTCGGCGCATTTGTAGAGCTGGCTCCTGGCGTGGACGCATTGCTGCACGTTTCCCAGATTTCCAGGGAACATGTGGATAAGCCTGCAGACGTATTGAAGATCGGGCAGGAAATTGAAGCTAAGATCGTTGATTTCAACGAGGAGGAAAAGAAGATCAGCCTGAGCATTAAGGCATTGCTTTCTGCCAGGGAAGCGGCAGCCAGGGCTGCAGCAGAGGCTGAGGAAGATGATCCGGCAGAGGAGGCTCCAGAAGTGGAAGCAGTGGAAGCTGCTGTAGAAGAGCCAGATGAGGCTGTAGAAGAATAGAGGACAATATGTTGATTGGGTATGAAGATTTCAAGAAGGACGTTTTGCAGCTGACAGGGATTGACCTGAATGCTTACAGGGAAGAACAGATGAAGCGGCGGATCGACACCCTGATTGCCCAAAATGGGATAAATAGCTATACGGCGTATGTGGCATTGCTCAAAAAGGACAGAGACAAGTACGAGCAATTTGTGAATTTTCTAACCATCAATGTGTCAGAGTTTTACCGTAACCCAGTACAGTGGGGGGTTCTGGAGCAGGAGGTGATCCCAGCTTTGATCCAAAGGTTTGGGAAATTCCTGAAGATCTGGAGCGCCGCCTGCTCTACTGGGGACGAGCCCTATTCTCTGGTAATGGCTTTGTCCCGGTACCTGCCCTTGGCCAATATCCGTGTGATTGCCACGGATATTGACAAGCAGGTATTGGACAAAGCCAGGGTGGGGCAGTATAGTGAAAAGAGCATTGTTTCTGTGCCCCAGGAGTTTAAGAGGAAGTATTTCAAGAAGGTGGGGAATGGGTATCAGATTGCGGATGAGATTAAGCGCCAGGTGGAGTTCCGGGAGCATAATCTGTTGAGGGATCTGTATCCGTCAGGATGCCATTTGATTGTTTGCCGAAATGTGATGATTTATTTTACGGAGGAGACAAGGGATCAGATTTATAAGAAATTCAACTCCTCGTTAGTGCGGGGCGGGGTTTTGTTTATTGGGAGCGCGGAACAAATTATCCGTTACAAGGAGCTGAAGTTCCAGAGGAAGAAGTCGTTTTTCTTTCAGAAGGAGTAGGGGATAGGGCTTTTTGGGGAATGGAATAAAGGAAGTGGGATAGACGTGTGCGTAGGGAGCCTATGGGAGCACGTCTGTTTTTGTTAGGGAGAAGGGCGCCTTTGCATGTGAGTGTTCCGTATCTATGGGGCTTCGGTTTTTTTGGGCAGCCATTGGAGCAGGTGCAGGGCATATTTGTTCCATGATTCCGGGGAACCCTGGAACTGGCCTGTTAACTCGAAGTAGGAATGCCTGTCCTGGGGGGAGGTGCAAAAACAGGGGTGGAACAGCTCCTGGTATTGGGGGAGGAAGCAGCCTTGTTTTCGGGTGTAGCAGGTGGCGGCAGTTGCCTGGACACGGTGATTTTTATCCACATAGGAAGCGATGCTTTTGTGGAGGGCGGCATCCTCTGCTGGAAGATAGTAGTAATCCTTGTAGTTAGGGTAGAAATATTTTAGCTCGCCTTTATAAGCCTGAACGGACAGCTTGGCTGTTTTGCCAAATCCGGTAAGGCAGACGGGATCCTTTCTGAAGGAAAAGCGTACAGGCAATGGGTAATCCAAATCTAAAGAGAGGATCCATTCCAGTGCAGGGGTTTTGTCGTATGCCTTATAAATATTTTGCCTTTGGGAGGAGATGCGGAAATTCCCTTCAAACAGTCTGTGATATGCCAGGGCAGGGAGTAAATCCGCCATGCCCAGAATATCCTCATAATTGTGCAGCTTTAGGATAGAGGCATATTCTGTACGGTTTTGGGTGTTTTGCGTGTGTCCGGCGTTGTCATTGATGTGCTTGGCGTATTCCATGTAGATATGGATCAGGTCTTTGCCGGAATAGGGGTCCTCCCGGTGTATCCCCATAAAATTTTCTAAAGTTTTCTGTTTCATATCGGGCAATTTTAGTATGTTTTTGAATTTGGACATCTGCCTTAACAAGTCAGAATGCCCGTAAGAGTCCAGGCGTTCCTCTATTTGGTAATGGGCGCAGCGCCCTTGCAAAAAAGGAATGTCAAAACGCATGCCATTGTATGTGACGATAGTGTCATATGGGGAGAGGAATTTCAAAAAAGCGGCAAGAATCTGCGGTTCTTCCTGTAATTGCTCCCCAAAAAACTGGGTTATGCACAGGGTTTCCTTTTTTCTCGCAGCACAGCCAATAAGATATACCTGTGCATGTTCCCTGGAAAGCCCTGTGGTTTCGATATCTGCTAGAATAGCAGATTCTGTTAAAATTTCTTCTATAAGCGGGTTGCCAATAGGAAATGGCGATTCATTTTTCCAAATTTTCATAACATTCTCCTTTGCCTGGAGCGGACAATATAACAGTTAATGCCAGTAACTTAAGGGATTTTACAAACGGGCGGCGCTGGGGGGCTATGCGTTGGCTTGGCCAGCTGCTTTCTTGGTTTCATGTAAGGAATTTACAGGCGGGCGGTAAGGGTGGCTATGCGTTGGCCTGGGCAGCTGTTTTCTTGGCTTCACGTAAGGAATTTACAGGCGGGCGGCAAGGGTGGCTATGCGTCCGTCAGGGAGAGGCTGGGGCTTCGGGGTTTGCTTTTGTTCCGGCGTTCCGGGATTAAGAGTTTCTAAGCAGTTCCGTGGAGGCTGTGCCATGCGGACGGAACCGCCATGGACACGCCGTCCGTGGCGTGGCCATGGCTTTTGCGGACATCCGTGTCCGCAAATCCCTGGTACTTTGGGGAACTGCTAAGAAACTCTAAACCCCTCACAAGTCACAAAAGCAAACCCCGAAGCCCCAGCCCCTCCCTGACTGTGTTTTCCCAGTCGGTAACTTAAGGAAAAGATTCCAAGTATAACCCTCACTAATTAGCGGTGTTTTTCACTTGCCTACATTTCTATCTGCTGCGTTGCCGCCAATCAGCGTAGCCACCGCTGCGCCTCATTCCTCCGCCTTGCAGGCTGAAAATTTATCCTGCGTGAGAAGTATCAGTAATTAGTGCGGGGTATACTAGCGGCGCCTGCGTTCGTGAAACAGCGTTCACAGCAGTAATTACAAAATGATAATGGCATTTAGCCTTACCTCAATTATTTTACCATATTCCATTCTATTTTCAAGGCCTGGTTAATTGTTATCCTTGTTATTCCTTCCTGGTGGTGGCTAGTAACGAAAAAAGTGCTGTTTGGGCAGATAAAGAGCGATGTGAGGGAAATCATAAAAACTTTGTGTGCATACAAAGATGTGGACATAATAGCAGGGGCAGTATGTGTGGAGCATGTGCACCTGAGCTTGGCAATCCCACCGAAGCTAAGTGTGTCAAGTTTCATGGGGGGATTTAAAAGGGAAAAGTACATTGATGATTTATGATAGGCATCCAGAGTTACAGAGCAAGTGGAGCAAGTCATTTTGGGCACGTGGGTATTATGTGGAAACAATAGGTAATGTAACAGATGAAGCAGTACAGAGATATATTAAGGAGCAGGCAGAGGAAACAAGAAAAGACGAGATGAGAAGTACCACTTTTTAGCGGATCAGTAAGAGTGCTTGCGACATCCGCCCTTATGGGCGAGCAGTAAGAAAGCCCTTTTTAGGGCTTTTGACAAACCACCAGTTGAACTGGTGGTTGCTGACTATATGTTTGCCTTAAAGTCTCCAAGCGCATAAGGTTGTGAAAATGTATATAGAATGCTCCATGATAAAAGTTTTTTAGCTAATATAACTATAATTAGAGACAATACAGGAATGAGACTTTGACGTTTTTCCTATTTTCCAATATATTTTACTATATTATTTGTGGAAAATGATACACAAAATAAAAATATAGTAATGACAAAATATAATTTTGGCATTACAATGGAGACAGAAAAATAATTAGGTTAAAAATGAGAGAGTTGTTTTAGGGGATTTGAACATAATTTGGTTAAGGCATAAATGTGAATGATGTAGAAAAATAGAAGTGAAATTTTGAGGGCAAGGAAGTCTGGTAAAATTAAGCCTTAGGAGCTTTCGTGGGAAAGCAAAAGTGTTTTTTTATTGCACGAAATGGGTAGAATTATGAAAGCATTAGTTTTGTGCTTCAAAATTGCATGATTATAGCTTTTTGCGGTATTTATAAAATTTGGGTTTCACGGATTATAGTAATGCTGTATAAAAATGGTATTTGGAAAGTATATTTTGCTATGTTAGCATAGGAAATGAAAGGAAAAGGGTTATGGAGTCTGAGGGTCGCGCTAATGGGAATAAAATTAGAAATATAAGTATCATAATTGCATTATGTTGTATGGGTACTATATTAGTAGGTGCCATATTGCTGCGTGGAAACCATAAAAAAGCAGAAATACATCCAGTTGTCAGCAAATTTTTAGAGGAGATACATATTGATAAGTCTGCCATCCTTAGCCTTGGAGATTATAGTGATATTTCTTATTACCTTGAGACACCAGAAATAACAGAAGAAGAAATAGGCGAGTATAGGGATGAACTGACAGATGCTTATGGCATGGATGAAGTTACCCTGGATTCTATCAAGGATAATTTTGGACTGTCTTCCTACGATGCTTTTCAGGAATTTCTTTCTTCAAGGGTGCTGAACCATAAAAAGATTGTGGATACAGAGAAATGCAGGCAAGATGTATTGGGCAGGTTGGCAGATGTCACCAAATTTGATATGGATCAGGAGGAGGTGGCGAAGTATTCTTTGGAGATTGTGATAGATTATGAAAGTATGGCAGAAGCAGATGGGCTGACGATAGAAGAATATTGTGAACAGGAATTGCAAATACCATATGATGATTTTTTTGAAATGTGTTATAAGGAAGGCGAGCAGGAAATAAAAGATTATCTGCTGATAGGTGCAGTTGCGGCCAGGGAATATGGGGATGTGACGGAGGAAATGATAAAAGAAAGCTTTGCTGAGGAAGACGGTGAGGTGGACATTTATATGTGTTACCAGGATTTGGAGCATGATGTATATGATGTATTTATTCATACAGAAGAAGGTTATTAATTAAGTTGCATAGAAAGGCGGTGGGGGATTATGCGGGAATAGGGATTGGAAAGTAATTGCTGGTAGTGTGAGAAGGAACGGTCTGTTAGGAACTGTTCAAAAATAACTTAGAAGAATGATATTTTGGAGGGTACACATATGAAAAAAATAAAAGTAAGTGCAATGATATTGGCGGCGTGTATGGCAGTTTGTGGATTGCCAGTACATGTGAATGCAGAAAAAATAGAAGAGAGCAGCGGTGGCAGCCAGTTAGAGATGATGTATGAAGAAAAACAGGCAGAAGTGCAGGCTGAAATGGAACAATTCCAACAAAAGGCAGAGGCGCAGCAGGGAGCCAATGCTGCATATGCTGAAATTGAAGAGGCCATGACAGTGAATCCGGGTGCAGAAGAAAACGTATATGCCGAAGAGTATGCAGGGGCTTATATCAATGATAACAATACGTTGGTAGTCTGTGTTACCGCAGAGGATATGGCGCGGGATATTGATGCTAATGTTATCAATGAACTAAGTGGGGAAGCAGCGCAGCAGGCGCAGGATGTTATAGCGGGCGATATAGAATATAAAGTGGTTGAGCATTCTTATAACGAGTTGGCGGGCATACAGGATGAAATTGCAGACACCTATGAAAAGCTCTATCCTGCATACGAGGAAGGAACGCCAGAATATGAACTGCTATCCACAATGACAGGAGTTGGGCTGGATGAAGAGAAAAATGTGGTTACTGTGGGAATTGATGAATTGTCAGAACAAAAGATAAATAACTTTGTTTCTATATTTGGAGAATATGACTGTATAGAGTTTGAATAATGTGCGCCGTATCAGGAGACCGGAACGTATAATCCAGGTAGGGGAATTTTTATACGTGTAAGGGATTCTCAAGGAAGACGGTGTATTGATAAAATAAGTATTGGATTCAGATGTTATAGAATTTCGTCAAATGGGAATAAGCAATATGGTTATGTTACATGTGGACATGGATGTAAAGATAGTGTAGATGGCTATGTGTATGCAAGTAAAAGCGGTGCAGAAAATCAAACGAATCCAAAGGGGATTATCTGTAATCCGACGTTTTCTGGTTCGGTAGATGCTTCTTTTATCAGGAGGATTAACAAAGAAATTAAAATTGGGGCAAAGACATATTATGATGCTTCAGGAAATAAATATGGAGATAATATTAAAAGAGATGCATACATGGGAAGCATTGCCCAGGGTAGGGTTGTCTATAAATGTGGGGCATCATCATATAAAACGTCAGGTTACGTTAAAGATAATAGTTACAGATTATTTCTGGAGGGGGTAAATTTTAAGAATTTTGTAAAAGTTGATTCAAAATTTTGCATAGATGGTGATAGTGGAGGAATCGTCTATACATATTCTAATAACGAGTATGTGCCATGTGGAACAATAAGTGGAAGTTCGAGTGATAAAAATCCTGATGTTTATGGATTTTTTGTAAAAGCCTCAGAAATCGCATATTTCTTAAATGTAAATCCTTTTTAAACTAATATACGAAGTTAGGAGGATGGCTATGAGCAGAAAAAAATTAGCGGTTCCATGGATACTGTTTGGTATTACGGCGATTGCCTGCATTGTTCTAGTGATATTTATTGCGGTTCAAGGTAAGGAGACTGGTAAGCAGGCTTCCAGCCAAAATGCCGAGGAAAATAGTAGCCCGAACTTCCAGGATTATTCTGATTACCATATTGTCAAGGGATATTATATGAGGACGGATGGCGGGATTCCCTTTTTTTTAGAAGAGGATAGTGATAGATTAGTTAAGTTGCTTACAGAAGATGAGTTGATGTTTTCAGAACTTATGAATGGCGATGTTATTATGCTTGCGATGGATGAGGTGATACTAACCAGTTTTCCTGGCCGTACAGGGGCATATAAATGCATTTGTATAGAAAAAAGCACAGGAGACAGAAAATTCCTTTCTGAATGTCAGGAGGAACTGGAAGAACTGGCAGAATATGGGTACACATTTGAGGACTGCTGGCGTAGGTAACCCAGAAATAGCATAACTGGATGTAAGGGGAGAAATTGGCGTGTTATTTTTTATGGAGTTGGGAAACAAGTCATTATGAAAATATTCAGTTGCAGCCCTATTTTGTATAAACTGCAAAATAGGGCTGTTTTTGTGTCACAGTAAAAATAAACCGCCTGCTTTGCACTTAACTTGGCCCACAAGTTTATGTGGGGATTCTATTGTTTCCATGCTATACGAAAGAAAAAGAGGTGATCCGTATGACAGCGAATCTGAGCAATTTAGCAAAAATATGTCCTTAAATTTCAAGTGAGATTGTATTTAATGAAGAGGAGTGGAAAATATTATATTGTTGTGCAGGAAAAACCAAAGAAATTCCCCGCCCTCTCAGAAAGGCATTCTGCATGCTTAGCCTGTGCCTCTCCCAGAAATTTCCCCTTTTCCCACAAAGTACCCCAAAAAATGCAAATTTTTTTCGAAAAGGTATGTATACAATCACCAAAATATGATATAATCAAATAGTTGGTTTATACTACCCAATTAAGATATAAAACAACTATTTTTATGCAATTTATGCGAAGGCCGATGTCAATCCCAGGCACTTTGCCATTGGCATCGGCTTTCGTATAAAAATATTTTAAAGAAAGTAGGGCACAAAAATGGGTTTCATGACATTTAAGGGCGGTGTTCATCCACACGATGGCAAAGAATTTTCCAAGGATAAGCCAATCCGTGATCTATTGCCCAAGGATGAACTGGTATTTCCGGTTTCCCAGCACATCGGCGCGCCAGCGAACCCAGTAGTAGCGGTAGGGGATACCGTGCTGCGTGGGCAGAAGATTGCTGAGGCCGGCGGTTTTGTATCTGCGCCAATTTATTCATCCGTATCAGGCACGGTAAAGGCGATCCAGCCGCGCCGGGGCGCTGTAGGGGATATGGTCAAGTCCATTATCATTGCCAATGACGGCGAGATGCGGGAGGTGGAGTACACGCCTGTGAAGGATGTAACATCTCTTTCCAAGGAAGAGATCATTGGGAAGGTGAAGGAAGCTGGCGTAGTGGGGATGGGAGGCGCAGGCTTCCCGACGCATGTGAAGCTGTCCCCCAAGGAGCCTGGGAAGATTGAGTACATAATTGCCAACTGCGCAGAATGTGAGCCGTATCTGACGGCGGATTATCGGCGTATGCTGGAGAATCCCAAGGAATTGATTGAAGGGATGCGCATTGTGCTGCAGCTTTTTGACAATGCAAAGGGGCTGTTTGGGATTGAGGATAACAAGCCAGACTGTATTGCCAAATTGCAGGAGCTGACCAAGAATGAGCCTCGGATGGAGGTTTGCCCATTAAAGACTAAATATCCCCAGGGCGGTGAGCGCCAGCTGATCTATGCAACCACCAAGCGGGAGATCAATTCTACTATGCTGCCGGCGGATGCAGGATGTATTGTGGATAATGTAGAAACTTTGATTTCTGTATATAAGGCAGTGAAATTAGGGCAGCCAGTGATGAACCGTATCTTTACTGTGACGGGAGATGCAGTGGCGGAGCCAGGGAATTTCAATATTTGTTTGGGGATGAGTTATGGGGAAGTGCTGGAGGCAGCCGGAGGCTTTAAGGTGCAGCCAGAGAAGATTATTTCCGGCGGGCCTATGATGGGATTTTCCATGTTTGGGCTGGATATTCCTACTACGAAGACGTCTTCTTCCCTGCTTTGCCTGGCCAAGGATGATGTGGCGGCCAGCGAGACGACAGCCTGCATCAACTGCGGGAGATGCGTGTCTGCCTGCCCGGAACAGATTATCCCGACACGGCTGGCCAAGATGGCGAACCATGGGGATATGGCTGGGTTTGAGAAGTGGAATGGCATGGAATGTATCGAATGCGGCAGCTGCAGCTATATCTGCCCGGCGAAGATCCCATTGGCGCAGTCTATCCGGACTATGAAGAAACAGGTTCTGGCAGAGCGCAGGAAGAAATCTTAAGGGAAATTTAGGTTCCATAGAGATAGAATAGTGTGAGAAAAGAAAAAAGAGAAAGAGGTGTCTGATTGTGAGTGATTTGTATAACGTATCATCCTCATCTCATATCCGTTCCAAGGATACATCCTCCAAAATCATGCTGTATGTGGTGATTGCATTGCTGCCGGCAGCTGCTTTTGGGGTTTGGAATTTCGGGCTGAGAGCGTTGCTTTTGATTTTAGTCTGTATTGCCACCTGTGTGGCATCGGAATGGGTTTTTGAGAAGCTGATACATAAAAAGAGTACGATAAATGATTTCAGCGCTGTGGTGACAGGGCTTTTGCTGGCAATGAACCTGCCCCATACGCTGCCAATCTGGCAGGCGGTTCTGGGCAGCGTGTTCGCCATTGTAATCGTGAAGATGATGTTCGGCGGCCTGGGGCAGAACTTTATGAACCCGGCGTTGGGGGCAAGGTGCTTCCTTCTGGTTTCCTTTGCAGGTACTATGACCAGCTTTACTTATGACGGGGTGACAGGGGCTACGCCGCTGGCGCTTATGAAAAATGGTGAAGGCGTTGATACCATGAAGATGCTGATCGGGACCACAGCAGGTACCATTGGCGAGACCAGCGTGATCGCTATTTTGATTGGGGCGGTGATCCTGATTTTATTGGACGTGATCGACCTGACAATCCCGGCAAGCTATATTATTTCCTTTGTGGTATTTATCCTGCTGTTTGGCGGGCGTGGCTTTGACATCGCTTATTTGACGGCGCACCTTTGCGGCGGCGGCCTGATGCTGGGCGCATTTTTCATGGCCACGGATTATGTAACTTCCCCGATCACGCCCATGGGGAAGGTGGTATATGGAATCTGCCTGGGCATCCTGACAGGGCTGTTCCGTATTTTTGGGGCGAACGCAGAGGGAGTTTCCTTTGCGATTATTTTAAGCAACCTGCTGGTGCCAATCATTGAGAAATTTACAATTCCAAGGGCATTCGGGCAGAAGAAGGAGGTAAAACAATGAATAAGAAGATTGTGCATGACGCGTTGATTTTAACCGCCTTTACCCTGGTGTTAGGCTTGATGCTGGGGGTTGTGTATGAGATTACGAAGGAGCCGATTGCAGCGGCTGAGAAGGCTGCTTTGGATGCGGCCTACAAAGTAGTGTTTGCAGATGCGGCTTCTTTTGAAGCGGAAGAGTCCTTTGACCCGGAGGCTGCAGCGGCTGTGATCGCAGCCAGCCAGTTCCCCAATGATGAAATTACGGCAGTCAATAAGGCGCTGGATGGCTCAGGCAATGTGCTGGGCTATGTGATCAATGTGACTTCCCATGAAGGGAGCCAGGCGGATATCTCTTTTTCCGTAGGGATTCAAAATGACGGGACATTGAATGGGTATTCCATTACTTCAATCAGCGAGACGCCGGGTTTGGGGGTATTGGTACAGGAAGAGCCTTTTTATTCCCAGTTCCAGAATAAGTCGGAAGAAACCTATACCGTAGTAAAATCTGCGCCTGCGGCTGATAATGAGATCCAGGCGGTGACTGGCGCTACCATTTCTTCCAGGGCCATGACCAATGGCGTGAATGCCTGCCTGGAATATTTCAGGGCTGCTTTACAGGGAGGTAACTAAATATGAATAAGTATGTAGAACGTTTATATAATGGTATTATCAAAGAGAACCCTACCTTTGTATTGATGTTGGGCATGTGCCCCACCCTGGCAGTTACTTCTTCTGCCATCAATGGCGTGGGCATGGGGCTTTCCACCACGGTGGTGCTGGTTATGTCCAACCTGTTGATTTCCATGTTCCGTAAGATTATCCCCAATGGGGTGCGTGTGCCGGCATTTATCGTGGTGGTGGCGTCCCTGGTTACAGTGGTGGAATTTATTATGAAGGCCTATACGCCAGACCTGTCCGCATCTTTGGGCGTGTATATCCCATTGATCGTGGTAAACTGTATTATCTTGGGAAGGGCAGAAAGCTATGCTTCCAAGAACCCGGTTTTAGAGTCTGTCTTTGACGGGCTTGGCATGGGGCTTGGGTTTACCGTTGGCTTGACCTGCATCGGCCTGATTCGCCAGATCTTAGGCGCAAACCTTGGGATCACAGTATTTATCATGGCGCCGGGCGCTTTCTTGGTGCTGGCATTCTTAGTAGCAGGCATGAATGTGGTAAGGGATAAGATGGAGAAGAAGGGCAAGCCTTTGGCAGCTCCATCCGGATGCCTGACAGGCGACTGTGCAAGCTGCTCCCAGTCTGCAATGTGCACTGGCAAATCATCAAATCAGGCATAAATGCCCTGTTGTCCCTGCAAAGCGTACAATGGCATGGGGCAGGCATAAATACCTGTATGCCTTTGGCAAAGCAGGGAATAGGATGTGAAAGAGCACATAGAAAGGAGAAAAAATGAGAGAGTTATTGATGATCGCAATTGGCTCTGCCATTGTGAATAATGTAGTGTTAAGCCAGTTCTTGGGAATCTGCCCTTTCCTGGGCGTATCCAAAAAGACAGAGACAGCAGCTGGTATGGGCGGAGCCGTTATTTTCGTTATTACCCTGGCTTCCCTGGTGGCTGGCGTCATTTATAAATTTATCCTGGCAAACCAGGCGTTGTTGGATATGGGGATTGACCTGCGGTACCTGCGCACAATCGTGTTTATTTTAGTTATCGCTTCCCTGGTGCAGTTTGTGGAGATGTTTTTGAAAAAGAATATGCCTCCATTATATGAATCCCTGGGCGTGTTCCTTCCCCTGATCACTACCAACTGTGCTGTATTGGGCGTTGCATTGAATAACGTGACCAAGGATTACAGCATTTTGGAAGGCGTGGTAAACGGGATCGCCACCTCTGTAGGTTTCTTTATTGCGATTGTAATCATGGCAGGCATCCGTGAGAAAATCGAATATAATGATGTTCCGAAGCGTTTCCAGGGCACAGCCATCGTGCTGATTACAGCCAGCCTGATGTCAATCGCCTTTATGGGATTCTCGGGCATGATATAGGAGGGAATAGAGATGAATGTAACAGCAATTATCGTTGCCGCCCTGGTAGTGGGCGGGACTGGTATCCTGCTTGGGTTTTTCCTGGGGATTTTCGGGGAGAAGTTCAAAGTGGAGATAGATGAGAGGGAAGAAGCCATTATGGGCGTCCTTCCAGGAAATAACTGCGGTGGCTGTGGCTATGCCGGGTGCTCTGGCCTTGCGGCGGCGATTGTAAAGGGGGAAGCCCCTGTAGGGCAATGCCCGGTAGGCGGCGACCCAGTAGCGGCTAAGATTGGCGATATCATGGGCGTTTCTGCTGGCGCTGGCACGAAGATGGTGGCATTTGTAAAATGTGCTGGAGACTGTGAGAAAGCAAAACAGGATTACGAATATACAGGCGTAGAGGACTGCGCAGCTATGGCGTTTATCCCAGGAGGCGGCCCGAAGTCCTGTAATTATGGGTGCCTGGGCTATGGAAGCTGTGTGAAGGCATGTCCTTTTGACGCGGTGCATATTGTAAACGGCATTGCAGTGGTTGACAAAGATGCCTGCAAGGCCTGCGGCAAATGTGTGGCAGCCTGCCCGAAGGGCCTGATTGAGCTGATTCCTTATGAGGCAAAGCAAAAGGTACAGTGCAATTCTAAGGATAAGGGTAAGGATGTGATGGCGGCTTGTTCTGTTGGGTGTATTGGATGCCACTTATGTGAGAAGAACTGCCCGGAAAAGGCAGTGGCCGTTACAGACAATATTGCCCATATTGACTATGGGAAATGTACAGGGTGCGGTACATGCGTAGAGAAGTGCCCGAAGAAGATTATAAAGGCAGTGTAATGAAATAGGCTGCAGGCTGTTTGGTACGATGGCGTACTGGATTTTGGCCTGCAGCCTGATTGTTTTTTGCAACATTGCGCCTCCTGTATGGAATTTCCAGATTCCTGCCTCTCCTGCGCCGTCACCCTGTATGGTGGGAGGACCCAAGGGACAGATAGTTTTTCATGCTTTTCAATGCAGATTTTTCCAGGCGGCTGACCTGAGCCTGGGAAATATGGATTTCCTCAGCCACCTCCATTTGTGTCTTGCCCTCAAAAAAACGGAGGTTGATGATGTAGTTCTCCCTTTCATTCAGGCGCTTCATGGCGTCGCTTAAAGAAAGCTCCTCTACCCAGGTATCCTCCTTATTTTTTTTGTCGCTGATCTGATCCATCACATAAAGGGTGTCGCCCCCATCGGTATAGACTGGGTCATAAAGGCTTACCGGGCATTGGATGGCGTCCAGGGCGAATACGATATCTTCTTTGGGTATGCCAATTTCTTCCGCAATGTCATCAATGCTTGGCTCCCGGGAAAGCTCCCGGGAAAGGATTTCCTTGGCATGGATCGCTTTGTATGCCGTATCCCTGAGGGAACGGCTGACCCGGATGGAATTGTTGTCCCGCAGGTAGCGGCGGATCTCCCCAATGATCATAGGGACTGCATAAGTGGAAAATTTTACCCCGATGTCAGGGTTAAAGTTATCAATGGATTTGATCAGGCCGATACAGCCAATCTGAAATAAATCGTCTACGTTTTCATTGCTGTTGGAAAAACGCTTGATAACGCTTAGGACCAAGCGCAGGTTTCCCTTGATGTAAGTCTCCCGTGCTTCTTTGTCCCCCGCCTTGATGCGGGTAAACAGGTCGCTTTTCTCCCCTTCCTTTAAGATTGGGAGCTTTGCTGTGTTGACCCCGCAAATTTCTACTTTATATGCAGCCATGGTGTTACCTCCGAAAAGTTTTTCGTTACTGTGTACCCTGTGGCCAGTAACTGTTTTTCTGTATTAAAAGAATGCACGAAAATCCCCTCTTTTATTCATAAAAAAATCATGGTATAATCTTTAGGGAAAGCCATGGGCAGCCTAAGAAAATATCTTCATAAAAGTTAGGAGAATTGACGGTGAGAGATGCGATTGATGAAAGGAATGACAGGGAGCGCTTTGCAAGGAGCATTGTGAAGCGCAGGAATATTAACTATATGACAAGGGAGCAGGCTCAGATGTGCAAGGACAGGGAAGATGCAGAAGCGGTGATTGAGCAGCTTTTAAGTGAGAATGACAGAAAATCTGCAGAATTGATCGAACAGGTTTTGGCAGAGCAGCAGATGCTCCAGGTGCAGCTGCATACAGGGATGGATGCCACGGGGACAGTTCCTATGACGCAGGAAAACTATGATAGGATAGAGGCGATATTGAATGAGAAGAATAAGCTGCTGCAGGATCTTATTGCGACCCACAGTGTGGGGGCGGATAAGGAGGATCAGGCGCTGGAAAAGGCAATACCACAGGGTGGCCAGCCGAATGGAGGACGGCCAGAAGGCACAGGTGCGGAGGCTGGTACGAAGGATGGCGGAGCGGGCCTGGAGGAAGAGGGGGCGGATTTGCCAAATATGGACGCGGTGCTGCAGGAGATAGGGTGAAGGGATGTAAAGGAGTGTATGCATAGGAAGCGCGGTTCCCGCGCTCCTTAACTCACTGGTCGGTGAAGGGGATATAAAGGAATGTGTGTATAAGAAGCAGGAAACGTGGCAGGAGAAAAGGAGGCGGGATATGGGAAAGCCAGAGGATAAGACGGAGGAGGAAAAGAAGCAGCAGGAGAGGTTTCCGTTGAATGAAACCTGGCCGCAGGATGCCCAGGATGAATTGGAGGACTTTATTGAGCAGCAGGGGATTTACATTCGGCAGTAGGGACAGTGTTGCGCTGCGGCGTTATAATGTGCAGGAAGTATAGGGTTCAGGAGATAGCATCGCCGTGATAGAAAATATAGATAAGGAATGACAGAGCATATGGAAAAAATATTAGATTTGATCAGCAGGGAGGTTATGGAAGCCCTGGAGGCCAACGGTTATGATGGGAAATATGGGAAAGTGACATTGTCGAACCGTCCGGATCTTTGTGAATATCAGTGCAATGGCGCATTGGCGGCTGCCAAGGAGTATAAATGCGCGCCTTATATGATTTCAGATAAGGTGGCAGAGAGCCTGAAGGGGAATCCGATGTTTGCGTCAGCGGAATCGGTAAAGCCAGGCTTTTTAAACTTGAAGTTAGATCCGGGTTTCCTGGCGGGGTATCTGCAGGAAATGGCGGAAGATACAGAGCGGTTAGGGTGCAATCCATGTGAGGATCCCAAGACGGTTATGATTGACTATGGCGGGCCGAATGTGGCGAAGCCGCTCCATGTGGGCCATCTGCGTTCTGCGATTATCGGGGAGAGCGTGAAGCGCCTGGGAAAATTTATGGGGCACAATATGATTGGGGATGTGCATCTGGGCGACTGGGGGCTGCAGATGGGGCTGATCATCGTAGGCCTGAAGGAGCAAAAGCCGGAGCTTCCGTATTTTGATGAAGGTTATCAGGGGGAATATCCCAAGGAGGCGCCCTTTACCATTGGTGAATTGGAAGAAATCTATCCGGCCGCCAGTGCAAAGTCCAAAGAGGATGAGGCCTTTAAGGAGGCGGCTATGCAGGCTACTTATGAGCTGCAGCATGGGAGGAAGGGGTATCAGGCTTTGTTAAGCCATATCCTGAATGTTTCCGTCAGCGACTTAAAGCGCAATTATGAGAACCTGAATGTTTCCTTTGAGCTTTGGAAGGGGGAATCCGATGCGCAGCCATATATTCCGGATATGGTACAGAAAATGAAAGAAGATGGCTTTGCCTATATGAGTGATGGCGCCCTGGTGGTGGATGTGAAGGAAGAAACGGACACCAAGGAGGTTCCGCCCTGCATGATCCTGAAGTCAGATGGGGCTTCCCTCTATAATACCACGGATTTGGCTACAATTGTGTGGCGTATGGAGGACTATCATCCAGATGAGATCATCTATGTGGTGGACAAGCGTCAGGAGCTGTATTTTACCCAGGTGTTCCGCTGCGCCAGGAAAACAGGGCTGGTAGGGCCGGACACCAAGCTAAAGTTTTTGGGATTTGGAACCATGAATGGAAAGGATGGCAAGCCTTTTAAGACAAGGGAAGGCGGCGTAATGCGCCTGGAATACCTGGTATCTGGCATCAATGAAGAAATGTACAAGAAAATTACAGATAACCATACGGTGGAGGAAGCAGAGGCCAGGGAAACCGCCAGGACGGTGGCTCTTTCTGCCATTAAGTATGGGGATTTGTCGAACCAGGCGTCTAAAGATTATATCTTTGATATTGACCGTTTTACTTCTTTTGAGGGAAATACAGGGCCTTATATTTTGTATACGGTCGTGCGGATCAAGTCTATCCTTAAGAAGTACCAGGCAAAAAGAGCCTTGCCAGAGGGCGCTGGGATCCTTCCGGCACGGTCAGCCAGCGAGAAAGCGCTGATGTTGGAAATCAGCAAGTTTAACAGCATGATGGAAAGCGCTTATGAGGAGATGGCGCCCCATAAGGTATGTGCTTATATTTACGACCTTGCCAATGCATTCAACCATTTTTACCATGAGACGAAGATCATGGCAGAGCCAGATGAAATGCAACAGGCAGGATACATTAAGCTGTTGGAACTGACCAAACGGTCTTTAGAGGCCTGTATTGATATTCTGGGCTTTGACGCGCCAGAGAGGATGTAAGCTAAAGGTAATGTTTTAGGGGGAGGAAAGGGGACAGCCCCTATGGGTATAGGAATATGCTTTGCGGGCATAGAAGGCATAAGGAAAACAAAATTTTGAGATATAGGAGGATGGGAACATGGCCAAATATGATGTAACAGCATTGGGGGAATTGTTAATTGACTTTACGTATACCGGGGTATCTGAACAGGGAAATTCCCTTCTGGAGGTAAATCCGGGAGGCGCGCCCTGCAATGTGCTTGCACTGCTGAACAAATGCGGCAGAAGCACAAACTTTATCGGAAAGGTGGGGAAAGACCAGTTTGGCTATTTGCTGCGTGATACCCTGGCAGATTTGAAGATCGGGATGGATGGCCTGTGCTTTGACGATGAGGTGAAGACAACCCTGGCTTTTGTAAAGACTTTCGAAAATGGCGACAGGGATTTTGCATTTTACCGCAACCCAGGCGCAGACATTATGCTGACAGAGGAGGAAGTGGACACAGAGCAGATCAGGGACAGCCGGATTTTCCATTTTGGCACTCTCTCCATGACCCATGAGGGCGTGTGCAAAGCTACAGAGAAAGCTGTCAATGCCGCCAAGGAGAGCGGGGTTCTTATTTCCTTTGACCCCAACCTTCGGATTCCTCTCTGGAAAGATTTGGATATGGCAAAGGCAAAAATGGAATATGGCCTGAGCAAGTGCGACGTATGCAAGATATCTGAAGAAGAAGTGGAATTCCTCACAGGAGAAAAGGATATTGAGAAGGGGGCGGCAATCCTCCGGGGAAAATTCCCTGTAAAGCTGTTCCAGGTAACAGCCGGCGCAGAAGGCAGCTATGCTTTCTACAAGGATCTGATGGTTTATAAGCCAAGCTTCAAATTAGGCGGGACCATTGAGACTACTGGCGCAGGGGACACCTTCTGCGGCAGTATCCTTCATGGGCTGCTTAGCAGGGATATTGACCGGCTGTCCAAAGAGGATCTGGAAGAAATGCTGACCTTTGCCAATGCGGCGGCTTATTTAGTAACTACTAAGAAAGGGGCAATACGCTCCATGCCGGAGGTAGAAGAGATTCAGAGGATCATCAAAGAGAATTAATGCGGTAAAAGAGGCGGCAGGGCAGCCCTTAGCAGGCTTTTTAGTTTGTTAAGGGCTGCCTTAATTTTTGTGGAAATTGTTGCTATTAGTGGGAGGTGGGCTTAGGTGGCTTAGCGGACATCCCTGTCCGCAAATCCCTGGCATTTTGGGAACTGCTAAGAAACTCTAAACCCCTCACAAGTCACAAGGGCAAACCCTTAAGCCCCAGCCTCTCCCTGACTACGTTTTCTAAGGCTGTAAGTTAAGGAAATGATTCCTGGCCTTCAGGTGATGGTATTGCCATGAACTAATGCCAGTAAAATCCCTTAAGTTTCTGGCGTTGGCCATGAATAATAACCGGAAACTTGCACGGATCGCGGATAGCAATGGATTGTTGCTTGCTTCTTTTGGCGGAAAATGATACCCTAAAGCCAGAGAATATTTTATAGAAAGGATGTGTTGTGATGGCTCAACTAACTACAGATACTCCAGGGAGCATAGGGGAGAGGATCAAACTTTATCGGGAGCAAAGCCATTTCACCCAGGCGGAGCTGGCAGAAAAAATCTCTGTTACCAGGCAGGCCGTTTCCAATTGGGAACGTGATAAGGCATTGCCAGACATCTATACCATGCAGAAGATTGCAGAGGCCTTTGGAAAGACGCTGGATGAATTTATGGAAGGTGCCAAAAAGCCAGAGATTACGATGCCCAAGACTCCAGGCTATCTTTTGCTGGCTACCTGCGGGGCGGTTCTGTTTCAGGTTATTGCAGGAGGAGCCGCGGGGAGCCTGACAGGGGAAATGGTGGGGGAATTGATTATTTTGGATCTGGTCATTGGGGTATTTATCCAGCTTTTTTTGCATCTGTATTTTAGCAATGCGGTAAAATCCGGGAGTTTTTCTATTATTGCAGGGTATGACAGCCATGTGGAGTATCGTGTAGATGAGGTGAAGAAGGTGCTGATCCAAATTGACTGCCATGTGGGGTGCATATCCTTTGGGACGGTATTTCTGATGGGCACATGCCTGCTTTTGGAGGAAAGCGTCAGTGAAATCGTGGCCATAAGCCTGATCTTTGCATATTGCCTGGACTTGGCTGTGGCGTTGCTGCTGATTAATTACCGCAGCATAGAGAAAACCCTGGTAATGGAGCTGGACCAGAAGGTGGCAAAGGCAGGCTATATTTCCCTGTTTTGGTTTATGGGGTGGTGCATGCTGTTTTTGGCGCTGACTTTTCTTCGCTTTGAATTGAGCCATATACAGAATAATACTCCGCAGGCGCTGGGGTTTATGGGCTGGATGTTTTTGTTCCTTGCAGTTACTCTGACAGGGCTGTTTTATGAGCAGAGGCGTGTGAAAATAGAGATAGGGAAGAAAGGGAGCTACAGGCCGGGAACATGCTTTTGGGTATGTACGGCATTATCTGCCGCTGTTACAGCGGGGATGCTTTTGGCATGATAAAATCTATACAGAGATTTTTTGCATATTTTTTTGAAAATTAGGAAAGCTATTTTCAACAGGCATGGAATTGCCTGATTTCCATCAATGAAAGGAGTCTTCCATGAACCAGATTTCAGAGAAAGAGCTGTCCGCATTAAATGACCTGCTCTCCGGTGAAGAGCTTTTGATTAAAAAGTTCCAGGTGCTGGCGGATAATTGCAATGACGCAGAAGTAAAGGCGAAATTTACGGAAATTTCCAATGAGCACAAAGAGCATTTCCGCTCCCTTTATTCCCAGCTGAGCTAACGCCGCTTTGTTTGGGTTTCCCAGACACCTGGTGGGTCAAGGCGGAATCTGCCGTTATGGGAAATTTGCGCCTGGTAAAGCAGGGATAGCCGGGCAGAGGGGTTCCAGAGCGCTTGTGAGGGACAGGGAGAAAATGGTACGGATTATTTCATAACCGCAAAGAATGGAGGAAAATATGCAGCAGTCATTTTATTCAGAGAAAGAGATGTTTGCGGACGCGCTGACCGCAGAGAAATCAGCCACCAACCTGTATAATACATTTTCCAATGAATGCGTCCATGAGAACGTAAGGAATGCCATCCTGGATTGCCTGGAGAAAGAGCACACAATCCAGAATGAAGTGTTCAATATGATGCATGACCGGGGATATTACCCAACGCCTTCTGCTGAAACCCAGAAGGTAGATGAAGCGAAGCAGAAATTCAGCCAGTGTATGCAGAGCTTCTAAATTTGCTTAAAGAGCCGCCATATGGAGCAGGGCTATGCTTCCTATGGCGGTTTTTTGTTGGCTGGATATGTTTTTTGACCTTTTGGCTATTTTGTGATATGGTTATAATTACCATGAAATTGGAAAAATTTTCCAATTACAGGAAGAAGGATAGGGATACGGCCGGTCCTTCGCAAATTTAAAATATCCAAAGGGGTGATACGAATGACAAGACAAAAGGATAGGGCAGCTGGCGGCATGGTAAAGGAATATCAGGTGCAGGATGTTTTTGACGCCCTTCAGGACAGGTTCCGTTTTCTGTTCCAGGAGTTTGAAAATATTTATATCTCCTTTAGCGGCGGCAAGGACAGCGGCGTGCTGCTGAATTTATTGCTGGATTTTAGGGATAAGTATTATCCAGCAAGGGTGATTGGGCTATTCCATCAGGATTTTGAGGCACAGTATACTGTGACGACAGAATATGTGGAGCGTACTTTCCAGCGTCTGGAAGGGAAGGTGGAGCCTTACTGGGTCTGCCTGCCTATGGCCACCCGAACGGCCCTGAGCAGCTATGAGATGTATTGGTATCCCTGGGATGATATGAGAAAAGACATTTGGGTGCGCCCAATGCCAGACCATCCATATGTGGTAAATTTGGAAAATCCCTTCCGCCATTACCGCTACCGGATGCCCCAGGAGGATTTGGCGAAACAGTTCAGCCGATATTACCGAGAAGAGCATGGGAAGACAAGCACAGTCTGCCTGTTGGGAATGCGGGCAGAGGAATCCCTCCAGCGTTACAGCGGCTTTGTGCATAAGAAACATGGCTATAAGGGAGAATGCTGGATATCCAAGCAGTTCAAGGAGGTATGGTGCGCCTCCCCCCTATATGACTGGACGAACAGTGATGTATGGGTTGCCAATTACAAGTTTGGGTATGATTACAACCGGCTGTACGACCTGTACTATATGGCGGGGCTGAAGCCAAGCCAGATGCGGGTAGCGTCGCCCTTTAACGACTATGCCAAGGACAGCCTGAACCTCTATCGGGTGATTGACCCGGAAATCTGGACGAAGCTGGTGGGAAGGGTGCGCGGGGCAAATTTTGCCGCTGTATATTCCAAGACGAAGGCTATGGGGTACCGGAGCATTAAGCTGCCGGAAGGGCATACCTGGGAGTCCTATACGAAGTTCCTTCTGGATACGCTTCCGGTCAGGCTTCGGAATAATTATGTCAGGAAATTCCGGACTTCTATGAAATTTTGGCATGAGACAGGCGGGGGCCTGCCAGAGGACACAATCCAGGAGCTGATTGACCATGGGTATCAGATCCAAAGGAATGGCGTGTCCAATTATACGGTTAATAAAAATTCCAGGATTATATTTACAGGGAAGATTCCTGATGACACAGATGACATTAAGTCTACGAAGGATATCCCAAGCTGGAAGCGGATGTGTTACTGTATCTTGAAAAATGACCATATCTGCAGGTTTATGGGCTTTGGGCTGTCCAGGAAGGAGCAAGAGCAGATAGACGCCATACGGAGAAAATACGGAGGATTTGCAAATGAAAAATAGTACATATAAGAGCCCTGCCTATCAGGTGATGCCGGTGCCGATCGAGAAGATTGTGCCTAATACCTATAATCCAAATTCGGTGGCGCCGCCAGAGATGAAACTGCTTTATGACAGCATTAAGGAGGATGGGTATACGATGCCCATTGTGTGTTATTATGCGGCGAACCAGGATTTGTATATTATTGTGGATGGCTTCCATCGGTATCGGATCATGAAGGAACATAAGGACATTTATGACAGGGAAAAGGGGATGCTGCCAGTGGCAGTGATTGATAAGCCGCTGTCCAACCGGATGGCAAGCACGATTCGGCATAATCGGGCGCGGGGGGCACATGATGTGGATCTGATGAGCAATATTGTGAAGGAGCTCCATGAGATTGGGAGATCCGATGCCTGGATTTCGAAACATATGGGGATGAGTAAAGATGAGATTTTGCGGCTGAAGCAGATTACGGGATTGGCGGCGCTGTTTCGGGATGTGAAATTTGGGAAGGCCTGGAGGCCAGTAGAGGAGGAAGGGGGAGAAACATCAGGCTGATGGGAAGCTTTGGAGGAGGGATGCCGAGCCGAGAGGCAAAGGCTTCTCCCAGCCCGGCTGGCTGTGCGTAAGTTTTCCGCCAGTGCGGTTGGATGCTTCCGGGAGCATCCAACCCATTCACCCATTCGCAAAATCCATACAGCCGCATAGTATGGAAAGTTTTTAGCATGGCTGTGAGAGCTTTTCGATATCCTCGTAAAAGGAGGGATAGGAAATGGCTGCACAGCCTTTGTCGTCGAAGGTAGTTTCCCCGGCGGCGTTTAGGGCGGCGATTTGGAAGGACATGGCGATGCGATGGTCCATATGGGTTTGGATATGGGCGGCGTGAAGGGGGGAGCCGCCTTCAATGACCATGCCGTCATCCGTGGGGGTGATGGAGCCGCCCATGGCGGTTAGGTTTTCTGTGACTACGGCGATGCGGTCGGATTCTTTTACCTTGAGTTCCTGGGCGTCTTTGATGGCAGTGGTGCCTTCGGCGAAGGCAGCCATAATAGCGATGATGGGGATTTCGTCGATTAGGGTGGGGATTTGGGCGCCTTCAATAACAGTCCCATGGAGGGAGCTGGATTTTACTAAGACGTCGGCTACAGGCTCCCCAGAAACGATCCGTTCGTTGAGCAGGGTGAGGTTTCCGCCCATGGAGAGGGCCGCCTGGATGATACCGCTTCGGGTGGGGTTTGTGCCTACGTTCTGGATTAGGATTTCAGAGCCTGGGGTAATAAGGCTCAGGGCAATGAAATAGGCGGCGGAGGAAATATCTCCAGGCACATGGATGGCCTGGGCTTCCAGTTTTGGATCGGGATGGATGGAAGCGGTTGTGCCCTCCGAATGGATTTGGGCGCCAAAGCCGGATAACATTAATTCTGTGTGGTTCCTGGACAGGACAGGCTCTGTGACCTTGGTGACGCCGTCCGCATAAAGGCCTGCCAGAAGGACTGCGGATTTTACCTGTGCAGAGGCGATGGGGGAGTGGTAGTGGATATGGCGCAGCCCGCCGCCCTGGATAGTAAATGGGGCGCAGCCAGAGCCTGTTGGGGTGCAGGAGCCTGGAGCCAAGCGGCAGCCTATTTCCGGGCATTGGCTGGCAATGCCTGAGAAGGCATCGGGATCCCAGCATTGGAATTTGGCGCCCATCTGGGAAAGGGGGGTGAAAATACGCTTCATAGGCCGTTTGCGGATCGAAGCGTCGCCGTCTAAGGCACTGGGGAAGGGCTGGCCGGCAAGGATGCCGGAAATCAGGCGGGCAGTGGTGCCACTGTTGCCCACATCCAGTACCTGGGTGGGAGCGGCCAGGCCATGGAGGCCTTTTCCGTGCACCAGAACCTTATCCCCTTTATTTTCAATGGAAATGCCCAGCTTCTGAAAGCAGGAGATGGTGGACAGGCAGTCGGCGCCCTGCAGGAAATTGGTGATTTCCGTGGTGCCTTTGGAAATGGCTCCAAACATAATGCCCCTATGGGAAATGGATTTGTCGCCAGGGACAGAAATCTCGCCCCGGAAAGAAGTTTTTTTTATGGTTTTCATATTGGCCTACCTCTCGTATACTGTATAGTGATATTTCCTAAGCAAAGCAATCGCGTCCTTCAAAGCATTTTCTTCGTAAAATTCTATATGGAGCACGCCTTCTTCAAATTCCCGGTTGTGGATAATGCCTATATTTTTAATGCTGATCTGGTTTGTCCCAAGGATCGTGGCCAAAGCGGCAATTCCGCCTGCCTCATCCACCATGTCACAGTAAAGCTCGTGGATCTTGGGAATGGGCCCCGAGCCTGTCAGCGGGAGGGAATCCCGGTAATCCTTGGCAGACTGGAAAAAGTCAAATAAGCGGCCTTCATCCAAAGATGCGATTTCTGCCTTTGTCTGTTCCAGGGATGCAATAAAAGCCTCCAGAAGCTTCAGGATCTGCGTTTGGTTCTCCAGGCAGATCTGCTGCCACATCACTGGGGAGGAGGAGGCAATCCTTGTAATATCCCGGAATCCCCCAGCAGCCACCCGTTTCATAATTTCTTCTCTATTATCCAGTCCCTTCACCAGGTTCACCAGGCTGGAAGCCAGGATATGGGGCAAATGGCTGATGGAAGCCGTAACAAAATCATGTTCCGTATAATCCAGCACGATAGGAATAGCCCCCAGGGATCTGATAAATTCCTGAAATTCTGCAGCCTTCCCGGATTCCACTTCCGGGGATGGCGTAAGGATGTAATAAGCATTTTCCAACAGGTAAGGCGTGGCATTCTGGTATCCGCTTTTTTCTGACCCAGCCATCGGATGCCCGCCAATAAACTGCGGAGCCAGGGAAGTGCCAGCGATTTCCTGGTGGATGGAGGCCTTCACGCTTCCTACATCTGTAAGGATGCAGCCATCCCCCATCACGTCAGCGATTTTTTCTAAAAACCCTAGGTTTCTCTGGACAGGGGCGCAAAGGAAAATATACTGGCAGGAGCTAAATTCCTTTGTAACCTCCCTGCAGGCAACAGAAACCACCTGTTCTTCTGCTGCCATCGACAATGTTTCGGTATCTGTATCATATGCGGCTAACGTAATATCGGGGTATATTCGGTGAATGGTTTTTGCAATCGACCCGCCAATCAGCCCTAACCCAATAAATCCAATTTTTTCCGGTTTCATCATTTTTTCCTTTCCAGTATAAAGCCTTTCTAAATCAATATAAAGCAAAAGAAGCAGGGGGCGCCCGACAAATCCCCCCTCTCTGGCGGCATTCCCTCGCCGTCCTCCCCATCATACGAAAAAACATAAAAAAAGTCAACAATTCTGCACGTTAAAGTGAAAAGAGAAAAACAGCTGTGTTACGATTCACGGTTTAGGGGCCGTCAGCGGGAGGTGGCTAAGCGGCCGTCAGGGAGGTGCTAAGCGGCTGTCGGGGAGACGGCCCCTTATCCATCCCCGCCCCCCTGTCTGTTAATCCCTAAAATTACTGACATTGCCCATGAATAGTCCCCCAGCTATCATCAAAATTTTTGGCACTATGCCTTCATAAAATATGCCATAAAATAAAATATTTGTAAAATATGAATAAAATGGTTGTAAATTGTCTCGCGTTTTAGTAAAATATAGACATCACTTAAAATAACTTGTATTGGAGGAAGTCATATGAATGTTTATACAACTGACAAAATAAGAAACGTAGCCCTTCTGGGCCACGGAGGCAGCGGAAAAACGACTCTGGCAGAGGCGATGGCATATTTATCCGGCGTTACCACACGCATGGGGAAGGTCAATGACAAGAATACCATCAGTGATTACGACAAGGAAGAGACAAAGCGCCTTTTTTCCATTAATACCTCCGTGGTTCCAATTGAATGGGAAGGCAATAAGATCAATCTGCTGGATACGCCAGGCTATTTCGGCTTTGTAGGCGAAGTGGAAGAGGCAGTCAGCGTGGCAGACGCAGCGGTCATCGTAGTGTCCGGCAAGAGCGGCATCGAGGTGGGAGCCCAGAAGGCATGGGATATCTGTGAAAAATATAAAATACCAAGGATGGTATTTGTAACAGAAATGGATGACGACAATGCAAGTTTCCGCCAGGTAGTGGCAGATTTACAGGAGATGTATGGAAAGCGGATCGCCCCCTTCCATCTTCCCATCCGTGAGAATGAGAAATTTGTGGGATATGTAAATGTAGTGGCTCAGACCGGTAACCGCTGGAATGACAAGGGCAAGGTAGAGGAAGTGCCAATCCCGGATTATTCCAAGGAGAACCTGGAACTGTGCAGGGAGGCTTTGATGGAAGCAGTGGCAGAGACCAGCGAGGAATTTATGGACCGTTATTTCTCAGGGGATGAATTTTCTGAATTTGAAATCCGTTCCGCACTCCGCACCAATGTGACAGACGGTTCTATCGTGCCGGTTTCCATGGGATCCAGCACATTGGTGCAAGGTGTGTACACTTTGCTGGATGATATTATCAAGTATCTGCCAAGCCCAGAGAAGCGCCCATGTAAGGGCATCAACATGAAGACAAATGAAGCCTTTGACGGGGATTATGACATTGCCAAGCCTAAGAGCGCTTATGTATTCAAGACAATTGTCGACCCATTTATTGGAAAATACTCCCTGATCAAGGTAAATTCCGGCGTATTGAAGACAGACGACCTGCTATACAACCAGGAAAAGGATGTAGAAGGCAAAATTGGCAAGATTTATGTAATGCGGGGCAATAAGCCTACTGAGGTGCCAGAGCTCCATGCCGGGGATATCGGCGCATTGGCCAAGCTCACAAGCGCAGCCACCAGGGATACCCTCTCCACCAAGGCAGTGCCGGTATTATATGGGAAGACACAGATTTCCACGCCTTATACATATATGCGCTATAAGGCCAAGAAGAAAGGGGATGAGGACAAGATCTCCCAAGGCTTACAGAAGCTGATGCAGGAAGATTTGACATTGCGGGTTGAGAATGACAGCGCCAATGGGCAGACATTGATCTATGGCATTGGCGACCAGCATCTGGAGATTGTGGTCAGTAAGCTGGCTGAGCGGTATAAGGTGGAAATTGAGCTGAGCAGGCCGAAGATTGCCTTCCGTGAGACAATCCGCAAGAAATCTGATGTAGAATATAAATATAAGAAACAGTCCGGCGGCCATGGACAGTATGGCCATGTGAAGATGACCTTTGAGCCGAGCGGCGACTTAGAGACAGCTTATACCTTTGAGCAGCAGGTAGTGGGCGGCGCTGTGCCGAAGAATTATTTCCCGGCTGTGGAAAAGGGACTGCAGGATTCCGTTTTGAAAGGGCCGATGGCGGCCTACCCGGTAGTGGGCGTGAAGGCAGTGCTTTATGATGGTTCTTACCATCCGGTAGACTCCTCCGAAATGGCATTTAAGATGGCGACGATCCAGGCCTTCAAAAAAGGCGTTATGGAGGCGAACCCTGTATTGTTAGAGCCTATTGCCAATATGAAGGTAGTGGTTCCGGATAAATTTACCGGAGATGTTATGGGCGACCTGAACAAACGCCGTGGGCGCGTATTGGGCATGAACCCGGCAGAACCAGGCAAGACCGAGATCACGGCAGATGTGCCTTATATGGAGATTTACGGGTATATGACAGACCTCCGTTCTATGACAGGAGGAAGCGGGCTGTTTTCCTATGAATTTGCACGGTATGAGCAGACGCCTTCCGATATCCAGGAAAAGGAAATCGCAGCCAGGGCCAATAAGCTGGACGGAGAGGAATAAGAGGAAAGCCAGAAAGCCTCACAGATTTTTCGGCATGTATAGCAGCAGGGAAATCTGTGAGGTTTCTATAATTATAGAAGATTTGTTGATTCACGGCCTGGGAGCCGCTCATAGCAGCAATTTGGGGCGATATTTAAAGTTTTGCTTCGCAAAAAGCCCCTCACTCCTGAAATCAATAAAAAAATTAAAAAAAGTGTTGACATATTAGAAAATTCTGCTATAATAATAATTGTGAGTTTTGCAGGAGTGGCGGAATTGGCAGACGCGCAGGCTTCAGGTGCCTGTGGTAGCAATATCGTGTGGGTTCAAGTCCCATCTCCTGCATTTCATCAGCAAGTCATCCATATCCCTATAGCATAGTATTATGTTAGTAGGAAAAGTCTTCTTAAGTATTTGATAAGAGGATTAAGAGAGTGGAAGCAGACTTGCATTTTTTATCTTATGGGGAAGCCTGGAGGGGAAGGGTGATCAGGCATGTTCCATAGGATATGGCATTTTGCGGATATGGCGGAATTGGCAGACGCGCCAGATTTAGGTTCTGGTGGGAGACCGTGCAGGTTCGAGTCCTGTTATCCGCACCAGATAATGATAATCGGAACCCGGTTCCAATCGGGGACGGCTTCGGATTTTTAGCATATCTTTAGTATGAAAAGCAAGAGTGGCGGTATCGTGAATGATACCGCCGTTTTTGTTACCCAAAACAAAGTATCTGCCTGGAGAGTATAAGGGGCTGCGAACGAAACGCCGCAAATCCAAGGGTTTTATTGGGGAACCAAGGAGTTGCGGCTGTTTTTGTGTGCTTTCCAGGATGGGTCATAAAAACATTTTGTTAGACTTTTATCCAGTTGCCGACCCATTTATGTTTTGTGAGGTTATATAAGCGTTTATATGGGACATGGTTGATTGATTTGTATCTCCATATAATTTTGTCAGACATGGGTGCAACAATTGTAGATGGATCAGATGTTGCTGCATATATGCTGTTTGCTGGAGTAAATGTTATGTGTGAAAATGCTGATATTGAAACTGCAATAGCGATTGTGGCTATTTTCCATTTATTCTTCATTGGTGGGAATCTCCTTTTCATTATAGATTTTTAGTTCTGTAAAAGGGCCTGTGATTTCAAGTATATCACCTACACGTTCACCCTTGACATATATGTCATAATATTTTCCGTTTTTTATGAGATAAGATGTTTCCGGAGTTGGATAATCAAAAGTACCAGGAATATTACATTCATATTCTGCCTCAAAAATGATTGAAATAGATATGTAAAATAGCAGGATGGACAGTACAGTAATACATGCTCCCCGCATTTTTCTGGCAGCCCAATAATTATCCAATATGCATTCAAATCTTTGTCTTATAGAAGAAACATTCGAACCAGAAAATGTGATTACAAAATCTGCCTTGATTTTTTTTGATGCTCTCATTGACTTGAGGATGCATTTTAAATAGCTGGTTCTTCCGTCTTCATCAAGTTGGCAGGTCACAGAATTGTCAACATTGACTTCAATTATTTTTATAACCATCTTCTGCAGCAAAAAGACACATGGGTTCCACCAATAAATGATGCAAAGCGCCTCACAGAAAAGCTTTACCAGCATGTCATGGTGGTAATAATGCAGCATTTCATGCTTTAAAATATAATAAAGCTCATCTTCGGTGTAATGAGTTGACGGCATTAGTATTTTGGGATGCATGATTCCAAAAATAGCAGGTGTCTCAAGGTATGGCATAAGGCGGATGTCAAATTTGCTTTGTCTTCCAAGTTCGCTGTTAATCCTGTCCATAATAGGTTGGATATTTCCCTTAAAATAGCCAGGAAGCCTGCCAATTATGTAAGAAAAATGGATGTATTTATTGACGGTGGACAGAAGCCTGAAGATTGCTCCTGTTATCCATAGGGCAAGAAGGATTTGTCCTACAGACAGTCGGTAAGTTTCGGTGCCTATTTTAAAATCCAGGAAATCCATAATGGCTGTCATAATATGTTTGCTGTAGAATGACTTTGTAAAATGAAATTCCACAGGAAGAGCCATTCTTATAAAAACAGCTGCCAAAAGGATAGAAATATATTTTCCTACAAATTTCAGGCTGGAATTATTTTTCAGGATAATCTATGCCAATAATGTGAGCAATGTACTGCCTACCAGGCAGGAAAGTACAGAAGCGGGTGTAAGATTCATGAAAACTGGAGATGTATCTATTTGCATAACCAAGTCTCCTTATTATTTACTTTTCTTTTTCTTTTGTTTTTGTATTAATTTTTCCAGTTCTTCAATTAAACCGTCCTCATTTTCCGTATTGTCAAATAAAGTATTGATTAGCTGCGTCTTTGACAAGAATTTGCCAAAGGGAAAGATTTCGGACTTAACATATTTAAGTGCATATTCATCTGGCGTAATGGCAGGCAGATAGCTTCGGGTTAATACAGTGCCGCTGTGGACAATATCATTTATTTTAATGAAGTCTTTTTGCAGCAGTTTTTTTAATACTGCCTGCACGGTGTTGATGCTAAGGTTGGCATTCGCCTTTGGAATATCTGATGCAATCAATGGCTTGTTGGCTTCCCAAAGCACATTCATGACATCCAGTTCCCGTTTGCTTAGTATGGAATCTTCGTTCTTTTTCAATGTTGCCTCCTTTCATACACATTTTATAAAAATTACTTCTGTCCGTTATTATTATGAAACAAAAAAGAAAATATGTCAATACTTATTATGTATTAATTACATTTATATAAAATTTAAAATATTTATTTTTTTTAATATTTTATATTGACAAAAATAATGATATTGTATATAATTACAAACAAGTTATAAAAATAATTATAATTTATAAAATGAATAAAAACTAAAAAATATAGTTTATAATATGTTATTTTTTTAAGGATGTTATACAAAATGTATTTGGTATCCAGCGTTTCCTTATAGATATTACCCTTATTTAAAACAGAAGGCAGGAGGAAGGGCTTGATATAGAATAACTGTAAATGGTATAGATGGATTTTGAATGCATCTATATTCCAAAGAGAAAGGATTTCTGTGTTTTGCTGTGCAGAATCTTATCTCCATGAGCAATGAAGCGATTGTCATATTTTTTGAGGCGCTTGATTGGATTTGGGAAGGGGTGAGGATGAAATCATTTCTAAATTATGAGTATTGAATGAAAAGAACATAGCCCATACATAACATAGGGTTTTATGGCCTTGACAGGACTGGCACAGGGTATCTGTTAGAATAAGTATTTTAGGATAAGGTACAAATCCATCATTAAGCAGTTCAAATCCAATAATGCCATATAGCACAACTGCAAACGATACAAACAATAGGTTTTTTATGCTATGTTCGTCACGGTATAAGGAAGCGTCTTTTGGAAAGATGCCAAATAGCCGGTTTTCGCTTGCAACCAAGTATTGGCTGTTTGGAGGGGGATGGAATCGTCAGCTTGAGAAAGGGTTAAAGCTGTTGGCAGATAAAAATGCAGATAAGAAGGTAACTATGTCGGAGTTATATTCCTATTCCCATCAGAAAGTTTTGAAAGCGACAGAAGGATATATCAGTGATGGAAAGGCAATAAGGCAAAATGTTTGCGCTTATCCACAAAACTCAAAATTAGTTTTATTTGGGGAATATTAGAGGAAAAATTATAATATTCTCTAAATAAAAACATTAAGAATATCTTAGGATAAAATAAATAATTCTTATTTTTGTTGGTATTTATTTACAATTTTGATATTAAAGTATATAGTAAGTATATAATTCGGATTTTATGGATTAAGGAAGGTGGTAAAGATGAAACGTCATTTTCAGAAAACGATAATCGGGCTTGCAAGCCTTATGTTAACAGCAAATAGCATACCAGCAATGGATCTGGCTTATGCAGCTGGACTGCCTCAGGTACAGGCAGAGGAGCAGGCGGCAGCCACGGTATCAGAGGTAACAATTACCAGGACAGGGGTGCGTTTTGAGGGACTGGACGAGGATCACTACCTGGTGCCTGGGTATTATATGGAGCTGATTGCAAATGTAAAATTAAGCGATGGGAGCCTTGCGGCAGAGGGCATGGCAGATGTGGAGTGGAAGATTGTGTCTAAATCAGGGAAAAAGGTGCGTTCCTATTGCAAGATCAGGAAGCCGCTGACAAAGGCTGAGGCTGAAATTGAGCTTGACCGGAGAGGGGCTACAAATAAGGGGACAAGGAAAGCGCTGATGGAGACACTGACAAGGTCAACAGTCCTGCTGTATGTCCCATGCGGCTATAAAAATGTAGAAGATCTGGAAATCACGGCGGCTTCGAAGGCCAGCTCCCAGGTGCAGAGCGAGCCCTATGCGCTGCATGTGGTGAAGAAGTATGATTATTTGGCAGGCAATAAAAGGTATTTTCAGTTTGGCTTAGGCAAGAAGGCCAAGGGCAAGGTAGGAACCGCCAAGGAAACCTGGGATGCAGAGAAGGGCTGTTATCAGGTTAAGCTCCCTACAGTATCCACAAAGGATAAATGGCTGAAGTTTGAGGGCTGGAAGAAGGCGGATACCTCAGAGGAGGAAAATAAGGCGGATAGGAACAAGATATACAAAGCAGGGACAGTGCTGGAAGATATCCCGATGATGTATGGCGGGCAGATGAACCTGGAGGCATCCTGGAAAGATTTACGGATCCGGGACGTGCGGGATGTGCAGTACAGGCTGGATGATGCAGGGAAAACCGTTACCGTGCAAAAGAACTTAAACCAGAAGCAGAAATATGCCACCATCCCGAAGGCAGTCACATATAATAAGAAAAAATATCCTGTCACTACGATAAAGAAGAAGGCATTTGCAGGTTCATCCTTAAAAGGCATTGTCTTAGGCAAAAATATAATATCAATAGGGGCAGAGGCTTTTGCAGGGTGCGGGCAGATAAATATGATTGAAATTCAATCAGCAAAGCTTGGGAAAATCGGTAAAAATGCATTCCGCGGACTGGGCAAGGGCGTGACGGTTGTTTGCCCAAAGAAGTGCGTGAAGCGTTACCGTGCCATGATGCGGGAAGCAGGGCTTCCTAAAGGTGCCGTGGTGAAAGGGGTATAACCGGAAGAAAAATAAATATTAAGCGGTGAAGGGATTTGGGCAAGGAAGGAAGGCAGTGGCGTAAGATGGATAAAAGATTTGTGCTTTGTGCAGTTGGATGTTTGTGTATCCTGTTGGCGCCAGGATCTGGCATTGCAATAGGGGCAGAGGCAGCCTGTGCGGCAGGATTGATTTTTTGGGGGAAGGCATTCCATGAGGCAAAAATACAAGATTATGTGGCAGCATTGCTCTTACAGCAGATACTGTTGGCATTAAACAGCATATGGCTGTCTCATATTTTGGCCGCAAATAGGCAGGCGGAGCCGCTTCCTGGCATAGGCGGGAAGGCCCTATGGCTCATTGGCCTTGTGGCGTCTTATGTGGTTTGTGTGGCTGCAGGGGCATGGCTGCGTGAAAAGCTATGCCGGGACAGGGAACGCAATATTGTAGCAGACCGATGTAAATATATAGGCGCTTTCTTTGTTATGTTGTTGGGCGAAGTATCTGATGGAGGGGCAATTGTGGCGGTGGTTGTATTCCTGCTGCTGCTTATTACAGATGCACGGTATTACCGAATGGAAGGTTACCAGGTGCAGAAGCTGCTCCTTCCAGCGGCTGCGGCAATTTTTCTGGTAATTGCCTGGATAAGCGCTGTGGATTATATGCAGGTTTCCATATGGCAGATAGAAGGCTTCCCACAGAGGCTCCAGGAGGGGCTTACTGTTGCCAGCAGTGTGGGGATCGCCTATGTATTGCTTTTGTTCTGTGATACATTCCAGGGCAAGGGCCTGCCTTCGCGTAAGGCATAGGAGCTCTTGAAAAAGAAAGAATCCCATGGAGGTTCAGGGTTTGGAAAAATCCTGGACTTCCATGGGATTCTTTTGGTATTGGGGGCAAATATCGGCATTAACCGACAGCCGCTTCGCTATAACGGGGAATTAAGAAGAAAATAGAAAAATGGAAGCAATGGGGCTCGAACCCATGACCTCTCGCGTGTGAGGCGAACGCTCATCCCAGCTGAGCTATGCTTCCATGCACTTTATTATAGCACTTTGAAACAAAAATGCAACATTTTTTTGTATTTTTATGGTAAAAATAATTATAATTGTTACAATTCATGGTTAATGTCAGTAACTTAAGGGGTGCTACAGGCAGGGGTGGGTAAGTATGCCCCGGCCGCCCCCTGATACTCCCCTCTTGCCATCCCTGTCCCCAGTCTGTAAATCCCTTAAGCTGCTCACATTGATTCACGCCTTTGATCTGCTCATAACAACAATCCAGGGCGAAATTAAAGTTTTGCCTTGCAAAAATCGCCCCTCACTCTTAATTCACCTTCTCACGTAATACACAGTCCAGCGCATTCCTGATCCATGAGCAGCAACTAAAATTTTGCCAAAACGAAAAAAAGCCTTGCAATATACCCTATGGGGGTATATAATAGACGCAGATAGAAAAAAAGAACATGTGCCTGGCAGGCGATGGGAAGTCCTGTGCCTTGGGCAGATGAAAGGAAAAGGTGTGTAATATGCAGGAGAAGGATGCAAAATGCTGCAGCCATAAAACAAAGGAACGTCCTGAGAAGGAGTACAAAGACTTAATCCATCGGCTGAACCGGATTGAAGGGCAGATCCGGGGTATCCGGGGGATGGTGGAGCGGGATGCCTATTGTACAGATATCCTGACCCAGGTAGCCGCGGCGAATGCGGCTTTGAACAGCTTTAATAAAGTGCTGTTGGCGAACCATATCAAGACCTGTGTGACACGGGATATTCTGGAAGGGAAAGAAGGAACGGTGGAAGAATTGCTGGAGATACTGCAGAAATTAATGAAGTAGGGCAGTTTGGGAATGTGCTGGGCTGCATTGCTGCTATAAGCGGTTCCCAGGAGTGATATAGTAACAGATTTTTTAATGATGGGATAGATGATTGTGGAATACCATAGATGTTTAAGGAGGCAAACATGGAACAGTATGAAGTAACAGGAATGAGTTGTGCAGCCTGCAGTGCCCGGGTAGAAAAAGCCGTATCTAAGGTGCCCGGGGTCACTGCCTGTTCTGTCAGCCTGCTCACCAATTCCATGGGAGTGGAAGGGGAGTTTTCAGGCCGGGATATTGTAAAGGCTGTGGAAGATGCCGGCTATGGCGCCAGGAAAAAAGGAGGCGCCTCAGAGGCTGGGGCCAAGGAATCATCGGCAGGTGGGGAAGAACTGCTGAAGGATAGGGAGACGCCGCTGCTCAAACGGCGCCTTTTGGCCTCCCTGGGATTTTTGGCCCTGCTGATGTACCTTTCTATGGGGCATATGATGTGGGGGTGGCCATTGCCTGCGTTTATGGCAGAGAACCATGTGGGAATGGGGCTGGCGCAGCTTCTTTTGACGATAGCCATTATGGTGATCAACCAGAAATTTTTCATCAGCGGCTTTCGGAGCCTGCTTCATGGCGCGCCAAATATGGATGCTTTGGTGGCCCTGGGATCAGGGGCGGCTTTTGTGTATAGCACCTATGCCTTATTTGCCATGACAGACGCCCAGATGCGGGGGGATCTGGGAGGTGTGATGGGCTATATGCATGAATTTTATTTTGAGTCTGCCGCTATGATCTTAACCTTGATTACGGTAGGGAAAATGTTAGAAGCCCGTTCTAAGGGAAGGACCACAGACGCCTTAAAAGGCTTGATGAAGCTGTCTCCCAAGACCGCAGTGGTGCTTTTGGAGGGAACGGAGACGGAGGTATCCATCGACCAGGTGAAGAAAGGCGACATTTTCCTGGTGCGCCCAGGAGAAAACATTCCCGTTGACGGCGTTGTATTGGAAGGCAGCAGTGCTGTCAATGAGGCGGCGCTGACTGGGGAAAGCATCCCAGTGGATAAATCAGCCGGGGACAGCGTCTCTGCGGCTACCACTAACCAGTCTGGCTTTTTGAAGTGCCAGGCTTCCCGGGTGGGGGAGGATACCACCTTGTCCCAGATTATCCAAATGGTAAGCGATGCGGCTGCCACCAAAGCCCCTATTGCCAAGGTGGCAGATAAGGTATCGGGTGTATTTGTGCCCACAGTTATCGGGATTGCCCTGGTGACTATGGCCGCCTGGCTGCTGGCAGGACAGACTATTGGCTTTGCCTTGGCCAGGGGGATTTCCGTGCTGGTCATCAGCTGCCCCTGTGCTTTAGGGCTGGCCACGCCAGTGGCTATTATGGTGGGCAATGGCATGGGCGCCAAACATGGGATTATGTTTAAAACAGCAGTGTCTTTAGAAGAAACCGGGAAAATGGAAGTTGTGGCTTTGGATAAGACAGGGACTATTACAAATGGAGAGCCGAAGGTCACAGATCTGGTGCCAGCCCAAGGGGTTTCCGGGGAGGAGCTGCTCCTGTTGGCCTGCGCATTGGAGCAAAAAAGCGAGCATCCTTTGGCAAAGGCTGTTTTAGAATATGCCAGGGAGAAAAAGCTGCAGCCATCAGAGGTTTCCGAATTTACGGCGCTGCCAGGCAATGGGCTGTCTGGCATATACCAGGGACAGCATGTCTGCGGGGGGAATTACAAGTTTATCTGCAGCCAGGCCCAGGTTCCCGCTGATTTGCTCCAAAAGGCAGAAAGCCTGGCAGGGGAAGGGAAGACGCCCCTGTATTTTGCCCAGGGAAAGAAGCTGATGGGCGTGATTGCCGTGGCAGACCTTATGAAAGAGGACAGCGCCCAAGCAATCCGGGAACTGCAGAATATGGGAATCCGGGTGGTCATGCTGACAGGCGACAATGAAAAGACAGCCAATGCCATTGGCAGGCAGGCTGGCGTAGACCAGGTAATCGCAGGGGTATTGCCGGATGGGAAAGAAAGCGTGATCCGCGCCCTGCAAAAGACAGGGAAAACAGCCATGGTAGGGGATGGCATCAATGATGCCCCAGCGCTAACCAGAGCCGATATAGGTATTGCCATTGGCGCAGGCACAGACATTGCTATAGACGCAGCAGACATTGTGCTGATGAAAAGCAGCCTCAGGGATGTGCCGGCTGCCATCCGCCTGAGCCGGGCAACCTTAAGGAATATCCACGAAAACCTGTTTTGGGCATTTATTTATAATATTATTGGAATCCCGCTTGCGGCAGGTATCTGGATTCCCCTATTTGGCTGGCAGCTGAATCCCATGTTTGGCGCAGCCGCCATGAGCCTCTCCAGCTTCTGCGTGGTGACAAACGCATTGCGCCTGAATATGCAGAAGCTTCACAGCCCGGAAAAAGATAAGCCCCTGAAAAGAAAGGCCAGCCATAAAGAGAGCCGCTTAATGGGGAATCAGGGCGCTGGAAGCCAGTTCTCTGGGAGCCAGGAAGCTGTGGGGCAGGGCGCTGGAAACCAGGCAGTTGAAAACCAAGGCATTGGAAGCCGAGGCGCTGGAAACCAGGCAGTTGGAAGCCGAGGCATTGGAAGCAAGCCTGTGGAGCAATGGGCTGCAGGGCAGCCGGAAAAAACAGAGCAAATTGGAGAGCCAATGAAAAAAGAAGGCATCTCCAGCAAAAAGGAGGAAAAAAACATGGAAAAAACAATGAAGATTGAAGGGATGATGTGCGGCCACTGTGAGGCAAGGGTAAAAAAATGCTTAGAGGCTTTAGCGGAAGTATCAGAAGCAAAGGTGAGCCATGAGGCTGGCACGGCAGTTGTAACCTTGTCAGCAGAAATTTCCGATGAAGTCCTGGCAAAAGCGGTGGAAGACCAGGATTATAAGGTATTATCTGTGCAATCTGCCTAAGCTGGGAATTTAATCCCTAAGATAAAGCCGAAAATCTTGGCGTTAGCAGTTGGGAATGCCGATGGCATAGGGGAATTTAACCAAAAGGTGCTGTCTTTTGTTTGTGGGTTTTAACTAAAAATAATGTGGGGCATAAAAAAACACTGACATTTATTTTTTCAAAATGTTAAAATGTAAATGGAAGAAATAGTGGAAGCATAGGCTGAATAGAAAGAGGTGTTTTGGATGAAGTCCTTACTGAATGAAAAGGTTTCCCATAATAAATTTGGGGCAGGAACCATTGTGGAAGTAAATAGCAGGAAGATTAAGGTGAAGTTTTCGGAAACGAAATTGCCCAAAATATTCGGCTTCCCAATTGCTTTTGAAAAGTTCCTGGTACTGGCAGATGAATGCTTGCAGGGAGAGTGCCATGCATTAGCTTTGGAAAAACGGAGGGAACTGGATTTAAAAGAAAAAGAACGCTTAGATGAAATTGCAAGGATTGCAGAAGAAAAAAGGCAGGAACACCTGGAGGCAATGAAGCTGAAGCGGCGGGCATCTGCAAAAAGAGCTGCATCTGCAAGAAAAAAATAAGGTGCATGGAGCCAGAAAGTTAAAAATTTCTGGCTTTTCTGATATCTTTCTCAGTCTTTCCGAATAATTTCTTTCAAAAAACTAGATTTTATATGCAATTATCCATTTGAATCCGGAAAATAACGGGTAAAATTTTCTGTTTATTTTCGGAAAAAAAATGAAAAAACTGAATTTAAAATGAAAAATTTAAAAAAATAGTACATATTTTTTTCTTTTTTTTGAATACCTTTTACAAAAAATGTGTTACAATAAATAAAAGCATTCTTCTGGCATGCCATGAAGAATCTTGAGTAAGATAGAAATCAGGAAATTGAAAAATTGGGGAGGTTTGTACATGGAAGATAAAACACCTATCGGGCTGCGTGAACAACGAGTGAGGAGAAAGCGTGTGAATAAGATCCGGACATCCATTGTGGCAGGGGTATTTGTCTGGATGCTTATTATAACAGTGCTGGCCGTTGTCCTGCTCGTCCGCCTTTTTCAATTGGAAGGCAGGCTGAAGGAACTGGAAGAGTCTGTTATTTCTGTGGAGCAGGAAGTGAACCATGAGGACAGAAAAAGCGGTGCGCTTTCAGAAGAAAATGCAGAATCAGTGGCAGACATGAACAGCGTGGAGCATGAAATCGGGGAGGCCATACAGCCGGAGGCCCAGGATGAAGATACGCCCAAGGCATACCTTACTTTTGATGACGGGCCAAGTGAAAATACTGCCAGGATCCTGGATATTTTAAAAGAAAAAAATGTCAAGGCCACATTTTTTGTGATAGGGCAGGAAGGAGAAGAGGCTGAGGCGCTCTACCGCCGGATTGTGGAGGAAGGGCATACCCTGGCCATGCATTCCTATTCACACAAATACAATGAGATTTACGCGTCCGTGGAGGCATTTGCTGAGGATATGAATCATTTGCAGACGTATTTGGCAGAGGTGACAGGGGTAACCCCCACGATCATGCGTTTCCCAGGAGGGAGCAGCAACCATGTCAGCAGCCTTCCTATGTCAGAATTTATCCGGTATGCCAATGAGAAAGGGCTGACTTATTTTGACTGGAATGTAATGAGCGGTGACGCCACAGGGCAGGCCTATACGCCTGAGCAGCTGATCCAAAATGTGATGAAGGATGCTGTAAGGTACCAGAACATAGTAGTCCTGATGCATGATGCTGCCACTAAGGCGCCTACAGCAGAAGCCTTGGCGCCAATGATTGACCAGCTGCGGGAAAGTGGGTTCACATTGCTCCCAATTGACGAGGATACTGAGTTGGTGCAGCATATAGCGGCAGACAGTGTCAGCCAGTAAAGTAGAAAAATAATTTATGGAGGTACATATATGAGTTTTTTCAAAGATTTCAAGGATGATTTATCTCAAGCAGTGGACGGCCTCTTTCCAGCGGAAAAAGAGGGAACAGAGGCAAGCAGCCAGGAGATGCATCCGGAAATGGTTGTAAATACTTTGGAGCAGGAAGTTGACGTACAGTCGGAGCTGAAGAAGCTGGAAGGGCTCTTTGAAAAAGTGGGAGATCCCTCCAGCGCTTTGGAAGAACCGTTGAAGGAAGCTCAGGCAGAGATGGCAGAGGATGGCCAGGATGAGATAGGCGTGGAGATCATCACAGCGGAACAGGAGAGTGAGAGTGCATTGGGCGTAGATATGGCGGCAAATACAGAAATGGTGGATAACTTAAATGACAGCAGGCTTTCAGAGGCAGCGTCTAAGGAAATGACGGTTATTACAGAGGGTACGTCCCTGAAAGGGGATTTGGAGTCCGCAGGTTCTTTGGAATTGCGGGGCACGATTGAAGGGAATGTGCAGTGCAATGGCAAGATGACCATTACTGGCAGCATTAAAGGGGATACGAAGTCCGCAGAGTTCTTTGCAGATGCGGCGAAGGTGGAGGGCGAAGTTTCCACTGCTGGCACGGCAAAGATTGGGCTTGGCTCTGTGGTTGTGGGCAATATCACGGCTACCAGCGCAGTGATTGCGGGGGCAGTGAAGGGCGATATTGATGTGCAGGGTCCTGTCGTGGTGGACACTTCTGCCGTGATCAAGGGCAATATCAAGTCCCGTTCCGTGCAGATCAACAATGGCGCAGTAATTGAAGGCTTTTGTTCCCAATGCTATGCAGATGTGGATATGGACAGCCTCTTTGACAAAAAATAAGGCAGGTATCAGATGAAAAGGATTGTATTAAAATTAAGCGGAGAGGCCTTGGCCGGGGAAAGGCATACAGGCTTTGACGAACCGACCGTGCTGGAGGTAGCAGGGCAGGTGAAGCAGCTTGTGGATGCCGGGGTTGAGGTAGGCATTGTGATTGGCGGCGGCAATTTCTGGCGGGGAAGGACCAGCGAGCATATTGACCGCACAAAGGCAGACCAGATTGGGATGCTGGCGACGGTGATGAATTGTATTTATGTATCAGAGATTTTCCGTTCTGTGGGAATGTGCACACAGATTTTGACGCCCTTTGCCTGCGGGGCTTTTACTAAGCTTTTTTCCAAGGACAGGGCAAACAAATATTTTTCAAAAGGAATCGTGTGCTTTTTTGCCGGAGGGACAGGGCACCCCTATTTTTCCACAGACACAGCGACTGTCCTGCGGGCTATTGAGATTGAGGCAGGGGGCATTTTTTTGGCGAAGGCGGTGGATGGGGTCTATGACAGTGACCCGAAGGTTAATCCGGCGGCAGTGAAGTACGGGGAAGTGCCTATCCAGGAAGTGATTGACCGGAAATTGGCAGTTGTGGATCTGACGGCCTCCATCTTATGTATGGAGAATAAAATGCCTATGTATGTATTTGGGCTAAATGAGGAAAACAGTATTGTAAAGGCTGTAAATGGAGAATTTACGGGGACAAAGGTAACAGTTTAAGGATGGAAGGCGCAATTTTACTCCGGTGGTATAGGGCTGCCAGGGCAATAAAGACATGGAGAAGAAATTAGGAGGTTTTTATGGACGAGAGATTACAACCCTTTAGTGACAAAATGCAGAAATCTTATGATAATTTATTGGATGAATTTGGCTCTATCCGTGCAGGGCGGGCAAACCCCCATGTGTTAGACAGGCTGAAAGTGGATTATTACGGAACTCCTACCGGGATCCAGCAGGTGGCTAATGTTTCTGTTCCAGAGCCCAGGATGATTTTAATCCAGCCCTGGGAGGCCAGCATGGTACGCCAGATTGAAAAGGCGATCCAGACTTCCGACCTGGGAATTAACCCAACAAACGACGGCAAGGTGCTCCGCCTGGTATTCCCGGAGCTGACTGAGGAGCGCAGGAAAGAGCTTGCCAAGGATGTGAAGAAAAAAGGCGAGGGAGCCAAAGTGGCAGTCCGCAATATCCGCCGGGATGCCAACGAATCCATGAAGAAGCTGGGCAAAGCCAACGATATTTCAGAGGACGAGATTAAGCAGTTGGAAACAGAGATACAGAAAATGACGGACAAGTTTATTGCCAATGTGGACAAGGCAGTGGAAGAAAAGTCAAAAGAGATTCTTACGGTGTAATCATCGGCATATTTGCCGGATGATGGTGCGTTATGTGAAAGGGGCAAGGCGTTAGCGTCTGTCCCTTTTCTGTGAAATTGCATGATCATAGTGGGAATTTGGCTTCCCAGAGGGATAAAGTGATCAGAGACGGAGGTAGTTTATGGAAATTCCACAACATGTGGCGATTATTTTAGATGGAAATGGAAGGTGGGCAAAGAAGCGGGGCATGCCAAGGAACTATGGGCATACCCGGGGAGCCAAAAATGTGGAGACAATCTGCAGGGAAGCATGGAATCTAGGGATTAAATACCTGACAGTCTATGCTTTTTCCACAGAGAATTGGAGCCGCCCGGAGGATGAGGTGAATGCCCTGATGAAGCTATTGCGCAATTATATGAAAAACTGCATGAAAACAGCTGAAAAAAACCATATGCGGGTACGGGTTATTGGGGACAAATCCAAGCTTGCGCCGGATATCCAGGAGAGCATTCAAAGGCTGGAGGAATTTTCCAAGGATCAGGATGGGCTGAATTTCCAGATCGCCATCAATTACGGCAGCCGGGATGAGATGCTCCGGGGCATGCGGCGGATGCTGCAGGATTACAAAGAGGGGGCTTTTCCCGTAGAGGAGTTGGATGAGCGCCGATTTGAAAGCTATCTGGATACCAGTGATATCCCTTCGCCGGACTTGCTGATCCGCACCAGCGGGGAGCTGCGCCTCTCCAACTACCTTTTGTGGCAGCTGGCCTATAGTGAGCTTTATTTTACCCCAGTTCCCTGGCCGGATTTTACAAAAGAGGAATTAGTAAAAGCCATTGAGGACTATAATAATAGAGATAGGCGTTTTGGCAGGATAAAGGAGGGGTAAATGTGTTTAAGGCACGATTGCTAAGCGGGATTGTCCTGGTGGCGGCGGCTATAGCCCTGGTAACGGCAGGAGGGGATATATTGCTGTTAGGGCTTATGCTGGTATCGCTGATTGGCCAGTTTGAGCTTTACCGTATTTTCCATATTGAAAGAACGCTGGTGGGAGCGATTGGGTATTTGGGAACCGTCCTGTATTACTTAAGCCTGCGGGTTTCGTTTTTGCCTGGTTTTGAGATATTTGTGTTGGGGCTGTTGGTGCTTTTGATGGCGGCTTATGTGTTTTCCTTCCCCAAATATAAGGCGGATCAGGTATTTGCGGGGTTTGCAGGCGTGTTTTATGTATCGGTGATGCTGGCAGGGATATACCAGGCCAGGGAGCTGCCAACAGGCGCGTATTTTGTCTGGCTGATCTTTTTGTGCTCCTGGGGATGCGATACCTGCGCTTATTGCGTAGGGGTGCTGATTGGGAAGCATAAAATGGCGCCGAAGCTGAGCCCTAAGAAGTCTATTGAGGGCGCGGCAGGGGGATGTGTCGGGGCGGCGCTTTTGACGCTGCTGTATGGGGGCCTCTTTCAAAGGCAGATGGGGCTTTCCGAGGGTGAGGTAGCCCTGTTGGCAGGAATTGCGGCAGTGGGGGCGCTGATCTCCATGGTGGGAGATCTGGCAGCCTCGGCTATTAAGCGGAATTATGAAGTGAAGGATTATGGGAAGCTGATCCCGGGGCATGGTGGGGTGCTGGATCGGTTTGACAGCGTGATTTTTACGGCTCCGATTATTTATTATTTGGGGCGGTTTTTGATGTGAAGGGGCATGGGTGAGGTGGCATATGAAAAAGATTGCGATATTAGGGTCTACTGGATCCATTGGGACGCAGGCATTGGAGATTGCACGGGAGCAGAAGGATATAGAGGTTGTGGCATTGGCGGCAGGGCGGAATGTGGGGCTGCTGGAAAGCCAGATCCGGGAGTTCCGGCCGCAAATAGCAGGGCTTTGGGGAGAGGAAGAGGCTGCAGACCTGCGTGAGAGGGTGAAGGATATTCCTGTCCGCGTGGTGGCGGGGATGGAAGGGCTTTTGGAGATTGCCGCCATGCCGCAGGCAGAGATTTTGGTGACGGCTGTGGTGGGGATGATTGGCATAAGGCCTACGATTGCCGCTATAGAGGCAGGAAAGGACATTGCCCTTGCAAATAAGGAGACATTAGTGACGGCAGGGCATATTATTATGCCGCTGGCGGAGGAAAAGGGTGTGCATATTTTGCCTGTGGACAGTGAGCACAGCGCTGTTTTTCAGTCCTTAAATGGAGAGAGGGGGAATACCGTACACAAAATTTTGCTGACAGCGTCCGGCGGGCCTTTCCGGGGGAAAAAGAGGGAGGAGCTTGCAGGCATCCAGGTGGAAGATGCATTGAAGCATCCGAATTGGGCTATGGGCAGGAAAATTACGATAGATTCTGCCACAATGGTCAATAAGGGGTTAGAGGTTATGGAGGCCAAATGGCTTTTTGGGGTGGGATTGGACCAAATCCAGGTAGTCGTCCATCCCCAAAGCGTGATCCATTCTATGGTGGAATATGAGGATGGGGCAGTGATCGCCCAGTTAGGGCTGCCAGATATGCGTTTGCCGATTCAGTATGCTTTGTATTATCCCCATCGCAGGAGCCTGCCTGGGGAGCGCCTGGATTTTTATAAGCTTTCCAGCCTTACCTTTGAGAAGCCGGATCTTGAGACTTTTTCTGGCTTGCGGCTGGCATTTTCAGCTATGGAGCGTGGAGGGAACCTTCCGACAGCTTATAATGCGGCAAATGAGAAAGCGGTTGCATTATTTTTGGAACGGAAAATCCGGTTTTTGGAGATTCCAGAAATCATTGAGGCATGCATGGGGCAATGCCGGTATCTGGAACATCCAGGGGTAGATGAAATTCTTGAAACAGAAGCAGGCGTATATGCCTATATAGAGAGCAGGTGGTAGATTTGAATATTGTGATTGCAATTATTATTTTCAGTATCATTATTTTATTCCATGAATTGGGGCATTTTCTTCTTGCAAAATTCAATGGGATCAAGGTTAATGAATTTTGCCTGGGCCTTGGGCCTACCCTGGTGGGGTTTCGGAGAGGGGAGACAAAGTATTCCATTAAGCTGCTGCCCTTTGGGGGGGCGTGTATGATGGAAGGGGAAGATGGCGACAGCAATGACGCAAGGGCTTTTAACAGCAAATCTGTTTGGGCGCGGATCAGCGTGGTTGCGGCAGGGCCTGTCTTTAATTTTATTATGGCATGGGTGTTTGCGCTGATCGTGATTGGAAGCGTAGGATATGACCGGCCGGTTCTGACAGGCGTGATGGAAGGGTTCCCAGCTGATGAGGCAGGGCTCCAGGCGGGGGATGAGATTATCTCTTTGAATGGATATCGGACGCATTTTTACCGTGAGGTAAGCCAATATTCCCTGTTCCATCCAGGGGAGACGGTAGAGCTTGTGTATGAAAGGGACGGGGAAAGGCATAAGGCCACCTTAGTGCCGAAAATGGATGAGGAATCCGGGAGGAAGCTGATCGGGCTGAACGGCACCCTGGCCAGGAAAAAGGGGACGGTGGCAGGAACCATCGCCAATAGCTTTTTTGAGGTGCGTTATTGGATCTGCAATACGGTAGAGAGCCTGCGGATGCTGGTTACCGGAAAAGTGGGCATGGATGATATGTCAGGGCCTGTGGGGATTGTGAAGATGATGGGGGATACCTATGAGAACGAGCAGTCTGCAGGAGGGACGCTGATTGCCATATTGAGCATGGTTAATTTTTCGATTTTCCTTTCGGCGAACTTGGGAATTATGAATCTGCTGCCGATTCCGGCGTTGGATGGGGGAAGGCTGGTATTTTTGGTGATAGAGGCCATCCGCAGGAAGAAGATTTCGCCAGAAAAGGAAGGGATGGTGCATTTTGTGGGGCTAATGGCGCTGATGGCATTGATGGTGTTTGTGATGTTTAATGATATCCGGAATATCCTTTAAGTTTTATTTTAAACAAATAGAAAAAGGAGGCAATTTTCCATGAGCCCAAAAATTATTCGAAAAAACACAAAATCTGTAAAAATTGGCAGCCAGATAATAGGCGGGCAGAATCCCATTCGGATCCAGTCTATGACAAATACCAGGACAGAAGATATAAAAGGGACGATTGGGCAAATTCAGCGGCTTGCGGCAGCTGGATGTGAGATTGTCCGCTGTGCGGTTCCAAATATGGAAGCAGCAGAGGCGTTAGGAGAGATCAAAAAGGGCATTACAATCCCTCTGGTGGCAGATATTCATTTTGATTATCGGCTGGCAATTGCGGCGATGGAGCATGGGGCGGATAAGATACGCATCAATCCAGGCAATATTGGGGAAGTTGCGCGTGTCCAGGCTGTGGTTGATGTAGCGAAGGAGCGTGGGATTCCCATTCGCGTAGGGGTGAACAGCGGGTCTTTGGAAAAGGAATTGGTGGAAAAGTATAGGGGGGTTACAGCTGAAGGGATTGTGGAGAGTGCATTGGATAAGGCCCGCATGATTGAGGATATGGGTTATGGCAATCTAGTCATCAGCATTAAGTCTTCGGATGTGCTAATGTGCGTGAAAGCCCATGAACTGATAGCGGAAAAAACGGATTATCCGCTGCATGTGGGGATTACAGAGGCGGGGACGGTTACCAGCGGGAATATTAAGTCGGCTATAGGGCTTGGCATGATCCTGGGGCAGGGGATTGGCGACACGATACGGGTGTCTTTGACAGGGGATCCCTTGGAGGAGATTAAGTCAGCGAAGATTATATTGCGCACGCTGGGGCTTCGGAAGGGCGGTATTGAGGTGGTATCCTGCCCAACTTGCGGAAGGACCCAGATTGACCTGATCGGGCTGGCTAACCAGGTGGAGGATATGGTCAGCGACATTCCGCTGGATCTAAAGGTGGCTGTGATGGGCTGTGTGGTTAACGGACCCGGGGAAGCGAAAGAAGCGGACATTGGGATTGCAGGAGGCGTTGGGGAAGGGCTGCTCATAAAGCATGGAGAGGTTTATAAAAAGGTAAAGGAAGAAGAGCTGCTGCCAGCGCTTCGGTATGAATTATTGCATTGGGGGGAATAGGGCATGGGCAAGCTTTTTTTTGAGGTATTTCCAGGATTGAGCGTACAGCCAGAGATTGCGGGGCTGATGGAAGGAGTGGAAGTGACGAAGGTGTCTACCAACCATCAGAGGAACCATTTGCGCGTATACCTTTTAAGCGGCAGGCTGATTGAGAAAGAGAATATTTACCATTTAGAGCAGGATATTAAAAAGCAGCTGTTTCCAAAGCATGATGTTTCCGTTAAGATTATTGAGAAGTTCCATCTTTCGGGGCAGTATAACCCGCAGAAGCTGATGGGTGTATATAAGGACAGTATTTTGCAGGAGTTCCACACCTATAGCCTGCTGGAATACAGTATGCTGCGGCTGGCGCAGATGGAGTTCCCAAAAGAGGATAAAATGCAGCTTATTTTAGAGGATTCTGTGATTGCCAGGCAGAAATCTGAGGATATGGTGCAGGTTTTGGAAAAGATCATTTGTGAACGCTGCGGGCTGGATGTGGATATCCAGGTGAATTATATGGAGCCTCAGGAGAAAAAGCATAAGAAAAACAGCGAGCTCCAGATTCAAAACGAGGTAAGGCAGATTATCCAAAATTCTTCTATAGCAGCCAAAGGGGAATTTTCCGGAATGGAGGAGGAAGGCTATATGGAGCCTTCAGATGGGGAGGCGCTGGGCTTTCTTGGAGAGGCACAGGCAGGCGGCGATGGGACTGCGGCGGCAGGAATGGGCCTCCATGGAAATGGGGCTGGCCAGGCGCCAGATGCAAAAGGAAATATGCTGTCCCCAAAGACAGGAGCGCCTGCAAGCGCATCCAATGGAAAGGGAACGCCCGGGGCAAAAGGAGCTGGATTTCAGAAAGGCGCCCAGGCATCATCCAATGGAAAATGGGCAGGCAGGAATGGAAGGGGCTATGGCGGGAGCATTAAGAAATCGGACAATCCGGATGTGGTATTTGGGCGTGATTTTGAAGATGGCGCTATCCCCATTGAGCAGATTGTGGGCGAGATGGGGGAGATTGTTGTCCGGGGGAAGGTATTAAGCCTGGAAACAAGGGAAATCCGCAATGAAAAGACCATTATTATATTTTCTATCACGGATTTTACAGATACCATTATGGTGAAGATGTTTTCGCGGAATGAGTATGTGAAGGATATCACAGCAGAGGTGAAGAAAGGGGCATTTTTTAAGATTAAAGGCGTTACCACCATTGACCGTTTTGATGGCGAGCTAACCATTGGCTCTGTCAATGGGATCAAGAAAATCCCGGATTTTACCAGCGTCCGTATGGACAACAGCCCGCAAAAGCGGGTGGAGCTCCATTGCCATACGAAAATGAGTGATATGGATGGCGTGTCTGAGGTGAAGGATATCATCACACGTGCCAAAAAGTGGGGGCATAAAGCCATTGCCATAACAGACCATGGGAATGTGCAGGCGTTTCCGGATGCCAACCATGCCCTCTCATCAGACGACAGCTTCAAGGTAATCTATGGGGTAGAGGCCTATCTGGTGGATGACCTGAAAAGCATTATTGAGAATCCAAAGGGGCAGGGCCTGGAGGATACCTATGTGGTATTTGACCTGGAGACCACGGGTTTTTCCCCTGTGAATAACCAGATCATTGAAATTGGCGCAGTGAAAGTAGAAAAAGGAAGGGTCACAGAGCGCTTTTCCACCTTTGTAAATCCGAATGTGCCCATTCCCTACAAGATTGAGGAATTGACGGGAATCCGGGACGATATGGTACTGGATGCGCCGGATATTGCCCATGCGCTGCCAGAGTTTCTGTCCTTTTGCGGGGGAGCGGTCATGGTGGCGCACAATGCGGGCTTTGACATGAGCTTTATCAGCAAGAACTGCGAGCGCCTGGGCTATCCCTGTGATTATACCGTTATGGATACCGTTGCGCTGGCAAGGGTGCTGCTGCCCCAGTTAAATCGGTTTAAGCTGGACACGGTGGCAAAAGCCCTGAAAATCCCGTTGGACAATCATCACCGTGCAGTGGATGATGCGGCCTGTACAGCAGAGATTTTTGTGAAATTCCTGAAAATGCTGGAGGAACGGGGGATCCATACCTTAGAGGACACAAATGCATTGGGAGCCACATCTGTGGACAATATCAAAAAGCTTCCCAGCCGCCATGCCATTATCCTGGCCGCTAATGACACAGGCAGGATTAATTTGTACCGCCTGGTATCAGATTCCCATTTGAAGTATTTTCACCGTATGCCAAGGATCCCCAAAAGTGAGTTTGAAAAGCACCGGGAAGGGCTGCTGATTGGCTCCGCCTGTGAGGCAGGGGAATTGTACCAGGCAATCCTCCGGGAACAGTCCGAGGAGGAGATTGCAAGGCTGGTGCGGTTTTACGATTACCTGGAAATACAGCCTTTGGGCAATAATGAGTTTATGCTGCGGGGGGATAACCCTACAGTGGCTTCCAAGGAAGAGCTGATGGACATCAACCGCCGGATCGTAAAGCTGGGTGCAGACTTCCACAAGCCTGTAGTAGCCACCTGCGACGTGCATTTTTTGGATCCGGAGGATGAAGTCTACCGCCGAATTATTATGGCAGGGAAGGGCTTTAAGGATGCAGATGACCAGGCGCCCCTGTTTTTGCGCACCACGGAGGAAATGCTGGAGGAATTTGCCTATCTGGGCAGTGAGGCAGCGGAAAAGGTGGTAATTGAAAACCCCAATAAAATTGCTGGCATGTGCGAAAAAATTTCCCCGGTGCGCCCAGACAAATGCCCGCCTGTCATAGCAAATTCAGACCAGATGCTCCGGGATATCTGTTACAACAAAGCCCATGAAATCTATGGGGAGGATCTGCCCCCCATCGTTCAGGAACGGCTGGAGCGGGAGCTGAACTCCATTATTTCCAATGGTTATGCTGTGATGTATATCATTGCCCAAAAGCTGGTATGGAAATCCAATGAGGACGGCTATCTGGTAGGCTCCCGCGGCTCAGTAGGCTCCTCCTTTGTGGCCACTATGTCCGGAATTACAGAGGTAAATCCCCTGTCCCCCCATTATTATTGTGCAGAGTGCCATTACAGCGACTTCGATTCCCCGGAAGTAAAGGCCTATGCAGGCCGGGCAGGCTGCGATATGCCAGACAGAAAATGCCCCAAATGCGGCGCTCCTCTGTGCAAGGAAGGCTTTGACATCCCCTTTGAGACTTTCCTGGGCTTCAAAGGCAACAAGGAGCCGGATATTGACTTGAATTTCTCTGGAGAATACCAGAGCAAAGCACACGCCTACTGCGAGGTAATCTTCGGCTACGGCCAGACTTACCGTGCTGGAACCATTGGAACCCTGGCTGACAAAACTGCCTATGGCTACATAAAAAATTACTATGAGGAGCGCGGCATGCGCAAGCGGAACTGCGAGATTGACCGGATTGTCCAGGGCTGCGTAGGCGTACGGCGCACCACCGGCCAGCATCCTGGCGGTATTATTGTGCTGCCAATTGGGGAGGAAATCCATTCCTTCACCCCCATCCAGCACCCTGCCAATGACATGGGCACAGACATTGTCACCACCCATTTTGACTACCACTCCATCGACCACAACCTGCTGAAGCTGGATATCCTAGGGCACGACGATCCCACTATGATCCGTATGCTGGAGGACCTGACTGGCATTGACGCCCAGAAAATCCCTTTGGATAACAAAGAGGTCATGTCCCTTTTCCAAAGCACAAAAGCCCTTGGCATTGAGCCAGAGGACATTGGGGGATGTAAGCTAGGGTCCCTGGGAATCCCTGAATTTGGCACAGAATTTGTTATCCAGATGCTGATTGACACGAATCCCCAGTCCTTTTCAGACCTGGTGCGTATTTCTGGCCTTTCCCATGGGACTGACGTATGGCTGGGCAATGCCCAGACCCTGATCCAGGAAGGAAAAGCCACTATTTCTACTGCTATCTGTACCCGCGACGACATTATGACCTACCTGATCGGAATGGGCCTGGAGTCGGAGCGTTCCTTCAAAATCATGGAAGCCGTACGGAAGGGAATGGTAGCTAAAGGAAAATGCGGCGACTGGGAGGAGTGGAAGCAGGACATGCTTAGCCATGGCGTACCAGATTGGTATATATGGTCCTGCACGAAAATACAATACATGTTCCCCAAAGCCCATGCGGCGGCCTATGTTATGATGGCCTGGCGTATTGCTTATTGTAAAGTTTTTTACCCGCTGGCATATTACGCCGCCTTTTTCAGCATCCGCGCCACATCCTTCAGCTACGAGCTGATGTGCCAGGGCAAGGAAAAGCTGGAGTTCTTTCTGGCAGACTATGCGCGCAGGAAAGACACGCTCACCAAAAAGGAGCAGGACACCGTAAAAGATATGAAGATCGTACAGGAAATGTACGCCCGTGGGTTTGAGTTTGTGCCAGTGGATCTGTTTTCCGCAAAAGCCCACACCTTCCAAATCATAGAAGGAAAATTAATGCCGTCCCTGGACAGCATCGAAGGCTTAGGCGATAAAGCGGCTGATGCAGTGGTAGAGGCTGCAAAGGACGGCCCATTCCTCTCCAAGGATGATTTCCGCCAACGCACAAAAGTATCAAAGACCGTCATTGACCTGATGGGCGGCCTTGGGATCCTGGGAGACTTGCCAGAGTCAAACCAATTATCCTTATTTGACTTTTAAAGTTACGATTCATGGCTCAGGAATGCGCTGAACTGCGCATTCTGTGAGAACATGATTCAGGAGTGAGGGGCGATTTTTGCGCAGCAAAACTTTAAATATCGCCCCGAATTGTTGCTTTGGGCGGCCTCCAGTCCGTGAATAGTAACCTTTTAAGCGATAAAAAATACTTTGTGTTTCAAAACATCTTGACCAATCCCCCAAAGAGTGCTATTGTTATCTGGTAATCCATAGTACAAGCACCATTAACCAGAAAGTGGAGGAAGTTATTATGACGTATGAAGAATTTTTTGCAAAAGTTAAGGACACATTTATGGATGCGGATGCCAGCGGGATAGAGGAGCATCTGGCTTACCAGTTTAACATTACCGGGGAGGCAGAAGGCATTTTCTATGTAGAGGTAAAGGAGGGCAGGCTATATGTAGAGCCTTACGAATACTACGACCGGGATGCCATTTTCACAGCTCCCGCAGACTTGCTGATGAAGATCGCAGAAGGCAAGCAGGATCCACTTCTGGCATATACCTTGAAGAAATTGAAGGTAGAGGGAGATCTTGGCAAGGCATTAAAGCTAAAGGATTTGATTGCCACCAAGAAAAAATCCGCAAAGGCTGAGAAAAAGCCAAAGAAAAAGTAATCTGCTGAACCGTAATCAGAGAAGGGATGGAACAGCACAGAGAATCAGCCAGGCAGTATTGCTGCCTGGCTGATTCTCTGCTCCTGGAAAAACTTTCCTCCCTAAATAAAGGTAATGAAATTCTCTGCCATATTTCCTATCCGTGCAAGGGCATACACTTCAATCCCCTGGGCTTCTAACTTCTGGCGCCCGGGCTGGAAGGATTTCTCAATCAATATGCCAAGGCCTGCAATCGTGGCATGGGACATGCGAATCAGGCGGATGGCAGCAGTAGCGGCTTCCCCATTTGCCAGGAAATCATCCACAATCAGGACATGGTCCGTTTCATTGATAAACTTTTTGGAAAGGGTCAGCTCATAGTTTGTTTCCTTGGTAAAAGACGTCACAACTGTCTGGTATAGATCCTGGTTCAAAATTTTTGACGGCTGTTTTTTCAAAATCAGCAACGGAACCCTCAGTGCAAGGGAAGTCAGCAGCGCTGGGGCAATGCCGGAGCTTTCGATAGTGGCTACCTTCGTGACCCCCTTGTCTTTGAAATGCCCAGCAAGCTCATTTGCCATTTCCTGCATCAGCAGAGGGTCAATCTGGTGGTTGATAAAGCTGTCCACCTTGAGGATATGCTCATTTAGCGCGATGCCATCCGTTTTGATTTTTTCTTCTAATAATTTCATATGTATTCACCTCTATAAAAGATTTAGCCTAAATGGAATCTCCCCTTTATTATATAGGAAAAAGAAGCATATGACAAGATTTTTGCATCAAATGAGGAAAAAGCCCTCACATATATCAAAAATAGGACGTATTGCAGCGCGCCATCCATTGCTGAAGGCTTTTTCCATGAAAGCCGCAAAGGATTGCCAGGCGATTTCAGGTATGCTAAAATGGGAAAAAGGAGACAATCTATGAAAATAACAATTGTAGCAGTGGGAAAGGTCAAGGAAAAATTTTACCGCAGTGCAGTCGAAGAATTTGAAAAGCGCCTGAGCCGGTATTGCAGGCTGGAAGTTACAGAGGTGGCGGATGAGCAGACGCCAGACGGCGCCAGCGAGGCATTGGAACGGCAGATCAAGGAAAAGGAAGGGCAGAGGATCCTCAAGCAGGTTCGGGAAGGGGATTGGGTGTGCGCCCTTGCCATTGAAGGGAAAATGCTGGATTCCGTAGAACTTTCCAGGAAAATAGAAGAATTAGGGATTGGTGGGGAAAGCCATCTTGTATTTGTGATCGGAGGCTCCCTGGGGCTGTCTGCCCAGGTTTTGGAACGGGCGGATTTTCTGCTGAGCTTCTCGAAGATGACATTTCCACACCAGCTAATGCGGGTTATTTTACTGGAGCAGATCTACCGGAGCTATCGGATCATGAGGAAAGAGCCTTATCATAAGTGAGGGAGAAGTGGAATATCCAGAACTGCAAAAGACAATAAAAGAGGATTTTTGGGAAAAACCGTTATATGTATACTTTCGAGAATGTCTGTGAAGAGGATTCGGAGGTAATACTAAATGACAGGGCAGAGAAAGTTTACCTGAATGCAGATGGAAAGAATGGGACTGTAAGTAAGGAATGAAAAGCATTCTTAGATTATGTGGCTGGCAGGCCATCAGAAGATACATTTGTGAAGAAACTGAAACGTGCTGTGGAGGAGGCGAAAGAAAATGAGAGTGTCATATAATCTGTGTAAATTATCCAGACTGCAATTCTGATTCTATCGAATTGTCAAAATCCTGTAAAGGCTGAAACTCTTGCCTTGACAGGATTCAGGCAATTCAAACTATGATAATTAAGCAGTCAATGAGAATATTCAGACAATTTACTTATACAATTTGGCTGACAAAGCCTCTGAACTAAAAGGGGTATCAGGCTAAAATATGTTAAATTCTGTTTTTATTTCCCCATTCGCACATTCCATCCAGAATTGGCATTAAGGATTTACCGCGTTCAGTTAGGCTGTATTCAACCTTTGGCGGAATCTGGGGATATTCTTCGCGGTGAACGAGTTGATCTGCTTCCAATTCCTTCAAATTGGAACTGAGAGTTTTAAAGGAAATCTCCCCAATATATTTTTTCATTTCATTGAATCGAACAATACCAAATTCCATCAACGTATAAAGAATCGTCATTTTATATTTTCCATTGATAAGTGATAAGGTATAGCTAAAGCCAGTGTCATTTAAACACTCTTTTGATATACAGCGTTTGTTCATTTTTACACTCTCCTTTTGATAAGTATATAACTTCATATAAGTATATAACCTAAATATAAGTATTACAACTAAAAGTGTATACTTTATTACTTCATATTTCTATCATACCATTGAAACCCTGTATTTACAAGGAAAATCTATTATTGTGATTCAGTCGGGTACGTGCTATAATTTCAATAGTATTGATAATGGCAGGCCGATATTTAGGAGGATAAATTTATTATGGAAACAGTAATATAGGAGGGTATTCCCAATCATGCAAATGAAGTGAATTTTATCTGGACTATCTGGTATAAGGGTAATTGTATATTTCTCAGCAGAGTCTTTCCGGTGCTGTCAAAGAAGTGGAAAAGGAAGCTGGAATAACAATTTTCAGCCGATGCAGGGCAGGAGTGGCGCTGACACAGGAGGGTCAGCATCATTTCTAAAAGGATTTTTGCTGCAGTTTGTCAACGTGAAAATTTATTTATTTGGAATTACTGCATTAACAGGATATATCACGGAATATAGTGCTTCTTTATGGGTTTTGCTCTTATTTGAGATTATCATAGCTACGATTGGAACAATTGCAACTCTTACATGGATTGGTATGGGTGCCCTGATACAGAGAGCATACCGAAAATATTACAGGGTAATTAACATTATTCTTGCATTAACGTTATCAGAGTGTGTGTATAGCATGCTGAAATAGCAAAAGGGGTGTTACAAGCAAGTGAAACGCATCGGCAGTTGACGGATGAACAGTTGGCTGCTGCGGGGATTGAGCAGGGATTTTATGTAATAGAGGCAGGGGTATTTATTCGTATATGCTTTTGTCAGAAACTTTATGGAAACATCTTGTAGAAATTAATAAAGTATGTAATGAGATTTTTCTTTAATGTTACAGTGCAGTCTTGGGCATTTAGAAAAAATTGTTTTTAAAAAACCAAAATCGGGGGTTGACAGGACGGAAGAAATGGATTATTACTAACAGTGAGAAATGGGTTTTCACCGTATACCATGCTACGGCTTGCTCGTTTCTTTTTTATTGCCAGAACATCATTCCGTATCAGTTCCGATATCGCAGTGGGGGCATTTGCCTTAGCTTTTGCACCCATAAGGCTTTTCCAGCGCTCTGATTCTGTGTATTCTTCTGGCAGTTCGCTTCCAATATAAATACGCTCCGTATTTTCCACAATCTCGTAATAGTCCCCGATTTTTCTTCCGATTCGGCGCGATGTGCGCTTCCACGATGTTTAGCGTGTCCATGATGACAGCGGCGCGGCGATTTTGGCTATGGCGGTTTCGCTGTATTCCAAAAAGGTTTTTGCGGTTCTTGAAAAGGAATCGATTCACTTCGGGTGAGATACTTACCTAAAGGTGCGTACTTGTTTTTTGTTTTATTCTTGCTATAATTATAAAATCAACAGCAGGAAAAGTCAATCCTGCAAGGATACCAAAGCCCGCAGAGGCATTCCTGGACAGTGATTGCTTCTCAGGGAAATCTAAGGAGGGATTATTTTATGAGTAAGAAAATCGTTGTTATTACAGGAAGCCCGCGTAAAAACGGGAACAGCTTTGCTATGACGGATGCGTTCATCAAAGCGGCGGAAACGAAAGGGCATACCATTACCCGCTTTGATGCCGCTATGAAGAAGGTAGGTGGATGCCATGCCTGTGAGGCCTGTTTTTCCACAGGGAAAGCCTGTACTTTTGATGATGACTTCAATACCATAGCGCCGGCAATCCTGGAAGCAGATGCAATTGTGTTTACTATGCCGGTTTACTGGTATTCTATCCCAGCACAGATCAAGGGGGTCATTGACCGTATCTTTTCCCTTGTTGTTGGTGGTAAGGATATTGCAGGCAAGGAATGTGCACTTATCACCTGCTGTGAGGAAGAAGATATGTCTGTCATGGACGGAGTCCGCATACCTGTTGAGCGTATGTGCGCCCTGAACAAATGGAAGATGGTTGGTGAGGTTTTGGTTCCCGGCGTGCTGAATATTGGGGATATTGATAAGACGGATGGATGCAAAAAAGCAGAGGCTTTGGCTGATGCAATATAAGGAGGAGCCATATGGGTAAGAAAATCGTTATTTTAAACGGAAGTCCCAGGAAGAATGGGAATACTGCATCACTGGCCGCTGAATTTACCAGGGGTGCAAAGGAAGCAGGGAATACAGTGGCAGAGTTTTTTCTGGACGGTATGGATATCCATGGCTGTAAGGGCTGTTTTGGAGGCCATAGCAGCAGGGAATGTCCCTGTGTCCAGAGGGATGATATGGACAAAATTTATCCTGCGGTAAAAGAATCCGATGTGATCGTGTTTGCCACGCCGCTGTATTACTGGACTATGAGCGGGCAGATCAGGACGGCCATTGACCGCTTGTTTGCCCTGGAAGAAGGTGATGGGAACCTCCTCAGGGGAAATAACCGGGCAGCTGCATTACTGATGGCGGCAGAAGGAAATGGATTTGAGGACGTGCTTCTATACTACGAACATCTGATGGGACATTTGAGATGGAAAAACCTTGGCCACGTTCTTGCTGGAAGGAATGGGCATGTGGGCGATATTGAAGGGAAGCCTGAACTTCAAAAGGCTTATGAACTTGGGAAGTCAATTACATAATTGCTGAAAAAGAATCTTATGGCAGCGGATTAAGGCTAATTTAACAAGGCAGAGCATATTAAAATGTTCTGCCTTGTCTGTATTTCTGCTTAAATTTGGGATGATAATGTTTCAAACAGCTTTATAATGAAACGGTCTATGCACGTAGGGCTGTTATGGGGATACCACAGGTGAAGTCGGAAGGGCACGTTGAAACCTACTTCAGCTCTTCCTTGCTGCCATCAATTTGCCATAGAGACACTCCCATTTTTCCATCGAATGCGCAGACATAATATTCGCCATCCTGCGTCTTGCAGATTGGCAGCAGGCCATTGAAAGCGCGGCCATCATTTACTGTATGGGAAATCTGCCTGGCCTGCGTGGTTTCGCCCGCCTTATACTCGTAAATACCGTCTTTTGCTACACATACTATGGTATCATTCCATGCATCCATAGGAGGCATAACTTCATGATTGTTTTTTTCGTACATCATTTGCACAAATTCCTGCAGGCCTTCCTCTGGTTCTTGGTCTTCGAGGGTTTCAGAATTTAGGCAGCTATAAATCTCTTTTCCATAGAGCAGGAACTGATCCTGGGTTTTCAGACATCCCATTGTCAGGTCGTATGGCAGGTTTTTTACTATTTTCTGTGTATTGGTATCATACAGCAGGCATTTTTCTGACCCTATCAGGGCAATAATGTGGCTGTTCACATATTTGGCCTGAAACAAATGCACCGCCCCTCCTAACTGCGCATATACTTCATCCATATCGTACTTTACATAGGAATCTTCTGTGATCTGGTATACGTGGTTAACCTGGCCATTTTCTGCTTTGCCGTTTACTTCCGACAGGATCACAATAGCCTCAATCCCGGCCTCCCCCTTTCTGAGGTCGCCGGCAGCCAAAAAAGTTTTTTCATCATTCAGTTCATCTGGTTGGGAGAGAAGCTCTTCCCAGGTATCTCCTTGATCTGTGCTTTTCCATGCTATAACATAGCGCCCAGTCAATGCGCTGTTATAGATATTGCCTGTAAGGGCATAGATTTCACCTGTATCGCCTGCCAGAAGGTCAAAGTAATCAGATTCTCCTACATCTACCTTGGCTCCGAGCCCCTCTACCTGTGACTCTGCTTTATTTGACTTGATGATTGTTCCGACAACGCCTGCAAATACGGTAACAACAGAGGCGATTGCAATGATTGCAGCAACCATGGCTGCGCTTATATTTCTTTTTACCCATTTCATCATATACGGCGCTCCTTTCCGGCTATCGGCCTTTAAGAGATCATTCAGAATTGCCTGGTCAGCATCGTCAGATAATGTAGCTTTATCCATCTGCTCACGGTACTTTTTCATATAATCATCCATCATACTTATTCTCCTTCCAATTTGGTTTTTAAATGCTTTCTGGCCCGTTCCATCCGGGATCTTACCGCGGACGCAGTGATTTTTAAAATCCTGGCAATTTCTTTTGTGTCATAACCCTCATAATAGTAAAGGTAAATTACAGTCCGTTCTTTGACAGACAATGACATAACAGTTTCGAATATATCTGATGCTTGTGTTTCTTTTGCAGGGATACTATCAGATAATTCCCCATTTTCATGACGTTTCCAAAATTTTAGGCGATTCTTGCATTCATTGGCTGTCACCGTCAAAAGCCATGGCCGTTCTTTTCCAGGAGAAATAGAAGCTTTATGTTCTATCATTTTTATAAATACATCGTGACAGACATCTTCTGCTTCAGCCTGTGAATGCAGGTATGTCAGAGCCAGCCGATAGACTGAATTTTTATTGATATTGTAAACCTGTGAAATATCCAACTCCATCCCCTCCTCCCTTTCTCCTTTTTGAGTACTCATATATATAACAACTCAAAAGGCATTTTTGTCCCATTATATCAGATTTTTTATGAAGCTTATATGTATCTTAATGAGCTATTCACAACAATAATCTGTCCATTTATGCGAATGGCATTCAGGTTTTGGCCTGTGTTCCGATATAGAAAACAGAATAAAAGAGCCGCTCATTATGCCCGCTGGCAATGAGAAGGGCAGCCGCGCTTGCCGTGGGGGATTGGCTTACAGAAAAGGAGAATGGCAATGAATATCGGCAGAATTGAGATGAACTATATTCCAGTTACATATGGAGCAAAAAATGCAAATCAGAATGCAGTTTTTTCAGGCAATTTAGAAGGAGCTAATAAGCAATATGCACCAGAAAGCGTAAGTGCCGGCACAGAAGAAAATATGTCCCTTACAGAGCTTTACTATAGGATGCGGTGGGGATTGACAGATGAAAAAGAGAAGCAAGAGCACAGCACGCCTGTACAGAAAACAGACGCCAATGAAGCAGCAGACAAGGGGCAGGCTGATTTGAAAGCAGGAAAAGTGGGCAAAACCCAGGATGAGGAAAATGAGGATGAAAAGGATGAGGAGTCAAGGACAGACACCAATATCATCGTGAAGCCAGACGGCTCTAGGGTTCTTGTGGTAACCACAACGATAGGCGATATGGAAACAACCATGAGCCTTGAGATTTCGAAGCCAACGGATATGCCAAATGGAACCTCAGAAGAGGAAAGGGGGCAGGCAGAAGGGAAGGCAGATGAAAACAGTTCTTCTAACCATGGGCAGGGCAGTGGCCAGTAAAAAAAGTGCTTGACTGTTTTGGCTATTGCAGTTATACTATAAATCAAAAAAGTATCTATATTTCTTGCCACCGGGTAAGGGCGTTTGGCGCTGAATTTCGTATCGTTAGGTCTTAGAAGATACGAAGTCCGGCGTTTTTGCGTTGCAGGGGAGCTGGCGTTTGCAATGGGCAAAGGGGCTGACAGCCCTGAATCTGGCAATTCCTATTTACAGTTTTATTCATGGGATTGGACTAATGCTGGGCATGGGTGGCGCTACCCGGTATGCCATCCTTAAAAGCCAGGGAGAAAAGCAAAGGGCAGACAGGAATTTTACCAATACAATTTGGTTAGCTGCGGTATCTGCAGCTTTATTTATGCTGGCAGGCATATTCCTTTCTGGCTGGATTACAAGGCTTATGGGTGCGGATGCAGAGGTTTTTGCCATGACCGATACGTATTTGCGGGTGCTTTTGCTGTTCTCCCCGGCATTTGTGATGAATGAGGTGCTGGTCTGCTTTGTGCGGAATGATGGCAGCCCTAAATTATCCATGGCAGGGATGGTGGTTGGGAGCCTCTCGAATATCTTCATGGATTATATCTTGATATTCCCGATGGGATTGGGGATTTTGGGGGCAGTGCTGGCAACTGGAACCGCGCCGGTAATTAGTATGGGGATATTGTCGCTGCATTTTTTCAAGAAGAAAAACCAGTTCCATTTTGTGAAGGGGAAGCTGGAGATGGCGCAGCAGGCTTTAGCTTTGGGCGTCCCTTCCCTGGTTTCAGAGGTTTCCACCGGGATTGTGATGATTATATTTAATGGGATTATTCTGGGGCTGCGGGGAAATGTGGGAGTGGCTGCTTATGGGATTATTGCAAACCTGTCTTTGGTCATAGTGGCAATTTATACAGGGGTTGCCCAGGGGATGCAGCCTTTGGTCAGCAGGGCCTATGGGAAGAATGAGCGGAAAGGGGAGAGGAGCCTGCTGCGTTATGCGATGGTGGCAGTGGCGGGGATTTCCTGCGCGGCCTATGCTGGGGTGCTGTTTGGGGCGGATTTTATTGTAAGGGTTTTTAACAGTGAAGGGAACACGGAGCTTCAGGGGATCGCAAATGTGGGGATGAGGATTTATTTTATGGGGGTGTTTTTTATGGGGGTGAATATTGTTTTGGCGGTATATTTTACATCCAGGGAAAAAGTGGCGCCAGCTTATGTGATTTCACTGCTGCGGGGAATAGTGGCGATTGTGCCAGCGGCATTTTTGCTGTCGTCACTGTGGGGGATGGCAGGGGCGTGGATGGCAGCCCCAGTTACGGAAGGGATGGTGGCAGTGTTTGGGATAGCCAGCGGATTATTGGAAATATTAAGAAAAAAGTAAAGAAATACCGTTTCTTTGAGGGGAGAAATGTTTTATAATGAAAATAAAAGGGGGGGAGATTCGGTTTATGAAGGACGGCAGATAAAATTCGTGAGGAGTGATACACTTTGCTTGGAAAAACACATATGGCAGTGGGGATTGCCGCAGCGCTGGCAGTTACCGCGCCTAAGACAATCGGGGAAATAAGTATGGCGGTGGGAATAGGGACAGTAGGCGCATTGATATCAGATATTGACGTAGAGTCGTCAGGCTCCTGCCGCAAAGCCAATGGGGTAATTTTGCTGGTGTCTGCAGTTACGGCGATACTCTTTGTGGCGGATTATTTTGGGAAAATGGATCTTCTGCGGCAGTTTTCCGGAAATGGGAGTGCAGTGCGGATACTTTTGGGGATTTTCGGCTTTGTAGGAATCTGCGTTTTTGGAAAGAAGCAGCCCCATCGCTCCTTTATGCATTCCTTCCTTGCCCTGGCATTGCTGGATGGGGCTGTTGCCTTGGCGTTCCCGCTATTTGTCCCCTATTTTACGGTTGGATTTTTATCCCATCTTGCGATAGATGCCTTTAACCAAAAAAAGGTCAGGCTGCTGTACCCATGGAAGCCAGGATTCTGTTTGGGATGGTTTCATGCCAATGGGCTGGCGGACAGGGCATTTTGCATGGCGGGATGCGCAATATCTTTTTGGTTTCTGGCAAGAGCCCTTTTGGCGGCGTTCACATAAAAAGCAGGGAATGGGACAAACTATTTTATAGTGGATTGTGCAAAAAGGCAAATTGTGGTACAATCAGTGAGTAAAAGGAAAGGAGGAGAATCAGTTGGATAAGATTGCAGTCGTAACGGACAGTAACAGTGGGATTACCCAGAACCAGGCGAAGGAATATGGCGTACACGTTTTGCCCATGCCTTTTTTTATAGATGGGGAAACATATTTTGAGGATATTGATTTAACCCAAGAGCAGTTTTATGAAAAATTGGAGGGGCAGGCAGAGATTTCCACATCCATGCCTTCTGTAGGATCTGTGACAGAGCTGTGGGACAGCCTGCTGCAGGAGTATGATTCCATTGTGCATATTCCCATGTCCAGTGGTTTAAGCAGCTCCTGTGAGACAGCCGTCATGCTTTCCCAGGATTATGATGGGAAGGTTCAGGTGGTGAATAACCAGCGTATTTCCGTTACGCAGAAGCAGGCCGCCTTAGATGCGGCAGAAATGGCCAGGCGCGGGAAAAGCGCAGCAGAGATCAAAGATTACCTGGAGAAGACAAAGTTCGATTCCAGCATTTATATTATGGTAGACACCCTGTATTATTTGAAAAAGGGGGGCAGGATCACGCCTGCCGCGGCGGCATTGGGCACCTTGCTGAAATTAAAGCCTGTGCTCCAGATACAGGGGGAGAAGCTGGATGCCTTTGCCAAGGCCAGGACGGTGAAGCAGGCCAAGAACATTATGATTGAAGCCATAAAAAATGACTGTGCCAAGCGCTTTGGAGATCCTTCTGGGGAGGACATGCATATTGCCATGGCTTATACGAAGGACCGAGAGGCGGTATTGGAATTTAAGGCACAGGTACAGGAGGCATTCCCCAACCATCAGATTGAGTTTGTAGACCCATTGTCATTAAGCGTGGCATGCCATATTGGGCCTGGGGCATTGGCTGTTACCTGTGCAAAGAGGCTGCCAGCAGAATAAGCCGCCAGGCGGGGATAAAATATTAGGGGCCTGATTATTCAGGCTCCTTTTGCGACAGCTTTTTTAATTGGTCTTCCACAACGCGGAAGTGCTTGTCAAATGCATTCATGGCAGCTGGCAAGTCTTTTTCAACCAGGGCGTTGTAAATCCCCCAGTGGGAGCGCCGGAGCAATTCTGCGCGCATACGGTTCATCAGGATTTTGGTGCGGAAGTTTTCAATGAACTGGTCCATCAGGTTATTCAGCAAGGAGCTGTATAAGATCAGGATACGGTTATGGGAAGCGTTTACCAGTATATGGTGGAAGCGCACATCCAGCTTTGCGCTTTCCCGGGAGCTCATAGGCTGGTCCATCTGCAGCAGGATCTGGTGCATTTCCTCTAATTCCTCTGGGGTTGCAGCATTAATTGCCAGGCGGATTGCAGCATATTCATAGCCGGTGCGGATATGGAAAATTTCAGTATAGTCGATTTCCATTAATGCCATGACCATGTTGACGGATTTCATCATGTATTCCATAGGGTCGCAGCGGACATAATTGCCGCTTCCCTGGAGGCATTCGATTAATCCGGTGATTTCCAGCATATGCATGACTTCACGGATGGAATTGCGGCTGACGCCCAGCTTTTCTGCAATTTCACGTTCGGTGGGGATTTTGTCGTTTAGTTTTAATTTGCCAGATAGGATTTGGTCTGAAAAGTAGTCAAATACATATTCGTAAGTCTTCTTCCCGTTTAATTTAGGGTTGTCCATGATAACCTCTGCTTTCTGTTTGGTTTGTTGGCGGTTATAAGGGGTGGGGGGAGAAATGGCTCTGTTTCTGTGGGTTTGGCGGATGGTACTGGTTTCAAGGGGGATCCTGAGAAACTATTGTAATATAATGTAAGGGGATTTGCAAGGGGAAAATGGTTTTTGGGGAGCAGCAAAATGGAAGAAGGAACAGCAGATTACCGTACAGGGCGGCAGATCTGCTGTTTCCCAAGTGAAAATAATGTATGTATTACTCCAGCCTGCAATATATGCTGAAAGATTGGAGCCATTGTGGTGTTTTCCCGGCTTTAAGCGCCGGAAATTATGGTAATCCTGGGGGTGTCCGGTTCACCAAACCGCACTGTTAAGATGCCTTAAGGTGTTTCAGGCGCTTTGACCATCACAGATACGCCGTCTGGGATAATAGCTATATGGGCGTCTTTCCCTTTTTCCTTTAAGGCCATCTCCAATGCCTCGTTCACATCAGAGGCTGTCTCAAACCCCATTTCCCTTGCCATGGCACGGTATTTTTCGCACATGACATAAATGACTTTGTGGTGGATCAGGATCCGGCTTTGGATCTGGTATTCCCATTGGTCGGGCTTTGTTTGATCCTGGGGAACCCTTAAGATCCCATCCATAAGTTTTTGTGGGCTTTCACAGTCCTTTAGGGCATTGTAAAAGCCCTCGCCTCCATGGCCGTCACCGCAGTTGGATACCATAATGATAATCCCATCTTCCTTGGAAGCGGCTTCTGCGGCTGTCATGCCTTTGACAGACTGGTACATGTTCTGGTCCAGAGGATAGCCGCCATTTGTGGAGATTGCGATATCTGCAAGTTTTTTTGGAGTAACCTGGCAGTATTGTTGGAGGAACCTGCAGCCGGCGTCGTGTGCCTGGATGGCGTCGCCAGCCACAGCATGGACTACTTTTTTGTCAGCATCAATCACCACATTTACAATGTATTTTTGGTTGGCCATCTGGCTTGCGGCAACCATATCCCGATGGATGGGGTTGTTTTCCAAAATGCCAGTACGGCTGTAAGGCGAGTCAATAAACATAGAGCAATGGTTCCCAAGGACAGTCACTCTGCTGGATACGCCAGGGAGTACGCTTTTGCGGCCACCGGAGAAGCCTGCGAAGAAATGGGTCTCAATAAAACCTTCGCTGACCAGAAGGTCTGCTTCGGCGGCTATTTTATTAATTAGCAGCGGTGCGCCAGAAGGGAGGGTTCCAAGGTTTGCCATGGCGTCCATGTCGCTGCTGTCGTGGATTACGATTTTTTCTTTGTCCACGATTTCTTCCCCAAACTTATTGACAAGCTCGTCCCGGGTGGTGGGGCGGTGGAAGCCTGTGGCGATCAGCAGCGTAATGTCCGCCTGTGGGTTTCCTGTCCGTATTTCCTGCAGCATAAAAGGGAGGATATGCTTGCTGGGGACAGGCCTGGTGTGGTCGGAGCAGATAATGACCACGCGTTTTTTGCCTGTGGAAAGCTCTGCGAGGGTAGGGGAGCCAATGGGGTGTTTCATGGCTTCCAGCACAATTTCATCCTCTGTCTTTCCGGTCTTTGGCATGGATTCAATGGAAGACTCCAGAATCTCATAATCGAAAGTATCGTCCAGATGCAGCGCCATGCCTTCTCTGGAAAACGGTAATTTTATATCCATAATCATGCACCTCATGTAAGGTATTAAATGTGGGCAGGCGCTCTGTAAATCTGTCTTTATAGCGTATGGATGCGCCTGCCGCAATGTAGCCTGTGTTTTGTGATTATTTTACGCCCATCCATCCGGAGATGACCATCATCTGCACCTCGGATGTGCCTTCGTAGATTTCTGTGATCTTGGCGTCGCGCATCATGCGCTCAATGGGGTAGTCCTTGGTATATCCATATCCGCCATAGAGCTGCAGGCAGCGGCGGGTAACGTCGGAGGCATTCCTGGAAGCTACCAGTTTTGCCATGGCGGCTTTGTGGGAGAAGTTTTCATGGTCGTCCTTGGCGCAGGCGGCCTGGTATACCAACAGCTTTGCAGCCTCGGTGTTGGCTTTCATCTGCGCCAATTCAAACTGGGTATTCTGGAACTGGGAAAGCCTGCGGCCAAACTGCTTCCTTTCCTGGACATATTTTACGGTTTCCTCAATGGCGCCCTCTGCAATGCCAAGCGCCTGCGCTGCAATGCCCACGCGGCCGCCGTCTAAGGTCATCATGGCATACTTGAAGCCTTTGCCAAGCTCGCCTACCAGGTTTTCCTTTGGCACGATACAGTCTTCGAATACTAATTCGCAGGTGGAGGAGGCGCGGATGCCCATTTTGTCCTCATGCTTTCCGATGGAGAAGCCCTGGTAGCCTTTCTCTACGATAAAGGCAGAAATGCCTTTTGTGCCCTGGGATTTGTCGGTCATAGCCAGCACAAAGAATACATCAGCAGCCCCTGCATTTGTGATAAAGATCTTGGAGCCGTTCAGTACCCAGTGGTCCCCTGCGTCCACAGCCACAGTCTGCTGGCCGGAAGCGTCTGTCCCTGCATTTGGCTCTGTCAGGGCGAAAGCGCCAAGCCATTCCCCAGAGCATAGCTTCGGGAGGTATTTTTTCTTCTGTTCCTCAGAGCCGAACTGGTAAATGGGGGTGCAGCAGAGGGAGGTGTGGGCTGACACGATTACGCCAGTGGTTGCGCAGTATTTGCTCAATTCCTCCACGGTCTGGATATAAGCCAAGGTATCCATGCCAGATCCGCCGTATTCCTCTGGGAATGGGATCCCTAAAAGCCCCATTTCTGCCATTTGCTTTACATTGTCCATGGGAAATTCCTCTGTCTGGTCAATGGTGGCTGCTAAAGGCTTTACGTCATTGACTGCAAATTCGTGTACCATGTCTAAAATATCCTGATGTATTTCGTCTTGTTTAAAATCCATATTGAATCCTCCATTTTAAAGGTATAGTTATTGATGTTTCATTGGTGTTTATAGTTCTTTCATTGCGCCTGGAAAAGGGTGGCGCCCTTATGCTTTCCGTGCTTTAAATGCAGCCGTTAATGCAGGAACCACTTCGTTCAGGTTCCCTACGATCCCATAATCCGCCACATCGAAGATGGGGGCGTCTTCATCCTTATTGACTGCAATGACAGTATCTGCCCCGGAAATGCCGGCTAAATGCTGGATTGCCCCGGAAATGCCGATTGCAAAGTAAATTTTGGGAGCCACTGTTTTCCCGGATTGCCCAACCTGGTGCGCATGGGGCATCCAGCCTGCATCCACAACGGCGCGGCTGCACCCTACGGTTGCGCCAAGCTCTGCGGCTAGTTCATGCAGCAGCTTAAAGTTCTCCTCTGACCCAACGCCCCGGCCGCCGGACACAATAATGTCTGCTTCTTCCAGGTTAATGGATTCGGCCACTTCCTTCACGCGCTCTACCAGCTTTGTGCGGATTTCCTCTGGCGCAACCGCAATATCTTCTTTTAGGATCTCGCCTGTGCGGCTTTCATCATAGGCCCCTTTTTTGAATACGGCAGGCCTTACCGTTCCCATTTGCGGGCGGTGGTCCGGGCACATAATGGTAGCCATCAGGTTTCCGCCAAAGGTGGGGCGGGTCCATGCAATGTTTCCGGTTTCTTCATCTATGTCGATGGCCGTGCAGTCGGCGGTCAGGCCTGTTTTCAGGCGGCAGGATACGCGGGGGCCCATATCGCGCCCATTATTGGTAGCGCCGATCATAAGCGTTTCTGGCTTATATTTTTCCACTAAGGTAACCAATGCTTTTGTAAATGCATCCGTTGTATAGTATTCATATTCCGGCCCGTCTACGATAATGGCGGAATCCGCCCCGTAGCAGATCGCATCCTTTGCCACGCCTTCGATATCCTTGCCAATTACCACTGCCACTAATGCGCAGCCTTTTTGTTCTGCCAGGGGCTTTGCCACATTCAGCAGCTCATATCCGACATTTTTTGCCTTTCCGCATTCTGTCTCAATGAACACCCATATATTTTTATAATCATTCAGATTGCCCATATTCGATTCCTCCTTATAAAAGCTTTGCTTCTTCCATCAATTTCACAACTTCGTTGGCTGCGTCCGCTGCTTCCATCCCCGTCAGCTTCACCCCGTTTTTCTCCCTGACGGGCGTATAAGTTTTCTTTACCCTGGTAGGGGAGCCCTTCAGCCCGCAAAATGCCAGGTCAATGGCTGGGATGTCTTCTTCGGTCAATACAGGGATCTCTTTTTTCTTAGCAGCCATTTTGCTTTTGATGGTAGGATAGCGGGGCTCATAAGGCAGCTTCACGACTGTCACCACTGCCGGAAGGGTGGTGGAGATCATATCATATCCGGCGTCATATTCCCGCTTTACTTGGATTTCCCCATCTTTTTCCAGAATGTCCAAAGCATAGGTAATCTGCGGCAAGCCTAAATGCTCTGCAATCTCCGGCCCCACCTGTGCGGTGTCCCCGTCGGTGGCCTGTTTTCCGCAAAGGATCAGGTCAAATTTCAGCCCTTCCTTTTCTTCGATTGCCTTAATTGCTTCCGAAAGTATATAACTGGTGGCAAGGGTATCGGAACCACCAAAATTCCTGCTGGAGATCAAATAGCCCCCGTCAGCCCCAACGGCAAGGCAGGATTTGATCGCTTCTTTCGCCTGCTCCGGCCCCATGGAAATGACAATTAATTTCCCGCCAGATGCTTCCTTCAGGCGCACTCCAACCTCCTGCGCATAAGTGTCAAAAGGATTCACAATACTGGGAACTCCTTTTCGGATCAAAGTATGTGTTTCGGGATCTACCTTGATCTCATTCGTATCAGGCACTTGTTTCATACATACACAAATATTCATAAAATTTCCTCCTAAATTTTTTTGTGTGCTAAGTTAATCAGTAGAAAATAGATTAAATACAAGGATATTTCATTGTAAGGATATTTCATTATAGGCGATAGCAAACCTTTCCTGGGTTTAATATCATTTTCGGGTCAAACACGCGCTTAATCCCTTCCATTATCCCCATATTGGTTTCCCCTACGGAGTCCACAAGGTACTTCACCTTCCCGGATCCAATCCCATGCTCCCCGGACACAAGGCCGCCGCAGTCAGTAGCTTCCTTATAAATAATGTCAAAGAATTTATCTACTCTTTTCTTAAATTCTTCTTCCTCCAGGTCATTGGAACACTGGTAAATATGTAAATTCCCATCCCCGGCATGGCCGAAGGATTTGATGGTCAGCCCGCATTCTTCCCCTGTTTTATTTACGGATTCCAGATAGTCCGCAATCTTATTCACCGGGACTACCACATCGCATTCATCCAGCAATTTTGTTTCTTCCATAATTGCTTCCAGGAAAGAGGAGCGTGCAGCCCAGGCATCCTTGATCTTCCCAGGGGTATCTGCCACCAGCACGTCAATTGCGCCTGCCTCTACGGCCAGCTCTGCTGCCTGCTCTACCAATGCATCCACTTCATCTTCAGAGTTCCCGTCCAATGTTACCAGCAGGTATGCCCCGATTTGGATTCCCTCCAATTCCTGGGGGAAGACGGATTTCCCAATATACCGCTCGGAAGCCAGCACGATCTCACGTTCCATAAACTCAATGGCCTGGGGATCCATATGTGCCATCTTAAATTTCGGGACGGTGGCAAGGGCGGTATGCAGATCCTCAAAAGGTATGATTAAGGAAGAAACAGCCTTCGGTGCCGGAATGATCTTTAAGGTCAATTCTGTAATGATCCCCAGGGTGCCTTCAGATCCGATCATCAGGTTCAGCAGGGAATAACCGGAGGATGTCTTGGAGACAGTGGCGCCTAAATGAGTAATTTCCCCAGTGGGCAGCACAACGGTCATAGCCCTTACATAATCCCTGGTTGCGCCATATTTTACAGCCCGCATGCCACCGGCGTTTGTAGCTACGTTGCCGCCTACACAGGCAAATTTTTCGCCTGGATCTGGCGGGTAGAGCATGCCTTTGGTTAAACAGTCCTCTGCCAGGTCGTTCAGCAGGACGCCTGCTTCGATTTCCACCACAAAGTTTTCCATATCATAGGATTTGATCTTGTTCATTTTGGAAATGTCGATTAAAACCCCGCCATACAGCGGTACAGCCCCTCCGGCAAGCCCGGTGCCAGCTCCTCTGGGTGTCACGGGGATATTGTTCTCATAGCAGATTTTCATAATGGCTGCAACTTCCTCTGTAGAACGGGGCTGTACGGCCAGATCTGGCATATGGGTTCCGTAAATAGGCATTTCGTCTTTGGCATAGTCTGGATTGATATCTTCGCCAAGAAAGACATTGTTGGATACGGCCTTGATCTGTTCTACGATCTCCGGTGTTAATTGGTTGTACATCTTTTACCTCCTTTTCTCGTCCGGTTTTTTGGACGGACAGGCATACCCTAAGGGGGATTGCCTTGTTGAATTTTTATGTAATGGCCGAAAGCCAGCCTGCTTGTTAAAAGCCCAATAAGGATCCTGCGTAGCAGATTATGCCTGCCAGCACAATATATAATAAGAAATACTTAAATACGGCGCCTAAAATCTTGCTTTCCGATCCTACCTTATTGATTGCGCCAGCTCCGATGGCAATGCCCTGGGGGCAGACCATCTTGCCGATCCCAGCGCCCATAACGTTTGCAGCCGCCATCCAGGTAGGGCTTAGGTTTAATGCGGCAGCCGTCTCACTCTGCAGCCCCCCAAAGAGGACGCAGGTAGAAGTCCCGGATCCGGTCACAAATGCGCCGAGGCCGCCGATCAGCGGGGCAATGAGCGGGTAGAAAGGCCCGGCTACAACAACTAAAAATTGTGCAATATCAGAAATCATCCCACTGTAGCCCATGATCTTGGCTGTTGCCATAACGGAGCAGATGGTAAGGATTGTCTTCCAGTATTTTTTTAATGTTTCTGCGAATACCTGCACCATGTCCCCTACCCGGGCTTTCTGGATGAAGCCGCCGATGATGGCTGCCAGAAAGATCATAACCCCAGGGGTATTGATCCAGCTAAAGGACAGGGGGCTTCCGCCTTCTCCGGCATAGACTGTCATAGTGCTCTTGATGTTTGCAATGGCATTGTGGATGGGCGGGCACAGTGTAGATGTGCATGTCAGAAGGAGGAAAATCAGGATAAATGAGCTCCAGGCTTTCACGCCTTCTCCCAGTGTGATAGAACTATTTGCGCTTTTTCCTTCTGGAATCTGGATGGCATAGGCCTCGTCTGGGTTCTTGTTAAAAATCTTTGCGGCCGCGATTAGGCATCCCATGGAGCAGATGGAGCCGATAATGTCTGGAAGCTCCGGGCCGATCAGCTGTGCCGTAAGGAACCATGGAACCGTAAAGGAAATGGCAGCTGTCAAGGTGATTGGAAGCATTCCCTTTAAGGCTTTGATTCCTTTACCGCAGATGCATACCATCAAAAGCGGGGAAATAAAGGTCAGGATACATTGGATCAGGACGACGCTGCCTGACAGGGGCAGGATATCTGTGCCTGTCACAGAGGCCAGGGTTACGGTGGGAACCCCTACGGAGCCAAAGGCTGTTGGGGTGGAGTTTACCACCAGGCAGGCAACTACAGTGCTGATTGGGTCAAGCCCAATGCCCACCAGGATGGATGCGGGGATGGCCACTGCCGTGCCAAATCCGGCCATGCCTTCCATAAAGTTTCCAAAGCCCCATCCGATGATCAATGCCAGGACGCGTTTATCCCGAGAGACGCTTGCCAGCATTTTCTTGATCAGTTCCATCGCTCCGGTTTTCAGCGTCAGGTTATATGTGAAAAGGGCTGCGATGATTACCAGGCAGATGGGCCAAAGGGCGTTTAAGATTCCTTCCAAAGCTGCTGTTGCCGTACAGGCTGCGTTTAATTTCCAGTAAAAGGATGCCAACAGGGCGGTAATGAGAAGCGCGATGACACAGGCTTTATGCCCGGCCATTTTCAGGCCGCTCAGGGCTGCGATTAACCAGAGGATTGGCAGCATTGCAAGTATGAATTCTAAGAATAACAATGCTTCTCCTTTCTGATTGGGTAATCCAATCTTGAGATAATGGTGTGGTTTGAGGAAACATATTGGGATATAATGGGTCAAAAATGTATTTTTATAATTATTGGGTCACCCAATCGTTAATGTTATTATAGCACTTGATAAAGAAATATCAAGTGTTTTTTGTAATTCCGGCAATTTGTATGAAAAATTTAAATTGTTTTTGTATAGGTTGCATAAATTGGGTTACCCATTTGGGCAGAGGAGGTCGTCAGGGAGAGGCTGGAGAAAAGAGTTTTGGTTTTCGGCTGCTGGTATTGCATTGCCTAAATAAGGGTGAAAAGCAGCACCTGCTATTTGTGCAATGCTGTACTAGTATTGCGTCTGGAGGGAATGGGGGCTTTGCCTTGGATGGGGGCAGGCTAAGGTTTCATCAGGTTGGAAGGAGGTGAGCCTGTATGAAAAAATATGAAACTCCAGCATTGGAAATTATAGATTTTGAAAGTGAGGATATCCTTACTTCCAGTAATTTAGAAGGCGTAAGTGAAGACCTCTAATAATCATTTTTGATTCCCTTTCCAAAGGCTTTATTTAGGATTCTGTAAAGGGGATAATAAGGGATAGCCAGGTAATATTTTTAAGGGCTGCTGCATAGGTGAAAGCCAGCATATGATTTGCATGCTTGCTTCCAATGCGGCAGCCCTAATCAGTTGCAGGCTTTCGCAAACGGATTTCAGCCGGTTTGATGGGCGGCAGCCCTAAATGGTTACAGGCTTTCGCAAACGGATTTCAGCTGGTTTGATGGGCGGCTCTCCCGTTGCGGGCAATGCAGGTGCGTTTTCAGCAAGGGCGGTATGCCATATTCAGGCATATTGCATATTATAGGTATCCCTGGACATAGATTTCACCATACGGATAAAATCCTGCATCTGTGAATTGATGGGATGGCTTTGGTTATGGCACAGGTAAAAATAGCGTTTCATAGACACATTCTCCACAGGGCAGAGCACTATCTGCCCATTTTCCAAATATTCCTGCACACACCGCACAGACAGCACGCCTAATCCCAGGTTATGGCGCACGGCATCCACAATGGCACAGCGGCTGCAGCATTCCCATTTAGTGGTAAAGGGAATATGGTGGGTCAGCATGATGTTTTCAAAGATGGCACGGGTTCCGCTGCCTTTTTCCCTCATAATGAAATCCTGATGCCGTAAATCTTCCATGGTAACGGAGGTTTTATGGGCGAAAGGATGGCTTTTGCCGCAGATCAGGCAGAGGGAATCCTCAATGACAGGCTCTGTGATAATTTCCTGGCGGACAATGATGCCTTCCACCAGGGCTATATCCAGCTCGTTGTGGATCATCCGGTGTTCCACCATTTTTGTGTTGTCCACAAATACAGTGGGGTCAATGTCAGGAAACTGCGCCAAAAGACGCTCTACCAGCGTGCCCATCAGCGTATTCCCAATGGTTAGGGTAGCGCCAATCCGCAAAGGGCGCAGGGAATTTACATTTTTCATGGACTGCTCCAAATTTTCATGGATGGCAACAATTTCCCGTGCGCTGTTTAAGAGGAGCTGGCCGGATTGGGTGATTTTCAATTCCTTGGGGAAACGCTCGAAGAGCTTGGTATGGTACTCTGCCTCCAGGTCAGAGATAATCTGGCTGACAGTGGGCTGGGAAATATAGAGCCTTTTAGCGGCCTCGCTCATTTTCTTGTATTCTGCCACTGCAATAAATATCTTTAGCTGCTTTAAAGTTGCCATCTTTTCAACCTCCAAATTTCTAAAAACTATGGGTATAGGGAAAAACCTATACTATCATTTTGATTTTACTATTTTACGTGGTATTTAACAAGTGTTATGATAGATTAATGTAAAAATTTGTCAATTATACATAAAAGAGGAGGTAAAAATGAAAATACTTGTACTTGGAGGAGTTGCTGCAGGCACTAAGATTGCAGCAAAATTGATGAGGGAAGACCGCGGCAATGAGGTCATTGTGCTGAATAAAGGGAATCATATTTCCTATGCAGGCTGCGGGCTTCCCTATTATGTGGGGCATGTGATTGAGGACAAGGAGCAGCTTATTGTGAACACGCCAGAGAAGTATTCCAAGCTGACAGGTGTGAAGGTGCTGACAGAGACAGAGGCAGTAAAGGTAGATCCACAGGCTAAGAGGGTGGATGCCGTAGACTTGAAGACAGGGGAGCAGAAATCCTATGATTATGACAAACTGGTGATTTCGGTGGGTGCAAGCCCCATCAAGCCGCCAATTGAAGGGTGCGGCCTGGAAAACGTGTTCTTTGTAAGGACGCCGGAGGATGCCATCCGTATCCGGGAGGCTGTAGATGCCGGAAATGTAAAGCGCGCAGTTGTAGTTGGCGCTGGCTATATAGGGCTGGAAATCGCAGAGAACCTGAAATTGCAGGGGATCCGCCCGTTTGTGCTGGATATGGCAGAGCATGCCCTTCCAGGATTTGACGCTGAGATGGCGGAATATGTGGAAGAAAAGCTGAAGGAAAGCGGGATTCCTGTTGTGACAGGCGTTGCTGTGACTGGGATTGAGGGTGATGGCAAGGTAGAGAAGGTGATCACCAGCAAGAAAGCCTATAAGGCAGACCTGGTGGTGCTCAGTGCAGGCATAAGGCCCAATACGGCGTTTTTAGAAGGGTGCGGCCTGGAGATGTTCAAAGGGACGGTTCTGACGAATGCCAAGGGGGAAACAAACCTTCCAGATATTTATGCCGCAGGTGACTGTGCCATGGTCCGTAATGCATTGACAGAAAAGGCGGCCTGGTCGCCCATGGGTTCCACAGCCAATATCAGCGGCCGGCTGATTGCCCAGAACATTATGGGTGCAGGGCTTGGGTACAGAGGCGTATTGGGAACGGCTGTCTGTAAGCTGCCAGGGCTGAATGTGGGCAGGACTGGGCTGACAGAGGCGCAGGCAGCGGCAGAAGGTTTCCAGCCCGTCAGCGTTATCACAGTTGTGGACGATAAGGCGCACTATTATCCGGGGGCAGGGGCATTTATCATTAAGATGATTGCGGATAAAGAGTCATTGAGACTGCTGGGCGTGCAGGTTATTGGAGCAGGCGCGGTGGATAAGGTTGTGGACATTGCCGTGACAGGCATTATGCTCAAAGGAACCTTGCAGGATCTGGCAGACTTGGATCTGGCTTATGCACCGCCATTCTCTACGGCGATCCATCCGTTTGTTACCACCTTGAATGTGCTGATGAATAAAGTAAGCGGGAAGTTTGAGACATTTACGCCGGCAGAGTATGCAGCCGGGGCGGCAGAAGGCTATAAAGTGGTTGACGCCTGCCTGGCACCGTCCATTGAAGGAGCCCCCTATGTGGAACTGACCACAGTGGAAGGGCCTTTGGAAGGGCTGGATCCAGACGAGAAGATATTGCTGGTCTGCAATAAGGGCAAGCGTGCATATCTGCTTCAGAATAGATTGAAATTTTATGGATATAAGAATACGAAAGTGCTGGAAGGCGGTATTACCTTTACGGATGTAGAAGCGTAAAAGAAAAAATTACCTTTATGGATGCAGGTGCGTAAAGGGTTCCTGGGATAGAGGCAGCAGTTATAAATACAAAATTTTAGAAAAGGAGAGAATTAGAAATGGGATGCACAATTAAACCAGATGAAATTAAGAGGGTAAAAGGACTTGGATTTTTAAATAATAAGGGGACAGATTTATTTAACGGGCGTATTATTACTGTGAACGGCAAGATCAATGCAGAGCAGACAAAGGTAATCGCTGAGGCGGCAGAAAAATTTGGGAATGGGGATGTGGAGTTTACGACACGTTTGACGGTAGAAGTGCGGGGGATTCATTTTGACAATATTGAGCCGTTCCGTGAATATATTGCAAAGGCAGGGCTGGAGACTGGGGGAACAGGGTCGTTGGTCCGTCCGGTAGTGTCCTGTAAGGGAACCACTTGCCAGTATGGCCTGTATGATACCTTTGAGCTGTCAGAGAAGATCCATGAAAGGTTTTATAAAGGGTACCGCACAGTGAGGCTGCCCCATAAATTTAAGATTGCAACGGGAGGCTGCCCCAATAACTGCGTAAAGCCGGATTTGAATGACCTGGGCATTGTGGGGCAGTTAGTTCCAAATGTGGACGAGGATATGTGCAATGAATGCAAGAAATGCCAGGTGGAGACTGCCTGTCCTATGGGCGCGGCTAAGGTAGAAGACAGCGTGCTCAATATTGATGGGAAAGCCTGCAACAACTGCGGGCGCTGCATAGAGCAATGCCCATTTGATGTCATTGAGGATGGGACACCGGGATACCGTATTTACATAGGCGGAAGATGGGGGAAGAAGGTTGCCCATGGCCAGCCGTTATCTAAGGTATTTACATCTGAGGAGGAATTGCTGGATACAGTGGAAAAGGCAATCCTTCTGTTCCGTGAGCAGGGCAAGACAGGAGAGCGTTTTGCAGATACCATTGCCAGGATTGGGTTTGAGGAGGTGGAGAAACAGCTTATGTCCAATGACCTTTTAGATAGGAAACAGGAAATTTTAGATGCGCAATTGCATTTGGTAGGTGGGGCGACCTGCTAATATTGGGAGGATTATAGGAGATGGGTTCAAAGAAAAAATATGGCGCGATTGTATTATGCCTGGTGATTGGGTTTTTGGCGACAAAATCCACAGATTTGCAGGAATCAATATTCGGCCGTACGGTAATGGGCGGGCCAATGGTTGCCCTGCTGGTTTCCATGGTTATTTGTAATATTATCCCTACACTGGACAAGGATTTTAAGGAAGGGACAACTTATTGCAGTAAGCAGTTTTTGAACTGGGGAATCATTTTAACAGGCGGTACGTTGAGTTTTGCTGATATTATGGGGACAGGCGTGAAGGCGCTGCCTTTGATTCTGTTTAATATCTGCCTGTCATTTGCTGTGGCAATGCTGGTGGGCAGGAAGATTGGGGTTACGAAGAATACTTCTGTGCTGGTAGGCGGCGGTACATGCATTTGCGGCGGGACGGCAATTGCTACCCTGAGCCGTATTACCAAGGCAACGGACGCGGAAATCGCATTTGGAATGGCGGCGATTTTCCTGTTTGATACGATTTCAGCGTTTTCTTACCCTTATATTGCGCCAGCAATCGGGTTTACGGAGAACCAGTTTGCGTTTGTGGCAGGTACAGCCATTAATGACACTTCCTCTGTAGCGGGGGCGCAGGCAACGTATCAGGCAATGATTGGGAATCCGGAGTTTAGCGGGGCATTGAATGTGAAATTGGTGCGTACCACCATGCTGATTTTCGTGGCAATCGTCTGGACAGTGCTGATGGCCCGTGACGCCAAGAAGAATGGCCAGACAGGGAACAATGACAGCGTGCTTGCAGTGGTGAAGAAGACCTTCCCGATGTTTATCCTGTGGTTTGTGGTAATGGCAGGATTGAATACCTATGGGGTGTTCAGTGATGTGGGAAGCGGGCTTTTGAAAGTTGTAAGTAAGTTTTTATTTGCGTCAGCCTTGGCGGGCGTAGGGTTTAAGATCAAGTTTAAGGATGTGTTCTCGAAAGGGCTCAAGCCCATTGCCCTTGGGGGGATTACCTGGGCTTGTGTGGCGGCGTCTTCTTATATCTTTGCGTTTGTATTTTTGGGGTATATTGGGTGAGGGAATTGAAAGTGTGAGAGAAATATGGTATGATGTGCCAAGGGAAGAATGGTGCGTCAGGTAGGAGAAGGGGCTGCAGGAATGCAGCTCCTTCTTTCGTAGGCAGGCTGCCAAGGGAGATTGCCCATCCTGGGCATCAGGTATTGGCAGCGGAAGTTTAAAAAGCATATTGCTTTGATATGGAACCACGGGGTAATAAGAGGTAGATGGAAGCGGGGATTGGAAGAAAGGAGAGGGTTGGATGCAGTTTGGATTTTTGGGGGTGAACTTTAAAAAAGCGCCGTTGGATATTCGGGATAAGGTTAGCTTTACGGATGGGAAGAAGCTGGAGTTTCTTCAGAAGGCGGCTGCGGTGGGAGCGGAGCAGTGCCTGGTGCTTTCTACCTGTAACCGGAGTGAGGTTTACTACCTTTATGGGGGAGAGGAGCCTGGAAAGGCAGGGGGGGAAGGGACTGTACAGGCAGGAGATAAGGATGGTGGACCGGCAGGGGATAAGGGAAGAAGTCAGGCAGGGGAATTGGAAAAAAAGAGGGTGCAGGAAAGTATAGGCAGGGAAATGAGGGAGGTCTATAAGGGAATGTTTCCAGAAGTGGCATTGGAAGGGTATTTGATGGAATTGGAGGGGGAGGAGGCCATGGCCTATCTGTTCCGCATTGCGGCTGGGCTGGAGTCTCTGGTGCTGGGGGAGGATCAGATTTTGGGGCAGGTGAGGGAAGCGTTGGATGATTCCAGGATGATGGGATATAGCGGGAAGGAATTAAATAAGATTGTACGGGATGCGGTTACCTGCGCTAAGAGGATTAAGACAGAAATAAAGATTAGTGAGAGGCCATTGTCTGTCAGTTATATTGGGATTTGCAGGTTAGGGGAGGCCTGTGGGATTGCTGGGAAGAAGATCTTAGTGATTGGAAGCGGAAAGACAGCGGCATTGGCGCTGCGGTATGTATATGAGTATCCAGGGGTACAGGCAATGGCCTGCAGCAGGAATTATGCCCATGCAAGAAGGCTGCGGGAGGAATTTTCAGCATTGGAGGTGATTTCTTATGAGGAATGGCGCCAGCGGATTGGGGAATGTGATATTGTGATCAGTGCCACGGCTTCGCCGCATTTGGTGGTAAAGAGGGAAGATTTTTGCCCGGTGCGGCCGGTGGTATTTTTGGATTTGGCAGCGCCGAGAGATATTGATACGGCGTTTGCAGAGCATCCATTGGTGACGTTGATCAATCTGGATACGCTGCAGGCGATTGCAGAGGAAAACCAGAAGGAGCGGGAGCATCTGGTGGAAGAGGGCAGGAGGATGGTGGAAAGGGAAGTGAAGGAAACGGTGGAATGGTTCCATCAGAGCCGGATGGATGCCACGATAGAATCTTTGCAGCAGCGGTGCAGCACGATTGTGAGTGACAGCTGTGCATATCTTAACCGGAAGATAGAGTTTAGCGCAAGAGAACAGAAGCTGGTGAAGAAGGTACTGAATGCTTCACTGCAGAGGCTTTTACGGGAGCCAATCCAGGAGATGAAGCGGCTGGACACAGAGGAGGAGCAGGAAGAATATAAAAGGCTGGTGAAACAGCTTTTTCAAATATAAAAGGACAATGTATAAAAGAAACATCTATAAAAGGAAAATATTATTAAAGGAACATATATAAAAGGAACATATATAAAAGGAATATTTGCGCAGGCATAAAAGCTGGGGGTTTTAAGCTTTCTGTGGCAGAGTTCTGGCATGGAAGAAAATGGGATTGGAAAGGATGGGAAAATGAGGTATAGGATTGGGACAAGGGGATCGAAGCTTGCGCTTACACAGGCGAAAGGGGTTTGTGAAAGGCTAACAGAGGCGTATCCAGAGGATGAATTTGAAATCCAGGTTGTGAGGACCAAGGGGGATGTGGTATTGGATAAGCCCCTTCATGAAATGGGGGAGAGAGGGGTGTTTGTGAAAGAAATTGAGGAGAAGATTTTGTCTGGGGAAATACAGATAGGGGTGCATAGTATGAAGGATATGCCGGCATTTCCAGCGCAGGGGCTTCTTTTTGCGAAGCCGTGGAAGCGGGAGGATCCAAGGGATGTGCTGGTCTTGCGTGAGAAGAAATCCCTGGATGGGCTGAGGGAAGGGGCGGTAGTTGGCACTGGCAGCAGGCGCAGGGAGTTTCAGCTAAAGCGGCTCAGGCCGGATCTCAAGGTGGTGGGCATTCGGGGGAATGTGGATACTAGGCTGCGGAAAATGGAGGAAGATGGGCTGGATGGGATTCTGTTGGCTGCGGCAGGGCTGCACCGGCTGGGGATGGAGGATAAGATTACCCAGTACCTGGAGGTGGAGGAAATGATCCCAGCACCGGCTCAGGGGATTCTGGCATTGGAAATACGGGAAGGGGAGGAAAGGCTTTTGGAGATGCTGGATGCTTTGAGCGATGCAGATACGGCTGTGGCGGCAGAGGCAGAGCGGGGGTTTTTGCAGCAGATGGGGGGAAGCTGCCACATTCCTGTGGGAGCAGCCTGCCAGAAGGTGCCTGGCGGTGCCTGGAAAATGGACGTGATGTTTGGGAATGAGACAGGAAGCCAGCAGGCTTATGGGACGGTACAGGGAAAAGATGGGAAAGAATTGGCAGATAAGGCGGCGGATTTGATACGGCAGAAGATGGGGCTGGCTGCGCAGCCCCCAGGGGAGCAAGGGCAAGAGGGGCAGCCGGGAACTGTCTGTCTGGTTGGGGCAGGTCCGGGAGATCCGGGGCTTCTTACAATCAAGGGGCAGCAGGCAATTCAGGCGGCAGATTGCATTATTTATGACAGGCTTGCTTCGCCGAAGCTTTTGGAGGAGGCAAAAGATGGGTGTGAAATGATTTATGTAGGGAAGGCCAGCCATAACCACACCATGAGGCAGGAAGATATCAACTGCCTTTTGGTAAAAAAGAGCATGGAGTATCAAAAGGTGGTACGTTTAAAGGGCGGAGACGCCTATGTATTTGGGCGGGGCGGGGAGGAAGCTTTGTTCCTGCGGGAGCATGGCGTGCCTTTTGAAGTGGTTCCAGGCGTTAGCTCCTGTATGGCAGGGTTGGCTTATGCAGGGATTCCCATTACGCACCGGGGAACTGCTTTCGGCTTCCATGTGGTGACTGCCCATAGCAAAAATGACGGGCTTGCAGAAATTGATTTCCAGGCGATGGCAAGGGGAGGGGAGACTTGTGTATTTTTAATGGGGTTAAGTAAAGTAAGGGAAATAGCGGACAGGCTGCAGGAGGCGGGGATGCCAGGAAGTATGGAGGCGGCTGTTATTTCCAATGCCACTACGCCGGGGCAGAAGGCCTGCGTTTCGGATTTAGCCCACATTGCACAGGAGGTGGAGCGTGCCAAGCTGTTTTCCCCGGCGATGATTGTGGTGGGCAAAGTGGTTTCCCTGCGGGAGCAGCTGGATTTCTTTGAAAGACGCCCGCTGTTTGGGAGGCAGTATTTGGTTCCTAAGATTGGCCCAAAATCCACCAGGCTCCGAGGGCTTTTGGAAGAGCAGGGTGCTGCTGTGGATGAGGTTCAGGTAGGGGAAATTGTAAAAATTGCAAGAACATTTACCACAGAGCAGCTCAAAGGCGTAGATTGGATGGTCTTTACCAGCCAGAATGGCGTGGATTCGTTTTTTGAGAGCCTTGAAAAGAGCGGTTTGGATCTGCGCAGCCTTGCAGGATGTAAGATGGCGGTAATTGGAAGCAAGACAGCAGAAGCCTTAAAGCAAAAAGGCATATATGCGGATCTGGTTCCGCAGGGATTTCACAGTGATGCATTGGCACAGGCATTAAAGAGCCAATGTAAGGGAAAGGAAAAAGTCTGGTATTTAAAAGCCAGGAATGCAGACAGCCGTTTAAAGGAAGCCTTGGAGGGGCAGTGTGAATTTGAGGAGATTTCTGTGTATGAGAACCGCGGCCGTTGTGCGGAGGCAAACAGCATACGCCCTATAGAAGAGTACGACGGGATCCTGTTTACCTGCGCCTCTTCTGCAGGCCGTCTGATAGACGCTATGGGAAAAGGATGGAAACCCAAACAAGTATACAGCATTGGGCCTAAGACTACAGCCTTTTTAAAGGCAAATGGCGTGGCAGGCATTCTTGAGGCGCAGCAGTCCACTTACAAAGGGCTTCTTGAATGTGTCTTGGAATCATAAGCCTTTGTGCCTTTCGCCGGCCAATGCCAGTGGATCTGGATGCCAGGACAGATGCATAAAGAGATAAAATTTCCCGCAGCCCTGCCTGGTGAAGGGCTGCGGGGATTTTATTAAAATGGCGTTATATATCTTTTCTGCAAATCTTAGACGGGCATAAACACCATGAAATAGCATAAAAGATTATGCTGATTACAGCAAGTACGCCGATTACCATACTTATATGGTCTTGAAGCTTTATATATTGGTTCAATATCAATACTGTACCGACAATGATTCCGGATGTAACCATGTAGGATAAGATGGTTCCCACCATACTTTTTTCTTCATCGAACCAAAAGGAACAAGGGATACTGATACTTCCCGGAAGCATGGATACAATAACTGCTAAATTAGAATACATAAGTAATGGCGCGGCATCAAAGTTATTTTGAAGCAAAGCGCATATGGTACTGATGGCAGCGCCGATCACTAATCCTGCAAGGGAAAGCAAAAAATACATGACATATTTGCTGGATACAATCTGTTTCCTTGGAACCGGAAGCGTAACAGAAAACTTATCCCATTGAGATGATTTGTCAGTTTGGATTGTAACGGCTGACTGAAAGCTCAAAGTCACAGTAAAGATAACAATCAGCACCCACGGGGAAATTACAAACGCCATGCCTGTTCCGATAAAAATAAAAGTAAGCAGCAAGATAAACAGCCCAGAACGTATAATATATAAATCTTTCAGTAATAATCCTTTCATTTCATTTCCCCCTTTACATACATAAGCATAATTTCATCTATACTTGCAGGCACAATGAGGGCCTCTGGGTATTTTTTCTGGGCGGACTGCCTGTCACCTACCAGTATCTGCCATTCATAATCCTGCTTCCTGTAAGCGATGATTTCCTCTTTGCCTATCCCGTCAAACAGGCGGGCGCCACATTTAATTATGCCATAGTTTTCCAGCAGTTCGTCTTTTGGCTTTGAAAATACGATTTTCCCATTGTGGATAAATACAATATAATCAGCCACTTTTTCTAAATCGCTTGTGATATGTGAAGATACCAGTACAGAGTTTTCTTCGTCCTGGATAAAATCCAAAAACATATCCAGTATTTCATCTCTCATAATGGGATCTAATCCGCTTGTGGCTTCATCAAGTATCAGCAGCTTTGCGCCATGGGAAAAAGCAACAGAGATTGCATATTTCATTTTCATGCCCTTAGAGAAATTTTTGATTTTCTTGTCTAATGGAAGGTTGAATTTATTTAGCAGTTCTTTGTACATTCCCTTATTCCAAGAACGGTATATATTTTCAAAAACTTTTCCAAGCTGCTTTGGCGTAAGCATAACAGGATAATTATTACCATCAAATACTACTCCAATGTTTTCTTTGCATACGGCGTCAATATCCGTTTTGCCTAACATAGTGACTGTCCCGCTGTCTTTGCTTATAAGCCCTAAGATTGCATGGATTGCCGTGCTTTTCCCAGCCCCGTTTTCGCCAATCAGGCCAACGATGCTTCCTTGCGGGACTTGAAAGGAAATATTGTCAAGGGTAAAATCCTTATATTGCTTTGATACATTTTTCAGTTCCAATGCTGCATTTTCCATCCGCTTATTCCTCCTCATATAATAATGTTAATAGGGATTGTAGTTTATCCAGTTTTATGCCGCTGGATTTCGCTATTTCAATGGCTTCTGTAAAATGATTTTCAATCTTTTTTTGCTGTTCTTCTAAATAAAAGTCCTGATTTTGGGCAGATACAAAACACCCTTTTCCCGCTGTAGTTTCAATAAAACCATCTGCCTGCAGCGTATCATAAGCCTTTTGTACAGTTAAAACACTGATATGCAGGGATTTTGCCAGCCCTCTGATTGATGGCAGGGCATCGCCTGCTTTTAATTCCCCGCTCATAACCATGGATTTAATTTGAGAAGAAATCTGTCCATAAATAGGTATGCTGGCATGATTATTTATGAAAATTTCCACTTAAACACCACCTTATGTATTATACTGTATTACTTGTATATATACAGTATAATACATATATGCACGGTTGTCAATATAGAAAAGCTAAAATAACGAATACGCATTGGGGGATAAAAATGGAAAAATCTGAATCGATATGCTGCCCCATCTTCCTTCATACGGAAGATTCTAAGCAAAGCGAACGCCCACCATAGAAAAACAGCGTATGGTGGGCGGTATTGTTATGCCTGAAAAGATTTAAAGGACGCTTTCCAGATATGTTTTAAAGCCTGGATGGAATATTATGTTTTTTGCATCAATAACCCAGAGGTTCCCCAATTAAAATAACCTTTATGCGGTTTGCGGGCGCGCTTCTGCGCGTGATTACCGTATGGGAGCAAATGCAGTCCGGGCTCAGGCAGTCAGAACAGACGCCAGTGGAGGCGCAGGGAGTCTTGCGGTTCAGCCGGTTGGCATTGATTGGGGAAGCCACATTTCGCACGCGGGATATCCCCTCTTCCAAAGAATGGGCTACTTTATTCATCCCTGCCAGGATAATTATATTTTTAGGCCCATAGACTAAAGCGGCCAAACGGTTTCCCGTTCCATCAATGTTCACCAGTTCCCCCTCTGTGGTAATGGCGTTGCTGCTCATAAAATAGTAATCGGCGCTCAAGGCCTTGTGGTAAATTTCAGACACTTCTTCCGGCGAGGCCGCTTTGCTGCGGTCTAATAGGGTAATGTCTTCCCTTTCCGCCAGGGCCTTGCCCATGCCGGCTTCTGACAGGGTCATAGAGCCGCCGAAGGACACCGTGCTTCCAGAGGGTACCATTTCAGAGGCAAGGGCTACCGCTTCGGCAGGCGTTTTGCAGTAGTGGCATTCAAATTGGCGCTTTTCCAGATTCTTCATAGTGGCGGCTGCAAGGTTTTCATAATAAATGTCTATTGGTTTCATATGCTTATTCCTTTCTGTCGTGAATTAAAAAATGTTCCATTTTAAGTATCGCCCGTCTGCAAAGCGGCTAGGCCGAAGCTGGAATTTTTGCTTATGGCAGCAGATCAGCAATCCTTAGCTGCAAATAAGGAAGTTATATTTTTGGGCGCTATAATCAGTATTATAAAAATCCAGATAAATGTCAATACTTTCGGGAAAATTTTTAAGGCTTCAAAAGTTTGGAAAAATGTGGTATAATCAATAATTAGTTTTGGAAAAAAAGCCATGGGCACCTTTGGTTTTCTCTGGGATATGCCATGGCAAACCGTAGAAAGAGGGAGCTTTATGGGAAAAATATTAAAAAAACTGTCATCTTACTATAAGCCATACCTGTCCCTGTTCTTAGCCGATATGTTCTTTGCAATCCTGGGTGCTGGCGTAGCATTGGCAATCCCATTGATCGTGCGCTATATCACCTATCATGTGATTAACTTGGAACCAGCGCAGGCGCTTCAAAAAATTGCCTTTTTGGGTGCGCTGATGCTGGGACTGGTAGCGGTGGAATGTTTTTGCAACTATTTTATTTCAAATTATGGCCATGTGATGGGGGCAAAGATTGAGTATGATATGCGGGCGGAGATTTTTGGGCATTACCAGAAGCTGTCATTTTCTTTTTTCAACAATCAAAAGGTAGGTCAGCTGATGTCAAGGATTACCAATGACCTGTTCGATATCAGCGAGCTTTTGCACCATGGGCCGGAGGATTTGGCGATTTCGGTTATTAAGATTGTAGGTTCGTTTATTATCCTGGTGAATATTGATGTGAAGCTGACTATGGTGGCGTTTGCTTTTGTGCCAGCGATGCTTGTGTATGCGTTGTATTTTAATTCTAAGATGAAGCGTGCCTTTAAGCGCAACCGTGTGAAGATTGCGGAGATCAACAGCCAAATTGAGGACAGCCTTTCCGGCATCCGGGTGGTGAAGTCCTTTGCCAATGAAACAGTGGAGGAGGAGAAATTTAAGGAAGGCAACCAGGGGTTTTTGGCGGCGAAAAAGAACAGTTATATCTATATGGCGGGCTATAATTCCGGGCTGTGGGCATTAACAACCCTGATCACTATTGCTGTGCTGGTGGCAGGGGCGGCCCTGATCACGCGTGGGCAGGTCGCGGTGGAGGATTTGGTCACGTTTTTGCTGTATATCAATACATTTACGGAGCCAGTGAAAAAATTGATTACATTTACGGAACAGTTCCAAAATGGGTATACTGGGTATGAGCGGTTTATGGAAATGATGGCGATTGAGCCAGATATTACAGACAGGCCCGGGGCTGTGGAATTAGAGCATGTGAAGGGGGATATTTCTTTTGATAATGTGTCCTTCCATTATGAAGAAAATACGGAAACAGTGCTGAACCATATCAATCTGGATGTTGAGGCTGGGGCTTATATGGCGCTGGTAGGGTCTTCGGGAGTTGGGAAGAGCACGCTGTGCAGCCTGATTCCCAGGTTTTATGATGTGAGCAGCGGGGCTGTGAGGATTGATGGGAAGGATATTCGGGATGTGACTTTAAAAAGCCTGCGCAGCCAGGTGGGCATTGTGCAGCAGGATGTGTATTTATTTGCAGGGACAGTTATGGATAATATTCGGTATGGATGGCCAGGCGCTTCCAGGGAAGAAGTGATTGAGGCGGCGAAAAATGCCAATGCGCATGAATTTATCATGGCGCTGCCCGATGGATATGACACGGATATTGGGCAGCGTGGGGTGAAGCTTTCCGGGGGGCAGAAGCAGAGGCTGTCGATTGCACGAGTATTTTTGAAAAATCCGCCCATACTTATTTTTGATGAGGCAACTTCGGCCTTGGATAACGAGAGCGAGAGGGTAGTGCAGGAATCATTGGAGAAGCTGGCGAAGAACCGGACGACTTTTGTAATTGCGCACCGACTGTCTACGATTCGGAATGCGGAAAAGATTTTGGTGCTGACTGACACAGGGATTGAGGAAGAGGGGACGCATAAAGAGCTGTTGGAAAAGGATGGGGTTTATGCTAGGCTGTATCAGATGCAGTTTGCAGGGTAAGCCAGAAGCAGGAGCAGTGGCCAAAGGGGACAGTGCCTGGATGTAAGGGTACGGCTTGTAAGGGGGATTTGCATTTTAGAAGGAATGGAGAAAAGGGTATCGTGGAAGGGCAGATTGCCAGATAGGAGAGACATGGAGATTATATTAAAAAAAATTGAATTAGGGGACAGGGAAGTAATTGATGGTTATTTGTGGAGAAAAGCATATCGGAGCTGTGAATTGATTTTTCCGAATATTTATCTGTGGAGCCGTAAATATCCTACGGAGTTTGCGGTCGTAGAGGATACGCTGGTGTTTTTGGGGTATACGGATGAAGGGGAGCCGAGCGTCACGTTTCCGGCAGGTGAGGAAGCGCAGGCGCATAAGGCGATGGATGCTGTGATGGAATGGTTTAAAGGGCAGCATAAGGAATTTCGGATGCATTTGGTACAGAGGCAGGAGTTTGCATTGTTGGAGTCATGGTATCCGGGGATGCTGCAGATTGCATATAACAGGGATTCGGCGGATTATGTCTATGAGACAGAAAAACTCACGGTCCTCTCTGGAAAGAAGCTGCATGGGAAGCGGAACCATATCAATAAATTTAAGGAGAACCATCCAGAGTGGATGTATGAAGCGATAGGGGAGGAAAATGTAGAAGACTGTTTTCAGATGGCGCTGAAATGGAGGGAAGAAACTGGGTGTGAAGAGGATGAGGAAAAGCGGGATGAAATGTGCGTGACATTGAATGCGCTGCGGCTGTTTCGGGAATTGAGGTTAAAGGGGGGGCTGCTGCGGGGGGAGCCAGGGGGAGAAGTGATTGCGTTTACCATTGGAGAGCAGCTGAACCCGGATACTTTTGTGGTGCATATTGAAAAGGCGTTTGCAGAAATCCAGGGGGCATATCCTATGATCAACCAGCAGTTCGTTACCCATGAAGCGCAGGGATATCAGTATGTGAACCGGGAGGAGGATACAGGGGCAGAGGGGCTTAGGAAGGCAAAACTGTCCTATCACCCGGCGTTTTTGGTGGAAAAGGGGACTGTATCCTATAGAAGCAGCCATGGAGGGCAGGCGATGGCCGGCGGGGAGAAGGGATAGATGGACAGGCAGATGCCTTCATGAAAAAGGCCGCCAAGCAGGTATGGAAGTGTATGTATAGAATATTAGGAGGGAACAGGCATGACAAAGATTGACATTATTTCAGGATTTTTAGGCGCAGGGAAGACAACTTTTATTAAGAAAATGTTGGAGGATGTATTTCAAGGGGAGAAAATTGTACTGATTGAGAATGAATTTGGGGAAATTGGCATAGACGGCGGATTTTTGAAGGATTCCGGCATTGAGATCAGTGAACTTAATTCTGGCTGTATCTGCTGTTCTTTGGTGGGGGATTTTGGGAAGAATCTGCGGGAGGTGATGGAGCGGTTCCATCCAGACCGGATTCTAATTGAGCCGTCTGGCGTGGGTAAGCTTTCCGATGTCATGAAGTCCGTAAAGGAAGTGGAGGAGGAAAACGAAGTGAAGCTCAATGGGCTGGTTACGGTTGTAAATACAGCGAAGGCGACAAAACAGATGAAAGCGTTTGGAGAGTTTTTTAATAATCAGATTGAGTATGCAACTGTGGTTGTCCTAAGCCGTACCCAGAATGTGAAGCCAGAGCAGACAGAAGTGGTGGCAAAAGCAATACAGGAGAAGAACCCAAAAGCAGCGGTCATTACTACACCATGGGATGAAATAGATGGAAAGCAGATTTACAAGGTAATAGAGCAGCAGAAATCCTTGGAGGAGGAATTGCTGGAAGAGCATAAAAACCATCATAAAGAGGGGCATTGCCATGGGCACCATCATGAAGGGGAGCATTGCCATGGGCACCACCATGAAGAGGGACATTGCCATGGGCATGGCCATGAAGGGGAGCATTGCCATGGGCATGGCCATGAAGAGAGCCATTGTCATGGGCATGGCCATGAAGGGGAGCATTGCCATGGGCACAGCCATGAAGAGAGCCATGGGCATGGACAGGGAGCATGTGGGCATAGCCATAAAGAACATTGCCATGAACAAGAGCATGAACATGAGGGGCATGGAGTCCACGAGCATGAAGGCCATAGTCATGAGCATGAAGGCCACGGGCATAAAGAACATTGCCATGAACATGGGGGACATGGACAGGAAGGCCATGAGAATGCCCATAACCATGAGCATTGCCATGATCATGGGGAAGATTGCGGCTGCGGCTGCCATGGCCATGATCACCATCATCATGCAGATGAAGTCTTTACTAGCTGGGGCAAGGAAACTCCGCACATATTTACCAGGGAAACGATAGAAAATGCAATGAAGGCATTTTGTGAAACGGAAGATTATGGCGTGGTGCTGCGGGCAAAGGGTATGGTGCCAGCAGAGGATGGCACATGGATTTATTTTGATATGGTAGATGGGGAATATGAGCTGCGCACAGGAGAGCCAGATTATACAGGAAGGCTATGTGTGATTGGAACTGATATTGAGGAAGGGAAATTGGCAGAGCTTTTTGGGATATAGATTAGCAGAGCTTTGTGAAATATAATGTTTTGGGGCAGATAGAAAGGTCGTGAAAAGATGGAAATTCCTGTGTACTTATTTACAGGTTTCATGGACAGCGGCAAGAGTTCCCTGATCCGCGAAACCTTAATTGAAGGAGATTTTAGTGAAAATGGAAACACTTTGCTGATCCTATGTGAAGACGGCGAGGTGGAATTTGATGAAAATGAACTGCTGAAGGCCAATACCAAGCTGGCAATGATTGAGGAAGAGTCAGGGTTTACTGCAGAAACATTACAGGAACTCAGCCAGAAATACCATCCGGACCAGGTATTTATAGAATACAATGGAACCTGGCAGATGTCCACATTTCTGGAAATGGAGCATCCCAAGGATTGGGTGCTGGTGCAGTCTCTTGCCACAGTAGACGCAACTACTTTTGAAATGTATTTGGCAAATATGCGTTCCATGATCTTAGAGCAGCTATTTGAGGCGGATGTGGTGATCATCAACCGCTGCACAGATGACACTCCCAAGGCGAAATTCCGCCGTGCGATTAAGGTAATCAACCGAAAGGCGCAGATTGCCTATGAGCGCGAAGACGGTACCATAGATGAAAATGATATGGAAGAGCTGCCTTACGATCTGAACCAGGATGTGATCGAGGTTTCAGATATTGATTATGGCATTTGGTACATGGATGCCCTGGATGATCCCAGGAAATATGATGGAAAGAAAGTCCGTTTCTTGGCATTGGTGTACCGCCCGGATAAAATGAAAAAGGGGGTGATGATTCCAGGGCGTTTTGCCATGACATGTTGTGTGGATGATATTACTTTTGTGGGATTTAAATGCAAATATGCCAACGCGGCAAGCATTCCTCACAGATCCTGGATTACTGTCACGGCTGAAATGAAAACAGAATTTGCGATGGAGTACAAAGGGAAAGGGCCTGTGCTGTACGCCCTGGATGTGCAGCCGGCAGAGAAGCCAGCAGATGAGCTGATCTATTTCAGTTGATGTAAGAGTAAGGGCGTATCTATTGCGGTCGCTGAAGGCATAAAAAGCAAGTGGCAGTATGAAGGGTATCTTTATTATTTAAGTTGGGAAGGCAGTATGCCTTTTGAAAAGCTGCTGAAATTAGATGTGGTGATATTTAACTGCTGGGGTAATAACTATGGAATATGGGAGCATCCTGTATGGAGGACAGGGTGCTCCCCATTTTTTGCGTCTGGTTCCTTATTTTTTGCCTGTGCTTTTGCCTTGGCAATTTCAGGCAGCAGTGGCTTCAGGATTAAGAGCCCCTTCCTTTTTTGTAGATCTTATGTTTGTTGTTTTGCTTGTAATTCTAGTACAAGTTTATTTAGCCTGTCAATTTCCTGTTTGTAAAGGTTATTTTTTTCTTTATAGTGGCTGCTTTCCTCTTTATATTTGATATATTTAGCGAGTTCTTTTTCCAGTGTGTCGATGCGTCTGCGGTATTTGTCATTGGGCAGCTCAATGGCTCCAGGCAGTAATGGCTTCATATCCACAGTCCCTCCCTTCTTTTTGAAATTGCTGCATATGTGCATATGCAGGAGATTTGTCAATTCCAGAAGCTGGTTGGCATCATCAGGGGTGATATTGCCAAGTGTTAAGTTATTGTTGATACTACTAATTATATCACGGCAGATTTTTTCTTGCAACTGTTGGATTCTCTCCGTGTATGCTGTTTTTACAGTGCCGTCCTTTTGCATCAGTGCGTGGTTCAGCAGGCTGCGCAGGCGCAATACTTGGAAAGGGATGAGGACGATCATATTCCTTGCGTCTAAATCCTCCACATCATGGGCAAGGTAGAGGAAATTCCGTACCTGGTAGTCAAAGCTGCCTTGGCTCCCAAAGGAAATATGGAGTGTGCTTTTTTCGGGGATGCCCCGTTTGCGGTTCAGATAGATGACAGCAGGCTCTGGGAAATACAGGGTATTGTCCCCAGGCTGTGTAGAACGGGCAAATAGGAAGCCATATTCAAATACCCGGAGTATGATGATGGAATCAGTGGTCATCTGAGCTTCCAGATGAAAGGTTTTCCCGCCAGCGATTGTGACAAAAATATCTGCGATTCTGTCATCCATGTCCGAAGTGATAAATTCACTGTTGCGGTATTCTACAGTGCTTTCTGGGGGAATTTTTCATGGAACAGGCCATTGATCAAGCCAATGACTGCCTTATCAGACAGATTGAAGATTCTTTTGAAAATCCTGTCATAGATTTGCCAGGGCAGAGATTCTCTGTTTTCTTGTTCTGAGTTCGCATGTTTCTGTCCTGCCAGGGAATCTGCAGTTTTAGCAGGCGTTTCTTTGTTTTTGATTGTAACCACTCCTTTTTGCTTTTGCCCTATGGTTTTAAAGAGCCTGTTTTTGGAAAATCAGTTTAGGTAAAATTGTTGGCACAGCAAAGCTGCTGTAAGAATTGATTAAAAAGCCAGATGGCTTAAGGATGACAGAATGCATGTATGCATATGGGATATGTTATTTGTATTGGATTATAGGGTGGATTTGGGAAAATGTCAATGACTTTTTGGAAAAAAGATGGTATCTTTTTCCACATTTTAAGGGATAATAAAGAAGGATGCAACAATTTGCTATAAATTGTTGCATCCTTTTTACACTTAATATATCGTACAGAACAAAAAATACTTAACAGGGAAAATGAAATTTTTTAAATTTCCTGCCTGGCAGTTCTTGCCATAGGATTCTGAAATCCTTATTTTCCAGGCTTTTCTGACCTTTTCTCACAAATTCACATCCAGGAAAACCTGGTCTATGTCGTCCTGGTCAATCCCAAGATACCGCTTTGTGATCTGGAAGGAAGAATGGTTGAAGATGTTCATTAAGACAGCAGGCTGCACGCCCATTTTCCATGCATGGTAGCCAAAGGTCTTGCGCAGGCTGTGGCAGCTGAGCCCTGTTTCAAACTGCAGATCTTCTCCTGCATCATGTAAGATACGGTAGGCCTGGAAACGGCTGAGGGCTTTCTTGCCGCCGCGCCCAGGGAATAGGAAATCTGTTTCGTTTACGTTGGGAAGGCTGGCTTTGTAGAGGGTCAATGCCTGGACTGCATTTGCATTTAAGGCATTATGGGTTAGTTTGCTGGTTTTGCCCTCAATGATCGTGATGTGCCGCTGGAAGCGGTCATGCTTAAAATCATAGACGTCGCCCCAGGATAGGGACAGTAGATCGCTGATCCGAAGGGCAGAGTTGATGCCCAGGCATACCATAGCATAATTGCGCAGGTTGGGTTTGTCTTGAAGGAAATAGTTTTTCAATGCCTCGATTTCTTCGACTTTGCGAATGGGTTGCGTGGTACTCATTTCGAACCTCCTGTTCTCATCAGTGTATTTAATAGTAACGACTGGCCCAGGTTCCAAACCCGGGAGCGGGTGGGAAATGCCGCCTGCTATACAACATTCTATAGCAAATTGTTGAATTAGGACATTCATATTGGAAATGAAGTTGGAAACAAGGAGGTTTGTATGCTGAAATTGACGGTGAAGGCAGGGGAATACCTGCTGGTGGGGGACAATATCAAGGTGGTGTTTACTGGAGGGAGCGCAAGTAATATGCATGTTTTGGTGGATGCGCCTAAGTCTATGAATATTGTACGGAGCACGGCTCTGGAGAAATATGGGATGGCGGCAGATCCAGGAAATGCAGTGAAGCACCATAAGGACAGGGAATTGTCACCAGAAGCGAAAGAGAAGATTAAGGCCATTTTGGTAGAGGAAAGGAAGAAAGCCAAGAGGGAAGAGGCAGCCAGGAATAATTCGCTGAAACGGTATGGCGGATGAAAAGGGAAGGCTGAGAAATCTGGGAAATGCCAGAAAGGCTTATTCTGGAGGAACATAGCAGGCGAGGGGAAATTAGTACTATGGAAAAAAATTACCATTATGGGAAAAAATCGCCGTTGTGGGGAGGAAGTTGTAGTTATGAGGGGGGAGGAGCGGTATTAAGCTTGAGGACTTGGCGTTGGCTAAACAAAGATGTAGGGCAGCGGAAAGAAATTGGGCTTATGCATAGATTTATCCCTGGAAATTACAGGGGAAATATCCTCCGGGCGAAGCTGGGAGGAGAAAATAAACTGCGCCAGGAAAAGGCGCTGAGCCATAACGCAAACGGATTTGCGGACAATGAAAAACAAGGAGGAAAAAAATTATGGCAATGATCGTACAACACAATCTTACAGCAATGAACTCTAACAGGCAGTTAGGCGTAATTACGAGCGGGCAGGCAAAATCTTCAGAGAAGTTATCATCTGGCTACCGCATTAACCGTGCAGGTGATGACGCAGCAGGGTTAAAGATTTCCGAAAAAATGAGAAGCCAGGTACGCGGCCTCCAGAGAGCCTCTACCAATGCACAGGATGGCGTGTCCTTGATTCAGACAGCAGAGGGTGCTTTAAATGAAGCTCATGCAATCCTCCAAAGGATGAATGAGCTGACCGTTCAGGGTTCCAATGATACGAACCAGGATATTGACCGTGATGCAATTAACCAGGAATTGGCGGCTTTGACAGAAGAAATTGATAGGATTGCTTCTACAACACAGTTCAATAAGCAAAATTTGTTGAATGGTGAGTTCCAGGATAAGAGATTACATGTTGGGGCTAATACCAATCAGAATATTAAGATTTCTATTGATGCAATGAATGCAAGTGCAATTGGTTTGACAGAAGTCCTTAGTTTTACAAAGGAAGCTACTATATCAACAAAATATTATGCAAGTGGTGTTTCAGGTGCTACGGCAGAAGCGGCAAAGCAAGCTTTGTTAGCAGCTAAGACATCAACAATTGTAAAGGCAACGATTACATCAGCAACTGTTGCAGGAAATACAGTGTTTAGTGATGGTAAAGGTACTACATTTAATACATTGGCATCAGCGAATTCAGCGGTTCAAGGTGCGTATGATGCATCTGTAGCAGTTGCAGCAAGCTTGGTAAATGCTGTGAGTGTGACAGCAAGTACCACTTCTACACCTGGTTCAACAGTAGTTGTAAGTGCACCAACTGTATCTGATTATGAGAAAGCGCAGGCTACTTTGAGTAAAATTCATGCGGCAATTAATAATATTTCTACCCAACGTTCCGCTCTCGGCGCATTACAGAACCGTTTAGAGCATACAATTGCAAACTTAGATAACGTAGCAGAGAACACCCAGGCAGCAGAATCCCGTATCCGTGATACAGATATGGCTTCTGAAATGGTGGAATACAGCAAGAACCAGATTCTTGCACAGGCTGGCCAGGCTATGCTTGCGCAGGCAAACCAGGCAACACAGGGCGTATTGTCATTATTGCAGTAAGAAAAAAACTACAAATTCGGGGGCTGGCGTCAGTCAGCCCCTTTTTTCAAGGGATAAATTATGGATTTAGATAAGTTTTATGCCGAATTAAAAGCCCTGTCTGAAGAAATAGCCCAAAAAGTGGAATTGTTAGAGAATGATGCAAAGAAAGGCTTTCGTGAGATGGGAAGTCTGCTAAAAAACCTGACAGGGATTTTGCCAGACTGGTTTTTCTTTATAGAGCAGACGGGAATTGGGGAAAAGGGGCGTGTCCTGTCTGTGCTTCAGGATATGGAAGAGGCCGTGGCGGCAGAGGACACGGTGCTTTTGGCAGACGCATTGTTGTATGGGCTTCAGAAAATGGCAGGAGATTATATCAGGATAATAGAAGAGGCTTTATATGAGGAATGATATCTGGGAAAAAAATCTGAGTGCAATTGACAAAAAACTGCCAGGCTGGCGTGCATACATAGAAGGAAAAAAGTATGAGATAAAGCGGAAAGATGGCACAACGCCATATATCAAAGATGTAAAAGTGAGGGCGGCAGAAGCCTATAACGGGGAAACCATCAGCGCTGTACATCACAAAGGGAAGGCATATTACCTTTCTGGAAAGTACCAGCCCTCCCTTTATGCCAAGCGCCTGGCGGAAAAAGTGGAGAATAAAGGATTTGGGGCAGTTGTCTTTGTAATAGGTTTTTCAGATGGGAGGTATATAAAGGAATTGCTGAGGAAAATGGGCAAGGATGTAACCATTTTGGTCTATGAGCCATGCCTGGAGATATTTCTTCATGCATTGCACGAATATGATATCTCAGAGCTGTTTGCTGACAGGATGGCTGGGATTATGGTACAGGGGATCAATGAAAATGATTTTGCATGGACAATGCAGAAATCGGTTTCCATTGATAATATGGCAAAATTCCGCCTGGAGGTTATGGGGAATTATGAGAAGCTATTTCCGAAGGAAGTGGATGATATGGTCGAATCCATACGGAAGTATATTTCACGCCTTACAATACAATGGAATACGATGGTGAATTTTACAAACCAGACTATTTACAATAATGTGAAAAACCTTCGGATGTTATACAGCCATTATAATTTTAACAGCCTGCACCAGAGCCTGCCCCAAAATGTGCCTGTAATTATCGTAGGGGCGGGCCCGTCATTAGATAAGAATATAGATGAGTTAAAGTATGCCAAGGGGAAAGCCTGTATCATTGCCTGTGATACGGCATTAAAGCCATTGATTGACCATGGGATTATTCCGGATTTATTTGTGGTGGTGGATCCCAAGAAGCCAATGGAACTTTTTGAAAGGGAAGAAATCAAGGAAATTCCTGTTATTTCAGGTCTGGATGTGCCTTATACATTGATGCAAAGCCACCAGGGGAAGAAAATATTGTATTTTGATACAGCTATTATAGCGAAGGTTCTGCAGCAGGCTTTTGGAGACGCATGGAACACGCCCCAATATTATATGGGGGGAATCCCTACAGGGGGAAATGTAGCAAGCACGGCCTTCTCGGCTGCACGGCTTATGGGCGCCAGAACCATTATCCTGATGGGGCAGGATATGGCGCTTACTGGGGAAAAGGAACATGCAAGCGGGACGTTTCAAGCAGATCGCAGATTTGACTTGTCCAATCGGAATTTACCGTTGGTGGAGAGCGTTGATGGGAGAATGGTTCCAACACTGCATATTTTAAAAAGCTATCTGAGTTGGTTTGAGGAGCAAATCCGGCTATATCCAAATTTGAAAGTAATCAATGCCACGGAAGGCGGGGCAAAAGTCCATGGCAGCAAACAGATGGCGCTGCGGGATGCTATCCGTGCCTATTGCAAATGCAAGAGGGAATTTAGCGGGGGCAGGCTTCTGAAAAAGGTAAAGCCGCATTTTGGGGCAGAGGAAAAAGAACGGGTAGCCTTGTGGTTTCAGGAGCTGCCCAAACGGATGAAAAATTTAGAAAAAAAGGTAGTAAAAGGCGGCAACGATTATGCAAAGCTGGAACAGTTGGTGTTAAAAGGCAGCTATTCTCAGGCAGAATTAAAAAGGCTGCTGAAAAGGCTGAAAAAAGTAAATAAGGAATTGGATCAGGATGAGGAGGCGGCATTGATTATGGATGGCCTGCGCGGCGTGGAGTATACCTTAAGGACACAGATGTATACCTTCCAGGATGACAGCCAAAAAGATTTAATCGAAAGCGCCAGGATTGGCTATAAATTTATGCAAAGCATGCAGGTTGTGCTATTGCAGATGGAGCCGGTATTTCAAGAAGTGGCTGATTATTTTACAGAAAAGTTGGAGGGATGAAAATGCTGGACAGCAAAACAATTCTAATCACAGGTGGGACAGGCTCTTTTGGGAAGGCATTTACGTCATATGTATTGGAGCATTATAATCCTCAGAAGATTATCATATATTCCAGGGATGAATATAAGCAGTTTTTGATGGCGGACCAATATAAGAAACAGAAAGAAAAGCTGCGCTTTTTTATTGGCGATGTGCGGGATAAAGACCGCCTGTACCGTGCGTTTGGCGGCGTAGACTATGTCGTGCATGCAGCAGCCTTAAAGCAGGTGCCAGCCTGTGAGTATAACCCAATTGAAGCAATCCGCACAAATATCAATGGCGCAATGAATATCATAGACGCAGCCTTAGACTGCGGAGTAAAAAAAGTAGTGGCTCTTTCTACAGATAAAGCCGTAAACCCAATTAACCTCTATGGGGGGACAAAGCTGGTATCGGATAAGTTATTTGTATCAGCCAACGCCTATGCAGGGAAAAAGGATATCAGCTTTTCTGTAGTGCGTTATGGGAATGTGGCGGGAAGCCGCGGCTCCGTTATACCATTTTTCCGCAATATTGCAGCAAATGGCGGCACAGAGCTTCCTATCACAGATTACCGTATGACACGTTTCTGGATTAGCCTTAAGCAGGGAGTGGAGCTGGTAATTAAGGCGCTGAAAGAGTCAAAAGGCGGCGAGACCTTTATATCCAAAATCCCCTCTTTTAAGGTTACAGACCTTGCCCAGGCCATCCTGCCAGGCTGCAGAATGCCAGAGGTTGGCATCCGGGAGGGGGAGAAGCTGCATGAAATTATGGTAACCCAGGAAGATTCTATTAATACTTATGAATATGAAAAGCATTTTATTATTTATCCTCATATGGAATGGTGGAATCCCAATAAAATCCAGCCAGGCGGGAAGCGCATTGAGCCAGGTTTTGCATATAGTTCAGAAAACAATACAGAGTGGCTGTCTGTGGAAAAGCTGCAGGAGCTTTTAAAAAATGTGGATACACATTGATATAAAAACCGAAACGCTAAAGACGTTAGGAAATAGGATCGGCAGAGTAATGAAAGGAAAATGGAGCTGAAAATAGGCATAAGGCACAGCAGGAGGGATATGTTATGGAAGGCGGTAAGATTGTATTTATTACCGGCGGGGCCTCTGGATTGGGGCGGGTTCTGGTGGAGGCGTTTATAGGCGAAGGATACCGCGTATGTTTTACATATCGGAACAGCAGGGAAAAGGCAGACGCTATGAAACAAAAATATGGAGATCAGGTACATATGGTTCAGGCAGATGCATCCGATTTGGAACAGGCGGTTATGTCCATAGAAGAGTGTGTCCATGTCTTTGGGAAGATAGAGATTCTTGTAAACAACGCTGCCAGCGCAAAGGACGGCTCCCTGGCCCGTTTGGATGGAGACAGGTTTGAATATACAATGAAAAATGTCCTGTACCCTGTATTTTATTACTCCAAGGCTGTCATTGGATACTTTATCCGGCAGCGCTATGGAAAGATTATTAACATAGGCTCGATCAATGGATCCAGGGGGCGGGAAGGAAGCGTGGCATATTCCACGGCGAAGGCAGGGGTGGAGGGCTTTACCAAGACAATTGCCAAGGAACTGGGAGCCTATAATATTAATTGTAATGTGGTTGCCCCTGGTTTTATCAATACAGACGGGCAGAAGGATACAAGTGAGTTAATTAAGAAATACGTGTTGGATGAATGTGCCATCCGAAGGCTCACAGAGCCAGAAGAGGTGGCGAACTTGGTCTTATTCCTGGCGGGAGACAAGTCAGATAACATCACAGGACAAGTATATCGGATTGACTGTGGGCAGTATATTTAGGGTGCACACATAAGGGATAGGAGGCATTTATGGTATTGGGCACAGCGCAGATCGGGCAGGAATACGGTATTCACAATCTGTCTGGAAAACCAAGTGAGGAAACGGCGTATCAAATCCTGGATTATGCATGGTGCCATGGCGTTCGTACTTTAGATACGGCAGGGGCATATGGGGATGCAGAAAATTTAATCGGGAAATACCAGGAAACGACAGGCCATTTTTTCCATATAGGCACAAAATTGATTGCCGATACAGCGGATGGCATGGTAAAGGAGCTGGAAAAAAGCTGCGGCAGGCTGCGGTGCAGCCGGATATGGCTATGCTATCTCCACCGCTTTGGAGCCTGCAAAGAAAAGGGCGTCTTGCAGGAGCTGGAGAGATGGAAAGCAGGGGGCAAAGTCCAGAATATCGGGATATCTGTCTATGAGCCAGAAGAACTGGAATATATTGTGCAAAACTTATATGACAGCGTGGATGCCGTGCAGGTTCCCTTCCATCTTTTAGACCATGTCCGATGGCTGAAAGGGGGCTTGCTGCAAAGGGCAAAGGAAAAAGGAATACAGATTTTTGCCAGGAGCGTCTATTTACAAGGGCTGTTCTTACAAAGCGCTGATTCAGAGACAGCCAGAAGGTTACTGGCAGGGGAGGCATTGTCAGAACTTGGCCGTGCTGCAGGAGAATGCGGGATGGATATACGGCAGCTGGCAGTCTCTTTTGTGTTTTGGCAGCCGGAAATAGATGAGTTTTTGTTAGGCTGTGAAACGCTGGGGCAGCTTGCGCAGAATCTTGCCTTAGAAAAAGAGGCGGGCAGGCAAAGGCTTCCAGATGGAGTATTACAGCAGGTATGGGATATTTCTAAGAAAGTGAATGACATCGTAATTGATCCAAGGACATGGGATGGGAGGCGCTGATGCGGACAGTTGCAATTGTACAGGCGAGGATGGGATCTTCAAGATTGCCCAATAAGGTAATGATGGAGCTGTGCGGGCATCCTGCACTATGGCACATTTATGACCGTATAAGGCGCAGCAAACGGGTGGATGAATTTGTAATTGCCACTTCCAGCATGCCAGAGAATGATGGCATTGAGGCGTTTGCCATGAAAAATGGGATTTCTGTATTTCGTGGAAGCGAAGATAATGTGCTGGAACGTGTCTATTTAGCTGCAAAAAAGGCAAATGCGGATGCAGTGGTACGCCTGACGGGGGATAATGTGCTTGTCTGTGCTGAAATCATTGATGCAGGGGCAGTTTATTTTGAACAGGAAGGAAGCCTGGATTATCTGTATTATCGGGAAGGGCTTCCCCTGGGGCTTGCAGTGGAAATCATAAAATATGATGCGTTGGAATGTGCCTATTTAGAAGCGGCGGATGCGGAGTGCCTGGAGCATGTGACGCCGTATCTCTACCGTAACCCACAGCGCTTCTGCTGCCATCGCCATGTGGGGTTGGGTGAGGATTGCAGCAAAATCAGATGGACAATGGATACGCCAGAAGATTATGAATTGATAGAAAAAATCTATGCGGAATTATATAAAGAGGGGGAATATTTTGGCTATTTGGATGCATTGCAGGAATATAAAAAAAATGCAGCCTGGCCTGCATTGAACCAATCCGTTTTACAGAAGAAGATTTCTTACCAAGGGGAAGCCAGAGAAAATAATAAAGGAACTGTGAATGAAAAAGGGTGACATTCATAAGGAGGAATATACGGGCAATGAAAGGTGAAATGATAAGCCGAATAAAAGAGTTATATGAAAATAATGGAAATATTATGAAATATTTGCGGGAATTTGAAAATAGGAACTACAATTCTTCGGAAGATATCATGATTTCTTATGACTTCCAGACAGGAACATATAATAAACATTATATGGATAACAGGGAATTGTATCATCAGTATCATAGTGAAATAAGCAAATATATAAATTACTACATTTCAAAATTATCATCAAAGAAATATAAGATCCTTGAAGCAGGAGTAGGGGAAGGAACCACATTTGGGCCAGTCGTGGGTCAATTAGATGTGCAGCCAGAATGCAGTTATGGATTTGATATTTCGTGGTCTAGGGTAAAAGAATGCGAGAGATTTTTGGATATGCTTAGATTTTGCGGTAAAAAATATATTTTTTTGGGAGATATTTTTTCGATGCCATTTCGGGATAATTCTATAGAAATTGTCTATACTGTACATGCCCTTGAGCCGAATGGGGGGAAGGAAAAAGAGTTATTGGAAGAACTGTATAGAGTGACTGGCAAATATCTTATTTTATTTGAGCCTTCTTATGAATTTGGAGATATGGAACAGAAAAGACGGATGGAGTATCATGGTTATGTGAAGGATTTGTCTGGAAAAGCAAGAGAATTAGGATATAACATAATAGAGCATAGGCTATTGGAAACTTCATTAAATGAAAAAAATGTAACTGCGCTATTGGTGATTTGCAAGGATACAGATATGGAAAAGGGAGATGCTTTATGCGATCCTTTAACAAAGGGAGACTTAATTTTGGGGAAGTCTTCCTATTTTGCACTGGAGAGTCTGTTGGCATATCCAATTGTAGAGGGAGTACCATGCCTGAACATAGAAAACGGGATATTGGCAACAAAGTATTGCAGATGATGGAAGAAAGGGAAAGGCCATTGGATACTTGGGACAGATGTACGGGAAGCAAAGGCTGCTTTTTGAGAAAAGCAAAATGGGAGGATGTGGATTTGCTTTTTTCCTGGGCAAATGATAAGGAGGTGCGGAAAAATTCCTTTTCCACAGAACCCATTGATTATGAAGGCCATCTGGCGTGGTTCGGAAAAAAATATCAGGAAAAAAATTCTCAGATTTATATCTTTAGTGAAGGAAACGGCAGGGAAAATCAGGAAAAAGGGATGCTCCGCCTGGATTTTTATGAGGGCGCAGTGGAAATCAGCTACAGCATAGCGCCAGGGGAGCGCCAAAAAGGGTATGGAGAGAAATTGATTTTGCTTGCAGAAGATGAGGTAAGGCATGTGGCACAGAAGGAAGGCTTCCAGGCCATTACAGTGAAAGCCTATGTAAAACCTCAAAACCGGGCCTCAAACTGCATATTTACAAAGCTGGGCTATGAAAAGCATGGGATGGAATACAGAAAAAAAGTAAATGTGTGAATTTAAATTCCCTGCAGCAGGGAGCCAGGAAAACTTTTAATTACTATTCGTGGCTCAGGAATGCGCTAAACTGCGCATTCCGTGAAAACATGATTCAGGAGTGAGGGGCGGTTTCTGTAAAGAAAAACTTGAAATATCGGCCCGAATTGTTGCTATGAGCGGCTCCCAGGCCATGATTAGTAACAAAAATTGATGAAAAGAAGGGTGCAATGATTTGAAAGTGCTTGTGGAGAGTGGTGAAAAGTGATAGAATACTAAAAAGAAGCATGATTCTTTAAAATTGATAAGTGCCTTTTTTAATAGGAAATATCGTGAGCGGAAGGATTTGAATAACAATGAGCCTGTTTGAGCCTGGATAGAAATGGTGGTTTTGATTTCTATCCAGGCTTTAGAATAGTTGGCATCCGCATAGGCCAATGTTAATATTTTTGCAATGCCATTGATATTTCAGTGTACAAAAAATTTGCCATGAAAATCTTTGCCAGTGGAAATAAGGATAGGAGGCCTGTCATGTTAAGTATTTATCTAGGGAAAATGGATGGGGCAATTTACCATCCTCCCACATATTTTGATAATCAGTATGAAGATGAATGGATTACAGAAGAATTGTCAGTTTGCATGATAAGGGATGTAGACCATTCAGAAGTGGTCAGTGCGCGGCTGATTGAAAGCCCTGTTTTGGGGCCTATTTCAACAAAAGAATTGTCTGGAGGGGTAAAGACGCTGATGCTGATGGCATTCGATGGCACAGGTAAAGTATTTAATGCATCCGTTTGTGGTGACAATTGCGCAAAATGGATTTTGGAGATTGCAAACAGGAAGGATTTGACCATTAACCTGAGGCATATTATGGACTTTGGCGAGGGAGGATTTGAAGCCAGGATTCTGAACACGGGGGATATGGTTCATGATATGCTGGGATTTGCCAGGATTGCAGGGAAATATGTATAGGTGGGATAGATGAAGGGAAAACACAGGATTGTGATACAAAATAATCGGTTACATTATGAATTTGAAGTAAAAAGGAATATTAGCATAATCCAGGGTGACAGCGCCTCTGGGAAAACGACCTTAATCAATATGCTGCGGCAGGCAGAAAATCTGGGGGATTCAAGCGGGGTAGAAGTTGTCTGTGATGTGCCGTGCAGGGTGCTGGAAGGACGGAATTGGAAACTGATTTTGGAAAATTCATTTGAAAGTATTTTTTTTATAGATGAGGAGAATGCGTTTCTTAATACAGAAGAATTTGCAGCCTCCATACATGGCTCAGATAATTATTTTGTATTAATTACTAGGGAAAATCTTTATAATCTGCCATATAGCGTAGAAGAAATTTATGGACTGCATGCGTCTGGAAAATATCATGATACAAAGAAAGTATATCAGCAAATGTACCAGATTTATTCCAACACAGGAAGCATTCCCGTAAAGCCTGAGAAAATCATTACAGAGGATTCTAATGCAGGCTATGAATTTTTTAAGGCTGTCAGTGAAGAACGGGGAATCTTATGCGAGAGCGCCGATGGAAAATCAAATTTATTTGCGGCCTTGGATGGCATTGGGAGAGAAGAAGTTTGTATTGTTGCCGATGGAGCGGCAATTGGCCCAGAGATGAACCGTTTGTATCATCAGGTGATAAAAAATAAAAACATACATCTTTATCTGCCAGAATCTTTTGAGTGGATTATTTTGAATTCAGGCTTGATTGAGGAAAAAGAGATTAAGGAAGTATTGAAAAAACCAGAAGAGTATATTGATAGTAAGGGATATTTAAGCTGGGAGAGGTATTTTACTAAGCTTTTGATGGATAAGACGGGAATTTCTTATATGCAATACAAAAAATCTAAATTGAATCCGTTTTATTTGCATGATAGAAGCAAAAGGATTATTCTTGAAAGCATAAATGGGATAAGGTTCTAATAGTCATTTGGCAGATGTTATTTGCCGTGGATATCTGACAAACACAGAAGGGAGCGTTTCATATGGAAAACATCAAAATAAAGGGCAGGACAATCATCAGTAAGGATTCCCCTGCTTATATTATAGCGGAAATGTCCGCAAACCATGCGGGCAGCCTCCAGCGGGCGAAAGATATTATTTATGCAGCCAAGGAATCCGGGGCGGACTGCATTAAGATCCAAACGTATACCCCGGACACAATTACCATGGACTGTGACAATGAATATTTTCAGATTACGTCCGGAACCTGGAAGGGGGAGAACCTCTACCAGCTCTATGGAAAAGCCTGCACGCCCTGGGAATGGCAGCCAGAGTTAAAGAAGGAGGCAGAAAAGATTGGAATTGATTTCCTGTCCACGCCATTTGACCGGACGGCGGTGGATTTTCTGGAAGATATGGGTTTGGATTTCTACAAAATAGCCTCCTTTGAGCTGGTGGACATCCCCCTAATCGAATATGTGGCGTCGAAAGGGAAGCCCATGATCCTATCCACTGGAATGGCTTCCCTGGAAGAAATAAGGGAGGCTGTGGAGTCCATACGGAAAATGGGAAATGGGCAGATCGCCCTGCTTCGGTGCGCCAGCGCTTATCCGGCAGTTACGGATGGGATGAACCTGCGTACCATGCAGGATATGGGGGAGGTTTTTGATGTTCCCGTGGGCTTATCTGACCATTCCCAGGGATCGGTAGGCGCGGTAACGGCAGTGGCTTTGGGGGCGAAGGTGGTCGAAAAGCATTTTTGCCTTAGCCGGGAGATTGAGAACCCAGATGCTTCTTTTTCTATGGAGCCGCAGGAATTTAAGCAGATGGCGTCAGATGTGAGGCAGGCGGAGAAGGCAATTGGAACCGTGCGGTATGGGGCTTCGGAGCAGGAAATAGGCAATATCGCATTCCGGAAATCCCTGTTTGTAGTACAGGATATGAAGGCAGGGGATATCCTGACGCCGGAAAACTTGCGTTCCATCCGCCCAGGCTATGGGATAAAGCCAAAGTATTACCAGAGCGTGCTGGGGAAGCCTGTAAATCAGGATATCCCCAAAGGGACGCCTCTTTCCATGGAGGTAATTGGCTAAGGAAGAAACTGCAGCGGTAAAATCCTTTTATTGACGGAGGCATACAATGCTATATATAAGAGCGGATATGAATGAAACCATTGCGACAGGCCATATCATGCGCTGCCTGTCAATTGCAGAAGCGGCAGAGGAGCTGGGGGAGCAGGCGGTGTTTTTGCTGGCAGACGAGGAGGCTGTCCCGTTACTGGAGCAAAAGGGCTATGGCTCCATTGTCCTTCACAGCCCCTGGGATAACATGGAGGAGGAGCTGCCGGCTTTGCAGAAAGTGATAAAGGAAAGGGGGATCCAAAAGCTGTTGGTTGACAGCTACCAGGTGACCCCCATGTACCTGGAAAGGCTTTCCCAGATGGCAAAGATTATTTACATAGATGACATAGACCGTTTTCACTACCCTGTAGACGCCCTGATCTACTATGCAGTGGACTGGGAATCCCATCATTTCCATGAAAGGTACCAGAAAAGCCGGGAAGGCCTAAAAAGCCAGGGCAGGATGGAAGGCCAAAAGGAAGGGAAGCAAGCGGGGCATAAGCCAAGGCTTTTATTGGGGACGGAATATGCCCCTCTTAGGAAGGCTTTCCAGAATTGCGGAAAAAAGCCCATAAAGCCTACGACGGAGAACCTTTTGCTGCTTTCAGGCGGGACAGACCCTTATGGGATACTAGGGAAGATATTGGAAAAAATGGATAGGCAGCGTTATGGGCGCGTTGAGGTGATTTGCGGCATGTATGACCTCCAGTATGAGCCTTTGCGTATGCAATACCAAAAGGAGGGCAACATTCATTTTTACAAAGCAGTTCCAGATATGGAAACCCATATGGGACGGGCTGATTTGGCAGTTGCAGCAGGGGGGGCGACTCTTTATGAGCTCTGTGCTATGGGCGTGCCCACTATCTCCTATGCCATGGCAGATAATCAGATCAGAAATGTGGAAAAGTTCCGGGAAATCCAGCTTATTGATTATGCAGGCGATGTCAGGGGCACGGATGTGGCAAGCCATATAAGCAGGCTTTTAGATAAATATTTTGAAAACGCGGGCTTGCGGCAGGAGCGTTCCCATAGGATGCAGGAGTTTGTGGATGGGCAGGGGGCGGTGCGGATTGCAGAAGGGATGATAAATCTTTGAGTTTTAATGTAGTATGAAAAACAGAAATAGAAATATATATATTTCCATATATATCAACAAAAACCAAAAAAAGAAAGCGAGAAATAACATGTACATACCATACGGACACCAGACCATTACAGAAGAGGATATCCAGGCAGTTGTAGGCGTACTGCGTTCGGATTACCTGACTACAGGCCCGGCTGTGGATGATTTTGAGCGGAAGGTAGCCGCCTATACAGGTGCCAAATACGCCGTTGCCGTTTCAAACGGCACGGCAGCCCTGCACATTGCCTGCCTGGCAGCCGGCATTGAGCCAGGGGATGAGGTGATTACCACCCCGATTACATTTGCGGCTTCTGCCAATTGTGTGCTGTACTGCGGCGGAAGGCCGGTATTTGCAGATATTGACCCAGATACATACAATATTGACCCGGCAGATATTGAACGTAAAATAACGTCTAGGACAAAAGCGGTTATCCCCGTCCATTTCGCCGGACAGCCTTGTGAGATGGATGAAATCCACCGGATTGCCAGAGAGCATGGGCTAATGGTTATTGAGGATGGCGCCCATGCCCTGGGAGCGGAATACAAAGGACACAAGATTGGCTCCCTTCCATCGGACATGGTTACTTTTAGTTTCCATCCAGTAAAGCCTATTACCACAGGGGAAGGCGGCATGGTGGTGACCAATGATGCTAAACTCTATGAACGCCTGAAATTATTCCGCAGCCATGGCATTACCCGGGAGGAAGGCCTTCTGGAAAAGAATGAAGGCGGCTGGTATTATGAGCAATTGGAATTGGGCTTTAATTACCGCATAACAGACTTGCAGGCAGCCTTGGGCAGCAGCCAGTTAGGGAAATTGGATGCATTTATCCAACGCCGCGGATACTTGGCCGAGCGGTATACCAAAGCCTTTGCCCAATGCCCAAGCCTGGCCTGCCCAGCACAATTGCCGGATGTAAAAAGTGGATGGCATTTATATGTGCTGCAGTTTTTGGGACAGAACCGAGGCAAAGTATTTGCCTGTTTAAGGGAGGATGGGATTGGGGTAAACGTGCATTATATTCCTGTATACCGCCATCCTTATTACCAGAAGCATGGCTACCAGGGCGTATTCTGCCCAAATGCCGAGCGTCTATACCAAAATATCATAAGCCTGCCCTTATACCCAGGCTTGACAGAGGAACAGCAGGATATTGTGATTGAAAAAATTTTGAAAAGGTAAAATGGCTCCCCCAAAAGCATATGGAGCCATTTAGGCGGTCAATACCTATATTTTTTCCGGTTCACCCACAGGAACAGCACAGTCACCACCATAGCCATTACCTCTGCCGCCACTGTGGAGAGCCAGATCCCATCTACCTTCCAAAACAGCGGGAAGGCTAGGACGGCCACAATCTGGAATACCAAGGTCCGCAGGAAGGAGATCCCTGCTGACACCAGCCCATTGTTCAGCGCGGTGAAAAAGGACGACCCGAAGATGGCAATCCCCGAAAAGAGGAAGGAAAAGGAAAATATGGAAAAAGCCCTGACAGTCATATGAAGCAGCCCTTCATCATATCCCACAAAGACCAGGGATAAGGGCTCTGCCATAAAGCGGGCGGCTGAGAACATGATTATTGCAAACACACTGACCAGGGTCAGGCTTTTTTGCAGCAGCCCTTTCATTTCCTTATGGTTCTGTGCGCCGTAGTGGTATCCGATAATGGGGGCGGATCCCACGGAATATCCAATAAAGGCTGCCTGGAACACCAGGCTGACATACATCAGCACTCCGTAAGCAGCAACCCCATCCTCACCAGCGTATTTCAAAAGCTGTATATTATAGAGCATGCTCACCACAGACATGGAAATATTGCTCATGAGTTCGGAAGATCCATTGGCGCAGGCCTTTGCCAGGGCTCTTCCATTAAATTTTGCCTTTCCAAGCCGCAGGCGGCTGCTGTTTGGCCTGGCAAAATAAACCAGGGGCATAATCCCGCCTACGCATTGGCTGATGGCTGTGGCGGCGGCAGCCCCTTCTAATCCCCAGTGGAATCCTGCTACAAATAAAGCGTCAAGGGCCATATTTGTTATGCCTGCTGCGACTGTTACAAAAAGCCCGAGGCCTGGCTTTTCCGCGGCTGAAAACAGGCATTGGAATTCGTATTGGAGGATATATGCCGGGATTGCCAGCAGAATAATGCGCCCATAGGTAACGCTGTCTTCTAATAGCTGCCCCTCTGCGCCCAGTGCCGCTGTCAGCGGCCGGAGGGAAAGGAGCCCCAGGATTGCCATCACAAGGCCGATGGCGGCAGAAATATAGACTACCATGGAAAACAGGATCTGGGCTTCTTTTTGTTTCCCTTCTCCCATGGTTTTTGCAACCAGGGCGCCGCCCCCAGTCCCGAACATAAAGCCGCAGGAGCCCAATATCATCAAAAATGGCATGATAAAATTCACGGCGGTAAAAGGCGTTTTCCCCACAAAATTTGACACAAAGAACCCATCTACTACCCCATAGACGGAAGTGAATACCAGCATGACCATAGATGGGAATGTAAACCGCAGTAATTTTCGGTAGGAAAAGTGATCGGATAATTGAACTTTCATAACTGCTTTCCTGCCTTTTCCCGAAAGTCAGCCAGGAACCGTTCTGTCAATTCCAGGTATTTCTCCACATCCCCCTTTGGCCAGGAAGCAAAGATCTGGTTTTCCATTTCGATTACCAGAAGCGCTGTACGTTTTGCCAGCTCCCTGCCTTTTTCCGTCAGGCAGACAATTTTATGTTTATTGCCGGCGGCCTCCAGGTAAACAATATCTTCCGCTTCCAGCTTACGCAGGGCAGAATTGACCGTCTGCTTGCTTACGCCGGAGCTGCGGCAGATTTCCAGCAGCGGGCAGCTGTCCCCATTATCGCAGATGGCATAGAGCACCATCATTGAGCTGTCGGACATTCCCAGTTTCAAAGACAATTCGTGGTATGCTGCATTAATTTCACTGTATAGGTAGTTAAAGCGTTTCATTTCCTTTGAAGTATAAGCCTTCATTTTCCACCTCCATAAAATAAGTACGAAATCATATCAAAAAATTATAGTATGATTTCGTACTTATGTCAAGTGCAAAAAAGTATTTTATTTTTGGGGGAATTGTGATATGGTTATATTTGTGGTTACAAAGGGAAATTACGAAAGGAGCAAACAAAATGTCTTTTATTATTCAATATTTGCTGCATCCCAGGAGCGTTGGCGCCGTAAAGCCAAGCTCAAGGCACCTGGCGATTAAAATGGTAGAGGATGTGGATTTCCATACTGCGGAATGCATCGTAGAGATTGGCGCAGGGACAGGCATCTTTACCGAAGAAGTGGTAAAGGCCAAACGCAAAGGCACGAAATTTTTAATCTTTGAAATCAATGATAGCTTCTATAAAATGTTAAAGAAAAAATACGGCAGGCTCCCCAACGTCCGTGTGATCCATGACACAGCAGGGAATATGGGGGAATACATGAAAAAATATGGAATTCACAAGGCAGACTATATTATTTCCGGCCTTCCTTTTGCCAGCCTGCCCAAAGAATCATCCAACAAGATTTTGAAAACATGCAGAAAGTGCTTGGCCAGAGAAGGGGCATTTATCACCTTTCAGTATACCAAATGTAAAATCCCCCTATTCTGCAGGTTTTTCCCAGCTATTTCCATTAAAAAGGAGAACAGGAATATCCCGCCGGCTTATATCCTAAACTGCAAAAAGGTAAGGAAAAATCCAGGCTGCAAAATATAGTTTTGCAGGCTGAATCTATATCCTGCGTGAAAGGTATCGGTAATTTGTGTGGGTTATACTAGTATAACCCGCGCCGTCCTTTCCCTAATGGATGCCGTCAGTTGGCATTTTCCGGCTGCGGAAATAATAGCACATCCCAGCCAGATCCGCCAGCCCCCATCCAATCGGCACCGACATCCAAATCCCTGTCACGCCCAAAGCAGGTACTGCAGACAACGCATAAGCCAAGGCTACCCGTGTTCCCAATGAGACTACTGTCAGTACCACAGATACTCCAGGCCTGTGCACTGCCCGGAAATACCCGTAAAATAAAAACAGCAGCCCTATCCCAAAGTAAAACACCCCTTCCATCCGCAAATACTGTACGCCAATGGAAACCGCCCCTCCATTTCCTTCTTCCAAAAACACGCCCATGAGCTTTTCTGCAAAAACAAATACCAGTGCCGATACCGCCAGGCAAAACAGAAATACTGCCAGTACAGCGTCCCGCATCCCTTTCTGGATCCGCTCCGCTTTTCCAGCGCCATAATTCTGCGCCACATAAGTGGAAAAGGCATTGCCAAAGTCCTGCACCGGGGCATAGGCAAAGGAGTCAATTTTTACTGCTGCCGCGAAAGCTGCCATTACCACAGCCCCAAAGCTGTTCACCAGCCCCTGCACCAGAAGTATCCCAAAATTCATCACAGACTGCTGCAGGCAAGTCAGGCAGGACAGCCCGGCCAACTCCCGGAGGATCTGCCGCTCCAGGCGGCAATGTTCCCGTTTTACCCGCAATTCAGGATAATGTTTTACGCAATAATACATAATCCCGGCGCCTGCCAGGTACTGGGAAAGCACCGTAGCTGCCGCAGCCCCGCCCACTCCCCAATGGAAGCAGCAGATAAACAGCAGATCCAAAAATATATTCAAAACAGCCGAAGCGCCCAAAAAGCACAGCGGTACCATGGAATTTCCAATTCCCCGCAGCAGGTTTGCCGCAAAATTATAAAGGTACACGGCAAAAATCCCCCCAAAAACCCACAGCAGGTATTCTTCCATTAAAGGAGCCACATTCCCGGGCACATTTAAAAAAAGGAGTATCTGCCCCATTCCCCCATAAGCCGCCCCGCTCAGCAGCAGAGCGGTTCCCCCAATCAAAAGAAACGACAAAAATATGCCTTTTTTCATCCGGTCAAAATCCCGCCTGCCAAACTGTATGGAAAAAAAAGCCCCGCTTCCCATGCAAAGCCCTAGAAGGATGGATGTTACAAATACCATAAGGGTATAGGAAGACCCTACTGCCGCCAATGCATCCTGCCCCAAATACCTTCCAACGATAAGCGTGTCTGCCACATTATACAATTGCTGAAGCATATTCCCAACCATAATTGGAAAAGCAAATTTCAGCAATTTTTTCAGGATATTTCCTTGTGTCAAGTCATAATCCATAAAGAGCTCCCCTTTATCCGTTACTATTCACGGCCTGAAGCCGCTCATAGCAACAATTCTTTATCCCACTAATATTTCTTTCAGTGTCTGCAGCATCGCTTCTGTATCAATGGGCTTTGCCAGATGCCCATTCATTCCTGCTTCCAGCGCATGCCTTCGGTCTTCCTCAAAGGCATTGGCTGTCATAGCCAGAATCGGCAGGGTCTTCACCCATTCTGCATCCAGTTCCCGGATTTTTCTAGTAGCCTCATATCCATCCATCACTGGCATTTGGATATCCATCAGCACAATATCGTAATCCCCCTCCTGTGCCTGCTGGATTTTCTCCACGGCCACAGCCCCATTATCTGCTGTTTCCACGAGGAATCCTGCCTCTGTCAGGATTTCTACCGCAATTTCCTGATTGAGCTCATTATCCTCCGCCAACAAAATACGTTTCCCGCACAGGCTCTCATCCAGCGTATCTTCTGCTTCCTGCTGCTGTTCCTGGCATTCCCCAATGCTTCCCAAAAGCGCTGACCGGAGCTGGGAGAAAAAGAGGGGCTTTTGGCAAAAGGCCGTGACGCCTGCCTTTTTTGCTTCCTCTTCGAAATCACTGTAATCATAAGCCGTCAGGATATAGATTGGGATTTCATCCCCCATAATTTGGCGGAGCTGGCGCACCACTTCCACGCCACTGATATCTGGCAGCCTCCAGTCTACGATATAAGCAGAGAATGGCCGCCCCATTTCCAGGGAAGATTTGGCATGGAGGACAGCCTCCTTCCCAGACATGGTCCATTCTGGCTCCATGCCGATCTTATCCAGCATTTTGGATACGCTGTCGCATACATTGTAATCATCATCCACCACCATGGCGCGGAGCCCTTCCAGCTGTGCAATCCACGGATCCCCCATAGCTTTGTCCATAAGCTTTAGGGAAAGCTCAATGGTAAATGTGGAGCCCTTTCCCTGCTCGCTTTGTGCAGAGATGCTGCCGCCCATCATTTCAATAATATTTTTCGTAATAGCCATACCAAGCCCGGTTCCCTCCACCTTGCTGACGGTGGATGTCCGCTCACGCTCAAAGGGCTCGAATACATGGGGCAGAAATTCCTTGCCCATGCCAATCCCAGTATCGCGGACAGAAAGGACATAATTGCCGTATTTTTCAGAAGTCTGGGGCTTTTCCAAAAGCCGGATGGAGATCATACCGCCTGTAGGGGTGAATTTAACAGAATTTCCCACCAGGTTTAAAAGCACCCGATGGAGCCTTGCTTCGTCTGCATATACATTCTCGTGGATTAGGTTCATGGTATCAATAAAAAGCTCAAGCCCTTTTGTCCGCACCTGATCCTGGATCATGCTCATAAAGTCATGCATAATGGTGGGGAGGTTAGCCTCCTGTTCCTGGATATGTATCTTCCCGCTTTCAATGCGGCTCATATCCAGCACCTCATTGATAATGGACAAAAGGTGCTTGCTGGAGGAGATGATCTTGGCAATGCAGTCCTGTACCCGCTCTTTGTCGTTGATATGGGCGGCGGCAATGCCTGCAAAGCCCACAATGGCATTCATGGGAGTCCGTATATCATGGGACATATTGTTTAAGAAGGCGGATTTGCTGGCATTTGCCTTATTGGCGCTCTCATAGGCCCTTTCCAGGGCTTCCCTGGCTTCCAGCTCCTTTTGACGCTGGGCGCTGATATTTTCCACTACAAATTCCACCTGGCTGGGCAGGCCAGATTTGTTGCGGCTTACCACAATAAAGCTGGCGCGGCACCAGCCCTGCTTGAGGCTCAGGTATTCCAGGGAAATATGCTGCAGTTTCCCGATCCGCTCCGCCAGGGTATCCAGGTTCACAAATACCGTAAAGTCCTGTTTGTAATACTCATCAATCAATGTATCAACGAATTGCCTGAAAGCATAGGCGGCATTCCCCTGGGTTCCAAGGAGGGACGTGGTGTAATCCAGCCCGGTAATCTCTGTGAACTGCATGGACTCAAGGTCAATAAAGTAGTTGAATATATAGATGTTGCTCAATGCGTCAATAATGCTGCCAAGCCTTCTTTGGCTGTTGTAGTTTTCCATTTCCTGCATCTTCATTTCTGAAATATTCTGTATGATCCCTAAGGACTGTTCTGGGTTTCCCTGGCTGTCATAGGAAATGGTAGTAAGGGTGACGGTGCACCAGTTTTTCTGGTCAATGCTGCTAAAAGAAGCCTGCGCCGTCTTTTCCCCTGCGTCAATCCGGCGGTACATTTCATAGAAGCCTGGCTGTGTAGAAGGATGGACAAAATCATCAGCAAAACTCCTGGGCATATCTGTGTAAATATTTTGACATTGGTATATTTGGGCGGTGCGGTTGTTCATGGTAATGAGCTTTTCCTGTGGGTAGTACCAAAAGGTACAGATATCGGTATTTTCAATTGCCTCCAAAAGCCCGGCTTGCTCCTGGAGCGTGCTTAATTTAAATGATTTCATTGATTTTGCGTCTCCTTAATTATAGAAAGTAAATTGATTATAGCATAGAAAATAGAAGGATTGCAATTCCATCTTCTTTTGTTGACTAATATCGACACAAATATTATAATGGTTAAATGTTTGGAGAACGAAAGGGGGAGGCAAAAGGAGGGTATATGGAATATACAGTTTACGAGTTGTCATGGATGTTCTTTTTATACAGCTTTCTGGGGTGGTGCCTGGAGGTGGCCTATGCGGCGGCAGGGAAGAAGGCATTTGTAAACAGGGGGTTCCTGAACGGGGTTTTGTGCCCGGCATACGGCTTTGCCACAGTGTTTACAGCGGTTTTCATGGCTCCTTTGCGGGAGGAGTGGTTTTATCTATTCCTGGGATGTATGATTGTGGGGACAGTGACAGAGCTGGTGACAGGGCTCCTGTTGGAAAAGGTTTTCCATCTGCGGTTATGGGACTATACAGATAAGAAATACCATGCTGGCAGCTACATCTGCCTTGCTAATTCCATAGCCTGGGGAGTATTAGGGCTTGTGAACCTGAAGTTCTTCAATCCGCTGTTTGCGGCAATTGTCCGGAAAGTCCCGTATTTGCCTGGAATTGCGGCCTTGCTGCTATTGGTTATGGTTTTGGCGGCAGATGTGGTAATGACGGTTGGCGTTCTGTGTAAAGCCATCCATCCCAATCAGGCTATGTCAGAGATTGCAGAGGGGCTGAACCAGGCGTCCCGTTCGTTGCGGGTCGTGATCACAAACCAGGTGAACAGGCGTATGGAGCGGGCGTTTTCCAGGCTGGAGAAGGAAGGGGCGAGGACAGAGGAAGAAAAGCAAAAGCTTATGCGCCAAAAGGCTGTGTTTGCCTATGGATGCAGCTTCCATAAGGTGGTATGGGTCTTTTTTTGGGGCGCATTCCTGGGGGATGTGATTGAGACGGTATTCTGTCGGTTTTCCATGGGCAGGTGGATGAGCCGCAGCAGCCTGGTGTACGGAGCCTTTAGCCTGGTCTGGGGCATAGGGTTTTCCGGGGCTACTATGCTGTTATACCGTTACCGGGAGCGGGAAGACCGTTATATTTTCCTGGCTGGGACATTGTTAGGGGGCGCTTTTGAGTATGTATGCAGCGTGTTCACAGAGATTGCCTTTGGGGCTGTGTTTTGGGATTACAGCAAGATTCCGTTTAATCTGGGTGGAAGGATTAACCTGCTGTTTTGTTTTTTCTGGGGGATTGTGGCATGGGTGTGGATGAAACGGCTGTACCCTTTGGTGTCAAAGTGGATTGAGAAAGTGCCGATGAAGCTTGGGAAAGGACTTACATGGCTGATGATTGTGTTTATGGTGTGGGATATGGGAATTTCCGGAGCCGCCCTTGGAAGGTATGGGGAACGGGCGCAGGGGATCCCTGCTGGAAATGAGGCGGAGGCATGGATTGACCGGCAGTTTCCTGACCAGCGCATGGAGCAGATTTATCCCAGCGCAAAAATGGCAGGGGAATGGGGAGAGGATGCAGAAGGAAGAAATGTAGATTAGAGTCGGAGGGAAGGGACGCAATGGATACGAAGGAATATTTGAAAGGAAAAAAGAGGATTATAGTAAAAATTGGGTCTGCGGCACTGCACCATGAGGCCACCGGGCGGCTGAACCTGGGGAAGGTGGAGCGGCTGGTAAGGGAGCTTTGTGATATCCGTAACCGGGGACTGGATGTGTGCTTAGTCAGCTCAGGGGCGATTGCCGTGGGGCGCAAAGTGATTGGGCTGCAGGAGCGGCCAAACAGCATTTCTACAAAGCAGGCCTGTGCAGCTGTGGGACAGGCCAGGCTGATGATGACATATCAGAAGATGTTTTCAGAGTATCATCAGACAGCGGCGCAGATTCTTTTGACAAAGGGAACCATGCTGGATAATGTGGCACGGAAAAATGCGCAGAATACCTTTGAAGAATTATTTCGTATGGGCATCATTCCAGTTGTGAATGAAAATGATACAATATCCACTTATGAGATGCAGTTTGGGGATAATGATACCCTGTCTGCCCTTGTGGCTTCCCTGGTGGGGGCGGATCTGCTGATTCTGCTGTCAGATATTGACGGGCTGTTTACGGATGACCCTCATGAGAATCCAGATGCGAAGCTGATAGAGGTGGTGGAGGAGCTGGACAGTACAGTTGCGGCTATGGCAAAGAGCACTACAGGAAGCGATGTGGGAACCGGAGGGATGGAGGCAAAGCTTACAGCAGCGCGGATAGCCACTCTTTCAGGGGCGGATATGGTGATCGCCAATGGGGAAGACGTGGGCGTGCTCCATCGGATCTTTGAAGGAAAATTTGTGGGAACCTTGTTCAAGGAGCATTATGATGAGGATTTCTATATTGCGGATTTTGTGGAAAAAAGCGTAGGCTGATACTGCAAAAAAGGGAATGCCGCAGGCAGCTGTATAAGTGGTTATGTGGATGGAAAGGAGCGCATTATGGAACAGGGGAAAATAGACCGGATTAATATGTTGGCCAGAAAGTCCAAGGCTGAGGGGCTGACAGAGGCAGAGAGGAAAGAACAGGCTTTGCTGCGCCAGGAGTTTTTGGCGGATATCCGAAGGAATTTGCGGGCACAGTTGGATCAAATTGATGTGGTAAATGCTGATGGGACTACAGAGAATTTAGGGGAAAAATATGGAAATAAAGAAGCAAACTAAGGAAAATTCAGATGGGACGGCAAAAGAGAAGGTGCGGGAGAGATTGAAGCGGGAGCGGGAAATGCTTTCAAAAGAGCAGGTGCAGCAGGACTCGGAAAAGATCTGCATGAAGCTGCGGGGGCATATTTGGTTTTGGCATGCAGATACAGTCTGTTTTTATTATCCTTTGGGAAATGAGGTGAATCTTTTGCCCTTGGCGCAAGAGGCGTTGGCCTGCGGCATGAAGGTTGCGTTTCCAAGGGTTCATGGGGAGGTTATGGATTTTCACCTGGTTTCTTCTTTGGGGGATTTTGCAAAAGGGTGCTTCCAGGTGATGGAGCCAACGGGAGGGGAGATGATCCAGAGCGAGGAGCCATTGGTGTTGGTTCCGGGGGTAGGGTTTGATTTTTATGGGAACCGCATGGGATATGGGAAAGGGTATTACGACCGCTATTTTTCCAAGCATCCTTCCTGCCGTAAGGTAGGGATTGCTTATTCCCAACAGTTGGTGGAGAGCCTGCCAAAGTGCCATTATGATGTGCACATGGATGGGATTGTGACGGAACAGGGATATTATAAGGGGAGAAAATAATTATTCAGATAATTGCAGAGAAAGGCTTCCATTTTCAGAGGAATTATGATAATCTTGAAAATATAGCAATATATGATCTCTCGGAATTCTGATTGATCCTGCCAGCGAAACTCTGGCATTGGACTTTGACAAGTGGATATTATTCAAAATTGAAAAAATGGGTACAGAAAATAGAC